>JAKQCX010000006.1 GCA_029558905.1 Pseudomonadota bacterium
CGGGTTGAGTGTCGCTACCCAAACCTTACCGGAGTCCTTCGATGACCACCCGATCGCGCCCGCCCGGTAGGCCCCGCATGCGGGGCCTACCGGGCAACACCAGGCACTTCAGCTCTTACACCACTTGGTGGGACACTGCCCCGGCAGAGAGTGGAATGGCAAACGATGCAAACAATTTCCAAGGCAGCTTCGTGCCGATGACCGCACGCCGCACCCACCCACTCTCGCGGGTGCCGAGGGGATCTGGGCTCAGCCCGCCGTCTTGGCCTCCAGCGCTTCCCAGCGTGCAAGCAGTTCCAGCAGCGCCTCTTCGATCTCGGTGGCCCGGCCATGCAGGGCGGCGGATCGGACGTGGTCGGCGTATACGGCGGGATCGGCCATCTGCGCGGCCAGGCCGGCCTGTTCGGTCTCCAGGGCCTGGATCCGTTCGGGCAGGGCTTCCAGTTCCTTCCGCTCCTTGTAGCTGAGGCCGGCCTTTTTCGGCCTGGGCGGCGGAACGGCGCTGGGCTTGGTGGTCGGGACCTTTGTGGTTGCCGGGGTGTCGGCCCGTGGACGGGCGCGATAGGCCAGCCAGTCGGCGTAGCCGCCGGGCAGTTCCAGGAGCTGGCCGTTGCCGGAGAAGACGATGCTCTGGGTCACCACGTTGTCGAGGAAGGCACGGTCGTGTGAGACCAGGATCACGGTGCCGGCGTAGTCCTGCAGGAGCTGCTCCAGCAGTTCCAGGGTGTCGATGTCCAGGTCGTTGGTGGGTTCGTCCAGCACCAGCAGGTTGGCTGGGCGCGCGAAGAGGCGGGCCAGCAGCAGGCGGTTGCGTTCGCCGCCGGAGAGGGCCCCCACCTTGGCCCGGGCGCGCTCCGGGGGAAAGAGGAATTCCTCCAGATAGCCGATGACGTGCTTACGTTGGCCGCCGATGGTGACATGGTCCGAGCCGGGAGAGATGGTATCCACCAGGGTGGCCGCATCATCCAGCTGGCCGCGGAACTGGTCGAAATAGGCCACTTGCAGACCGGTACCCCGCCGGATGCGACCCTGATCGGGATCCATTTTTCCCAGCATGAGCTGGATGAAGGTGGTCTTGCCACAGCCGTTGGGGCCGATGAGCCCCAGCTTGTCCCCTCGCAGGATGCGGGTGGAGAAATCGCGGATGAGGCTGCGGCCGGCAAAGCCGTGGCTGACATGCTCGAATTCGGCCACGAGTTTTCCCGAGCGTTCGCCGGCATCCAGGCTGAAGCCCACCTGGCCCAGGCGCTCCCGGCGGGCGGCCCGATCCCGGCGCAGTCGTTCCAGGCGACGCACACGGCCTTCGTTGCGGGTGCGGCGGGCCTCGATGCCCTTGCGGATCCAGGCCTCTTCCTGTTTCCAGAATTTGTCGAATTTCCGGTTCTGCTGGGTCTCCACCAGCAATTCGTCCGCCTTGCGGGCCTGGTAGGCGGCAAAGTTGCCCGGATAGCTGCGCAGGATGCCTCGATCCAGTTCGACGATGCGGTTGGCCACCCGGTCCAGGAAGGCCCGGTCGTGGGTGATGAACAGGAGGGCGCCGGGGAATTCCGCCAGCAGTTCCTCCAGCCATTCGATGGCGCCGAAATCCAGGTGGTTGGTGGGCTCGTCCAGCAACAGGAGCTCCGGCTCCGCGGCCAGGGCCCGGGCCAGGGCCACACGTTTCTTCGTACCGCCGGACAGCGTGTCCACCCTGGCCTCGGCATCCAGGCCCAGGCGGGCCAGGGTCTCCTCCACCCGGCTGTTCAGGCGCCAGGCGTCGTGCACCTCCAGCTCGTGCGACAGGCGCGCCATTTCCGCCAGGTCACCACTGTGGGTGGCGGCATGATAGGCCGTGAGCAGGGCCTGGGCCGGGCCCGCTCCCGCCGCCACGGCTTCGAATACCGTATGGCCCGGGCTGAATTCCGGCTCCTGGGGTACGTAGGCCAGACGCAGCCCGGGTTCGCGCCACAGCACACCGTCATCAGGCTGGAGCTGACCAGCCAGGATCTTCAGCAGGCTGGATTTGCCCGTGCCGTTGCGGCCGATGAGGCCGATGCGCTCGCCCTTGTCGATGCCGAAGCTGGCGCCGTCCAGCAGGGGCCAGTGACCGTAGGCGAGGGAGAGGTTGTCCAGGCTGAGATAAGGCATGTGGAAAGGGCGTTTCGGATCGACCGTGCGGTAACGGGGGGAGTGTACAGGCAGCTGCGGGGCGGTCCCGCGGGATGCGTGCGGGGCGATCATGTCCCTCGATCGGATGTGCTCGCCTTTCCAATGGCGTGCCAGGCCGGACCTTCGCGCTAAAATGCCGCTCCACGCCTACGTAGCTCAGTGGATAGAGCATCCCCCTCCTAAGGGGAGGGTCGCAGGTTCGATTCCTGCCGTGGGCGCCAGTTCCATGCGTGTCTGGGGCGTCTGCGGCCCCCTGGAAAAGGGTGGTTCAGTGGGCCGATCCCGTGCGGGGACCGGACCTGCCTGAGGTCGCCGGAATCCGCAGCGGGCCATGGCTTCCGGGGAGGCGCATGGGTGTTCTGCCAGGCGCGGGTGCCGATGCACAGGATTCCTCTCTGCGTTCGGCATGACGGCAGAGGCGCTCGGAATGACGGCGAAGGGCGCTGGGAACGATGGCGGAGGGCGGCTTGCATTTCGATTGCGCGCGAGGGCAGGGCTGACGTTTAGGCGCGTGTCGGATCGGACGTTCGATCGCGTGCGGGGATCGGAGTTGCCGCTTCGGCTGGCGATGGGCCGGAGCGGTCATTTCGGCCAACAGGAGAAGTCCAGGCTTATCGGCCGGACCACCCCTCCTCCCGTGGCTTGAACCCTCTTGGGCGTCGCATTCGGGAGCTTGGCGCCATGTTTGCCGCGTCGGCAGGCCGCCGGGAATGTCTCGCCCGGCAGTCGACCAGGACGGGTTTTGGGTTTCCGCTACCTGTAGGCACGCAGGTACTGGCCCTCGAAGTAGCGCTTGGCCCAGTGGAACAGGCGGCAGGAGGGCAGCAGCACGGAGCGTTTCGGGTCGCGGTAGACCAGGATGCCCTTGTCGAGGGTGTCGACGATGCAGATCAGCTCCACCTTGGGAGTGGCGGCGGGGGCCTTGCCCTCCAGTGCCAGGAGCAGGTTTTGGGCCGCCGCCCTGGCCTGCAGATCCGCCATGTGGGCCTGCTTGGGCAGCCAGTCCGGGCCCGGGAAGCTGCCGGCATCACCGGCCACGAACACCCGGTCCGCGCCTTCCACACGGCAGTGGGCATCGGCCCTGAAGAAGCCGCCGGGGGACAGGGGCAGACCGGATTCCGCTGCCCAGGCGGGGCCGGTGAGGCCGGGCATGAACAGGATCAGGTCGGCGTCGATGTGGCCGCCCTCCGTGTCCACACCTCTTTCCGAAAAGCCTAGCGGCTTGTGCCCCAGATGGGTGTCGATGCGGCGCCGGGCCATCTCCGCCAGCAGACCGGAAACGGCCTTATCCCCCAGGCGGCTGCCTGGCTTGGTGGCGGCGCTGAAGAAGGCGAGGTCGATGCGCGCGCGCCGGCCGGTCCGGCGCAGATGGGTATCCAGGCCGAACAGCAGCTCGAACATGGGGCCGCCGCGCATGGCCGCCGGCTCGTTGGGATTGCCGCCGAAACCCAGGGCGATGCGCCCGTCTTGCATGGCAGATACACGGTCGCGGATGGCTTCGGCCGAGGCCACGCCCTCGCACAGGGTCAGGGCATGCTCGATGCCGCGCAGCTTCTTGATGAAGCGCCCTCCGGTGGCGATGAGCAGGGCATCGTTGCGCAGGGTCCTGTTGGTCTCGTCCACGGCGTCGGTGAGCACGGTACGGCCACCGTCCTGCAGGCCCGTGACCCGGGCGGCCACGAACTCCACGCCCTGGTCCCGGAAAAAGCGTTCCAGGGGCAGGACCAGGTCCGCGCCCTGGCGCAGGCCCGGAGGGATCCAGATCAGGCTGGGCAGGTAGACGAACCGGGCCTTGGGGGCCACCAGGGTGATGCGCGCCCGGGGCGCGCGCTTGCGCAGTGCGCGCACGGCGGTGAGGGCGGCAAATCCGGCTCCCAGGATGACGATGTGCGGGGCGGTGGACATGACATTCCTTGTGAACATTGGTCGGATGACGTGGGACCCGGATCTTCAGGCCCACCCGAAGGCGGGGGTGCCGGAGATTTGGGTCGGAGGGCGCGCGAGGGCCGTCAACGCACGAACAGCACGGGCATGGCGCTGATGCGTGCCACGCCCTCGGCTACGCTGCCCAGCAGCAGATGGCGCAGGCCACGATGACCGTGCGTGCCTACTACCACCAGGTCCGCGGGCCAGGCGGCAGCCTCGCCGGCGATCACGTCGGCCACGCTGCGGGCCGGTGTGTCGGTTTGCACCAGTTGCAGGCGGGCCTGCACGCCGGCAGTCTGGGCCAGCTGCCGGGCCCGGTCCAGTATGCCTTCACCCACCTGACGGCGTGCTTCATTGATCTGCGTGGTGTCGAGAGCGAATTCCGAGCCCGCCAGCATCCAGGTCGTATCCTGCACGTGCAGGACCGTCAGCTCGGCCTGACAGTCGCGCGCCAGCTCCACGGCGTGACGCAGCGCCACGTCCGCATGCGGACTGCCGTCCACGGCGACCAGTATGCGTTTGTACATGATGTGTCCTCCTGTGCGCTTTCAGCATAACCCGACTTGCACTCACCTTGCCCAGTGGCTCAGACCCGGTCGCGGCTCGATCACGGGTGCGCGTGGCTTCCCAGGCCTCCCTTATGCAGATCTTCCATCGCATCACGGCCTGGATGGTACGCGGGGACGGCTCCGCGCGCCGCCACGGCACGTGCGCCATGGCGGCGATCCGGGCATGCAGGGCGGCAGGGATTTTTCCAACCTGTCGCGTGCCGGCGTGGTCCTTGATGACTTCTTGATGGTTGTCTCTGCATTCTTGATCCTGTCCTGATACGCGTAACCCTAGCATCGAGCCGTTCATGAAACGGAGCGATGCCATGCCTTACGGTTCCCGGATTCCCCGCGGTGCCTCCCATGCCGGGAGGCTTCCATGATCCCCCTGGCGCTCGTCCATTGGCTGGCCGCCGTGGGCGCGCTGGGCCTGTTCGTCTATCTCGGCCACGCCTTGCTGCGCCCCGAGCGCTTCTGATCGCACAGGTTCGTCATGGAAGACCTGATGTTCGTCGGCCTGTCGCTTGCATTCTTTGCCTGGACCGCGTGGCTGTTGCTCGCCTTGCGCGGACTTTGAGAGGGAATCATGCAACGCGATGTCACCGCTTTTGTTCTCGTTCTGGCCCTCGTGGCTGGGCTTGCCATGCTCATGGGCCGCTGGCTGGCGCATGCCTTCGCAGACGAACGCCATTGGCCACTGGAACGCCTGAGCTATCGCGTCCTGGGCATCGATCCGGGTGAGCGCATGGGTTGGGCGCGCTATGGGCTGGCGCTGCTCTTGTCCAACGCTGCCATGATGACCCTGGGTTACCTGGTGCTGCGCGTGCAGGGCTTGCTGCCGCTGAACGAGCTGGGCAACCCCGCGCAAACGCCGGATCTGGCCTTCAACACGGCGGTGTCCTTCATCACCAACACCAATTGGCAGGCCTATGGGGGAGAGACCAGCCTTTCCAATGCGACACAGATGCTGGCCATCACCTTCCTGATGTTCTGCGGCGCCACCGCCGGTGTGGCCGCGGCGGGCGGCTTCATCCGCGCCCTGGGCCGCGCCGGCCGTCAGGACATCGGCAACTACTGGGTGGACTTCACGCGCGTGCTGTGGCGCGTGATGCTGCCGCTGTGCTTCGTGCTGGCGCTGGTCTACGTGTGGCAGGGCATACCGCAGACCCTGGACAGTCGGGCCGTGGCGACCACGCTCGAAGGCGCACGCCAGCAACTGGTGCTCGGCCCGGTGGCGAGCTTCGAGACCATCAAGCACATCGGTACCAACGGCGGCGGCTTCTTCAGCATGAACGCCGCGCACCCGTTCGAGAACCCGACGCCGCTGACCAACACCCTGCACATCCTGTCGATGCTGCTCATTCCCTCGGCGCTGACGGTCACCTTTGGCTTGATGCTGGCGCGCCGTCGTCAGGGCTGGGTGTTCTTCGCTGCGTTTCTGCTGATGTTCGCTGGCTTTCTGGCCCTGGTCTATGGCGCGGAGCAAGGCGGCAATCCCTTGCTGGCGCAGGTGGGCGCGGAGCAATCCAGGTCGGCCGCGCAACCGGGCGGCAACATGGAAGGCAAGGAGATGCGCTTTGGCATCGCCGGGACGGCCCTGTTCGTCACCACCACCACGGCGGCCACCACCGGTTCGGTCAATGCCATGCACGACTCGCTCACTCCCCTGGGCGGCCTCGTGCCGCTGGCGCAGATGATGCTCAACTGCGTGTTCGGCGGCGACGGGGTGGGCCTCATCAACCTGATCCAGTACGCCATCCTCACGGTGTTCCTGGCGGGCATGATGATCGGCCGCACGCCGGAGTTTCTGGGCAAGAAGATCGAGGCACGCGAAATCAAGCTGGTGATGCTCTCCGTGCTGGCGCATCCGGCGTCCATCCTGGGTTTCACCGCGCTGGCCATGCTCTGGCCGGCCACCGGCGCGAGCCTCGCCAACCACGGCGCGCACGGCTTTTCCGAGGTGCTCTATGCCTACACATCGGGCACGGCTAACAACGGTTCGGCCTTTGCCGGTCTCAACGCCAATACGCCGTTCTTCAACACCACCATCGGCCTGGCGATGCTGATCGGGCGCTACTTCACCCTGCTGCCCCTGTTGGCCGTGGCCGGTTCGCTGGCGGCCAAGCACACCGTGGCCGAGGGCCCCGGCACCTTCCCCACCGCCACGCCGCTGTTCATGGGCCTGCTGGTATTCGTGGTGCTGACCGTCGGTGGCCTCACCTTCCTGCCCGCCCTGGCCCTGGGCCCCATCGTCGAGCATCTGCAGATGCTGGCGGGTCAGCTGCAACCCTGAATCGAGGCCCGTCATGAATGCATCGAACGCTCCATCCGCCCGTGAGCCGCAAGTCTCCCCGTTGCATGGTTTGCTGGGGCCCTGTGTGCGTAGCGCGCTGTTTGTCGCCCTGGTCACGGGTGTGGCCTATCCGTTGGCCACGACGGGAGTCGCGCAGCTGCTGTGGCCTGAAACCGCCTCCGGCAGCCTGATTCGGCAGGGCGGGACGGTCATCGGCTCACGCCTGATCGGTCAGCATTTCACCGCCGGGCATTACTTTCACCCGCGGCCCAGTGCCACGACCGGGCCGGACCCCGCGGACCACGGCCGGACTGCGGGGGTACCGTACAACGCCGCGGCCTCGCTGGGCAGCAATCAGGGCCCGACCCATGCCGCGTTGATCGAGGCCGTGCAGCAGCGTGTGCGGAATTACCGCCGCACCAATGGTCTGGCGGCCGGTGCGGCCGTGCCGGTGGAGGCGGTGACCGCTTCGGCCTCCGGCCTGGATCCGCATATTTCCGTGGCCAACGCACGCCTGCAGATGGACCGGGTCGCGCGGGCACGTCAGTTGCCCATGTCGGAAATCCGGTCGCTGCTGGCGCGGCATACCGAGGGGCGCTGGCTGGGGCTGCTGGGTGAGCCGCGCATCAATGTCCTGCTGTTGAATCTGGCGCTGGATGCGCGGCAACCGCCCGCTACGGCCGCATCCGCGTCACGCGAGGGAGAAGCCCATGTCCGGTAAGGATTCCCTGTCGCTGTTCGACCCCGCCCTGAGGCGGCAGGCACTGCTGGACGCCCTGCGCAAGCTCGTACCGCAGGCACAGTGGCGCAATCCGGTGATGTTCGTCGTCTATCTGGGCGCCATGCTCACCAGCCTGCTGTATGTCCAGGCACTGGGCGGCGAGGGTGACGCGCCCGCGGGCTTCATCCTGGCCATCAGTCTGTGGCTGTGGTGCACCGTGCTGTTCGCCAACTTTGCCGAGGCCCTGGCCGAAGGGCGCAGCAAGGCGCAGGCGGCTAGCCTGCGCGGCCTGAAGAAAGGCACCTGGGCCAAGAGGCTCGACGGCAAGGCTTACGAGGCACATGCACATGAACGGCGGGAATTGAAGTGGCTGCCCATCGAGGCCGACAATCTGCGCAAGGGCGACATCGTGCTCATCGAGACCGGCGATGTCATCCCGGCGGATGGGGAGGTCATCGACGGCGTGGCATCGGTCGATGAATCGGCCATCACCGGCGAGTCGGCCCCCGTCATTCGTGAGTCCGGCGGGGATTTTTCCGCGGTCACCGGAGGTACGCGCGTGCTGTCGGACTGGATCGTGGCGCGGGTGGCCGTCAATCCGGGCGAGACTTTCGTCGACCGCATGATTGCCATGGTCGAGGCCGCCCGCCGCAAGAAGACACCCAATGAAATCGCCCTGACCATCTTGCTGGTGGGCCTGACGCTGGTGTTCCTGCTGGTCATTGCCACCTTGCTGCCGTTTTCCAGCTTTGCCGTGACTCAGGCCGCCAGCGGTACGGTGGTCGGCATCACGGTGCTCGTGGCCCTGCTGGTGTGCCTGATTCCAACCACCATCGGCGGGCTGCTCTCGGCCATCGGCGTGGCCGGAATGAGCCGCATGATGCAGGCCAATGTCATCGCCACGTCCGGCCGCGCGGTGGAAGCGGCGGGCGATGTCGATGTGCTGCTGCTGGACAAGACCGGCACCATCACCCTGGGCAATCGCCAGGCCAGCGCCTTTCTGCCGGTGCGTGGCGTGCGCGAAGAGCAACTGGCCGATGCCGCGCAACTGGCCTCGCTGGCCGATGAGACACCGGAAGGGCGCAGCATCGTCGTGCTGGCCAAGCAGAAGTTCAATCTGCGTGAACGTCAGGTCGAGGATATGGGCGCCCAGTTCGTCCATTTCACCGCACAGACCCGCATGAGCGGCGTGGAACTGGCCGATGGCCGCAGCATCCGCAAAGGTGCGGCGGACGCCGTGCGCCGCCATATCGAGGCCCTGGGCGGACAATTCCCGCCGGACCTGCAACACGCGGTCGATGAGGTTTCCAGGTGCGGCGGCACGCCGCTGGTGGTGGCCGAGGGCAGCCGGGCACTCGGCGTGGTCGAGCTCAAGGACATCGTCAAGGGCGGCATCAAGGAGCGTTTTGCCGAGCTGCGCCGCATGGGCATCAAGACGGTGATGATCACCGGCGACAATCGGCTCACCGCCGCCGCCATCGCCGCCGAGGCCGGAGTGGATGACTTTCTCGCCGAGGCCACCCCGGAGGCCAAGCTTGCCCTGATCCGTGAATATCAGGCCAAGGGGCAGCTGGTGGCGATGACCGGTGACGGCACCAACGATGCACCGGCCCTGGCCCAGGCGGATGTGGCGGTAGCCATGAATACCGGTACCCAGGCCGCCAAGGAGGCGGGCAACATGGTGGACCTCGACAGCAACCCCACCAAGCTGATCGAGATCGTCGAGACCGGCAAGCAGATGCTGATGACGCGCGGTTCTCTCACCACGTTCAGCATCGCCAACGATCTGGCCAAGTATTTCGCCATCATCCCGGCGGCCTTCGTCAGCACCTATCCGCAACTGGCGGTGCTGAACGTGATGGGGCTGGCGAGCCCCGCCTCGGCCATCCTCTCGGCGGTGATCTTCAATGCGCTGATCATCGTCTTCCTGATTCCATTGGCACTCCGGGGCGTGAAATACCGGGCTGCCCCCGCGGCCACGCTGCTGCGCCGCAACCTGCTGATCTATGGCCTGGGCGGTGTGATCGCCCCCTTCATCGGCATCAAGGCGGTCGACATGGCCCTTGTCGTCATGGGCGCGGCCTGATGCGTGTGCTCTACCGCACGGGCGGGGAAGCCCCGCGGCAGGCAGTCCCCCTGCGCGTTTTGCTTGCATTGGCCCGCAAGACGTGGATTTATGCGGGCAAGCGGCGGGGGATCTTCACCCTCCTGGATTTCTCACTGCGTTCGAAATGACAGTCCTCGGTTCGTTCGGCGCCTCCCGGGGCATGCGCGCCGTCAGGCGCATGCCCCGCGCGGCCGTCACGAACCGCCATGCCGGTCTCGCCCGCGCATTCCTTGCGCGGTAAACATCGCCCATGTCCACAGACGAACTGCGCCCCGATCCGGATGAACTGCTGCAGCAGGTGCAACAAGAGGAGGCGCGCGCACGACGGGGGCGCTTGAAGATTTTCTTCGGGGCATCCGCGGGTGTCGGCAAGACATACGCCATGTTGTCGGCCGCACAGGTGGCGCAAACGCAGGGTGTGCCCCTGGTGATCGGTCTGGTGGAAACGCACGGGCGTGCCGAAACCCAGGCGCTGGTGGCGGATTTGCCCTTGCTGCCGCTGCGCGAGGTGCCGCACCGGGATCGACGGTTCAAGGAATTCGATCTGGATGCCGCGCTCGCCTTTGGCCAATCGCATGCCGGTGGGCCCAGCCCGCCACTCGTGCTGCTCGACGAGCTGGCGCACAGCAACGCGCCGGGCTCCCGTCATCCCAAACGCTGGCAGGATGCGGAGGAACTGCTGGCCGCGGGGATCGACGTGTGGAGCACGATGAATGTGCAACACCTGGAGAGCCTGAACGACGTTGTGGGGGGGATTACCGGCATCCGGGTATGGGAGACGGTGCCCGACACGCTGTTTGACGCGGCCGATGAGGTGGTGGTGGTCGATCTCCCTCCGGACGAGCTGCTGTTGCGTCTGGCGACGGGCAAGGTCTATGTCCCGGAACAGGCCAGACACGCAGCGGCGAATTTCTTTCGCAAGGGCAATCTGATCGCGCTGCGAGAACTGGCGCTGCGCCGCACGGCGGATCGCGTCGACTCCCAGATGCGGCTCTGGCGCCGCACCAATGAGGCCATGTGGCAAAACCAGCCGCGGTGGTCGACGCGTGATGCGCTGCTGGCCTGCGTAGGCCCTGGCAGCGGCGGCGAGGCCGTGGTGCGCAGTGCTGCCCGCCTGGCGGCGCAGACCAATCTGCCCTGGCATGCCGTGTTCGTGGATGCACCCTCGCAACAGCGTGTCGGGGATAGTGAACGCGAGCAGGCGTTGCGTGCCCTGAAGCTGGCAAAGGAGTTGGGGGCCCATACGGCCACGCCGACCGGGGCCAGCATCGTGCAGACGCTCACCCGCTATGCACGCGAACATGATCTGTCCCGGCTGGTGATGGGATGGCGCGGAAGGAAAAGGTTTTGGCGGCCTTCGCTGGCGGAGCATCTGGCCGCCCAGACCCCGGACATGGACATCCTGCAGATACCCATCCCCGGGCCGGAGGGCGCGCGCCGCCAGGTGCGGCAGGCGGCGGGACAAGATTCATCGAGCTGCTGGGCGGGCTATTTCGTGGTCGCCGCCGCCTGCGCCCTGGTGGCGTTCCTGGCCATGCCCCTGCGCGGCGTGTTGGAGCAGACCAACATCGTCATGCTGTTCTTGCTGGTCGTGGTCGGGGCGGCGCTGCAATACGGACGCAAGCCCGCGATCTTGGCTGCCTTCCTCGGGGTGGCGCTGTTCGATTTCGTTATCGTGCCGCCTACGCTGTCATTCAACGTGAGCGACGCGCAGTATCTGATCACGTTTGTCGTCATGCTGCTGGTGGCCTTGATCGTGGGCCAGCTGACCGCCAGCCTGCGGGCGCAGGCGCAGGCTGCCACGGAGCGCGAACGGCGCGTGCGCGGGCTCTATCAGATGTCGCGTGATCTGTCGGCCGTGCTGCTGCGCGAGCAGGTGGCTGAAATCGCCTCCCGCTTCGTGCGCGCGGAGTTTTTCTCGAAATCCGCACTGCTGCTGGCCAACGAGGCGGACAGGCTCGAACTGCAGCCCAATGCGACGGCCACCGTCGACATCGCCGTGGCGCAATGGTGCTTTGACCGGGGTGAAATGGCGGGTCGCGGCACCAACACCCTGCCGGCCTGTGACTGCCTGATGTTGCCGCTCAAGGGGCCGATGCGCCTGCGTGGCGTATTGGCCGTGCAATTGACGCAAGCGACATCCCTTTCGCCGGAGCAGCTCCAGTTGCTCGAAACCTGCGCCTCGTTGCTGGCCATCTCCATTGAACGCATCCACTACATCCAGGTGGCACAGTCAAGCACCCTGCAGATGGAGACGGAACGCCTGCGCAACGCCTTGCTGGCGGCGATCTCCCATGACCTGCGCACCCCGCTGGCGGCCCTGGTCGGGCTGACGGATACGCTGGCCACGACGCATCCACTGGCCGAAACCCATGCCGGAATCGTGGCGGCGATTCGCGAGTCGGCACGCAGGATGCATGCGCAGGTGGACAATCTGCTGGATATGGCACGGCTGGAATCGGGCGCCGCGAGTCTCCGGCGGGAATGGGTGCCGCTGGAGGAAGTGATCGGCTCGGCCCTGGCCGCCTGCGCCGGTTTGCTCGGCCCGCGCGCCGTCCAAGTCCATCTGCCCGAAGACATGCCCCTGCTCTTTCTCGACGCTGGCCTGATCGAGCGCCTGTTGGTCAATGTTCTGGAAAATGCCGCCAAGTACACCCCGGAGGATGCGCGCATACACATCAGCGCCCGGTTGCTCGAAACATGGGTACGCGTGAGCATAGAGGACAGTGGTCCAGGGCTGCCGCCCGGTCGCGAAGATGCCGTGTTCGAGAAATTCGAGCGTGGCAGCAAGGAAGCGGCGATTCCGGGCGTGGGCCTTGGTCTGGCGATCTGCCGCGACATCGTCGAGGCGCACGGTGGGCGTATCTGGGGCGAAAACCGGATGGCTGGCGGCACGGTGCGTGGCGCGTGCATCATACTTGAGCTGCCGCGTGGCAATCCACCCGTCGAGGATGGCAGTCAGGCCGCCGACTTGGGATTGGGGGAGGATGGGAGTGAATGAGGCACGCATCCTGGTCGTCGAAGACGATGACAACATCCGGCGTTTTGTGCGCCTGACGCTGCAGGTCGAAGGCTATGTGGTGAGCGAGGCCGATACGCTGCGGCGCGGTCTGATCGAGGCCGGGACCCGCCGCCCCGATATCCTGGTGCTGGATCTGGGATTGCCGGATGGCGATGGCGTCGCGCTGATCCGTGACCTGCGCGGTTGGTCGGACATGCCGGTCCTCGTGCTCTCCGCGCGCGGTACCGAGGCCGAAAAGATCGTCGCGCTGGATGCGGGGGCCGATGACTATCTGGTCAAGCCCTTTGGTGCGGGTGAGCTGCTGGCGCGCGTGCGGGCCCAGTTGAGGCGCCACCTGGGGCAGGCGCGGGCGGGCGGGCCGCTGATTCGTTTCGGCGATGTCACCATCGATGCCATCAAGCGGACGGTGACGCGGGGGGGTGACACCTTGCACCTGACGCCGATCGAATATCGGCTGCTGTGCCATCTTGCCGCTCATCCGGAAAAGGTCCTGACGCACAAGCAGCTGCTGCTGGCCGTCTGGGGGCCGGGACATGCGGGAGATACCCACTATGTACGGGTGCACATGGCCAACCTGCGCAAGAAAATCGAAAAGGATGCGGCCAGGCCCCAACACCTGCTGACCGAGACGGGGGTCGGTTATCGCTTCGTCGGCACGCCCGCAGGCTAGCCGGGTTGCCGACAGCGGGCCGGACGGCCCTGTGCGGGCCTGTCGAACGGACGGCGGTACGGGAGTGCAGGCCGATAATCGCATCCGTCCTCCCGGTGGTCCGGGGGATGTGCCCGTCTTTCCGGCCAGCGGTGAAGATCAGGACCCTGGCGGCCCGCGACGGGATTCCTCACTTGGTTCGGAATGACAGGTCACGGGGTCCGGCGGATGACCTGCGGTGTTGGGCGGGCCATGCCCCGAATCATTCCGCTCATCCCGGTTCCGTGCCGGAAGACGTGGCGGTGACCTCGGCCTCCAGTTCATCCAGGCGGGAGGCATCCAGATGCAGATGTTCCAGACAGGCTGTGCGCCAGCCGTTCGTCCATGCGCCGTCGTCTTCTCCGGTGTCTCGCCGCGCCAGGTGGCAGGCCAGGTTGAGCAGGGCGTTCAGACGCATGACGGCCTCCGGCTGGGTGGTGTGCGCGGGTGCGTGGTGCTGGCGGATGGCCTGCACGATGAGGTCCGGCAATTGCCAGTTGCGTGCCAGTGAACTGCCCAGCAAGGCGTGGTCGGTGGCATGGGCCTGATCCAGGGCGGGGATGTCCGGCCATGGGGGCTGCAGCAGGGCGCGGCCATAGGTGGGGAACCGCTTGGCCAGCAGGGCCAGGCCGCAGTCATGGAACATGCCCAGGGTGTAGGCCTGGTCCGGGCTGACACCGCGGGGCCGCAGCAAGCGGGTAACGGTCATGACAAGCCCGGCAATGTGGTTGCTGCGTTGCCACAGGGTTTCCAGCGCGGCGCAGGATGCGCCATCCCCCAGGGCATTGCGCAGGGCAATGCCACGCAGGATGGACAGGGTGGGAGGGATGCCCAGGAGGGTGACCGCCTTCTCCACGGTTTCCGCCTTGGCGCGCAGGCCGAAGACCGGAGAGCCCACCACCCGGAACACGGCTCCGCTGAGGGCACCATCCTGGCGGATCAGGCGGGCCATATCGGCGATGTCCACATCCGGCTGCGCCAGCAGGCGCTGGAAGCGGACCAGCACTTCCGGCAGGGGCGGGATCTTGATGCCGCTGGCCAGGATGGCTTCGATGCGGGCTTGGTCGGCGGCGTTGTGCATGGGACAACGGTGAGATTGGGCCAAGGCGAGTTTATCGGGTGAAAAACCCTCTGTCTGCGTCCGTGCCCAGGCTCTAAGCTGAAACATGGCCCCCCCCTCTCTGACCGGATCCGCAGTGCCGCCGCATGGCCAGGGCGCGCGCGCGTTGCTGGATGTCTGGGCCAGTGACGGCGAAATGGGCCTGAGCCAAGCGGAAATCCAGCCACGACGGCAAAGATTCGGTCCCAACAGCCTGCCGGAACGAGCCGGAAAACCTGCCTGGCTGCGCTTTCTGGGCCAGTTGCGCCAGACCCTGATCCTCATCCTGCTGGTGGCCGCGGCGATCACCGCCTTCCTGGGGGAGTGGCTGGACAGCAGCGTCATCCTCGGTGTGGTGCTCATCAATGCGCTGGTCGGCCATGTCCAGGAGACCAGGGCGGAGAATGCCCTGGCGGCTCTGAAGCGTCTGCTGGCCACCAGCGCCCGGGTCATCCGTGACGGAGTCAGGACCACCATTCCCGCCGCTGACCTGGTGCCCGGCGACATCGTTGTGCTGGACGCGGGCGACAAGGTGCCGGCGGACCTGCGCCTGCTGCGCGTGCATGAACTCCAGGTGGACGAGGCCATGCTCACCGGGGAATCCCTGCCCGTGGCCAAACACACGCACATCCTGGCCGTGGATACGCCGCTGGCGGAACGCGGCAACCTGGCCTTCAGCGGTACCCTGGTGACCCGGGGTCAGGGGCTGGGCCTGGTGGTGGCCACGGGCCCCGGCACCGAAACGGGCCGCATCTCCAGCCTGGTGGTGGCCGCGCCGGACCTGAGCACACCTTTCACGCGCAAGGTGGCGCGCATGAGCCAGCGGCTGCTCTACGTGATCCTGGCGCTGGCGGCGCTTACTTTCGCCGTGGGCTGGCTGCGGGGAGAACCCGCCTTCGACATGTTCATGGCCGCCGTGGCCATGGCCGTGGGTGCCATCCCCGAGGGCCTGCCGGCGGCGGTGACGGTGGTGCTGGCCATCGGTGTCAAGCGCATGGCGGCCCGGCACGCCATCGTGCGCAAGTTGCCGGCGGTGGAGACCCTGGGGGGCGTGACGGTGATCTGCTCGGACAAGACCGGCACCCTGACCCAGAACCAGATGACGGTGCAGCGCATCTGGGCCGGGGGCCGGGAATACACGCTGAGCGGCGCGGGTTACACGCCGGAGGGCGACATTCTTGCGGACGGACGGCCCGTGACCTTGGCGGGGGCCTTGCGCGAGACCCTGCTGGCGGGGCTGCTGTGCAACGATGCCGTACTGCGGCAGGAGGCCGGCGGCTGGCGGGTGACGGGTGATCCCACCGAGGGTGCGCTCATCGTCGCGGCCCTCAAGGCGGGCATCGATGCCGGCCACGCCACCGGCCATGCGCGCATGGCCGTACTGCCCTTCGACTCCGGTCATCAATACATGGCTACCTGGCATCAGCGCGCCGGACAGGGCATGGCCTATCTGAAGGGCGCGCCCGAGCGTCTGCTGGAACGCTGCGCCAGCCTGCTGGACGCGCACGGTCAGGAAAGGGCCCTGGATGCGGCGCTTCGCGCCGAGGTGGAAACCGCAGCCCGCGCCATGGCGCGTCAGGGTCTGCGGGTGCTGGCCCTGGCGCGCAAGGCACACGCCCCCCCGGCCCACGTGCAGGGACGCCCGCGGGACGTGGAGTTCGGTCACCAGCATGTGCATGACGGCCTGGTGTTCCTGGGTCTGCAGGGCATGATGGACCCACCCCGGCCCGAGGCGCGTCAGGCGGTGGCAGCCTGCGTGCGGGCGGGAGTGATGGTGAAGATGATCACCGGCGACCACGCCCTCACCGCCCAGGCCATCGCCACCGCCCTGGGCATGCCGCGGGTGGGGCGGGTGTTGACGGGGCGGGATCTGGCCGCCCTGGATGATGCGGAATTCGCGCGCATGGCCCTGGAGTGCGATGTCTTCGCGCGCGTGGAACCGGAACAGAAGCTGCGTCTGGTCCAGGCCCTGCAGGCCGCCGGCCATGTGGTGGCCATGACCGGCGACGGCGTGAACGATGCCCCGGCCCTGCGGGCGGCGGACATCGGCGTGGCCATGGGGCTGGGCGGCACGGAGACCGCCCGGGAGGCGGCGGACATGGTGCTCACCGACGACAACTTCGCCACCCTGGTGGCGGCGGTGGAAGAGGGCAGGGGGGTATTCGACAACCTCACCAAGTTCGTGGTCTGGACCCTGCCCACCAACTTCGGCGAGGGACTGGTGCTCACCGCCGCCATCGTCGCCGGCGTGGCCCTGCCCATCACGCCCCTGCAGATCCTGTGGATCAACATGACCACGGCCGTGCTGCTGGGCCTCATGCTGGCCTTCGAGCCCATAGAGGTCGGAGTCATGGCCCGCCCGCCGCGGCCGCCGCAGGCCGCGCTGCTGGACCGGCACCTGGCATGGCGGGTGGTGCTGGTGGGCGTGCTCCTGCTGCTGGGCGTGTTCATGCTGTTCCGGTGGAAGCTGTCCCAGGGCGGCAGCCTGGACGAGGCCCGTACCCTGGCGGTGAATGTCTTCGTGGCGGCGCAGATGTTCTACCTGTTCAATTGCCGCTCTATGACGCGCCCCCTCTGGCGCCTGGCGCCATTCGCCAACCCCTGGCTCTGGGCGGGCGTGCTCGGCATGGTGCTGCTGCAATGGGGCTTCACCTGCCTGCCCTGGATGCAACGGCTGTTCCAAACCGCAGCCCTGGGTGTGTTCGACTGGCTACTGGCGCTGGTCGTGGGCGCGGGCGTGAGTCTCGCGGTAAGCGTGGAGAAATGGCTGCTGGCGCGCCGCGCCGGGTAACGGACCGGGCCGCGCTGACGGCTTGATGTTACGCTCACCCCTTTCCACACCCGCCGCCCCAATGTTCTTGCACCTGGGCCGCAAGGTCGGCAACCACCCCTGGCTGGTGATCCTGATCGCGGCCGTGCTGATGACCGCGAGCGCCATCTACAGCCTGGACGTGATGCGCAGCCTGACCCTGTCGCCCGGCTGGGAAGTCCCAGGCAGCGGCTCGGCCCGCTCGGCCGATGAGCTGCGGGAACATCTGGGGCGGGATGAAACCCCCGTGATTCTGCTGTTCCGCCCGGGCATCGGCTTGCCGCGCTCATCGGGCCCCCTGGTGGACAGCCCCGCCTACCGGGAAGCGGTGGAGCAGGTATTGGCGCGGGCGGCCACCAACCCGGACGTGATCCGGGTCACCAGCTACCCCATGACCCAGGATGCCCGCCTGCGCTCCCAGGACGGCAATCTGTCCTATGCGGTGGTGTACCTGAACCGCAGCAGGAACGAGGGAGTGGAGGCCCTTCTGCGCCTGCGCCAGCAGATCCACGGCGACCGTCTGGAGGTCCTGCTCGGTGGTGAGCTGGCCACCTATGTGGAGATTCGCCAGCAATTGGAACGCGACATCTGGCGCGCCGAGGTGGCCAGCTTCGTGGTGCTGTCCTTCCTGCTGGTCTGGGTCTTCGGCTCCGTGACCGCCGCCGCCCTGCCCCTGGTGGTGAGTGCCATCACCATTGTCCTGTCTGTGACCATGCTGAAGCTGTGCACCCTGTTCACGGACATCTCCGTATACGCCGCCAACGTGGTGTCCATGCTGGGCCTGGGTCTGTCCATCGACTACGGCCTGTTCATCGTTTCCCGTTTCCGCGAGGAACTGGCAAAACCCGGGGCGGACGTGCGGGACAGCCTGGCCCGCACCCTGGCCACCGCCGGCCGCACCGTGACCTACAGCGGCCTGACCGTGGCGGCCAGCCTGTTCTGTCTGCTCATCCTGCCGCAGCGGTTCTTCCAGAACATGGGGCTGGCCGGCGGCATTTCCGTGGCCGCGGCCATGCTGACCTCCACCCTCATCCTGCCCGCCCTGCTGGCCCTGCTGGGACGCAGGGTGAACAGTCTGGCCCTGCCGGTGCTGCGCCGGCGTCTCCACCGCACCGACGACCGGGGCGGCTGGTATCGCTTCAGCCGATTCGTCATGCGTCATGCGGCCGTCATACTCGCAGGCGCCCTGATCATGCTGCTGGCCATGGGCCAACCCATCCTGCATATGAGCATAGGGCCCGCCGACAGCCGCAGCCTGCCGGCCACGGCCCAGAGCCGTCAGGTGCAGGAAATCCTGGACCGGCACTTCCCGCACTCGGCCCTCTCCCCCCTGGTGCTGGCGGTGCATGCGCGCGGCCCCGTGCAGGATCCGGCTTCCCTGGCGGGCCTGGATGAGCTGACCCGCGGGATCCAGGCCTTGCCGGGGGTCCAGCGCGTCCTGGGGCTGGTGAGCGTGGATCCGCGGCTCTCCCTGGCGGACTACGAGACCCTCTACCGCTATCCGGAGCAGTTTCCCATGGCCACGGAAACCCTGGCCACCTATGCCAAAGGGGCCTGCACGCAGGTGATCGTGAACTACGACATGCTGCCCAATTCTCCCGAGGCCAGGGAACTGGTGCAGCGCATACGCGACCTGCCCTTGCCACCCGGACTGGTGTCGGTACACGTGGGAGGGTTCCCCGCCTTCCACCTGGACTACCTGCATTCGCTGGCCACCTGGGTGCCCTGGGTCATCCTGGCCATCGTCGCAGTGATCTGCGTGCTGCTCTTCCTCATGCTGGGCAGTCTGCTGATCCCCATCAAGGCCGTGCTCACCAACCTGCTGTCCCTATCCGCCACCTTCGGCGCCCTGGTATGGATATTCCAGGATGGCCACCTGGCCGGGCTGCTGGGCTTCACGCCCCAGGGCAGCATGGACGGCACCATCCTGGTGCTCATCTTCGCGGCTGCCTTCGGCCTGTCCGTGGATTACGAGGTCTTCCTCCTGTCCCGCATCAGGGAGGTGTGCCAGGCCACGGGCAACACCACCCAGGCCATCGCCCTGGGGATACAGAAGAGCGGCCCCATCATCACCAGCGCGGCCCTGCTCATCGGTATCGTGCTGGGGGCCTTCGCCACCGGCGAGGTGGTGTTCATGAAGGCCATGGGCATCGGTCTGTTGCTTGCGGTCATCGTCGATGCCACCCTGGTGCGCATGCTGCTGGTGCCTTCCACCCTGCGCCTGCTGGGGCGCCTCAACTGGTGGATGCCCAAGCCCCTGCAGAGGCTTTACCGGCGTTTCCACCTGGGCGAGAGGGATGCCTACCGGCTCGACCCCTAGACGATACGCGCCGGACGTCGGGTCGCCGCGCTAGGGTGGAGCGACTCAGGCCGCCTACAATGCGGCCTGACCCCAGCCACAAGGAAACCCCATGCGCCGTTTCGTCCCTCTTCTGGGTCTCGTCCTGTCGTGCCCCCCCCCGTCCCAGGCCGACCTCATCCTCAACGGCCGCAGCACGGTGGTGGCCATGGGCATGCAAGGCGCGGGCCAGGAGAAGATCTGGCTGTCCAACACCCTCATTCGCCGCGACATGCTGGACCGGGGCAAGTCCTATACCAACCTCTTCGATCTCAAGGCGCGGGAGGTGACCGTGCTGGACCATTCCCTGCGCCAGGCCACGGTCTACGCCACGGATGGTCTGCGGGACCAGGCCGGGGCCTCGGTGGACGGCAAGGCCATCAAGCTGGAGGTGAAAGCCACGGGCCGCACGCATGAACTGCAGAAATGGACCTGCGCCGAACATACCCTGATGTTGTCCATGCCGGCGGAGATCGGGGGCGAGAAGCTGAACTTCGAGATGGACGGTACCGTCTGGCTGGCGCGCAACACCAGGGAACAGAAGGAAACCGCGGCCATCGTGCGCCTGATGCAAAGCCCGGATTTTTTCCTGGGCATCCCACCCCTGGCCAAGGCATCCCCGGTACAGGCCCGGGGCATCAGCGAGGCCATCCGCCGTCTGGCTCCCATGGGGCTGTTGTGCAGCGTGGACGTGGCCCTGAACTACGAGGGCACGGGTCGGGTGGCGACCCTGTCCAGGAAGATGGCCAGCCGTGTCAGCCTGACCTTCGATGACTACAGCGTGCAACCCATACCGAAGGGTACGTTCGATGTCCCCGCCGGCTATCGCATGGTGGGGCAATAGATCGCCCCGCCATCCGCGCCTGTTGCGCGCTCGCCCGCCTACGCGCGCACGAATGACCCTTATCGGTTGACGCTGTGGCGGTGGCGGCATAGCGTAGGGCGGTGAGTTTCGAGGATGTGCCGCATGAACAACCTTTTGCCCGTTACGAGGTGCGCCCAGAAATACCTGTCGTTGCTGTCCCTGCTCATGCTGGCTGCCGCGGGAGGCACCTGCGCGGCCGCGCAGGCAGCCCAGTCCAGGGCGCCGGATGCCATCGGGGCCACCGGCGCGGGCACGGCCGGCGTGCCACGTACCGATAAGCCGCGGGCAGTCAAGCCCAGGGCCAAGGCCAAGGCCAAGACCAGGGCCAAGCGGAAGGGCAAGACCGCCTCCACCGCACAGGCCCCGGCCAGCCGGACGCACGCCGTAGCCAGGAGCGCCGGTGTCGCCGCGTCCATGCGCGATCCCGCGCCGGTCTTGAAGGCGTCACCCAGCCTGACCATGGTGTCCGTCGCGCGCTTGGCCGCATCCGTGACCCAGCCCACGGCGACATCCGCGTCGCCCAGGGCCCCAGGCCGCGCAGCCTACACGCCGCGCCCGAACCCCTACCTTGCCGGCAACCCTCCGGGCGGCAGCCAGGCGGCGATGCGGGAGGACGCGGTGCCTGCCGTGGCCGCCGCTCCGGATGCACCGGCCACGCCCGTTGTTCCGGCCGTCGTGGCCATCAGCTCGCCGACGTTCAGTCCGTCGCGGGTCTTCAGTGATTTCAGGTCGGGCCTGCCGCACATCCCCTTTCTCGATCAGACCGTTCTGCCCAAGATCCAGACCGTCTATCCCACGGGAGAGAAACCCCTGGTGGTGGTGAACTTCAAGTGCCCCACGGAACTGGTGGGGATCGACACACCCTCCACCCTGATCCTGCACAACTTGGTGAATGGGGGCATGGGGCTCATCAACCGCGCCAACCTGTTGTCCTTCAACATGCAGCAGGTCTGCCGCTGACCCTTCGATGCGCCCGCCGCGCGGCGCCGGGGCAGCAGCCCGCCCGTTGCGGAACCATGGCGCGCGCGACCTCTCTGCCGGCAGGCATGCCATCCCGCATGAAACGGGCCTACCACTTCATCGACACCCACTGCCACCTGGATGCGGCGGAATTCGACCCGGATCGGGATGCGGTGTACGGGCGGGCCATGGCCGCGGGCGTGACCATGCAGGTGGTGCCCGCCGTTACCCGGGCCGGTTTTTCGCATGTGGCCGCCTGCTGCCGGCGCTATCCAGGCTGTCTACCGGCCTGGGGCCTGCATCCCCTGTACATCCAGGTACATGAGGCCCGCCATCTGGAGGCGTTGCGCCAGCAGATCGAGATGTGGCGTCCGGTGGCCATCGGCGAGATCGGTCTGGACCTGTTCGTGCCGGGCCTGGATCTTTCCACGCAGGAACATTACTTCGTGCAGCAGCTGCGCCTGGCCCGGGACTTCGACCTGCCGGTGCTGCTCCACTGCCGCCGTGCCAACGACGCGATCCTCAAGCAGCTGCGCCGCGTGCGCGTGAAGGGCGGCATAGCCCACGCCTTCAATGGCAGCCCGCAGCAGGCACGCGTCTTCCTGGAACTGGGCTTCAGGCTGGGCTTTGGCGGCGCCTTCACCTGGAGCCGGGCCACGCGCCTGCGCGCCCTGGCCCGGGAGCTGCCACTGGAGGCCATGGTCCTGGAAACCGACAGCCCGGACATCCCCCCCGAATGGCTGGGCCGGGGACGCAACGAGCCCGGTGAGCTGGCGCGCATTGCTGCTAGCCTGGCGGATCTGCGCGGCATCGGCGTGGAGGAGGTGGCAAGGGTGACACGTGCCAGCGCCCACGCGGTGCTGGGTCTGCAAGGGCCGGACCTGGAACACCCGGCCTGAGGCCAGGACCTGTTTCCGCCCGGTTACGCCGGGGTCCGCCCGCCGCGCGGCTGCCGAGTGTGGCATTTATCGTTGCCGGACGCGCTCTCCTGACCGGCCGGTGCATGGAACTGGATGGATATGTGGCGTGACGTGCTACCTTGAATGGGTTGTTTCAGACCGGGAGTCCGTACCATGCATCACACCCTATCCACCCTGTCTCGCCTCCTGCTGTGCCTGGTCCTGCTGTGCGGACTGGCCGTCCCGGCGCAGGCCCAGGCCATGCCGGAGTCCGAACCGGCCCTGCTGACCCGCTTCCTGCCCGGCAAGACCATGGCCGAGGCCAACGAGGCGGTGAAACGGGCCATCAGCCACTACAAGTATGGCTTCGTGCGGCAGCAGCCGATCGATAACCGGCTGGTGCCCGCCGGCTGGGAGGCCAAGTCGGTGCTCATCGTTTACTTCTGCAATTTCGAAAAGATGAGCCGGGCCCTGGCCATCGACGTGCGCGCCGCCCAGTTCTTGCCCTGCCGCATCACCCTGCTGGAGACGGACCAGGGCGTGGACCTGGTGGTGGTGAATCCGGCCTGGGTCTCCGAGTCCATGGGCAACCCCCTGCTGCACTTGGACTGCCTGCAGCTGAAGGCCGATTACCTGGGCATTCTGGAAGAGGCGGCCCGATGAGGCGGCTCCTGCTCGGCGGCCTGCTGCTATGGGCCTGGCCGGCCCTGGCCGCGCCCCTCATGGCCAGCAAGGTGGGCGACATGCGTCAGGCCATGGATGACCTGACGGCGGCCGCCATGAATCACGACATGCAGCTGGTGAAGGAACAGCCCATCGATACCGCCATGGTGAAAAGGGGCTTCGATGACCCGCACGTGCGCATCGCCTTCATCGGCAGCGAGACCGCCGTGCGCTGGGCCGAGGAGGTGGAGCCCCGGCTCCTGAACCTGCTGCCCATGCGCATCAGCCTGATCCAGCGCGGCAACCAGGTGGTGGCGATGACCGATGACCTGGCCCTGTGGCAGGAGGCCTTCAAGGACTCCCCAGGCCTGGAGCTGCTCCAGGCCTGGGAGGCAGAGCTGCGCGAGGTACTGCGCGACTTCGCCGGGGAATAGTCAGATCGCCGCTTCCCCGGTCTCGCCGGTGCGGATGCGTATGACCTGCTCCACGTTGGTGACGAAGATCTTGCCGTCGCCGATCTTGCCGGTGCGCGCGGCCTTGATGATGGCATCCAGGGCGGTTTCCACCAGATGGTCCGCCACCACGAGTTCCACCTTCACCTTGGGCAGGAAATCCACCACGTATTCCGCGCCACGGTAGAGCTCCGTGTGGCCCTTCTGGCGGCCGAAACCCTTTACCTCGGTAACGGTCAGGCCGGTGACATTCAGGGCGGAAAGGGCCTCGCGCACCTCGTCCAGCTTGAAGGGTTTGATGTTGGCTTCGATCTTTTTCATGACGGCTTACTCCTGGAAAGGCGCCTGGTAACGGCTGGTGATGGGATAGCGGCGGTCCCGGCCGAAACCCCGCGAGGTGATGCGGATGCCGGGCGGGGACTGACGGCGCTTGTATTCCGCCCGGTCGATGAGACGCACCACATGTGCCACGTCCTCGACGCGGAAGCCGGCGGCGACGATGTCGCGCGGCGCCATGTCCTGCTCCACATAGCGCACCATGATGCCATCCAGCACCTCATAGGGCGGCAGGCTGTCCTGGTCCGTCTGGCCGACACGCAGCTCGGCGCTGGGGGGGCGGGTGATGATGCGCTCCGGGATCACCGCCGCGAGGGTGTTGCGGTAGCGGGCCAGGCGCCACACCAGGGTCTTGCATACGTCCTTGAGCACCGCCAGACCGCCGGCCATGTCGCCGTACAGGGTGGCGTAGCCACAGGCCATCTCGCTCTTGTTGCCCGCCACCAGCACCAGCTGGCCGAACTTGTTGGACAGGGCCATGAGAAGCACGCCCCGGATGCGGGCCTGGATGTTCTCCTCGGTCTGGTCGAAGGGCAGGCCCTCGAACTCGTCGGCCAGTTCGTCCAGAAAGGTATCGAACATGCGCTTGATGGGCTGCACGTCGTAGCGCACCCCCAGGTTGCCGGCCAGGGTCTCGGCATCCTCCAGGCTGATGTCGGCAGTGAACTGGGAGGGCATCATCACCGCCTTCACCCTGTCCGCACCCAGGGCATCCACCGCCAGCACCAGGACCAGGGCGGAGTCCACGCCGCCGGACAGGCCCAGCAGCACACCGGTGAAACCATTCTTGCGCACATAGTCCCGCAGACCGGTGACCAGGGCCTGATAGGCGCCCGCTTCCGGCGTCAGCAGGGGGGTCATCTCCCCGTGCGGGTCAGCGCCCCGCCACGCCACCAGATGCAGCGCCTCCTGGAACTGCGGGGCCTGGGTCACCACCTCGCCATTCGCGTCCACGGCAAACGAGGCGCCGTCGAACACCAGCTCGTCCTGACCCCCCACCAGGTTGACATAGACGATGGGCAGGGCGCATGCCCGCGCCCGGGCGCGGGCCAGGTCGTGGCGCTGCACCAGCTTGTCCATGTGGAAGGGCGAGGCATTCATTACCAGCAGGACCTGGGCCCCGGCATCCCGTGCCAGGCGTGGCGCCTCGTCGTCCCAGATGTCCTCGCAGATGTTGACGCCGAAGCGCTGACCGCCCCAGTCGAACACGCAGACGCCGTCACCGGGATGGAAGGTGCGCGCTTCGTCGAACACGGCATAGTTGGGCAGCCGGCGCTTGTGATAGGTGGCCTGGATACGTCCACCATGGATCACTGAGGCGGCGTTATGGGCCTTGCCGTCACGCATCAGGGGGTGGCCCAGCACCAGACACAGGTCCGCGGGCAATTGCGGCAGCAGGTCCGCCAGCACGCGTGCGTTCTCGGCGTGGAAGTCGGTACGCAGGCTCAGATCCTCGGGTGGGTAGCCGCACAGGGCCAGTTCCGGGGTGAGCATGAGGCAGGCCCCGGCGGCGCGGCTTTCCCGTGCCAGCTCCAGGATCCGCGCGGCATTGCCGGCCAGATCCCCGACCGTGGCGTTCATCTGGGCAAGGGCAATTTTCATGGCGGCTATTTTACGGGCAGCCGGAGGATCGGGAGGCGGTTCACTGCCTGCCCTCCCGCCAGCGTTTCTCCAGGCGCTTGACGGATACCGGAGTGGTGGTCTTCAGCTCTTGCGCGAAGAGGCCCACGCGCAGCTCCTCCAGTTGCCAGCGGAAATCCTCCAGGGCCGCATCCTGCCCGTCCGGTTCCCGCCGGGCGTGACGCTGATAGTCCGCCAGCAGGCCGGCCATCTCATGCATCAGGCCCTGGTCCCGGGCGAGGTGGTGGGGCAGCTTGCCCAGGCGCAGCTCCATGGCCTTGAGGTAGCGCGGCAGATGGCCCAGGTGCTCTGGGGGGTGCCGCAGGAGGAAGCCCGGAAACACCAGGCCCCGCAGCTGCTGCCGCAGGTCCGCCACGGCGCTGGCGTGGCGGGCGGGAGCCTTGTCCAGGGCCTGTTGCAGGCGCTGGGCGGACGCCATCACCTCCAGGACCAGCGTGGCGATGCGCCGGGCCTCGGTGCCCAGGCGGGGCCGGGCCGCCGCCGCCGCGGCGCTGAAGGCGGCCGCGCCGCGCACGGGCTCATCCTTGGGCAGACAGGCCAGGGCCGCGGCCACGCTCAGATCGCGGATCAGGGTTTCGCACCGCGCGCCCTCGAACAGCAGGCCATATTGCAGGCAGGCGGGCCGGAGGTGGACCGCCAGGTCCCGTTCCGTCTGCCTGAGCAGCTCGGGGTGGCTCAGCCAGACCAGGCGGGCCACCCCCAGGCGGTGGGCCTGCCGCGCGTGCAGCGGATGATCCAGCAGGCAGAGGCGCACGCCGTCCCGGGTCAGCTCCAAGGCGGGAAAGGCGCTCAGGTTGCCGGCCGGTCCGGGCATGCGCAGCGGGACCGAGACGGGCAGATCGCCGAAGTCCCAGCGCGTCACCTGGGCACGCTCGTACGGGCTGTCGGCTGCCGTACGCCGCGCCAGGGCCTGGCTGGCTTCCTGCCCCAGCCGGCGGCGCAGTTCCATGGGTTCCCGTCCCTGGGCCAGGGTGTGACCCTGGTCGTCCAGGACACGGAAGTTCATGCGCAGGTGGGGTGGCAGGGCCTCGGGCCGCCAGGCTTCCTGCGGCACGACATACCCCGTGCGCCGGGCCAGGAAGTCGGACAAGGCCGTCAGGAGCCCGGACTCCCGGGCATCGGCCGACTTCCATACCTCTGGCCGCAGGCCTTCCGCCGCCGCGCGGGCAAACTCCGGCACGGGCACGAAATTGCGGCGCATGCCCTGGGGCAGGCCCTTGAGCAGGGCGTTGATCTTTTCCTCCAGCAGGCCCGGCACCAGCCAGTCCCAGGTGACGGCACATACCTGGTTGAGGGCCGCCAGGGGGACTTGCAGGGTCACACCGTCGTCGGCTGCGCCGGGTTCGAAGCGGTAGCCCAGGGCGAAGCGGCTGCCGTGCAGCTCCACGTGCGGCGGGAAGTCCCGCAGGCGGGACGCAGCCTGTCCGTCCATGAGGACCTCGCGGCCGAGGAACAGGCGGCGCGGCGCGGATCGTTCCGCCTCCCGGCGCCATCGCTCGAAGGCCGCACCATTGTGGATGCCCTCCGGCACCTGGGCATCGAAGAAGTCGTACACCACCTGTTCGTCCATCTCCAGGCGAGCATTACGCGTACGCTGGGCCAGTTCCTCCACCTCCCGCATGAGGCGGCGGTTGTGCTGGAAGAAAGGTGCGCGGCAATCCCAGTCTCCACGCACCAGGGCGCCCCAGATGAACAGCTCCCGGGCGAGCCCGGGATCGATGGGACCATAATGCACCGGACGCCCGCTCACCACCGGCAGACCATACAGGGTGGCGCGCAGGGTGGCGCTCACATGCGCGGGCTTCTTGGCCCAGTGCGGATTGCCGTAGCTCAGCTTGAGCAGGTGGCGGGCCAGGTGCTCGACCCATTCGGGCTCGATCCTGGCGATGGTGCGCGCATAGGCCCGCCGCGTCTCCACGATCTCTGCCGCCATGAGCCACTTGGGTTTCTTCTTCACCCCGGAACCGGGAAAGGGCAGGAATTTCATGCCTCGGGCCCCCAGGTATTCCCCGCTCTCGGTGAGCATGCCCAGGTTGCCCAGCAGGCCGGTCATGAGCGCCTGGTGCAGGGAGGCGTAGTCGGTCTTCGGCTGCCAGTCAGGTGCGAGGGGGTCCCGGGTGGGCCCGCTGTCGGAAACCTTCCAGCCAAGCTCCTTCACCTGCACGGCCAGCTGGCCGTAGACATCCCGCCATTCCCGCGCCCGGTTGGGGGAAAGGAATTCCTTGCGCAGCTGCTCCCGCAGTTTCTTCTGACCCTTGCGGTGGGTGTTGAGGTGGTCCAGGTGGTGCCACAGCCTGAGGATGGCGATGAAGTCGGAGCGGGCATCGGCGAAGCGACGGTGTTTCTCGTCCGCCGCCTGGCGGGCATCCAGGGGTCGCTCCCGGGGGTCATGCACCGACAGGAAGGCGGCGATGACGAGGGTTTCGTGCAGTACCGCCAGGTCCCGGGCGGCGATGAGCATGCGGCCGATGCGGGGGTCCACGGGCAGGCGGGCGAGCTGCTGGCCGATGTCGGTCAGGTGCTGCTGCGCGTCCAGGGCTCCCAGTTCCGCGAGCAGCTGCCGTCCGTCGCGCACGCGCCTGCCTTCCGGCGGGTCCAGGAATGGAAAGGCCTCGATGTCCGGCAGACGCAGGGACTTCATGCGCAGGATGACCCCGGCCAGGGAGGAGCGCAGCAGTTCCGGCGTGGTGTAGCGCGGCCGGGTATCGAAGTCCCGCGCATCGTAGAGGCGTATGCAGATGCCCTCCGCCACCCGTCCGCAGCGCCCCGCGCGCTGTCTGGCGGAGGCCTGGGATACCTTCTCCACCTTGAGCTGCTCGATCTTGTTGCGCAGGGAATAACGTTTCACCCGTGCCAGCCCCGTATCCACCACGTAGCGGATGCCCGGTACCGTCAGCGAGGTCTCCGCCACATTGGTGGCCAGGACGATGCGCCGGCCGGCATGCGCGGCGAAGACCTTCTCCTGTTCGCCTACGGACAGGCGCGCGAACAATGGCAGGATCTCGGTCTGGGGTGGGTGATGCTTGCGCAGGTCCTCCATGGCCTCGCGGATCTCCCGCTCGCCGGGCAGAAACACCAGGATGTCGCCCGGGCCGGCGGCGGCCAGCTCGTCCACGGCCTGCAGCAGGGCGGTGGAGAGGTCGGGCTCGGCGTCCTGGGGCCCGGGCGCGTCCGGTCTTGCGTCCGCCGCTTCGCCGGGCGGGCGATAGCGCACCTCCACCGCATGGGTGCGGCCCGAGACCTCCACCACCGGTGCCCCGGCGAAGTAGGCTGAGAAGCGCTCCGCCTCCAGGGTGGCGGAGGAAAGGATGAGCTTCAGTTCCGGACGGCGCGGCAGCAGGGTCTTCAGGTAGCCCAGGAGGAAATCGATGTTCAGGCTGCGCTCGTGCGCCTCGTCCAGGATCAGGGTGTCGTAGGCGCGGAATTCCGGGTCCGACTGGGTCTCCGCCAGCAGGATGCCGTCGGTCATGACCTTGATACGGCTGTGTTCGCCCACCTGGTCGGTGAAACGCACCTGCCAGCCCACCAGCCCGCCCAGCTCGCTGCGTGTCTCCCGGGCGATGCGCTGGGCCACGCTCCTGGCAGCGATGCGCCGCGGCTGGGTCATGCCCACACGCCCGCCAGCGGGCTCGCCGATGCGGCCCCGTCCCGCCGTCAGGGCGATCTTGGGCAGCTGCGTGGTCTTGCCCGAACCGGTTTCGCCGCACACGATAACGACCTGGTGCGCGTGCAGGGCGGCGGCGATGTCGGCCCGGCGGGCGGACACGGGCAGATGCTCCGGAAAGTCGATGTAGGGTATGGTCGCGCTGCGCGGGGGGATGGGATTCGGCATGGAGCGGAAAGCTAGCATGAAATTTTTGTGGCCATGGCTGGCGGCGCTGGTCGTCGTCTCCGCGCGCGCGGACGGCCTGTATGTGGACGGCATGCGCCTCTACCCGGAACCCACCTGGCAGCGTGGCGACCCGGAGCAGGAGGCGGAGGACGACAGCCTGCTGCTGACCTGGCCGGTACCGGAGGGCGTGAGTCTGCGCGTCATGGTGCCGCGCAGCCCGCCACTGCTCAAATCCGATGCCGGCACCTTCCATCGCAACCTGGCGCGCAAGTGGATCGCCCAGTTCGGCAAGGCGGCGCGCATCGGCTGGCTCGAAATCGGCGGCCGACGCTGGCAGAGCTGCCGCCACCCCAGCCGTTCCGGGGAAGGCGTGGCCTATCAGGTGGTCACGGTGCACGCGGGACGCGCCTACAGCGTGCTGGCCATCGTCTCCACCGACGCCGAACGCCTGCCCGGGGTCGTGCACGAGCTGCTCGCGGGCGTGGAATTTCCCGCACCGGAGCCTGCCTGGCGCCAGACCCTGAACCTGGCCATCCTGCCCCGGGGCGAGACCCTGCAGACCCTGGTCCGGGCGGAGGCCGAGGCCCTGGGCGCGCGGGGCATGCTGCTGGGGCATGAAGTGGACAGTCGCGACGTGGGTGGCATGCGTACCTTGCGCTGGTCCCTGGACGGCTTCCGCTGGGATGTGTCTGCGGGCCCGGACGGCAGGCGGCCCTTCGAGCTGCGCGGCCGCCTGGCGGCCCGGGCACCGGCCGCGCCCGACCGTGGTGTCCTGCGCCTGGAGCTGGGGGCGCAGGCGGGGGAAAGCCCCCTGCGTGTCCAGGTCAGCCGGTATGCCTATTGCGGTCCCGCTGCGCCCTGGCGGGAGGCCCTGGCGGCGTTGCGCCGGGAGGACGGCGCGGACCTGCACCGGCTGGCGCGGGCATACCCCTGCGCGGGCGCGGGCCCAGCGCTGCTGGCCAGCATGGAGGCCGCGCCGGGCCAGACCCTGCACCAAGACGTGCCCCTGCCCGCCTTGCCGGCCCAGGCCACGGCCTGCTGGCTGGAGCTACGCCCGGTATCGCGAGGTGACGGCCTGGGCGTCATGCTGCTGGAACACGTGGGGCTGTATGTGGTGTACGAGCCGGAAGCGCCCGTGACTTGATGCGGCGCCTGCCCGACCTGCCTGGGCCGGCGCGCGCGAGGCGGAGCCGGCTACCCCGCCAGAGCCTGGACGCATTCCGCCACCAGGCGCGGTCCCCGGTAGATGAGGCCGGTGTAGATCTGCACCAGGCTGGCACCCGCGTCCCGCTTCTCGCGCGCGTGCCCGCCCTGCAGGATGCCGCCGGCACCGATGAGGGGCACCTCGCCCGCCAGGGCCCGGTGGAAGGCCGCCAGCACGCGCGTGGAAGCCTGCCGCAAGGGGGCGCCGGACAGGCCGCCGGCCTCCTGGCCATGGGGCAGATGGGCCACGCCGTCGCGGCCCAGGGTGGTGTTGGTGGCGATCACCCCATCCATGCGGTGTTTCCTGCACAGCGCCGCCATCTCGGCGATCTGCGCGTCATCCAGGTCCGGGGCGACCTTCACCACCACCGGCATGTACCGGCCGTGCTCCTGCGCCAGTTCCGCCTGCCGCGCCTTCATCGCCGCCAGCAGGGCATCCAGCGCGCTGCCCCCTTGCAGGCTGCGCAGGTTCCTGGTGTTGGGGGAGGAGATGTTGAGGGTGACGAAGCTCACCCTGGCATAGAGCCGCTCCAGCAGGAGCAGGTAATCCTCCGCCGCCCGCTCGATGGGGGTGTCGAGGTTCTTGCCCAGGTTCACCCCCAGTATGCCCCGGTAGCGTGCGCGCTCCAGGTTGGCCAGCAGATGGTCCACGCCCAGGTTGTTGAAACCCATGCGGTTGATGATGGCCTGGGCGGAGGGCAGACGAAACAGCCGCGGCCTGGGGTTGCCCGGCTGGGGCCGCGGCGTGACCGCGCCCAGCTCCAGGAAGCCGAAGCCCAGGGCCCCCAGGGCATCGATGGCCTCACCGTTCTTGTCCAGACCGGCGGCCAGTCCCACCGGGTTGGGAAAATCCAGACCCATGACCCGCATCGGCAAGGCCGGCACCGCCGGCACGAAGGGCCGTACCAGGCCGAGCGGATGCAAGCGCCGCAGGGCGGTCAGGGTCAGGTCATGCGCGGTTTCGGGGTCCAGGCGGAAGAGCAGGGGGCGCAGGAGTGCGTACATGGAGGCAGGATGGCGGGACAGGGAACGGGGGCGAGTGTAAGGCCGCTTTCGGGACTCCCGGCGCCGACTCCGTCGCTATCGCCACAGTTCCACCCGGTTGCGCCCTTTTTCCTTGGCCCGCAGCAGGGCGATGTCGGCGTTGGCGATGGCCTCTTCCACGGGTCGGTGCGGGGACATCTCCACCAGGCCGAACGAGGCCGTGACCCGATGCAGCTCGCCGCTGGGCAGGCGGATGGGCAGACGTTCCAGTCCTTCACGGATGCGTTCCACCACCAGGGCGGCGTCATTCAGGGGGGTGCCGGGCAGGCAGAGCAGGAATTCCTCGCCGCCGTAGCGGTAAACCGAGTCGTACTTGCGCAGGGCGCTGGCCACGAATTTCATGCCCTGACGCAACACCGCGTCGCCGGCGGGATGCCCCAGCTCGTCGTTGATGCGCTTGAAACGGTCGAAATCCAGCAGACCGAGGCAGCAGGGCCGCTGGATGCGCAGGGCCCGCTCCTGTTCCTCGCGCAGCTTGCCCAGCATGCCCCGGCGCGAGGCACAGCCCGTGAGACTGTCGGTGGCCAGCAGCTCGCCGATGATCTCCAGCTGCATGCGCCGCAGCGCGGTATTCAGGCGCAGGGCCAGATCGATGCAGCGGTCGTACACCTCCGGTCGCGGATGGCGGCCTTCACGGCTGTCCAGCAGGGCCTCTCGCGCGGCGGCGTGCATGGCCTGCTGCAGGGCCCCCAGCTGGCTGAATTCGGCGTTTTCCTCCAGGTCGTGCGGTGCGCGGCTGTAATACCACTGGCCGAAGGGGGAACGCAGGTGCGCGTCCTCCGCCAGGTCCGCCGGGCTCGGGGCGCTGCCATACACCAGGGCCTGGTTGATGTGCTTGAACCAGGCCAGATGGGCGGCGATGATGACCTCCAGCTCTTCGGTCTGGTGCTGGATTTCCTCGCGCTCGAGGGGCAGGGCCATGGACTTTCCGGGTTTCGGGCGTTGCCGCGTTATCGGTCGGGCGGGGCTTGTCTTGAGATGGCCTGCGTGTCGGCCTCCGCGGGCTCCACCATGTACAGGGTGCGGCTCGGAAAGGCGAAATCCGCGCCGTGGCGGGCGACGATGCCGCCCACGGCCAGGAGCAGCTCCTGCTTCAGGGCCTGGAAGGCCGCCCGCGCCGTGACGGGGCTGTAGGCCAGGATGAAGATGTTGAGGGCTGAGTCGCCGTAGGCGTCGAAATTGACGATGATGGCCTGGTTCCCGTCGATGCCCGGATGAGCTTCGAGCAGGGCGCGGATGTCCGCGACGATGGCCTCCACCCTGGGCGCGTCTTCGTAGCGCAGGCCCAGGACTTCCCGCAGGCGGCGGTGCGTCATGCGCGAGGGATTTTCCACCACGATGGTGGAAAACAGGGCGTTGGGCACATGGATGGATGCCTTGTCCGGCGCGCGGATGCGGGTGTGGCGCCAGCCGATGTATTCCACCGTGCCTTCGATGACCTTGTCCGGTGAGCGGATGGTGTCGCCCACGGAAAAGGGCCGGTCCAGATAGACCGTGAGACCGCCGAAGAAATTGGCCAGCAGGTCCTTGGCGGCCAGGCCCACGGCGATGCCGCCGATGCCGCCGAAGGTGAGCAGGCCCGCCACGCTGAAGCCCATGTGCTGCAGGATCATCAGACCGGCAATCACCACCACCACGATGCGCGCCAGCTTGCTGACGGCATCCACCGTGGTGTGGTCCACGGCCTCGCCCCGGGTCTCCTGCATGCGCACCACACCAGTGGCCGCATGGTGGATCAGGCGGAACAGGAACCAGGCCAGGCAGAGCACCACGCCCACCTCGCGCAGGGGCTTGATCAGGCCCAGTTCCGGCAGGTGCAGGTCCGTCCGCGCCAGGCTCACCCCATAGGTCAGGCCCACGATCCAGAACAGGGCGCGCAGGGGCTGCCGCGCGGCCTGGATGAGGGCGTCATCCCAGGCGGTGGCAGTGGTGTTGGCCATGCGCTCCGCCCGGCGCAGCAGATGGCCCGCCAGCAAATCGAGGGCCACCACCACGGCCACCACGAGCAGGAGGTTTAGGATCCAGGTGTCACCGGGAAACGCGAGCCCGAGGCCGTTGAGCTGTTCCTTCATGGCAGGCAGGAAAAGGATGGCAAGGCCGCATTATCACCGTAGCCGGGGACGGATTGAAAAGCGCGCGGCCGGGCAACAAAACCCGTCCCGCGGGGTCTGCCTGATATCCTTGTCTTCCTGTCCACAGGCCGTTTTCCATGTCCGCCGCGCGTCTCCTCACCTCCTATCGCCCCTACTGGGCCAGACGCTTCGGCACCGCCCCCTTCCTGCCCATGTCGCGGGAGGAAATGGCGGCGCTGGGCTGGGACAGATGCGACATCATCCTGGTGACCGGCGACGCCTACATCGACCACCCCAGCTTCGGCATGGCCCTGATCGGGCGCGTGCTGGAGGCCCAGGGTTTCCGGGTGGGCATCATCAGCCAGCCGGACTGGCGCTCCGCCCAGGCCTTTCGCGTCCTGGGCCGGCCCAACCTGTACTTCGGCTGCACGGCGGGCAACATGGATTCCATGGTCAACCGCTATACCTCGGACCGCAAGATCCGTTCCGATGACGCCTATACCGCCCATGCCGAAGCGCACAAGCGTCCGGACCGGGCCCTCGCCGTCTACGCCCAGCGCTGCCGCGAGGCCTACAAAAACGTGCCGGTGATCATCGGCGGCATCGAAGGCAGCCTGCGCCGCATCGCCCACTACGACTACTGGTCCGACAAGGTGCGCCGCTCGGTGCTCATGGATTCCAAGGCCGACCTGCTGCTGTTCGGCAACGCCGAGCGCGCTCTGGTGGAACTCAGTCACCGCCTGGCCGCCGGTGAGAAGCCAGGAGACATCCGCGACCTGCGCGGCAGCGCCTTCCTGGTGCCCCACGGCTGGAAGCCTTCCGGTGAATGGCACGAGCTGGATTCCTTGGCCATGGATACACCGGGCCAGGTGGACAGGCACCCGGACCCCTATGCCTCCTCCGCCTCACCCCCTCTTCCGCAAAGGGAGGGTGAAGCGGGTGCCACGGTCCACCCCATCCACTTCCAATCCAAGGAGCAGCGCCGTGCCCGCCTCCTGGCCAGCCGGGCCCACACCGTCATCCGCCTGCCGGCCTACGAGCAGGTGGCAAGGAACGATGTGCTCTATGCCCACGCCTCGCGCGTGTTCCACCTGGAATCCAACCCGGGCAATGCCCGGGCCCTGGTACAGGCCCATGGTGAACGGGACGTGTGGCTGAATCCGCCGCCCATCCCGCTCGACACGCCGGAGATGGACCATATCTTCGGCCTGCCCTATGCCCGCGCTCCCCATCCCTCCTATGGGAACGCCCGCATCCCGGCCTGGGAGATGATCCGCTTCTCCATCAACATCATGCGCGGCTGCTTCGGCGGCTGCACCTTCTGCTCCATCACCGAGCACGAGGGCCGCATCATCCAGAGCCGCTCGGAGGCCTCCATCCTGCGGGAGATCGAGGCCATCCGCGACAAGACCCCGGGCTTCACCGGAGTGATCTCCGACCTGGGCGGTCCCACCGCCAACATGTACCGCCTGGCCTGCAGGGACAAGAAGATCGAGGCCGCCTGCCGGCGCCTGTCCTGCGTGTATCCGGACATCTGCCCCAACATGGGCACGGACCACGGCCCGCTGGTGCAGCTCTACCGCAAGGCCCGGGCCCTGCCGGGCATCAAGAAGATCCTCATCGGCTCAGGCGTGCGCTACGACCTGGCGGTGCGATCACCCGAATACGTGAAGGAACTGGTGAGCCACCACGTGGGCGGCTACCTGAAGATCGCCCCGGAACATACCGAGGAAGGCCCCCTGCGGCACATGATGAAGCCGGGCATGGCCACCTACGAGCGTTTCCGGCAGCTGTTCGAGAAATACTCGCAAGCGGCGGGCAAGGAGCAGTACCTCATCCCCTACTTCATCGCCGCCCACCCGGGCACCACGGACCAGGACATGCTCAACCTGGCCCTGTGGCTCAAGGCCCACAACTTCCGCCTGGACCAGGTGCAGAACTTTCTGCCCACTCCCATGGCCCTGGCCACCACCATGTACCACACCGGCAGGAACCCCCTGAAGAAGGTACTGCAGGGGGGGCGGGAGGTATCCGTACCCAGACAGGGCCGCATCCGCCGCCTGCACAAGGCCTTCCTGCGCTACCACGACCCGAAGAACTGGCCCCTGCTGCGGGAGGCCCTCAAGGCCATGGGTCGGGAAGACCTCATCGGCAGCGGCAAAAGACACCTGGTACCCGGCTTCCAGCCCGCCGCCGCATATAGCCGCGACCCGTCGCCAAAGACGGGAAGCGCCTCCGCGGACAGGCGGAGAAAAGGCCGCCCCGCTGCGGCATGACCCAAGGCCCGGCGTGCCGCGCGCCACCAATGCGGCTCCCTCCACCCCGAACGCCGCATTCCGCCACCCCCTGTCACCCCGAGTACTGCATTCCGCCACCCCCTGTCATCCTGAGCACCGTATTCCGCCGCCCCCTGTCATTCCGAACGAAGTGAGGAATCCAATGCCCCGCGAGCACCAATACTTCGTCTACCTGCTGACCAACTGGAACAACAAGGTCATGTATGTCGGCATGACCAATGACCTGGTGCGCCGCATGCATGAGCACAGGAGCAAGGCCGTCAAAGGCTTCACCGAAAAATACAACGTGCATCGGCTGGTCTATTTCGAAAGGACCACGGACGTTCATGCCGCACTGGCGCGTGAAAAGGAGATCAAAAAGTGGCGGCGCGAGAAGAAAGACGCTCTGGTCGTCCAGGCCAACCCGCATTGGCGCGACCTCGGCGAGGACCTCGGTCTGGGCTTTCGTCACCCTGCATGAAGGGAAGACGCCCGCCGTGCCGGCCGCCCCCACATCCGGCATGTCCCCGTCATTCCCGATGCCCCACCTGAAGTCTCCTCAGTGCGAAAGGCCCCTCGCTGCGCTCGGAACGGTGACAGGAACCTACTTGCATCGCGCTGTCCCTTCCATCCACATGCCGCATCCCTCCGCGTTTTCCTGGGGACGTCCATGTCCTTTCACCTCCTGTACGCCGATCCCCACATCCTGGTCCTCGACAAGCCCAGTGGCCTCCTGGCCGTACCCGGCCGCGGCCCGGACGGGCGGGATTGCCTGAGCGCCCGGGTACAGGCCCGTTTTCCCGAGGCCCGCATCATCCACCGACTGGACATGGACACATCCGGCCTGCTGATCATGGCCAGGAACCCGCCGAGTCACCGTCTGCTGAGCATGGCCTTCGCGACCCGCCAGGTACGCAAGCGCTACATCGCCATTGTGGCGGGCTGCCCCCCATCCCCCGGGCGCGCGGACGGCTGGGGTCTCATCGACCTGCCCCTCATCGTTGACTGGCCCAACCGCCCCCGGAGCATCGTCGACCCGGTCCGCGGCAAACCCAGCCAGACCCGTTGGCGGGTGCTGTCCGTCCGCCTTCTTGGTGGCGGCCCCACCTCCCGCCTGGAGCTGGAGCCCATCACCGGCCGCACCCATCAGCTGCGCGTGCATCTCCAAGCCCTGGGTCACCCCATACTGGGCGATCGTCTCTACGCCCCGGATGCAGTCCGGCAAGCCGCCCCACGTCTCCTGCTCCACGCCAGTGGTCTGACCCTCGCACACCCCGTCACGCGCAAGGATCTGTATTTTGAAAGCCCAGCCGATTTCTGATCGCCGCCCCTGTCATACCGAACGCCGCCCCCTGTCATACCGAACGCCGCCCCCTGTCATTCCGAACGCCACCCCCTGTCATTCCGAACGCAGTGAGGAATCCTGGGCGCATGCCCAAGGCAGGATTTCTCCCGCTGGTCGAAATGACAAGGTATCGGCCGGGGTACCAGGTGCAGACCGGAGCGGTGGAGCACCGGTCGTAGTGAAGGCCCGCTCTGCCCCTCCACGCCTACCGGCGTCGCAGGTAGACCGGAGCGGTGGAGCACCGGTCGTAGTGAAGGCCCGCTCTGCCCCTCCACGTCTACCGACGTCGCAGGTAGACCGGAGCGGTGGAGCACCGGTCGTAGTGAAGGAGGCGGCACGGTACCGCCGCACCGCGCCTCATCACCCGCTGCTCGTCACCCGTCACCTGCCCGTGTTACACATCCATGCCACCCACCACACATCGAACGCCACTTCTTCTATCCCGAACGCCACTCACCGTCACCCCGAACGCCACTCACCGTCACCCCGAACGCCACCCCCCGCCATCCCGAACACCACCCCCTGTCATCCCGAACACCACCCCCTGTCATCCCGAGCACCACTCCCCGCCATCCCGAACACCACTCCCCGCCATCCCGAGCACCACCCCCCGCCATCCCGAACACCACCG
>JAKQCX010000034.1 GCA_029558905.1 Pseudomonadota bacterium
GGCCCTCGAGCATCTGGACCACGGCCGCGAGTTCCTGACGCGCGGAGGGGTCTTCAGCAATGACTTCATCGATGCCTACATCGCCCTCAAAATGGAAGAGGTCACGCGACATCGCATGACCACACATCCCATCGAGTTCGACATGTATTACAGCATCTAGGTGACCGCCGCATCCCGCCGATAAAGTTTTCGCCGTGGTATCCGATATGGGGACGGACATCGTTCCGTCCCCTTTCCATTGGCGTAAGCGACACCCACGGGAGGCAACATGGGTTTTCTGAACAACGTCAAGATCGGCACCCGGCTCATCGCCCTCACGGCCATTACGTCGATCCTCCTCCTGCTCGTGGGCCTGACGGGTATCTGGGGCATGCTGCAAAGCAGCCGGGCCCTGTCGCAGGTCTACGACCGGCATCTGCTCTCCATCAACCAGCTGCAGCAGGTGCGTGTCACCCAGTTCCAGATACGTAATGACATCTACCAGGCGCGCCTGTCGGAGGACAGCTTCGCCGCGCAGGAGATCTTCGATACCGTCGACAAACGCATCCGCGGCATCAGCGAATCCCTGCAGGCCTATCAGAAGCAACCCCTCTCCGCGCAGGAACAGGCCCTGTTGGACCGATATCTGCCTATCCGCATGCGTTTCGGCGTCGACGGCATCGACAAGATCCGTGATCTCCTGAATGCCGAGGACTTCGAAGGTGCGGATGCGCATGCCAAGGATGTCCTGGACCCGCTGTTCATCCAGGTGCAGGCCGCCACCGACGCCCTCATCGACCATCTGACCCAGGAAGCCAGAGCCTACCGCGAGAAGACCGAGCGCCTGGCCCACCTGCTCAACACCGCGGCCATCGCCATCGTCATCGTGGGACTGGTGCTGGCCATCGCCCTGGGACTGGTGATCCGCCGATCCATCGTGCATGGCGCCACACAGCTGGAAAGGGCGGCCACCCGCCTGGCCCAGGGCGATCTCGGCGGCAACGTGCAACTGCCGGGCCGCGATGAGCTGGCCCAGGTGGCCACGGCCTTCAACAACATGTCCGGCGAATTCGCCCAGATCGTGGGCGACATCCGTGCCATGGCCGATGCGGTCAGCCATGCGGCGCAGCGTACCAGCGAGAACAACCGGCACGTGGCCTCCGCCTCCTCGCAACAGGAACAGAGTGCCCAGAATGCCAGCATCGCCACCGGCTCCCTGAACGCCACCCTATCGGAGGTGGGCAGCAGCATCGCCGAGATGGTGAACCTGGCGGATCAGGCCAGCGAGCTGGCGCGTACCGGCCAGAAGGTGATCGGGGAAGCAGCCGGCGACATCGAGGCCATCTCCCAATCGGTGAACCAGACCACCAGCGTCATCACCTCCTTGGGCAGCCACTCCGACGTGATCGGCAACATCGTCGGGGTGATCAAGGACATTGCCGACCAGACCAACCTGCTGGCCCTGAATGCCGCCATCGAGGCCGCCCGGGCAGGCGAGCAGGGACGTGGTTTCGCGGTAGTGGCCGACGAGGTGCGCAAGCTGGCCGAGCGTACCGCCCGGGCCACGGACGAGATTTCCTCCACCATCCGCACCATTCAGGGAGAAACCGCCCAGGCGGTGCAAACCATGGAAACCGCCCAGCGAGAAGTGGCCCAGGGCGTGCACAAGGCTCGCCAGGGTGATCAGGCCATTGACCGCATCACGGGTGCCGTTGCCAATCTCACCCAGCGCATCCACGCCATCGACCAGATACGTGCCCGTCAGGATGAAGCCAGCCACGAGATCTCCAGCAAGGTGCGGGAAATCCTGGCCATGGCGGAAGACAACCGAGCCGCGGCACAGAACTCCGCCGCTGCCGCCACGGCCCTCACCGATCTGTCCGCACGCCTCAGCGCCGCCGTCAGCCGTTTCCGTCTGGGAACCTGAGGCTGGATCCGGGACCCGACCGGGGCCTGCCGAGCCAGCCCCTCTATAATCCGGCCATGGTCTTTCGCACCGTCTCCACCCAGGCTTGCGCCATGCTCCAGCACACATGGCGGCAAGCGGGTACCTCCCTGGCCTGCGGCATCCTGCTGTGCCTGTCTTGGAGCAGCACCAGCCAGGCCGAGATCTACAAGTTCGTGGACGACAACGGCATGGTGACCTACACCAATATGCCCCGTCCCGGGGTCAAACCCCAGGCCGTCATTCCCGATGTGCCCACCACCGGAGGCCCCCGGGCGCGCACGGCCACCACCGGACCACGCAAACCCGTGGTCCGTGGCAGCCCCGCCTATTTTCCCCGGGTGGACATGGGCACCCAGCGCAAGCGGGACGACATGCGCCGCCAGCTGCTGGAAGAGGAACGTGGCAGCGAGGAGCGCAATCTGAGCGCGGCCCGGGCCGCCCTGGCGCAGGGCAGCCGCCAACCCGGAGCCGATCTGAGAAGGCTGCGGGACGCCGTGCGCATGCATGAGAAAAACATCGAGATGCTGAACAAGGAGCTCTCCCACATCCGCTGAGGCCGCGCGCGCTGCCCCGTCGCGGCCGCCTGCTAAAATCCGCGTCCCTTTCCCATCCCCGTCCAGATCATGCGGATCTCCCAATTCTTTCTCTCCACCAGCAAGGAGGCCCCGGCCGAGGCGGAGCTGACCAGCCACAAGCTGATGCTGCGCGCCGGCCTCATCAAGCGCCTGGGCTCCGGCCTGTATACCTGGATGCCCCTCGGGTTGCGGGTTCTGCGCAAGGTGGAGGCCATCGTGCGGGAAGAAATGAACCGGGCCGGGGCAGTGGAACTGCTCATGCCAGCGGTGATTCCCGCAGAGCTGTGGCAGGAATCCGGCCGCTGGGACGTGTTCGGCCCGCAGTTGCTGAAGATCCAGGACCGCCACGCGCGGGATTTCCTGTTCGGTCCCACCCACGAGGAGGTCATTACCGACATCGCCCGCAGGGAGATCCGTTCCTACCGCCAGATGCCGGTGAACTTCTACCAGATCCAGACCAAGTTCCGCGATGAGATCCGGCCCCGTTTCGGGGTCATGCGGGCACGCGAGTTCCTCATGAAGGATGCCTACTCCTTCCATGCCTCGGCAGCCAGCCTGGACAGCACCTATCAGGGCATGTATGCCTGCTACAGCCGCATCTTCACCCGCCTGGGCCTGAAGTTCCGCGCCGTGGCGGCGGATACCGGCGCCATCGGCGGCTCCGGCTCGCACGAGTTCCATGTGCTGGCCGATTCCGGCGAGGATGCCATCGCCTACTGCCCCGACTCGGACTACGCCGCCAACGTGGAGATGGCCGAGGCCCTGGCCCCTGCCACGCCCCGCGCAGCCGCCACACAGGACATGCGCGATGTGGCCACGCCCGGGCAGACCACCTGCCAGGAGGTGGCCGGATTGCTGGACATTCCCCTGCAGCATACCGTCAAGCTCATCGCCCTCATGGCGGGGGGACGCATGCATGCCGTGCTGCTGCGTGGCGACCACAACCTGAACGCGGTGAAGACCGGCAAGGTGGCGGGTCTGGTGGATTACCGCTTTGCCAGCGAGGAGGAAATCCGCGCCGCCTTCAGCTGTCCGCCGGGGTTTCTCGGACCAGTGGGCCTGGATCGCAGCCGCATCCGTGTCGTCGCCGACCGCACGGCAGCCCGCATGTCGGATTTCGTGTGCGGCGCCAACAGGCCCGGATTCCACATCGCCGGCGTCAACTGGGGGCGGGACCTGCCGGAGCCGGACCTAGTGGCGGACATCCGCGACGTGCTGGCCGGCGACCCCAGCCCAGACGGTCAGGGCAGCCTGGAACTGTGCCGGGGCATCGAAGTCGGCCATATCTTCAAGCTGGGCGACAAGTATTCCCAGGCCCTCGACGCCACCTTTCTGGATGAGGACGGCCAGGTCCGCGCCATGATCATGGGCTGCTACGGCATCGGTGTATCCCGCATCGTGGCCGCCGCCATCGAGCAGGGCTTCGATGCCCGCGGCATCCTCTTCCCCCAGGCCATCGCCCCCTTCGAGCTGGCGGTGGTTCCCTTGGGATCGAGGCGCAGCGTGACCGTACGGGAGACCGCGGAGACTTTCTATAATGCATTGCGCGCCGCCGGTGTGGATGTGGTGCTGGACGACCGGGACGAACGCCCCGGGGTGATGTTCGCCGACATGGAGCTCATTGGCGTGCCGCACCGGCTGGTCGTCAGCGAACGCGGCCTGAAGGCGGGCCAGGTCGAGTATCAGGGGAGAGCGGACACAACTGGCACGCAAATCGCTGTGTCTGACGCAGTCCATGTGATTCTGGAGAAGATCGAGGCATGTCGAAACACAGGGTAACGCTGATCTCCGCCGTGCTGGCCATGCTCTGTCTGCAGAGCGGTGGCGCCTGGGCCGGCAAGCAGCAATACGAGCCCCTGGCCGCCAGCGTCAAGGCCCGCCTGTCCAAGGCCGTGGCGGACACGGCTGTCGAACGCGCGGCATTTGCCGATTTTTCGACGGTACAGCTTTGGCTGCGCGAGATGTCGAGCCGGCTGACCCGCTACATTCCGGATGCAGAATTTCGTGAGGACTTCCTCAACACCCTGCACTATGAAGCCGTGCGTGCCGGCCTGGATCCGGAACTCATGCTGGGTCTCATCGAAGTGGAAAGCGGTTTCAAGAAATACGCCGTCTCCAGCGCCGGTGCCCGCGGCTTCACCCAGGTCATGCCCTTCTGGCTGGACGTCATTGGCGCCCCGGAGCAGAACCTGTTCCACCTGCGTACCAACCTGCGCTATGGCGCCACCATCCTGCGTCACTACATCGATATCGAAAACGGCAACCTGTTCCGCGCCCTGGGGCGCTACAACGGCAGCCTGGGCAAAGCGGAATACCCCGAGATGGTCTACGCCGCCTGGCGCAACCACTGGACCTATGGCCTACCACCCAAGGGCCGTGCCGCGCCGCGAAAAGTCGGCAGCATGACCTACTGACAGCGCATAGTCCGGCCGATCCGCAGCAGGACCTCGGATATGCCCATGGCGTGATACCCGGGCAAACCACGATGTCCGACAAAATCCAACTGCCATGCGGGCATTGGCATGATCCCTCAGTAGTCGAGCCACGCCGGCGTAGGTGGAGGCACAGAAGGTATATCCAGCGGATGAAGGCCAAACACTAGCCCAGTCGGTCATCTCCGGTCTGACGAGAGCTGGATTTGCCGGACACCGATCTGGCCCGGGCAAGTGTAGCAACCATCCGGGTAAAACTGCTGAAGGTCGGCGCGGCGGTGATCCGCAATGCCCGACGCATCCGCATCCTGCTCGCTTCGCATCACCCCTTGCGCGACTTCTTCCTCATCGCCGTCCACGCGCGCGCTTCTCCATGAACTATCCCGAGTGCGGCCCCGGCATGTCGATGCTTCAGGGGCAGGAGTGTTTGTCCTCGTCACGGGAAACTGCGCAATCATTGAGCAATCCACCAGCCTGTGCTTCCTCTCCGACAACAAACCACCCACCACTTACAGGATCAGAGGGGCGGTGAAATAGCCGGGCTAGGCCTTTCCCATGGGCGCATTTCCTGGCGGAAGCCCACACCGCTTGCCGAGAGCCGTATGGTGGCCCGATGAAATGAGAGGTGGGGCGACGGATGGGAATCGAACCCACGACCACTGGAGCCACAATCCAGTGCTCTACCAACTGAGCTACCGCCGCCACCGGAAAAACTGGCCTGCCCGACAGGGATCGAACCTGTAACCCCCAGCTTAGAAGGCTGGTGCTCTATCCAGTTGAGCTACGGGCAGAGTTCCTGCGGGCCGTCGAGGCGCCATTGCAGCCGGTAACGATTGGTCGGGGTGAGAGGATTCGAACCTCCGACATCTTGCTCCCAAAGCAAGCGCGCTACCGGGCTGCGCTACACCCCGAAGGGGCGAAAATATACCCACACAGCGCGGGAAAGGCAACGTCGGTGCCATACCGACGGTCGGGCCGATCCGCTAGAATCCCGCCTTTCAGCTGATCCTCTCCCCATGTCTGCCCGCATCCTCGATGGCAAAGCCATTGCCGACGCCCTGATCCAGGACATCAAGCAACAGGTGGAGGAGCAGCGCTCGGCGGGCCAGCGGGCACCTGGGCTGGCGGTGATCCTGCTGGGCGCGGACCCGGCTTCGGCGATCTATGTGCGCAACAAGCGCCGCGCCTGCGAGACCGCCGGCGTGCTGTCCCTCTCGCATGACCTGCCGGCCGAAACCTCCCAGGCCGAGCTGCTGGGGCTCATCGCACGCCTCAACGACGATCCGCAGGTGGATGGCATCCTCGTGCAGGCCCCCCTGCCGGGCCACATCGACGCGGCCACCATCATCGAGGCCATCCGCCCAGACAAGGACGTGGACGGCTTTCATCCCTACAACATCGGCCGTCTGGCGGTGCGCCAGCCCCTCCTGCGCTCCTGTACCCCCTATGGCGTGATGCGCCTGCTGCACACCACCGGCGTGGCCCTGCGCGGCCTGCATGCCGTGGTGGTGGGGGCCTCCAATCATGTGGGCCGCCCCATGGCCCTGGAACTGCTGCTGGCGGGCTGCACCGTCACCGTATGCCACTCCGCCACACGGGACCTGGCCGGACACGTGGCTCGGGCCGATATCGTCGTGGCTGCCGTGGGCAGGCCGGAGATGGTCCAGGGCGCCTGGATTCGGGAAGGAAGCCTGGTGGTGGACGTCGGCATCAACCGGCGGCCGGATGGCAGCCTGGTGGGCGATGTGGAATTCGCCGTGGCACGCGAACGGGCCGCCTGGATCACCCCCGTACCCGGGGGCGTGGGTCCCATGACCGTGGCCTCCCTGTTGCAGAACACCCTGGAGGCCGCCAAGCGGCACTGAGCACGCATGGGCCATGCCACGGCCTTGGCATACCAGGCAGCCAGCCGGGACAAGCCACGCCGGTCACCGTGCCCGACACGGGGCGGACCGGAAGCCGTTCAATCCTGCAGGGCGCGCGGCAGGGGAAAACTCACCTTTTCCTCGATGCCCGCCAGCGGCGTGACGGTACCGGCACCCAGTGCCTCCAGGCGCGCGACCACCGCCTGCACCAGGACCTCCGGCGCGGAAGCCCCTGCGGTGATGCCCACCCTCGTCTTGCCGGCCAGCCAGCCCGGGTCGATCTGTTCCGCGTTGTCCACCATGTAGGCCTCCAGTCCCATGTTGCGGGCCACTTCGCACAGGCGGTTGGAGTTCGAGGAGTTGGGCGAACCCACCACCAGAACCAGATCGCATTCGGCGGAGAGCCGCTTCACGGCGTCCTGGCGGTTCTGGGTGGCATAGCAGATGTCGTCCCTCTTGGGGCCACGGATGGCGGGAAAGCGTGCCCTAAGGGCCTGCACCACCCGCGCAGCGTCGTCCACGGACAGGGTGGTCTGGGTGACATAGGCCAGCCTTTCGGGACTGCGCACCTGGAGAAGGGCCACATCGGCCTCGGTCTCCACCAGATACATGCCCTCCTCGGACTGGCCCATGGTGCCTTCCACCTCCGGATGGCCCCTGTGGCCGATCATGATGATTTCCTCGCCGGCCTCGCGCATCTTCTTGACTTCCACGTGCACCTTGGTGACCAGGGGGCAGGTGGCATCGAAGACGGTGAGTCCGCGCGCCTCGGCCTCCCTCCGTACCGCCAGGGAGACCCCATGGGCACTGTAGATGAGCGTGGCGCCAGGCGGCACGTCAGCCAGGTCCTCGATGAAAATGGCGCCCTTGGCCTTCAGGTCGTCCACCACGAACTTGTTGTGTACCACCTCGTGGCGCACATAGATGGGGGAACCGTGGCGCTTCAGGGCCTGCTCCACGATGGCGATGGCTCGATCCACGCCGGCGCAGAAACCCCGTGGAGTGGCCAGGAGGATGGTCTTCTGCCCCATGGGGGCGGGCTTCGGGGCAGCGGTATCGTTCATGGCATGTCGATGGCAAGAATCCGGACTTCCAGGGTCACGGGCAGACCGGCCAGGAAATGGTTGAAGTCCATGGTCACATCCGTGTCCGTCAGCGCCCGCACCGTGCCCATCATGCTCTGTCCGTTGGGCAGATCGAAGCGAACGCCATACCCCGGGGCCAATTCCATGTCGGCCGGAAAGTCGCCGCGCGGCAGGGTATGGACGAGTTGCTCGTCCCGATGGCCGAAGGCCTCACCGGGCGCCAGTTCAAAGACGCGGTGCTGGCCTGCTTCCAGGCCCAGCAGCAGGAGCTCCAGGCGGGCCTCCAGCTCGCCCGTGCCGAGGGTGAAGGTCTCGGGCGCATGCGGGAAGGTATTCACCACCTCCGTATCCGCGCACGTCAGACGGTAATGCAGGGTGACCCGGTCGCCGGGACGCAGACCAGTCATCTCCGGCCACCCTTGCGCAGGCTGTCCCAGATGAGCAGTGCCGCCCCCACGGAAATGGCGGCATCCGCCACATTGAAGGCGGGCCAGTGCCAGGCACCCAGGTGGAAATCCAGGAAATCGATGACGTGGCCGTACATCACGCGGTCGACCAGGTTGCCCACGGCACCGCCCAGGATCAGGGCCAGAGCGGCGCAATACCGGGACTGTCCGCGCGCACCCCGCAGCAGGGCGAGGATGACGACGCTGGCCACCAGGGCCAGCCCCACGAAGAGCACGCGCTGCCAGCCCGACTGGTCGGCGAACAGCGAGAAGGCCGCGCCGGTGTTGTGCACATGCACCAGGTTGAAGAAGCCGGTCACCGGAACGACCTCGTGGTAGGCGGCCAGCCCGCGCAGCACGGCCAGCTTGCTGAGCTGATCCAGCACCAGCACCAGGCCGCTCAGCCACAGCCAGGACAGGCCCGAAGGCGTGCGGTCGACGAAGATTCTGCGCATGATTTCAGGCGAAGACCCGCTCTTCGCCGACACCGTACAGGTTGCTCACGCAGCGGCCGCACAGACCGGGATGGGCCGGATCCACGTCCACGTCGGCGCGCACGTGCCAGCAGCGCTCGCACTTGGCGTGTCGCAGGGGGCTCACCTCCACCCGGGTTTCGCCGGGGGCCTCCGTCACCGTGGCGGCAGAGGTGATGAGCACGAAGCGCAGATCGTCTCCCAGGCTGGACAGCAGTGCGTGGTCGGCGCCTTGTGCCAGGAAACGCGCATCCACCTGCAGGGAGGAGCCCACCTGGCCGGCCATGCGCAGCGTCTCGATCTGTCTTTGCGCCTGCTCGCGCAAGGTCCGCAGGCGGCCCCAGCGCTGCAGCAGGGTCCCGGCGTCGTCCTGGCGGGGCAGCTCGTGCCACAGAGAGAGGAACACGCTGTCCAGGCGGCAGGCCTGACCGGCCTGCGCCTCCGCAGCCCGGTCAGGGTGCAGGAGGGTCCAGATCTCTTCGGCGGTGAAGGACAGGATGGGGGCCATGAGGGTGGTGAGGCTGCGCAGGATGTGCCACAGGGCGCTCTGGGCGGCGCGACGGGCCTTGGAGTTGGCGCCGGTGGTGTAGAGCCGGTCCTTGAGGATGTCCAGGTAGAAGGCCCCCAGGTCCTCGGAGCAGAAGTGGTGCAGGCGCTGCACGGCGCTGTGGAAGGTGTAGACCCGGTAGTCGTTGAGTACCGCGTCCTGCATCTGGCGGGTCAGGGCCAGGGCGTAGCGGTCGATCTCCAGCCAGTCCTGCACCGGCAGCATGTCCCCGGCGGCGTCGAAGTCGGCGGTGTTGGCCAGCAGGAAGCGCAGGGTGTTGCGCATGCGACGATAGCTCTCCACCACCCGCTTGAGGATCTCGTCGGAGATGGAAAGCTCGCCGGAGTAGTCGGTGCTGGCCACCCACAAACGCAGGATCTCGGCCCCCAGGGTGTCGGACACCTTCTGTGGCGCCACCACATTGCCCCTGGACTTGGACATCTTCATGCCCTTGCCGTCCACCACGAAGCCGTGCGTGAGCAGGGCCTCGTAGGGGGCGTGTCCGTCAGTGGCGCAACCGGTGAGCAGGGAGGACTGGAACCAGCCGCGATGCTGATCCGAGCCTTCCAGATAGAGGTCCGCCGGGTGCTTCAGGCCCGCACGCTCCTTGAGCAGGCAGGCGTGGGTGACGCCGGAGTCGAACCACACGTCCAGGGTGTCTTTCACCTTTTCGTATTGTTCCACTTCGTCGCCCAGCAGCTCTTTCGCATCCAGGCTGAACCAGGCCTCGATGCCGGCTTGTTCCACGCGCTGAGCGACTTCCAGAACTAACTCCGGGGTACGGGGGTGGATCTCGCCCGTGGCCTTGTGGATGAAAAAGGGGATGGGCACGCCCCAGTTGCGCTGGCGGGATACGCACCAGTCCGGTCGGTTCTTCATCATGGCGACAAGCCGGCTACGACCCCATTCGGGATAGAACTCAGTGTGATCAACCGCTCTGAGTGCGATCTCCCTCAACGTCTCAGTACCCGTCTTTTCTCCCAAGTACCAACTATCTACTTGGCGGTCCATGCCGATGAACCACTGCCGCGTGGCGCGGAAGATGATGGGGGTCTTGTGGCGCCAGCAGTGGGGGTAGCTGTGGCGAATCTCTTCCTCCGCCAGGAGCAGGCCCCGGTCCCGCAATGCCTGGAGCACGGTGTCATTGGCGGCCCAGATGCCCTGACCGCCCACCAGGGGGGTGTCGTCGTGGAACCTGCCGTCGTCCCCCACGGGATTGGCCACCTCCAGGCCGTATTTCCGGCCCACGACATAGTCGTCGTGACCGTGGCCGGGGGCGGTGTGCACCAGGCCCACGCCGGCATCCAGGGTGACGTGCTCCGCCAGGATGACCGGCACCTGGAAGTCGTAGAGGGGGTGCCGCAACCCGAGACCCTCCAGGGCCGCGCCCTTGATCTGGGCCAGGATTTCCACGGCCTCGTAGCCATAGCGCCGTATGGCACCATCGGCCAGGTCCCGGGCCAGGATGAGCAGGCCCTTGGGGCTGCGCACCAGGTCATAGACGAAGTCCGGATGCACGGCCACGGCCCGGTTGGCGGGCAGGGTCCAGGGCGTGGTGGTCCAGATCACTGCATAGGCCGGGCAATCGCTGCCGGCGGACAGACCGATGCGGCTGGCCAGATCGCCGCAGTCGGCCACCGGGAAGGCCACGTCGATGGCCGGCGAGCTCCGCTCCTCGTATTCCACCTCCGCCTCCGCCAGGGCGGAACCACAGTCCACACACCAGTGCACCGGCTTGGCCCCCAGGTACAGGTAGCCGTTGGCCTGGATGGTGGCCAGCTCGCGCATGATATCCGCCTCGAAACGGTAATCCATGGTGAGATAGGGCCTGTCCCAGTCGCCCAGGACGCCCAGGCGGATGAAGTCCGCCTTCTGGCGTTCCACCTGGCTGGCGGCATATGCCCGGCACAGCTCCCGGAAGCGAGCCGCGGGAATATCCTTGCCGTGGGCCTTCTCCACCACCAGCTCGATGGGCAGACCGTGGCAGTCCCAGCCTGGCACATAGGGCGCGTCGAAGCCGTCCAGGGTCCTGGACTTGACGATGATGTCCTTGAGGATCTTGTTCACCGCGTGGCCGATGTGGATGTCGCCGTTGGCATAGGGCGGACCATCGTGCAGCACGAACAGGGGCCGGCCACGGGCAGCGGCGCGGATCTTGTCGTAGAGCTTCCTCTCCTGCCAGGACTTGATCCAGCCCGGCTCCCGCTTGGCCAGATCTCCCCGCATGGGGAAGGGGGTGTCGGGGAGGTTCAGGGTGTGTTTGTAGTCGGGCATGGGGTTTCTGCGACCAAGAATCGCGCTCAGTGGCTCAGATAGGGTGGCTGGCCGGGGATGCCCCGGACCGGCAGCACTGATCTGGCGTCGCAGGGATCGGGATGCGCGCCGGCAGTGGGTTCAGGCATTCAACAGCTCCCGCGCCTGCCTGGCATCCACATCGATCTGGGCGATGAGGGTCTCCAGATTCGGAAACTTGGCCTCGTCCCGCAGCTTGTGCAGGAATTCCACGCGCAGATGCTGGCGGTAGATGCTGCGGCTGAAGCCGAACAGATGGACCTCCAGGGTGGGCCTGCCATGGGCGTGCACCGTGGGCCGGGTGCCCAGGCTGGCCACGCCGGGCCAATCCGCCCGTTCCAGGCCCTGGACCCGTACCGCAAAGATGCCTTTCAGGGGCGGCCGGTTGTGCTTGAGCTGGATATTGGCAGTGGGGTAGCCGATCCTGCGCCCCAAGCGATCACCCCCGATCACCCGGCCGGAGATGGAATAGGGTCGGCCCAGGAGCTGGGCGGCGGTGGCCATGTCACCGGCAGCCAGGGCCTCCCGGACGGCCGAGCTGGAGGCACGCTGACCGCAGGCCTCCACGGTGGGCAGGGCCTCGGCCTGAAAGCCCAGCTGCCCGCCCATCTCGCGCAGCAGGGCGAAGTCCCCGGCCCGGCGGGCGCCGAAGCGGAAGTCATCCCCCACCAGCACGTAGCGGGTCCGCAGGCCCTGCGCCAGGATGCGCTGCACGAACGCTTCCGCGGAGAGTGCGGCAAAGCTCCTGGTGAAGCGGCACACGTGTACGTGTGCCACCCCCAGGCGGCGCAGGATCTCCAGCTTTTCCCGCAGGGAGGTCAGGCGGGTGGGGGCGTCTTGCGGGGTGAAGATTTCGCGTGGATGAGGCTCGAAGGTGAGTACCGTGGGCGCCCCGCCCACGGCGGCGGCCTGCGCGGTGAGGCGGGCCAGCATGGCCTGATGGCCCAGGTGGATGCCGTCGAAATTGCCGATGGTGACGGCGGTGGGACGGCTGGAACGGGGCCAGCCGTGGGTCATCAACATGACTTGGCTTATCTGTCTGAAAAGACGTGAATTTTAGCGATTCGCGCCGGGGGGCGTCTACGCGAGGCCGCGACGGCGGAAATCCGCCAGGCGGAACCCCAGCCCCCAGAGGATGGCGAAGTAACCCAGGCCGCCGCCCAGCACCAGCAATAGCAGATACAGGATGCGCTGGCGAAAGTCGTAGGCCAGCCACTGGCTGCTTTCCCCCTGCACCAGCCACAGCCCCATCCCCATGAGGATCAGGGCGATGGCCAGCCTGAGCAGGAAACCTGTCCAGCCGGGCTGGGGCTGGAAGATATTCTGCTTGCGCAACCGCCAATAGAGGATGCCTGCGTTGATGCAGGCTCCAAGGCCGATGGCCAGGGCCAGACCGGCATGTTTCAGGGGCCAGATGAAGGCCAGGTTCATGGCCTGGGTGGCCAGCAGGGTGAAGATGGCGATCTTCACCGGTGTCTTGATGTTCTGGCGCGCGTAGAAGCCCGGGGCCAGGACCTTCACCAGAATGATGCCCACCAGGCCGATGCTGTAGGCCACCAGGGCCTGGCGTGTCATCTCCAGGTCCAGGGCGCCGAAGGCACCGTACTGGAACAGGGTGGCCAGCAGGGGTACGGCCAGCACCCCCAGGCCCACGGCGGCAGGAGCCGCCAGCAGCAGGGTCATGCGCAGGCCCCAGTCCAGCAGGCGGGAATACGCGCTGGTGTCGTTGTCGGCATGATGCTTGGCCAGGGAAGGCAGCAGGATGGTGCCCAGGGCCACGCCCAACATGCCGCTGGGAAACTCCATGAGGCGGTCGGCGTAATACAGCCAGGACACGCTGCCGGTGGCGAGAAAAGAGGCGAAAAGGGTGTTGATGAGCAGGCTGATCTGGGCCACGGACACCCCCAGAGCAGCCGGTGCCATGAGCCTGAGGATGCGACGCACGCCTTCATCCCGGGGGGCCCAGTCCCAGCGGGGCAGGAGATCCATGCGCTGCAGGGCGGGGAGCTGGATGGCCAGCTGCAGCACACCACCCAGGAAGGCCCCCCAGGCCAGGGCCAGCACCGGGGGATCGAACCAGGGGGCGGCCACCACCGCCGCCAGGATCAGGACCACGTTGAGCAGCACCGGCGTGAAGGCAGGCAGCATGAAGCGGCTGAAGGTGTTGAGGATGCCGGCGGACAGGGACACCAGGGAGATGAACAGGATGTAGGGGAAGACGATGCGGGTCAGCTCCACCGTGAGCTGGAACTTGTCCGGGCTGGCGGTGAAACCGGGGGCGGAGACCAGAACGATGAGAGGGGCGGCCACCACCCCCAGTAAGGTGACCAGCAGCAGGACCAGGGTCAGCGCCGTGGCCACCCGGCCGATGAGCAGGCGGGTGGCATCCTCGCCCCGGCGGTTCCTGTATTCCGCCAGCACCGGCACGAAGGCCTGGGAGAAGGCCCCCTCCGCGAACAGGCGGCGCAGCAGGTTGGGCAGCTTGAAGGCCACGAAGAAGGCATCGGTGGCCGCCCCGGCGCCAAACACCCGGGCGATGATGGCGTCCCGCACGAAGCCCAATATCCGGGACAGCAGGGTCATGGAGCTGATGGAAGCCAGGGCGCGCAGCAGATTCATGGGCCGGCATGGTACTGGAAAAGGGCGCGGCCCGGACTTGCCTTGCCGGGGCCTGGCCGGTATAGTTCCCAGCTTTCGCGACACGCGCGCCCGCATTCATCAAGGAGTCACTTCATGGCAAACAGCGCCCAGGCAAAGAAACGCGCCCGTCAGGCCGTGCGCCAGCGCGCCCACAACATGGCCCAGCGTTCCGCCTACCGCACCGCCGTAAAGAACGTGCGCAAGGCCATCCTGGGCGGCGACAAGAACGCCGCCCAGGCCGCCCTGAACGAGAACATGGGCATCATGGATGGCCTGGCCGACAAGCGCATCGTGCACAAGAACAAGGCCGCCCGCCAGAAGAGCCGCCTGTCCGCCGCCATCAAGGCCATGGCCTGAACCTGGCCATGGCCCGCGGGCCACGCACGCATCCCTGAACACTGCCCGGCATGCCGGGCAGTGTGCTTTCCGGCCCCCACCGTGCCCTACGCCCACCTACCCCATGCTGGTCTGCATCCTCTCCGACAGCCACGACAACCGGCGCCTGCTGGAACACGCCGTACGCGACGCCAAGGCCCGGGGGGCCCAGGCAGTGCTGCACTGCGGCGATGTAGTGGCCCCCACCACCCTGCGGGTGCTGAAGAAGTTCGAGTTGCCGGTGCACGTCATCCACGGCAACAACACCGGCGATCTCTACGCCATGCACCAGCTGGCCCATGAACCCGACAGCGTGGTGCGCTACCACGGCCAGGATGCGACCGTACACTTGGCAGGGCGACGCCTGTTTCTCGTGCATTACCCACATTACGCCGCCGGCATGGCCCTCACCGGAGACTACGACGTGGTGTGCTGCGGGCACGATCACCGCGTGAGCGTGCAGGAGGTAAGGAACATCCGCGGCGGGCTCACCTGGCTGGTGAACCCGGGCACGGTGGGTGGCGTGGGCAGGTATCCCAGCTATGTGCTGGCAGATCTGGTCAGCCTGCGCTTTTCCGTGTTCGAAGTGCCCACGGCTCCGGGTGAGGCCTGCAACACGTCACCGGTCTCTGTGCATGCCTGAGGGCGGCATGCGCGGCCGGACCGCAGGACCCTGCCACCTGCGGGGCAGGGATGCAGCGACCGGGCAGTCGCGCTCAGGCGGACGAAGCCATCCCGTCAAGATCGGACAGCGATCGCAATCCATCCGCCCTGCGTCCTCCCAGCCCACGGGGTGAACCGGCCATGCTCAGGCCACGCAGCGTCCGGAGGGAAGTCACCCATTACGGAGATTTTGTGTTACATGCATAACCAAGCATGTATCATAAATGACATACACTTCAGTGCTGCCCAGCGTGGACGCGAGCCCTCCCCTCTGCATCGACCTGCCCGGCAAGGCGTGCACGCGCCGCGCATGTGTGTTCGGCGCGCTGCATCGCACCTTGCCACGCCCTCCCACTGTCTGCTGCAGCACCACGGAGAGGTCCGGGCGTGCACCCGTAAGCGGCGTCGTCCGCGGCATCCAGGCCCCGTCCACACCACCACGTCGTAGGAGTCGCAATGCCTCATGAACCGAAACCCCTGTCCTGCGACCCGGGGAGACTGTCCGGCCTCTCCGCGCAGCTGATCGTCAGCCACTGGGAGAACAATTACGGCGGCGCGGTGAAGCGCCTCAACGCCATCGAGCGGCAGCTCGCCGGGCTCGACTGGGCCACGACGCCGGTATTCGTGATCAACGGCCTGAAGCGCGAAGAGCTGATCGCCAGCGGCTCCATGATCCTGCACGAAGCATATTTCGACAGCCTGGGCGGGACAGGTGGCGACCCCCGCGGCGCGCTGAAGACGCAAATCGAGAAGGACTTTGGCGACCTCGATGCCTGGCGCGCCGAATTCATGGCCATCGGCAAGGCCCAGGGGGGCGGTTCCGGCTGGACCCTGCTCACCTGGAGCCCGCGCCGGGGCCGTCTGGTCAACGCCTGGGCCGCGGACCACGCCCACAACCTGGCCGGCGCAACCACGCTCGTCGCCCTCGACATGTACGAGCACAGCTACCACCTGGACTTCGGCGCCAAGGCCGGGGCCTATGTGGACGCCTTCATGGGCAACCTGTCCTGGGCCAACGCCGAGGCCATCTTCGATCAGATCGGAATCTGAACATGGAACGCACCATCTCCCCCGCCACCCTGAAGCACGAACTGACCGGCAAGCTGATCCTCGACGTGCGTCGTGCCGCGGACCGCGCGGCCGCACCCGGGCATCTGCCCGGCGCGCAGTGGAAAGACCCCGAGCTGCTGAGCGATTGGGTGGACAGCCTGTCCGGGGAGCAGGATATCGTCCTCTACTGCGCGCGCGGCGGCTCGGTATCCAACAGCGTGGTCGACACCCTCCGGGCCAAGGGCCTCCACGCCCGTTTCATCGAGGGCGGCATCGAGGCATGGAAGGCGGCGGGCGGCGAGGTGGTGAGCCCGTGAGGCGGTACCATGGACCCGTGGCAGTCCCGCAGCAGCCCGCTACCGTATCGAACCCGCGCGGTGCGCGTGACGACCGCGCCGGGCCGCCAGGCCCAGGCAGGACATCATCCATGCGCTCCCTCCACATGTGACGCGTCCATGCAGGACATGGCGAGCCATGTCGCGCGCGGACCCCGTGCATGCCGGATGGCCACGTCTTCGTCTGACGACGTCGATCCGGACCTTTTCTCCGCGTCCCCACGAGGGTGGCCGGCTGTCTTGGTACGCATGGCGGTGACGCACATCCCATGCGCTTGCCCCGGTTCCGCCGTCATGCTGCCCTCGTTTGCCCCACATCCTGACGGAGGCCCTCCATGCAAGACCTGCAATCCGCCCTTGAAGTGCTCCAACACGGCGGCGTCATCATCTACCCATTGCTGGCCCTCGCCCTGATCGCGCTGGTGGTGATGCTGGACAAGGCGCTGATCTACCACCGTCACGCCCGGGTGCCCGCGTCGATACGCAAATTGGTGGGGACCTATGGTTTCGACTGGACCGAACTCGATCGCCAGTTAGAGGATCTGGGGCCACGCCATTACTTTGGCCGTTTTTTCCGCGTGATCATGGACAACCGCGCCGAACCGCCCTGGTGGGTGGAATCCCGTGCCGGCGACGAGGCGCGGCAAATCGAGAAGGCGCTGGACCAGGGCATGTGGGTACTGGATACGACGGTGACCGCCGCCCCCCTGCTGGGCCTGCTGGGCACCCTCTTCGGCATGATGCAGTCCTTCAAGCTCATCGGCCCAGGTGGTCTGCTGCATCAGGGCGGCGTGACGGCCGGCGTGGCTGAAGCCCTGATCGCCACGGCGCTGGGGCTTTTCATTGCCCTGGTCGCCCTGTTCGGCTTCAACTATCTGGCGCGCCTGCAAGCACGGACGCTGGATGAAATGGAACATCTGGGCACGCGCCTGATGGACCATATTCGCCTGGACCACCCTCGTCAGGCTGCCCGTGACGGGGACCCGTCATGAAACTGCGTAGGGCTCGTCCGTGCAAACGGGGGCGCATCGAGATCATTCCCATGATCGACGTGATGTTCTTTCTGCTGGTCACCTTCATGTTGGCCTCCCTGACCCTGCAACCGATCAACGCCGTGCAGATCGAGCTGCCGCGCGGCACTGCCGCGCCCATCCAGAAAAGGCTTCCGGTAACCCTGTCCGTTACACCGGACAGCCACCTGTTCCTGGACAAAACCCCCGTGACGCTGGACAGCCTGGTCCCGACCCTGAAGCCCCTGCTCAATCCCGCCGACCCCACCGTGATCATCGCTGCCGACGATGCCTCCCCACACGGCATCATGGTGCAGGCCATGATCCGGGCCAGGCAGGCGGGTGCCAGACATTTCCTGATTGCCGTACAGCATGGTCGATGAGGGGGACTACGCCTGGCGGCGGGATACCCCCTGGCGGCGCCTGCCCGTTACCTTGCCCGGCGCGCTGCTGGTCGGACTGCTCGGCCTCTGGGCTGGGGCCGTGCTTGTGCCGGACGATGCCCCCACACTGCCGGAACCCCTTTCCATCGATGCCCAGCTGATCGCGCCGCCACAGGCACCCACACCAGTAAGGCGCACAGCGCCGCGGCAGGAACCGCCACTGCCCCAGAAGACGCGTCCGGCCGGCGAGCCCGTGCGCGAGCCCCCTCCGCCGAAAGCACCGGCCTCCCTGGCCGCACCGCCCGCGCCAACGGCCGAGGAATGGCAATTGGCCGCAGCCTACACGCCAAGAAACAGCAAACGCTACCGCAATGCCTGGGGCCAGCAGGTGCGCAGCATGATGGGCACGGCGACGGAAGGCCCGGAACAAGGCCAGGTGCGCTTTCGCATCACCATCCACCCGGACGGCCGGCTCGCCCGGGTGGAAGAGCTCTGGTCAACCTCGTCGAAGGCCTCGGAACTGGCATACAAGGCCATGCAGAACCTGCCGAGGCTGCCGCCCACGCCTACCGGCAAGCCTCTGGTATTCGACCAGACCATCTCCTTCCTGCCTTACGAGACGGGCTGGCCGCCCAGCTATCAGTTGGACTGCCTGCCCGAACGCGAGCCCTTCAAGAATCCGTTCGCCTGGGATGGGTCCACGCCGCCCCAGGTCGTCGCGCGGGGCCATCCTCCCCCGCCACCGGAGGGTTGCCCACCCGATTCCACGGCGGCCACCATCGAAGAGGAGGAGCAGTCCATGCGACGCCAGATGGATCAATGGCGGTGGGGGCGGTGATCGACACCGGCACATCGCTTCCCGCCGCGGAGCCTGCGCACCGCCGAGTGGATGGCGGGTCGGGCACGCGTGTCGCGTGCGCTTGCGGTCCTGGGCCGGCGGCGCCTCCGAACGATACAGCGCGCCTGGATCAGTCCGTGGCCGTCATGACGCGGAGGGCTTCCAACGACCGCGCACCCACCCCCAGGTCCCGCCAGTCTGCCGGGCGGCAGGTGAACACCAGGATTTGATGCCGGCTGGCGGCGTCGAACAGCAGGCGCTTCATCTGCGCCAGACGGGTCGCGTCGCTGTGCACCAGGGCGTCGTCGAGGATGACGAGGGTGGGACGGCCGGCTTCCTTGAGCAGATCGGCGTAGGCCAGGCGGCTGATGACGCCCATTTGCTCACGCGCACCGAAGCTCAGCTCTTCGAACGAACCGGTCTCAGGACCTGCGGCGCCCGGCCGGGTGAGGGGGCCGGGGCTGAGGTTTGCGTCGATCTCCAGGCTGGCATGGGGGAACAGCAGCCGCAGGTAGCGGCTGAGGTGCCTTTGCAGGGGTGCATGGAGCCTGCGGGTGAGGATGGCGCGTTTGTCACGCAGCAGATTGATCAGGTAGTCCAGAGCCCGGGCGCGGCGCTGCAGCTCGTCCGCGCGGCGATGGGCCTGCTCCAGGTCCCGCGCCAGTTCGGCGCGGCGTTCCTCCATCCCCCGGGCGCCGGTGGTCTGCAGCTCCACTTCCAGCCTCATCAGCAGGTCGCGGCGCTCGGCATGCTGCCTTTCCAGTAGCCCGGCGCTCCTGCGGAAGCGCTCCACGTCCTGCCGGAGGAGTTCGGGACTGGCTTCGGCGACCTGGCGGGCCAGGGCCTCTATGCGCGTGGCCAGGCTGGCCTGATCGGCGCGGGCATCCACCAGCGCCTGGTTGGCGGCGGACAGGCGGGTGGCGCGCGCGGGGGCGTTCAGAACGGCCCGGGCTGCGGCCAGTTCACGGGCCGCGGCTTCGCGCACGGCCTGGACGTTGCCGGCGGCGAGGCGGGCCTGGTTGAGCTGTTGATTGATCTGTTCAAGGGACTGCCGGGCGGATTCCTCGGCGGCCTCGGCCTGCGAGACCGCTGGCAGGGCAGTTGCGGATTCCGGGGCGGCAGGCAGGGAGGCAAGGGCCTGGCCAGTCTCACGCAGGCGGGCGGCGTGGACGGCCTGTTCGGCATGCAGCGCGTCGATGCCTTGGGGGGCGAGGGCCATGAGGGTGGCGGCGGCGGCCCTGGCTTCGGCCTGGTATCGGGCGTGGTTTTGGTGGCGGGCCTCGGCGGCTGCCAGGTCGGCGAGGCCGAGCCGTTGCAGCAGGGTGGCGTGCGCGTCGGCCAGGGCCTGTTCCTGGCGGCCGAGTTCGACCAGGTCGGTGCCGCCGGGGGTGATGTCGAGTTGGCCAAGACCGGGCAGGTTGACGCGTGTGGGTTCGGTCAGCAGGCGGTCGCCACTGCCGGTGACGGATTCCTGCCCGATCTCGATGTGGCCGCCCTCGGCCAGGGCGAAGCGCAGCCGGGTGGCGATCGCGTCGCGCCGGATGCGCAGTTCGCGCATCCGGCCATGTTGTTCCCTGAGGGCATCCAGGTCCCTGAGGTCGATCGCCGATTCGGCCAGCTGTCGCTGCAGGTCGATGAGGGCGGCCTGTTGGGCCCCGGCCTTGGCGAGGGCATCCGTGCTGCTCTCCAGCTTGCGTTGCCACTCATCCCGCTGGCGGACCAGATCGCGCCGGGTGGCTTCCTGGCGCGCCAGGCGCAGGCTGTCCCGCGCGGCGTGATAACGGTCCGACGCCTCCCGCGCCTTGGCTTGCCATTGATCGACCAGGGCATCCTGGGCCTGGCAGGCCTGCTGGGCATGCTCGAGGCCCGCGCGGCGGGTGTGGACGGCCTTTTCCTCGCTGGAGAACACGTCGAGCTGGCCGCGCAGCAGCTCGATTTGCGCCTCCAGCTGGCCGGCGCGTTGCCGGTCCGATAGCAGGACGGCCTCGATCTGGCGGACATCCTCCAGACGGGTGGCTGCAGCTTGCTCCTGTTGACGGAAAACGGCCCAGGGCTGTTCGGCCTCATCGACGGCATGCGCGTCGCGCAGCGCGGCCAGCCGGTCCACCCGGTCACGGTAGGCGGCGATTTCGCGGTCCAGTTCCTGGACGGCATTTTCCAGCGAGTCCGCCTGTTCGAGCGCCTGTTGGTACGGGCCGCGCGGTTTGTGGGTGGCCGTGGTGAGCAGCTCGTTGCGTAGCGCCTCGACCTTGTTCAGGACTTCGTCGCCGCTGCTGCTGGCGACCTCACCCAGGGAGGCGTTCAGAGCCGTGCGCAGATGGTCGGTGGCGTGCCCCACCGGCTCGCGGATGTCCTGGGCGCCGCCCTGCTGGATCCACAGCAGTCCGGGGATACCCCAGTGCTCGGCCCTGCTGGCCCCCCTGCCGGCGTGCTGGAAGCCGAGCAGCGCAGCGAGATGATCCTCGGCCTCGGCACCGTCCAGGTGCAGGGTGCCGGCTTGCAGTTCACAGCGTTTCTTTCCCAGGAAGCGCTTCCTGAGCCGGTAGGCCTGGCCGGCGATGCTGAAATCCAGTTCGATGCTGGGTGAGGCGGAGGCATCGCCCCAGGGGCGCAGGTCGTCCACGCCGGCAGAGCGGTGCCGCTCGAAAAACGCCGCACGGATCGCTGCCACGATGGTGCTCTTGCCCGCCTCGTTGGCGCCGGTGAACAGGTTCAGTCCAGGATCCAGGTCGGCGATTTCGAGGGGTTGCCGGAACTGCTTCAATTGCTCGATTCGGATGCGGGTCAGCCTCACGACGCGCGCCCCTTGCGCCGCTCATGGAGAATGCCGGCCAGGATGGCCAGGGCATCGCGGGCCCCTTCGGCATCGCTCCGGTCAGGGCGCTGCCCGTCCCTCAGTTCGGCGATGACCTCGCCCAGGTAGCCGTCGGCGTGCAGGGCGTCGATATCCGCATCGCTGGGCTCAAGACGCAAGGCCGAGAAATCGGCTTGCAGGCTGCGGACCCGGCCTTGGATCCGCGCGCAGGATTCCCGCAGGCGAAGGTATCCGGCCAGATCGGTCTGGCCGGTCCAGGACAGCCGGACCACATCGGCAGGGCCGAGCGCTTCGAGGTCCGCCAGTGCCTGATCGATGTCGCTGGCGACGCGCAGCGCAAAGCCCAGGGACAGCCAGCGGTACTGGCCGGTCGCCACCGGGGTGACCACCGCGGGCGCGCCTGGTCCGGACAGTTCGACCCACAGCGCCTGGCCGGAGTCGTTGGCCCTGAAGCGGTCGGTTTCCGGCGTGCCGCTGTACCAGGTACGCGCGTCCACCTGCCTGGTGCCGTGCCAGTCGCCCAGGGCCAGGTAGTCCAGGCCCGCCTGTTCGGCCCGGCCGGCGGCTATGGGGTTGGCGGAATCGATGTCCGCCGCGAGGATGCCCTGGACGCAGCCATGGGCCAGGCCGATGCGCACCATGCCGGCGGGTGTCTCGGCCCCATCGAACCAGGCGGTGAGATCGGCGTGGGTATGACGCTGGGTCAGCGGCGCGGGCAGGATGGCGGCACCCAGCGCTGTCAGCAGCAGCGGTTCGGGCTTCAGGCAGACATGGACGTTGGCGGGCATGGCCTGGAGGCGGACGGCGCGCGTCCAGACCGATTCGGCCAAGCCGGCGTCGTGGTTGCCCGGGATCATGACCCAGGGACCGGCATATCCGCGCATGGCGTGGAACAGGCGATGGATGGTCCTGTCCGCCACACCCTGGGTGTCGAACACATCGCCGGCCACCAGCACCAGATCCACGTGCCTGTCACGCGCCAGGATCGCCAGTTTCTCGATGCTGGTGAAGCGCGCCTCGGCCAGCAGGGCGGCCTCATCGGCCTCGAACTGTCCGTAGCATTTGCCGATCTGCCAGTCGGCGGTGTGCAGGAGCCGGATCAAGGCTGCAGAGCCCTGCGTGTCCCGTGCGCCGCGTGGGATGGCCGGGCAACCGCCGCCTGGTGCGCTTCGGCCCGGGTCATCGACGCAAGGGCAGCACACTGCCCCCCGCCTGGATGAGGCTGGCGGACAGCACCCGCGCGCCCAGCATGTACACCCGGCCGGGCTGGCGGTCTTCACCCGAGCTGGAGTATTCGAAGGCAAATTCCCGATAGAGACGCATGCGCTGCTTCTCATCCCGGCGCAGACCGAGCTTGCGCAGGGCGACGGAGGCATCGAGCAGCTGTACACCGGCCTGGACACAGGCCCGTTGCGCGGCCTGCAAGGCCAGCTCGCGTTTCTGCAGACCGTCCCACCACTGCATGGCCAGCAGGCCCAATGCGGCGACCAGGAGCCATTCCAGGCTGATCAAGCGATTCTCCCGGGGCTGGGTTGTCCGGGCCCGACATGCTGCCCGAACGGCTGCTCAGGCATCCTTGCCAGGGTCGGGATGGCCGGGCGCATCATCGCGGAGGGGAGGAAGCAACAGGGCGCAGACCGGCTCCTGACGGCGGCGCGTCAAGGACCTGGGCGCCGCCAGGGATCCGGGGTGCCCGGGTGCATCCGCGCGCGTCCGGGGACGTGGCGCGGACTCCGGCAAGGGCACGGCCTTCAGGTCCCGCTTGATGAAGCGTTCGATACCCGCCAGCAGCCTGTCCTCCTCCGGCGCCACCAGGGATACCGCCAGTCCGGAGGCCCCCGCCCGGCCGGTCCGGCCGATGCGATGCACGTAGTCTTCCGGCGAATAGGGCAACTCGTAATTGAAGACACAGGGCAGCTCGACGATATCGATCCCCCGGGCGGCGATGTCCGTGGCCACCAACAGTTGCACCTTGCCCTGCTTGAAGCCCTCCAGCGCACTCAGGCGCTCCACCTGGGCCTTGTCGCCATGGATGATGGCGGCCTGCACCCCACGCCGCTGCAGGCGTCGGCCAAGCCTGTCGGCGGCGAGCTTGGTGCGCGTGAATACCAGGGCCTGGGCGATGTCGCGCGTCTTCACCACGCGCACCAGGGCCTCCAGCTTGTCGTCCTCCCTGACCTTGTGCACCACCTGCTCCACGCTCTCGGCGGCGGTGTTCTTGCGCGCCACCTCCACCTTCAGGGGGTTGCGCAGGAAGCTCCGGGCCAGGCCGACGATGCTGTCGTCGAAGGTGGCGGAAAACAGCAGGGTCTGACGCTGGCTGGGCAGCAGATCCAGGATGCGCTTCAGGTCCGGCAGGAAACCCATGTCCAGCATGCGATCCGCCTCGTCCAGCACCAGGAACTGGACCTGGGAGAGCTGCACGGACCTGCTGCCGGCGTGATCCAGCAGGCGGCCAGGGGTGGCCACCAGGATCTCCACACCCGCCTTGAGCGCGGCCTCCTGGGGCCTCATGTCCACGCCGCCGAACACCACGGTGCTGCGCAGGGGCAGGTGCCGACTGTAGGCCAGCACGGATTCATGCACCTGCAGGGCCAGTTCCCGGGTGGGGGCCAGCACCAGGGCCCGCACCGGATGCCGCGCCGGAGAGGCGCTGGTGTTGGCATGCGGCAGCATCTTCTGCAGCAGGGGCAGGGAGAAGGCCGCGGTCTTGCCCGTGCCGGTCTGGGCCTGGGCCATGAGATCCCGGCCCATCACCACGAGGGGGATGGCCTGCTTCTGGATGGGGGTGGGAATGCTGTACCCCATCTCCTCCAGGGCCCGCAGAATTGGGGGTGCCAGGCCCAGCTCGGCGAAGGTGGTGGCCGCTTCCAGGGCCGGCGCGTTCTGCTCGTCGATCTCCATCCGTCGTCCTACCCGATTTCCCGCCAATCCAGACCGTCCTCCTGGTCCGCCACGCCTATCCAGTCCGGCGCGCAACCCAGGGCCTTGGCCAGGGCCGCCCGGGCCAGATCCGGGTGGTTGTTCTCCTGCGACAGATGGGCCGCCACCACGTGACGCAGCCGGGGGCCATGCACCGCGTGCAGGAGATCGGCGGCGGCCTGGTTGTCCAGATGCCCATATTGCCCCAGGATGCGCCGCTTCAGGGCCTTGGGATAGCTCCCGGCCCGCAGCATGGCCACGTCGTGGTTGCATTCCAGCGCCAGGGCATCGCAGTCCACCAGAATCGCCCGCATGTGCGGCGTGACATGGCCCGCATCCGTCAGCAGGCCGAACTTCAGCGCGCCATCCGAAAAAACGAACTGCAGGGGTTCGCGGGCGTCGTGCGGTACCGGATAGGGCCTGACCTCCAGATCCCCCAGGGCGAAGGGGGCATGATCGGGGATCAGGCGCACGTCTTCGGGCCCTTCTCCCATGGCGGCCAGCATGGCCTGGCTGCCATGGCTCATCCACACCGGACATCCGGCCTGGCCCGCCACCCGGGCCGCGCCGCGGCCGTGGTCGCTGTGCTCGTGGGTCACCAGGATGGCATCCACCGCGTCCAGCGCGATTCCCAGCCGGACCAGGCGTCGAGCCGTCTCCCGGACACCGAAGCCGCAGTCCACGAGGACACGGGTCCGGCCGGCATGCACCAGCCAGGCATTACCCTTGCTGCCACTGCCCAGGCAGGCAAAGCGCACTACTTGAGCTGCTCGAAGAGCAGGGAGGCGATGCGTTGACCGGTTTCATTGCGGGCCGGTGAGCCGTCATCCATGTAGACACCCAGCTGGGTACGGGCCTCGTCGCCCTGGACCCTGATCTGGTAGCGCAGCGCCTGGGCCTTCTTGTCCTTGCCGCGCCAGAACGCCAGCTTGGAGAGCAGGCCCTTGTCCTTGCCGGTGTCGGCCTCCGGATCGGCATAGCGCACGAAGTACACGCCCGCGGCCCGGTCCCGGTCCTCCACCGTGAAACCGATGCGGTCCAGGGCCAGGCCGATGCGGCGCCAGGCCCGGTCGAAGGATTCGGGCACCACGATGCCGGGCACGGCGTCACCGCCCCGCACCAGGGTGGCCCGCGGCGGCGCGTCCTTCTCCGCCAGCAGGGACTGGGCCCGCGCCTCTTCCACGCCAAAGCGCACCATCAGGCGGCGCAGCATTTCCGCTTCCAGTTCCGGATCGGCCGGTCGGGGCTGCCAGACGGTACGCCCCTGGCCCTGATCGCCACCCGTCTGCGTGCCCTCGTACACCTCATACATGCCGCGGTGGCTGATGTAGATCTCGGTACCGCCGTCCGCCGCCGTTTCCAGGCGGGTACGGAACTTGTCCCGCTCGGCCGTGGAATAGATGGAATCCAGGGCCTTGCCCAGGAAGCCACGTAAGGCATCCTGGGGAATCTTGGCCCGGTTCTCGGCCCAGTCCGTCTCCATTACCCCGGATTCGGGTGATTCCAGGGAAATGATGAAGCCCATTTCCTGCCAGAAATCCTTGACGATCGGCCACACCTCCCGGGCAGGCAGATGCACCTCCATCCAGCGCTGGGTACCGGCCCGCTGGATGCTGACCTTCTCCACCTGCGGCAGCAGGGTCTGGCTGCCCTGCTGGGGCTTGCCGGCGCGCTCCCGGTCATAGGCGGAAAAGGTGGCGCTGCCCTTGGGATTGATTTCCGGCACCGCGAAGCGGCCGTCGCCCGAGGGCAGCACCAGGTCCGGCGGCGCCTCCAGGGGCGGCAGGGAACCCGCGGACTTGTAGTCGATCTTCTTGCCCTCCAGTACCGAGCACCCGGCCAGGGAGAGGGTCAGCAGCAGCAGGAGCGGGGTTTTGCGCATGGCGATGAACCTCGAAATGGTCCTCAGAGCGCGCCGGCTTCACGCAGCACGGCGCGCAGGGTGTCGTGGTGGGCTGCGGACAGGGGTACCAGGGGCAGGCGAATACCCGCCTCGATACGCCCCATCTCGGCCAGGGCCCACTTCACGGGGATGGGGTTGGCTTCCACGAACAGCTTCTGGTGCAGGCCCAGAAGCCGGAAATTGATCTCCCGCGCCCGCATCAGGTCGCCACCCAGGGCGGCCGCGCACATCTCGTGCATGAGCCGGGGCGCCACGTTGGCGGTCACGGAAATCACACCCTGGCCACCCAGCAGCATGAGCGCCATACCGCTGGCATCGTCGCCGCTGAACACGGCAAAGCCGGCCGGAACGCGCCGGATCAGATCGGAGCCCCGCTCGATGCTGCCGGTGGCATCCTTGATGCCCACGACACCGGGCACCTGGGCCAGGCGCAGGGTGGTGTCGTTGCCGATGTCCGCGACGGTGCGGCCGGGTACGTTGTAGAGGATCAGTGGCAGGTCCACGGCCTCGGCGATGGTCCTGAAGTGACGGTACAGGCCTTCCTGGGTGGGCTTGTTGTAATAGGGCGCGACGGACAGGCCCGCCACCGCCCCGGCCTGCCGGGCACAGCGCGTCAGTTCGATGGCCTCGGCAGTGGAGTTGGCGCCGGTGCCGGCGATGACGGGCACCCGGCCGGCGGCCTGTTCCACCGCGCTGGCGATGATGCGGCAGTGCTCCTCCATGTCCACCGTGGGGGATTCCCCCGTGGTGCCGACGACCACCAGGCCATCGGTGCCCTGTTCCACGTGCCAGTCGATGAGAGCCCGCAGACGGGGCAAGTCCAGGCTGCCATCGGGCAGCATGGGGGTAACGAGCGCAACGAAACTACCGGTGAACATGGTGGCGGTGGATCGTGGAAATGCGCGATTTTAGCCGAAACTCACGCGAGTCATGCCGGCGTGACGACCCCGGGGGGCCAGGCCGCCGGACGCACGGGCAGTGCAGCGCTACGGTGCGCGGAGCCCGATCCTGTCACACCGCGCTGCCCGGGCGACGGCCTACTGACCGGGTGTCGCGTCCGGATTGATGCGTATGCCCTGGGCCTGCAGCGCGTCCACCACTTTCCGCGCGTTGGCATTGCCCTGTTGCGCGAGACGCGCCGTGCCGGCAGCCAGGGCATCCAGCTGCGCGCGCATCTTCCGCGCATTGGTGTACATGGATTCCTGATTGGCGCGCAGCGTCACCAGGCTGTCCCGTTCCTTGAGCAGTTGACTGGTCTGGAACCCGAACCACACGACCAGGGCGAGCAATCCGAGCAGGATCGGCAACAGGATCCCATAGGCTGGTTCCGGATCGGGCCGGGCGACCTTGACCAGGTTGTCGAACAGATGCATGAGCCCGCTCCTGTCAGGGTTGCTTGGGCGTGAACGTGATGCCCTGGGAGGCCAGCAGTTCACGCAGCTGGGCATCGTTCTGCTGCGCGGACAACTCGGCCAGGCCACGTATCAGGCCCTGATACAGCGGCTCCAGCTGCTGGCTCTGCTGGATATATTGGGCACGCGTGGCGAACTCGTCCTGCGCGGAACGGTTGCCGTTGAACAGCACGATGTCGATGACGGCCAGAATCAAGGCGGCGACCCCCAATCCGCTGAACACGAAAAACTGCGGCTTATTGAGCACGGCTCCAGGCTCCTTCGCGATGTATTGGCAAAATCTTATACAAGTTCGCCGCGGACAGGAAACGGCCCGGGCCGGAAAACCGGCCCGGGCCGTCAGCGCCTCAGCGCGCCGATGCGCGCCGGCGGGCGAGCAGCAACCCGGCCATCGCGATACCCAGCAGGCCCAGGGTGCCCGGCTCGGGCACGGACCCGCTGCTCACCACGTTGCCACGGATGCGCAGCGTGATGTCCGCCAGGCCACCGCTGTAGCCGCTGGCATTGTGGCCCAGGCTCGACAGCCGGATGTCATCGGCAAACAGGCCCAGCGTCATGGCCGTGAAGCCGACATTCAGGCCACCCTGGCCCTGTCCCGCGCCCAGGTTCGAGAAGGCATTGAAGCCGGCATAGCTGAAGTCCTGCAGGTCGAGGAAGGCAAAGAGCCCGTCCAGCAGGTCGGCGGGGCCGCTGACGTCGTTGCGCACTTCCAGGGCGGCATTCACGCTGGAGCCCAGGGTCAGGTTGCCGAAGTCCAGGGTGTATACCCAGCCGCTCTGACTGAAGCTGCCATGGCCGCCGGTCTTGTGCAGATCGGCGTTGGCATAGTGGTTCACCTGGGCATCCATGAGTACCACGGCATTGGGCAGGGTCAGGTCGGCCATGTCGGGGTTGTGGCTGGCCAGGCCGAGCGTGGCGCTGCCATTGAAGACCCCGGCGGTGGCGGTACTCAGGCCCACGCTCAGGCTGATGCTGTCGCTCTGACCGGCCTGCACGCCCGTACCCAGGTTGCCGGAGGCGGAGAACGGCCCCGTCGCGCCACCCAGGGTGCCGGTGAGCGTGTCGTTCAGGCCCGCGATCGGTGCGACGTTCTGCACCTGGACATTGCGGGCGGCGACCACATCGCCGACATGGACGATGCCGAAGTGGACCGCGTTCTGCACCAGCGCCACCGCCTGCTGGTAGACCTTGCCCACCACGTCGACGATGGCCGAGCCGATGGCCAGGTCGGCCGCGCCGGTGGTTCCGGCGCCGGTGGAGCTCAGGCCCAGGGTGACCTGGCCATTGCTCAGGCCGGCGCTGGCCGTAGAGGCCAGACCGACCTTGATCGAGGCAGAATCGGTGCCCTGCGCGGCGAGATTCGTGATCGAACCACTGCCCTGGGCATTGCCGCTGATGCCGGCAATGCCCGCCTTCAGCCCTTCCGTGTAGAGGTCCGGCGAAACGTTGCTGAGCGATACCGCCTGGCTGGCCGCCACTGCGTCTCCCACGCGCGCGGCGATGGTTACCGAGGGCGTGTCGAGCGTCGGGTTGGCCAGGCGGTAGACGTTGCCGGATACCTGCACGATCTGGCTCGGCAGGCTGGTCTGGCCCAGGCCGCTGGTACCCGTGCCATCGGAGACCAGCGTGATGGTCGCGCTGCCGCTCTTGGCGCCGGCGCTGCTGGTGTCGAGCCCGACATGCAGGCTGGTGCTGTCGGTGGCCTGCGGACCGAGCAGATTGAACGCGCCGCTGGCCGTCACGGGCGCGCCGTTGCTGCTGATGCTGGCGTTGAGTTTCTCGCTGAATCCGTCGTTGACGGCGGTGTTGCCGATGCTCAGGGCCTGGTCGAGCACCGTGCCGATACGCACATTGCCGAAGTTGACGGGGTTGGGCGACGCCGGACTGGCGCTGGCCAGCCGGTAGACGCTGCCCTGGGTGGTGATCGTGCCGCTGACACCGACGTTTTGCGTGGGCAGCGCGGTGATGCCCAGACCGCTGGTGCCCGTGCCGTCCGAGGCGAAGTTGATGGCTATGCTGCCATTGACCGTGCCGGCGGCGGCGGTATTCAGACCCACCACCATGCTGCTGCCGTCGCTTGCGCCCGCCGCCAGCTGGCTGATGCTGCCACCGTTGTGGATGATGCGGGCATCGGAAGCGCTGCCGAAGCTGGCGTTGAGGCTTTCAGAGAAGCCGTCGCTGGTGGCGAGGTTGCTGATGGACAGCGCCTGCTGCACGCTATCGCCCACGTGGACGTTGCCGAAGTTGACCGCACCCAGGGTATTGGCCTGCGCCAGGCGGTAAACCGCACCGGTGACGTTGACGGTCTGACTGCCCGCGCCGATGGCGGCCAGACCACTGGTGCCGGCGCCGTCGGACTGGTAGAGGACGGCCACGCTGCCCACCTTGCTGCCGGCGCTGCTGGTATCCATGCCCACGCTCATGCTGGCGGCATCACTGGCGCCGGCACCGAGCAGGCCGATGCTGCCGCCATTGTGAGTGGCGTCGCCACTCACCATGCCGAAGCTGGCGTTGAGCCTTTCACTGAAGCCGTCGTTGCCGGCAAGGTTCTGGATGGTGAGCGCCTGGCTGGCGCCATCGCCCACGTGCCGGTTGCCGAGATTGACGGTGAGCGGTGTGGTGTCGCCTTGTGCCAGGCGATAGACGTTGCCGCTGACGTTGATCGTCTGGCTGCCCGCGCTGGCGATGCCCAGGCCGTTGCCCACGCCGTTCACCGTGCCGGTGGTCTGGTAGTTCAGCGTCACGCTGCCGCTCTTGGCGCCGGCGCTGCCGGTGTCCACGCCCACGCGCATCGTACTGTTGTCCGAGGCGCCGGCGAGCAGAGCATTGATCGTGCCGCCATTGTTGGTCGCGGCTCCGGTGTTGCTGCCGAAGCTTGCACGCAGGTCCTCGCTGAAGCTGCCCGCTGCCGCCGTGTTGCTCACCGTCAGCACCTGACTGCCACTGCCACCCACGCGCTGGTTGGCGATCACCACCGGACTCGGCGCCGCGCTGCCGACTGCGGCGTTGTAGGCCGCCGCGCCACTGGCCAGCACGATGTTCAGCTTCTGGTCGGCGATGTTCTCGAAGTTGCTGCGCAGGTTGAGCACCTGGCCGGTGAGCGGCGCCAGCACGCCGGCACTGGCCGCCGTGAAGGTCACGCCAAGGTTGCCGCTGTTGCCGCCCGGACCACCAGCGTAGTAGTTGGCCGCGGTGACACCCGTGCCCGACAGGCGCGCATCGGTCAGATTGCCACCGTTGGCCGTGGTCTGGATCGCGCCGCGCAGCGTCGGCCCGCTGGTGCCGGCATTGCCGACCTGATAGTCGAAGGTGTTGGCGCCGACACGCACGTTGCCGATGGTCAGCGTGGCATTGCCGGTGTTGCCGTTGGTGATGTTGGCGCCGGTAATTACCTGGCTCACATCGCCGCCGGCCACGATCTGGCCGCTACCGCTGACACCTGCGCGGCGGTTGAAGCCGTTGCCGCTGCCTGCGGCCGCATTGGTGTAGTCGCTAGTCAGGGTCAGGTTGCCGTTGCCCAGGTTGAGCGCTGCACCGGCGCCGCCCATGGCCAGCGTGCCCTGTGTGTTGCCGCCGTTGGCCAGGTTCATGACCCCGGTGGCGTCCACCTGCAGGGTGCCGGTGCCGGTGACATTGCGCTGTACCGTAAGGGTGCCGTTCTGGGCACGGAACAGGCCGTCGTTGGTCAGCGCACCATTGGGATTGACGGTAATCGTGCCGCCGCCGTCTGAGTTGACGGTGCCGAGGTTGGTAAACGTCGCCGCACCGCCGACGAAGTTCTGTGCGCCTATGCCGCCGGTGGTGCCGCGCACCGTGACGCCGGCGCCGAGGGTCAGCGCGCCGGCCTCGATGTTCAGGCGGTTGGCGTTGTTGGCATCGGCAAACACGATCTGACCATTGCCGTCGATGGTCTGCGCACCCTGCGGCGCAAGTATGCCGCCTTGGCTGATGTCGATGCGGCCGTTGACCGTCATGCCGCCCGAAGAGATGCGGGCGATGCCACCGCCGCTGAGGTCGAGCAGACCGTTCAGCGTGGCGCCGTTGATGTAGTTGTTGCCGCTATTGTTGGCCTGGAAGCGGCCGCTACCCGAGGTATTGAGCTGGCCGCCGGTGACCGTGATGCCGTTGATGCGTACCGTGCTCTGGTCGGCGGCGAGCAGCGTGCCGGCGGTGTTGTCGACGCCGCTGCCCTGCAGCAGCAGCGTGCCGCCGTTCTCGGCCTTCATCAGGTTCTGGTTCGTCGTGCCGGAAGCCGTCTGCACGCGGATCGTCCCGCCGGCCACGTCGGCGCTGATCACGCCCTGGTTCACGAGCGTCGCCGCGCCGCCGACGAAGGCCTGCCCGCCGATGATGCCGGTGTGCCCGCGCACGGTGATGCCCGAGCCCAGCGTGGTGACGCCGGCTTCGACATTGAGGCGGTTGTTGGTGTTGTTATCGGCGAAGACGATGCTGCCGTTGCCGGCGATGGTCTGCGTGCCCTGCGGCGCGAGCACGCTGTTGTTGCCGAGGTTGATGGTCGCGCCGTTGAGCGTCAGGCCGCCGTCCACGCGCTCGATACCGGTGGCCGAGGCGAGGTCGAGCATGCCGGACAGCGTCACGCCCGACAGGAAGTTGTTGCCATTGTTGCTGGCACGGAACGAGCCGGCACCGGCGAGATTCATGTCACCGCTGAGCGTGACGCCGTTCTGGTTCACGATGCTGCCGGCGCCGGCGAGGATCTGGCTGCCGGTGTTGCCGTGCACGGCCGAGTTCAGATTCAGCGTGCCGCCGTTGGCCGCCGTCAGCGTGCCGTTGTTGGTGGTCAGGCCGTTGACCTGGAGCGTTATCGAGCGCCCGGCCACGTCGGCGGCGATCGTGCCGTTGTTGACCAGCGTCGCCGCACCGCCGGCGAAGGCCTGCTGCCCGATGATGCCGTTGCCGCCGCGCACGGTGATGCCCGAGGCCAGCGTCAGGTCGCCGGCCTCGAGGTTGAGGCGGTTGTTGGTGTTGTTATCGGCGAAGACGATGCTGCCGTTGCCGGCGATGGTCTGCGTGCCCTGCGGCGCCAGCACGCTGTTGTTGCCGATGTCGATCGTACCGTCCAACACCATGCCGCCGGTGATGCGCTGTATGCCGGTGGCCGATGCGAGGTCGAGCGTACCGTTCAGCGTCGTGTTGTTGAGGAAGTTATTGCCGTTGTTGGCCGCTACCAGGCGACCACCGCTGCCGGTGTCCAGCGTGCCGCCGTCGATGATGACGCCGTTGAAAAGCACCACGCCGTTGTTGTCGGCGCGGATCGTGCCGCCAGCATTGGCGACGCCCGGGCCGTTCGGGTTGATCTGCAGCGTGCCGCCGTTGTCGGCCCGCATCGTCCCGGTGTTGGTGATGCCGCTGGCCACGCCCAGGACGATCGTGCCGCCGCTCACGTCCGCGGCGATGGTGCCCTGGTTGATCAGGGTGGCCGCACCGCCGACGTAGCTCTGGTCGCCGATGCGTCCGGTATGGCCGCGCACCGTGATGCCCGAGGTCAGCGTCAGGACGCCGGCCTCGACGTTGAGGCGATTATTTGTGTTGCTGTCGGTGAAGTTAATGGTGCCGTTGCCGGAGATGGTCTGGTTGCCCTGCGGCGCCAGCACGCTGTTGTTGCCGATGTTGACCGTACCGTTCAGGTTCAGATTGTTCATGACGCGCTCGATACCCGTGGCGCCAGCCAGATCCAGCGTGCCGTTGAGCGTGACGTTGTCCAGGAAGTTGTTGCCGTTGTTGAATGCCGTGAGGCGACCAGTACCTGTCGTGTTGATGGTGCCGCCGCTGATGGTGCTGCCAAACTGGTTGATGACGCTGTCGGCGCTGACGTTGATCGTGCCGCCGACATTGTTGACGTTGTGTCCGGCACCGATGTTGAGGGCGGCGTTGTTCGGGATGGGCCCGGCGCCGACGTTGATGGTGCTGTAGTTGTTGGTGCTGCCACCGCCCTGCAGTGTGAGCAGAAAGGCGTCGATGTCGACGTTGCCGTGATTCTCCAGACTGAGAATCGACTGGGCGGTATTGATGGTCACCACCTTGGTGACGGGAATCAACGCCATGTCGGACGCACCGGGAACCATATTACAAGTCCAGTCACTGGCGCTGGCCCAGTTCCCCGTCGCGGGGTTCCAGGTGCAGTTGGCCGCGAGCGCATGGTTTGCGCTCAGCGCCAGCAGCATGCCGGCGATCGCCGCGGCCAGAGGGGTTTGCCGGAAATGACCGTCGACGTGTGGGATTGCAGCCCGGGTCGAGACCCTGACCTGGTTTGTTTTTGCGCGTGTCATGGCGGGAACTCCTGCATGTGATTGCCTCGCTGCCGCATAAGCACAAACCATGCCCCATGCATATCTTTCAATGTAACCAATGTGTTATGAACATGTCGCGGATGCCTCTCACGGCAGACTGTAAAGCTCACGACGTGACACATTTGCATCATGGGCACAGTCGGGCGTATGTTGCGCGGCAGGTTCCCTGCTGGCCTGCCCGCACCCGACATGCTTTCGCACCCGAGTCCCGATCTTGGCTGATCCCCCGCCGCTACCCGACCCCGGCCTGGATATCCGCACTCTGAACGCGTTGCTTCTGCATGTGCATCGCGCCGGTTGCGAGGTGGCCTTCGACCGGTTTCAGGCCTTGATGCTGGAAGAGATCCAGACCCTGATTCCGTTCGATTCGGCCTGCTGGGGCAGTGTGAGCAGGCAGCCGGTGGAACTGCAGCACGCCTTCCTGTTCAACTGCGACGATTCGTTCCTGAACGCCTACCGGCCCCACGTGCAGCAGGATTGCTTCCTCGCCGCACTGAGCGCGCGGCCTGGGGTGACCATCCACCTGGCCGACCTCGTGGCGCGCGCGCGTCTGGCGCGCAGCACGGTGTACCGCGCGGTCGGCATGCGCTATGGAATCGGATGTGCGCTCGGGACGCTGCTGGCGCAACCACAGTCGCCGCTCGGCGATCTTCTGGTGCTGTGGCGGCATGCCGCGAATCATCCGTTCAACACTGCCGAGCGCCTGGGCATGGAACTGTTGATGCCGCATCTGGCCCAGGCCTACCGGGTTGCACGCCTGCGCGAGATGTTCGGGGAATCACCCCGGCTCGGCGCGGCGCGGGGAATGGTGGATGCACGGGGGATCCTGCACGAGTTCACGCCCGGCTTCATCCATGCCCTGCGCGCGCACTGGCCAGGCTGGCAGGGCAGCCGGCTGCCTGCGGCGCTGCTACCGGGCCTGCGCAAGGGTCTGCCCTTCCAGATCGGTACGGACAGGGTCGAGGTCACGCGCAGGGGTGAGCTGTTCTGTCTCGAGGTGCGGGCGCCGGGCGCGCTGGACCGCCTGTCGCCGCGCGAACGCCAGATCGCCCTGCGTTATGCGCACGGCGAGACGCATGCGGCCATCGCCCGGGCGCTGGCGCTCTCGCCCGCCACGGTGCGCAATCATCTGGCACATTGCTATCGCAAGCTGGCGGTCGCCAACAAGGCCGAACTGGCGGCACAGATCCTGCACCGTCCCACTTGAGCGGGTGGGCCCGGCAGACGGCGGCCACGTGCGCGCCGCTGCGAGGGATTCAGGCACGCATGGCGCAAAGCCGCTGCATGCAGCGCCGCTGCGCCGCTTCGTCCACATCCTCGAAGGCGATCACCCGCAGCTGACCGCGCACGGCCTCCAGGAGCTCCCCGGGCAGCAGCAGATGCGCCGCGTTGCGTGGCCGGCCATAGCGGGCCTGCCCCAGGCTGAAGGTCTCGTAGATCAGCACCCCCCCTGGCTCCAGACTGCAGCACAACACGTCGAGGAGGGGGCGGTGCAGGTAGCGGCTGACGACGATGCCACCGAAGCACTGCCCGGCGTAAGGCCAGGGCGCGCCTTCCAGGTCGGCCCGGAGCCATGCGATGCCGGCCGTCGCGCGCGCGGCCGCGGACGGCGTCGGGTCGATGTCCACCGCGCACACCGGATGCCCGAGCGCCGCCAGATACACGGCATGGCGGCCGCTGCCGCAGGCCAGATCCAGCACCCGGCCGGCGGTGGGGATATACGGTGCCCAGCGCCGCACCCAGGACGAGGGGTTCACTGCCCGCCCACCGCGCCCATGGCGCGTATGCCGGTACTCAGGGCCTGGCCCCACAGGCGCTCCAGGCTGGCCGGCAGGTACACCACGGTGAAGTAGAGCACGAGGAACCCCGCCCCCAGGGTGAGGGGAAAGCCCACGGCGAAGATGTTCAGCTGGGGTGCTGCACGGGTCATCATGCCGATGCTCAGGTTGGTGGCCAGCAGGGCCGCCGTCACCGGCAGCGCGAGGTGCAGTCCCGTCATGAACAGGGTCCCCCCCCAGCGGGCCAGGTCGGCGAATCCCGGCGCGCCAAGCCCGGCACCGACCGGGATGTCGACGAAGCTCTGCGCCAGGGCGGCGATCACCACATGGTGACCATTGAAGGCAAACAGGACGAGGGCGGAGGCAATCGTCAGAAACTGGGCGATGACCGGGGTCTGCGCGCCATGGATGGGGTCGAACAGGGTGGCGAAGGAGAGGCCCATCTGCAGGCTCATGAGCTGGCCCGCGAACTCCACGGCGGCAAACACGATGCGCAGGGCAAAACCCAGGGCCGTGCCCACGGCGATCTGCTGCAGCAACACCAGCAGGCCATGCGCGGACATCAGGGACACCTGGCCCACATCGGGCAGGACGGGAGCCACCGCCACGGTGAGCACCAGGGCCATGGCCAGGCGGACGGTCCTGGGGGCGGCCCGGTTACCCAGCAGGGGGTCGAAGAACAGCCAGGCGGCGATGCGCGCGAAGGGGAACAGAAACATGGCCAGAAAGGCGTCCAGGTCCGCACTGCTGAGGCTAAGCATCAGCCAATCAGGGCGGGAATGCTGCCCAGCAGACGCACCACGTAATCCACCAGCAGGCGCAGGGTCCAGGGCCCGACGATCACCAGGACGAGGAACATCACCAAGAGCTTGGGGATGAAGGACAGGGTCATCTCGTTGATCTGGGTGGCGGCCTGGAACACCGATACCAGCAGGCCCATGAGCAGTGAGGCCAGCAGCAGGGGCCCTGCGGCCAGCATGGCCAGCTCCAGGGCCTGGCGCACGATGGCCACGACGGTATCCGGGCTCATGACTGAAAGGTGGCCACCAGCGAGGCGACCAACAGGTTCCAGCCATCCGCCAGCACGAACAGCATGATCTTGAAGGGCAGGGACACCAGTACGGGAGAGAGCATCATCATGCCCATGGACATGAGCACACTGGCCACCACCATGTCGATGATGAGGAAGGGGATGAAGACGATGAAGCCGATGGTGAAGGCGGTCTTGATCTCGCTGATGACATAGGCGGGCACCAGCACCTTCAGTGGCGTGTCCTCCGGCCCGTTCAGGGCCGGGATGCGGGCCAGGCGCACGAACAGGGCCAGATCCTCCTGCCGGGTCTGCGCGAGCATGAACGCGCGCAGGGGCCGGGCGCCCAGCTCCGCGGCCTGCGCCAGGTCGATGCGGTTTTCCGTATAGGGGCGCCAGGCGGTTTCATGCACCTTGTCGAACACCGGCGCCATGACGAAGAAGGTCAGGAACAGGGACAGACCGACGATGACCTGGTTGGGCGGGGCGGTCATGGTGCCCATGGCCTGGCGCAGGAGGGACAGGACGATGACGATGCGCGTGAAGGCGGTCATCATCAGCAGGACCGCGGGCAGAAAGGTCAGCGACGTGAGCAGCAGCAGCGCTTCGATGCTGAAGGTGTATTGCGTGGTACCACCCGCGCCCGGGCTGCTGGAAAAGGCCGGGATGCCGGGCGCGGCCCAGGCCGTCGCGGGCAGCGCCAGCGCAAGGAAGAGGGAGGATCCGCGCGGCATGCTCAACCGGGGCGCTTCGGCAACAGTTCCCTGAGTCTGTCGGCGAACCCCGACGCGCCGGCCGCCGTCTGTCCGATCGCGCCAGGCGGTGGACTGGCCGGGCGCGGCATGTCGTGCAGGCGCGTCACCTGCCCGCCCCCCACACCCAGCAGCAGCCAGGTGCCCCCCACTTCCACCACCACCAGGCGCTCCCGGGGCCCCAGCATGACGCCGCCCACCACCTTCACCACCCCCTGGGCCCCGGTCTGGCCCGGGGAAAAGCGGCGCAGGAACCAGAAAAACCCGGCCAGGGCCGCCAGCACCACGGCCAGACCCAGGAGGCCCTGCAACAGCACGCCAAAGGTGGATGCCCCGGTCACGGCCGGCACATCGCCGCCGGCCAGACCGGTCCGGCTGGCGCAGGCCAGCGCCACGGCGGCGCCCACGCGCGCGCAAGGGCTCATTTATTGAGACGGCGGAGGCGTTCCGCGGGAGTGATGATGTCCGTGAGCCGGATACCGAACTTGTCGTTCACCACCACCACCTCGCCCTGCGCGATCAGGCAACCGTTCACCAGGACGTTCATGGGCTCGCCGGCCAGGCCGTCGAGCTCCACCACGGAACCCTGCGCCAGTTGCAGCAGGTTGCGTATGGCGATCTTGGTACGTCCCAGTTCGACATTGATCTGCACCGGGATGTCCAGAATCATGTCCAGATTGTTGGCCGCGGGCGGGCCGCCGTCGGGGACCAGGTTCTGGAAGATCCGCGCCTTGCGCACCGTGGCCTCGGCCGCGTCTTCGCCCCCCGCGGCCTCCTGCTCGGCCAGGGCGGCGGCCCAGGGGTCCTCCGCATCCCCGTCGACGGGTGCGACGGCCTCCTGCTCGGCCAGGGCGGCCGCCCAGTCATCGGCGGAAACGTCTGTCTCCGTCTCCTTCGCTTCCTCGCTCATGCCTTGCTCCCGGCGCAGATCATGCGCTCATCCGCCTGCAGCACCTGGCTGACCTTCAGCGCCAGCTGGCCATTCCTCTGGCCGTACTGGCAGCGAAACAGGGGGATGCCGTCCACCTCGGCCACCACGGCTTCGGGCAGATCCAGGGAGATCACGTCGCCCTGCTTCAATTCCAGGATCTGCCCCAGGGTGACCGAAGTGTGTCCCAGGCTGGCGACCAGCTCGACGATGGCCTCCTGCACCTGCAGGGTCATCTGCTGCACCCAGCGCTCGTCCGCCTCGGCCCGGTCCGCCTGCATGGTGCTGGTCAGCATGTCCCGGATCGGCTCGATCATACTGTAGGGCAGGCAGACGTGGAAATCGCCGCCGCCGGATCCCAGCTCGATATTGAAGGTGGTCACCACCACCACTTCCGTCGGCGTGGCGATGTTGGCGAACTGGGTGTTCATCTCCGAGCGCACGTGCGTGAACTGCACGGGGTAGAGGTTCTCCCAGGCCTTCTGCATCTCCTCGAAGGTGACTTCCAGCAGCTTCTTGATGATGCGCTGCTCCGTGGCGGTAAAGTCCCGGCCTTCCACGCGCATGTGGAAGCGACCATCGCCGCCGAACAGGTTGTCCACCACCAGGAAGACGAAGTTGGGGTCGAACACGAACAGCCCGGTGCCGCGCAGGGGGTGCATGTGGATCATGTTCAGGTTGGTGGGCACGATCAGGTTGCGCACGAACTCGCTGTACTTGATCACCGTCACCGGGCCCACGGATATCTCCGCCGTGCGGCGCATGAGGTTGAACAGGCCGATGCGGAAGTTGCGTGCGAAGCGTTCGTTGATGATCTCCAGCGTGGGCATGCGTCCACGCACGATACGTTCCTGGCGGCCGATGTCATAGGGACGTACGCCCTCGCCGCCCTCTTCCGACGCGGCCTCCTCCAACTCGCCGGTCACGCCCCGCAGGAGGGCGTCTACTTCTTCTTGGCTGAGGATGTCGTCCGCCACGCGCCCGCGCTCCGCATCCGCCTACTGGATGATGAAGGTGTCGAAGAGCGCCTTTTGCACGCCCTGGGATGCATTGGAGACCCCCAGCACACGATTGATCTCCTCGCGGATCTCCCGTGCCAGCACATCCTTGCCATCGGGTCGGCTGAGCTCTTCGGCCGTCTTGCTGGACAACAGCCGGTTCATCGCGTCGCGCACCTCGGGCATGCGCGCCTTGAGCCTGTCCTTCAGCTTGGCATCCGCCAGCAGGAGCTGGATCTCCGTCTGCAGGTAGCTCTCCTGGTCGGCCAGGTTGAGGGTGAACTGGCCCAGCTTGTCATACACGCGCGGCTTTTCATCCAGCATCTCGGCATCCTCGGCCTTGCCCTGCCGGGTCTTGTCAGGCGCCGAAGCGAGCCACCAGTACGCCAGCCCGACCCCTAACAGGACGATGACACCCACCACCAGCAGAATGATGAGGAGCAACTTACGTTTCTTGCCCGGTGGCGGGCTTTGCACCGGGGCTTCTTCTTGGGCCATATGTTTTGCGCGAATCGAACCGGGTCAAAAAAATATCACACGAAAACAGAATGTTTCGCACACATGCTTGTGTTTTTTATTACGACATGGATGGACAGAGGGCAAGCAGCCTGCATCCGGTGGATCGAGCCGGCACCGGGCGGTTCCCGCGGGTGGGGGCATGCGCCGTCCACTCAGACGTACAGATCCACCAGACCCAAGCCCGCACGGCCCATGTACGGGCCCTGCGCCATGTCCGCTGCCACGCCCGGCGCATCCCAGCCGGACGGCTGCCGGGTGGGATGGACCTCGTCCCGGGCCGGCATCCACGCGTGGGAAAAGGCCTCATCCCGCACCTGGGCCTGCCCCAGGGAGATGCCGACCTCCGCCAGCATCTCCCGCAGTCTGGGCATGGCCGCCTCGATGGCCTCCCGCACCGGGGCATGGGGGGAGAAAAACTGGGCGCCGGCCTCCCCGCCCCCCAGGGACAGCCTGACCTCCAGCGGACCCAGATGCGGAGGGTTCAAGGCGATCTCGGCCCTGAGTGCATGGTGCGAGGACAGCCAGACGATGCGTTCGCCCAGCTCCTGGGGGAACATGGCACTGCGCAGGGGCGCCTCCACGCCGAGATGCATGCCCCCGGCCAACGGCCGGGTCAACGCATCGCCGACCATGCCCGGGGTGGCATGCGTGGGCATGGCGGTAGCGTCCGGCGGACCAGGCGGGTGGGTGTGCGGCGCGCCTATGCCTGGAACCGGCATCGCCGGCACGCCCGCATGGGGGCCGGTGCGCGCGCCACCGGCCGCGGCCTGCTCGTCCTGGCCCGACCACGGCAAGGCTTGCCCATCCGCGGCAGATCCTGCCGCGGATGGCTGGGCCGCCGACGCAGGCGGATCGGCCCGGAGCGGCGGCAAGGGCACGGCATCGCCCCGGCGCCCGCCCTTGTCCGGCGCCGGGACGGGAGTGTCCGTCTCCCTGCCCAGGCGCATGTCCCGGGCCGCGATCCGTACTTCTGCGACGATGAGCGATATGGCCAGCGGCGTCTGTCCGGCATCCTCTCGAGGCCAGGGCCACACAGCCGGAAGCGCCTCTCCCGCCTCGGCCTGCGCTGTCACGACATCCGGCGCCGCGGCGGGGACTTCCCCTGCATGCACCGGCGCGGGGTTCAGGCGCGCAAGCAATACATCCGCGAAGGGGTCGCCGGCACCGGCCGCGCGTGCGGTCGGGCCGGTCTCGCCCCTGGCGGCCAGCACCACGCCCGGGACATGCGACACCTTGCCAGCACCCACACCCAACAACACTGCCAACATCTCGCTCATCGCGTCTCTCCCAAGCCTTGCGGGCAAGAACTAGCAACTTGCGTGCCGTCGTCAATCCAGGGGACGTCGCCCGTACGGCCGGGCCAGATGCGCCGCGGCAGCGTCGGTGATGCGCTGCTCGCGTTTCTCCTCATCGCGCAGTGCTTCACGTCGATGTCGCGCGGCCAGGGTTTCATAGGCCTTGACCTGGCGACGCTGGGCCAGCCATTGTTCATGCGCCGCCAGCCATCGCGCGTGCGCGTGACACACCTCCGTTTCCTGGTGTGCGATGGCCTGGTCCAGCTTGAGCAGAAAGGCTTGAAACTCGCGCAGCATGTGTATGCCCATGCCGCGTGTGCCCGCGCCTGCCATGCGCTGCTGGTACTCGCGCCTGTAACCGCGGATTTCCTCCAGGCGCTGACGCGCCGCCTCTTCCTTGCGCCCGTGGATGCGCAACAGCCGCTCCGCGGCCTGCAGGCGGTGCCTGGCATGATCCAGCAGGACCTGCAGGGGAAACCCGGCCATGGGCGGACGTGGCTTCAGGACTGGACCACTTCCTCCGTATCCGTCAGCGGGCGCGCCTCCTCCTCCAGCATGACCGGGATGCCATCGCGGATGGGAAAGGCCAGGCGATCGGCCTTGCAGATCAGTTCCTGGCGCGCCTTGACATGCACTAGGGGGCCCTTGCACAGGGGGCAGACGAGGATTTCAAGCAGTTTGGGGTCCATGGCGTGCGTCGCGGTGCGTGGAGAGACGGGAGAGGATGCGCTGTTTTAGCCCCCCCTCCACGTGCGCGTCAACCGCCAGGTACCAGCAATCCTCCAGCTCGGGCGCGCGCGCGTGAGACATGAGTTTCACGGCATCCTTCTCCGTCATGAGCACCCGGCCCGGCGGCAGCGCTTCCGGAGGCAGAGGGTGGTGGTCGGACAGGGCATGCGCGGCAAACGTCAGACCCAGTGCCGTCAGGTGGTCGAAGAAGCGTTGTGGATTGCCGATGGCCGCCACGGCATGTAGCGGCCTGTCTGCCAGTTCCCGTGCCGTGGCGGTACGCGTCGCATCCCGCAGGGCATGGAACACCGCCCCGAGCAGGCGCATGCGAAAGGCATGGACAGGCAAGTCGGCCCGGCCATCGCCATTCACCACGACGGCATCCACCCGTCCCAGGCGCTGGCGGTGTTCACGCAGGGGGCCGGCCGGCAACAGCCAGCCATTCCCCAGCCCGCGCATGCCATCCACCACGGCAATTTCCAGGTCCCGCGCCAGGGCATAGTGCTGCAGACCATCATCCGCCAGGATCACGTTCACCTCGGGATGGAAGGCCAGCAGACGCCGGCCCGCCTCCACCCGCCGCCGCCCGACCCATACGGGACAAGCGCACCGACGCGCCAACAGCACGGGCTCGTCCCCCGCCAGGGCGGGGTCGCTGTCGGCCCGCACGGGCATGGCTTGCCGCCGCTTGCCGCCATGCCCGCGGCTGACGATCCCGGGCCGCCAGCCGGCCGTCCGCAGCCAGTCCACCAGCGCCAGGATCAAGGGGGTTTTGCCGGTTCCTCCCGCCGTGATGTTGCCCACGACGATGACCGGCACGGGCAGGCGTTCGCTGCGCAGCAAGCCCAGGCGATAGGCCCGGGCGCGCAGTTTCACCAGGAGTCCGAACAGGAGGCTGAACGGCAGCAGCGACACCCGCCAGGCCAGACAGCCCGGGCCCCGGCCATACCAGCAGCGGGTAATGAAGCGTTCGAACAGTTCCGGCCTCCCTAGGCCCGGGTTCAGGAAGGCGCGGCGGCCTGGGTCACGAAGGTGACACGCGGGAAACCCGCGCGCCGGGCCGCGTCCATGACCCGCACCACGGACTGGTGCGTGGCACGGGCATCGGCGGAGATGACCACGACCGGATCCTTCTGGCCACCCGCCGCCGCCCGCAGGGCCTGGACGATGCCCTCCACGCCCACTCCCGCCAGTACCACCTCGTTCACCTCGTACTGCCCCTGCTCGCTCACACTCACCGTGATCTGCGCGGGGGTTTCCTTGGCACTGTCGCCCCGGGCTTCGGGCAGATTGATCTGGAGTTCGGAAAAACGCGCGTAGGTGGTGGTGATCATGAGAAAGATCAGGATCACCAGCAGCACGTCGATGAGGGGGATGAGGTTGATCTCCGGGTCCTCCCGCCGGGCACCACGCTGAAAATTCATGTTAGGGGTCTGTCGAGGAAAGCTGCATGGGCTTATTTACGCTCGCCGTGGATGATTTCCACCAGACGCAGGGTCTCCTGCTCCATCTCCACCAGGAAGGCGTCCACCCGGCCACGGAAAAAGCGATAGAAGATCAGGCTGGGAATGGCGACGATGAGGCCATAGGCCGTGTTGTACAGGGCCACCGAGATGCCATGTGCCAGCAGCGCCGGATTGCCGCCGGCAGGGGACTGGGAGCCGAAGATCTCCACCATGCCCACCACCGTGCCCAGCAGGCCCATCAGCGGGGACACCGCGGCGATGGTGCCCAGCGTGGTGAGATAGCGCTCCAGGTCGTGGGCCACGGCCCGGCCGGACTCCTCCAGCGATTCCTTCATGAGCTCCCGGCTGAGGCCAAGATGGCGCAGGCCCACGGCAAACACCCGTCCCAGGGGGGAGCCCTCCGCCAGGCCGCGCAGGAGGTCCGGATTGGTGCCATGCCTGCGCAGATGCTCCAGGGTCTGCTCCAGCAGACCCTGTGGCAGTACCTGCCGGTGGCGTAGGGTGTAGGTGCGTTCAAAGATGATGGCCAGGGCCAGGATGGAGGCGATGATCAGCGGCCAGATGGGCCAGCCGGCGGCTTCGATGAGGGCTAACAATGCCGTGTTCCAGACAGGAAAGCGATTGGCAACTGTAGCCCGGCCCCGGCTGCCAGGGCAAGCCGGCTGCTATACTGCCCGCGCCCGTGAATCTCCCCGCCATTCGTCGATGATCCGTCGCCTGATCAACAAGATCCTGGGCAGGCAAGCCCCGTCCCCCCATGCCGCTCCCCGGGTTCTGCCCCTGGAAGAGCACGGCATCCGCCGCGAGCAGCTGTCGTCCTGTGTCCTCAGGGTCACGCGCGGCCTGAGGGAGGCGGGCTTCGACGCCTTCGTGGTGGGTGGTGCCGTGCGGGACCTGCTCCTGGGCAGGCCACCCAAGGATTTCGATGTCGCCACCAATGCCACGCCCGAAGAGATACGCCGTGTGTTCCGCCGCTCCCGCGTCATCGGCCGGCGCTTCCAGATTGTGCATGTCTATTGCGGCCCGGACGTGATCGAGGTCACCACCTTCCGGGCCTCCACGCCGGGGCCGGAGGCCGCGGATGGCGACGAAGGCGATGCGACCCGCACCATCGCCGACGACGGCATGATCCTGCGCGACAATGTCTTCGGCAGCCAGGCTGAAGACGCCGCCCGCCGGGACTTCACCGCCAATGCGCTGTATTACCAGCCCGACAGGCAGGAGATCTGGGACTGGCATGGCGGCGTGGCCGACGCCAGGGCCAGGGTGCTGCGCATGATCGGCAACCCCGCGCAGCGCTTTCGCGAGGACCCGGTGCGCATGTTGCGGGCCGCGCGCCTCGCGGCCAAGCTGGATTTCCACATCGCACCCACCACCCGCGGACCCATCGCCGAGCTGGCCCCCATGCTGGCGCGCATCCCCAGCGCGCGGCTGTTCGATGAAATGATGAAACTGCTGCTCTCGGGACATGCCGAGCGCGGCGTGCGCCAGTTGCGCGCCGAGGGCCTGCATCACGGGGTCCTGCCCATGCTGGACGCCATCCTCGACGATCCGACACGGCAACCCTTCCTGCACGCCGCCCTGCACGACACGGACGAGCGCGTGCGGCAGGGACATTCCACCTCGCCCGCCTTTACCCTGGCCTGCCTGCTGTGGTTCGACTACCAGGCGGAGCTGGCCACCAACCTGGCGGCCGGCATGCACGAACAGCCCGCCCGCTCCGGGGCCATGGACACGACCCTGGAACGCCAGCGCAAGGCCCTTGCCTTCCCGCGTCGCTTCGACGGCCAGATCAAGGAGATCTGGGCCCTACAGAGCCGCTTCCCGCAACGTGGTGGCGGCCGGCCTTACCGCCTGCTGGGACATCCGCGCTTCCGCGCCGGATATGACTTCCTCCGCATCCGCGCCCAGGGTGGCGACGCCGAACAGGAACTGGCGGACTGGTGGACCCGCTTCCAGGATGCGGGCGAGGCCGAACGCGCCGGCATGCTGATCGCGCCAGTCACCGGAGAAACCCGACGCAAGCGCCGCCGACGCACGCGCCATCGGCCGGAGGGCGGCGAGACCGCGGAGGTGACGCTTGGCTGACATCCCGGCCTTCGTGGCCCTGGGCGCCAATCTGGAAGACCCCGTCAACCAGGTGCGCCGGGCACTGGTGGAGCTGGCGTGCCTGCCACGCACGCGTCTGACCGCCCAGTCCAGCCTCTACCTCTCCAAGCCCGTGGGTCATGCGCGGCAGCCGGACTACGTCAATGCCGTGGCGGCCCTGCGCACCCGGCTCACGCCACGCGGGCTGCTGGAGCACCTGCTGGAGATCGAGACGCGGCATGGACGCACGCGCGCTTTCAAGAATGCACCACGCACCCTGGACCTGGACCTGCTGCTCTATGGCGGCCTGGTCATGCACGAGCCGGGCCTCTCCCTGCCCCACCCCCGCATGCGCGAGCGGGCCTTCGTGCTGTTGCCGCTGGCGGAGCTCGATCCCGACTGCCAGATTCCCGGGCATGGCCCTGTGCATCGATGTCTTGCCCCGCTGGATATCCAGGACCTGACCCGGCTGCCCGATTCCCGCCAGCAGGCCCCAGCCCTGCCGCTGTAATGCTGGGCCGCTTCCGTCACATCGTCGTGGAGGGTCCCATCGGGGTGGGCAAGACCAGCCTGGCACGCAGGCTGGCGGCCCTGGCCGAGGCCGAAGCGGTTCTGGAAAACGTCGACGAGAACCCTTTTCTGGGGCGTTTCTACGAGGACCGCCGTCGCTACGCCCTGCCCACACAGCTGTTCTTCCTGCTGTCCCGTGTGGAACAGACCCGGCGTCTGGCCCAGGGGCAGCTGTTCGTCCCTGCCACGGTGGCGGACTTCATGCTGGAGAAGGACGCGCTGTTTGCCCGCCTCACCCTGGATGAGGCGGAATTCGAGCTCTATCGCCAGCTGCATGCAGGCCTGCACCCGCAGACCCGCGCCCCCGATCTGGTGATCTACCTCCAGGCCAGCCCCACGCTGCTGGCCGAGCGCGTGAAAAAACGCGGACGGGCCGCGGAGCGCCATCTCCAAGACACCTATCTGGCCGAGCTGGCCGCCGCCTACAACAGCTTTTTCTATCATTACGACCAGGCGCCCGTGCTCAGCGTCAACAGCGAGTACCTGAATTTCGTCGATCGGGACGCGGATTTCGAGCTGCTGGTGCAACGCATCCGCGACATGCGCGGCCCACGCGAGTTCTTCAACATGGGGATCTGATCGTGTATCTGCCGCAATTGCTCCAGCGCGTGCAGCAGCGTGAGAGGCTGGTGGCCCTGACCTGCTACGACGCCGGTTTCGCCCGTCTCCTGGTGGATAACGATGTGGACATCCTCCTGGTTGGGGACTCCCTGGGCATGGTGATCCAGGGCCACGACACCACCCTGCCGGTGCGCATGGCGCACATGCGCTACCACACCGAGGCCGTGGCCCGGGGCGCGGCGGGGCGGGCCTTCATCCTGACGGATCTGCCCTTTGGCAGCTACCAGGCCAGTCCCCGCAAGGCCTTTGCCAGCGCCGCCCGGCTCCTGGCGGCGGGCGCCAACATGGTGAAGCTGGAAGGTGGCGCCATCATGGTGGAAAGCGTGGCATACCTGACGGCCCGCGGCGTGCCCGTATGCGCCCACCTGGGCCTGCTGCCCCAGTCGGTGAACCAGACCGGTTACCGCTCCCAGGGTCGGGACCCGGCGGTCGCGGCGCGGCTCGTCCGGGATGCCGCCGCGCTGCAAGCCGCCGGCGCCAGCCTGCTGGTACTGGAGTCCATTCCCGCCATCCTGGCGAAGGAAATCACCGACGGCCTGGACATCCCCACCATCGGCATCGGTGCCGGCCCCCACTGCGCCGGCCAGGTCCTGGTGTTGCAGGACCTGCTGGGCATGACCGCCAAGCCCCCCCGCTTCGCCCGGGACTTTATGGCCGGCGCCGGCGGCATCGGCGAGGCCCTGCGGCGCTACGTCCAGGCCGTGCGTCAAGGCCAGTTTCCAGGTCCGGAACACAGTTTCTGATGCGTCTCCTGCGGCACGTGGCGGACCTGCGCCTAGCCCTGGCGGCGGCAACGGACACCGCCTTGGTGGCCACCATGGGCAATCTGCATGCCGGCCACCTTTCCCTGGTGGAACTGGCGGGACGCCATGGCCGCCCCGTGCTGACCAGCATCTTCGTCAACCCCCTGCAATTCGGTGCGGACGAGGATTTCGACCGCTATCCCCGCAGCCTGGAGGCGGATTGTCGGCTGCTGCAGGCCGCCGGCTGCGACCTGGTGTTCGCCCCGACGGTGCAGGAGATGTATCCGGAACCCCAGACCTATGCCGTGCTGCCTCCCCTGGCGGACACCCTGTGCGGCGCCTTCCGGCCCGGGCACTTCGCCGGCGTGTGCACCGTGGTGCTCAAACTGTTCAACCTGGCGCGGCCCCGCTATGCCGTATTCGGCAAGAAGGACTACCAGCAGCTCTTTCTCCTCAAGGGCATGGTGCGCCAGTTCAACCTGCCCATCGTCATGCTGGAAGGGGAAACCGGCCGCGAACCGGATGGGCTGGCCCTGTCCTCCCGCAATGCTTATCTGTCCGCCACACAGCGGGCGCAGGCCCCCCAGCTGCACGCCACCCTGCGGGCCCTGAGACAGCGCCTGCTGGCAGGTGAACGGGACTATACCCGGCTGGAAACGGAGGCCTCGGAGGCGCTCTCCCGCCAGGGCTGGCGCGTGGACTATGTGGCCCTGCGCAGCCAGCGCAACCTGTTGCCGCCGGCCCCGGAGGAAAAAGACCTGGTGGTGCTGGCGGCCGCCCATCTGGGTCGGACCCGTCTGATAGACAACCTGGAGCTCAGCCTGCCCGTTTGCGGCCGTGCGCCCAGGGTATAATTTCCACCCTTGCGCGAACGTCCCGCCTGTCATGCAACGCACCCTGTTGAAGTCCAAGCTGCACCGCGTGCGCGTCACGGCCTCCGAACTGGAGTACGAAGGCTCCTGCGCCATCGACGAACTCCTGCTGGAGGCGGCGGACATCCGCGAGTACGAGCGGATCGACGTCTACAACGTCCACAACGGCGAGCGCTTCAGCACCTACGCCATCCGCGGCCAGAAGGGCTCCGGCATGATCTCGGTGAACGGCGCCGCCGCCCGCAAGGCCGCCGTGGGAGACATCCTCATCATCGCCAGCTTCGCCGTCTACACGGAAATGGAAGCGGCCCAGCATGAACCCAGGCTGGTGTACGTGGACGAACGCAACCGCATCAAACGCATCGGCGCCAGCATCCCCGCGCAGGCGGCCTAGGCGGACGCCGCACGATACACGGCCTGACATTCCGGGCGCGGTGGGAAATCCCCGCGGATGGCGTCCTCGCGCCACGTCCGGCCATCCGCGTTTCCCCGCACGGATGCCGAAACACCGCCGGAGTTGCCGCGCGCCGGCCGGACCTCAGGCGGGCGGCGCCGCCAGCCGGCTCCAGTCGAAATGCGGCCCCGGGTCTGTCTTGCGGCCCGGGGCGATGTCCGCGTGGCCCACGATGGCGGCGATGGGATAGGCCCGGCGCAGTGCGGGCAGCACGATATCGAGGCGTTCGTACTGGGCCGTGGTGAACGGTACTTCGTCCGTGCCTTCCAGTTCGATGCCCACGGAAAAGTCATTGCACCGTTCCCGTCCCCGCCATTGCGACGCCCCCGCGTGCCAGGCACGCAGACCGCAGGGCACGAACTGGATCAACTCGCCGTCGCGGCGGATGAAGAAGTGCGCGGACACCCGCAACGCGTGGATCTGAGCGTAATAGGGATGGGCACGCGCATCCAGGCGGTTGCAGAACAGATCTTCCACGCCGGGGCCGCCAAATTCCCCCGGCGGCAGGCTGATGTTGTGCAGGACCACCAGGCACACACGCTCCCCCTGCGGGCGGGCATCGCAATTGGGCGACGGGATGCGGCGTGCCCCGGCCAGCCAACCCTGCGCATCCAGCTCGGGACCGGGACTCATGGTTCCTCCTGCGGAGGCGATGACAAGGCGCGGTCGATGGCCCGGGCCAGGCTGGCGGCATCGATTTCGCAGGTCAGGCGGGCGTGAAAATGCCCGTCCCGGTACAGCAGCAGCTCCGGCAGGTGGAAGATGTCATGCGCCCGGGCCAGGGCCGGACTCAGCTGCACATCCACCTTGAACAGGCCCACCCCCGGCGGCGCCGCCCCGGGCAGACGCCTCTCCGCCACCCGGCAGGCCCCACAGCCCGGGCTGCCGAACAACACCAGCGCGGTGCCGCCCACCTCCCGCAAGCGGTGGTGGTAGCGGAATTCATCCAGGGGTTCCCAGGCGGCCATGGCCACATGGTAGCCCAGCCCGGGCATCCCTCCCGCGCGACGCGCGCCGCCTGCAAGGGCGCGCGGGTCAGGTCCCGGACCGGATTGCAGACCGGCGGCCGGCCTCAATCTTTCGCGCGCCAGGCCGATATGCGCGTCACCCGTTTCGTCACGCCCCGGAACCCAGGAAAGGCCGCGCATGAAAAACCCAAACATCACGCCCACCTCGGTGGAAAGACCGATGCGGGAAAACGACTTCATCGTCTCCAAGACGGACGCCAAGGGGCGCATCACCTACGGCAACCAGATTTTTATCGAGTTCTCCGGCTACACCGAAAAGGAGCTGCTGGGCAGCCAGCAGAACATCATACGCCATCCGCACATGCCCCGGGGCCTGTTCAAGCTGCTCTGGGACACCATCCAGGCCAGGGAGGAATGCAACCTCTATGTCAAGAACATGGCCAAGGACGGCAGCTACTACTGGACCTTCGCCAACATCACGCCGGATATCGGCCCGACGGGCGAGCTGAATGGCTACACCTCGGTACGGCGCAAGCCACGTGCCGAGGCCATCCAATCCCTGACCGAGACCTATCGCCGCATGCTGGAGATCGAGCAGCAGGTCGGCCCCAGGGATGCCTGCGCCGCTTCCCTGAAATACCTGACCGATCTGCTCGCCGAAAAAAAGGTGGGCTACGAAGAATACATCCTCACCCTTTGAGGCCCCGTCATGCCCAATCAGACCTTGCGCCAGCGTTACACCCTCCTTGCCGTGGCCTTCTACGCCCTGCTGACCGCGGGCCTCGTGGCCCAGCTGACGATGCATGGCCTCGAATGGCTGCCCCTGGGCCTGCTGCTCGCCGGCCTGGCCGTGGCCGTCCTGCTGCAGATCAAATCCCGCCAGTGGCTGGCGCCCCTGGGGCCGCTGGGGGATGCTCTGCGGGAAGTCAGCGCCGGGCGTTTCCACCAGCGCATCACGCACATCCCCGACGGCACGGAACTCGGCCGTCTGTGCTGGCATCTGAACGACATGCTGGATCAGCTGGAAGCCTTCAACCGGGAGCAGGCCACCAGTTTCCGCCACCACCTCGATGGCCGGTTCTACCGGAAAACCCTGCCCACCGGCCTGCATGGCGAGTTCCTCAAGGGGCTGGAAAGCCACAACGTGTTGCTGAAAAACATCGTGACCGCCACCCGGCAGCAACGCAAAATCCAGATGCTGTCCCGGATACAGGGCCTGAGCAGCGCCAATCTGCTCGGCAACCTGGCTTCCAGCCAGCAGGACCTGGCGCACATCAACGACCAGATGAAGATCGTGGCGGCCGAGGCCACGCGCACCAGCGACGATGCGCAGGCCAGCCAGGCCACGGTGTCCACGGTGGTGCAGAGCCTGACGGACATCGCCGGACGCATCGACCATGCCTGCGCGGCCATCACCCAACTCAATGCCCATGGGGTGGAGATCCAGCAGGCGGTAAGCCTGATCAACGGCATCGCCGACCAGACCAATCTGCTGGCCCTGAACGCCGCCATCGAGGCGGCCCGGGCCGGCGAGGCCGGCCGCGGATTCGCCGTGGTGGCCGACGAGGTGCGCAAGCTGGCGGAAGACACCAAGAGCGCCTCGGTCTCCATCGGCCGGGTCATGGAAAACCTGATGCGCGAGGCGGAGGCCATGCTGCAGGATTCGATCGCCATGCGTGACATGGCCAACGGCTCCCAGGCCGTGGTGGGCGAGGTCGCCGACCGCTTCGACCAGTTCGCGGCCTCGGCCGGAAACACCCTGGCCAAGACCCACCGCGCCCTGGATACCAGCTTTGCCTCCCTCGTCAAGGTGGATCACGTCATCTACAAGCAACGCGCCTACATGGCCCTGGTCTCGGACGGCGACGAGCAGCATGTCCATGCCGTAGGCGTGAACGACCACGACTGCCGCCTGGGCAAGTGGTATTACACGGGAGACGGCAAGGAACGCTTCGGCAAGCTCGCGTCCTATCGCGCCATGGAGTCCCCGCACCATACCGTGCACCACGCCGCACAGGCCATGCTGGCGCTGCTGCGCCAGGAATGGGACAAGGACCCGGACCTGCAGCAGGCCATTTTTGCCAGGCTGGAGGCCATGGAGCAGGCCAGTCAGCAAGTCATGGACATCATCGGCATGATGGTGGTGGAGAAGCATGGCGAAGCGGCCGCCGTGGCCGCCACCGGCTGACCGGCCGGCGTGCCCGCGCCCCGGCCGGTCTCAATCGATGCCCAGCCGTTCCAGACGGTAGCGCAGGCTGCGGAAGGTCACGCCCAGCAGGCGCGCGGCGGCGGTCTTGTTGTGGCCGGTCCTGGCCAGGGCCGCCTGGATGGCCTGGCGCTCCACCCTGTCCAGATAGTCCTGCAGGTCGGACCCGCCCCGCTCCGTGCCGGTCGGGTCCGCCTCGCCCGCCGCCTGTGGATCCGGCGTGATGTTCAGGTCATCCGCCTGGATCCACTCCCCCTCCGTCAGGGCCAGGGCGCGTTCCAGCATGTTCTCCAGCTCGCGCACGTTGCCCGGGAAGTCATAGCGCTCCAGGGCGGCCAGGGCGGCCGGGCCGAGCCGCGGCCCGCGCGGGCCTGCCAGACGTTCCAGCAGGTATTGCGATAGTTCCGCCACGTCTTCCGGCCGTTCCCGCAGCGCCGGCATGTGCAGGCCGATGACGTTGAGACGGTAGAACAGGTCGTGGCGGAACCGGCCCGCGCGTACCGCGGACTGGAGGTCCTGATGCGAGGCGCTGACGAGGCGCACGTCAACCGCCTCCTCGCTCACCCCACCCACGCGGCGTACCTGTTTCTCCTGCAGGGCACGCAGCAGCTTGACCTGCATGGCCAGGGGCAGATCCACCACCTCGTCGAGGAACAGGGTGCCACCCTGGGCCGCCTGGAAGAAGCCGTCCCGGTCCGCGTCGGCACCGGTGAAGGCCCCCTTGCGGTAGCCGAAGAACTCGCTCTCCATGAGATTCTCCGGGATGGCACCGCAGTTCACCGCCACGAAGGGACCCTCCGCGCGCGGCCCCTGGGCATGGATCAGGCGGGCGGCCACCTCCTTGCCGGTACCCGTGGCGCCGGAGATGAACACCGGAGCCTGGCTGCGCGCCACCTTGTCGATCAGGCCACGTACCTGGTGCATGGCCGCGGACCCTCCCACCAGCCGCCAGGCGCCCCTCGTCTGCGCGCCGGCTTCCGGCAGCTTCAGGGCGGAGCGCACCAGGGAGCGAACCTTCTCCGGCGTGACCGGTTTCTCCACATAATCGAAGGCCCCGGCCTTGAGGGCCACCACGGCATTCTCGGTGGAGCCAAAGGCGGTGATGACCGCCACCGGGGTGTGCGGCACATGCGCGGCGATGTGGCGTACGATCTCCAGGCCATCGCCATCGGGCAGACGCATGTCGGTGAGACAGAGCTCGAACGTCTGCCTCGCCAGCCACTCCAGGGCCTGGTGCACGCTGCTCGCGCGGGCGCTGTCCAGGCCCAGGCGCAGCATGTCCAGCTCCAGCAGTTCCAGCAGATCGGGCTCGTCATCCACCAGCAGGACACGGGGAGGCCTCACCGCGCGTGCTCCCCGCAGGACGCGGCATCCACGCGTGCGCCGCTGAGCCGGAACAGGACCCCACCCTGCACGTCCTGGTAATGCAGGCTGGCGCCATTGACCTCCGCCAGGTCACGGGCGATGTACAGGCCCAGACCAGTACCCTGTTTCGAGGTGGTGTTGAAGGGTTCGAACAGGCGGATGCGGGTCTCCATCGGGATGGCGGGGCCATCGTTGATGATGTCGAGCTCCACCTGCCGGCCCGCTTCCGCCACGCGCATGCGGATGCTGCCCGGCTCGCGCGTGCAGTAGCGCCAGGCATTGCGCAGCAGGTTCCAGAGGATCTGCTCCAGGTGGTTCTCGTCCATGCAAAGGTGCGGGTCACCCTGCGTCTGGATCCGGATGATGCCCTCCGGTACCCCCTCGCGCTGGCTGAATTGGGCCACGAAACGCGGCACCACCTCGTCCAGGGCCAAGTCGCGGCGTTGCATGCGATCCCGGCGGTTCAGGGCCAGCACGTCCTCCACCAGGCTGTTCAGGCGTGTGACGTTGTCGTTGATGATGCGGATCAGGCGCGTGCCCAGCTCATCCGCCTTCTCCTCCTGCAGCAGTCCCGCGGCATGACGGATGGCGGACAGGGGATTGCGGATTTCATGCGCCAGGTTGGCCGTCAGCATGCCCAGCGAAGCCAGCTTCATGCGCTGGGCCTGGGCCTCCAGCGCCGTCATGTCCTGCAGCACCACCACCGCGCCCTGGCGGCGGCTGGGCTCCAGCTCGATGAAGCGAGGCAGGATGCGCCGGCCTTCGTCCCCCTCCTGGAAGGGGTGCGCGGGCAGGCTTTGCTGCTGGCGCCAGCGCGACCACAGCATCGCCAGCTGCGGGGCGCATTGCGACAGGCTGCAGCCGGGATGGAAACGGGTGGCCAGCAGGGCTTCCGCCTGGGCGTTGTATTGCAGCACCTCGCCGCCATCATCCACCGCCATGACCGCATAGGGCAGTTCCTGGATCATGCGTGCATTGATGCGCGCCATGCGCTCCATCTGCAGGCTTCTCTCCCGCGCCAGGCTGGAAGCCCCCAGCGCACCGACGGCCTGGATGTGGGCCAGGAGGGCCACGCCGAAGAAACTGGCGGCCAGCACCCCCCCGCGCGCCAGGGTTTCCGGGCCCGCATGCCCGGTGAGCACCAGCCACAATTGCTGCGCCAGCACCACCAGGGCTGCGAGCGCGGCCCAGAAGAAGATGTGGCGCCGCTGCCGCAGCATGCCCACCGCAGCCATGGAGACGATGAGCAGCAGACCCGGGCCGGTCGTGCCGCTGCCACTCACCTGCATGAGCGCGCCAATGCAGACGATGTCGACGATGACGTGCCGCACCAGCTGCACCTCGAAGGCCGGGGTGCGTTTGCGCAGCGATCCCAGAAAAATCCAGCCGGTCAGGAAATAGGTGGCGCAAATGCCCATGAACCACGTGCCGTCCCGCAGGACCAGAAAGGCATCGCGCAGCGTCAGGCCGGCCAGGATCAGGGTGATCGCCACGAACAGGCGGAAATAGTTGAGCTGCGCCAGGGCGCGCCAGAAGCTCTCCGGCACGTCCTCCCGCGTCGCCGCGGGTACGAAGTCAGCCATCGCGGCGACGGTGCTCATCGCAGCAGTAGAAGCGCCCTTTGCTGAGGATGGCCTCGGAACGAGGCAGGTTCACGGCGCACACGCGGCAGCGCACCATGTCTTCCGCCGCCTTGGGAGCGGGCGGACGGCCTGCCTCACCGCGCTGCCTGCCCATATGCTTGAACCACAGCACCAGGACCACCACCGCCAGGATGATGAGCAGGAGCTTAGCCACGGGACAGGCCGTTCTTGTGCGTGTCGTTGATGACGGCCAGCAGCTGCTTGAAAGGGATCTCCCGGCCCCAGCGGTTCACGAACTGCATGTAGGGCAGGTCACGGCCCGTGGGGAACCGATAGGTGTCCGCCACCATCTCGTCGTACATCCCGCGCAGCACGCCGTCCAGCTGGTCCAGCATGGCGGACCAGCGCTCGGCGTTTTCCGGATCGTATTCGATGCCGGCGCGCATCTCGTCGATCTCGTACACGGCGTCGTGCACCAGGTCCACGTATTCGTCGTAGGTCTTGGGGCCTTTCATTTCCGTTCTGCGCCACAGCAACCGCAAAGGGCATAACGATACACGAGGCACGTCCCTTGCGGTTCACGGACGACAGGCCGGCGTCTGCCTCCAGGCCGCCCCCGCTGACGACGCCCGCCGCCGTCATGGGAGCGCACGGCCATCCACCGAGACGGACCGGTTCCTGCGGCAGTTCCGTCTACGATGGACCGAAGGCCAAGACCTCCGATGCCGGCACCAAGCGGGGCGCCACCCTGTCCGCCATGGGCGGCAAGCAATCCCGCCCGTCAGGCGGGAAGGGGGCTGCGGCCCCCGTCTTCATCGACGCTGGCACGCCAGCGCGGCCTTGGCGCGCGGTAATTGATCGTCCAGCCGGGCGCAGACCCAAAGCCCTGCAGGACCTCAATCCCGGCAAGGGCATTGGCCCCACACCGAAACATCCTCGGCCTGAAGGATCCTGCTGGGTGTCACGCAGAAACCAAACGGCCCCGACGCCGGGCTGCAAGTCCCACCAAGCCAAGTCCGGCCAACAGCATGGCATAGGTTTCCGGTTCAGGGATCGGTGCCGGCACGAGTGAGCCGACAAAATGGCCATCGTCCGCCAAACCATTGGCGGCGGTGAAACCATAATAGATTTCACGGCCGAGATAGTCACCCGTGTCGATGTCATACAACGCCTCGCCGACCGTGCTCCAGTCCACGGGAGAGAAAACCGAGAACGTATCCCCGGTATAGGCCTGGTAAATCTCGCCAGTGAGCGTACCGGTCTCGTCGTCATCGCCGGAGGGCGCAAAGCGCAGGGTGGCGGTCCACTGGTAATACTCAGCCGGCTGGATATCGGGCAGGCCTGTTTCCGTGTGGGCGATCGGCGCCACCGAGCCGTTCTCCAGGATCTGGATGCTGACCGCTTCGGGCTCGTTCGGGAAGTTGAAGGTGTCGATGGCCAACGCGTAGCCATCGTTGGCGCTGTTGCCATATCCCAGGTCCGAACCGTAGCCACCCATCTCGGGGCCCACACTGTTGAGCACGAAGGTCATGCCATCGCCCTGCGCGACGCTGCCGTGGGCCACAAAGAAGCGGAAGGTGAAGTCGAAGGCCTGGTTGAAATCGAGCAACAGCGGCGCAGGTGCGAAGGCGGCGCCGGCCTGATTGCCGCTGCCTTGCGTGGTGAGTCGCAGGTAGTTGTCGTAGTAGCCACCCGAAGGGGTGTTTGCCATCACCGCCGCGTCAACAAGCAAAGTCCAGGTGCTGAAGTCGACACCCTGTGTCAGGTCGTACGACTGGCTGGCGTGCGCGGCTCCGACCAGGCCAGACAGGGTGACAGCCAGGGCTGACATTTTGATTCGCGGCATCATGGGAACATCCTCCTTCGGGTGGTTCATCGTGTTTTTGTTTTAGCAACATACGTGCCACTCCAGGATCTGCCTGACCATCCATCGACAGATCAATGGCTTATCACAGAAGAATCCAGGCAGATCGCCCCGCAATGCGGCGTTCCACCGTCTGCATGTAAAGCCTCATGATGATGCAGATGCACTACATGTCGCGACGCGCCCGGGCTTGCCACATGCAAGGCGCCGTTGTGCGCAGACGTATAGAAACGTATGGATACCGCCCCCTGAATCACCCCGGCCTGCGCACAGGCCGGTTGGTGGCAGTCAGCCAGTCACGGCCCGACCAGTGCGTGGACGAAGGTGCTTGGCCTCGAACCTCGCTGGCGGGACATGATGGCCCGGGGCAGCAGCCTGATGCGCGAATCGTATGCGCCTGCACGGGTTGACCCATGGGGTACCACCCAAGAGACACGACCCGTTCTGCCCACATGGGGGATCACCTAGAGCCGCCTGGACATTTGGGACACGTCCGTTCAGGAAGTCTCAGCGAATACGGGGGGCCACAGCCCCCCGTTGTGACATGCCGCTCAGCGGTTCGGTCTGCCAGTGGATCGCCTACTTCGCCGCGAACTCTTCCAGCTTGCGTGCCCGCACCACGTTGCCGTTGAGGCCGGCGTCCTTGGCGGTGCCACCGTAGGCCAGGGTCATCAGCTGACTGTAGTACAGCACCGGGATGTCGAACTTGGTGCCATAGCGCTTGTTGATCTGGCCCTGGTAGACCTCGACGTTGGCCTGGCACAGGGGACAGGGCGTGACGATCATCTCGGCGCCGTTGTCGTAGGCGGATTCGATGATGTCCTTGATCTGGGCCTGGGACTTTTCCGGCTCGGAGAAGGCCAGGGCGCCGCCACAGCAGGTCACCTTCTGGTCATAGGGCACGGCCTCACCCCCCACGGTCTCGATGAGCTTGTCCAGGTACATGGGGTTCTCGAACGACTCACCGGCGATACCGAAGGGCCGGTTGGTCTGGCAGCCCACGTAGCCGGCGAACTTCATGCCTTCCAGGGGTTTCTTCACATGTCTTTGCAGTTCTGCGTAGCCCAGGTCCTCGATGAGCACCTCGGCCATGTGGCGGATCTCGGGTATGGCCTTGATGGACAGTCCGGCCTCCTTGAGGGCGGTCTGGGTATCAGCCATGAGGCGGTCGCTGTTCTCCAGGCGCTCCTTGGACTCGCGCGCGCCCAACCAGCAGGCGGCGCAGGTGGCGACGATGTCCTGGCCCGGCAGATTGGTCTCCGACAGGGCGAAGTTGCGGGCGTTCATGACGTGCCGGGGCAGTTCGCCGGATTCGGCGTAGCTGATGGAAGCGCCGCAGCAGTTCCAGTCCGGGATCTCGGTCAGCTTGATGTCCAGGTGCCTGCACATGGACTCCACACTCACCAGGTAATTGGAGGCGGATGCCCCCATCTGGGAGGAGCAGCCGGGGTAGAAAGCGTATTCCTTGCGTGCCATCTTCTTCCTCTCCTTAGGCCTTGGATGTGTCGCGGCCCTTGCGCTGGGCCTCCAGCTCATAGGCCTTGGCCAGCATCCTGTGGATGCCGTCCAGATCCTTGCACTTGTGGCCGATGCCCAGGGCCTCCAGAGGGTTCAGGCGCTTGGCCTTCACCAGGCCCAGGGCCACGTCCTTCATCTCCAGGCCCTTCTTGATGCCGGCGGCCAGGCCGTCCTTGAAGTACAGGCTCTGGGTGAGCTGCACCTCGTTGACCCGGCCATATTTGGTGGCATTGGTCCAGAACACCTTGGACAGGTGCATGGTGGGCTGGGCCTTGGCGGCCCGGCCCATCTTGTAGGCATATTCGGCGATGCCGTGCATGACATGGGTGACCGGCACCTTGCGCGGGCAGCGCACGTAGCAGTTGTAGCAGGACGTGCACATGTACATGCCGTTGGAGTTCAACACCTCCTCGCGCTTGCCGGCACGGATCAGCATGAAGATCTCCTGCGGCGGGTGATCCCAGCCGGAGTGGAAATGCGTGGGGCAGGAGCCCGAGCACAGGCCGCACTGCATGCACATCTTCACCCACTCGCCCATCTCCGCCTGCTCTTCGATCTCCTTGAGGAAGTTGTTCTTGTAGCGCTCGGCCATCTGTTGGTTCAAATCGCTCATCTCGCTCTCCTTACAGACCCTTGAAGGGCGACGGGCCCATGGCCTTGACCTGTTCGGCGTAGGTATTGATCCTGGCCGGCAGGGTGGCAATGTCGGTGATGGCCACTTCCACGTCCAGCAGGCGCTCGGTCTCCAGGTTCATGCTCTTGAGGGTGTCGTACACCTTGGACATGCGGTAGCGCCCCAGTTCGGAGCCCTTGACGAAGTGGCACTGATAATCCTCGCCGCTCTTGCAGCCCATGAGCATGACGCCGTCATAACCGCCGTTCAGGGCATCGGTGATCCAGATGGTGTTCACCGAACCCAGGCAGCGCACCGGGATCACGCGCACGAAGGGGTCGTACGCGTTGCGGTTCAGGCCGGCCATGTCCAGGGCGGGGTAGGCGTCGTTCTCGCAGGCCAGCACCAGGATGCGCGGCTTCTCGGAGAACTCGTCCGGCACGTCCACCGCCTTGATCTGGGCCCCCACGGTGTTCACCGAGTAGTTCTCGAAGGAGATCACCCGCACCGGGCAGGCGCCCATGCAGGTGCCGCAGCGGCGGCAGCGGGATTCGTTGAACAGGGGGAAGCGCTTCTCGTCCTCGTCGATGGCACCGAAGGGGCACTCCACGGTACAGCGTTTGCATTGGGTGCAGCCTTCCAGACGCACCATGGGGTAGGACAGGTCACCGGCGCGGGGGTGGGCGGCCTTGCCCAGGCCCGCGTTCTCCACCGCCTGGATGGCCTTCATGGCCGCGCCCGTGGCGTCCTCGATGGCCTGGGCGATGTCCATGGGACGACGCACCGGTCCGGTGGTGTAGATCCCGGTTCGGCGGGTCTCGTAGGGGAAGCAGATGAAGTGGCTGTCGTTGAAGCCGTGCATGAAGTGGGGGATGTCCGGTCCCTGACGGTACTGCAGGTTGAGCACCGATTTGTCCATCATCTGGATGACCTGGGTCCTGGCCACCTCGTCGCCACCTTCGGCCAGGCGCACGGCCTCGTTGAGGGCGTCCAGCTCGGGCCCGGAGTTGGGCACGGCACCGGTGGCCAGCACCACCAGATCGGCCTCCGCCGCGGTGTCCTCGTTCAGGATCAGGTCCTTGAACTTGACCGTGCAGGTGTTGCCGTTGGCCAGCACCTCGGACACCACGCCCTTGGAGAAGATCACGCCCCGGTTCTGCGCGGCGCGGTAGAAGTCCTCGCCGTTGCCCGGGGTGCGCAGGTCGGTGAACAGCACCACCGTATCGATGTCCGGGTTGCTGTCCTTGAAGTAGGTGGCCTGCTTGATGCTGGCGTTGCAGCAGTAGCCCGAGCAGTAGGACAGATGCTCACCGGTGTTGTCCCGCTGGCCGGCGCACTGCACGAACACCACGGATTTCACTTCCTTGCCGTCCGAGGGGCGGCGGATGGGCAGGCCGGCGGCGGCCGCTTCCCGTGCCAGGGCCTCCAGACCGGCCTGGTCCACCACGTTGGGGGACTTGCCATAGCCCAGATGAGGCAGCTTGTTGGCGTCGTAGAGGGAGAAACCGGTGGCCTGGATGATGGCGCCCACGTCCTCGGTGGCGGTAACGCCGCTCTCGACAGCGATCTCGGCCTTGAAGCGTCCGGGCGCACCACTGGTCTTGGCGATGCGGGCATTGAGATAGACCTTGATGTTGGCGTCCGCCTCGATGCGGGCCACCAGATCGGCCACGCCGTTGTCCTCGGGAGTGGTATAGGGCTCCCGGGTAGGCACCCGCATGTGCAGCTTGGCGGCCCAGCCCCCCAGGGCACCGGTCTTTTCCACCAGCACCACCTTGTAGCCGGCCTTGGAGGCCTCCAGGGCGCTGGTCATGCCGGACAGTCCCCCACCCACCACCAGCACGGTCTTGATGGTACCGGTCTTCTGGTTGCCCTCGGGCACCTTCATGGCCTTCACCTCGGCGCACATCATGCGCACGTAGTCCTCGGCCATTTCCTGGGTGGTCTCGCGTGCCTCCTCGGTATCCGGGCGGATCCAGATCACGCCTTCCCGCAGATTGCCACGGGTCATGGCCACGCTGGGGAAGTTGAAGGCCTCGGTCTTGGCCCGGCGGGAACAGGCACCGATGGCGATGTGCGTGACCCCTTCGTGGTCGATGTCGTGGTTGATCAGGGCCACGCCTTCTGCGGAACAGAGGAAATCGTGCTCGCGCACGAGGGCCATCTTGCCTTCCTTGGTGGCGACCTTGACGAGGCTCGCGACATCGACGCGATTGCCAATCTCGCAGCCCTTGCAGATGTATGCAGCGGTTTTCATCTCAGCCATTTCTCAAACCTCCGCGCGCGCGACTTTGTTGACCACCTGGATGGCGCGCAGGGCCGCCGCGGTGGCGCTCTGTACGGCGCGGTTCACGTCCAGGGCGTTGGTGGCGCAACCGGCGCCGAAGATGCCGGCATTGGCCGGGTCGGCCATGATGAAGCCGGAGGAATCGCTCATCACCTCGGCAGGGATGCTCACGCCATTGACTTCCGGTTCCATGCCCACCGCCAGGACCACCAGGTCATGGGCGTTGGCATAGCGGTGGTAGCCCTCGATGTCCACGCCGTTGCACACCGGGTTGCCGTCCTTGTCTTCGGTGATGCGCGCCACCTTGGACTTCACGAACTTCACGTTGGGATTGGCCTTGACCTTGGCGTAGAAGTCCTCGAAGCGATCGATGGCGCGGATGTCGATGTAGTAGATGGTGGACTTGCCCGCATCGCCATACTGGTCCTGCACGTAGTTGGTCTGCTTCAGGGAGCCCATGCAGCAGAAGCGGGAACAGTGACGCAGGTGGTTCTCGTCGCGGGAACCGGCACACTGGATGAAGGCGATGTTCCGTGCCTCCTTGCCGTCACTGGGGCGCAGAATCCTGCCGCCGGTGGGGCCATGCGGATCGGCCAGGCGCTCGAACTCCACGTTGGTGATGACATTGGGGAAGCGGTCGTAGCCGTAGTACACGATCTTCTCGGCCTCATAGGGCTTCCAGCCCGTGGCCCAGACGATGGCGCCGGCATTCAGGGTGAGCTCTTCCTCCCGCATGTCCAGATCGATGGCACCGTACTTGCAGGCGGCCTTGGCGGCCTCGCCCTCGGCGGTGCCGACGATGGAGGAGTCGATGACGTAGCGCTGGGGATAGGCGTAATCGTTGGGCAGGTAAGCGGCCTTGGTCTTGCCCAGGTTGTAGTTGAAGGCGTCGTCGATTTCCGTGCTCACGGCCTTGGCGCATTCGCCGCAGGCGGTGCAGTTCTCGTTCACGTAGCGGGGCTTGAGCTTCACGCTGACGCTGTAGCTGCCCCGCTCGCCGCGGATGCCCGACACCTCGGCCATGGTCAGGACCTGGATGCGGGGATTGGCCTTGAGGCGGCGCAGGTTGATTTCCAGGCCGCAGGTGGGATGGCACATCTTGGGAAAGTACTTGTAGAGCTGGATGGTGCGCCCGCCCAGATACGGATTCCTTTCCACCAATACGACTTGCTTCCCGGTTTCCGCCGCCTCGAGTGCCGCGGTCATGCCCGAGATGCCGCCGCCCACGACCAGAATGGTCTGGTTGGTCGCCACAACTGACGTCATGTATCGCCTCCGATGGATGAAGACAGAAAAAGTGGAGGCCGGTCACGAGGGCCGGCCTGCTCGGTGCGCATGGTACCGTCAAAGACCACGGTGCCGCGACATGGGTTTAATCGAATGTTCTTATGAATCAATAGACTTGCTCAATCCGAGTCTCGTCCCGCGCTTTCGAACGCCGTCCGCATCGCGGCGCGAACCCCGGGCGGGGCCTCATCCCAGGCGCTGGCGCTGGGCCCGCACCTTGTCCAGGGTGGCGCTGAAATCCGCCAGACGCCGGCGTTCCTGCTCCACCACGGCGGGCGGGGCCTTGTCCACGAAGCCGGCGTTGCCCAGCTTGCCCCGGGCCTTGCGGATCTCCCCTTCTAGGCGGGCGATCTCCCTGTCCAGCCTGGCACGCTCCGCCGCCCGGTCCACTTCCACATGCAGCAGGACGCGCCAGTCTCCCACCATGGCCACGGGGGCCTCCCCTTCCGGCAGGCGGTCCACGGCCCGGACCTCCGACAGGCGGGCCAGGGCGGCCACGTAGGGGGCATAGACCTGGATGCGTCCAGCCTCGCCTTCCACGTACAGGGGAGCCTTCTGGGCAGGCGACAGCCCCATTTCGCCGCGCAGGTTGCGCACGGCCCCGATGAGATCCTTGAGATCCGCCATCTGCCTTTGCCAGCCTTCCATCCCCGCCTGGGCTGCCCGATCCGGTAGAGCACCCGCCTTGGGGTAAGGGGCCAGCATGATGCTCTCGACCCCCCCGGTGCCGGCCAGGGGCGCCACGGCCTGCCAAAGCTCCTCGGTGATGTAGGGGATCAGCGGATGTGCCAGCCGCAGCGTGGTCTCCAGTACCCTCAGCAGAGTGTGGCGGGTGCCGGCAGCCAGCTCCCCACCCTGGGCGAGCTGCACCTTGGCCAGTTCCAGGTACCAGTCGCAGTACTCGTCCCAGACGAATTCGTAGACCGCGCGCGCCACCATGTCGAAGCGGTACTGGTCGAAACCCGCCCGTGCTTCGCTCACGGCCTGGTCCAGGCGGGCCAGGATCCAGCGATCGACAAAGGTCTGCCGGGGCTGGGGATGGGACGGAGTGGGGAAGCCGCCGCTTGCCACGTTCATCAGCACGAAACGTGTAGCGTTCCACAGCTTGTTGCAGAAGTTGCGATAGCCCTCGCAACGCGCCAGGTCGAACTTGATGTCCCGGCCGTGGGTGGCCAGGGACGCGAAGGTGAAGCGCAGGGCATCGGTACCATAACTGGCGATGCCATCGGGGAATTCCCTGCGCGTGGTCCGGGCGATGTCGTCCGCCTGTTTGGGGTTCATGAGGCCCGCGGTGCGCTTGGCCACCAGGTCTTCCAGGCTGATGCCGTCGATGAGGTCGATGGGGTCCAGGACGTTGCCCTTGGACTTGCTCATCTTGTTGCCGTGGGCATCCCGCACCAGGCCGGTGACATAGACCTCGCGGAAGGGTATCCGGCCGGTGAAGTGCAGGGTCATCATGACCATGCGCGCCACCCAGAAGAAGATGATGTCGAAGCCGGTGACCAGCACGCTGCTGGGCAGGTAGTGCTTCAGTTCCCAGGTGTCCTCGGGCCAGCCCAGGGTGGAGAAGGGCCACAGGGCGGAGGAAAACCAGGTATCCAGCACGTCCTCGTCCCGCGTGAGCTCCCTGCCGGCAGCCAGCTTCCGCGCCTCCGCCTCGCCGGCGGCCACATAGACTTTGCCGTCCGCGTCATACCAGGCGGGGATGCGGTGGCCCCACCAAAGCTGGCGCGAAATGCACCAGTCCTGGATGTTCTCCAGCCACTGGCGGTAGGTGGTGGTCCAGTTCTCCGGCACAAACTTCAGTTCGCCGGACTCCACCACCCGCAGGGCCTGTCTGGCCAGACCCTCCATGCGCATGAACCATTGGTCCGTGAGCATGGGCTCGATGACCGCATGGGTGCGATCCCCACGCGGAATCATGAGTCTGTGCGGCTTGGTGGACACCAGCAGGCCCTGGTCACGCAGCTCCTCCAGAATCTTCCCGCGGGCCTCGTAGCGGTCCAGTCCCCGGTAGGCCATTGGTGCCTGCTCGTTCATCCTCGCGTCCAGGGTGAGGACATTGATGGCGGGCAGCCCATGGCGCTGGCCCACCTGCCAGTCGTTGAAGTCGTGCGCCGGGGTGATCTTCACCACGCCGGTGCCGAACGCCCGGTCCACATAGCCGTCGGCAATGATGGGAATGGTGCGCCCCGCCACGGGCAGACGCACGGACCTGCCGATGAGGTGGGCATAGCGCTCGTCCTCCGGGTGCACCGCGACAGCCGTATCCCCCAGCAGGGTCTCGGGCCGGGTGGTGGCCACGGTCAGGGCCCCGGAGCCATCTTCCATGGGATAGTCGATCTCCCAGATGAAGCCATCTTCCTCGGTGTTCACCACCTCCAGATCGGACACGGCGGTGCCCAGCACCGGGTCCCAGTTCACCAGACGCTTGCCGCGGTAGATGAGACCCTCGTTGTAGAGGCGCACGAACACCTCGGTCACCGCCCGGGACAGGCCTTCATCCAGGGTGAAGCGCTCGCGGGACCAGTCGGGCGAGGTGCCCAGACGGCGCATCTGACGGGTGATGGTGGAGCCGGAGTGCTCCTTCCACTCCCACACCTTTTCCAGGAAACTTTCCCGGCCCAGGTCGCGGCGGCCGACACCCTGCGCATCCAGCTGCCGCTCCACCACGATCTGCGTGGCGATTCCGGCATGGTCCGTACCCGGCTGCCACAGGGTGTTGTCGCCGTCCATGCGGTGATAGCGGATCAGGGCATCCATGAGGCCGTGCTGGAAGGCATGCCCCATGTGCAGCGTGCCCGTGACGTTGGGGGGCGGCAGCAGGATGCAGTAAAAGGGCCGTTCCTCCCGCCGTCCCATGGCGAACCAGCCGGATTTCTCCCAGGCCTGGTACCAGCGATTTTCGAGATCGTGCGGGTCGAAGGATTTGGACAGTATGGCAGCGGGTTCCATGGCGGAGCACCGCCCCCACGGGGCGGCATCGGATCAAAGCGGAAAGGCGCGGATTATAGCGGCGGGAGGCGAATCTATTCCTTGGCCCCCTTGTCCAGCTCGGCTCGCACGGCCTTGCGGATGACCTCCTCCATGCGCACCTGCTGGCGGATGAACAGGTCCGCCATGCGCAATTCCAGTACCCGGGCCAGACGCTCCAGCTCGTCCCCGGCGGTCAGGGTCTGCAACAGGGCGTCCGCGGCCAGGTGATCCTGGCGCCGATCCCTCAGACGGCGCTCCATCTCCCGGCGGTCCTGTAGCCGGCGCTCCGCCTGGCGGCGCTCCTGCACGACAGCCACGGGAACTTCCCGGACTGCGGCCGGGACAGCGGCCACCGGACCGACGCCCGCTGCCTGGATGACCTCGGTCAGCACGGGAAAGTCCTCGTCTTCCATGGGCTTGTCCAACAGGGCATCCGGCCCCCGTTTTTCGAGCAGGGCCTCAATCTTGTCGAACAGGTCCTTGTCCGTTTCCTGCATCGCCCTGTACCTGACTCAGGCCTCATCCGCACCCAGGTCATGGGTGTCCACGACGTAGCCCCGTTCCTTGAAAAAACGGAAGCGGGACCGCGCCTGCTCGCGCTCCGTGGCGTCGGCGGTGACGATCTCCAGCAGACGCTCGAAGCGCGCGAAGAAGGCCGGTGGCTGCGGCGCCAGATTGATGAGCACATCCGCCCGCTCCAGGGCCTCCGCATCGCCACCGATGAGCACCGGCGTCTGCGTCGCCAGGGGATGATCACACCGCACGTGCGGCAGGAAGGACAGCTGGCGCGCCGTCCAGAAGAGCTGGTCCACGGCCTGGGCCTGGGCCGGATCGGGGGTATAGACCAGAGCCCGCCGACCGCTCTGAAAGGCCTTGCTGGCCAGTTTGCGGGCCACATCCAGCTTGTCCGGGGCGTTGTAGTAGAAGGTGATGCGGGTCACGGGCCGGCGTCTGCAGTCACGGTGGGTGCACTAGGTTAGTGCTATAACCCGCGTAGGGCTAGCCCATCCGTTCCGACTCATGCAAGGAGAACACATGCATCCACGCCCCACGCTGCTCGGCCTGCTCGTTGCCGCCGTCATGGGTCTGCCTGCACACGCGGAAATCCAGACCTACAGGATCGACCCGGATCACAGCTTCGCCAACTGGGAGGTCCGTCATGTGGTGGCCCGGGTCAGCGGCACCTTCCATGACGTTCAGGGTCGCATCCAGCTGGATACGGACAACGTGGCCAAATCCTCGGTGGAGGCGGCCATCAATGTCTACAGCCTGAACTCCTCCCATATCCAGCGCGACGTGCACCTGCTCACCGACGAATATCTGGGCGCGCACAAGCATCCTGAAATGAAGTTCGTCTCCACGCGCATCTCGCCCATGACCTCGGAAAAAGGCACCCTGACGGGCAACCTGAGCCTGCATGGCAGTACTCGACCCGTCACTCTGGACTACCAGATCCTGGGGCTGGGCAAGGACCCATGGGGGGGCATGCGTATCGGCTTCAAGGCCAGTACCCGCATCAACCGTTCGGATTACGGCATCAGCGCGGGCCTGCCCTATGGACCCGTGGGCAACGAGGTGGACATCACCCTGCTCATCGAGGCCCTGCGCCTGGACGCCGACGGTCGACCCTGGAATGCGCAGAAGGCCACCGAGCCCAAGGTGGTGATCGTACCCGCGCCGGCCGAGGCGCCGCCGGTACCGGTTGTGATCACGCCGGCACCGGCAGCCTCCGTCACCCCGGCACCGGCCACGCCGGCATCTGCCCCTGCACCCGCGCCGGAGAAGAAGGAAAGCGCCAAGGACCTTCTGAAGAAGGAGCTGTTCAAGGGCCTGCTCAACTGAACGCTTGCCCGCGCACGCGCAAGGCCGGATATGCCAGACCTTATGCCAGGGTGATGTGCTGGCCTCGGTCTGCCCGCCGCATGGCCTGCACACAGGCTCGGCCCAGGTCCGCCGGACTGCGGGCCACCACCACATCGGCGGCCTCCAGGGCGGCGATCTTGTCCGCGGCGCGGCCAGAGCCCCCGGCGATGATGGCGCCGGCATGGCCCATGCGCTTGCCCGGAGGCGCGGTAATGCCGGCGATGTAGCCGGCCACGGGCTTGCGCACGTGGGCACGGATGTACTCCGCCGCCGCTTCTTCGGCCGTGCCGCCGATCTCCCCCACCAAGACGATGGCGGAGGTACCGGGATCCGCCTCGAACAGTGCCAGGCAATCGATGAAATCCAGACCCTTGATGGGGTCACCACCTATGCCCACGCAGGTGGACTGACCCAGACCCAGCTGGGTGGTCTGCCACACCGCCTCGTAGGTCAGCGTACCGGAGCGGGAAACGATACCCACCTTGCCCGGCCGATGGATGAAACCGGGCATGATGCCGATCTTGCATTCCCCCGGAGTGATGATGCCCGGGCAGTTTGGTCCGATGAGACGGGCATCGTTGGCCGCCAGGGCGGCCTTCACGTTGATCATGTCGCGCACCGGGATGCCTTCGGTGATGCAGGCGATGACCCGGATGCCCGCATCCGCCGCCTCCAGGATGCCATCGGCGGCAAAGGCGGCGGGCACATAGACCATGCTGGCATCGGCCCCGGTCTCCCGCACCGCCTCCCGCACGGTGTTGAACACGGGCAGACCCAGGTGGGTCTGCCCGCCCTTGCCGGGGGTCACGCCCCCCACCATGCGCGTGCCGTAGGCGATGGCCTGCTCGGAATGGAAGGTGCCCTGCTTGCCGGTGAAGCCCTGGCAGATGACTTTGGTGTCCTTGTCGACGAGGATGCTCATGCGGCTTTCTCCACGGCGAGTTTCGCGGCTTCCGTCAGATCGTTGGCGGCCAGGATGGCAAGACCGGAGGAGGCCAGCAACGCCCGTCCCTTGTCCGCATTGGTGCCTTCCAGGCGCACCACCACGGGCACCCGCACGCCCACGTCCCGCACCGCCTGGATGATGCCCTCGGCGATGAGGTCGCAGCGCACGATACCGCCGAAGATGTTGATGAGCACGGACTTCACGTTGGGGTCCGCCAGGATGATCTGGAAGGCCCGGGCCACGGACTGGGCCGTGGCCCCGCCACCCACATCCAGGAAATTGGCGGGCTGGCCACCCGAGCGCTGGATCAGGTCCATGGTGGCCATGGCCAGACCGGCCCCGTTCACCATGCAGCCGATGTTGCCGGTGAGGGCGATGTAGTTGACGTCGTGGACGTGGGCCTGCGCCTCCTTGGCGTCGATCTGGCTCATGTCCGCCTGCTCCGTCAAAGGCTTCTGGCGGTAAAGGGCATTGTCGTCCACGCTCATCTTGCAATCCAGGGGCAGGATGGCGCCCGTCTCGGTGACCACCAGGGGATTGATCTCCAGCAGGGACAGGTCCTTGTCCAGGAACACCCGGTACAGGGTCTTCACCAGCTGGACGAAGGCGCCGATCTGCTCGCCGGCCAACCCCAGGCCGAAGGCCAGATTGCGTCCCTGGTAGTCCATGAGGCCGGCGGCGGGATTGGCCCATTCCCTGAGGATTCTTTCGGGGGAGACGCGCGCCACCTCCTCGATGTCCACGCCGCCAGCGGCGGAGGCCACCAGGCCGACGCGCGCCGCGGCCCGATCCACGGTGATGGACAGGTACAGCTCCCTGGCGATGGGCAGGGCCTCCTCGACGAGCAGGCTGTTCACCGGCTGACCGTCCGGGGCGTTCTGATAGGTCACCAGGTGGCTGCCCAGCAGACCTTGGGCGAACGCCAGCAGTTCTTCGCGGGAATGGCAGACCTTCACGCCACCGGCCTTGCCACGCCCCCCGGCGTGGATCTGGGCCTTGGCCACCAGGGGCTGCCCCCCCAGGCCAGTGACTGCGGCATCCAGTTCCTGGATCGTATGCACGACGACGCCCCGGGGAACGGGCAGGCCATAGTCCCGGAGGACGGCCTTGGCCTGATATTCATGCAGATTCATGGCGTAGCACGACGGCAAAATAAACATATTGTCCGGCAAACGCCGGAGTGTTGCCACGCAGGCCCTGGCATGGAGATGGGCGAGCCGCTGCTATGATGCCGACAGCAAGGAGTACTTCCATGACTGAAATCCTGGTCCTCTACTACAGCCTGCACGGCGCCGTGAAGCAGCTGGCCCGGCACCTGGCCCACGGCGTGGAGTCGGTGCCCGGTTGCCAGGCCCGCGTGCGTACCGTACCCAAGGTGATGAGCGAACGGGACGCCCCCGCCAGACTGGTGCCGGATGCCGGCGCCCCTTACGCCAGCCTGGACGATCTGCGCCAGTGCGCCGGCCTGGCCCTGGGCTCCCCCACCCGCTTCGGCAACATGGCCGCGGCCATGAAGTATTTCTGGGACGGCACCTTGGACCTGTGGCTGGAAGGCGCCCTGGTGGGCAAGCCCGCCTGCGTCTTCACCTCCACCGCCAGCCTGCATGGCGGACAGGAGACCACCCTGCTTTCCATGATGCTGCCCCTGCTGCACCAGGGCATGCTCATCATGGGCCTGCCCTACACACAGCCGGAACTGAACCAGACCCGGGCGGGGGGCACCCCCTACGGCGCCAGCCATTGGGCCGGTCTCGAAGGCAAGCACCCCATCCATGAGGAGGAGCGCCGCCTGGCCTTTGCCCAGGGGCGGCGCATCGCCGAGCTGGCCCTGAAGCTGGCATGAAGTCGGCGCGCCACGCGAACGGGACGGGGGCGCTTCCTCCCGACGGACAGGCGGACCTGTCGCGTAACCTGGCCGCAGCCAGCCTCATCACCCTGATCCTGCTGGGCCTGACCTGGGAACTGTGGCTCGCGCCCTTGCGGCCCGGAGGTTCCTGGCTGGTACTCAAGGTGCTCCCCCTCCTGGCCCCCCTGTTTGGCATCCTGCGGGGCAGGCGCCATACCTACCGTTGGGCGAGCCTGCTCATCTGGCTGTATTTCGCCGAAGGCTGCGTGCGCGCCTGGACGGATCCCCCACCCGGTGCCTGGCTGGGTCTGGCCGAGATCCTGCTGTCCTTGCTGTTCTTCGGGACGGCCGCGTGGTATGCGCGCAACGCTACAAATCCTTGAGCCCCGGGCCGTTTGACCGATATCAATGTAGGACATGCCTATCCGGTTAGGATGCGTATCAGTAAATTAGCATCAACTTATAGACATCCACAGGAGCCCAAACCATGAGTAATACGAACGTCGTGCACTTCAAGTACCTGCCCATGTCCATGCGCGTGCTGTTCACATGGGTGCTGATCGTGTTCGGCATGGGCTACCTCATGGCCATGATCCAGGTATGGGAATCCCACGCCGGCAAGGATGGCGACCCCATGCTCTCGGGCAAGGACCTGATGATCGCCTACGGTGGCAACCCTGAAGGCACCAAGCTGGAAACCGCCCTGCGCGGCCCCATGCAGGACATGCTGCCGGCAGAGAAGCGGGAGGTGATCTTCAACTGGCTGCATGCGGGCGCTCCGCAGGAAGACTATGACGCCAAGATCCGCCCCATCATGGAAGAACACTGCGTCATGTGCCATACCCCGGAAGCCAACCCCCACCTGCCGGACCTGCGGGACTACGCGGGCGTGTCCAAGATGACCGGCAAGGACGAAGGCATGAACATCGCCACCCTGGTGCGCGTATCCCACATCCACCTGTTCTCCATCACCTTCATCTTCTTCATCGTCGGCTACATCTTCACGCATGCCTACATGCGGACGCTGTGGCTCAAATGCCTGCTCATCGCCGCGCCCTTCATCGTGCTCATCACCGACGTGGCCTCCTGGTACCTGACCAAGGTCTGGGCCGGCTTCGCCTGGGCGGTCATCGGTAGCGGCGCCATCATGGGCATCTCTTTCGCCGCGATGTGGATCATCTCCATGTGGCAGATGTGGCTGGGCCGGGTACCGGACGACGTCAATGCCCGAAATGGCCGGGTGCCCTGCATCCATGGCGACCACTGAGCCTGCCGAATGGGAAAGAGACGGCCCACGGGCCGCCTCTATTGTGGTCCGCGCGGGACTCAGACCTGGGGATGGGCCCGCTCCTCCAGGCCATACAGCTTGTTGAGGGCGTTCAGATAGGCCTGGGCCGAAGCCATGACGATGTCCGTATCCGCCCCCTGGCCATTGACGATGCGCCCGTTGCGTGCAAGGCGCACGGTGACCTCGCCCTGGGCATCGGTGCCGGTGGTGATGTTGTTCACGGAATAGAGCAGCAGTCCGGCACCGCTTTCCACCATTTTCTCGATGGCCCGGAAGGCGGCATCCACGGGGCCGCTGCCCAGTTCGTCGGCCTGTATCTCGCTGCCGCCGTCCGACAGGGTGACATGGGCGTGTGGGATCTCGCCCGTCTCGGAACAGACCTTGAGGGACACCAGGCGGAAGCGGTCGCTGGCATCCACACTGGCATCCGCCGCCACCAGGGCCTGCAGGTCCTCGTCGAAGATCTCCCGCTTCTTGTCCGCCAGCTCCTTGAAACGGGCGAAGGCGGCATTGAGAGCCTCCTCGCTCTCCAGGACGATGCCCAGTTCGGACAGGCGGGTGCGGAAGGCATTGCGGCCCGAGAGCTTGCCCAGGGTGAGCTTGTTGGTGCTCCAGCCCACGTCTTCGGCGCGCATGATCTCGTAGGTCTCCCGGTGCTTGAGCACGCCGTCCTGATGGATGCCGGATTCATGCGCGAAGGCGTTGGCACCCACGATGGCCTTGTTGGGCTGCACGGGGTAGCCGGTGATCTGGGACACAAGACGCGAGGTGGGCACGATCTGGGTGGTGTCGATGCGGGAGTCACAGGTGAATACGTCGCGCCGGGTCTTCACGGCCATGACCACCTCTTCCAGGGAGGCATTGCCGGCGCGCTCGCCCAGGCCGTTGATAGTGCACTCCACCTGGCGTGCGCCTTGCATGACCGCCGCCAGGGAGTTGGCCACGGCCATGCCCAGGTCATTGTGGCAATGGGTGGACCACACCACCTTGTCCGAGCCGGGCACCCGCTCGATGAGCCGGCGCATGCGCTCGCCCCACAGACTGGGCAGGCTGTAACCCACGGTGTCCGGCACGTTGATGGTCCTGGCACCGGCATCGATGACCGCCTGGAAGATACGGCAGAGAAAGTCCATTTCAGAGCGCACCGCATCCTCGGCGGAGAACTCCACGTCATCCGTGTACTCCAGGGCCAGCCGCACTGCCTGCACCGCCGCCTCCACGACCTGATCGGGCTGCATGCGCAGCTTCTTTTCCATGTGGATCGGGCTGGTGGCGATGAAGGTGTGGATACGTCCCGAGGCAGCAGGTCGGATGGCCTCTCCGGCGGCGCGCACGTCGCGCTCGTTGGCCCGGGCCAGGGAGCAGACGGTGGAATGCTTGACCACCCCGGCAATGGCATGGATGGCTTCGGCATCCCCGGGGCTGGCGGCCGCGAATCCCGCCTCGATCACGTCCACGCCCAGGCGCTCCAGCTGCCGCGCAATGCGCATCTTCTCGTCCTTGGTCATGGCCGCGCCGGGGCTCTGCTCCCCGTCCCGCAGCGTGGTATCGAAGATGATCAGTGCGTCTTGCATGACAGGCTCCATATGCTTGCGATCCGACCTACGCGCAAGGCTATTCCTCGGGTGGCATGGGGTCCACGGGGTTATCCAGGGGCTTTTTGTGCAGCCGGTGTTTCAGCCAGAAGACATAGCCGGACAGACCGTAGAGCAAAAACAGCAGAAACAGGATCACCGGTGGATCGATGGATACCAGGCTGAATGCCAGGGCCACCAACACGATTACCACGAAGGGCACGCTCTTTTTCAGATTGATGTCCTTGCCACTGTAGAAGCGGAAATTGGTGATCATGGACAGGCCGGCGAACAGGGTCAGCCCCCAGGCCAGCCAGCGCACTTCCAGGCCCGTGATGTAGTTGTCCACCATGACCCAGACGAAGCTGGCCACCAGGGCCGCCGCCGAGGGACTGGGCAGACCCATGAACCAGCGCTTGTCCTGCACCGCCAGCATGGTGTTGAAGCGGGCCAGGCGCAGGGCCGCCGCCGCGCAGTAGACGAAGGCCGCGATCCAGCCCAGCTTGCCCATGTCCTGCAGGGCAAAGCTGTACATCACCAGGGCGGGCGCCACACCAAAGGACACCATGTCCGCGAGGGAATCGTACTCGGCGCCGAACGCACTCTGGGTATGGGTGAGCCTGGCCACCCGGCCATCCAGTCCATCCAGCACCATGGCCACGAAGATGGCGATTGCCGCGGCGGAAAAATGGCCGTTCATGGCCTGGACGATGGCGAAGAAGCCCGCGAACAGCGCGCCGGTGGTGAACAGATTGGGCAGCAGAAAGATGCCGCGCCGCCGGGGTTTGCTGCCCTCTTCCGGGCCTTCCGGCTCGATCGGTTGGATCTCCGGGGAATCCGCCATGGATCAGAGCTGGGCCAGCACGTCGCTACAAGCGCGGACCTTGTCTCCCAGGCTGACCCGGGGCCGGGCATCGGTGGGCAGATAGACATCCACACGCGAGCCGAAGCGGATGAAACCGTAGCGCTGCCCCCGCTGGAAGCACCCGCCGACGCGGGCATAGCACAGGATGCGCCGGGCGATGAGGCCCGCCACCTGCACGCAGGTCACGTCCCGACCCGCCGGGGTCCGGAACCACAGGGCGTTGCGCTCGTTTTCCATGGAGGCCTTGGCCAGCTCGGCGTTGACGAACTTGCCCGGGTGGTACCACTGGCCTTTCACCTCGCCATCCACCGGCGCGCGGTTGGAATGCACGTTGAACACATTCATGAAGACGCTGATCTTCAGGGCACGTCGCTTCAGCCAGGGATCATCGGTCTCTTCCACGGCGACGATGCGGCCGTCCGCCGGCGAGAGCACCAGGCCTTCTCCCATGGGTGCATGTCGGGCCGGATCACGGAAGAACTGCAGCACGAACAGGCTGATGAGCCAGAAAGGCAGGGACCACCAGCCCCCTGCCGACAGGCTCACCAGGGTGGCCACCGCCACGGCCGCGGCCAGGAACGGCCAGCCTTCACGGGCGATAGGGGGATGGGGCCAGGGGACTTGTGCAGAGGAAGCCACGCCGGTTCACAGGAGCTGAGGGCCTACGGCTGTCGATTCAGTTGCGGGACCTGTCCACCAGCTTGTTGGCCTTGATCCAGGGCATCATGTCGCGCAGCCTCTCGCCCACCACCTCGATGGGGTGCTCGGCGTTGAGGCGGCGGCGCGCGCTCATCTCCGGATAGTTGGTGCGGCCTTCCAGAATGAAGCGCTTGGCATATTCGCCATTCTGGATGGCCTTCAGGGCCTGACGCATGGCAGCACGGGACTGCGCGTTGATGACCTCGGGCCCGGTGACGTACTCGCCGTACTCCGCGTTGTTGGAGATGGAATAGTTCATGTTGGCGATGCCACCCTCATACATCAGGTCGACGATGAGCTTGAGCTCGTGCAGGCACTCGAAGTAGGCCATCTCGGGGGCATAGCCCGCCTCGGTGAGCGTCTCGAAGCCCATCTTCACCAGCTCCACGGCGCCGCCGCACAGCACGGCCTGCTCGCCGAACAAATCGGTCTCTGTCTCTTCCCGGAAGTTGGTCTCGATAACGCCGGCACGGGCGCCGCCATTGGCGGCGGCATAGGCCAGGGCGATGTCCTTGGCCTTGCCGGACTTGTCCTGGTGCACGGCGATCAGGGAAGGCACGCCGCCGCCCTGGGTGTAGGTGGAGCGCACGGTGTGACCTGGGCCCTTGGGGGCGATCATGATCACGTCCAGGTCGGCGCGCGGCACGATCTGGCTGTAGTGCACGTTGAAACCGTGCGCGAAGGCCAAGGCCGCGCCCTTCTTGATGTTGGGCTCGATCTCGTTGCGGTAGACGTCGGGCTGCTGCTCGTCCGGCACGAGGATCATCACCACGTCGGCATCCTTGACCGCCGCCGCAACTTCCTTCACCGCCAGACCGGCCTTCTTGGCCTTGCTCCAGGAAGCCCCATCCTTGCGCAGGCCCACGGTGACCTTGACGCCGGAATCCCGCAGGTTGTTGGCATGCGCATGGCCCTGGGAGCCATAACCGACGATGGCGACCTTTCTTTTCCTGATCAGGGAGAGGTCACAGTCCTTTTCGTAATAAACCTTCATGGGGGTCCTTTCTGACGATCAAACTTTCAAGATGCGTTCGCCCCGGCCGATGCCACAGGCGCCGGTACGGACGGTTTCCAGGATCAGGCCAGCGTCAAGCGCCTCCAGGAAGGCGTCCAGCTTGGAGCCCGTACCGGTGAGTTCCATGGTGTAGGTCTTGTCCGACACATCGATGATGCGGCCGCGGAAGATGTCGCCCAGGCGCATCATCTCTTCCCGCAGGTCGTTGGTATGGGCGCGCACCTTCACCAGCATGAGCTCCCGCTCGATGTGGCTGCCGTCGGTGATGTCCTGGATCTTGACGCTGTCCACCAGCTTGTTGAGCTGTTTGGTGATCTGCTCGATGACCTCGTCGGAACCGCGGGTGACGAGGGTCATGCGCGACAGGGTGGGATCCTCCGTGGGGGCCACGGTGAGTGACTCGATGTTGTAGCCCCTGGCCGAGAACAGCCCTGCCACACGCGACAGGGCGCCGGACTCGTTTTCCATGAGAAGGGAGATGATGTGCCGCATGCCATTACACCAGTATCATTTCCGACAGACCCTTGCCGGCCGGGATCATGGGATACACATTCTCGCGTGGATCGACGAGGAAGTTGATGAACACCAGACGGTCCTTGTACTTGCCGAAGGCATCCCGCAGGGCCGGCTCCACGTCCGCCGTGCGTTCCACCAGCATGCCCACATGGCCATAGGCCTCGGTCAGCTTCACGAAGTCCGGCAGCGAGCCCACGTAGGATTCGGCATAGCGCTCTTCATAGAAGAACTCCTGCCACTGCCGCACCATGCCCAGATAACCGTTGTTGAGCAGGATAACCTTGATGGGCAGGTTGTGCTCCTTGCAGGTGGACAGCTCCTGGATGTTCATCTGGATGCTGCCCTCACCGGTGATGCAGACCACCATGGCCTGCGGGTGGGCGAACTGCACACCCATGGCCGCGGGCAGGCCGAAGCCCATGGTGCCCAGACCACCGGAATTGATCCAGCGTCGGGGTTGGTCGAACTTGTAGTACTGGGCCGCCCACATCTGGTGCTGGCCCACGTCGGCGGTGACAAAGGCCTGGCCCTGGGTCACCTCGTATAGTTTTTCCACCACGTACTGAGGCTTGATGGGCTTGTCGCCAGCTTCATACTTCAGACAGTCCTGGGAGCGCCACAGCTCGATCTGCGCCCACCAGGCCTGTAGGGCCTGTTCATCCGGACTGGCCTTCCCCGCCGCCAGCAACTTGAGCATCTCATCCAGCACATGCGCCACATCCCCGACGATGGGCACATCCACCTTCACCCGCTTGGAGATGGACGAAGGGTCCACGTCGATATGGATGATGCGGTGGTGCTCACTGGCGAAGTGCTTCGGATTGCCGATGACCCGGTCATCGAAGCGGGCCCCCACCGCTAGCAGCACGTCGCAATGCTGCATGGCCATGTTGGCCTCGTAGGTGCCGTGCATGCCCAGCATGCCCAGAAACAGAGGATCGGAGGCCGGGTATCCCCCCAGTCCCATGAGCGTGCTGGCGGTGGGGTAGGCCAGGGTCTGGCCCAGCTGCGTCAGCTGCCTGGAGGCGTTGCCCAGGATCACGCCACCTCCCATGTAGATCACGGGGCGCTTGGCCTCCAGCAGCATCTGCACGGCCTTCCTGATCTGGCCGGTATGCCCCTTGTAGGTGGGGTTGTAGGAACGCAGGCTGATGCGCCTGGGGTAGTGATAGGCACACAGGTGCTGGGTCACGTCCTTGGGGATGTCCACCACCACCGGGCCCGGTCGCCCCGTGGAAGCGATGTAGAAGGCCTTCTTGATGGTCTCCGCCAACTGCTGCACATCCTTCACCAGGAAATTGTGCTTCACGCAGGGGCGGGTGATGCCCACGGTATCCACTTCCTGGAAGGCATCCAGGCCGATGGCGGCGGTGGGCACCTGCCCCGTCAGGACCACCAGGGGGATCGAGTCCATGTAGGCCGTGGCGATGCCGGTTACCGCGTTGGTGGCGCCCGGTCCCGAGGTGACGATGGCCACGCCCACCTGTCCGGTGGAACGCGCATAGGCATCGGCCGCATGCACCGCCGCCTGCTCATGGCGCACCAGGATGTGCTGGAAGGCATCCTGTTTGTAAATCTCGTCGTAGATGTTCAGCACTGCCCCGCCGGGGTAGCCAAAGATGTGCTTCACACCCTCGTCCTGCAAACAGCGGACGACGATCTCCGCTCCGGTCAACTCCGTGTCGGCCATGGCAAGGATTTCCAACACCCTGAAAAGCTAGTGACAGTAGCGATTGCCATCTGACCGGTCAAGCCAGTCGCCCTGGCGGGCGCGGCCCACGAAAGAGGGTTTGACGGACGCCAAACCCCTGTATCTGGTGGGTGGTGGGGGATTCGAACCCACGACCAACGGATTAAAAGTCCGCTGCTCTACCGGCTGAGCTAACCACCCGAAAGGCCGCGATTATTTCAACAACCCCACCCACGGTCAACAGGACATGCGCTCAATAGGTGGTGGTCCTGCTCCTGCGCGCGGGCTGACGACTGGTGCTGGTGCCACGGGTGGACGGCTTGCCCGGACTGGGGACAAGTGCCTCTTCCGGTGCCTCGGTCTTGGTATAGGTGACCTCCTGCACGGGAGGGGGCTCGGGCGTGGTGGCCGACTGCTTGCCTTCCACGACCTGCGTCTTCTTGCCCTTGTACGAATCCATGAATGCCAGCACCTTGCTCATCCTTACCTGTCCGGGGATGAACATGACGATTTCACCGTTGGGGTCATAAAGATAGGAAGTGGGATAGAAATCCACCGGGCCTACCTGGCGGAAGGGACTGTCCTGATTTCGCCGTGCCCCGCCCGCGATGATATGGGCGAATTCCAGGTTGTGGCGGCTGGCGGTCTGGCGCACCACGTTCTCATCGGGACCATAGTCCAGCCCCACGCCAATGACGACGAAGTCCTTGCGCTTGTTGAGTTCGTTCAGGGTGGGCACCTCCACCCAGCACAGAGGACACCAGGGCGCCCAGAAGTTCACCAGCACCCACTTGCCCCTGAAATCGGACAGCCTCAGGCTCTTGCCGTTGATATCGGTGAACTGGAAATTGATTGCCTTGGTGCCTTGCGCGGCGGCGGGCACCGACAGCACGGCCGTCGCCAGACCCAACAGCAATGCCCCCAGAATTTTCCGCATCACGATCCTCTCAAAAAACGGAGCTCACGCCTTGTTGTGATCACTTTATCGGCCGTGGATTCCCCGGATTGAATAAATCATTTCGATCAGACCCCGCGCATGATCAAATGGTACTGGATTTTCATGGTGATGGCCGCGCCGGCCACGATGCCGAAAAATGCGATGAACGAACTGACGGCCAAGGTGGAAACCCCGGTGATGGCCTGACCTATGGTACACCCCATGGCCGTGATGCCGCCAAAACCCATCAGCACCGCGCCCACGATATGGCGAAACATGTCCTGGGGTGAATTGAAATATTCCCAGCGAAAACTGCGGTTGAACACGGAATAGATGAAGGAACCCATGATCACGCCGAACACGCTCGCCACGCCGAATGTGACGCGCTTGTCTCGCCAGTATGCCCACAGATCCATGGTGTAGGCCAGGGGACCGACGAAGGTCATGGATTCGGCCAGCCTGGAGTCCGTGCCGACATAGGTCTTCTCCATGAATTCATTCTCCGAATAGCCCAGATGACCGGTGACATACCAGCCCGCCACCACCACCAGGCCCACTACCAGGCCGGCCAGCATGTTGTCACGGCTGCCGCGAAACTCCTTGCTGCCGAAGATGAAGGCAAACAGCAGCAATGACAGGACCACGGCCACCCCCAGCAATGAAACCGTGTCGCGCATACCCAGCACGGAGGGCAGGGTCTGCATGCCATCCAGATGCAGGGTAAAGATTTCCGCGCGCAGCACGCTGTCCAGGGGGATGCGCAGGATGCCGTTCATGGTGACCAGGGCCGTATAGCCCAGGAACATGAACACCACCACCGACTTGAGATTGCCGCCTCCCAGGCGCACCAGGGTGCGCTGGCCGCAACCGCCAGCCAGGGTCATGCCCACGCCGAACAGCAGTCCTCCGACCAGTGCCCCCAGCCAGTAGACCGTGCCACGGGTATAGAAGGTCTGGGTCATGTCCAGATAGTCCATGTAGGCCAGCGCATTGGTGCCCAGCATGGCCACGGCGATGGCCAGCAGCCAGGCGCGCATGCGCCCCCACTCCCCCATGTTCACCACATCGGACACGGCCCCCATGGTGCAGAAGCTGGTCTTGTTGGCCACGTAGCCAAAAATCAACGCCAGGAAAAAGCCCAGCCAAGCCACCAGGGATTCCGGATTCTGCATGTGCTCCATCAAGGCATTCCTGTCAGAACCTGCTGGCAGAGGACGGTGTTGACGCCATTATCGTGACGATGCCTATGCACGGGTCAAGGGAAATAGCGTGTGGGGTCCGCCACGCCTAGGCTGGTGAAGCCCTGGCGCCGCAGTCTGCAGGCCTCGCAGCGGCCACAGGCGCGTCCCCCGGCGTCCGCCTGATAGCACGATACCGTCAGGCCATAGTCCACGCCCAGTTGCATGCCCCAGCGGATGATCTCCGCCTTGCTCAGGTGCATGAGGGGGGTTTCCAGCACGATGGGACGCCCCTCCACCGCCCGTTTGGTGGCCACGTTCGCCAGGGCCTGGAAGGCCAGCGCGAAGGCGGGGCGGCAGTCCGGATAGCCGGAAAAATCCACGGCATTGACGCCGATATAGACGGCATCGGCATCCAGGGCTTCGGCCCAGCCCAAGGCCAGGGCCAGCATGATGGTGTTGCGCGCCGGCACATAGGTCACGGGGATGCCCGGGGCATCTGCTTCTTCCGGGACGGCCACGCGGGTATCCGTCAGGGCGCTGCCCGTCATGGGACCCATGTCCAGACGCATCTGCCTGTGTTCCGCCACCCGCAGATACCGGGCGACCCGACGTGCCGCATCCAGTTCGGCGCGGTGGCGCTGACCATAATCCAGGCTCAGGGCATGACAGTCGTAGCCGGCCGCGCGCGCCACCGCCAGGGTGGTGGCGGAATCCAGGCCACCGGAGAGCAGCACGACCGCCTTGCTCACCGTCCGCGGGCCTCGCCCCAGAGGATCTTGTGCAGTTGCACCTGCACACGCACGGGCAGCCCGTCGCGGATCACCCATTCCGCCAGCGAGGTCGCGTCCAGGCTGCCCCAGGCCGGAGAGAACAATACAGGACAGCGCGCCGTCAGGTCGTGTTCTGCCACTACCGCCCTGGCCCATTGATAGTCCGCCTCCCCGGTCAACACGAACTTGATCTCGTCCCGGGGTGACAGCGCCTCCAGGTTGGGCCAGTGATTGTGCGCCATGGCCCCGGAGCCTGGGGTCTTGATGTCGACGATGCGCGCCACCCGCGGGTCCAGGCCAGTGATCGGTAGGGCACCGCTGGTCTCCAGCGACACGTCCATCCCCAGGTCACATAGGCGGCCGAGCAGTACCCCACAGGCCTGCTGGGCCAGCGGTTCCCCACCCGTGACGGTGACATGCCGGGTGGCAAAGGAACGTACGCGCGAGACGATGCCCTCCAGTTCCATCCATTCTCCTCCCTGGAAGGCATAGGGAGTGTCGCAATAATGGCAGCGCAGGGGACAGCCGGTCAGGCGGACAAAAACCGTCGGCAGGCCCACCCGACAGGCTTCTCCCTGCAGGGAAAAGAAGATCTCCGATACCCGCAGGCGGGCGGGACTGAGGCAGGGCGGCAAGACTACCTGAGGGTGGAAAGCAGCTTCTTGCCGCTGTCCGCGGCCCGGCTGTAGGGGAATTTCTCGGCCAGCCTTTCCAGCGTGCCCATGGCCTCGGCCCGCTTGTTCATCTGCACCTGGGCCCGGGCCAGAGAAAGCATGGCGTCCGCCGCCTTGGCACTGTTGGGATATTCATCGATCAGGTGCTGATAGCTGAGCTCCGCGCTCTCGAAATCCGACATGCCCACATAGGAAAAACCCGTCCAGTAATGGGCGTTGGGCACCAGGCCGCTCTTGGGATACGCCTTGACGAAGGCCTGCAGGGCCAGCACCGCCTCCTTGTAGCGTCCGGCCTTGACCATCTGGTAGGCCGATTCATAGGCCCTGGCCTCTCCTTCGGCATCCGCCTGCGGCGGCACACCCGACGCGGCCGGCGTGCTTGCCGCGACCGGCGGCGCGGTCAGGGTCTGCGCGGGCTGCAGGCGCATGGCGCCCACAGGCTGCGCCACCACGGCCGGCCGGCTTTCCAGTTCCTTCAGACGCTCGTCCACGTCCACGAACAGGTCCTTGACCCGTTTGTCCGCGACCTCCTGCCGATACGCCAGTTCATCCTGGGCACCACGCAGACGCGCCACCTCGGCCTTGAGGGCCTCGACCTGGTTGAGCAGATTCAACAGACCCTGATTCTGCAACTGGCTCTCCAGCCGGCCCAGGCGCTGCTCCTGGGCCTTCAGCAAGTCACTCAGGCGCTGCACCTGCTCATCGCCGGGCGCGGCCCAGCAAGCCTGGGCCGCCAGGGCCAGGAGGAGGAATGGGGCACGATTCGCCTTCATTCGCCTTGATAGAGAATTTCGGCGCGGCGGTTCTGCTGCCAGGCGCTTTCGTCATGCCCCTCGACTAGGGGCTTTTCCTCGCCCAGAGAGACCGCTTCCATCTGGGCATCGCCCACTCCCAGCAGGGACAGGGCCGAATAGACGCTCTCCGCGCGGCGCTGGCCCAGGGCCAGGTTGTATTCCCGGCTGCCACGCTCGTCGGTATGCCCCTGCAGGATGACCTTGCTATCGGGATTGCTCTTCAGGAACTCCGCGTGGGCCTCCAACAGACCACGGAACTCGTCGCGGATGACCGAGCTGTCGAAGTCGAAATGGATGATGCGCTTGGACAGGGGGCTGTTGGGGTCCTTTAGCTTCAGGGCGATGACGTTCTGCACGTCGGCCGTGCTGGCCTCATCCTTGCGCTCGCCGTCCAGCGGTGTGCCGTCCAGGGGTTTCACCTGTGCATCCGCCCCGGCCAGGGGACGGGTCTCGATCAGTTGCGCACCGGCCTGCGGCCTGGCCGCGTCCGCCGCGGGGGCGGTGGTGCCATCCGTGCGTGCGGCCGCCATGGCCGGGGTATCCATCGGTCTGCCGGTTGCGGGGCGCGCATCCACCGGATAGCCGGTCACGGCCGGGGGGCTGGAGCGTATGGCACGGTCCTCGATGACGGCGTCCTTGGGAGGCTGCTCCGCACAGCCGGCCAGCAGGGCAAGCAGAATCAGGGCTGGTATCGCTTGTTTCATGAACGCTCCTTTATCGATGACTGTTTCCTTGACCCTCGCTGCCACTCCTATCGCGCCCAGGCCGGCTCCCGCAAATCGCCGCTCTGGGACAGACGCTGCCGCACCCGACCATCCACGCTCACGGTGGCCAGCACGCCCCGCCCGTTGACCAGGGTCGCATACAGCAGCAAGCGTCCGTTGGCGGCGAAGCTGGGGGATTCGTCGAAGGTCGTATCCGTCAGCACCTGCATCTGGCGGCTGGCCAGGTCCATGACCGCGATGCGGAAGCGTCCGTCCCGGCGATGCACGAAGGCCAGAGTCTTGCCATCGGGAGACAGGGCAGGCGAGACATTGTACCCACCCTCGAAGGTGATGCGGCTGACATCCCCACTGGCGATGTCGGCACGGTAGATCTGGGGTGAGCCACCCCGGTCCGAGGTGAAGTACAGCCAGCGTCCGTCCGGACTGAAGAGCGGTTCGGTATCCAGGGCCCCCCCACGGGTAAAGCGCCTGGCCTCCCCGGTCTGCAGATCCAGCAGGTAGATCTGCGAGGTATCGTCCTTGGACAGGACGACGGCCAGGCCACGGCCATCCGGCGACCAGGCCGGAGCGGAATTGGAGCCGCGGAAATTCGCCACGGCCTTGCGTTGCCCGTCCGCCAGATTCTGCACATACACCACGGGCTTTCGATTCTCGAAGGAGACATACGCCAGCTTCTGCCCGTCCGGCGACCAGGCCGGCGAGATGATGGGCTCGGGCGAGGCCACCACGGTGATGGGGTTCTGGCTGTCGGCATCGGCCACCTGCAGCTCGTAGCGGCTGCCACGCTTGAGGATGTAGGCGATGCGGCCGGAGTAGGCACCGGGCTCGCCCAGCAGTTTCTCATGCACCAGGTCCGATATCCTGTGGGCCACGGAACGCAGGCCAGCGGGAGTGGTGGTATAGGACAGGGCCGCAAGCTGCGCCATGCGCACCGCATCGTAAAGCCAGAAGCGTACCTCCACGCGCCCCTCCCGCGCGGGAATCACATGCCCCATGACCACGGCATCGGCGCCGCGACTCTTCCACTCGGACAGAGCCAGGGCATCGGTGTCGGCCGGCGAAACCCCGCCCTTGGAATCCAGCAGGCGGAAATAGCCGCTGCGTTCCAGGTCGGTGGTGATGACATCGCCCGGATTGGGCCCGCCTTCCAGCTGCATGCGGAAGGGCAGGATGGCGATCGGCACCTTGTTGCTGGCGCCACCGATGATTTCGATGGTCATCTGGGACCTTGACGGCAAGGCCGTCAAGGTCAGTACCAGGGAGAGGAGAAAACGGACGAGCAGGTTCATCCGGGTAATCTTACCTTTCCAACCCCGGACGGGCCACCCAGCCGACATCACTGCGGCCTGAACTTCAGGATCAGGCCACTGCGGAACGCCGCCGCGGCCGCCTTGTCATTGGGCAGGGGCAGCGGGGAGGCGCGCAGGATGGCGCGCTCCACTTCCAGGTCGTAGGCCGGCTGGCCGCTGGATTGCAGCAGCCTTGCCTCGCGCACCTCACCATTGCCGAGCAGGGTCACCTGGAACACCGCCTCAGGATTGCCGCCCAGGTTCTGGGGCAGGTTCACGTAGGACAGGATCTTGGCCTGGATACGGCGTCTGAAGTCCTCCACCTGCTGATCCCTGCGCAGGGCCTGTTCCCGTCGCGCACGCAGCTGGATCGCCTCGTTTTCCAGATCCACCTGGGCCTGGCGCGCCATTTCCTGCTCCAGCTGCCTGCGCCGCAGCTCCTGCCGGAGCTGCTCGATACGCGCGCGCTCGGCCTGCTCCTCCCGCTCCCGGCGCGCCAGCTCCTCCGCCTGGCGTGCCTCTTCCTGCCGACGCGTCTCTTCCTGCGCGCGCTGCTTTTCCCGCGCGCGCTGCTCTTCCTGCTGCCGCAGCTCCGCCTCGGCCTGACGTTTCTGCTCCGGCGCATCCTTGCGTGCCTCCCGCAGGGCGATGTCCGCCACTTCCAGGGCGGTGGGCACCTCGGGTGCGGGCGGCACCAGGGGCGGGGGCTCAGGCACCACGGGTTCGCGGCTGGGCAGCGGCAGGGCCGACCACAGTTCCGCCTCCACGGGCTGCGCGGGCGGATTCTTCCAGGACATGCTCCATACCAGGGCCGCCAGGAACAGGCCGTGGATCGCCACGGCCAGGCCACCGGAGGACAGGTGCTGGAGACGCGGCGCCGTGATCACGGTTGCGCGGGTTGCACCAGCAGGCCGACCCTGGACACCCCCTGGGATTGCAGCGTGTCCATGACGCGCATGACCGCCTCGTAGCGCACATTCCGGTCGGCGGAGATCACGACGGGCTGCCCCGGGTGCGCCTGCTGCCTGGCCTGGATGGCGCTGGCCAGCCGGTCCTCTTGCACCGTCTCGCCCTCCTCGCCGCTGCCCCGGTCCCGCAACAGCAGGCCTCCGTCTTCACGTACCACCACTTCCAGGGGCGCGGCAGGCGCCGTGGCGCTCTTGCTTACGCTGGGCAGGTCCACCATGGCCGGGTTGATGAACGGGGCCGTGACCATGAAGATCACCAGCAGCACCAGCATCACGTCGATATAGGGCACCACGTTGATCTGGTTCATGGCCTTGCGCGGCCGGCGGCTGATCATGCGCGTGCCACCTCCTGCTGCAGGATGTTGGAAAACTCCTCCATGAAGGCATCGTAGCGGTTGGCCAGACGGTCGATGTCATGCGTGAAACGGTTATAGGCCACGACCGCCGGGATGGCGGCGAACAGGCCGATGGCCGTGGCGACGAGGGCCTCGGCGATGCCGGGCGCCACCTGCGCCAGGGTGGCCTGGGCCACGTTGGACAGGCCGATGAAGGCGTTCATGATGCCCCACACCGTGCCGAACAGTCCCACATACGGAGACACCGCGCCGACGGTGGCGAGGAAGGGCAGATAGGCCTCCAGCAGGTCCATCTCGCGCTGATAACCCGCGCGCATGGCGCGCCGGGCGCTTTCCAGCACGGCGGCCGGGGCCAGGCCCTGCTTGCGCTTGGCGCGGAACTCGCGGTAGCCTGCGCGGAACACCTCCTCCAGGCTGGAACGCCGCTGCTCCCCATCCACGCGCTCGACGATGGCGGTATGGCCTCCACTCCAGAAATCGCGCTGGAAGAACTCCGAGGCGCGCAGCTCGCGGCGCAGGGTGAACAGCTTCTCGAAGATCAGCCACCAGGACAGCACCGAGGCCAGCAGCAGCAGCAGCAGGACCCCCTTGACCACCCAGCTGGCCTGGGCGACGAGGGTAAGGAAGGACATGTCCTGGGCGAGAGAGATTTCCATGGGCGGCTCAGTCGGCAAAGGCCTGGGTGACGATGGCAGGGATTTTAGCCGGGCGGAAATCCGCATGCGTGACGCAGGCCACCTGAATCCGGGCCGACAGCAGCCGTGTCGCGCCCAGCAGGATGTGCTGCTCCATCTCCAGGCTGACCCGTTTCAGGGCCACAAGGGTGCTGACCACCTGCAGACGGTCATTGAAGCGCGCCGGGCGCAGGTAGTCCGCCTCCACGCGGCGCACCACGAACACCACGCCCGCCCGCCGGGCCAGCTGGTCCTGCTCCAGGCCCAGGGCAGACAGCCACTCTGTGCGCGCCCGCTCCAGGAATTTCAGGTAGTTGGCGTAATACACCACGCCACCGGCATCGGTGTCTTCCCAATAGACCCGCACGGGCCAGGCAAACGACGGATTCCCGCGCACACGGCATGCCTGGTCGTCGCCCCGGGGAGACGCGGAATCGGCCGCTCGGCTCATTCGAACAGCGGGTCTTCCCGTCCTGGCTGGATAAGACCGAAATGACGCCAGGCCAGGGGCTGCGCCACCCGTCCCCGGGGGGTGCGGGCCAGGAAGCCCTGCTGGATGAGATAGGGCTCCAGCACGTCCTCGATGGTGTCCGCCGCCTCGCCGATGGCCGCCGCCACGTTTTCCAGACCCACGGGGCCGCCGGCGAACTTTTCCAGCATGGCGGACAGCAGCTTGCGGTCCATCAGGTCCAGGCCGGCATGGTCCACCTCCAGCATCTTCAGGGCCGCATCCGCCACGGCATCGTCCACCCGCCCCCCCGCCTTGACCTCGGCGTAGTCGCGCACGCGGCGCAGCAGGCGGTTGGCGATGCGCGGCGTGCCGCGCGAACGGCGCGCGATCTCGATGGCCCCTTCCCGCGTGACGTCGACCTGCATCAGGCGCGCCGAGCGGGCCACGATATGCCCCAGTTCCTCCGGTGTGTAGAACTCCAGGCGCGCAACGATACCGAAACGGTCACGCAGGGGGTTGGTGAGCATGCCGGCGCGCGTGGTGGCGCCCACCAGGGTGAAGGGCGGCAGGTCCAGCTTCACCGAGCGGGCCGCCGGGCCCTCGCCGATCATGATGTCCAGCTGGAAGTCCTCCAGGGCCGGGTAGAGGATCTCCTCCACCACCGGGCTCAAGCGATGGATCTCGTCGATGAACAGGACATCGTGCGGCTCCAGGTTGGTAAGCAGGGCCGCCAGATCTCCGGCCCGTTCCAGCACCGGACCCGAGGTCTGGCGCATGTTGACCCCCATCTCGCGCGCGATGATGTGCGCCAGCGTGGTCTTGCCCAGGCCCGGTGGGCCGAAGAGCAGCACGTGATCCAGGGACTCGCCGCGCCGGCGCGCCGCCTGGATGAAGATCTCCAGTTGCTCCCGCGCCCGGGCCTGTCCCACGTATTCCGCCAGACGCTGCGGCCGCAGGGCACGCTCCAGCGCCTCCTCCTCGCGGGAGGCAGGCGCCGGGGCAAGCACGCGTCCACTGGCCAGTCGATCCGGTTCCAGCATGATCAGACCGCCATGAATATCGTCTGTGTGTACGCACACGGGCGCCCTGGCGCCATGCAACCTCCTTTTCCCGTTTACAGGGGGCCCTCGCCCCCGACGATGTGCTGCAGTTCCACCCGCTCGCCGCGGCCCTCCAGGCTGAGCTCGGCCAGCCAGGCCCCTTCGCCCGGCAGGCCGACGAAGGCCAGATAGCCGGCCTCGCCCTGGGGTTCCAGCAGCACGCTTTCCCTCGGCGTCTGGCCGGGGCGCCCCAGGGCCAGATGCACGCGGATATCCGGCACCAGGGCGCCGGTGCGGTCGCGCACCAGCACGCGCACCTCGTTGACATGCGCAGGACGCAGGGCGTCCAGACCCACCACCTCCACCGTCCAGCCCAGGCGGGCCAGCTTGTTTTCCATGGCACGGTGCTGCGCGATGCCCTTGGCCGCGTCGCCGCCGTGCGCCACCACCCCGGCGAAGCCCGTGTGCACCCCGCCCCGGCCGGCATTGGGCAGCAGCAGCGCCGCCAGGCCGGCCGGCAGACCCTGCCGCGCCACATACACGAACCCACCGAACAGGAGGGTGATGAGCAGGAAGAACAGCACCATGACGCGCGGTGCCCAGTGTCCACCCCCCATGGCCCGGGCCTTGTCGCCGTACAGCAGGCCCAGCATCACGGCCACGGTGGGGTAGGCGACCACATGCATGGTGATGACATCCAACCCCGGGCGGCTCAACGCGGCATAGAACAGATACAGGCCACCGGGCACCCCCGCCGCCATCACCGCGGACCAGAAGTTGGCCAGACGCAGGCCCCGGCCCAGGGCATAGAGCAGCACGGTGAGCAACATGCCGCCAAAGATGGAGACGGGCAGGTTCATGGCTCCCCCTCAATGCTGGGTAAAGAAACGCGCGCCATCCACCACCTCATGGCCCCGGCCATCGCGGATGACGAAGGCAAACTCCTGCGTGGCGCGCGCCGCCGCGGGGCTCAGGCGCACGCTGGCCTGGACGATGACGCTCTTGCCGTTGCGGATGCGCACCTTCTCGAAATTGCCCAGGTCCAAGGCCTGGGGCGGCAGTCCACGCGCGCCGATGGTGTATTCCTGCACGCTGCCGGAGATGTTGGTCAGGCGGATCTGGTAGCGGTTGCGGATGGAACCATCGGACAGCACCACGAACAGGGGCTGGCGAATCTGCTGCACGCTGTGCTCGAAGCTGGCGCGATGGCCCATGTCATACACCAGATAGGCCAGCATCAGCACCAGTGACACGCCATAGCCCAGGACCTTGAGGCTCCGCCAGTGCAGGCGCGCCGGCCCCGGTTCGGACCGGCGCAGATTGGTTTCCGAGTCATAGCGGATCAGGCCGCGCGGCCAGCCCATTTTGTCCATGATGGTGTCGCAGGCGTCCACGCACAGGCCGCAGGAAATACAGGTGGACTGCAGGCCGTCGCGGATGTCGATGCCCACCGGGCAGACCTGCACGCACAGGGCGCAATCCACGCAGTCGCCATGTCCCGCCGCCGCGCGATCCGCGCGTGCGCGCAGGCCGGCACGCGCCGCCATGCGTCCGGCCGGACCCTCGCCACGCCGCGCGTCGTAGTGCACCGTCAGGGTCTCCGGGTCGTACATGGCGCTCTGGAAGCGGCCATAGGGACAGATGAAGGTGCACACCTGCTCGCGCAGCACGCCCGCGGCCAGATAGGTGGTGCCGGTCAGCACCAGCGTGGTGATATAGGCGGCCGCCGGGGCGCGGCCGGTGAAGATGTCCGCCAGCAGGCTGGGGGCGTGGCCGAAATAGAGCACGAAGGTCAGGGCCGTCCAGGCGGACACCAGACCCCAGGCCAGGCGGGTGCCGCCCACCCTGAGCAGCTTCTCGCGGCTGCTCCAGGGTTCGCGCATCAGCCGCAGGCGTGCGGGACGTTCGCCCTGGAACCACTTTTCCAGCCAGATGAAGGCATCGGTCCACAGGGTCTGGAAACAGAAATAGCCGCAGAAGGCCCGGCCCACCAGGGCAGTCATGAAAAACAGGAACACCGCCGCGATGAACAGCAGCAGGGCCAGCCAGAACACGTCCTGGGGGTGGATGGTGAGACCGAAGATGAGATAGCGCCGCCCGGGAATGTCGAACATCACGGCCTGGGAGGGGGCATCCGGCCGCGCCCAGGGCAACCAGGGCAGCAGGAAGTACACCGCGAAGCCCAGCCCGAGCACGCCGCTCTTGAAGCGCCGGAACCTGCCCTGGATGGAACGGGGTACGACGGCCATGCGTTTGAAGTAGAGCTCTTTGGTTTCCACGCCGGGTCCAACGGTGCCGCGTCAGAGACAAAGGCATGCAGCTTACCCGAGGGCGTCCCCCGCCCGCCACCCTGCCGGCCGCCCGGCTGCGCGCCGCGCGTGCAAAAAAAACGGGCGCGGTTGCCCGCGCCCGTCTCGACCTGCGATGCCGCTCTGGCTTAGAAGCTGTGCTTCACGCCCAGGTTCCAGCCCGCGTTGCTGCTGCGGTTGGAGGCATTCACCATGCCAGCGCCCCAGGAGGAATCGCTGTCGCCGGAGGCGTACACGAAGTAGGCGGTGGTGCGCTTGGACAGGCTGTAGTCCGCGCCCAGGGCCCACATGTCCTGGTCGGTGTTGTTGCCGAAGTTGGCGTTGTCCACCATGCCATACAGGGCCTTCAGGGTGATGGGGCCCATGGCATAGGCGCCGTTCAGCGCGTAGGACTTGCGCTTCTTGGCCGCACCGTCGACCTTGACGTTCTCGTGCAGGAAGCCCACCTTGGCGTCGCCGAAGCTGTAGCCCAGGCCCAGCTTGTAGGCCTTGGTGTCGTTACCCGCGCCAGCCGTGTCCTTGATGTTCTGGTAGGCCAGGGCGCCGAACAGCGGGCCGTTGTTGTACACGCCGGAGAGGGAGTAGCCGTCCATGGTATCCCTGGGGGCGGCGTCGTTGGTCATCATGATGTTGCCGGCGAAGGTGAAGCCGGACATGTTGGGGGAGATGTAGGCCACGGTCTGGGGAGCACGGTTGTCCATGGCATTCATCAGCAGCTCGACGCCGTTCGCGCGGCCCAGGTTGTAGTCACCGACGGTGTCGGCGAACAGGTCCAGGGGACCGGTGCTGCTCTTGTAGGCGGAGTCATGCCGGCCACCCAGCACGGTACCGAAGCCGCCGGCCAGACCGACGTAGGTGTTGCGCATGCCCCAGGTGGTGCCGCCGATGGCACCGGCGCCGCCGGCGTTGGCACCGCCGTCCAGAGCGGATTCCACCTGCCAGATGGCCTTCAGGCCACCGCCCAGGTCCTCGCTACCCTTGAAGCCGATGCGGCTGAAGTTGCTCACCACGGAAGGGGTATAGGACACGTTGGCACCGCCACCACCCGTGGGGGTGTTGTCGTAGTCCTCGATGGCGACGTTGATGATGCCGTACACATCCACGTTGGAAGTGGCGGCGAAGGCGGGGGCGGCGAAGACACCGGCAACGGCCAGGGCGATCAGGGATTTTTTCATCTTGATACTCCTATCAGGTTAATGAAACTTTTCCCGGCGGGGCTTTGGCTTGTGCCTCCACCCCTGGGGGGGACTGCTCCTTAAGAACCTCTCGCGGAGAAGCTGGAGCGCATTGTGCATAAAGTTCTTGAGTCAGGCCAAGTTACGGCACAATGCGCAAGCATTTATTGTGATGTGCCGTTGCGGGCACGCCACAGGCATCCCCGCCCGGGCATGTCGTCTCAGGCCTGCGCGAACAGGCGCGCCAGTTCCGCTCCCGGCTCGGGCGCACGCATGAAGGCCTCACCCACCAGAAAGGCATGCACCTGGTGCCGGCGCATGCGCGCTACATCGGCGGGGGTGAGGATGCCGCTTTCGGTCACGACGATGCGGGTTCCTCCTTCACCCCCGTCCGCATGTGTGGGGTGCGCACCGACGCGCGGCAGCAGCGCCAGGGTGGTCTCCAGGCTCGTGGCGAAGGTGCGCAGGTCGCGGTTGTTGATGCCCATGAGGGGCGTGGCCAGCTGCAGGGCCGCCGCCAGTTCCGCGCCATCATGGCTTTCCACCAGCACCGCCATGCCCAGCTGGTGAGCCAGGTCCTCCAGCTCCCGCATCCCGGCCACGTCAAAGGCGTCTGCCTCATCCCCTTCCCCGCGAGGGGCGGCGCGTGCGAAGGCCGCGACGATCAGCAGGATGCAGTCGGCCCCCATGGCGCGTGCCTCGTACACCTGGTAGGGGTCGAGCATGAAGTCCTTGCGCAGCACGGGCAGCGCGCAGGCGGCGCGTGCGGCCACCAGGTATTCCGGCGCGCCCTGGAAATACTCCCGGTCGGTGAGCACGGACAGGCAGGCCGCCCCACCACGCGCATAGCTGGCGGCGATCTCCGCCGGCCGGAAGTCGGCGCGGATCACGCCCTTGCTGGGGCTGGCCTTCTTGATCTCGGCGATGACCGCGGCCTGGCCGGCGTCGATACGGGCGCGCAGGGCGCCGACGAAGTCCCGCGGGGGCGGGGCGCGCAGGGCATCGGCGCGCACTACTTCCAGGGGCCGGACCCGGCGGGCGGCGGCCACCTCGTCCCGCTTGCGGGCCAGGATCTTTTCGAGGATGTCGGACATGGTTCTTCCTTGCGGGCGCCCCGTCCGCGCGGACGGGACGGTCAGGCTTCCTCCATGCGCACACGTGGGGCGATGGCGGTGAGCAGTTCATAGGCCAGGGTGCCGGCGGCGGCGGCCACGCGTTCCACGGGCAGGCCATCACCCCAGAGCGTGACTGGGCTGCCCACCTGGGCGCCGCGCACCGGGCTCAGATCCACGCAGAGCATGTCCATGGAGACCCGGCCCAGGAGGCGGGTGGTCTGGCCCGCCACCCGTACCGGGGTGCCGGTGGGGGCATGGCGGGGATAGCCGTCGGCATAGCCACAGGCGACGATGCCCACGCGCATGTCCTGCTCGGCCCGGTAGGCGAAGCCGTAGCCCAGACCCTCGCCCCGACGCACCGTCTGCACAGCGATGAGGCGGCTTTCCAGATGCATGGCGGGCAGCAGGCCCAGGGCCGCGCCGTCCTGGTCCGGGAATGGAGAGGCGCCGTAGAGCAGTATGCCGGGCCGCACCCAGTCTGCGTGCGTCTCCGGATAGCGCAGCAGGGCGGCGGAGTTGGCCAGACTCACGGGCCAGGGGCTGTTTGCCTGGGCGGGGTCTGCGACAGGCGTCGGCACCGGAGGGGCCGGGAGCGCGCGCCTGAAGACGGCCAGCTGCCCGGCCACCCCCACCGCCGGGTCGTCGGCGCAGGCGAAGTGGCTCATGAGGGTGATGCCGGCCACCTGGGGCAGATCCGTCAGGCGGCTCAGGGCATCCGCCACGCGTCCGGGCGGGATACCCAGGCGATGCATGCCGGTATCCACCTTGAGCAGCACGTCCAGGCGTTGCCCCGACCGGGTGCGGGCCAGGATGTCCACCTGGTCGAGGCGGTGCAGCACGGGGCGCAGGCGCAGGCGGGCGATCTCCGACAGTTCGTCGGGGCTGAAAAAACCCTCCAGCAGGACGATGGGGTGGGTATAGCCCTGGGCGCGCAGGCATGCAGCCTCCTCCAGGCTCACCACGGCGAAGCCGTCGGCTGCACGCAGGGCACGGGCCGTGCGCAGCAGGCCGTGGCCGTAGCCATTGGCCTTGATGACCGCCAGCACCCGGGATCCGGGCGCGGCGGCACGGGCCACGCCCAGGTTGTGGGCCAGGGCTGCGGCGTGGATGCGGGCGATCAGGGGGCGGGGCATGGCTTGCGGGCCGGCCGGGCCAGGCCCCGGCGCCCGGTCCCCGGCCCGGCTTCCGACCCATCACGCATCGGACATGCCCACCGCGAAGTTTTCGAAGCGGGTGTATTCGCCCAGGAAGGTGAGGCGCACACTGCCGATGGGCCCGTTGCGCTGCTTGCCGAGGATGATCTCGGCGGTGCCCTTGTCCGGGCTGTCCGCGTTGTAGAGCTCGTCGCGGTAGATGAACAGGATCACGTCTGCGTCCTGCTCGATGGCACCGGATTCACGCAGATCGGACATCACCGGGCGCTTGTTGGGGCGCTGCTCCAGGGAGCGGTTGAGCTGCGACAGGGCGACCACCGGCACCTGCAGCTCCTTGGCCAGGCCCTTGAGGGAGCGGGAGATGTCGGACAGCTCCGTGGCCCGGTTCTCGCCACTGCCCGAGCCAGACATGAGCTGCAGGTAATCGATGACGATCAGGCCCAGCGGCCGGCCGTCCTTGACCTGGCGGGCCAGGCGACGGGAGCGGGCACGCACCTCCATGACGGTGAGGCCCGGTGATTCATCGATATACAGGGCGGCCTCGTTCAGGTGCCCGAGGGCATGCGTGAGACGGGACCAGTCGTCCTCGGCGATGCGGCCGGTGCGCAGCTTGTGCTGGTCCAGACGGCCGACCGAGCCCAACAGGCGCATGACCAGTTGCGAGGCCCCCATCTCCATGCTGAACACGGCCACGGAGTATCTGCCACCCAGGGCGACGTTTTCGGCGATGTTCAGGCTGAAGGCGGTCTTGCCCATGGAGGGACGGCCGGCGACGATGATCAGGTCGCCGGGTTGCAGGCCCGAGGTCTTGGCGTCCAGATCGGTGAAGCCCGTGGCCAGGCCGGTGACCTCGCTGGGGTTGTCGCGGTTGTAGAGCTCGTCGATGCGCGTCATGGCCTCCACCAGCAGGGGCTCCATGGCCTGGAAACCCTGACTGGCCTTGGCACCTGCCTCCTTGATCTCGAACACCCGCGCCTCGGCCTCGTCCAGGATCTGGCTGGCGGAGCGTCCGCCCGGATTGAAGGCGGATGCGGCGATACCCGTGCCCACCTCGGCCAGCTTGCGCAGCACGGCCCGCTCGCGCACGATCTCGGCATAGCGGCGGATGTTGGCGGCGGAAGGCGTGTTCTGCGCCAGGGCGGCCAGATAGACCAGGCCGCCGATCTCGTCCAGGGCACCCAGGGACTCCAGCGCCTCGGCCACGGTCACCACGTCGGCAGGCTTGTTGTCCTCGATCAGGCGCATGATCTGGCGCCAGATGGCCCGGTGATCGGCGCGGTAGAAATCCTGCTCGACGATGAGATCGGCGGCGCGCTCCCAGGCGCTGTTTTCCAGCAGCAGGCCGCCCAGCACGGACTGTTCCGCCTCCACGGAATGGGGCGGCAGGCGCAGCGCAGTGAGTTCCGGATCGAAGCTGGGGGCCATGCGACGCGAAGACGGATGAAAGAAGGATTCTAGCCGAAGAAAAGGCAAGGGCCGCTCGCGCGGCCCCGTCCGGTTTCCGCCCGTCCCCGCAGGGACGGGACACGCCGGTTCAGCCCTCGCCCACCACCGTCACGCCGATCTCGCAGGAGACATCGGTGTGCAGGGACAGGGTCACGGAATACTCGCCCACGGCCTTGAAGGGGCCCTCGGGCATGCGCACCTCGCCCTTGGCCACGGCATGGCCGGCGGCACCCAGGGCCTCGGCGATGTCTGCATGGGTGACGGAGCCGAACAGGCGGCCATCCACGCCCGCCTTCTGGCGCACCGTGACGTTGAATCCGGCGAGGGCCTCGGCGCGGGCCTGGGCAGCGGCCAGCTTGGCGCCGGCCTGCTGCTCCAGCTCGGCCTTGCGCGCCTCGAACTCGGCGATGTTGGCCTTGTTGGCGCGCTTGGCCAGGCCTTGGGGGATGAGATAGTTGCGCGCGTAGCCGTCCTTGACCCGCACCACGTCGCCCAGGCTGCCCAGCTTGCCCACTTTGTCCATCAGGATGATTTCCATGTCGCGCTCCCGGTCAGCCGCTGTGTTTGTCGGTATAGGGCAGCAGGGCCAGGAAGCGTGCGCGCTCGATGGCGGTGGAGAGCTGACGCTGGTAACGGGCCTTGGTGCCGGTGATGCGGGCGGGAATGATCTTGCCCTGCTCGTTGATGAAATCCTTCAGGACTTCCACGTCCTTGTAGTCCACCTCCTTCACCTTCTCGACAGTGAAGCGGCAGAACTTCTTGCGCCGGAACAGGGCACCGCCGTTGGGGTTCCTGGGACGGGGCTTGCGCTTGATGAAAGCCATGTTGACTACTCCTCTATGAAACGAAGGACCGCCCCGGGGTTCGTCGCGCCCCCCGGAGATGGAAGCCGCGTGGCGGATGCCTGGAGGCCCTTCAAAAGTCCAAATTCGGTTACATGCAGCTCGAGCTGATTGCCCTGCGTGCCGCGGCGATCGAGAAAGCCGGTGAACCTGAGTTCACTGCCCGGGGCCTGCGCCGCCAGGGTCTCGGCCACCGGGCCAAAGGCCACCAGCTCCGTCTCCAGCCGCACCTGCCGTAGGCGCCCTGCTTCCGCCTGCTCGCCCTGGTGGGCGACGCGCACGCGCAACATGGCGATGCCCGCGGGGGTGCGACGCAGTCCGGTATGGTCCAGCAGCTGGGCGGTCAGCGCGAAGCGGTTCAGGCGGCGGCTTCCGTGGCGGCGCCCTGGGGGGCCATCAGGTTGCGCGCCTTCTCGCCCTTCATCATGGGCGAGGGCGTGGTGACGGCCGCGTCGCGCACCAGGGTGAGATGGCGCAGGATGGCGTCGTTGAAGCGGAAGCCGTGCTCCAGCTCGTCCAGGGTCTCCTGATCGCACTCGATGTTCATCAGCACGTAGTGGGCCTTGTGCATCTTCTGGATGGTGTAGGCCAGCTGCAGGCGGCCCCAGTCCTCCAGACGGTGCACATGTCCGCCGCGTGTCGCGATCTGGGACTGGTAGCGCTCCACCATGGCGGGCACCTGCTCGCTCTGGTCCGGGTGGACGAGGAAGACGATCTCGTAATGACGCATGGCATCTCCTTTTGGGCGAAGGCCGCCCCCGTGCGTCCGGGATGCGGCAAGGGAAAGAACAGGCCCGCGCGGTTTTCCGGGCGGGCCTGGGAAGATGTGAAATTCTATTGAAGGATCAGGCGGATAGCAAGATCGGGAGGGCGGGCCCGACAGCGGCCACCGGCCACGGCCGTCTTCAGTCCTGGCGGACTAGACCACGCAATCCACGTGATAGCGGGTCGTACCGTTCTCGCGCGCCTTCACCAGACCGTGCACGTCGGTCTCGAAGCCGGGGAAGCGTTCGTTGAACTCGCGGGTGAAGCGCAGGTAGCGCACGATGGAGGCATTGAAGCGTTCCCCCGGGATGAGCAGAGGGATGCCCGGGGGATAGGGGGTCAGGAGTATGGCGGTGATGCGTCCCTCCAGGTGGTCGATTTCCACCCGTTCGATCGCCTTGTGTGCCATCCGGGCGAAGGCATCGGCGGGCTTCATGGCCGGGGCGATCTCGGAGACATACATCTCCGTGGTCAGGCGGGCCACGTCGTTGGCCTTGTAGACGTCATGGATCTGGCGGCACAGGTCACGCAGGCCCACACGCTCATAGTTGGGCTGCTTGGCCACGAACTCGGGCAGGATCTTCCACAGCGGCTTGTTCTGGTCGTAGTCGTCCTTGAACTGCTGCAGCTCGGTGACCATCGTGTTCCAGCGGCCCTGGGTGATACCGATGGTGAACATGATGAAGAACGAATAGAGGCCGCACTTCTCGACGATGACGCCGTGCTCGGCGAGGTACTTGGTGACGATCGCCGCCGGAATGCCGCGCTCCGAAAAGGCGCCATCGACATCCAGCCCCGGCGTAATCACCGTGGCCTTGATCGGGTCGAGCAGGTTGAAGCCTTCGGCGAGGTTGCCGAAGCCGTGCCAGCGGGCACCGGTCTTGAGCATCCATGCTTCGCGTTCCTCGATCCCCTCTTCGGACAAGTCGTCCGGCCCCCAGACCTTGAACCACCAGTTGGCGCCCCACTCCTCGCTGACCTTGCGCATCGCGCGGCGGAAGTCGAGCGCCTCGGCGATCGATTCCTCGACCAGCGCGGTGCCGCCGGGCTCCTCCATCATCGCCGCGGCGACGTCGCAGGAGGCGATGATCGAGTACTGCGGCGAGGTCGAGGTGTGCATCAGGTAGGCTTCGTTGAACACGTCGCGGTCGAGCTTCTGGTTTTGCGCATCCTGCACGAGGATCTGCGAGGCCTGGCTGAGTCCGGCGAGCAATTTGTGCGTTGACTGCGTCGCGAAGACCATCGACTCGCTGCAGCGGGTGCGGTCGGCGCCGATGGCGTGGTAGTCGCCGTAGAAGTCGTGGAAGGCGGCATGCGGTAGCCAGGCTTCGTCGAAGTGCAGTGTATCGATCCTGCCGTCGAGCATCTCCTTGATGTCCTCGACGTTGTACATCACACCGTCATAGGTGGACTGGGTGATCGTCAGTACGCGCGGTTTGGCTGCCTTGTCGACGATGAACGGGTTGG
>JAKQCX010000014.1 GCA_029558905.1 Pseudomonadota bacterium
ATAAATGAGTGGATCGATAATGGGGACGCTTCAACGTCCCCATTGTTTTTTATGGTAATTAAGAAATAATACTCTCTATCGAGAAAGTTGTATCGGACAACGTGGCATTCTTCGACGGGGATACAAGATCATCGGTTTACCCGCACAATCTTCCTTCCCACGAGTTTGGTTCCATGCGTTTCCGCTTCGGTTGTTGAATCACTCATCGTGAATTATGGATCGTTTACCTAAATCACTCAGAGCGGACCGCTTTGAGTGTGAATCAATTCCATTTGAGGAGCGTAGTCGTTTATGAGAAGATCGGGTTTTACTTTGATTGAGTTATTGATTGTGGTCGCCATCATCGGCATCCTGGCGGCCATCGCCGTGCCGGCGTATCAGCAATACACCGCCAAGGCGAAGTATGCCGAGGTGGTCAGCTATTCGCAGTCCCGCCGTCTTGGGGTCGAAGCCTGCGCCAACACCCTGGGCACGGTGACCGGATGTTCTGGGGGCAGCAACGGCATTCCCGCGGATATCGCGGCCGGTCAAAACCCAACGCAGTATGTCTCCGGTGTGACCACCCTGAACGGTGTGGTGACCGTTATACCGAGAACTACGGTGGGCAATGGTGTGACCGCGGCAGATACCCTGGTCCTGACACCGACCTATACCACCACCAACGGCACGAACTGGAGCAAGACCTGTAATGGTAATGCGGCGGGCCTCTGCTGAGCACTGTCACGTCGATCATGGAGCCCCCTCTTGCAGGGGGCTCTTTTTTTCTGGCATGACCCAGACCGCGCTACCCACGGTCATCGCCGGACTGCTGGTGGCCCTGATGGGTCTCACACTGGCGGTTTGGTGGCCAGGGCTGACCGGGCCTTTCTTTCTTGATGACCTGACCCTGCTGCCGCTGCTCGCAAGGATCGATCCCGTCCAGCCCGGGCCGGGTATATGGGCGTTCATCACCGATACTTCGGCAGGTCCCTATGGCCGCCCGCTGTCCATGCTGGCCTTGCTGGCCAACGGTACGGACTGGCCCACCCTGCCCTGGCTGTACAAGTTCACCAACCTCCTGCTGCATGCGTCAACCGGTCTGCTGCTGTTCTTCCTGGTGCGGGAAATCACCGGCACGCAAGACCGGCAGGATACGCGGCCCGCGCTCACGGCCTGGCTGGTGAGCGCCTTCTGGCTGATCCACCCGCTGAACGTTTCAACGCTTCTGTACGTAACGCAGCGCATGACCCAGTTGTCAGCGTTCTTCGTCCTGCTGGGCCTGCTCTGCTATGTGCGGGGCCGGAAAAGGCTGAGCCGGCATGCGCGCGCCGGCTACGTATGGATGAACGCCGCGGTTTTGCTCTGCCTGCCGCTGGCCACCCTTAGCAAGGAGAACGGGTTGCTGCTGGCGCCCATGATCCTGCTCGTCGAATGGACGGTATTCCGCCTGCGACCCGGGCAGGGTGCGTACCCGTCCAGGCTTTGGATGCTTGGTTGCCTGTGGCTGCCGACGCTCGCCCTGCTGGCGATGCTGACGCGGTATTCGCTGCCTGAATACTTCGCCACGCGCGATTTCACCCTCACCCAACGGCTTCTGAGCGAGCCGCGCATCGTGCTGGAATATCTCTGGCGCTGGTTCAACCCGTGGGCAGGCAGCCGGGGGGTGTTCACGGATGGCATTATCGTGTCCACGGGCTGGCTGCAGCCACGCACGACTCTGCCGGCGCTCCTGGCCATGATAGCCTTACCGGCCGTAGCCTTTCTTGTCCGGCACCGCGCGCCCTGGATGACCCTGGCGGTGGGATTTTTCCTGGTTGGCCATATCCTGGAATCCACCAGCCTGCCACTGGAACTGTATTTCGAGCACCGAAATTACCTGCCCACCATGCTTCTGGCACTGCCGTTGGTGGATTGGCTGATGGGCCGCATCCGTATGCAACCATTGTGGGGCGTGCTGCCACTCGGGCTGTGCGTGGCCCTGGCGGCGATCACATTAGATACGGCGCGGATTTGGGGCGATGCCGCCCGCCTCGCACGCTATTCCCTGCAGGCCAACCCCCTCTCGCCACGCGCCATCGGCAACCAGGCGGGATACCTGGTACGGCAAGGGCGGGCCGAGGCTGCGGTGCAACTGATAAAGGCGGGCATACAGCGCAGACCGGAGGCCTCGGAGCTGGGCATCCTCTTGCTCCTGTTCGAGTGCCAGTCCGAAGGGGTCAGGCAGGCGGATCTGCGTGCAGTGCGGCAGCAGCTCGCAGGGCACACCCTGCCACTGAATGCCTATGCCCTACTGGGCGATCTGCTGGAGCGCGTACCCAAGGCATGCCCGGGGCTCGGTCTGGACATGTTGGAGGACATGCTGGTTGGCCTGGAAGCGGAAGCGGAGCGGCAAGGTCGCCACGAAGCGATACGGCGGCTGCGGCACTATCGGGGCATCCTGTGCCTGAAAGATGCGCAACCTGAGTGTGCGATCCGGCATTTCGCCAGGTCGCAGCAACTCTTACGGGATGCTGAACTGGGATTGATCCAGGCCGCGCTGCTGCTCCGGTTCCAGTATCCTGCACAGGCCGCTGCCTGGCTCTCCACCTTGCGCCGCCAGCAGTCGTTCGCGAGGCGCGACGTGTCGTGGGGAGATCGAGGTATCGAGGCGCGCGCGCGCGCGCTGCAAGAACGCATCGAGACCAGGCGTAAGGCGATGGATCAAACGGGTGACACACGGCAATGAAGGCATCGATCAGCATCATCCTGCCGGCAAGGAACGAGGCCTCGGCCCTGCGCGTGCTGCTGCCCGAGCTACGACGGCGCTTCGCGGATGCGCAGATCCTGGTGGTGGACGACGGCTCCACCGACGACACCGGGGAAATCTGCCGCCAGCACGCGGTGACCCGTCTGGTCCATCCCTATACCCTGGGCAACGGCGCCGCCGTGAAGACCGGGGCGCGCGCGGCCGTTGGGGATGTCCTGGTGTGCATGGATGCCGACGGCCAGCATGACCCGGCCGACATCCCCCGTCTGCTGACCGGCCTGGAGCAGGGCCTGGACATGGTGGTGGGTGCGCGTGCGTCCGATTCCCACGCCGGTTCCCACCGCGCCCTGGGCAACAAGTTGTTCAACCGTCTGGCCAGCTGGATGGTGGGCCACAGGGTGGCGGACCTGACCTCCGGCTTCCGCGCCGTGCGGGCCGACAGGTTCCGACGCTTCCTGCACCTCCTGCCCAATGGTTTTTCCTACCCCACCACCATCACCATGAGCTTTTTCCGCGCCGGCTATGCCGTGGGCTACGTGCCCATCCGCGCCAAGCGCCGCGATGGCCGTAGCCACTTGCACCCACTGCGGGACGGCATGCGCTTCCTCATCATCATCCTGCGCATCGGTACCCTCTATTCCCCGTTCCGCCTCTTCCTGCCGGTGAGTCTGACGTTCTTCGGCCTGGGTGCGCTCTACTATGCCTATACGCTGAGCACGCAAGGACGTTTCACCAACATGAGCGCTCTCATGTTCACCACTTCCATTCTGACGTTCCTGATCGGCATCGTGTCCGAACAGATCACGGCGCTGCATTACCGAGACACGGAAAGATGAGGGACATGTCCGCCGCGCCGGGATTGACCGCGACCGACACATGACCCGCCTGCTGTTCACTAGTTCGTCCTACCCGGCGGACCCGCAAGACTGGAAGGGTCGTTTCATCGCCGACATGCTGGCTGCCCTGGCCGCCCGACCGGGGCTTGATGTATCCGTCTGGATGCCGCCCGGCATCCTGCCGGCCGGCGTGGTCGATATCGCGACCCGAGATGAGCACGCCTGGCTGGCCGGACTGATGGCGACGGGAGGCATGGCAGCCCGGTTGCGCCGGGGCGGACCGGCGGGCCTGGGCGGAGCCCTGGGCCTGCTGGCACGCCTGCACCGGGCCTACCGGCGGGTCGATGCGGACCTCGTGCACGTGAACTGGCTGCAGAACGCCCTACCCTTGTGGGGCACGCGCCTGCCGGCCCTGATCACGGTGCTCGGCAGTGATTACGGTCTGCTCACGCGGCCAGGTATGGTTACTGCCCTGCGCGGGGCACGGACGTGCGGGCAGTGGTACTGGACAGTACGCGCTTTTCCGAGCGTTACGGCTGGCAGCCGGCGATTTCTCTGGAAGAAGGCATGGCCAGGATGTGGCACTGGCTGCGCGGGCAGGCGTGAGTTCCCAACCGGCCATCTCGATCTGTATCGCCAACTACAACGGTCTGGCAGTGATCGATGACTGCATCCGCTCGGTGCTGGGTCAGCAGGACGCACCGGAAGTGGAAATCATCGTCCATGACGATGCCTCAACAGACGGCTCCGGCGCGTATATCCGGCGGACATACCCACACGTGAAGTACATCGGAAGTCCGCAGAACGTGGGCTTTTGCGTCGCCAACAACCGCATGGTGGCGCAGGCCGGGGGTGAGTACATCCTGCTGCTCAACAACGATGCCGCGCTGCTTCCGGATGCGCTGGCCACCCTGTACAGAAGCGCGCGGACATGCGGCATGCATGCCATATTGAGCCTGCCCCAATACGATTTCGAGAGCGGGGCGCTGCTGGATCGGGGCTGTCGGCTGGACCCCTTTCTCAACCCCGTGCCCAACCTGGACCCCTCCCGCAAGGATGTGGGCATGGTGCTGGGCGCCTGCCTGTGGATTCCCAAGGCCCTCTGGGAGGAGATGGGCGGGTTTCCGGAATGGTTCGGCTCGGTGGGGGAGGATTTGTACCTGTGCTGCCGTGCCCGTCTGGCGGGCTACCCAGTGCGTGTGCCCGCAAGGTCTGGCTACCTGCACCGGGTGGGGCAGAGCTTCGGGGGGGGGAAGGTGCGTGGCGGGCGCCTGGTGACAACGAAGCGGCGTCGTACCCTGTCGGAACGCAACAAGACGTTCGTGCTGGTCATCTGCTATCCGGCACCGTTCATGCAATTGATGCTGCCGCTGCACCTCGTCCTGCTGCTGCTCGAAGGCCTGGCGCTCTCGCTATTGAAACCGAGTAGCCGCTGCCTGCGGGAAATCTACTTACCGGTATTCGGCGCGCTTATGCAGCGGGGTCATGAAATATGTATGGCGCGCTGCAACGCTATGTCAGGACGTCGTTTGGCGGCTGGCAAATTTTTCTCAGCTATCGACTGGGTGCCTTACAAGCTGCGCATGCTGCTGCGCCATGGGCTACCGCGCGTGCGGTGATCAGGGCAGGCGGTTTCGCAGCCAGCGGACGACACGGCGTAGACGGGGATATTTTTTGAGCTGCGTGACGAGACGGCCGGCGAACAGATAGCCGTGGTAATGCGCCAATTTGCGCAAATCGGAGAGCAGCCGTCGTTTGGACCCATCACCTTCAGGTAAAGCACCAACCCGGGAGAATGCCGCGTGTGTCGAGTGTCCCCCACGCGCGTTGCGCGTGGCTTCCAGAAATGCACGACCGTGCTTGCGGTCAGGCTCTAAATGGCATCCCTCGGCCCATTCATTCCATGCATTGATGAAGACGAGGCGATCGCCATCGGGGAAGTCCTGCATCGTCCTGCGGATTGCCTGAGCTAACCAGTATTCGTAGTTGTCCGGGGAACTGCCCAGTACGATGACCGCCCGGCTACCGGTGCGCGCGGTGTTGTCCCAGGCGGGGAAGACGCTACGGAATACATTGGTGTTCTCGTAGTGCCGCATGAGGTAGCTACTGGCGACCTCGGCGTATTCCACTGCGTAGCCCATGAAAGGCTCATGAAAGGTGAGACGGCCAGCCTGGTTGCCGCATTGGATGTTATGGGGTGGGAATTCGACGCCGCTATCGAAGCCAAAGCGCGCGTAGTCGTGGTTTCCATGGGTCAGCGCGGCGCAGAGATGAATCTCGCCGATCCCGACTTTTCGGCAATAGTCACGCCAGACCGTTGCAGTCTTCCGCGCGTCAGGCAGGTGCTGAGGGCGATAGACGATCAGGATGGGTCTACCGTCGATACGTATGTAGCGTGGGTCGGTGAGGAAGTTCCGCAGGCTCTTGATGAATTCGAGGTCATCGTCCGGAAGATATCGCTGGGCAATCAGTATCTGTTGTTCGGTGGCATCCCAGCGACGGGTCCAATTCTCATTTGCCCAACACAGGCAGAAGGGCATATCACTTTCGGGGTCGGCGAGCATGTCGTCGAGCGGCGCATAGAGCAGACGCTTGCCGGAAAACCAATAGTAGTGGTAGCAAAAGCCATCGATGCCATATTCCTTCGCCACCTTGATCTGCTCACGGCGGGTGGCACGCACACGCAGGTCATAGAAACCAAAGTCGGTCGGTAACTGTGGCTGGTAGTGACCATCGAACAGGGGTCTGGCCTTCGTGACGTTGGTCCATTCCGTGAAACCCTTGCCCCACCATGCGTCGTTCTCGGGAATGGGATGGAACTGCGTGAGGTAGAAGGCGATCAGCTTGGGGAGTCGCGCCTGTGGCAATGTGCTCATCGGCTGCTCCCAGACCGGGGCCAGAGGCGAAACCGACGTAACAGTCGCACGATTCGGGCCTGGGTGGCGGGGTCGAGACGCGCACCAAGTTCGCGCAATAGACGCCTTGATGCCGAGTGGTCTCCGTAGGGATATATGGCTGGCCGCGACACATTGAGATCCATGAGTTGCAGGGCCTTTCCGTCAGCTGACCTCGGCACGGCTCGGATCACGACCTGATAGACACAGCCAAAACGGCTGCGGGACAACATCTCACGGCTGGACTTAGGCAGCTTGTGCCAGAAGTGGGCGAATTCGGTCTGCTCGGGTCCAAGCACCACGAACTCGGCCTCGATTATCTTGAAGCCCGCATTCTCGAACAATTTCTGCATGTTTTTCAGTCCCCAGAACCGGACATGGGTTCTGTCCAGCAGCCCCCAGGACTGGTAGGCGAAGTCTTCGTTGAGCAAGCAGGCGATGATGGCGCTGTGTGCTATGTGCGGCAGCGATACAACCAGGCAGCCTTCGGCGGCAAGCAGTGGCAGCATGCGTTTTAAGCAGGACCAAGGGTCATACAGATGCTCGAGTACATCTGCCGCGACGACAACGGGGAACTTATCCACACCTGCCATCAGGGCAGGCCATTCAGGGTCATTGAGGTCGCAGCGTCGTACCTGCTCACAGAACGGCGCGACCAGGTCGATGGCCTCCTCGTCCAGTTCCAGCGCGGTAACGCGGCAGCCATTGGCATGGAGATGTCGAGTGATCGAGCCTGGTCCCGGCCCAAGTTCAAGGACCCGGTGGCCCGCGCCGACCATGTGAATCACCTTTTCCGGACCCGATCCCGGCCGGATCTGGTAGTCGTAGCGGTGGCGTTGGTCCGTCATGGATGCGAGTCCATGAGCCTCGAAAAGCCGACTCCGTCGATATCGGTAGCCATGATTACGGTCGTCGCAGAATGTTCCAAAGTGCGCGGAGTGGCGCGGTGATGCGCCATGAAACGGTGTCCTTGATCCTGTCGATTTCCTGTTTCAGATTGTGATTCGTACTTTCAAGACGGGATATGTCCGCTTGCAGCAAGGGGATTTGTTGGCTCCACTGCTGGTGCCGGATACGCAGCTGGTGCAAATAGTATCCCCACGGTTCGACTTGCCGCAGGTGATGCGCCATGGCTGCTGCAAATGGTTCCATGGCGTTGGCGAGTCGGTCACGGGGGGACTGGCTGGCCATTTCGTAGGCCGACATGGCCAGCTCGAGCAGAGGCATGCCTGGAGGTGTCGTCGCACTGGCTACGTGGTGGCGCAGATTTGGCTCCAGAAAGGCATCAATTCGCTCGACATCCGCCACATCGGGCCGCAGCTGAAGAGAGAAGTCATGCGTAATGCGTTTCAGCACCTGTCTCCAGTCGGCAAGCAATTGTGCATAGGTAACCACTATGCGTGGTGCATTCCGGGTCCAGTGTTCGCTTTCGATCAGATGTATCAGCCATGCCAGACTGGCCATTTCCATGGGCATGCCGTCACGTGCAACAAGCGAATCGGCAACTTCCCGTGGGTGGCGCAGGCAGAGAATGAAGTGGGGGGCTGTATCGATGTCGCGAAAAATCTCCAGCCAGAGCGGCAGCAGGCGACACTGCCTGGGGTCCTTCTGCACCCATAGCGTGCTATGGCCAAAGTCGCGCTGCACAACGTTAACCAACTCACGCCTGAAATCAGCCACGTCACCACGTTGCCACCATTTTTCCGGTAGGGAACGGCAGTCGTCCCAGCTTGAGTCCAAGGCGGCAAGCAGGCGTTCGTGTATGGTCACGATCTCGGTGTGTTCCCAGAAACCCTTCGGGTTCACACCTGCCACACCCGGGATCAGGGAGGGCCCTGGATTGGCACCGGCGAGGGCGAGCATGCCAGTCAGTGCCGAAGTCCCGCTGCGATGCATGCCCAGGACGATGAGGGCTGTATTGCGTGGGCCTGCTGCCATGATGGTCTCGATGGATCAGTGCAGGGGAGAGAAATCTATGACGCCCGTGCCACAACCATCCGGCTCCGGCATGACGGTGAACATGGCGGCATCGATGATGCGATGCAGGTAGGTGCCATCCGCGCCAACAACGCCGGCGTTGAGGAAGTAGGTGCCTGGCAGCAGGTTGCAGCGGAAACGGAAGACTTGCCGGTATCTCATGCCTGTGGCATCTGGGGCCATGTCAGGCACCACAGCGGTCAAGCCGCCGAGTTCGCGGCCATCGGGCGTCTTGATGAGCATGCCGCAGCGCACGCTCGCGCAGGCACGCGCGAAGCGTATGTGGAAACTGTATAGATATTCTTGCCCACGGCGCAGCAGGTTGGCGGGTTCGCCGGCGAGAGTGAGGATTTGCGGAGCGATGATTTCCGCTCCCTGCGTAGGGTAGGCGATGGTACTGAGTGGGGTAAGTTGTGGATCGAAGCTGGGTGATGCCGCGGCGGGGGTCGGTTTACGCGGGGAGTGGGGCGCATCACCCATATCGCCGGCAAGATAGCGGGTGACGACCTCCTTGGGTGGCCCCGCGAGTGCCAGCCTGCCCCTGTCAAGCAGCAGGGCCTGATGGCAGTGGGCGATGATAGCCCCCATGTCGTGAGAGACGAATACGATCGAGCAGCCTGATGCCTGCAATCGGTCGATTTGCGCGAAACATTTTCTCTGGAAGGCCGCATCGCCAACTGCCAACGCCTCATCGACGATTAGGATGCAGGGCTCGATAAACACGGCAACGGCGAATGCCAGCCGCACGAACATACCACTGGAATAGGTGCGCACCGGCTGGTCGATAAATTCGCCAATATCCGCGAACGCCGCGATGTCGGCGAAGCGCTTGTCCATTTGCATCCGGGTGAAGCCCATCAGCGCGCCTTGAAAATAGACGTTCTCACGCCCGGTGAATTCCGGGTTGAAGCCGGCACCCAGTTCCAGCAGGGCCGAGATGCGGCCCTTGACCTGAACGATGCCGGAGGTTGGTTTGAGAATGCCGCTGATGAGTTGCAGCAGCGTGCTCTTGCCCGAGCCATTGCGGCCGATGATGCCGATGGTTTCACCCTTCCGGATCTCGAGGGACACGTCTCGTAGCGCGGTGAATTCCTTGTGATATCTGCGCAGGCCCAAGGTTGCGGCCTGTTTGATGCGGTCGCCCGGGTGGGCGAACAGGCGGTAGGTCTTGGTGAGGTTTTTCACCGAGATGACGATGTCGTCGGCGGGCATGCGCGAGGGGTGGAGGCTGTCGGCGGCCGTATCGGAACGCATCAGGTCCCCTCAACTTTTCCTGGCCCCTCGCGGCACTCGTATAAGCGTGGTCGGGCACAGGCTGGCGCAAGAGGTGGTGTCTACTGGCCGGCCAAGCAGGTCACGTGCATGCGGCAAACCCATGCAGGGCATGATGCCCCAGGCCTCAGGCCCGGACCTGGCAAGGGTATCGACGCCGCACGCCTGACCCGCCTCCCTGCTGCCGAAAACTCTCATGCCGCGCGGGCCGCAGTCCTGTGCCGTCTCTCGTTGGCTTGGTCTTCTCCATTCGATTCGCGGGTACATGTGCCGTCTCCCGTGTGATTTCCGTTCAGACATTTTCGAGCCTACCCCAGTGCCAGCCCAGTCTGCCAGCTGCGCGGTGATCAGTCATGCTACATGGCTGGACATGCGCGCGCGAGGAGACGGTGTCGCGCATGCGGGTCGACTGGGCCGCGCTAGGGAACAACGCTGCGCTGGAGATTCCTCACTGCGTTCGGAATGACAGCTCTCGGAATGACAGCTCACCGGAAGACAGTCGTTGAGCGTATCAGTGTCTTGTTAGAGTGCGTCGGCGAACTCGTCACGGCTGCGCTGGAAGAAGGCATGGCCGAGCAGGCAGATGACCAGGGCCACGGCCAGGGCGATGCTCCAGGATGTCCAGTTGATACCCAGACCGGCCAGGGCGGCGCGCATGGCTTCGATCACCGCACCAAGGGGATTGTGCTCGAACAGGGGGCGCAGGGGGCCCGGTACCGCCTGGACCGGGTAGAAGATGGGCGAGAGGAACATGAGCATCTGCACGAACACGGGCACGATCTGGCTCATGTCCTTGATGAACACGCCCCAGGCGGCCAGGAACCAGGCCAGACCCAGGGCGGCCAGCAGCAGGGGGATGAGCAGCAGGGGGATGAGCAGCAGGCCGGCACTCAGGTGTCCGGCCCAGGCCAGGGCGGCACCCAGGATCAGCAGGTTGAAGGCGCCGTGGGTGAGGGCGGCGCCCAGGGGCACCAGCGGCAGGATCTGTACCGGGAAGATGATCTTCTTGACATAGCTGGGATGGCCGCGCACGGCGGCGGGCGCGCGGCCGACCGTTTCGGCGAATATGTTGAAGGCGATGAGGCCGCAATATAGGTTGAGTGCAAAGGGGATGCCACCTGTCTGGGCTGGCCAGCGCGACTGGAAGATCTGGCCGAAGACGAAGCTGAAGATGGCCAGCATGATGAGCGGATTGAGAAAGATCCACAGCAGGCCGAAATAGGCTCCCCGGTAGCGCAATAGCACGTCGCGCTTGACCAGTTGGCCGAGCAGATGGCGTTGGTGGTAGAGGTCAGCGGCGATGGCCAGAGGGTTCACGGAAAAGGGGTCAGGCACGGCATGGCTCCAAGATACGACCTCACACGGTTGAATTTCCGGATCTATGCCTGGCCCGGCACCATCTGGGCGGCTGCGCGCCTGCTCATCTGGACCCGGTACTTGCCTGCGCTTCGGATGCGCGCCGACCAACGTGGCCAGTTGCCGTGGCAAAACATGCCCGCTAGACCTTTCGCCAGTTGGCGTATCGCCGGCCTGGGCGCGGATGATCCCAGTGCGCATTATCGCGTTCGGTCATGTCCTTGTATTTCCACTGCAGCCAGACCCGCAGGCGGCGGTAGTCCTCTGCGGGCATACTGTCCGGCAGCACGAGCAGGTTGCGGGCACGCGCGTTGCCGGGGTTCTCGAAGCGCAGCAGGGTGAGGCCGGGGGAGAGAAGGTGGACGCGCGTGTCGTGGAGCGCGTGCCAGGTCTGGCCGGCGCGGATTTCCAGCTGCCCCTTTTCGTTGCCGCGCAGGGTGACGCCGTGCGCGCCCCGCAGGTGCCGGGCCAGGCCGAGGGCCAGCAGCAGGCTGCCGCTCGTCTGCAGGGCGAGGGGCAGGGCGGCGAGCCAGAGGGCCATGGCAGCCAGCAGATGCAGGCCCGTCAGCAGCAGGCGAAGACGGGTGGAGGGTCCGACGGTGATGACCAGGGGCAGGGGAAACATGGCTCAGGGTTTGAGGCCGGCCTGCTCCATGAGGGCGCGCACGTATTTGGCGGGAATGGCGTAGGTGATGCCGGTGGGGTCCTTGAGGGCGTTCTCCTTGGCGCCCTTGACGAAGACCGCATTGATGACGCCGATGACCTCGCCGGTATCGCCGTCGTAGAGGGGACTGCCGCTGTTGCCCGGGTAGGCCACGGCGTCGAGCTGGAACATGAGGAAGGGGTCGGCGGCCTGGCGGATGAGCTTGGGTGTGAGCTGGCGGGCGCTGCCCGGTGGGCTGTAGATGGGAGCGATGGCGGCCAGCCCGGCGCGGTGCGTGGCGGGATAGAGCCCCAGGGCCGCGCCCACCGGATAGCCGGTGAAGTAATAGGTCTGGCCTTCGCGCACATCCTTGAAGTGCCCCAGTCGCAGGGCGGGCAGGGCCGGGCCTTCGATCCTGAGCAGGGCCAGGTCGTGCTCCGGGTCCGTCGCCAGCCTGTGCGCCCTGCGGGCGCTGACTTGCCCCAGATCACGCACGAAGACCGCCAGGTCTTCGCCCTTTTCCGTTTCCAGCATCGTGGGCAGGACGTGCGCGTTGGTGATGACGTACTGGCCATCGGCCACGGCAAAGCCGGTGCCGTGCAGGCGGATGCGCGGTGTGGCCAGGGGGTGCAGGCTGCCGACACCCACCACGGCGGGCTTGATGCGCGGCAGAAGGCCGACGATATCCGCCCTGGCGGCAATGGGGCTCAATAATAGGGCCAGGGCTGCCGATACAAGGACGCGCGGGATGTTGACTGGCATGGGACTGGCTGGGCTGGTCGGAAGGGGCGGAGTCATCATGCCACGGGCCATGGCCCGGTAGAATGCCCGCATTTTTTTATCACGTTGCAAGGGAGTCATCATGACCGTTGTTGCTGTTGTGGGTCTGGGCTATGTGGGTCTGCCCCTGGCCGTGGAGTTCGGCAAGAAGTTCGAGACCATTGGCTACGACCTGTCCGAGGCCAAGATCGCCAGTTACAAGAACTATTGCGACCCCACGGGCGAGGTCGGCAGCGAAGATCTGAAGGCCGCCACCCGCCTCTCGGTGAGCACGGACCCCAGCACGATTGCCAAGGCCGACGTCATCATCGTCGCCGTGCCCACGCCGGTGGACGCGGCCCACATCCCCGATTTCTCCCCTCTGGTGGGCTCCTCCACCACCGTGGGCCAGCACATGAAGAAGGGTGCCATCGTGGTGTACGAGTCCACGGTGTATCCCGGCGCCACGGAAGAGGTGTGCATCCCCTTGCTGGAGAAGCATTCCGGCATGAGGTGGAAGCAGGACTTCCACGTGGGCTATTCCCCGGAGCGGGTGAACCCGGGCGACAAGGAGCGCACCATCACCAAGATCGTCAAGGTGGTGTCCGGCGACGATGACGCCACCCTGAAGACCGTGGGGGACCTGTACGCATCCGTCATCACCGCCGGCGTGCACCGGGCCAGCAGCATCAAGGTGGCGGAGGCCGCCAAGGTCATCGAGAACACCCAGCGCGACCTGAACATCGCCCTCATGAACGAGCTGGCCCTGATCTTCGACCGCCTGGGTATCGACACCCTGGAGGTGCTGCAGGCCGCCGGCACCAAGTGGAACTTCCTGCCCTTCCGACCCGGCCTGGTGGGCGGCCACTGCATCGGCGTGGACCCCTACTATCTGACCCACAAGGCGGAGATGCTGGGTTATCACCCCCAGGTCATCCTGGCCGGCCGGCGCATCAACGATGGCATGGCGGCCTGGGTGGCGCAGCAGACCGTCAAGGGCATGATCCGCAATGGCAGCGCCGTGAAGGGCGCCAAGGTCATCGTCCTGGGCCTGACCTTCAAGGAGGACTGCCCGGACCTGCGCAACTCCAAGGTGGCGGATCTGGTGAAGGAGCTGCTGTCCTTCGGCTGCGATGTGCATGTACATGACCCCATCGCCGAGAACCACGAGGCGCAGCACGAATACGGCATCAGCCTCACGCCCTGGGAGCGGCTGCCCGGCGACGTGGACGCCATCGTCGCCGCCGTGTCCCACCGCCAATACAAGGAGATGCCGCTGGCCGACATCCTGGGCAGGCTGAAAAAGGGTGGCATGTTCACCGACGTGAAGTCGGCCTACGACGCGGCCGCCATCCGGGCCTCCGGCGCCACCCTCTGGCGCATGTAATCCAGGGCGGTCAACCGGCCCTGGCCGGGTGGCCGCTGAAAGCTCCCCATGTCCGCCTATACCGACCTCCTCGCACGCCTGCCCCAACAGCGCAAGACCTGGCTGATCACCGGCGTGGCCGGTTTCATCGGTTGCAACCTGCTGGAGCAGCTGCTGCTGCTGGACCAGGCCGTCGTGGGCCTGGACAACTTCGCCACCGGCCATCGCCACAACCTGGAACAGATCCGCGCCGCGGTGACGCCGGCGCAATGGGCACGCTTCAGGTTCATCGAGGGTGACATTCGCAAGCCGGAGGACTGTCGCGCCGCCTGCGTGGGTGTGGACTACGTGCTGCACCAGGCGGCCCTGGGTTCCGTGCCCCGTTCCCTGGAAGACCCCATCACCACCAACCAGGCCAACATCGACGGCTTCCTCAACATGCTGGTGGCGGCACGGGATGCACGGGTGGCGCGCTTCGTCTATGCCGCCTCCAGCTCCACCTATGGCGACCACCCCGGTCTGCCCAAGGTGGAGGACCGCATCGGCAAGCCCCTGTCGCCCTACGCGGTGACCAAGCTGGTAAACGAGCAGTACGCCGAGGTCTTCGCCCGGACCTATGGTTTCAGGAGCATCGGCCTGCGCTACTTCAATATCTTCGGTGCCCATCAGGACCCCAATGGTGCCTATGCCGCCGTGGTGCCCAAGTGGACCGCGGCCATGATCGCCAACGAGCGCGTGTGGATCAACGGTGACGGCGAGACCAGCCGGGACTTCTGCTACATCGCCAATACCGTGCAGGCCAACCTGTTGGCCGCCACGGTGGAGGATGAGGCGGCCACCAACCAGGTCTACAACGTGGCCGTGGGCGACCGTACCACCCTGAACGAGCTGTTCGAGGCCATCCGCTCCACCCTGGAGCCCCGCTTTCCCCACCTCAAGGGTTACAGGCCCAGCTACCGGGACTTCCGCGCCGGCGACGTGCGCCACTCCCTGGCCGACATCTCCAAGGCCCGTGCCCTGCTGGGCTACGTCCCCAGCCACCGCATCCTGGAAGGATTGGCCGAGGCCATGGACTGGTACGTGAACGACCTGACGGGACGTTGATGGGGCCGGGACGCCGCCTCGGCGCTCCGCACGAAGCCCGCCTGCTCGGCATGATCCGGGGCCTGGGCCGAGGCATGCGCGGCTGGATCCCGGTCTGCGTCGGACTGGCGCTTTGCGGTTCCGCCCAGGCTCAGCTGCCGGAATCCGTGGCCCTGGCCCTGCAACAGGCAGGCATACCGGACAGCCACGTGGGCGTGGTGGTGCGGGAGCTGGATGGCGGCATCCTGCTGCAGCATGCCGCCGACCAGACCATGAATCCGGCCTCGGTGATGAAACTGCTCACCACCCTGGCGGCCCTGGACAGCCTGGGGCCCGCGCACACCTTCAAGACCCGGGTATGGCTGGAGGGCGAGCTGGAGGACGGGGTGCTGCACGGCAACCTGGTCCTGCAGGGCGGAGGTGATCCCGCCCTGACGCAGGAGCGCTTCTGGCTGCTGCTGCGGGCACTGCGCGCGCGCGGCCTGAAGGAGATCCGCGGCGACCTGTTGCTGGACCACTCCTATTACGCCATCCCGACCGAAGACCCGGGTGCCTTCGACCAGGCGCCGCTGCGTCCTTACAACGCCCAGCCCGCGGCGCTGCTGGTGAACTTCAACACCCAGACTCTGCGTCTGGACAGCCGACCCGGCGGGGTGGAGGCGTGGCTGGACCCCGGGACCGCCAGACCCGGCCTGGACAATCGGCTGCGGGCCGCGGATGCGGCCTGCGACACCTGGGCTGCGGACTTCGACACGCGTCTGGAGAACGGGAGCCTGGTGCTGTCGGGCAGCGTTCCGAGCCGGTGCGGACCACTCAGCCTGGCGCTGAATCTGCTGCCGCCCGCGGACAATACCGCGGCCTGGTTCCGAGCCCTGTGGCGCGAGCTGGGCGGGCTGCACAGCGGACAGCTGCGCCTCGGCACGGCCGCCCCCGGGGCGCGCCTGTTCCTGGAGTTCGACTCCCCGCCCCTGAGCCTGTTGGTGCGGGAGGTGAACAAGTACAGCAACAACGTCATGGCCAAGATGCTGTTCCTGCACCTGGGGGCACAACGCTTTGGCGCGCCGGCCACATGGGAAAAGGGCGAGCGGGCCCTGCGGGCCTGGCTGGCGGAACGCGGCCTGCGGGCACCCGGGCTGGTGCTGGAAAATGGCGCGGGCCTGTCCCGTATCGAGCGGATTTCGGCTGACACCCTGGCACGACTGCTGGTCTGGGCCAGCCGCCAGCCGGCGTATTACGAATGGGCCGCATCCCTGCCGGCGGTGGGGCTGGAGGGCACGCAGAAAAACCGCTTCAACGGCGACGGACGGGCGGACACGGACCTGCGCGGCAGGGCCTGGATGAAGTCCGGCAGCCTGAACGGCGCACGTGGTCAGGCGGGTTACGTGCTGACCCGGGACGGCAGGCGCAGGGTGCTGGCCTTTCTGATCAACCATCCCAATGCCGCCCGGTCCGGCGCGGCCCAGGATGCCCTGCTGGCCTGGGCGGCCGGCGCTGCGCCGGACGAGCCGGGGACAATGGAGGATGCTGACGGCCACAATCAGGATTTCTCTGCACCGTAGAAGTGACGATCGTAGCCGTCCCGCCCGCGGGCCAGGGCGGCTGTCCCATCGACGGGCCCTTGTGCCATGCCCGTCATTTCGACCACAGGGGGAAGTCCCCGGCAGCACCCTTCCCCGTTGTCTGGCTGGCTTATATTGACTCGTCCCGACGTGTACCGTCAGGCATCCTTGGCCAGGTCCGTCTGGCCGGGGTGATACGCCGTACGGCGCATCTCCGGAGGGCATCCAGGCAGTAAATCAGCAATAACTTATGCACAATTTCCGGGCTTGACAGAAGCAGGTGGGGGGGGTAGACCCGAGTTTAGGGCATGGTTTTATAAGTATATGATTTTAATGAGTATTATATGTGCGTAATTTTTACGCCGCAGGGCGGAAGTCGCGTATCGCATGGCCTGCACACCTGTCCGTGGGGTCTTGTCCACATAGTTATCCACAGTTTTCGTGGACAACCCGAAAACTCCCTGTAGGCGTGGACGGTTTGTCCGTACTTTTCGCAAACCACTTTAACTTTGGCCGGGTACCGCCGGCGATCCGCGACACGCCGGCGGACATGATGGCGTCATGACGGCCACGCGCCCCACCCCCATTCTGCGGGTGGCACTGGATACCCCGTTGGATCGTCTGTTCGACTACCGGGCCGCCGATGCGGGGCAGGGGGACGTCGGTCGGCGCGTGAGTGTGCCCTTCGGGCGGCGCAAGCTGGTGGGCGTGATCCTGGACGTGGGGCATGACAGCGAGCTGCCGGAAGACAGCCTGAAAACGGCATGCTCCATCCATCGCGACTCTCCGCCCCTGCCCGCGGACCTCATCGAGCTGGCCCGCTTCGCCGCGCACTACTACCGCCATCCCCTGGGCGCGGTGCTGGCCGGCATCCTGCCTCCGGCCATGCGCCGCCTGGACAGCGGGCCGGGCACACGCATGCGCGCGGGGGAAGGGGCCTATGCCCTCACGCCAGAGGGGCTCGCGTACGCGGACCGGCTGCCGCCCCGGGCCTTTGCCCAGCGGGCCCTGATGCGGCGTCTGCTGGCCGGGCCGCTGGTCTGGGCGGACCTGGATGCGAACACCCGCGGACTGCTGCGGGTCTGGCGCGCGCGTGGCTGGCTGAAGGGAGTGACGGCCGCCGTGGAGAACGCGGCGGCCGAGGCGTGGCCCACGCCCACGGCGGAACAGGTCGCCGTCTTGGCGCGCATGCAGCGGCCCGCGGGCTTCCATGTCTGGTTGCTGCACGGCATCACCGGCAGCGGCAAGACCGAGGTCTATCTGCATCAGGTGGCCCGAGTGCTGACCGGGGGACGTCAGGCCCTGGTGCTGGTGCCGGAGATCCATCTCACACCCCAGCTCACGCAACGCTTCGCGCAACGTTTTCCCGGGCGGCGTCTGTTGAGCCTGCACAGCGGCCTGGCGGAGAGGCCACGGCGCGAGGCCTGGCTGGCTGCGCTGGAAGGCCGCGCCGACATCGTCCTGGGTACGCGTCTGGCGGTCTTCACGCCCATGCCGCGTCTGGGGTTGATCGTGGTGGATGAGGAGCACGATCCGGCCTTCAAGCAGATGGAGGGCATGCGTTATTCCGCGCGGGATGTGGCGGTGTGGCGGGCCAGACAGCGGGACGTGCCGATCATCCTGGGCTCGGCCACGCCATCCCTGGAGAGCTGGCGCAATGCCCAGCGTGGACGCTACGGCCTCCTGGAGCTGAGCCGGCGCGCGCATGAAGGTGCGCTGCTGCCCGCGGTGCGGCTGGTGGATGCCCGTCTCGACCGACCACGCCAGGGCCTGAGTCAGGCCCTGGCGCGGGCCATCGGCCAACGCCTGGAACGAGGCGAGCAGAGCCTGGTGTTCATCAACCGGCGCGGCTACGCCCCCACGCTGCTTTGCGATCCATGCGGGCACGCGTTTCCCTGCCCCCGCTGTTCCGCCCATCTGGTACTGCATCGGGGCCGGGGAGCCGATCTTCTGCTGTGCCATCACTGCGGCCTGCGCCAGCGCCCACCCGAGGCCTGCCCGGCCTGTGGCAGCCTGGATCTGCGTCCTGCCGGACAGGGTACCCAGCGTCTGGAGGAGGCCCTGGCCGAACGCTTCCCTGAGGCACGCCTGTTGCGCATCGACCGGGACACCGCCGCGCGCAGGGGGGCCTTCGCCGCCATGAAGGCGCGCGTGGAGGCACGCCAGGTGGACATCCTGGTGGGCACCCAGATCGTGGCCAAGGGCCATGACTTTCCACATCTCACCCTGGTGGGGATCGTGGGCGCGGACCAGGCCCTGGTCTCGCCGGACTTCCGTGCCGGCGAACGCCTGTTCGCCCAGCTCATGCAGGTGGCCGGCCGTGCGGGCCGGGCCGGGCGCGTGGGCGAAGTGCTGATCCAGACCGCCTACCCGCGGCATCCCCTGTATCAGGCCGTGGTGACGCACGACTATGCCGGCTACGCCCGGCGCACCCTGCGTGAGCGGCGCGTGGCCGATTTCCCGCCCTATGCCAGCCAGGTGCTGTTGCGTGCCGAGGGCAGGGCCGAGGCGGCGGTGATGGCCTATCTGCAGGCCGCGCGCGCGGCCGCACAGGGCCTGGATGCGGCGGTGACGCTGTTCGATCCCGTGCCCGCCCTCATGCCCCGGGTGGCGCACCAGCACCGCCTGCAGCTGCTGGTCCAGTGCGCGTCGCGCGGCCGGCTCCAGGCCTTTCTGGATGCCTGGGTGCCACGGCTGCGCGCCCTGCCGGCAAGCGGTGTGCGCTGGGCCTTGGATGTGGACCCACAGGATGTCTGACCCCGGATGGCAGACCCGCCGGGTGTACGGCGGGGTTTTTTATTTACGACTTTGATATCCTGTTATACACTTGGTGTTCAGAGTCGCACGCTGGAAGAGGGTCCAAGGTGTCCACTGATCTCTCCGAACTGGTCATCGGGGCGTGTGCACGGCATGGCAATCGCCCCGCGGCCCTGCTGCAGGTCCTGCTCGAGGTGCAGGCGGAACTGCGGCACATCCCTCCCGAGGCCGCGCGCCGGGTGGCGGAGTGCCTGGGCCAGCCCCTGAGCCGGGTGCTGGGAGTGGCGGGTTTCTACGCCTTCCTCTCCACCACGCCCCGGGGCCACTACCACGTGCTGTTTTCCGACAACATCACGGATCGCATGCTGGGCAACATGGACCTGCTGGCCCGGCTGTGCGAGAAGCTGTGGGTGGAGCGGGGGCGCCTGTCCAGCGACGGCCTGGTGAGTGTGGACACCACCTCCTGCACGGGGATGTGCGACCAGGGCCCGGCTCTGCTCATCAACGGCCTGGCCATTCCCGGGGTGACGCCGGAACGGCTCAATCTCATCGCCGAGCTCATCCTGGCCAGGCTGCCCCTGGAGTCCTGGCCACGGGAACTGTTCGTCATCCAGGACCATATCCGGCGCAAGGATATGCTGCTGAACCACGATCTGGCCCCGGGGGATGCCCTGCGTGCCAGTCTGGCGCGGGTGTGCGAGCCTGGCAGCCCGGTGGAGGCGGCGGCCAACGAGCGCTCCTGGCGGGAAGGCATCCCCACCGGTGCCCTGTGCGCCACCTTGGGCACCCTGGAGGAGATCAAGCGCGCCAACCTGCGTGGCCGTGGCGGGGCGGGCTTCACCACGGGCATGAAGTGGGAGGCCTGCCGCAACGCGCCCGGCCCGGACCGCTATGTGGTGTGCAACGCCGACGAGGGCGAGCCGGGCACCTTCAAGGACCGGGTGCTGTTGTCCGTCCATGCCGATCTGGTGTTCGAGGGCATGACCGTGGCGGGATACGTCATCGGCGCGCGCCAGGGTTTTCTCTATCTACGGGGGGAATACCGATATCTGCTGGAGCCCCTGCGGGCGGTGCTGGCCCGACGGCGGGCAGCGGGGCTGCTGGGCCGCGGCATCCTGGGTCAGACCGGTTTCGACTTCGAGATCGACATCCACCTGGGGGCCGGCGCCTATGTCTGCGGCGAGGAATCCGCGCTCATCGAATCCCTGGAGGGCAAGCGTGGCATCCCGCGCAATCGTCCGCCCTACCCGGTCACCCATGGCTATCTGCAGCGCCCCACGGTGGTGAACAACGTGGAGACCTTCTGTGCCGCCGCCCTCATCGCCAGGCATGGTGGTGACTGGTACCGACGCGTGGGCACGGACAGGTCCGCCGGGACCAAGCTGCTGTCGGTGTCCGGCGACTGTGCCCGGCCCGGTATCTACGAGTATCCCTTCGGTACCACCGTGCGCCAGGTGCTGGCGGACTGTGGCGCGGAAAACACCCAGGCGGTGCAGATCAGCGGCCCTTCCGGGGTGTGCATCGCCGCCGGGGAATTCGACCGCCGCATCGCCTTCGAGGACCTGCCCACCGCCGGCGCCTTCACCGTGTTCGACCAGGGTCGCGACATGTTCGAGGTGGCGCGCAACTACAGCCATTTCTTCGCGCATGAATCCTGCGGCTTCTGCACCCCCTGTCGGGTGGGGACCACCCTGCTGCGCGACACCCTGGACAAGATCGCGGCGGGCCACGGCACCCGCCACGACCTGGCGGAGATCGACAGGCTGAACCGAGTGCTGCGCATGGGCTCGCATTGCGGCCTGGGCCACACTGCCTGCAACCCCACTCTGGATACCCTGAAGCGCTTTCCCCAGGCCTACGAGCGACGCCTGAAGGCCATGGACTTCGTGCCCGCCTTCGATCTGGATGGTGCCCTGGCCCCGGCCCGGCGCATGACCGGCCGGGACGACGCGGCGGCGCACCTCGCCACGGAGGCCCGGGAATGAGGCAGGCCGGGTCTGCGTCACGCCTCCTCCTGCGCAACCGGGGTGGGGGGGATGGGCGGGATACATCCTTGCGCCCGCCGCGGAATTCCTCCCTACCCCCCCATAGCGCAGCCGGTGGAAACCCTCCGGGAGAATCGCCCCCATGACCGACACCTTCCTCCTGGACGACCAGACAGTCCCCTTCACCCCGGGTCAGACTGTGATGCAGGCGGCCCTGGCCGCTGGCCATCACATCCCCCACCTGTGCTACCACCCGGAGTTCCATCCCCATGGCAGCTGCAAGCTGTGCACGGTGAAGGTCAATGGCCGCAATGCCACGGGCTGCACGGTCCCTGCGCAGACCGGCTTGAAGGTGGAGAATGACATCGAGGAGCTGCGCACCCTGCGTCAGGCCCTGGTGCAGATGCTGTTTGCCGAGGGCAACCATTTCTGTCCATCCTGCGAGATCAGCGGCAACTGTCAGCTCCAGGCCCTGGGTTACGACCTGGGAGTGATGAGCGCCGGCTTCCGCCACTTCTTTCCGCGCCGGCCCGTGGACGCCTCCCATCCCGACATTCTCCTGGACTTCAACCGCTGCATCCTGTGCGAGCTGTGCGTGCGGGCCTCCCGGGAGGTGGATGGCAAGGACGTGTTTGCCTTCTCCGGCCGGGGCATCCATAAGCACCTCATCGTCAATGCGGCCACCGGGCGGCTGGCGGATACCCAGGCCACGGCCGGGGACAAGGCCATGCACGTCTGCCCCGTGGGGGCCATCCTGCACAAGCGGGTGGGCTTTGCCGTGCCCATCGGCGAGCGTCGCTACGACAAGACACCCATCAGCGCCCAGGCCCTGGCCTTCGCGCCCCGGCCGGCCGTGGGCGAGGGAGGTGAGGCATGAATGCCCCCGCCAGGCCCAGGGTCCGTCTGGCCACCACCTCCCTGGCGGGCTGTTTTGGCTGCCACATGTCCCTACTGGACATCGACGAGCGCCTGTTTGCCCTGCTGGACCGGGTGGAGTTCGACCGTACCCCCCTGACCGACATCAAGGCGTGCGGCCCCTGTGACATCGGTCTCGTCGAGGGGGGTGCCAGCAATGCGGAAAACGTGGAGGTGCTGCGGGAGTTCCGCAGGCAGTGCCGGATCCTCATCGCCCTGGGGGCCTGCGCCGTCAATGGAGGCCTGCCTGCTCAGCGCAACCACCTGGACCTGGAAGACTGCCTGACGCAGGTATACCTGACCGGGCCGGGCATGCAGAACGGCCGCATCCCCGATGACCCGGAGCTGCCCCTGGTGCTGGACAAGGTGTATCCCCTGCATGAAATCGTCAGGGTGGACTACTTCATCCCCGGCTGTCCGCCTTCCGCCGATGCCATCTGGGCCTTTCTCACCCAGCTGCTGGCGGGCCAGGAGCCGGTGCTGGGCCACGGTCTGATTGCCTACGATTGATGCCATGACACGATCCCTTGAAAGCGCATGCCATCCCGAGACCCTGCGCCGGGTGGCCATCGATCCCGTCACCCGGGTGGAGGGCCACGGTAAGGTGACCCTGCTGCTGGATGACGACAACCAGGTGCATCAGGCCCGGCTGCACATCGTGGAATTCCGTGGCTTCGAGAAATTCATCCAGGGCCGCCCCTATTGGGAGGTGCCGGTCATGGTGCAGCGCCTGTGCGGCATCTGTCCGGTGAGCCATCATCTGGCGGCGGCCAAGGCCATGGATCAGGTGGTGGGAGCCCATCGGCTCACGCCGGCTGCGGAGAAACTGCGCCGCCTCATGCACTATGGCCAGATCCTGCAGTCCCACGCCCTGCACTTCTTTCATCTGTCGTCCCCGGACCTGCTGTTCGGCTTCGATTCCGATGTGGCCCGGCGCAATATCGTGGGTGTGGCCGCCGCCCATCCGGAGGTGGCCAGGCAGGGGGTGCTGCTGCGCAAATTTGGCCAGGAGGTGATCCGCGTCACTGCCGGCAAGCGCGTGCACGGTACCAGCGCGGTGCCCGGCGGCGTGCACAAGAACCTGAGCCTGGCCGAGCGGGACGGTCTGCTGCGGGATGTCTATCAGATGATCGCCTGGGGGCGTGAGGCCGTGGCCCTGGTGCGCAGCCTGTTCGAGCAGAACCTGCCCCTGTATGAGGATTTCGGCAGCTTCGCCGCCCATGGCATGGGCCTGGTGCGCGCGGATGGCGCCCTGGACCTCTACCACGGCGGCCTGCGTGCCAGACACCTGGACGGCAGCACCCTGTTCGACCATCTGGACACCGACCGCTATCGGGAGGTGATCCAGGAAGAGGTGAAGTCCTGGTCCTACATGAAATTCCCCTTCTTCCGTGAACTGGGGCCCGAGGGTGGCTGGTACCGGGTGGGTCCCCTGGCGCGGGTGACCCAGTGCGACAGCATCCCCACCCCCTTTGCCGAACGGGAACGCCGGGATTTCCTGGCGTTCGAGGGCGGCGCAGCCGCCCGCTCCACCCTGGGCACCCATTGGGCCCGCATGATTGAGCTGCTGCATGCCGCCGAGGTGATCAAGGCGCTGCTGCAGGACGATGATCTCTTGTCCACGGATCTGCTGGTCCAGGGCGCGCGCCAGCGCACCGGCATCGGCATCATCGAGGCCCCCCGCGGCACCCTCATCCACCATTACGAGGTGAATGAGGACGACGTGGTGGAGTTTTGTAACCTCATCGTCTCCACCACCCACAACAACCAGGCCATGAACGAGTCCATCCGTGTGGTGGCACGCCAGCACCTGGACGGCCGTGAGATCACGGAAGGCCTGCTCAACCATATCGAAGTGGCCATCCGCGCCTTCGATCCCTGCCTGTCCTGCGCCACACATGCCCTGGGCAGGATGCCCCTGGTGCTGGAGCTGGTGGACGGCAGCGGCGGGATCCTGGACACCCGGATGACCCCCGGTTCGTGACGGCCCCCATCCTGATCATCGGCATCGGCAATCCCAGCCGGGGGGACGATGCCCTGGGGCCCCTGTGCATGCATGGCCTGGAGGCCCTGCACCTGGCGGATGTGGAGCTCATCACCGATTTCCAGCTGCAGGTGGAATTCGCCCTGGATCTGGCGGGACGGCGGCAGGTGGTGTTCGTGGATGCCGCCGCCAGCGGCCCCGAACCCTACGAGCTGCGTGCGCTGGGCCAGCCGCAAGGCATGGGTCATACCAGCCACGCCATCTCCCCGGAGGCAGTGCTGGCCACCTGTACCCGGGTGGGGGTGAAGCCGCCGGCCGTGCTCCATGTCCTGGCCATCCGCGGCTACAGCTTCGAGCTGGGCGCCGGCCTCTCCCCGCAGGCCAGGCGGAACCTGGAGGCGGCGACTGCCGGCCTGCTCCGGCATCTCCGGCTGGAGGGGCCATCCGGCGCCCTCGACCAGACCCACTCCGCGCACGCACCGGGCGGACTGGGCGCCTGATCGGGGGGTCGCCCGGGCTTCAGGCGCCCACGCGCAGGAAGCGGTCGACGGCCTGCGCGCACTGGCGTCCCTCGCGCATGGCCCAGACCACCAGGGACTGGCCGCGCCGCATGTCGCCGGCGGCAAACACCTTGGCGCGGCTGCTGGCATAGGCCCCGTTGCCCGACGTGGCGGCCGCGACGTTGCCACGTGCGTCCCGCGCCACGGCGAAGCCGTCGAGCAGCGCGGCGGCCGGTTGGGTGAAGCCCATGGCCAGAAACACCAGATCGGCCGGGAGCTCGAATTCCGAGCCCGCCACCGCCTGCATGCCGCCGTCCCGCCAGTCCAGACGCACGCAGCGCAGGGCCTTGAGCCGGCCGCGCAGGGGGCCATCCGCGTGGCCGATGAAGGCCTGGCTGGCGATGGCCCAATCGCGCTGGCAGCCCTCCTCATGTGAGGAGGAGGTGCGCAAGCGCAGTGGCCAGTAGGGCCAGGTCAGGGCCTTGTTTTCCTGCAGGGGTGGTCGCGGCAGCAGTTCGATCTGGGTGACGCTGGCCGCGCCCTGGCGGTTGGCGGTGCCGACGCAGTCGGAGCCGGTATCGCCGCCGCCGATGACCACGACATGCCGGCCGCGGGCGTCGATCGGATTGGCGGGCCCGTCCATGCGGCCGGCATGCACGGCCTTGTTCTGCGCGATGAGGTATTCGAGCGCGAAATGGATACCCGCCAGATCACGCCCCGGAATGTCCAGGTCGCGCGGCGTCTCGGCGCCGCCGGCGAGGATGACGGCATCGTGCGCCTGCAGCAGCGCGTCCGCGCTGAGGACCGTGTGGGCATCGCTGTGGATGCCGGGCGGCGGGGCATCGCCGATCAGGGTGTTGAGCCGGAACCTGACTCCTTCGGCCTCGAGCTGGGCCAGGCGCGTATCGATCAGGCGCTTGTCGAGCTTGAAGTCGGGAATGCCATAGCGCAGCAGGCCGCCGGCGGCGGCGTTCTTTTCGTAGACCGTCACGGTGTGGCCGGCGCGCGCGAGCTGCTGGGCGGCCGCCAGACCGGCCGGCCCCGAACCGACGATGGCGACACGCTTGCCGCTCAGACGGCGCGCCGGCTGTGGCACGATCCAGCCCTGTTCCATGCCCTTGTCGCTGATGGCGCGCTCGATGGACTTGATGCCCACCGGTTCGTCGTCGATGCCCAGGGTGCAGGCGGCCTCGCAGGGCGCCGGGCAGATCCGGCTGGTGAACTCGGGGAAGTTGTTGGTCGCCTGCAGGGTATCGAAGGCCGCGCGCCAGCGATCCTGATAGACCAGGTCGTTCCAGTCGGGAATGAGGTTGTTCAACGGGCAGGCTTGGTTGCAGAACGGTACGCCGCAGTCCATGCAACGCGCACCCTGGGTCCGGGCCGCCGCATCGTCGAGCGGGCCGATGAATTCCTGGTAGTGCAGGAGCCGCGTCTCGACCGGCTCGTGGGGTTCGTGCTGGCGCTCGAATTCGAGAAATCCGGTGATCTTGCCCATCACGCGACCTCCTGCTCGACCTGCACGGCACGTTGCGCCAGCACGCGCCGGTATTCATTGGGAAACACCTTGACGAAGCGCGCACGGTAACGCGGCCAGTCCGCCAGGATGTTGCGCGCCACTTCGCTGCCGGTGAGTTCCAGGTGCCGGCGGATCAGGGCCTGCAGCAGCGCCTCGTCGCTCTGGCCCTGGTGGAATGTCGCCGTATCCTGGGCTTCGCCGGGCAGCACCGCCTCCAGGGCCACGCTGGCCCGGTTGCAGCGCTGGGCGAAACCGCCTTCCATGTCGAGCACGTAGGCGATGCCGCCGCTCATGCCGGCGGCGAAGTTGCGTCCGGTCTGGCCCAGCACCACCACGCTGCCGCCCGTCATGTATTCGCATCCGTGATCGCCCGTGCCCTCGACCACGGCGGCAGCGCCAGAATTGCGCACGGCGAAGCGTTCGCCGGCCACCCCGCGGCAGAACAGCGCCCCCGCGGTCGCGCCATACAGCGCGGTATTGCCGAGGATGATGTTGTCCTGCGCGTGGCCGCGGAATTCGACGGGCGGGCGGATGATCAGGCGACCCCCGCTCAGGCCCTTGCCCACGTAGTCATTGGCCTCGCCGGTCAGCTCCAGGGTGATGCCATGCGCCAGGAAGGCGCCCAGGCTCTGGCCGGCCGTGCCGCGCAGCCGGACGGTGAGGGTGTCGTCGGCCAGGCCGGCGTGGCCATGGCGCTTGACCACCGCATGCGAGAGCAGGGTGCCTACCGTGCGGTTCAGGTTGCGGACCGGCGAGCTCAGAACCAGCCTGCTGCCGGTTTCGATCGTCGCGCGTGCCGCTTCGATGAGCTGCATGTCGAGGGCGCGGTCGAGGCCGTGATCCTGCTGCTCGCAATGCCGTCGCGCTACCTCGGGGGCCATGGGCGGCCGGTGGAAGATGCGCGAGAAATCCAGACCCCGCGCCTTCCAGTGCGCCACGCCCTTGCGCATGTCGATGAGGTCGCTGCGTCCGATCAGCTCGTCGAGGCGGCGCACACCCAGGCTGGCCATGAGCTGACGCGCCTCCTCGGCCACGAAGAAGAAGTAATTCACCACATGTTCGGGCTGGCCGGAGAAGCGGCGGCGCAGCACCGGGTCCTGGGTCGCCACGCCGACCGGGCAGGTGTTGAGATGGCACTTGCGCATCATGATGCAGCCCTCGACCACCAGCGGCGCGGTGGCGAAGCCGAACTCGTCGGCGCCGAGCAGGGCGCCGAGGATGACGTCGCGGCCGGTCTTGATCTGCCCGTCGACCTGGACGCGCACCCGGCCGCGCAAGCGGTTGAGCACCAGGGTCTGCTGGGTCTCG
>JAKQCX010000032.1 GCA_029558905.1 Pseudomonadota bacterium
GGTAGGCCTCGGCGCGGCGGGCGATGGAGCGGGGGTCGCGGTCATAGCCCTTGCCGGTGTCGGGTTCCACCACGTCGCAGGTCAGGATCAGGGTGGACTCGTCGAAGAAGGGGTCGAGTCTGGCGGTGGTCGGGTCGGGCATGAGCAGCATGTCGGATGCCTGGATGCCCTGCCAGCCGGCGATGGAGGAACCGTCGAAGGCCTGGCCCTCGGTGAAGCGGTCTTCGCTGAAGGCGGAGATGGGCACGGTGACGTGCTGTTCCTTGCCGCGGGTATCGGTGAAACGGAAATCGACGAAGCGGACATCGTTTTCCTGCACCATCTTCATCACAGCGGCAACCGACATTTCGCGTACTCCTGTTTGGGTATATTGATCATGCGGACCGGGGACAGGGGATGCGGTACATCCGCGTCACCCGACGGTTTCCAGGCATGCCCGATTCAAGCCGGGCATTCTGCCACAAGGATGCGCGCATCTGGCGCGCCAGCCGATTGCACGGCACGCCCGCCCTCGGGAGGTGTGTTCCCTCCGCGTTCGCAACCCACACCCCGGGCCACTACAATGCCCCGGCCCCAGCAAGTCCTCGTTGCCATGACAGACCACTACGCGGTTTTCGGAAACCCCATCGCCCATTCCATGTCGCCCCTCATCCACGCGGCCTTTGCCCGCCAGACCGGCCAGGACATGGACTACACTGCGCTGCTGGCGCCTCTGGACGGTTTCGCCGAGACGGTGCGGGCCTTTCAGGCGGGAGGCGGGCGCGGAGCCAATGTCACCGTACCCTTCAAGGAACAGGCCCATGCCCTGGCCCGGCGCCGCACTCCCCGGGCCGAGGCCGCCGGCGCCGTGAATACCTTGCTATTCGGGGATGCGGACATCCTCGGGGACAATACCGATGGCGTGGGCCTGGTGCGTGATCTGATGGATAACCTGGGGATCGTCCCGCGGGGCCTGCGCATCCTGCTCATGGGTGCGGGCGGGGCGGCCCGTGGGGTGGTGCTGCCCTTGCTGGAGGCCGCCCCCAGAAGTCTGTTCATTGTCAACCGTACGCCGGCAAGGGCGGTGGAGCTGGCACGGTCGTTTGCGGACCGGCCGGGGCTGGCGGGGGGCGGTTACGAGGACCTGCCCGGGCGGCAATTCGATCTGGTGATCAACGCCACCGCCGCCGGACTGACCGGTGACCTGCCACCTCTGCCTGATGCGACGTTTGCCGACGGCGCCTGGGCCTATGACATGCTGTATGGCCGGGTCACCCCCTTCCTGGATTTCGCGCGGCAGCGGGGTGCGCGCGTGGCGGATGGCCTGGGCATGCTGGTGGAGCAGGCGGCCGAGGCCTTTTACCTGTGGCGGGGGGTGCGTCCGGACACCGGAGCCGTCATGCGTCTGCTGCGTGCGGCCTGATGGTGTGGCCCAGGAGGGGGCGACGTCCCGGCTTGTGGCGCTGGCTGCTGGCGGGCCTGGTGTTGCTGGTCTACGTGCAGATCGGCTATCTGGCCGGAGTACTGTGGTGGACCTATTTCAACCCCTCCAACACGGCCTTCATGGAGGCCGGTCTGGCGCGCCTGCAGGAGAAAAGGGGGCCGGAGGCCGAGCTGCGTCACAAGTGGGTGGACTATGCCCGCATCTCCAGACATCTGAAGCGCGCCGTGGTGGCCGCCGAGGACAGCCGCTTCCTGGAGCATGAGGGGTTCGACTGGGAGGCCATGCAGGCGGCCGCGCGGAAGAACCTGCGCAAGGGCCGTTTTGCCGCGGGCGGCTCCACCATCAGCCAGCAGCTGGCCAAGAACCTGTTCCTCTCGCCCTCGAAGAATCCGCTACGCAAGGCGCAGGAGGCCGTCATCACGCTGATGATCGAGCGGATCTGGAGCAAGCGCCGCATCCTGGAGGTGTATCTGAACGTCATCGAATGGGGCAACGGCGTCTACGGTGCCGAGGCTGCTGCCCGACGCTACTTCAAGAGCTCGGCCGCGGCCCTGGGACCGGGGCAGGCCGCGCATCTGGCCGCCATGATCCCCAATCCCCGCTACTATGAAACCCACCGCGCCGCCCGGGGTCTGTTGCGGCGTCAGGCCATCATCGCCGCGCGCATGAAGCTGGTGGGCGTGCCACGCTAGGGAAGCGCTGGTGGATGGAGACACGCCCTGAAAGGGCGTCGTCCCCCTTGCCTCGTTCCTGCGCCGGAAACGGCAACCCGCGCATCGTCCAATGTTTCCGTGGGAACGGACCTGCGCTCAGCGCCACTGGCGCCACATCTCCCATGGCGTGAGCCGCCTGACCGATGCCTGTCGACCGATGCCCCCGAGGGTGACCGAGGCCAGGCGGCCCAGACGCAGGGCGCGGATCAGCGGTCGGAACCAGGCCTCTTCCCAGGCGGCGGGCGTCACCTGCTCCGCCTCCAGCATGACCAGACCCGTTTTCCCCCTGGTGGCCAGCACCTCCGCCAGGGATGCGGGATCAGGCAGGCTGGTGATGCCCACGCCCCGGGCCAACTGGGCCAGCAGAGGTGTCTGCCCCCATACGGCATCCAGGCCGTCGGACGGGGGCGGCAGCCGGCCAACTCCCCAGGGCCAGAAACTGTTCACCGGGGCCTGTCCCCGATCCAGACGCCTGGGGTTCAAGGGGTGGTCGTGCAGCGCCATCTGGATTTCGTGCAGTAGACGGGTCCAGAGGGGGGCGTCCTCGTCCCGTGGCAGGAAACGCATGGGCTGACGACCTGCCACCTCATCCAGCGGCGTGGTCCGCAGGCGCGGCGGCGCGGGGCAGCGCACATGGAACACCCCCGACGGGCCGGAATACGGCACGAAGCCGTGCTCTGCCAGGAGAGGGGTCAGCAGCTCGGCCAGCGTCGCCGTCTCCGCGGGGCTCAGGCTCAGCTCCGCGCGCAGGTAGGGGCCTCGCAAGCCCACATCGAGAAACACCGGGTCCAGCCTCAGCCAGTGTGATGCGCCCGGATCCAGGCCGGTGGCCCTGGCGGTCAGGGGGGCGATGGGCCAGTCGGTCTGCCGGGCGATGCCCTGAGCCCGGCAGAAAGCCTCGCTGAGACCCGCGGGGGCCGCTTGCACTCGCCCATGCCGCAGGAGTGCGGCCAGCGCGGGCGGATCGTCGCCCTCCGCGGTCTCCCGCGGACGGATGTACAGGTACAGGTGACGCATGTGGACGCGCGCTCGAAAATCCGTCGGGAACTTGTTGCGCAAAAAGGGATCAGACCGATTGTCTCCTAGCAGCGATCGGCAACTCACAATGATTGCGATCCTTGTGCCGACCGGGTAGCAATGTCCGGTCGGCATTTTTTTGCCCGTGCGCCGACGCGGCAAAGGAGACGGCCCGCGCGGTCGCGGGCCGTCTCAGGTTGCCAGGTGGGACGTGGCGGGCCGGTCAGGGCGTACCGGCGCTCAGGTTCCACCGCCCCCGTCGTACACCCCTCGCATGCTGCGTTCCAGTTCCTGGGCGTAGCTGTAATGCCGGTTATCGGCCTCCAGGGCTATGGCGGCCTCGCTGTGACGGCCATCATGGATCAGCAGGGCCCGGATGACCCCGTTGATGTCGTGGATGGGAGGCACCATGAGCAATTTCAACTGCTCGTAGATGTCCGCGTCGATGGAAACTTGAATCGGGTCACGCATGCTGCATTCCTCCTCGTGTCAGACGGCTGGGGATGTCCCCGACCTATGGTTGACTGTTTCAGTCGGGATTACTCCCTTCCTAGCAGAGGAATCACCCCAGCGCCAGCGGCGGCCGGGATGCCGGCCATTTGCTTTTACAATGCGTCCATGCGGCAATTCCACACCACCTACCATATCCCCACCCAGGGCAAGGGTCTCTACGAGTTCACTGCCGAGGTCATCCGCTGGCTGGATGAGCAGGGCGTGCGGGACGGTCTGCTGACCCTGTTCGTCCGCCATACCTCCGCAAGTCTGGTGGTGCAGGAGAACGCGGATGCGGACGTGCGGGGGGACCTGGAGCGCTTCCTGTCCCGCCTGGTGCCGGAGGACGACCCCATCTATCGCCACACCCAGGAAGGACCGGACGACATGCCGGCCCATGTGCGCGCCGCCCTGACCCAGACGCAGCTGTCCATCCCCGTGCGGTCCGGCGCCTTGGTGCTGGGTACCTGGCAGGGCATCTATCTGTTCGAACACCGCCGTGCCGGACACCGGCGTCAGGTGGCCGCCCACCTGCTGGGCGAGTGACCCCCTCTCCCTGCGCACGTGCTGCCCTACGAAATCCGCATCGGTCTGCGCTACACCCGCGCCAAGCGCCGCAACCACTTCATTTCCTTCATTTCCGTGATCTCCATGGCGGGCATCGCCCTGGGCATCATGGCCCTCATCGTCGTGCTCTCGGTGATGAACGGCTTCCAGGATGAGCTGCGTACCCGCATCCTGGGGGTGGCCTCCCATCTGGAGATCACCGGCAGCGAAGGCCGCCTGACCAACTGGCCTGCACTGGCCCGGGAGGTGGCACGGCACCCCGAAGTGCGGGGATTCGCGCCCTACATCAATGCCCAGGCCCTGTTGAGTGCCAGTGGCCTGGGGGGTGGCGAGACCAAGGGCAGCCTGATCCGCGGCCTGCTGCCGCAGGAGGAGGACAAGGTGGCGGAGTTCGATCAGAAGATGCAGGTGGGCCGCCTGGCGAATCTCAGCCCCGGGGCCTGGGGCATCATCCTGGGGGCGGATCTGGCCCGCGCCCTGGGCGTCGTGCAGGGTGACAGGGTCACGGTCATTGCCCCCCAGGGCGTGGTGACCCCGGCGGGCATGATTCCCCGCATCCGGCAGTTCACCGTGGTGGGCATCTTCCGCATGGGCATGTACGAATACGATGCCGGCCTGGCCCTCATGCACCTGGCGGACGCCCAGAAGCTCTACCGCATGGGCGACACCGTCTCCGGCCTGCGCGTGAAGCTGGCGGACATGGAGCGGGCCCCCTGGGTGACGCGGGCACTGGCGCACAGCCTGCACGGCGACTACTACCTGTCGGACTGGACCATGAGCCACCAGAATTTCTTCCAGGCGGTGCAGATCGAGAAGCGCATGATGTTCATCATCCTCACCCTCATCGTCGCCGTGGCCGCCTTCAACATCGTCTCCACCCTGGTGATGGTGGTCACCGACAAGCAGGCGGACATCGCCATCCTGCGCACCCTGGGGGCCAGCCCGAAGAGCATCATGGCGGTGTTCATGGTGCAGGGCAGCCTCATCGGCGTCATCGGCACCATGCTGGGCATTGCCTCCGGCGTACTGCTCGCCGTCAACGTGGAAACCATCGTGCCCTGGATCGAGCGGGCCGTGGGCATGAACCTGTTTCCGTCCGACGTGTATTACATCTCCAAGCTGCCCTCCAGGCTGGTCTGGAGGGATGTGGCCACCATCGCGGGCGTGGCTCTGACGCTGGCCTTCCTGGCCACCCTGTATCCCAGCTGGCGGGCCGCCAGCGTGCAACCGGCGGAGGCCCTGCGCTATGAATGACTCCGCCCCCGTTCTGTCCTGCACTGGCCTGAGGAAGAGCTACTGGCAGGGCAGCGTGGAGGTACCGGTGCTGGGCGGCATCGAGCTGCGTGTGGCTCCGGGCGAGCACATCGCCGTCATGGGTGCCTCCGGCGCGGGCAAGAGCACGCTGTTGCACGTGCTGGGCGGGCTGGACAAACCGGATGCCGGTGAGGTGCGGGTGGCGGGGGAGTCCCTCTGGTCCCTGCCGGAGAGCGCCCGGGGCCGCCTGCGCAACCGGTGCCTGGGCTTCGTCTATCAGTTCCACCACCTGCTGCCGGAGTTCACCGCCTTGGAGAACGTGGCCATGCCCCTGGATATCCGCCGCCAGGAGCGGGCCAGCGCCCTGCGGGAGGCAGGCCACTGGCTGGCCGAGGTGGGTCTGGCGCATCGCCTGCGGCATCGTCCCGGCGAGCTGTCCGGTGGCGAGCGCCAGCGCGCCGCCATCGCCCGTGCCCTGGTGACCCGGCCTGCCTGCGTGCTCATGGACGAACCCACGGGCAACCTGGACCGGCACACCGCCGCGCGCATCCAGGAACTGCTCATGGATCTGTCCGCACGACACCGCACCGCCTTCCTGGTGGTGACCCACGACCCGGACCTGGCTGCCCGTCTGGGGCGCACCCTGCGCCTGGAGGACGGGGGTTTGACATAGCGTGGCGGGCTGATATTTTGCTGTGCGGCGGATCTCGCGCCCGGAGCGGGCACGGCCATCCCCGATACTCAGGGAGATACTGATCGATGCATCAACGCGGCAAAGAACCCCGGCCCACGGGATTTCTCACTGCGCCCGGCATGACCGGGCTCGTGTTCCCTCGTCTGTTCCGGACGAAACCAGGGGCCTGGCTGGTCAGCCTGCTCCTGCTCCCCGGTGTCTGGGCGGCCGAGCTCCCGCCGGATGCCGCCGTGGACCGCGGGGTCCCCACCATGACCCTGACGCCACAGGTGGTGGTCCACAGCGGCCGCCTGGAGTGGGAGCCCTTCAGCCGGGACCTGTCGGCCTGGCCCACCCTCAGCCACGCCGACAGGCGCAGCACGGAAAAGCCCCGTCGGGTCAGCCTCACCGGCCCTCTGGAAGGTGATGCCACGCGTGGAAGGGAGCTGGCCATGCGGCGCGACAAGGGCTTCTGCATGCTGTGTCATCAACTGCCCGGGGAGCAATGGTCCGGCAACTTCGGCATCTCCCTGCTGGGCTACAGGCTGAACCATCATGCCGATGCAGACCTCTATCAACAGGTCTTCGACCCACGCGTGAACAATCCCCACACCGCCATGCCGCCTTATGGCACCAATCGGATCCTCAGCGACCAGGAAATTCGTGACATCGTGGCCTATCTGCAGAGTCTGGAGTGAGATGTATGCGCAGTCTGCTGTTTGTGTTGCTGTGCCTGGGGGTCGCCACGCCACAGGCCGAATCCATGCCGTACCGGGAATACGATGCCCTGGAGGAGTACGCGCCCAGCGTGCGGGGCGATATGTGGCTGTCCGGCACCTATCGCCTGTGGGCCGATCCCGGCAGGCTGGACTGGCGCATGGCGGGCAATCCGGAAGACAACTGGAAGCTGAACTGGAAGTTCATGGACCCACCCTTCAACCAGACGGTGCATGGCGGCCACTTCGCCCTGGATCGGGGCGAGGAACTGTTTCGCGCATTGAATGCCAAGGGCCGTTTTGCCGCCTGTCTGGGCGCGAGGCAGGGCCGGCTCAAGGGGCTGCGTACCGGTTATCCGCGTTATCACGCGCAGTTGCGGCGCATCGTTGGCCTGGAGGAGGCCATCGAACTGTGCGCCGCCCGGCAGGGCCGGGAACTGCAGAACGGCAGTTATGACAACAGCGCCGTTTCCCTCTTCCTCGCCAGCAAGAGCCAGGGCATGCCCATCCGTATCCAGGTGGATAAGGGGCCCATGCAGCAGGCCTATGCGCGCGGCCGCAAGCTGTTCCACATGCGTACGGGCCGCTCCAACATGGCCTGTTCCTCCTGCCATACGCATCGTATCGGCCTGAAACTGCGCAACGTGGCGGTGACCACGCCCTATGGCGATGTGGCCCACTTCCCCGTGTACCGCACCCGCTTCCAGCTGCAATCCCTGCAACTGCGTTTCGTGGAATGCAACCTGGACAGCGGCACCCAGCCCCTGCGGCCCGGCAGCAGCGCCTATACCGATCTGGAGGTCTTCCTCACCGCCCTGAGCAACGGTTATCCGGTGAGCGTGCCCAGCGAGCGCCACTGAGGCCAGGGGCGGGCGTCCCGGCGGGCGCGTGGATCGGTGGCTGTGAGTGCCAGGGGCATCTCGCCCCAAGCGCCCATGCGCGTGCGCGATGTCGGGTTCCGGGCTCGCCGGCTCCTGTCTATGGCGTGTCGTTCTGCGCCCGGGCCTTGCGTTTCTTGATGTAGGCCAGCAGGTAGAGGCGCCAGCCCACCTGCACGGCCGCATAGCCCAGTAGCGCCAGACCGGTGGCCAGGATCAGGTTGCCGACCAGGAAGGTCTCGCCCAGGCTCAGCAGCCAGCGCCAGAACTCGGGGAAAAAATCGCTCCAGGGCTGCTGGTCCCAGTCGAACTCGAACTCCGACATGCGTCCGCCACGATCACCCATGACCCAATGACCGATCTGGTAGGCCGTCACGAAGATGAAGGGCCAGGTGAATGGGTTGGTGAGCAGGGTGGTGGCCACCGCCACGGGCAGATTCACGCGGAATAGGATGGCCAGGATGGCAGCCGTGAGCATCTGCACGGGCCCCGGGATGAGGCCACCGATCATGCCCGCGGCCACGCCACCCGCCACGGCGTTGCGGTTCAGGTGCCACAGGTTGGGGTGTTGCAGCAGGGGGCGTGCCCAGCGCAGGTGGCGATGCTCCCGTACCGTGCTGTGGTCAGGCAGGTATTTGCGCAGGTATTTGCGTGGCATGGGGAGATTGTAGGCGGGGCACCCGTCGATGGCATGCGTGGCATCCGTTTCACTCGTCTTCCGACACGCCGTGGGATCTCCCCGCGTGCAGGCGCATGAAGAAGGTGGGCCGCCTCCCTCTGCCAATTTGTGCACAATCAGGCTCGGGACGCATGACATCGACAAGGGAGGGACATGTACCGCCTGGCCATCCTGGCCTTCGCGGCCGGCTGCGCCGCGCTGCAGACCCGGCCCGAACTGCCCCGTCTGGACTGGCTCTGGGGGCTGCCCCTGGCCGTACTGCTGCTGGCCGGACGGCCCAGCGGGCCCTGGCCGGCCCGCCTGCGCCGGCTGGGCATCCTGGGCCTGGCACTGCTGGCGGGCTTCTTCTATGCGGCCTGGCGTGCCGATCTGCGCCTGGCCGAGGCGCTGCATCCCGATTGGGAAGGCCGCGATCTCGCACTTGCCGGTCGCGTCATCGGCCTGCCGGAGATCTCCCCCAGGGGTGTGAGCTTCACCCTGGACGTGGTGCGGGTGACCACCCCGGGGGCGCGCTTGCCCACCCGTCTGCGTCTGGGTTGGTATGCGCAGGGGAAGGCGAGCCCGCCCCGGCTGCCGGGCGGCGACTGCATCCATCTGACCGTGCGTGTGCAGCGGCCGCATGGCCACCTCAATCCCGGCGGCTTCGATTACGAGGCCTGGTTGCTGGAGCGGGGTGTACGCGCCACGGGTACGGTACGGGCCATCAACGGCCCGGCCGGTGCCTGCCCGGGCCAGGCCCGGGCCCTGCTGGATCGCAGCCGGGAGTGGGTGCGCGGCCATCTGGCCCGGACCCTGGCCGGCGCCCCCTACGCCGGCGTGGTGGGGGCCTTGGCGGTGGGGGATCAGGGCGCCGTGCCCGCGGCCCAGTGGGCCCTGTTCCGGCAGACCGGCACCACCCATCTCTTCTCGGTGTCCGGCCTGCACATCACCCTGCTCGCTGCCCTGGTCTACGGCCTGACACGTCTGGCTTGGCGGCATTTTCCCCCTCTGAACCTGCGCCTGCCCGCGCAACGCGCTGGCATCGCCCTGGGCCTGCTGGCCGCCACGCTCTACACCCTGCTGGCGGGTTTCGGCATTCCCGCCCAGCGTACCCTGTTCATGCTGGCCAGTACTGCGGCGGTGGCCTGGCTGGATCGGCGCGCCAGCCCCAGCCGCATGCTGGCGGCGGCCCTGCTGGCGGTGCTGCTGTTGGACCCTTGGGCTGCCCTGGCGCCGGGTTTCTGGCTATCCTTCGGTGCCGTGGCCGCCCTGCTCTGGAGCGGCATGGACCCGTCGCGACAGGCGGTCTGGCGCACCTGGATGCGTGCCCAATGGGCCGTCAGCCTGGCCCTGGTTCCCCTGCTGCTGGCGCTGTTCCACGAGGTATCGCTGGTTTCCCCTCTAGCCAACGCCGTGGCCATCCCCGCCATCAGCCTGGTGGGTGTGCCGCTGACCCTGCTGGCCGCCGCGCTGCCCTGGGGGGTTCTGGCCGATCTGGCCCATGCCGTGGTGTGGGGCGTGATGTGGGTCCTGCAGGGACTGGCCGCCCTGCCCCGGCCCGTGTTCCATGCCGCCGCGCCGGGTACGGCCGCCCTGCTCCTGGGTCTGCTGGGGGCCGCGCTCCTGCTGCTGCCCAGGGGTTTCCCCGCCCGCTGGCTGGGCCCGGTGTTGTGCCTGCCCCTGTTCTTTCCCCGTCTGCCCGCGCCGGCCCCGGGCGAGGCCTGGCTCACGCTGCTGGATGTGGGGCAGGGCGAAGCCGTGCTGGTGCGCACCGCGCGGCGCGTGCTGCTGCTGGATGGTGGTCCCCTTTTCTTCTCCGGTGAGGATGCCGGTACGCGCACGGTGGCGCCCTGGCTCTGGTCACAGGGCATCGACCGCCTGGATGGACTGGTGCTCACCCACGACGATCTGGATCACAGTGGAGGCGTGCCGGCCCTGCTGGCCAGCCATCGGCCAGCCTGGTTCCTCACCGCCCTGGCGGGCATGCAAGCCACACTGCCGGGGCAGACCGGCCAGGCCATACTGGCCAGCCGGCCGGACGCCATCGCCTGCCGCGCCGGTCAGGCCTGGAGCTGGGACGGGGTGCGTTTCAGCGTCCTGCATCCGCCCGCGCACCACTACGCCCTGGCGGGCTACGGCGACAACGACCGCAGCTGCGTGATCCGCGTGCAGGCCGCTGGGTACAGCGCTCTGCTCACGGGCGACATCGAACGGCTGGCGGAGATGAATCTGGCGGAACGCAATGTCCTGAGGCCGACAGATGTACTGGTGGTGCCGCATCATGGCAGCAAGACCTCGTCGACACCGGCATTCCTGGCCGGCACGCAGCCCCGCCTGGCCCTGATCCCGGTGGGCCACCGCAACCGCCATGGCCATCCCCATGCCGAGGTGCTGGCCCGTTACCGGCGCATGGGTGCCACCCTGCTGCGCACGGATCGGGACGGGGCCATTACCGTGCGCCTGGGAAAAGGGGGACTGGAGGTGGATGCCGCCCGCGCGAACGGACGGCGCTACTGGCATGCGCCACGCTAGCCCCGCCCAGCGTAGCGGGGGACAAGGTCAGGCGCTGGAGCGCGCGGCCGGGTTGCGCAGACGGATGTGCAGTTCACGCAGCTGCTTCTCGTCCACCACGTTGGGTGCGTTGGTCATGAGGCAGCTGGCGCGCTGGGTCTTGGGAAAGGCGATGACGTCGCGGATGGATTCGGCGCCGCTCATGAGGGTGACCAGGCGGTCCAGACCCAGGGCCAGGCCGCCGTGCGGTGGTGCACCGTATTTCAGGGCCTCCAGCAGGAAGCCGAACTTTTCCTGACGCTCGGCCTCACCGAGGTTGAGGGCGGCGAAGACCCTTTCCTGCACGTCCTCGCGATGGATACGGATGGAACCGCCGCCCACCTCCCAGCCGTTCAGCACGATGTCATAGGCCTTGGACAGGGCCTTGCCCGGGTCCGTGGAAAGGAGTTCCTCGTGCCCGTCCCTGGGGCTGGTGAAGGGATGGTGCAGGGCGTCCCAGCGGTTCTCGTCCTCGTTGAACTCGAACATGGGGAAGTCCACCACCCACAGCGGCGCCCAGGCGCGGCCGTCCACGTAGCCCTTCTCGTGGCCGATCCGGGCGCGCAGCGCGCCCAGTGCGTCGTTGACGACCTTGGCCTTGTCGGCGCCGAAGAACAGGATGTCGCCGTCCTCGGCGCCGGTGCGGGCGAGGATTTCGGTCAGCGCCGCGTCGTGCAGGTTCTTGACGATGGGCGACTGCAGGCCGTCGCGGCCCTTGGCCTTTTCGTTGACCTTGACCCAGGCCAGGCCCCTGGCGCCGTAGATCTTCACGAACTCGGTCCAGGCGTCGATCTCGCCGCGGCTGAAGTCGCCCCCACCCGGCACGCGCATGGCGGCCACCCGGCCGTTGGCGGTGTTGGCAGGGCCGGAGAAGACCTTGAAATCCACGTCGCGCATCACGTCGGTGAGTTCCGTGATCTCTAGCGTGACGCGCAGGTCCGGCTTGTCCGAACCGTAGCGGCTCATGGCCTCGGCATAGGGCATGCGTGGGAAGGGATGGGGCAGATCGACGCCCAGGGTGTGCTGGAACAGGTCCCGCAGCATGCCCTCCACCAGGGTCATGACGTCGTTTTCCTGCACGAAGGACATCTCCAGGTCCACCTGTGTGAACTCGGGCTGGCGGTCGGCGCGCAGGTCTTCGTCGCGGAAGCACTTCACGATCTGAAAATAACGCTCGAAGCCGGACACCATGAGCAGCTGCTTGAACAGCTGGGGGGACTGGGGCAGGGCGTAGAACATGCCGTCGTGCACGCGCGAGGGCACCAGATAGTCCCGCGCGCCCTCCGGCGTGGAGCGCGTGAGCATGGGGGTTTCCACCTCCATGAAGCCGTGCCGGTCCAGGTAGTCCCGCATGTGCTTGCTCGCTCGGTAGCGCAGGCGCAGGTTCCGTTGCATAGGCTCACGGCGCAGGTCCAGATAGCGGTACTGCAGGCGGATGTTCTCGTGGATGTTGTCCTCGTCCATCTGGAATGGGGGTGTGAGGCTGGGGTTGAGCACTGCCAGGCTCCGGGTGAGCACTTCCACCATGCCCGTGGGCAGGTTGGCGTTTTCCGTGCCGGCGGGACGGGGCCGCACCTGACCCACCACCTGGAGGACGAATTCGGATCGGCTGTCCTCCGCCACCTTGAAGGCCTCCGGCGTGTCCGGATCGATCACCACCTGCAGCGTGCCTTCCCGATCGCGCAGATCGATGAAGATGACGCCGCCGTGGTCGCGCCGGCGGTGGACCCAACCGCACAGGGTGAGGATCTGGCCGATGTGGTCGGCGTTCACGGTTCCGCAGTAGTGGGTGCGCATCGTTCTTCGTTCCTGAATCTGCTCAATTGCCGGGTGGGTTGACGGGGGGTTTTGCGTTGCCGGCCACCACGCCCATGGAGACGATGGCCTTGAGGGCGGCATCCACGCTCATGTCCAGCTCGATGATCTCGTCCTGCGGGACGTAGAAGTAGAAACCGTTCACCGGACTGGGAGTGGTGGGGATGAACACGGCCACGTGGTCGCGCGGCAGCCGCCCGGCCACCTCGTCGGGCACGTTGGTGAGGAAGGCCAGGGACCAGGCCTGCGGATGCGGGTAGTGCACCAGCAGCACCTTCCTGAAGGCCATGCCGGAACCGGAAAACAGGCTGTCGGAGACCTGCTTGACGCTGCCGTAGATGGACTTCACCACGGGGATGCGACCGATCATGCCTTCCCAGAAGGCGACCAGGCGCTGGCCCAGCAGGTTGGCGGCGGCCAGGCCGGTGAGCAGCACCACCACCGCCGTGAGGATCACGCCCAGGCCGGGGATGTGGAAGCCCAGCCAGGACTCGGGCCGCCAGGCCTGCGGCAGCAGCAGCAGGGTGTTGTCCATGAGGTCCAGCAGGGCCTTCATGACCCACAGGGTGATGCCCAGGGGCACCAGGACCAGCAGCCCTGTGAGGAAGTAGCGCTTGGTGGCGGTCATGGGACCCTAGAAAAAATCGGGCAAACGCGCCGGCGTTTGCCCGACAGCCGGAGTTGCCTGCCTCAGCCGGAGCAATGGCCACAGCCGCCGTTGCCGCAGGACGGGGCGGCCGATTCCATGGCGGGGGCATTCCTGTAGTCGCCGCCACCCTTGAGCTGGATGCCGGCAGCGGTGAGCTGCTTGCCGAAATGGGCCTTGCCGCATTGCGGACAGTCGGTCAGGGGAGCGTCGCTGATCTTTTGCATCACGTCCTGCTCGAAACCGCAGTCCGCGCACTTGTAGGCATAGATGGGCATGGGGGCCTCCAGGGATGAAACGGGTGGAGATTATATCAACGACTGCTTATGGATAGACGGGCGCGCCGGCGCGGCCAACGGTGGCCAGGCGTCAGGCGGCCTCCAGCGCCCTGGCCTCGAGGCGCGCGTAATCCACCTTGCCCGTACCCAGCACGGGCAGGCTGTCCACCAGGTGGATGCGCCGGGGCAGGGTGATTTCCGGCAGGCCCTGGGCCTTGACGGCCTGGGCCAGGGTATCGCGGCACAGGTCCGGATCGGTGGTGAAGAGGACGATGGCCTCGCCCCGGCTCGGGTCGGGCACGCGGGTGGCGGCGTGCATGGCCTCGGCGGAGACGCAGCGGGCCAGGCCCTCCACCACTTCCAGGGAGACCATTTCCCCCGCCACCTTGGCGAAGCGCTTGAGGCGGCCCAGGATGGTGAGGTAGCCATCCGCGTCCAGTTCCGCCACGTCCCCCAGGTTGTACCAGCCCTTCCCCAGCTCCGACCAGGGTGGAGCCAGCACCCCGGGTTGATCATGGTGGTAATAGCCGGAGAGCAGATTGGGGCCGCGGATGTGCAGTTCGCCCCCGCGGGAGATGCCCTCCACCGGCTGGATGCGCGCCTCGATGTCCGGCAGCAGGGGGCCGACGGTACCGGGACGGTTGAGCGCGGGCAGGTTGACGGACACCACGGGCGCCGTCTCGGTGGCGCCATAGCCTTCCAGAATGTCCACCCCGAAGCGTTGCCGCCAGGCCTGACGCACGGGCTCAGCCAGTTTTTCCGCGCCGGCCACCACGTAGCGCAGGGATTTCAGGTCCTCGGGCTCGGCATTGCGGGCGTAATGGCTGAGGAAGGTACTGCTGCCGAACAGGGCGGTGGCCTGCGTCTGGCCGATGAGCCTGGGGATTTCCTTGAAGTGCAGCGGCGAGGGGTAGAGTACCAGGCGGGCGCCGCTCACCATGGGCAGCAGGGAGCCCGCCGTGAGGCCGAAGGAATGGAAGATGGGCAGGCAGTTGAAGACCTTGTCCGCCGGGCCGATGGGCAGCACCCGCAGGACCTGGTCCACGTTGGCCAGCAGGGCCCGATGCGACAGCACCACGCCCTTGGGCCGGCCCTCGGAGCCGGAGGTGAAGATCACCACTGCCGGGGCTTCCGCATCCCCGCGGGGCACGGCGGCCAGGGGGAACCAGAGGGCAAAGCCCATGAGCCAGAACCTGTCGGCCAGGCCGAAGCGCGCGCGCAGATCTTCCAGACACACCACCTCCAGGTCCCGCAGGCCGGACACCACCTCTTCCAGCCCGGCCTTCTGCAGGAAGGCCCTGGAACTGATGACGGTACGCACCCGGGCGGCATGGCAGGCGTTTTGCACGCCCTCCGTGCCGGCGGTGTAGTTGAGCATGCAGGGCACGCGCCGGTTGGCGGACAGACCCAGCATGAGGGCCATGGTGGTGGCCAGATTGGGCAGCAGCACGCCCACGTGCTCCCCCGGCTCGGTGAGCCGGTTGGTCAGGCGCCCCAGGGCCAGGCTCATCTTCAGCAGCTCGCCGTAGGAGTAGCGGCCCGGTTTCTGGTCTTCCCACTGGCCCGGCCTGCCCCGGCCGAAGCGGCGCGTGGCCATGACCAGGGCGGAAAACAGGGTGCGGGACATGGGCTCAGAAGCTGTGCGTGTACTGGGCGCTGAGGATGTCGATCCTGTCGGTGTAGGCGCCGTTCAGAAGCACGCCGTTCGTGCCATGCGTGGTCCGGCCATCCTTGAAGAAGATGTGCGCGTAGCCGAAGTCCACGGCGGAGGCCGGGCTCAGGCGATATTGTCCGCCCATGGCCAGCCAGGTGCGGTCGTTGTCGGGAATACGTGCGGTGCGGTGGGCGGCATCGGGTACCGGGCTTTCGTCGTAGGCCAGGCCCACGCGCCAGGTCCAGGCACGGTTGGGGCGGTAGTTGAGGCCCACGGAATAGCGCCAGGTGTCGCGCCAGAGCTCCGGCACACTGGAAACGGCGGGCCCGCCCGCCTGCGGCAGGATGTCCAGAGATTGGAAGTCGCTCCATTCGGTCCAGGTGACATCGGCCAGCACATCCCAGGTGGGATTCATGCGCCGCCAATAGCTGAGCGAGGCCGTGGCCGGCAGCTCCACGTCCGCATAAACGGGCGTGACCACGGCGGCAGTCACCCTGCCCCGGAGGCGATGCTCGATGGAGGCGCGGTAGGCCAGGCCGAGGCGGCTGAAGCCGTCCAGATCCCACATCCCCCCCAGATTCCAGCCCCAGCTGCCCTTGTCCGTGCCCTTCATGACCACGGGGATGCCGGCAAGCGGATGCACGGAGCTGAGCTCCGCCTCGATGCGCTGCCAGTTCAGACCGGCGCCCAGGGACAGGCGCTCGCTTGCCTTCCAGGCCAGGCTGGGGTTGAGGTTGTAGGTCTTCAGCTCGGACTTGACCGCCTGCGCCTGGCCTGCCCAGGGCGTGCCGTATTCGGTGGTGAGCCCGAAAGGCGCATTCAGGCCGATGCCGAATTTCAGGTCAGGGCGCAGATCCATGGCGTAGTAGATATTGGGTACGAAGACGGTCTTGCCCGCGTCACCGCCACTGCCGGTGGGCAGGATCACGGGCAGGGCAGTGCTGGAAGTGCCCGAGAACTTGGCGGAAGGGACGATAGCGTGCCCCGCGACGACCACCTGGCGACCCTCCACCTGGCTCAGTCCCGCCGGGTTGAAGAACAGGGTGCTGGCATCCTCGGCCACGGCCGCCGCGCCGGCATAGGCATTGCCCAGGCCGCTGGCGTTCTGCTCGATGAGGGCGAAGCCGGAACCCCGGGCCGATGCCATGACCAGCAGGCCCGCCAGGCCCAGGGCGAATCGCTGTATGTGCATGCTGTACTCCTCCTATTGCGCGCGTGGCCGCATCGACCGCGAAGTTTAGCGCCTGAAGCGGGTTTCCGCCCGCCCCAGGCAAGGCGGTTGGGCCGTCCAGGGCGGGCTCGGGGGCGCGATGGATGGGCGGCGCGACGGGATACACCCCCTTGAAGATTCCTCAGTGCGTTCGCAATGACAGGTCCCGCCTCTGCACGCCGCGTCCGGGGGGACGCAGCGTGACAACCGGTGCGCCTGGCTGCCGGGGCGCCGCCGTCCACGCCCGCGGGGCGCGCGACGGGAACCGGGAAGGACCTGCCGGAACAGGGCTCTCGTCCGCGGATATGTGGCTAGAACGGGATGTCGTCATCCGCCATGTCGCCGAAGGCATCGCCATCGCGCCCCGCGGCGGGCTTGCCGCCCGCGCCGCGGGCGGGGGCCTCGGCCGGGTCGTCGTAGCCGGTCGCGCCTCCGCCTCCCCGGCTACCCAGCATCTGCATGCGGTCGCCACGGATTTCCGTGGTGTAGCGGTCGTTGCCTTCCTTGTCCTGCCACTTGCGCGTGCGCAGGCTGCCTTCCACGTAGATCTGGCTGCCCTTTTTGAGGTATTGGCCGCAGATCTCGGCGGTCTTGCCGAAGAAGGCCACGCTATGCCATTCGGTGACTTCCTGCATGTCACCGTTGCGGTCCTTGAATTTGTCCGTGGTGGCGATGCGCAGGTTGGCGATGGCATCCCCGCTTGGCAGATACCGCATCTCGGGATCGCGTCCCAGGTTGCCGATGAGAATGACCTTGTTCACGGATGCCATGGCGTTTTCCTCCTGGGATGGGTTGGTTGGCTGCTGGCGGGCAAGAATACCCGAATTGCCTGGCCGGATTGATTGGCTGCGCAGACCGCGGGCCCGTCATGCGCCGTCAGCCGGCCAGGCCGCCCCGGTGCAGCAGGAGCTGACGCACGCCTGCCTCGTCCCAGCCGGTCTGGCTCACCTTGAGCAGCACCGAGCCTTCTTCCGCCAGCACGGTGACGGCTTCCACGCCGGAGAACACCACCAGCCTGCTGGATAGGGCCCGGGCCTCCGTCGCCTGCAGGCGACCCACGTGGAACATCTGGGTCTTCACCCGCGGCGGTGGCGCCATGCCCCGGGCCCAGGCCAGCCAGAGGGCCATGAGCGCGGCGCAGAACACGAACACCGCGAAGAAGCCCTGGTGCTGCGCCAGCCAGCCTCCGGCGAAGCCGCCGAAGAACAGCCCCAGGGCCTGGGAGGTGTTGTACACCCCCATGGCGGTGCCCTTGGCCTCGGGCGGGGCGATCTTGGAGATGAGCGAGGGCAGGGTGGCCTCCAGTACGTTGAAGGCCAGGAAATAGGCGAACAGGGCGGCCACCAGTCCCCAGAACAGGGTCATGGACAGGGCCAGGCCGAGCTGGGCCAGCAGCATGAGGCCCACGGCCAAGAGCAGCACCGGCTTCAGGGCACCCCGCCTTTCCCCGGCAATGATGACCGGCACCATGAGGAGGAGGCTGCCCAGCAGCACCGGCAGATAGACCAGCCAGTGATGCTCCACGCCCAGGTTGCCGGCCTGCACCAGGGCGAAGGGCACCACGGTGAACATGGCCATCTGCGCGGCGTGCAGGGCGAAGATGCCCCAGTTCAGCCGCAGCAATTCGGTGTCGCGCAGCACATCCCCCAAGCGCGCCGGGCTGGCCTGGGCATCGGAATGGAAGGCGCTGTGGCCCGGCCTGGGGGTGACGTACAGCAATACCGGGATGGCCGCCAGGGACAGTACGCCGGTGAGGGCGAACATGCCGGGTACGCCGATCCAGTGGTAGATGGCGGGGCCGGCAGCCAGGGACAGGGCGAAGGACAGGCCGATGGTGCCGCCGATCATGGCCATGGCCTGGGTGCGCTTCTCCTCCCGGGTCAGGTCCGCCAGCAGGGCGGTGACCGCCGCCGAGACCGCGCCTGCGCCCTGGATGGCACGGCCCAGGATGATGCCCGCCAGGGAATCGGACCAGGCGGCGACGAAGCTGCCCAGGGCGAAGAGCAGCAGACCGGCGACGATCACCGGCTTGCGTCCCAGGCGGTCCGAGGCCATGCCGAAGGGGATCATGAGTACCGCCTGGGTGAGACCGTACATGCCCAGGGCCAGGCCAATCAGGGTGTGGTCATCACCGCCGGGCAGGGTCCTGGCGTACAGGGCGAACACCGGCAGGATGAGGAACATGCCCAGCATGCGAAGACCGAAGATACCCGCCAGGGAAACGGCGGCACGGCGTTCGGAGGGGAGCAGGGAGGCGGAGCCGGGAGAGGGCGTGGAGAGGGGCGCGGGCGAGGGCGTGGAAGACACGGGGGAGATGCGGTTTGGGCGGATGGGTAAAGGCCCGTAATATTATCCGTTTCCGTTGCGCCTCCCCATTCACGCCCATGATCCGCGTCCGTGGCGCCCGCACCCACAATCTGAAAAATGTCCATGTGGACCTGCCCCACCACCGGCTGGTGGTGATTACCGGCCTGTCCGGCTCCGGCAAGTCCTCGCTGGCCTTCGATACCCTCTATGCGGAGGGCCAGCGCCGCTATGTGGAATCCCTGTCGGCCTATGCGCGCCAGTTTCTGCAGCGGATGGAAAAGCCGGACGTGGATCAGATCGAGGGTCTCTCCCCGGCCATCTCCATCGAACAGAAGGCCACCAGCCACAACCCCCGTTCCACCGTGGGCACGGTGACCGAGATCCATGATTACCTGCGCCTGCTGTTCGCCCGGGCCGGTACGCCCCGGTGCCCCCGGCACGGCATCGAGCTGGCGGCCCAGACCGTGTCGCAGATGGTGGATGCAGTGCTGCAGCTGCCGGAGGACACCCGCCTCATGGTGCTGGCCCCCCTGGTGGTGGGCCGCAAGGGCGAACAGCTGGGGCTCATCGATGAACTGCGGGCCCAGGGCTTCGTGCGCCTGCGGGTGGATGGCGAGGTGCATGACATCGATGCCGTGCCTGCCCTGGAGAAGAACCGCAAGCACACCATCGAGGCGGTGGTGGATCGCCTCAGGGCACGCGCCGACGTGCAGCAGCGTCTGGCGGAATCCTTCGAGACCGCCCTCAGGCATGCCGATGGCAAGGCCCTGGTCGTGCAGATGGATGCGGACCCGATGGATCCCGGGCGCGAGATGCTGTTCTCCGCCAGGTTCGCCTGCCCGGTGTGCGACTACGCCCTGCCGGAACTGGAGCCCCGCCTGTTTTCCTTCAACAACCCCATGGGGGCCTGCCCCCGGTGCGATGGCCTGGGGCAGATCAGCTTCTTCGACCCGGAGCGGGTGGTGGCCTTTCCCCACCTTTCCCTGGCCTCCGGCGCCATCAAGGGCTGGGACCGGCGCAATGCCTTCTTCTACCGCATGCTGGAATCGCTGGCGCTGCACTACGGCTTCGACATCGACACGCCCTGGGAGGACCTGCCGGAGGCCATCCGCCACATCATCCTGCAGGGCAGCGGACGGGAGGAGATCGCCTTTCAGTATCTGGGGGAAAGCGGGCGCCGGACCACGCGCCGGCACCGTTTCGATGGCGTCATCCCCAGTCTGGAGAGGCGCTACAGGGAGAGTGAGTCACAACTCATGCGCGAGGAGCTGGCCAAGCTCATCGCCACCCGTGCCTGTCCCGAATGCGAGGGCTCCCGCCTGCGTCTGGAGGCCCGGCATGTCACCCTCGGCGGCGCCACCCTGCACCAGCTCTCCCGCCTGCCCATCCGCCAGAGCCTGGAGTTCTTCGGCGGCCTGCGCCTTTCCGGCAACCGGGCCCAAGTAGCGGAAAAGATCGTCAAGGAGATCGTCTCGCGCCTGAGCTTTCTCAACAACGTGGGCCTGGACTACCTTTCCCTGGAGCGTTCCGCCGACACCCTGTCCGGCGGCGAGGCCCAGCGCATCCGCCTGGCCAGCCAGATCGGTTCCGGCCTCACGGGGGTGATGTACGTGCTGGACGAACCCTCCATCGGCCTGCACCAGCGCGACAACGACCGTCTGTTGGGCACCCTCAAGCACCTGCGCGACCTGGGCAACACGGTCATCGTGGTGGAGCACGACGAGGACGCCATCCGCCATGCGGACCATATCGTCGACATGGGCCCCGGCGCCGGCGAGCACGGCGGCGAGATCGTGGCCCAGGGCCGGCTAGAGGATATCCTGGCCAACCCCGATTCCCTGACGGGTCAGTACCTGTCGGGCGCCAGATCCATCCCCGTGCCCGCGGCACGCAGGTCCGCCCGCGCGGGGCGGGTGCTGAGACTCGTCAACGCCACGGGCAACAACCTGAAGAACGTCACCCTTGAGCTGCCCACGGGCATCTTCGTGTGCGTCACCGGCGTGTCCGGCTCGGGCAAGTCCACGCTCGTCAACGACACGCTCTACGCCGCCACCGCCAACCTGCTCAATGGCGCGGCCCAAGAGCCGGCACCCTACGAGGCCATCGATGGCACGGAATACTTCGACAAGGTGGTGAACGTGGATCAGGCCCCCATCGGCCGCACGCCCCGCTCCAACCCCGCCACCTACACCGGCCTGTTCACCCCCATCCGCGAGCTGTTCGCCGGCACCCCCGCCGCGCGGGAGCGCGGCTACGAAGTGGGCCGCTTCTCCTTCAACGTGAAGGGGGGGCGCTGCGAGGCCTGCCAGGGCGATGGCATGATCAAGGTGGAGATGCACTTCCTGCCGGACATCTACGTGCCCTGCGACGTGTGCCACGGCCAGCGCTACAACCGTGAAACCCTGGATGTGCGGTACAAGGGCAGCAACATCCACGAAGTGCTGCAGATGACGGTGGAGGACGCCCTGGAATTCTTCACCGCCGTACCCGTGGTACGGCGCAAGCTGCAGACCCTGATGGACGTGGGCCTCGCCTACATCCGCCTGGGCCAGCCCGCCACCACCCTGTCGGGCGGCGAGGCCCAGCGGGTGAAACTGGCCCTGGAGCTGTCCAAGCGGGACACCGGCAGGACCCTGTACATCCTCGACGAGCCGACCACGGGCCTGCACTTCGCCGACATCGACCTGCTCCTGCGGGTGCTGCATCGCCTGGTGGGCCACGGCAACACCGTGGTGGTCATCGAGCACAACCTGGACGTGGTGAAGACCGCCGACTGGATCATCGACCTGGGCCCGGAAGGCGGCGAGGGCGGTGGCCGCATCATCGCCCAGGGCACGCCGGAACAGGTGGCCGCCAACCCGGAAAGCCACACCGGACGCTACCTGCGGCCCGTCCTGGCGCGGGGTAAGGCATGACGCCCCGGAGCTTGGTGGCCGAGGTCCAGCATCTGTTCAGCCTGCCGGACGTGGCCATGCGCCTGAATGCCCTGGTGGACGAGCCGGATGCCAGCAACCGGCGCATCGTCGAGGTGCTGCGCCTGGATGCGGGCCTGGCCGCCACGGTGCTGCGCCTGGCCAACAGCGCCTGGTATGGTCTGTCCAACCAGGTGGACGACCTGGGCCGGGCCGTGACCCTGATCGGCCACCGCGCCCTGCGCGACCTGGTGCTGGCCGTGACCTTCATTCGGCGCTTCCAGGACATCCCCGGGCAGCTGGTGAACATGAAGACCTTCTGGGACAACAGCGTGGCCTGCGGCGTGCTGGCCCGCAACCTGTCGCTGCGTTGCCACCCGCGGGACAGCGAGCAGATGTTCCTGGCCGGTCTGCTGCACAAGGTCGGCCGTCTGGTGTTCCTCACCGCGCGTGCGCGCGATTACCGCCTGGTGCTGGCCAGGGCGGAGGATGACAGCGCGCCGGCCCTGGTGGCGGCGGAACACCGGGTGTTCGGTTTCTGCCATGCGGACGTGGGCAGCGCACTGCTGGGCTTCTGGCGGCTGCCCCCCCTCCTGCAGGAGGTGGTGGCCCAGCAGTACAGCAGCGGGCGGATCGGTGACTATCCGCGCGAGCGGGCCATCCTGCAGGTGGCGGGTGACATGGCGCATTTTCTCTCCCCAGATATCCGCCTGCAGCCCGGTGCGGCGCGCTACGAACCCTGTTTCGACGAGGTGGTGTGGATGGACCTGGGTCTGGGGCCGGAGGACGCGCGCGCGGTGCTGGACCTCTCCCTGCCCCAGGTCTACGAGCTCACCGAGATCGTCAATGCCCGTTAGACTGCCCGGGTCCGCTTTGCCAGCCATGCCCATGCACTGCCCACAGTCCATCCAGCGCGTGCCCCCGCCCCATGGGTCATCCGCCATCGAACTGCGGCATCTGTCCAAGACCTTTCCCGGAGGGCAGGCGCCGGCCCTGGACGATGTGGACCTGTGTGTGCCCCGGGGTGGGTTTTTCGGCATTCTCGGCCCAAACGGCGCGGGCAAGACCACCCTGATGTCCGTCCTGGCCGGGCTGCTCAAGCCCAGCAGCGGCACGGTGCGCATCGATGGCCGCGACGGCCTGGCCGAGCGCGCCGCCATCAAGCGCATCCTGGGCATCGTGCCGCAGGAACCCGCCATCTATCCCACCCTCACCGCGCGCGAGAATCTGGACTTCTTCGGGCGCATGCAGGGGCTTGCCGGCGATCTCCTGCACGCGCGCGTCCTCGCCTGCCTGGGGCTGGCGGAAATGAACGCCGAGGCCGACCAGCGCGTGGAGCGTCTGTCCGGCGGCTTCAAGCGGCGACTCAACATGGTGATCGGGCTCATCCACGAGCCCCAGATCCTCATCCTGGATGAGCCGACGGTGGCCATCGACCCGCATTCCCGCTCCCTCATCCACCAGCGTCTGCGCGAACTGCACCAGGCGGGCATCACCATCCTGATTTCCACCCACTACATGGAAGAGGCCGAACAGCTCTGTCAGGAGATCGCCATCATCGATCAGGGCCGGGTGCTGGTGCAGGGGACGGTGCCCGACCTGCTGGCCGGCCAGGCCAGCCAGACCGTGCAGATTCAGCTGACCGGGGACCCCCCTCCTGACCTGGGGCCGGCCCTGGGGCATCTGCCCGGGATCGCGCGGGCCACGGTGGGCGGACGCTGCGTGACGGCGGTGACGCGCCATCCCGAGCAGGCCATCCCGCCCCTGCTGGAGATGCTCGATGCACGGGGCCTGAAGGTCCGCTCCCTCATCTATGGCGTCGCCAGCCTGGAACAGGTGTTCCTGCGCTATACCGGCGGCCGGAGCGCCCCGCGATGACTACCTCCCTGGCCAAGTTCCGCGCCAGTGTCCTCAAGGACAGCCGCGTCATCGTGCGTGACCGCCAGGCCCTGTTCCTGTTCTTCGTGATGCCGGTGACCTTCGTGCTGATCCTCTCCCTGGCCCTGCGGGACGCCTTTGGCGACCGGCCCGGCACCACCTTCCCGGTACTGGTGGTGAGCCAGGACGCGGGGGAAGTGGGCCGCAGCGTCATCCGCACCTTCCGCGACAATCCGCATGTCCGCCTGGCTCTGGCGGAGACGGCGAGCGAGGCCCAGGCCAGGCAATGGCTGATCGATGGCCATTACCGCTTTGCCGTGCTGGTGCCCGCCGGTGCCACCGAACAGGCCCGGCGCCGCCTGGGCGAGATCATCGCCGAGGTCCCCCCCGATCTGCGCCTGGAAAGGCCCGTGCGCCTGCGCGTGCTGGCCGATCCGGCCCTGCGTTCGGATTACCGTCGGGTGCTGGAGGGTACCCTGGACCTGGCGCTGCACGGCGTGGAGATGCGCCTGGGGCACGAGCAGCTGGACCAGATCCTGCGCGCCTCCGGCGGCATGGCCCTGCCGGCCCTGGCCGACATGGAACGGGACCGGCTGTTCGACGCCGTGCATGGCGAGACCATCACCAAGCGGGGCAGCGGTCCCACGCCCACCTCGGTGCAGCAGAACGCGCCGGCCTGGACCCTGCTGGCCATGTTCTTCCTTACCGTGCCCCTGTCGGTGTCCTTCATCAAGGAGCGTGAACAGGGCAGCCTTTCCCGCCTGCAGACCATCAACGTGCCCGCCTGGGTGGTGCTGGGCGGCAAGGCCGTGCCTTATTTCATCATCAACCAGGCCCAGATGGGCCTGGTCCTGTTGGTGAGCGTCCACGTATTGCCCCTGCTGGGGGGTGACCGCCTGGGGATGGGCAGCGCGCCCCTGGCACTGATCCTCATGGGCGCGTCCGCCAGCCTGGCGGCCATCGGCTTCGGCATCGCCGTGGCCATGTTCGCGCGTACCACCGAGCAGGCCGCGGGCTTCAGCTCCGCCATGGTGATGATCATGGGGGCCATGGGCGGGATCCTGGTGCCCAAGCAGGTCATGCCCCCCCTGATGCAGGACTTCGCCATGCTCTCCCCGCTGTCCTGGGGACTGGACGGCTTCCTCGACGTGTTCGTGCGCGGTGGCGGTATGCCGGAAGTCCTGCCCGAGGCCCTGGGCCTGCTGGGTTTCTCCGCCGTTTGCCACGGCATCGCCATCCTGCGCTACCGACGCCGGGTCTGAGGGCGATGCCCCGGCGGGGCAAAGGGCCGCATGCGCCCGCCGAGGCCGGCGGGCATGTCACGCACCCGGCGCCGCCATGTCGGACGCGGGGGCATCCTCAAGGGTCGTCCCCGCGCGGGGACGGCCCTTCCCGTGGGGCTGTCTGGGGTTTGACGCCGGCCCGGCGCTCCATCTCCCGGGCCATGGCCTCCAGACGGGTCTTGGCCTCGTTGCGGAAGATGTCCAGGGACATCCGCGGCGGGATGGGCATGCCCGGTTCCAACACAGCGCGGTAGAGCAGGCGCACGGGACCCTTGCCCTGGATCTGCCACTCCCCCATCAGGTCGCGCACATTGCCGGCGACCCGCCGCAGACGGATGGTGGAGGGCGGGTGTTCCTCCACGGCGACGATCATGACCAGGGGCAGATTGGGCAGGGAGGCCACCCGGCCACGCTGCTCCAGCCGCAGAGGCTCTCCGGGCCGGGAGACGATGCGGGATACCAGCAGGTCCGGCACGAATTCGGACCAGTGGTTGTAGTCGGTCAGCACGTTCCAGGCCATGGACCGGTCCACATCGGCGCCGATCTCGGCCGCCACCTGCAGGAGGTTGGCGTTGCCATCCACCCGTACGCGGGCCTCCGCCGGGGCCGCAGCGGCCAGCGGCACGGCCAGGAAGAGGAGACCGGCCGTGGCCAGGCCAAGCAGGATTTTCATGCGTGCGTGTCCGTGCCGAATCATTCGTGGGCATTGTCCCGCTCAGGCCGGTGGCGTCAACCCGCCGGCCCCGGACCGGTGCCCGCATGCGACCCACGCGGCCTGGCGATGCAGGCCCACGTGGCATGTAGAATCGCCACTTTGCGAAGCGGGCGGCCGGGCCCGACGGGATGCGCAGACCATGCTGCTGATGATCGACAACTATGACTCCTTCACCTACAACCTGGTGCAGTATTTCGGCGAGCTGGGCGCGGACGTGCGTGTGTTCCGCAACGACCAAATCAGCGTGGAGGATGTGGGCGCGCTGCGGCCGGGACACATCGTCATCTCGCCGGGGCCCTGCACGCCCAAGGAGGCTGGGATATCGGTGGCGGTCATCCAGGCCTATGCCGGCCGCATCCCCCTGCTTGGGGTGTGCCTGGGGCACCAGAGCATCGGCCAGGCCTTCGGCGGCCGGATCGTGCCCGCCCGGCAGCTCATGCATGGCAAGACCTCGCCCATCCTGCATGCCGATACGGGCGTGTTCCGGGGCCTGCCCAATCCCTTCACCGCCACCCGCTACCACTCCCTGGTCATCGGACGGGATGACCTGCCCGACTGTCTGGAGATCACGGCCTGGACCGAGGATGGCGAAATCATGGGAGTGCGTCACCGGACCCTGGCCGTGGAGGGCGTGCAGTTTCATCCCGAGTCCATCCTCACCGAGCATGGCCATCAGCTGTTGAACAACTTTCTCCAGGGCGCCCGGGTCGGCGCCCACACGCAGGAAAGGCACGCATGAGCACACCCATCACCGCGCAGGAGGCCCTGGTCCGCATCATCGAGCATCGCGAGATCTTCCACGACGAGATGCTGTCCCTCATGCGCCGGATCATGGCCGGCGAGATGAGTCCGGTACTGATCGCCGCCATCATCACCGGCCTGCGCGTGAAAAAGGAGACCATCGGCGAGATCGCCGCCGCCGCCACGGTCATGCGGGAATTCGCCACCCGGGTGGTGGTGGCGGATACCGACCACCTCGTGGACACCTGTGGTACGGGCGGGGACGCCCGCCATACCTTCAACATCTCCACCAGCGCCGCCTTCGTGGCCGCCGCCGCCGGCGCGCGGGTGGCCAAGCACGGTGGCCGCTCGGTTTCTTCCAGCTCCGGCAGCGCCGATGTGCTGGAGTCCCTGGGGGTGAACATCCACATGTCTCCCGAGGAAGTGGCCCGCTGCATCCAGCAGGTAGGCCTGGGCTTCATGTTTGCGCCCAACTTCCACGGCGCCATGAAACACGCCGCCCCGGTGCGCAAGGAGCTGGGGGTGCGTACCCTCTTCAACATCCTGGGTCCGCTCACCAACCCGGCTGGCGCACCCAACCAGGTCATGGGTGTGTTCCATCCGGACCTGGTGGGCATCCAGATACGGGTGCTGCAGCGTCTGGGAGCCAAGCGGGCCCTGACGGTGCACGGCCTGGAGGGCCTGGACGAGATCTCCATTTCCGGCGAGACCATGGTGGGTGAGCTGCGCGACGGCCAGGTGCGGGAGTACACCCTGCATCCCGAACAGTTCGGTCTGCCCAGCCATGCCATCGACGGCCTGCAGGTAGGCAGCGTGGAGGAATCCAGGCTGAGGGTGTTGAAGGCCCTGGACAATCAGCCCGGCGCGGAGCGGGACATCGTCATCCTCAATGCCGGTGCCGCCATCTATGCCGCCGGGGTAGGCGACAGTCTGGCCGCCGGGGTGGAGCGGGCCCGTGAGGTCATTGCCTCCGGCGCCGCACGGGCCAAGCTGGAGGAGCTGGTGGCCTTCGGCCGGGCCTGAGGCGCGTGGCCGGTGCCACGCCATGCATACAGGGGTGGATGGATGTCACAACTGCTGAGCAAGGTGGAAAAGACCCTGCGCCATCACGGCAGGGTCGCGGCGCGCAGGATGCGCGCCGCCTGGTGGGACGTGGCCCGCCCGCCGGCACATCGGCCGGTGATCGTGCTGGGCTGTTCCCGGGCCGGCACCACGGTGGTGTACAAGACCCTGTCCGAATCCCCCCAGCTGGGTACCCTGCAGCGGGAGACGCATGACTTCTGGGTGGACCTCCACCCCCTTGAGGAAAAGCACTGGGAAACCCATGCACTGGATGCCGCCGATGCCAGCGACCGGGATCGGGACCGCGTCGCCCGCCATTTCTACAGCTGGACCGGCCGCAGCCGCTGGGTGGACAAGAACAACCAGAACGGCCTGTGCGTGCCCTACCTCCGGGCGCTGTTCCCCGACGCGGTGTTCGTCTATGTCAAGCGCGCGCCGGGGGACAACCTCAACTCCCTCATCGAGGGCTGGGGCAAGCCCGACAAGTATTCCACCTGGACCGAGCGGCTCCCCGCCAAGGTGGCCGTGGACGGCGGCCGCTATACCCGGTGGTGCTTCTTCCTGGCCGAGGGCTGGCGTGATTATTTGAACGCTCCCATCGGAGACGTGGCCGCCTTCCAGTACCAGGCCATCAACCGGGCCATCCTCGATGCCCGGGCCGGTGTGCCCGCGGGGCAGTGGGTGGAAGTCTTCTACGAGGACCTGGTGCGCGACCCCGTGGCCGGCTACCGGGCGATCTACGAGGGCTGCGGCCTGGACTTTACCCCCGGGGTGGAGGAGCACTGCCGGGCGGTGCTCTCCAAGCCCTATGACGTGTTCGGCGAGATCAAGCTGGACAAGTGGAAGGAAGGCCGCAACCGCGAGCGGGTGGAGCAGGTGCTGGAACGGGTGGCACCCCTGGCCCGGGAAATGGGGTACGAGCTCTGATGGCGTGGGGGTTGGCGGCGCTGCTGGCCCTGCCAGCGCTCTGGCTGCTCATCCTGCTGCTGTTCGTCGGCCCGGCCTGGGCGGCCTGGCGGGAGCCGGTGCTGCGCCATCCGGTGCTCATCATCGAGAGCGACGACTGGGGCCCGGGTCCACCGGGGCATGCCGAGGCCCTGGACCGGCTGGCGGCCTGCCTGGGCCGCCACCGCGACGGCACGGGCCGGACGCCGGTCATGACCCTGGGCCTGATCCTCTCCCTGCCGGACAGCGAGGCCATCGCCGCCGCGCACCTGGCCACCTACCATGCCCGCCCCATCACCGACCCGGCCTACGCCGACATCCTGGCCGCCATCCAGTCCGGCATCCGGGCCGGCGTGTTCGCCCCCCAACTGCACGGCATGGCCCATTACTGGCCGGCCACCCTGATGGCGGTGGCGCGTCGGGACGCCGATGTCCGGGCCTGGCTCCTGGCCGGTCCCGGCCAGGAGACCGAGACCCTGCCCAGCACCCTGCAATCCCGCTGGACCGATGCTGGCGCGTTGCCTTCCCGCCCCTTGCCGGAGACGGACATCGCCGCCGCCGTGACCGAGGAGGTGGCCCTCTATCACGCCGTGTTCGGCGCCGCGCCGGCCGTGGTCGTTCCGCCTACCTTCGTGTGGACCCGGGCCGTGGAGTCCGCCTGGGCCCGCCAGGGCGTGAGCGTGTTGATGACACCCGGCCGGCGCTGCACCGGACGCGATGCCCAGGGCCGGCCGGCATGCGGCCCGCAGGCGTTGCGCAACGGTCAGGCCGGCGAAGGCGGCATCATCTATCTGGTGCGGGACCGCTACTTCGAGCCCGTCCGGGGCCATCGCGCGGTGGCCGGGCTGGACGCCCTGGCCGAGAAGACCCGCCAGGGCCGGCCCTGCCTGCTGGAAACCCACCGCTTCAATTTCACTGGCAACGGGCAGGCGGATGCCTTGGCGGAACTGGAAGGGTTTCTGCACCTGTCCCTGGCCCGCTATCCTGGACTGCGGTTTGTCAGCGCTGCCGAGCTGGCCGCGCAGTATCGCCAGCAGGGTGACTGGATCAGCAAGGGTTTCCGCACCCGCCTGTCCGCCTGGGCCGCCCGCATGGGCCAGGTACCGCGTTTTGCCAGGCTGGCACGCATGACCGGTCTGGGGCTGGTGCTGTCCCGGCTGGACACCCGGACAGGGGCGGCGGCGACATGAGCGCGCCGCGCTTCTCCGTGGTCATCCCCGCCTACAACGCAGCCGGCTGCCTCGCGCGTGCCATCGATTCCGTGCTGGCCCAGACCTGGCCCGCCCACGAGATCATCGTCGTGGACGACGGTTCCGGCGACGCCACGGCGCAGGTCGCGGCGGGATACCAGGACAGGATTCGTTGTCTGCGCCAGGAGAACGCCGGCGTGTCCGCCGCACGCAATGCCGGTGCCCGGGCGGCCAGCGGCGACTGGCTGGCCTTCCTGGATGCGGACGACTGGTATTACGCGGACCGCCTGAAATGGCATGCCGAGTGGATCGAACGGGACGACGGCCTGGATTTCCTCACCGGGGACTACGACTACCGCCGGCCCGACGGCAGCTGCATCTCCGGTTCCATGGAGGCGCATGCCGCGGGCCAGGCCATGCTGGCCAAGGCGGCCGGTGCCGACACGGTGCTGATGACGGCAGACGAACTGGAGCCCTTCGTCGCCGACCACTTCGGCGACACCCACACCCTGTCCGTGCCCCGGTCGACCTTCCTGGCCCTGGGGGGCTATCCCACGGGCTACCGGGTGTGCGAGGACGTGTTCTTCCTGGTCAAGCTTTGTGCCCGCAGCCGGCGCATCGGCGTGGTGTGCCGGCCCCTGGCCGCCTACGTCATCCACGCCGCCAGTGCCACCCGCAAGGACCCGCTGCGCGCCCAGTTCGACAACGTGCGCACCCTGGTCGACCTGGACAAGTCGGCGCGGGCCTTTCCCGACGCAGTGCGGCGTGGCGTGCGCACGCGCCTGGGCCAGGGCCGTCTCAACCTGGGATATGCGCTGTCCAAGGCCGGCCGGCGCGGTGCGGCCCTCAAGGCGATCCTGCCCTCCCTGTGGGAAAATCCGGGCCTGGCCAGTTGCAGGCACCTGTTCTCCTTGATGCGCGGATGACCCAAGAACCCTCCCCGGACGCCCGGTTCCTGGTCCTGACGGAACTCTTCCTGCCCACCAAGGGCGGCACCGCCGTGTGGGCGGCGGAGGTCTACAAGCGCCTGGGCGGCAAGGGCATCCATATCGTCACCGCCGATGTGCCGGGGGCGAAGGAATTCGACGCATCCCACCCCAACAGCGTGCATCGCCTGGATTTGAGGCGCGTGCCCTGGCTGCGCCCGGAATCCCTGGGCATGTATGTGAGGTTCTTTGTCAAATCCCTGGCCCTGGCGTTGACCCACCGCTTCAGCGCCATCCATGCCTTCCGCGCCTTGCCGGAAGGGCTGGTGGCATGGTTGGTGGCCCGCCTCACCTTGCGGCCCGTGGTGATCTATGCGCACGGTGAGGAGCTCACCACCTGGGGACGAGGCAACAAATACAGGGCCATGCGCTTCGCCCTGCGGCATGCGCACCGGGTGGTGGCCAACAGCGGCTATACCCGGGATACCCTGGTATCCATGGGCGTGGAACCTGCCCGCATCCGCCTGATCCATCCCGGTGCGGACCTGGAGCGTTTCCGTCCCGGCCTGGACACGGCCGGCCTGCGGGAGGGGCTGGGTATCGGGCCGCGGGAGAAGCTCGTGTTCGCCGTGGGCCGGCTGTCACGGCGCAAGGGCTTCGACCGCTTGGTGGAGGCCGTGGCCCGCCTGGGACGGGAGGGGAGGGACGTGCGCTGTGTGCTCGGCGGCATCGGCGAGGATGCCGAGTATCTGGATGGCATCATCACCCGGCTGGATGCCCGGGCCCGGGTGCATCGCATCGGCGCGGTGGCGGAGGAGGACCTGCCACGCTGGATGAATGCCTGTGACCTGTTCGCCATGCCCAATCGCGAGATCGAGGGCGACACGGAGGGATTCGGCATGGTATTCATCGAGGCGAGTGCCTGCGGCAAACCCGTATTGGGCGGCCGCGCGGGTGGGGTGCCTTCCGCCGTGGAGGACGGCGTGACGGGTCTGCTGGTCGACGGTGACGATGTCGAGAGCGTTTACCGCGGCCTCAGACGCCTGCTGGACCGGCCCGACCTGGCCCGGGACCTGGGCGCATCGGGCCTGGCGCGGGCGCGGCAGCGGTTCTCCTGGGAACGCGTCGCCGCCGTCACCCTGGAATCCTTGTAAGGAGCATGCCATGCGATCGATACCGTTTTTCCTGACGTTGCTGCTGGCCGGGGCGAGCCTTGCCCATGCAGAGTCCTATGGGCCCACGGAGGAGGAAAAAGCCATGCTGCCGCCGTATTGTGGCGGGCCCGGTGGAGCCGGGGTGAACTGGCGCAAGCTGTATGGGGAGGCCCATCTCTGGAACAACCACACCTGCTACGGCATCAACCGCATCAACCGCTATTTCCGGAGCAGCAAGCAGGGCGAGAAGAGATACCACCTGCAGATGGCCATGCAGGACCTGAACTATTCCGTCGACCACCTGCCCCAGCAATTTCCCGTCATGCCCGAGATCCTTTACTACCGTGGGCTGGTGCATAAGCTGCAGGGCAACGTGGCCGGCGCCCTGGCGGATTGGCAAAGGTCGATTTCCCTGGACGGGCGTTACGTGAAATCCATCGTGGACCTGGCGGATCTGTATGCCGGGCAGATGAAAAAACCGGACCAGGCCCTGGAGCTGGTCACGCAGGGATTGCGTGACAACCCGGAGTCCAAGGCCCTGCAAAACCGCTATACGCGCTATGGTGGCAAGCTGCCCTATCCCGCGCCGCGGGTGCCGCCGCCGGCGGAGCGGGACAAGGCCGAATCCGGGGTGGGGGCGGGTGACAAGCCGTCCGACACGCCCCAAGACAGGACGGTGGAAAAGGCCCGACCCGCCGCCGCGCCGGCGGCGCCGGTCATCGGCACGTCGAACAACCCCTGGTGCCGCTTCTGTCCAGAGCCCGCGCCATCAAGGGATCCTGCGCCATCCAGGCCCTGAGCCGCGCCCACAGCCGCGCGGCGATCTCCGGTTCACGGTCGCACAAGTCCAGCACACAGTCCGGGTCACGGGCCGTGTCGAACAGGCGCAGCAGGTGGCCCTCCGCCAGGGGCTGGTATACCAGCTTCCAGCGGCCCAGGCGGATCATGCGGTCCTTGGCCAGGACGGTGGTTTCCCGGTATGCCGGCTTGATGGCCAGGGTGCCGGTCTCCTTGTCCGGTACCTCCAGCAGTTCCAGCAGGTTGGGGTAGCGCAGGTGGTCCGCCGGCAGACCGGGGATGTCGGCGATCCAGATGCCGGTCTCGTTGAAGGCGGCCAGGTCTCCGCCGGCCGGCTCCCCGCGCAGGACGGGGACCAGGGAGCATCCGTCCAGCCGGGGAGGAACGGGAATGCCGGCCCGCTCGAGCAGGGTGGGCATGAGGTCGATGCTGCGCACCACGCCGTCGTGCCGCACGGGCGCCAGGGCCGGGTCGGCGATGATGAATGGCACGCGCGGGCTGAAATCGCCGAGGGCGCTGTTGCCCTGGCCCCAGGTGTTGTGCTCGAAGAACTCCATGCCGTGGTCGCTGTAAATGGCCACGAGGGTGTTGTCCGCCAGGCCGCTTCTTTCCAGGTGGGTCAGCAGCCGCCCCACTTCGTCGTCGAAACGCATGACGCAGCTGTCGTACAGGTCCAGGATCTGATCCAGGTCGAATTCCTCCTTCGGTTCCCCCTGGCGGCGGATGATCTCGAAGGGTTCGGTCAGCCGGGACATGACGAACTTGGATTCCCCCCGATAGGCCGGGTCGGCCAGACGGGTGTAGTAGGGGTACTCCACGCCGAAGGGCGGATGGGTGGTGGAATAGAACAGGTGCAGAAAAAACGGCTTGTCGCCCTGGCCCAGGGCATTCAGTACCGCGCTGCCCTGGCGGCCCACTTCCGTGGTCATGGGCACGCCGGCCAGATAGTAGAGCTCAGGCAGAAATGTCTTGCCGAAGCGGTTGTGGGTGAAGAGGCTGAGCGCCAGGCGCAAATCCTTGGGTCCCTGGCGGATCAGGTACTTGATGTTCCACTGGTCGTCCGGGGTGTCCACGTAGTCGTAGCCGAAGGCAAATTTCTTCAGATCCGCACCGCACCAGTCCGAAACCGCCGCCGTGGTATAGCCATGCTGGCGCAGCAGGGCGGGCAGGTCGGCCGCGCGCAGCTCGGTGTCCGCATCGGCGACGAAGTTGTCGCGCACTCCGTGGTGGTGCGGCCACAGGCCGGTGAGCAGAGACACCAGGCTGGGGGCCGTGCGCGCACAGGGGACATAACACTGGCTGAACAGTCCGCCCCGGGCCGCCAGTCTGTCCAGATTGGGGGTGATATCGCGGGTGTATCCGTAACATCCCAGCCGATCCGCGCGCAGCGTATCGGAGCCGATCAGGAGGATGTTGGGTGGGCCTGACCGCCTTCGGGCGGGCCGGGGTGTGGGAGCGGGGTGCGCCATGGCCCAGACGAGCAGGCCGGCGAGCGAGCCCACGCCGCTCCACAGGGCCACCAGTTCCGGGAATCGAGCCTGCATCCATAGACGGTGGGAGGCCAGCGCCAGCAGCCACCCGGCGGCGGCCAGCGAAGCGGAGATCAGCAGATTGAGCCGGCCCGGACTCAGCCAGCGCCACAAGCCATACAGGCGGCTGGGCAGCACATGAAGGGATGCGCAGATGCTGGCCGGCAGATACAGCAGGTGTCGGCCGAACTGGATGCCCGCTATCCAGACTATGCCCAGCAGGGAGGACAGGAGCAGCCCGGTCGCGCTGATGCGCCATTGCCAGACCGTGGCGCACAGGACGAAGAACAGGCTGCCCAGCCCCGCCATGAGAAGGAACAGCAGCCAGGTCCAGAAACTGAGGCGCGACAGGGCGAGCAGGGTATAGCGGGAATAATGCGCGAGGATTTCCTTTTGCAGGCTGGGCCCGGTACGGCTGAATCTGGCCAGGGAGGCGCCCAGCAAGCCCAGGCTGGCCAGGCCGGCCACGCCCCATGGCACCAGGCCCATGCGCGCGGCGGACGGCAGGCGGCCCGCCACCCCCAGGCCGAGCAGCGTCACGAGCATGGCGGCCAGGCCGAACCAGGCGGCCCGGCGGGGCAAGGGCGACTCCACCCGCTTGTGCCAGCCCGCCGCCTTGTCAGCCCCGGCCATGGCGCTGATTTCACCCAGGCTGGCGGCGCAGCGCACCAGGTAGAAGCGGGTTTTCTTCCAGGACAGGGAAAAAAGGGTTTGGGCCGCATAGCCAACCAGCTTGCGCCAGGCATAGAGCGGCACCCCTCTGCCGGCCCGGGTGGAGAAGCGCACCCCGGCCTGGGATCGCTGGTAGGCCTTGCGCAGGATGTAGCCCAGGCGCAGGCGGGCCTGGTCCACATAGTGGTACTGCACGATGCGCGGCTCGTACACCAGGCATTCGCCCTGGCGCAGGGCGCGCAGGATGTATTCCGTATCCTCGCCGCCACCCAGGTCGTGACCCTGGGGCCCCAGATCGGTGGAGAACTCCCCCACCCTGGCCAGGACGTCCACGCGCAATATCTGGTTGCCTCCGCCGGGGATGGGGCCTTCCATGCCCAGCTCCCGCGAGGACGCACCGAACTCCTGCCTGGGGATGGGCAACGGATAGATGCGGTACGCCCCGGTGTCATGCACCCAGGCGGGTTCACTGCCTTGCCAATCGGGCAGGATGCGGCCGCACAGCAGGGTGGCCTGGGGATGCGCCGCGACTGCTTCCCCGATTCCTTCCAGGAAACCTGGCGCCACGCGGTGGTCGTCATCGACGATGGCCACCCAGCCCGATTCCAGGAGACGGACTCCATGGTTGAGAGCATGGGACTTCCCCGGCGTGGGTTCCGCCGCCCAGCGCAGGGGCAGCCAGTCCTGGGCATGCGCCTGTCGGACGTATTCCTCCAGATAGGCATGGGTCGCATCGCTGCAGGCGTTGGCGATGACCAGCAGCTCCACCCGCCATGCCGGGGGCCGGCTTGCCTGGTTCAGGGAGTGGATCGCCTTGGCCAGTAGATCGGCCCGGTTGTGGGTGCAGATCAGGACGGTCAGGGCGTCCATTTCAGGGGTGGGGGTCTTGTGCGGTGTTGCGTGTGGCCCACAGGCCCTGAAAGGTGCCGATGAAGTGACAGACGACCATCTCCCGGTTGAAGGCTTCGTCCTTCGGCTGGGACAGGTGCCCCAGGAGGGCGCGCGCGATGGCGCGCAGGAACTGGGGGAAGAGATAGAACGGGATGTTCGCGATACGGCGTGTACCCGGCAATCCCCGGCTGATGGCGAGGTTGCGGCTGGATTGGGTGCGCCAGCGGCGCAGATAGGCCTTGGTGGTGCGAAACGCCTCCACCTTGTGATGCACGCGTGACCGGCCGAGGAACACGGCCTTCAGGCCGGCGGCGAGGATGCGTTCGAACATCTCTCCGTCCTCGCCGCTGGCCAGGATCTTGCCCTTGCGCCCTCGGTTGGTATCAAAAAGCCCCACCCGCGCGAAGACCGCGCGGCGGAAGGCCATGTTGGCTCCGAAGGGGGCCTGGGCCGGTGTGGTGATGGGGTAATCATCCTCCCGCTCGGCGCGCACCGCGAGGAAGCCATGGAAGCGCTCGGTGAGCCAGTCCGGTGGCGGTACTTCCCAGATGGGAGCGATGTAGCCTCCGCAGGCATCGGCCCGATAGCGGTCCAGCCCGGCGAGTGTGACGCGCAGCCACTCCGGTTCCGGCAGCACATCGTCGTCCGTGAACAGGATGGTGCCACCTGTGGTCTCGGTGATGGCCCGGTTGCGGGCATGGGACAGGCCCTGGCTGGCCTCGAAGACGTAACGCAGCCGCGGCCATGCCTGCATGGCCGCTTCCACCACCTGCCGGGTGTGGTCCTTCGAGTTGTTGTCCACCACCAGGACCTCCCAGTCCAGGTCGTCCGGTGCGGCAAGGGACTTCAGCGCGGCCAGGGTATCCCGCAGGGACTCGGCCCGGTTGTAGGTACAGACGACGATGCTGGCATCCATGCGTTCACCAGTCGTAACCCAGGCGTGACGCCACGGGCCCTACGGCCTTTCTCAGCAGGTGGCGTTCCAGCCGGTTGACCCGCACCTTGCCCCCGTCCCGCACGGAACTGCCCACCTTTTTCGCCATGACGTCGTGATCGGTCTGGATACCCAGGTAGGTGTCCAGTTGCGCCAGGGGCGGGGTCGGGCCGATCAGGTCCTCATATTTCAGCAGCATGGCCCCCAGCGCCTCCGCGCCTTCCAGATAGCCCCGCATGAGTCGGCCCCAGTGGGCGCCGAAGGCGGTGGGTGTGAATACCGGGCGGTCGGGAAAGATGTCGTACCAGCTGCGGCCATAGCGGCAGTAGGAACTGTAGGCTTCCAGGGGGTTGCGGTAGAGGAGGACGAAGCGGGCGTTGGGGTAGATCCATTTCAGATAGCGTGCGTGCGCGATATCCAGGCGCACTTCCTTCAGGCCCCAGCGGCGGGCGCCCGCGTGCGTGGCGGGGGCGTCGAACAGGGTATCCAGGAACCGGCGGTGAGCGGCGCGCAGGGCATCCGGTGCGGGAAAGAGGTTGGCCACCCAGCTGCCCGTAAGCTGATGGGGCGGTGTGCCGTCATGGAAATAGTCCTGGGGCGGCCAGCCCGGACGGAAGGCACGCAGGGTCTGGGCCAGGGCCTGTATGGGACCGCATTCGTCGTAGGGCTCTCCCCAGATGAGCACGCGCTTGTCGGACATGACCAGGCGTTGCAGCAGGGTGGAGCCTGAGCGCCAGCCGGCCGAAAGCAGAAAGATCGGGGCGGCGGCATCGTCCACCGGGGCTGGGGCAAGCCGCTCCAGTTCCGCCAGGCCGCCGCCAATGCCCTGATAGCCGCGCAGGAGTTGCCGATGCTGGGCCCGCGCCTGGGCGGGCCCCTGAAACGCGGTCTTCAGGGCGGAGAACATGGAGATCAACCTTTGGGAGGCATGTAGGCCAGCCTGCCGTGACGGGCCACGGCCTCCAGCAGGGCGGCGCGGGTGTGGCCGAAGTCCTGGTGGCCGGCCAGATAGGCGTTGAACAGGGGTTCCAGGGCAGCCAGCAGGTGACGCGTCAGGCGGGCCATGCCGCGCTGGGTCAGCCAGTCACCCAGCCGGTAGGAAAGGCGTGCGCGGATGTCCAGCCCGCGTTTCAGGCCTGTGTCGGCCAGGGAATCCGGGTGCTGCATGAGCAGGTCTGCCAGGGTGGAGGCAGCGGTCGGTGCATCCAGCACGCCGTTCTTCACCCGCACCAGCAGGTCGGAGGCCTTCACTTCCGGAAAGCGGGAGACATAGAGGGTGGCGTCATCGCGGCGGAAGTAGTACAGGGGCTCGGCGATGTGGGCGAAGCGGAACTGCTTGGCGGCCCGCAAAAAGTAGTCGTAGTCCTCCACCAGGAACAGCTCCGGGTCGTAGTCCCCCACGGCCTCGTACAGGCGGCGCGTGTACAGGAAACAGGCACCGATGTGGTTGCCCCTTTCCAGCCGCAGGGTATCCGGCAGGCGGTCATGCTGGGGAGAGAGGGGCCTGCCGTCGGCGTCCTGATCGGAGAACAGCCAGTAGTCCGCATAGACGAAATCGCAGTCCCCCGGGGCCAGGGCGGCGACCATTTTCTCGATGGCGGTGGGCGCCAGCAGGTTGTCGTCCGAGGTCCAGGTCAGGAAATCGCCGCGGGCCAGGGAAAAGCCCCGGTTCAGGGTGCGCGGTAGCTTCAGATTGGGTTCGTTCCTGACGTACCGCAGCCGCGGGTCGTCGAAACCGGCCACCACCCGGGCGGTATCGTCGGGGGAATTGTCGTCCACGACGATGAGCTCCAGATTGCCATGGGTCTGGGCCAGCACGCTGCGCATGGCCTGCGCCAGCAGATGCGCCCGCCTGTAGGTGGGTAGGACGATGCTGACCAGGGGTGGATTCGTCATGGCGCCGGCGCGTGCTCGGCCAGAATGCGGGCCACGATCCTGCGGCTGGCGGTGCCGTCGCCATAGGGGTTGGCCCGGGTGGCCATGGCGTCATAGGCCGCGCGGTCATCCAGCAGACGGCTGGCCTCGCGCACGATGTCACCGGCCTCCATGCCCACCAGCTTCAGGGTGCCCGCCTCCACGCCCTCCTGGCGCTCGGTGACCTTGCGCAGCACCAGCACGGGCTTGCCCAGGCTGGGGGCCTCTTCCTGCAGGCCGCCGGAGTCGGTGAGCACCAGATGGGCGCGCTTCATCAGCTGCACCAGGGGCTGGTAATCCAGGGGGTCCAGCAGACGCACATTGGGCAGGCTGCTCAGGTGCTTGTTCACCACCGCACGGACGTTGGGGTTGCGATGCACCGGATAAACCAGTTCGACGTCGCCAAGATATTTTTCGGCCAGCTCGGCCAGGCCCTTGCAGATGGATTCGAAGGGACCGCCAAAGCTCTCGCGCCGATGGGCCGTGACCAGCACCACGCGCCGGCTGTCGAAGGGGATGCCCTCCAGGGGGGAGCCCGCCAGTTCGAAAGGGCGTTGCGACACGTCCAGCAGGGCGTCGATGACGGTATTGCCGGTGACCGCAATGGCCGATTCGGGGATGCCTTCATTGAGCAGGTGAGTACGGGCCTTGTCGCTGTGGGCGAAGTACAGATCGGCCACCGCATCGATGATCTTGCGATTGGCCTCTTCCGGGTAGGGATGGTATTTGTCGAAGGTGCGCAGGCCCGCCTCCACATGGCCCACCTTCACACCCGCGTAGAAGGCGGCCAGGGCCGCTGCCATGGAGGTGGAGGTGTCGCCCTGCACCAGCAGAAGGTCGAATCTTTCCTGCCGCAGGATTGCGCCCACCTCGCGCAGCACGCTGGTGGTGATGTGCTCCAGGGTCTGGTTTTCCCGCATCAGGTCGAGCTGGTAGTCGGCACGGATGCCGAACAGCCGGATGAGCGGCGCCACCATGTCCTTGTGCTGGCCGGTCAGGCAGTTGCGGTTTTCGATCCGGTCCGGATGGCGTTCCAGCTCGGCGATGAGGGGGGCCACCTTGATGGCCTCGGGACGGGTGCCGAAGACGGTAAGGGTGCGTATGGGGGGCCTAGACACGGCTGGCCTCCCGTGCCAGCTTCATTTTCCAGGCATCCAGGAAGTACTTGGCCCCCCAGCTGATTTCCGCCCCGGAAATGTATTGCGCGCCCTTGCCGTAGCTGCCAAAGAAACCGCCGGACTTGTTCTGGATGCCTTCCAGGTATCGCAGGGCACGGTCGGCCCGCTCATACTGCCCCAGGTGCTGCCAGACGATGGCGTACTGGGCCAGGCCGGTGGAGCATACCCACTCCACGTCGGGATAGGCGGGCACCGCGCCATCCGGCCGTTGGAGCTTCTCCACATCGGCCATGCCCTGACGGGCCAGGTCCAGTTCACCCAGTTCGCACAGCGCCTCCATGACATAGGCGTGGAAGTGCGACAGGCGGTTGAAGGGCACCAGCGCGGGCTGGGCCTTGTAATAGGCCAATACCTTCCGCGCCCCATCCAGGTAGGCTTGCACGCCCAGCCGCTGCCCCGCCGCCACCAGGGGAGGCAGCACGTAGACGTGGATCAGATCGCTGGCGATGTCGGTCCACAGCTCGGTGGAAGGGGTGGTCAGCCGGCCACTGTCCTCGATCTGGGTGAGGGTCCAGTCGCAGGCGCGGCGCAGGGCATCCTCTGCCCCCTCCACATCGCCCAGGGCGGCCACCAGGCCCCGCATCACCTGGCCGGTGTCGAAGGTGTAGGGCACACCGTCCGGGGCCGGGAAGGCGCCTTCCGGCAGCTGTATGGACAGCAGCCAGCGCGTGCAGGCCCGGGCCAGCTCCGGTTCGCCCCAGGCATACAGGGTTGGAATCCAGTAACCGGTGACTTCCGGGTAAGCCACGGGCTGCCTGGTGTGCACGATGATGCCTTGGCCGGGGATCATGTGATCCTTGAACCAGTCCATTGCCCGCGCATGGCTGGGCTTTTTTTTGTTCCAGAAAAACAACTCGCATCTCCTGCTCAAGGACGTTCTTGCTAATCGGCTGCATTACTCGGCTTCTTTAATGCGCAGCACCTGGTCGGCGTGGATGGCATACAGGGTCTGTACCGTGCCGCGCGGCCAATGTACGGTAATCCTGTCCACCTGGGTATTTTTGCCCAGGCCGAAGTGCAGGCGCGCGTGGTTCTGCCCACGCTCGTGCACGCCACCATCCTGGAAACGGGTCTGCCTTGTGCCGCCCGCCTCCACCACCACCCGGGCACCGATGCCATCGCGGTTGGAACGGCTGCCTTGCAGGTCGATCATCAGCCAGTGGTTGCCGGTGTTGCAGAGGTTGCGGAAGAGCTGATAACGGCCATTGTCGGAGGGCAGGCCCAGGCTGCGGCCCATGCTGGCGCCGCCGGCGGTGAGGATGTCCAGGCAGCCGTCGCCATCCATGTCCGCCGTGGTGGCCGAATCTCCCACTCCCATCAGTTGCCCGGCAGCGCCGCCCGCGTGCTTTGTCGCCCGGAAGCGGCCCTTGCCATCGTTGAGCAGCAACAGGTTCTCCGCCTTGCCGGCCTCGCCCGAGCCCAGGATGAAAAGGTCCAGATGCATGTCGTTGTCGAAGTCACCTGTCACGACGTTCACCGCCGAGATGGGACGGCGATTGACGCCACGCTCGTCAGCCTCTTCCACCAGCCTGCCATCCCGGTTCATGAACAGGCGCTGGGGCGCGGTTTCGTCCACGGCCGAATCTCCCAGGGCCTCCAGGTCCTCGATGGGGCCGTCGGTCTGGATCCGTACCGCCAAGTTGCGGTATTTCGCCTGGGCGCCAAAGGTTTCCGGCGTCATATGAAACTCCACCTGCCAGACCCCGGGTTCAGGGCTGCCCACCAGGATGGCGGGGCGTGCCCCGGGTGCGGCGCGGGGCATGCCGGAGACGGCGCCGGCTTCCACGCGGAAGCCCAGCCCCGGAGGATGTGCGTTGGCGCTGCCCAGATGGATGTCCGTGTGCAGCAGGTCATGGGTATGCTGGCCGGCAAAGGTGAAGTGCGCTGGGCCGGCAGTGCGGAAGCGGAAGGCAGTCAGCCTGTCGGCGTTCCCGGGGGTGAGCTCGGCCTGGGCGGTGACGGTGTTCGCGCCGTGTCTGGCCAGGGCCAGCCGGCCAGCGGGGTTCTTGCGCGCCAGGAACAGATCGATGCGCCCGTCGTGGTCGAAGTCCCCGGCAGCCACGTCCTCGAAGGCGGTCTTGGGTAATAGGTCTAGGGTGCGGGCGGGGCGGGTACGGGTGTCGAATGCCTGGTTGGGGGTGCCCGCACCCATGAGCCGGCAGACGATTTCGGGATGGGTGTCGTCATCCAGGGCGGCAAGGACGCAGAACGGGGCGCTGCGCGAGGCCAGGGGTAGGCCGGCCGGATCGGCGCGGAAGCCCGATGGCTCCCACATGAAGAGAAAGGGCGGCGTTTGCGCATCGAAGCGCGCCTCCGCCCCTTGGAACAGGTCCAGTCTGCCGTCGCCGTCCAGGTCCAGCCACAGGGGCATGCGCGTGCGGCCGGGACGGTTGTCCACCCCCAGCTTGGCGGCCTGGTCCACGAGCCTGCCCCCCTCGTTGACGAACAGGCGTTTGGGTTCTTCACCCTGGCCCTGGATGGCGCCCGTGAGTTGCACCAGGTCATGGTCACCGTCGTTGTCGAAATCCGCCCAGGCGGCGCCGTGCTTGTCGCCCCCCGTTGCCTCGCCCAGCACGGTGGCAGTCACGTCCTCGAAGCGGCCCTGGCCAAGGTTGCGATACAGCTTCGCGGGTTTGAGGTGGTTGGTAAGGTACAGGTCCGGTCGGCCGTCACCGTCGTAGTCGCCCCAGGCCGCGCCATGGGTCATGCCCTCATATCGTTCAAGACCCGAGCCAGAAGTGATGTCCTTGAAGAGGGAGATATCAACTTCTCCCGGGGAACAGGCGGAGAGCAGCAAGGCTGCTGAAATGATCAGACCGGATAGAGGTTTGCGTGGTGTGTGCATGGGAGACGGGTTAGGGCTGGTCTGAACAAGCCGTCGCAGAATCTTTGCTTGGCGACGCGCTCAGGCAAAATTTCATAATGCAGAAGAAATGCTCAAAAATCAGCCGAAATCAGGGCGTTTTTCACCCAGAGGAACCCGTTTTGGGCGCTCCTCGCCCATTCCGGACGCACCTATCCCATCGTCGCCATCCACCTTCGTCGCGCCATCCACAGATTCGACAGCATGAACAGCGTGACCAGTTGCGCGGTGTTCTTCGCCAGGCCCCGGTAACGGTTCTTCACATGTCCGAATTGGCGCTTGATGACACGGAACGGATGTGCGACCCGCGCGCGGATGCGCGCCTTGACGACTTCGAGTTGCTCCACCAGCCGGCCCAGTTCGGTGTCCGGAAGAACACGGCGCTTGCCCGGCGTCATCGCCACGTTCCATTCCACTTCGGTGTCCCGGTTCTCTTCCCGCTTCTGAACTCCGGTGTAGCCCGCGCCGCGTAGACCCGTTGTTCCTCGCCATGCAAGAGGGCCTGCGCTTGCGTGACGTCGTTGACGTGGGCGGTCGTGCCCACCACGGTGTGCACCAGGCCCGAGTC
>JAKQCX010000011.1 GCA_029558905.1 Pseudomonadota bacterium
TGCAGGCCCACCGTGGCATCGCCCACCCGCCACCAGCCCTCGTCCGGCCCCGCGGCGCGGGCGGGGGCAGCGAAGGCGGCGGCCAGCGAGGCCAGGCTCAAGGTCAGGATCCAGCGTTTCATCGAACTTCCTTTCGGGTGAGGGGGTTGGGGAGCGAGGCCAGTGTCGAAACCCGATGCCAAGCCACGATGAAGTTCGTGAAGCCCGCGTGAAGCGGCGCGCTGCGCGCGCTCCTTCCACTTCGCCAGCGCCACCGGCAAGCGCTTGACCAGTACGCTCGCGCCGCCCCGCGCGCCATCGCTGAACCACGCCGAAAAGCCTTCGCGCATCAAGCACTTACCGACCCCCTCCCGGACTTACCCGAAGTCGGCCCGAAGACGGCACGCCTCTTGTGACGGTGTCCGCCACATCCACACAGGAGACGGGGACGATGGAGACCTTCTACGAGGTGATGCGGCGCCAGGGCATCTCGCGGCGCAGCTTCCTCAAGTACTGCTCGCTCACGGCCACTTCGCTGGGCCTCGCGCCCTCGTTCGTGCCGCAGATCGCCCATGCGATGGAGACCAAGCCGCGCACGCCGGTGCTGTGGCTGCACGGGCTGGAATGCACCTGCTGCTCGGAGAGCTTCATCCGCAGCGCGCACCCGCTGGCCAAGGACGTGGTGCTGTCCATGATCTCGCTGGACTACGACGACCTGCTCATGGCCGCCGCGGGCCACCAGGCCGAGGCCGCGCTCGACGAGGTGATCGAAAAATACAAGGGCCAGTACATCCTGGCGGTGGAGGGCAACCCGCCCCTCAATCAGGACGGCATGAGCTGCATCATCGGCGGCAAGCCATTCGTGGAACAGCTCCGGCACGTGACCCGCGATTGCAAGGCCATCATCTCCTGGGGCTCCTGTGCCTCCTGGGGCTGCGTTCAGGCCGCCAAGCCCAACCCCACCCAGGCCACGCCGGTGCACAAGGTCATCACCGACAAGCCCATCATCAAGGTACCGGGCTGCCCTCCCATCGCCGAGGTGATGACGGGTGTCATCACCTACATGCTGACCTTCGAGCGCATCCCGGAGCTGGACCGTCAGGGCCGGCCCAAGATGTTCTACGGCCAGCGCATCCACGACAAATGCTACCGCCGCCCCCACTTCGACGCCGGGCAGTTTGCCGAGGCCTGGGACGACGAGGGCTCCCGCAAGGGCTACTGCCTCTACAAAATGGGCTGCAAGGGCCCGACCACCTACAACGCCTGCTCGACCGTGCGCTGGAACGGCGGCGTGTCCTTCCCCATCCAGTCCGGCCACGGCTGCATCGGCTGCTCGGAAGACGGCTTCTGGGACAAGGGTTCCTTCTATGACCGGGTCACCGACATCCAGCAGTTCGGCGTGGAGTCCACCGCCGACCAGGTGGGTGCCGCAGCCATCGGCGCGGTGGGCGCCGCCGTGGCGGCACACGCGGCGGTGAGCGCCATCCGGCAGAGCCGGACCCGGCAGTCCGACGCTTCGAACAAGTGAGGTGGTTGACATGGGCAGCTACGAAACCCAGGGCTTCAAGCTCGACAACACCGGCAAGCGCGTGGTGGTGGACCCGGTGACCCGCATCGAGGGTCACATGCGCGTAGAGGTCAACCTCGACGCCGACAACGTGATCCGCAACGCGGTCTCCACCGGCACCATGTGGCGTGGTCTGGAGGTCATCCTCAAGGGCCGGGACCCGCGGGACGCCTGGGCCTTCACGGAACGCATCTGCGGCGTGTGCACGGGCACCCATGCCCTCACCAGCGTGCGCGCCGTGGAGGATGCCCTGGGCATCCAGATCCCGGAGAACGCCAACAGCATCCGCAACATCATGCAGTTGTGCCTGCAGACGCATGACCACCTGGTGCACTTCTACCACCTGCATGCCCTGGACTGGGTGGATGTGCTCTCCGCCCTGAAGGCCGATCCCAAGGCCACCTCCGAACTGGCCCAGGGCATCTCTTCCTGGCCCCTGTCCTCCCCGGGATATTTCCGTGACGTGCAGAACCGGCTGAAGAGGTTCGTGGAATCCGGGCAACTCGGTCCCTTCATGAACGGCTACTGGGGCAACCCGGCCTACAAGCTGCCAGCCGAGGCCAATCTCATGGCCGTGACACACTACCTGGAGGCCCTGGATTTCCAGAAGGAGATCGTCAAGATCCACACCATCTACGGCGGCAAGAACCCTCACCCCAACTGGCTGATGGGCGGCGTACCCTGCGCGATCAACATCCACGATACCGGCGCGGTGGGGGCCATCAACATGGAGCGTCTCAACCTCATCTCCTCCATCATCGACCGCTCCATCGACTTCATCGACCAGGTCTACATCCCGGACCTGCTGGCCATCGCCGGCTTCTACAGGGACTGGACCCATGGTGGCGGCCTCTCGTCGAAAAGCGTGCTGTCCTACGGCGACATCCCGGACAAGGCCAACGACCACGGCACCGCCAACCTGATGCTGCCCCGGGGCGCCATCGTCAACGGCGACCTCACCCGCGTGCACGAGGTGGACCTGCGCGATCCCACACAGATCCAGGAATTCGTGGATCACTCCTGGTTCAGGTACGCAGGCGAGGCGGCCGGCAAGGGCCTGCATCCCTGGGATGGCGAAACCGTGCCCCACTACGAGCTGGGCAAGAATGCCAAGGGCACGTCCACGAACATCGTCCAGATCGACGAGGCCGGCAAATATTCCTGGATCAAGGCGCCCCGCTGGCGCGGACATGCCATGGAGGTAGGTCCCCTGGCGCGTTACATCATCGGCTACGTGCAGAAGAACCCTGAGTTCAGGGAGCCGGTGGACATGGTCCTGAAGAAGCTGGATCTGCCGCTGAACGCGCTGTTCTCCACCCTGGGCCGCACCGCCGCCCGCGGTCTGGAGGCCTCCTGGGCGGCGCACAAGATGCGCTATTTCCAGGACAAGCTCATGGCCAACCTGAAGGCCGGCGACCTGTCCACCGCCAACGTCGACAAGTGGGACCCCGCCACCTGGCCCCAGGAGGCCAAGGGTGTGGGCTTCACGGAGGCGCCCCGGGGTGCCCTCGGCCATTGGGTGCGCATCAAGAACGGACGCATCGACAACTACCAGTGCGTGGTGCCCACCACCTGGAATGGCAGCCCCCGCGACAGCAAGGGCCAGATCGGGGCCTTCGAGGCCAGCCTGATGAACACGCCGCTGGCCAAGGCGGAGCAGCCGCTGGAAATCCTGCGCACCCTGCACAGCTTCGATCCCTGCCTGGCCTGCTCCACGCACGTGATGGCGCCGGACGGACAGGAGATGAGCCAGGTGAAGGTGCGCTGAAGACCGGGGACAGGCCGGCACGCGGCACACGCGCCTCGCACCGTTCGCCCCCCATCACGAGCCAAGGAGAAACACATGCTCTCAGCCCAAGACATGCAGGAAGCCGCAGCCCACGGGCGGGCGGTCAAGGCGGTCTACGTCTACGAGGCACCGGTGCGGCTCTGGCACTGGGTCAACGCCCTGGCCATCAGCGTGCTGGCGCTCACCGGCTGGTTCATCGCCAGCCCCCTGCCGAGCCAACCCGGCGAGGCCAGCGCGAATTTCCTCATGGGCTATGTCCGCTTCACCCATTTCGCCGCCGGTTACGTGCTGCTGGCGGGCTTTCTGGGGCGGATCTACTGGGCCTTCGTCGGCAACCACCATGCCCGGCAGCTGTTCGTGCTACCCCTCCTCAACGCCGGCTGGTGGAAGGAAGTGCTGTTCGAGCTGCGCTGGTACCTTTTCCTGGAGCGGGATCCCAAGAAATACGTGGGCCACAATCCCCTGGCCCAGCTCGCCATGTTCGGCCTGTTCCTCACTACCCTGCTGTTCATGATCGTCACGGGCTTCGCCCTCTATGGCGAGGGCGCCCAGGCGGGCAGCTGGTCCCATGCCCTGTTCACCTCCTGGGTCATCCCTCTGTTCGGCCAGAGCCAGGATGTGCATACCTGGCACCATGTGGGCCTGTGGGTCATGCTGTTCTTCGTCATGCTCCATGTCTACGCCGCCCTCCGGGAAGACATCATGTCACGCCAGAGCCTGGTCTCCACCATGCTGTCCGGCTGGCGCATGTTCAAGGACGACAAGCCATGACCGCGGCGGACGGACCCCACGCGAGGCAGACCCCATGACTGACACCCTGGATTACGGCAGCGACACCCTGGTGCTGGGCATCGGCAACCTGCTGTGGGCCGACGAGGGTTTCGGCATCCGTGCCCTGGAATGCCTGCACGCACGCTGGCGCTTCGCCGCGGGCACCCGCCTGCTGGATGGCGGCACCCAAGGCCTGTACTTGCTGCCCTTCGTGGAACACTGCCGTCGCCTGCTGATCCTGGACGCCGTGGACTATGGTCTGCCTCCCGGCACGCTGAAAACCGTGCAGGACGGCGAAGTACCCGCCTTCATGGGCGCAAGGAAAATGAGCCTGCACCAGACCGGATTCCAGGAAGTCCTGGCCGTGGCCACCCTGCGGGGCTGGCAGCCGGAACACCTCGCACTCATCGGCATGCAGCCGGAGAGGCTGGAAGACTATGGCGGCAGCCTCACCGACACCGTAAAGGCCGAGCTGCCCACGGCCGTGGGTCTGGCCGTGGATTTCCTGCGTGCCTGGGGCGCCGTTCCCCAGCGCCGGACGAGCCCGCCCGGGCCGGGCGAACGCATCACCCTCGACAGTCTGGGCATGGTGCCGTACGAAGTGCAGCGCCCCGACGCCGGGCTGGCCTGCCGCTTCGGCGACGGACGCTTCCTGTTTCCGGCGAGGGCCTGCTGATGTGCGTCGGCATTCCCATGCGGGTCGTCGAATGCCAGGGTTTGACGGCCCGGTGTGAAGGCCGTCAGGGCCTGCGCCGCCTGGACCTGGCCCTGGTGGGCGATCAGCCTCCCGGCACCTGGCTGCTGTGCTTCCTCGATACCGCCCGGGAGGTGATCGACGCAGAGACCGCCGCCCGCATCGATGCCGCCCTGGACGGCCTGGAGGCGGCTATGGCCGGGGCCACCGACATCGCCCATCACTTCGCCGACCTCACGGCTCGCACACCTGCACTGCCCCCCCACCTGCGAGGCGCCACAGCATGAACACACTGCATCCCCTCATCGTCCGGCTCCATGTCGAACACGGCTACCCCCTGCTGGACAGCGGCGGTCTGGAGGCCTTCAGCGCGGCCGCCGGCGACACCATCCTGTTCTGCACCGGTGATCCGGCACAGCACCCAGAATGTCTGGATGTGGCCGTGGTATTGCCCGAACTGCTGCGTGCCTTTCCCGGCCGCTTCCGCGCCGGCATCGTCGCCCGTGACCTGGAGCCCGACATGCAGACCCGCTACGGCTTCACCCGCTGGCCCACCCTGGTGTTCCTGCGGGACGGTGCCTACGTGGGTGCCCTGTCCGGCATCCAGGACTGGTCCGTCTACCTGGGACGGATCCAGGAACTGCTGGTCGCGCCCGCGCGCCGGCCACCGTCCATCGGCATCACCGTCCACACCGCTGCCGCCGCCACCACCTGCCACTGAGGGAGTACCCATGCACGCCTTCCCCATCCCCGTCGTCGCGGCGGACCGGACCCTAGGCCCCGGCTCATACCAGGAAGAAGAGGGCCTGGACTACCTGCCCATGCCCCACGACATGCGCACCTACCAGGCCCCCATGCCACCAGAGCAGGAAGGGGCACGGGACCGCAGCGCCGTCCGGAGCTGGCTTGGCCGGCTGCTGGCAACCACCCGGGCCTGGCAGCCGGGCAGAGGCAGCCCGGACCTGGACATGGGCGGCCTGGAAGAGGCGGATCGGCAACTCATCGATCAGCTCCTGGGAGAAGGGGAGGTCAGCGCCCGGATCACGGGTGTAAACGGCACCCTGTCCATCCAGGAGAGTGTGTTCGCCGGTGTGTGGCGCCTGCGCGGCCCGGGTGCGCATGGCCAGGAGTGGGTGGAGGTGGGCGACATACCCGCGGCAATCCGCAACGCGGCCCGGACAGGACAAGCCATGTCCCACGCGTGCCCGCCGGCGCCAGGCGTGATCAACGCCCCCGCCCTGCTGGCGGAGATCGCCGCGCAGGCCGCGCGGCCCCCGGGAGATGCCCACGTCATCAATCTGTCCCTGCTGCCCTTCGGTCCGGAGGACGCCGCCTGGTTGGACGAGCGCCTGGGCCGGGGGGACGTCACCCTGCTGTCCCGGGGCTACGGCAACTGCCGCATCACCGCCACCGGTATCGCCCGGGTCTGGTGGGTGCAGTATTTCAACTCCCAGGACGCCCTGATCCTCAACACGATCGAGATCAGCGACGTGCCTGAAGTGGCGCGGGCCTCCAGCGAGGACCTGCGGGACAGCGCCGAACGCCTGGCCGAGGTGATCGACTGGATCACCTGAACCGGTTCACCGCAAGCTGGAGACAAAGACAGGCGGACAGGGGCAATATGTGGCCATGACCCGCTTCGAAGGCTCCTATCTCGGTGACGCCAGCCGCCTGCCTGCAGATGCACGGTTGGAGTGCAGGATCTGCTGGCATGTCTACGACCCGGCAGCGGGTGACCCGGTATGGCAGATTCCTCCCGGCACGCCCTTCGCCGACCTGCCCCCGCATTGGCGCTGTCCCAACTGCGACGGTGCCCGGGAACAGTTCATGGTGCTGGATGACTGACACCTGCGCCAGGACCACCCAGCGCCTGGAGATCGCCTTCCGCCATATCGCCCAGGCCCGCATGGCGGGCATGGCCGTGACGCATGCCTCCCTGATCGTGCAGGCCATGGGTTTCCGATCCTGGAATGGGGATTGTCTGGGCGTGCTCATCACCCCCTGGGCCATGAACCTGGTCTGCCTGCCCGGCGGGGAATGCCCGTGGGCCGTATCCCCCATCGGCACCCTGATCGAGATGGAACTGCCCTCCGGCAACTACGAATTTCTCACCGCGCGCGAGGAGACCCTGGGGCCCTATCTCAGCAGCTCACTGTTCTCGCCCATGTTCGGGTTCAAGGACATGGAGCAGGCCCGACAGGTGGCCTTGGCAGTCCTGGAAGAGGTCTTCACCCCCCAGGCCCGGATGGCGGCATCGGCATCGATCCCCGCTTCCGCTCTGGACCGCATGCTGGACCGGCCCATCAGCCGGCGTGCCTTCCTGGGTGCCTGTCTGGGCCGGGGAAGGCAGCCGTGAGCACCGCCCCGGAAGGCCGCATCGACGTGGTCCTGGTCCGTCGGGGGGGCCGCGTGGCCAGCGTGGACATCCGCTCGTCCCGCCCCCAGCTGGCCCGCAGGTTCATGGCCGGACGCACGCCCGGGGAAGCCGCCGAACTGGCCGGACTGATCTTCAGCCTGTGCGGTCAGGCCCAGCGGACCGCCGTCCAGGCTGCCTGCCTGGCCGCCCGGGGGGGAGGAGACGCGCCCTGGGACCCCACCCCCGTGCGCATGGAACTGGCCCGGGAACATGCCTGGCGCCTGCTCCTGGACTGGCCCCGGGAAGCGGGCCTGGCCCCGGACATGAACAATCTGCTGACCCTGCGCCAGGTGCCGCCGGATCAGTTCGCCACCGCTCTGGAGACCCTGCTGCGGGAAACCCTGCTGGGCGAACCCCCCTCCGTCTGGCTGGCCCGCGATGCGGCCGGCCTGCAGGACTGGTGTCGGCATGGCGGCAGCCAGACCGCCCGGCTCTTCGCCCGATTCGGCGAAGTGCCGGATACCGGCATCAGCACCGCACCCCCGCTGCCATCCCTGGCGGGCTGGGACGAGCGCATGGCCACGACGCTGGCCCGACGCGCAATGGACGAGGGGGACTTCTGTGCCCGGCCGGACTGGCAGGGAGAAACCGCCGAGACGGGGGCCTTGACCCGGGTGTGGCATCAGCCCCCGATGGCCGCCTGGCTGAGCCGGCACGGCCGGGGGCTGGGTGCCCGCCTGCTGGCCCGGCTGGTGGAACTGGCCCTCCTGCCCCGACAACTGAGCCAGGACAGCGACAGTCCCACCATCCGTGCCTGGTCCCCCTGGCAGGGCACGGGCATGGCCGGCGTGGAAACCTCCCGGGGCCTGCTGTTCCATGTGGTCCGACTGAAAGGTGGCCGGGTGGAGGACTATCGCATCCTGGCGCCGACGGAATGGAACTTCCACCCCTCGGGCCCCCTGGCCCAGGCCTTGCAAAGCCTTCCCCCCGGCCCCAATCTGGAATCCAGGGCCCGTCTGGTGACCCGCTCGCTGGACCCCTGCGTGGACTTTGGCGTGGAGTGGCGTGATGCATGAAATGTCCCTGGCGGAGGGCATACTCCAGATCGTCGAGGATGCCGCCTCGGCCCAAGGCTTCAGGCGCGTGACCGAAGTGCGGCTGGAGATCGGCGCCCTCTCCGGCGTGGAGGTGGAGGCTCTCGCCTTCTGCCTGGACGTGGTACTCAAGGGCAGCGTGGCCGATGGCGCGCGGGTAGAACTGGAACGCCTCCCCGGCCAGGGTTGGTGCCTGGGCTGTGGCGGGGCCGTGGAAATCCAGGCCCTGTACGACGCCTGTCCCCGCTGCGGCAGCTACCAGGTACAGGCCACGGGTGGTACGCAGATGCGGGTCAAGGATCTGCTGGTTGAATAGTCATCGGAGAAACGGACATGTGCACGGTATGCGGCTGCGGCAAAGGCGAAACCCGGATCGAAGGGCGTGAGCACCCTCACGATCACCCCCACGAGCACGTCCATGTCCACGCGCACGGCCACGAGCACGTGCACGCGGATGGCACCACGCACAACCACGTCCATGATCATGATCACAGCCACACCCATACCGATCACCGGCACCACCACGATCTCCTGCACGCCCCGGATGCCGTGCACTCCCACGCCCACCACGGCGACCTGCACTACGGCCTGGGTCCCGCGCACGCCCACGCGCCGGGCCTGAGCCAGGAACGCATGATCCGCATCGAGCAGGACATCCTGGGCAAGAACAACGCCTATGCCGCCGGCAACCGCAAACACTTCGCCGAGCACGGCATCTTCGCCGTCAACCTGGTGTCCAGCCCCGGCTCCGGCAAAACCACCCTGCTGGTGAAGAGCATCGAGATGCTGCAAGACAAGGCCAGGGTGGCCGTGGTGGAAGGCGACCAGCAGACCAGCAATGACGCCGACCGCATCCGCGCCACCGGGGCCCCGGCCATCCAGGTCAACACCGGCAAGGGCTGCCACCTGGACGCCCACATGGTGGGCCACGCTCTGGAGCACCTGAACCTGGCCGACGACAGTCTGCTCATGATCGAGAACGTGGGCAACCTGGTCTGCCCCGCCGCCTTCGACCTGGGCGAGGCCCACAAGGTGGTGATCCTGTCGGTGACGGAAGGCGAGGACAAACCCCTCAAGTACCCGGACATGTTCCACGCCGCCGACCTGATGATCTTGAACAAGGTTGACCTGCTGCCCTACCTCAGCTTCGACGTGGGAAAGTGCGTGGACTACGCCCGCCGGGTGAACCCCAGGCTCCAGGTCATGCAGGTATCCGCCACCAGCGGCCAGGGTATGGAGGAATGGCTGGGCTGGCTCATGGCCGGGCTGGATGAGGCCAAGTCCGCGCGCATGCAGAACGTGGATTTGCTGAAGAAGCGGATTGCGGAACTGGAAGCGCGGCTGGGCGAACAGGTCACGCCCCGGGAGTAAGCGTGTCGAGGGTTGGAGGCCTACTCAACCCCCTGCCCCCCCTTTTGCAAAGGGGGGGCAGGGGGCAACGGGCCCTCCCCTCCGTTTGTGGAAGGGGGGTGAGGGGGGGTTCCCGCGGAGCCCGCGTCTCTTGAACGCAGCCTTGCCGTCCAGCCCGCTCATCCAGCGCCGCCTGCGCGTCACTGGAATCGTCCAGGGCGTGGGCTTCCGGCCTTACGTCTGGCACTTGGCCCATGCACTGAACCTGTCCGGCTGGGTGCGCAACGATGCCGCCGGGGTGGAAATCCTGGTGGAAGGCGACGCCAGCGCCATCGAGTCCTTCACCCGCCGCCTGCCCGAGGAAATCCCGCCCCTGGCCCGGGTGCGGGAACTGACCTGGAGCGACACGCCGACCACGGGTGGGCCTGCCGACTTCACCATCACCGAAAGCGGCGCCGGCCGGGCCGGCACCATGATCGGCCACGACACGGCGGTATGCCCCGACTGCCTGGCGGAGATCTTCGATCCCGCCGACCGGCGCTGGCGCTATGCCTTCATCAACTGTACCCACTGCGGCCCCCGCTACACCCTCACCCGGGGCCTACCCTACGACCGGCCCCAGACCAGCATGGCGGCGTTTCCCCTGTGCCCGGACTGCGAGGAGGAATACCGCAACCCGGCCGACCGGCGCTTCCATGCGGAGCCCACGGCCTGCCCGGTGTGCGGGCCTCTGTTGGCCCTGGTGGATGCACAGGGCAAGTCCATCACCGGCGACGATCCCATCACCGAAACCCTCGCCCGCCTGCGAGCCGGCCAGATCGTGGCCATCAAGGGCCTGGGCGGCTTCCACCTGGCCTGCGACGCCCGCGATGCCGTCGCCGTGCAGACCCTGCGGGCGCGCAAGAACCGGGAAGAGAAGCCCTTCGCCATCATGGCCGCCAATCTGGCCTCCATGGCGGATTGGGTGGAGATGAACGAGGCGGAACGGGCCCTGCTCACCTCCCCCGAGCGGCCCATTGTCCTGCTGCGCAAGCGGCCGGGGGCCGACGAGGCCTTCCCCGGCATCGCCCCGGGCCTGGCCTGGCTGGGGGTCATGCTGCCCTACACGCCGCTGCACTGGCTGCTGTTCCACGAGGCGACGGGCCGGCCTCCAGGCACCACCTGGATGGAGCAAGCCCAGGACCTGGTGCTGGTGATGACCAGCGCCAACCCCGGGGGCGAGCCCCTGGTGATCGGCAACGACGAGGCGGTGGAACGCCTGGGCGGCATCGCCGATGCGGTGCTGATGCATGACCGGGACATCGTCGTGCGCTGCGACGACAGCGTGGTGCGCATGGACACGAGCGACGGGCCCCAGTTCATCCGCCGCGCCCGGGGCCATACCCCCCGGGCCATCCGCCTGCCCCGTTCCGGCCCGTCCATCCTGGCCCTGGGGGGCTACCTAAAGAACACCCTCTGCGTCACCCGGGGGGACGAAGCCTACGTCTCCCAGCACATCGGCGGCCTGGACAACCCGGCCACCTGCGCCATGTTCCAGGAGGTCACGCGGCACCTGCTCGACATCCTCCAGGTGCGGCCCGAGGCCGTGGCCCACGACCTGCATCCGGATTTCTTCAGCAGCCGCCACGCCCTGGAACTGGCCGATGCCTGGGACGTGCCCGCCGTGGCCGTGCAACACCACCACGCCCATATCGCCGCCGTGGCGGCGGAGCATGGCGTGGAAGGCCCCTTACTGGGCCTGGCCCTGGACGGGGTGGGCCTGGGCGCGGACGGCACGGCCTGGGGCGGCGAGTTGCTGCGGGTGGAAGGCGCGGAATTTTCACGCCTGGGCCACCTCACCCCCCTGCCCCTGCCCGGCGGCGACAAGGCGGCGAAGGAACCCTGGCGCATGGCGGCGGCGGCCCTGTTCCTGCTGGGCCGCACCGACGAGATTCCCCACCGCTTTCCCGGCCAGCCCCTGGCCCGGCAACTGCACGTGATGCTGGAGCGGGACCTGCACTGCCCGCCCACCACCAGCCTGGGCCGCTGGTTCGATGCCGCCGCCGGCCTGCTGGGCATCCGCGAGGCGATGACCTATGAGGGCCAGGCAGCCATGCTGCTGGAGGGCCTGGCGGAGCAGCATGGTGACTTGGCTCCCATGACGGACGGATTCGTGCTCCATGACGACGGCCGCCTGGACCTGCTGCCTTTGCTGGCCCGGCTGACGGATGAAGCGGATACGGCCCGGGGCGCCGCCCTGTTCCACGCCACCCTGGCCCGGGCCCTGGCGGACTGGACCTTGCTCACCGCGCAACAGCAGGGTCTGGACACCGTGGCCCTGGGCGGCGGATGCTTCCTCAACCACATCCTCACCCGCACCCTTTCCGCCCGTCTTGCCGGCCATGGCCTGCGCGTCCTGGAGGCCCGGCAAATACCCCCCAACGATGGAGGCTTGAGTCTGGGCCAGGCCTGGGTTGCAATGCGATCAATGTCCCAAGGATAGAAATCATGTGTCTCGCCATCCCCGCCCGCGTGGTGGAAATCAACGACAACGACCAGGCCATCGTCGACCTGGGCGGCGTGCGCAAGGACGTGTCCCTGGCCCTGGTGGAGGGCGTGCGGGTGGGCGACTACGTCATTGTCCACGTGGGCTACGCCCTCACCCGCCTGGATCCGGAGGAGGCGGAGAAGACCCTGGCCCTCATGGCCGAGGCGGGCCTTACTGAACTGGTGGCAGGCGCATGAAATACATCGACGAATTCCGCGACGGCGAGGTACGACCGCGGAGGGCGGAGCAGGGGCCCCATGCAATGGGGATGCGACCACGCAGCGGGATGCGCGACCTCGCCTCGGAAGTATCTTGTTGCCGCGAGGAGCCCTGAATGAAGTACGTGGACGAATTCCGCGACGGTGAGGTCGCCCAGGGCCTAGCCAAGGCCATCGCTGCCGAAGTCCACCACGACCGCCGCTACAACTTCATGGAATTCTGCGGCGGCCACACCCACGCCATCTCCCGCTACGGCGTGCCGGACCTGCTGCCCACCAACGTGCGCATGATCCACGGCCCCGGCTGCCCGGTGTGTGTGCTGCCCATCGGCCGCATCGACCTGGCCATCCGGCTGGCCCTGGATAACGGCGCCATCCTCTGCACCTACGCCGACACCCTGCGCATCCCCGCCTCCGGCGGCCTGTCCCTGATGAAGGCCAAGGCACGAGGCGGGGATATCCGCATGGTCTACGCGGTGACCGACGCCCTGAAGATCGCCCGGGACCATCCCGGCAAGGAGGTGGTGTTCTTCGCCATCGGCTTCGAGACCACCACGCCGCCCACGGCGGTGGCCATCAGGCAGGCCCGGGCCGAGGGCCTGAAGAACTTCAGCGTGCTGTGCTGCCACGTGCTCACGCCCTCCGCCATCATGAACATCCTGGAATCCCCCGAGGTGCGGGAGCTGGGCACCGTGCCCCTGGACGGCTTCGTGGGCCCGGCCCATGTCTCCACGGTCATCGGCAGCCGGCCCTACGCGTTCTTCGCCGAGGAATACCGCAAGCCCGTGGTGATCGCCGGTTTCGAGCCCCTGGACGTGATGCAGGCCATCCTCATGCTGGTGCGCCAGGTGAACGAGGGCCGCGCCCAGGTGGAGAACGAATTCACCCGCGCCGTGACCCCGGAAGGCAACACCAAGGCCCAGAACCTGGTGGCCGAGGTGTTCGAGCTGCGCCGCAGCTTCGAATGGCGCGGTCTGGGGGAGGTGCCCTATTCCGCCCTGAAAATCCGCGCAGGCTTCGCCGAGTTCGATGCGGAGCAACGTTTTCATCTCGAATACCAGCCCGTGCCGGACAACAAGGCCTGCGAGTGCGGGGCCATCCTGCGCGGCGTGAAAAAGCCCACGGACTGCAAGATCTTCGGTACCGTCTGCACCCCCGAGAACCCCATGGGGAGCTGCATGGTGTCCAGCGAAGGGGCCTGCGCGGCCCACTACACCTATGGGCGCCACCAGGACGCCCGGGCGGTGGAGGCATGAGCCCGAACCGTACCGGCCAGGCCGATGCCGCGAATTGGCGCATGCCCACCACGGCGGGCGTGGCGGGTATCGCCGTCCTGGCCGGCTATATCGTCCTGGCGCGGCTATCGTCCGAGGACGGCTGGGTGCCCATCCTGGACAGCGCCAACCTGGCCCTGCACGAGGCGGGCCATCCCCTCATGGGCCTGTTCAGCCAGCGCCTCACGGTCTACGGCGGCACCCTGTTCCAGCTGCTGTTTCCGGCCCTGGTGGCCTGGCACTTCCTGCGCCGGGACGAGGCGGCAGGGTTGGCGGTGGGTCTGGTCTGGCTGGGTGAGAACCTCCTCAACGTAGCCCGCTACATGGCCGATGCCCGGGCCCGGGTACTGCCCCTGGTGGGGGGCGGCGAGCATGACTGGACGGAGATCTTCTCGCGCTGGGGCGTGCTGGCGGCCGATACCCGCATCGCCGGCCTCACCGCCTTCCTGGGCTGGGCCCTCATCCTGGCCACACTGGCCTGGCTGGGTCGTGTCTGGCTGCGCAGCGCCGGGGATGCCCCGTGATCCTTCCCAACCACGCCGGCGGTCGTCCGGCACTCATACGGAATCATTCATGTCGGCAGTGAAGAAAGGCTACGTCCGTGCCCTGGACATCAGGCACGGCCGGGTGGACATGAGCCACGGCGGTGGCGGCCGGGCCATGGCGCAGCTCATCGCCGAACTGTTCGCCAACCATCTCGGCAACGAGTATCTGGCCCAGGGCAACGACGGCGCCTGCCTGCCCCCGGGCGACGGCCGCCTGGTGGTGTCCACGGACAGTCACGTGGTCTCGCCCCTGTTCTTCCCCGGCGGCGACATCGGCTGTCTGTCGGTGCACGGCACGGTGAACGATGTGGCGGTCATGGGGGCCACGCCCCTCTACCTCACCGCCGGCTTCATCCTGGAGGAGGGCTTTCCCCTGGCGGACCTGGCCCGCGTTGTCGAGTCCATGGCCCGAGCGGCCAACGAGGCAGGCGTGCAGCTGGTGGCCGGTGACACCAAGGTGGTGGAGCAGGGCAAGGGCGACGGCGTGTTCATCACTACCACCGGCGTGGGCTTCCTGCCCGAGGGCATCCACCTCGCCGGTGACCAGGCCAGGGCCGGCGACGCGGTGCTGGTATCCGGCAGCATCGGCGACCATGGCGTGGCCATCATGAGCCAGCGGGAGAACCTCAGCTTCGACGCACCCATCCTGTCGGACACGGCGGCGCTGCACGGCCTGACCGCCGCCATGCTGGCCAGCGGCGCGGCGATCCGCGTCATGCGCGACCCCACCCGTGGCGGCCTGGCCGCCACCCTGAACGAGATCGCCCACCAGTCCGGGGTGGGCATCCACCTGGAGGAGGCAGCCATCCCCGTGAAGCCCGCGGTCGGCGCCGCCTGCGAGCTGCTCGGCCTGGACCCGCTGAACATCGCCAACGAAGGCAAGCTTCTCGCCGTCTGCGCCGCCGGGGATGCGGACAGGCTCCTGACCGCCATGCGCGCCCATCCCCAGGGCCGTGAAGCCGCCATCATCGGCAAGGTGGTGGCGGACCCCAACGCCTTCGTGCAGATGCAGACCCGCTTCGGCGGCCGGCGCATGGTGGACTGGCTGTCGGGCGAGCAGTTGCCGAGGATTTGCTGATCCGTGCGCATCCTCTTCCTCACCCACGCCTTCAACAGCCTGACCCAGCGCCTCTATGTGGAGCTGACCCGGCTGGGCCATGAGGTCTCCATCGAGTTCGACATCAACGACAGCGTCACCATCGAGGCGGTGGACCTGTTCCGTCCCCACCTGATCCTGGCCCCCTACCTGCGCCGGGCCATTCCGGAGGCCATCTGGAAACACCACCTGTGCCTGGTGCTGCATCCGGGCATCGTCGGCGACCGGGGTCCCTCGGCCCTGGACTGGGCCATCCTGAAGGGCGAACGGGAATGGGGCGTGACCCTGCTCCAGGCGGAAGCGGAAATGGACGCGGGCCCCGTGTGGGCCAGCGAGGCCTTTGCCCTGCGGGCGGCGAAGAAATCCAGCATCTACCGCAACGAGGTGACCGAGGCCACCGTGCGGGTGGTCAAGACGGCCCTGGAGCGGCTGCCGGACTATCGCGCGGGCAGGTGGCAACCGTCGCCCATACCCTTGCGCCCCATGCACGCCCTGATGAAACAGGCGGATCGGGCCATCGACTGGGCCCGTGACAGCACCGAGACCGTGCTGGCCAAGCTCAACGCCGCCGATGGCTTCCCCGGGGTGAAGGACGAACTCTTCGGTCATCCCTGCCATCTGTTCAACGCCCAGCCCTTCCCCGCCCGGGGCACACCCGGCGCGATCCTGGGTCGCAGCGGCGAGGGGCTCGTGCGTGCCACGGTGGACGGGGCGGTGCGCATCGGCCACGTGAAGAATGGCGCCAGCCCCCTGCCCCTCAAGCTGCCCGCCGTCCTGGCCCTGGCCGAGACGGCCTCCCTGCCGGAGCTGACCGGCGGTGAGTGGGACATCCGCTACGAGGAAGCCGGCGGCGTGGGCTATCTGCACTTCGACTTCTACAACGGCGCCATGCACACCGCCGCCTGCCAGCGCCTGCTGGCCGCCTACGAGGCCGCGCGCCAGCGTCCCACGCGGGCCATCGTCCTCATGGGCGGGCCGGACTTCTTCAGCAATGGCCTGGACCTGAACCACATCGAGGCGGCGGACAGCCCGGCGGACGAATCCTGGCGCAACATCGGGGCCATGGACGATCTCTGCCGCGCCGTCATCGAGACTACCGACCGGCTCACCGTCGCCGCCCTGCAGGGCAACGCCGGCGCCGGCGGCGCCTTCCTGGCCCTGGCGGCGGACCAGGTCTGGGCCAGGGAAGGGGTGATCCTCAACCCCCACTACAAGAACATGGGCAACCTGTATGGCTCGGAGTACTGGACCTACCTGCTGCCCCGACGGCTGGGGGGCGATGCCGCCCGCGGCATCATGGCCCGACGCCTGCCCCTGGGTACCCCGGAGGCGGTAGAGACCGGCTTCATCGACGCCTGTTTCGGCCCCGACCCGGCCGCATTCCGAACCGAAGTCCGTCAGCGCGCCCTGGCCCTGGCAGAAGGACCGGAATTCCATCCGCGCCTGCAGGACAAGCGCGCCCGCCGGCAGGCGGACGAGGCCACCAGGCCCCTGGCCCAGTACCGGGCCGAGGAACTGGTGCACATGCAGCGCAACTTCTACGGCTTCGACCCCAGCTACCACGTGGCCCGCCACCACTTCGTGCACAAGACACCCCATTCCTGGACACCCCGGCACCTGGCGAAACACCGGGAACTGGGCTGGCTGGTACCGGCGGAGGACACATGACCTTCCCACCGACCGTCCTGATCGTGGATGACGAGGTGCGCTCCCTCGAGGCCCTGCGCCGCACACTGGAAGAAGACTTCCAGGTGTTCACCGCCACCGGCGCCGCCGAGGCCCGGGCCCTCATGCAGCGGCAGGCCATCCACATCCTGCTCACGGACCAGCGCATGCCGGAGGTGAGCGGCGTGGAGTTCCTGCGCCAGGTGCGCCAGGACTGGCCGGACACGGTGCGCATCATCATCTCCGGTTACACCGACAGCGAGGACATCATCGCCGGCATCAACGAGGCGGGCATCTACCAGTACCTGCTCAAGCCCTGGCACCCGGAACAACTGCTGCTGACCCTGAAGCGGGCCGCCGAGCTGTACCGCCTGCAGCAGGAGAACTGCCAGCTGGCAGTGGAGCTGCGGGCCGCCGAACCGGTGCTGCGCAAACACGTGGAAGTCCGTCGGGCGCAGGTGAAGGAGACCTTCAGCCTGGAACGCATCATACGGGCCCCGGACAGCCCCATGCAGACCCTGTGCGAACAGATTGCCAGGGCCGCGCGCTACGACGTGTCCATGCTGCTCATGGGCGAGTCCGGCACCGGCAAGGAGTTGCTGGCCCGCGCCATCCACTACGCCAGCGGCCGCGCCGACCAGGCCTTCGTGGTGCAGAACTGCGGTGCACTGCCCGACAACCTGCTGGAGTCGGAGCTGTTCGGCCATCGCAAGGGTGCCTACACCGGCGCCAGCGAGGATCGGGTCGGCCTGTTCCAGCTGGCGCATGGCGGCAGCCTGTTCCTGGACGAGGTCGGCGAGACCTCCCCGGCCTTTCAGGTGAAGCTGCTGCGGGTACTGCAGGAAGGCGAGTTCCGCCCCCTGGGCAGCAACCGGGCCCAGTCCGTGGATGTGCGGGTCATCGCCGCCACCAACCGGGATCTGGGGGATGAGGTGCGCGCCGGGCGCTTCCGCGAGGACCTGTACTACCGTCTGGCCACCGTGCCCATGTGGGTACCGCCCCTGCGTGAACGGCCCATGGACATCCCCCTGCTGGCCCGGGCCATCCTGGAGCAGGCGGCACAACAGCTGGGTTGCGAGACCCGGGGATTCACCCGGGACCTGATGGATCACCTGGTGTCCCGGCCCTGGCCGGGCAACGTGCGGGAACTGCAGAACGAAATCCGCCGCATGCTGGTGTTGTCCGACGCACCGCTCCTGGGTCTGGACGCCATCCACGCCAGCCTGAACGGCCCGGTCCGCGCCATTGCACCCGACGATCTGCGCAGCCGGGTGGAGGCCGTGGAGACCGACACCCTGCGCCAGGCCATGGCCCGCCATGGCGGCAACCTCACCCGGGCGGCGGCGCAGCTGGGCCTCACCCGCCTGGGCCTGCGCAACAAGCTGGACCGCTTGGGCGTGCCCCGGCCCCAGCCCCGGCGCGGCCGCCCACGCGCCACGGAGGACGGCGATGCGTGAGCTCAATCTGCTCTGGATCCAGTCCGGCGGCTGCGGCGGCTGCACCCTCTCCCTGCTCAACGCCGAGCAGCCCAGCCTCATGGAACGCCTGGCGGACGCGGGCATCCGCCTGCTGTGGCACCCCAGCCTGTCCGAGGCCAGTGGCCAGGAGGCCCTGGACATCCTGCGCGCCTGCGCCGAAGGTCGGGAACGGCTCGATATCCTGTGCCTGGAAGGCGCAGTGATGACCGGCCCCGCGGGCAGCGGACGCTTCCACATGCTGGCGGGCACAGGCAGACCCATGATGGCCTGGATCGCGGAACTGGCCATGCGCGCCGCCCACGTGCTGGCCATCGGCACCTGCGCAGCCTACGGCGGCATCACCAGCACCGGCGTCAGCGGCTCCGCCTCGGGCGCCACGGGCCTGCAGTTCCATGGCGAACGTCCGGGCGGCCTGCTGTCCGCCGCCTTCCGTGCCGGAGCCGGCCTGCCCGTGGTCAATGTGGCAGGCTGTCCCACCCACCCCGGCTGGGTACTGGACACCCTGCTGGCCCTGGCCCTGGAACGGCTGGGAGAGGCCGATCTGGACAGCCTGCGCCGGCCCCGTTTCTATGCCGATCACCTGGTGCACCACGGTTGTCCCCGTAACGAGTACTACGAGTTCAAGGCCAGTGCCGAGAAGACCTCGGACCTGGGCTGCCTGATGGAAAACCTGGGCTGCAAGGGCACCCAGGCCCATGCCGACTGCAACACCCGCCTGTGGAACGGCAGCGGCTCCTGCCTGCGCGGGGGCTACGCCTGCATATCCTGCACCGAGCCCCGCTTCGAGGAACCGGGCCATCCCTTCGCCGAGACCCCCAAGGTGGCGGGCATCCCCATCGGCCTGCCCAGCGACATGCCCAAGGCCTGGTTCGTGGCCCTGGCCGCCCTGTCCAAGTCCGCCACGCCCAGGCGGGTGCGCGAAAACGCCACCTCCGACCACCTGGTGGTGGCCCCGGCGGTGAAGAGGACGGGGCTGAAGTGATGGCCGCCCCGGCCACCGCCACCCGCATCGTGGGCCCCTTCAACCGCGTCGAGGGCGACCTGGAGGTACGCCTGGAGGTGGAGGATGGCCGGGTGCGGGGGGCCTTTGTGAACTCCCCTCTCTACCGGGGCTTCGAGTCCATGCTGGTGGGCAGGGCACCTGGGGATGCTCTGGTCATCGTGCCCCGCATCTGCGGCATCTGCTCCGTGTCCCAGAGCAACGCCGCGGCCGCCGCCCTGCGCGCGCTGTCCGGACTCACCATGCCCGACAACGGCCGTCTGGCGCACAACCTGGTGAGCGCCTGCGAGAACCTGGCGGACCACCTGAGCCACTTCTACCTGTTCTTCATGCCGGACTTCGCCCGCCCGGCCTATGCGGACCGTCCCTGGTTCGAGCGGGTCGCGCGCCGCTTCAAGGCCTTGCACGGTCAGGCCACGGGCGACATGCTGCCCGCCCGGGCGGCGTTCATGCACCTCATGGGTCTCATGGCGGGCAAGTGGCCCCACAGCCTGAGCCTGCAACCCGGTGGCACCACGCGCGCCCTGGAGCAGGCGGAATGCCTGCAGCTCATTGCCCTGTTGCGCGCCTTCCGCCGTTTTCTGGAACAGCACGTGTTCGGCGACAGCCTGGAACAGGTGGCAGCCCTGGCCAGTCTTGCCGATCTGACCGCCTGGCGCCGGAACCGTGAGGGCGACCTGGCCCTGTTCCTGGATGTGGCCGAGGACCTGGGTCTGGAACGCATGGGCCGGGCCACGGACGTATTCCTCAGCTACGGCGCCTATGAGGAGACCCAGGGGCAGCTGTTCATCCCCGGTCTGTGGCAGGCCGCGCAGCATCATGTCCTGGCACCGCAGGCCATCGCGGAGGACCTGAGCCATGCCTGGCTGGCGGGGGATGCAGCCCCGCCAGCCCAGGGCCAGACCATTCCCCAGGCGGACAAGCCCGGGGCCTATACCTGGTGCAAGGCTCCCCGCTATCACGGCGTCGTGGCGGAAACCGGTGCCCTGGCGCGACAGATGGTGACGGGTCATCCGCTGGTGCGGGATCTGGTGAGGCTCCACGGCGGCAGCGTCATGGCCCGGGTGCTGGCCCGCCTGCTGGAACTGGCCCTGGTGCTGCCACGCATGCAGGTCTGGGCCCGGCAACTGCAGCCCCGGGCCCCCTGGTGCCATCACGCCGATGCGCCCCGGGAAGGCACGGCGGCGGGCCTGGTGGAAGCCGCGCGAGGCGCCCTGGGCCACTGGCTCACGGTGAAACAGGGACGCATCGCCAACTACCAGATCATCGCCCCCACCACCTGGAACTTCTCCCCGCGGGACGCACAGGGCACCCCCGGGGCCCTGGAACAGGCGCTGGCCCACCTGCCCGTGTCGGCAGACCAGGATCCGCCCCTGCTGGTGCAGCATGTGGTGCGCTCCTTCGATCCGTGCATGGTATGCACGGTGCATTGAGGCCGGAGGCGAAGGATGGAGGAGGGAAGGCAGGGGACCGGGCACGCGCAAGGGCCCATCTCCACGCCCCTTCCCCCCGGCGGCGAGGAGGTCTGGATCGAGGTCATCCACAAGATGGACGAGGTCTACAGCGACCTGCTGAAGTACGAGGTGGCCCTGGAGGAGAAGAACGCCGCCCTGGAGGAATCCCAGCGCTTCGTATTGTCGGTGCTGTCCTCCATGTCCGACCTGCTGCTGGTCTGCGACCTGGAGGGACGCATCGAGGTGGTGAACCAGGCCCTCATCGCATTGACCGGCAAGACGGAGGCGGAACTGGTGGGCGCCTCCCTGTTCGACCTGTTTCCGGACGAGGCCACCCGCCAGTCTGCGCGTCAGGCCTTCTCCACCCGGGGACTCAAGGGCCTGGCGGACTGCGAACTGGATATGCAGACCAGGGATCGGCTGCCCGTGGCCGTGTCCTTCAACTGCATGCCTTGTCACAACCACCGCGGCGTCCTGCTGGGCATGGTGGTGACGGGCCGCCCCCTGGGGGAGCTGCGCAGGGCCTACCAGGCCCTGCACGAGGCCCATGAGGACCTGAAGCGCACCCAGCAGCAGCTCCTGCACGCGGAGAAAATGGCTTCCCTGGGCCGCCTGGTGGCGGGCGTGGCCCACGAGCTCAACAACCCCATCAGTTTCGTCCTCGGCAACGTGCATGCCCTGCGCCGCTACGCGCAGCGCCTGGGCCGGTACATCTCCCTGCTGCACGCCCCCCACAGCGCGGCCGCGCAGGCACGCCTGCGGGACGAACTGCGTATCGACCGCATCCTGGAGGACCTGCCCTCCCTCATGGACGGCACCATCGAAGGCGCGGAGCGCACCCGCGACATCGTCGACAGCCTGAAACGCTTCTCCGTGGCGGATCGGGACAAGGCCCGCCCCTTCAACCTGACGCAGGTGATCGAGCGGGCGGTGAGCTGGATACGCAAGGCCTCGCCGGAGCGCTTTCAGGTGGACCTGGATCTGCCTGAAGGCATCAACGTGGTGGGCTCGTCGGGCCAGATCCAGCAGGTGGTGATGAACCTGGTGCAGAACGCCCGTGACGCCACGGCGGACCTGGCCGAACCACGCCTCGTCATCACCGCGCGACAGTCCGGCAGACAGGTGGAGGTGTGTTTTCAGGACAACGGCCCCGGCATCCAGGAAACTCACCTGCCCCATGTGTTCGAACCCTTCTTCACCACCAAGCCCGTGGGCAAGGGCACGGGGCTGGGCCTGGCCATCAGCTACGGCCTGGTGGAAAAGCACGGCGGCCAGCTGGAAGCGGCCAACGGTCCGGCAGGAGGCGCCCTGTTCACGCTGAGCCTGCCCCTGGGCAGGCCCTGACGCCGGGCAGACGCCTAGGGAAGGTCTACAGAGTCGGCCCTGAACAACTCGATTGCACGAGGCGGGCTGTGTCGTTATGGATAGGCTGTTGAAAACATGAGCCGCCACCGGCGCCAGGCAAGCCAAAGCACACGCAGGTTCTAGGGCTTGACCGGCCGCACCCGGGCGGCTGCCTCACGGGCGCGGGCGCGGGCTTCCTCCGTGTCCCGGCCTTCTGCCAGGGCCACGCCCATGCGGCGGCGGATGGTGGCCTTCGGCTTGCCGAACAGGCGGATGTCCGTACCCGGCACGCGCAAGGCCTCGGCCACGCCTTCATAGCGGATGGCCGCACCTTCCACGCCGCCGTAGATCACCGCCGAGGCCCCGGGATTGCGCAGGGACACATCCACCGGCAGCCCCAGCATGGCACGGGCATGCAGTTCAAACTCGCTCTGGCGCTGGCTGGTCAGGGTCACCAGCCCCGTGTCGTGAGGCCGGGGGCTGACCTCGGAAAACCATACCTTGTCACCCTTCACGAAGCATTCCACACCGAACACCCCCAGGCCGCCCAGGTCGTCGGTGATACGGCGCGCCATATCCCGGACCGTGGTCAGGGCCGCGGGGGCCAAGGGCTGGGGCTGCCAGCTTTCCACATAATCCCCCTTGACCTGGAGGTGGCCGATGGGGGCGCAGAAATGGGTTTCGATGCGTCCATCCGCGCCCCGGGCCCGCACCGTCAGTTGGGTGATCTCGCAATCGAAGTCGATGAGGCCCTCGACGATAACCTGGCCCTTGTCCACCCGGCTGTCTCGCGCGGCATAGTGCCAGGCCCCGGCCAGGTCCTCGGCCAGGTCCACCCGGCTCTGACCCTTGCCGGAAGAGGACACGACAGGTTTGACCACACAGGGATAGCCGATGCCGCCTGGATCCTCCACGGCAGCCCGCAGGGCCTTGAGGGAATCCACGAAGGCATAGCTGGAGGTAGGCAGGCCCAGGGTCTCGGCCGCCAGGCGGCGGATACCCTCACGGTGCATGGCCAGATGGGCCGCCCGGGCCGTGGGGATCACCGTGCAGGCCCCCGCCCGCTCCAATTCCAGCAGGGTTCCGGTGGCGATGGCTTCGATCTCCGGTACCACCAGGTGGGGCTTTTCCGAGTCGATGAGCCGCGCCAGGACGTTACCGTCGGTCATGTCGATGGTTTGCGCCCGATGCGCGACCTGCTGGCCCGGGGCGCCGTCATAGCGATCCACCGCCACGACCTCCACGCCCAGGCGCTGCAGGGCGATGATGATTTCCTTGCCCAGTTCCCCGGCCCCCAGCAGCATGACCCGGGTGGCGCAGGCGGACAGGGGGGTGCCGATGTACATGGCCAACCTTTCTTCTCTCTCGAACGTTATAGTTGCGTGCAAGGTTACCGTAAGAGTCCCCCACATGCCCGCGCGCCGCCTCCTGCTCCCTCTGTTGCTGCTCTCCATGTCCCTGCAGGCCGCCGACTGGCAATACCTCACCGTACCGGGAGACACCCTCATCGGTATCGGCAGACAATATCTGCGCAATCCCGGTGACTGGCCCAGGGTGCAGGCGGAGAACCGGGTGGATATCCCGGAACATCTGCCCGTCAACACCCATCTGCGCATCCCCGTTGCCCTGCTGAAGGTCACCCCTGCCCCCGCCACGGTAACGGCGGTCCAGGGCAATGTGCGGGTCAGGACCGGCTCGGGCGATTTGCGGCCGCTGCGCACGGGCGATCAGCTCCAGGGCGGGGAGAGCGTGCTCACCGGCCCCCGCAGCAGCGCCCACTACCGCTTCGCCGACGGCACCAGCCTGACCCAGCAGGCCTCCAGCAAGCTCGCCTTTGGCCGCCTGGCGGCCTATGGCAAAACCGGCATGGTGGCCACCGAGGTCAGTCTGGACAGCGGCCGTCTGGAGGCCAGCGCTGCCCGGCAGCTTGCCCCCGCGGGTGGTTTCCGTGTGCGCACACCGGTGGCCGTGGCGGGCCTGCGCGGCACCGACTTCCGCATCAACGTGGCGGAAGACGGCAAGCGCATGAGCAGCGAGGTCACCACCGGCGAGGTGGCCGTGACCGCCCAGGGCAAGACCGTGCGCGTGGCTGCGGGGGAGGGCAGTTTTACCGAGGCCGGCAAGCCCCCGAGCCCGGCCCGGGCCCTGTTGCCCGCCCCGGACCTCAGCGGGATGCCCACGCGGGTCACGCGCCTGCCCCTGGGCCTGGCATGGCCCACCCAGCCGGATGCCGCGGCGTGGCGTGTCCGTCTGGCGCGCGACACCGCCTTCACCGCCGTACTGCTGGACGATGTGGTGACGCGCCCCGCCGTCGACTGGGGCGAAACCCTGGCCGATGGCGTGTACACGCTGCGCGTGCGCGCCATCGATGAGACGGGGATGGAAGGCCTGGACGCCGAACACAGCCTGACCCTGGATGCGCATCCCCTGCCCCCCCTGGCGCTGGCCCCGGTCCTGGGAGAGCACCTGGACGGTTCCCGGGTGCGTTTCCGGTGGAGCACCGCGGCCGGCGCGCGAGGCTACGTGCTGCAGATCGCACCCACCCCCGAGTTCACGCACGGTCTCATCGAACGGCGCCTGGGACCGGTGGTCGAGCACGAGGAAGACCTGGGCGAGGGCGAGTGGCACTGGCGCTTGGCCAGCCTGGATGAGACCGGCCAGGCGCATGCGTTCAGCGCCCACCGTGCCTTCGTGGTGATACCCCGGGCCAGTGCGCCCGCCGCACCCACGGACCTGAAGATGGACATGCGCGTGCACCCCATCGCCGTTTCCTGGCAGGGTCAGGCACCGCGCTATCGCGTCGTGGTGGCGCCCGCCGGTGATTTCTTCCGCCCCATGCTCGTACAGGAAAGCGACGGGCCGCGGACCTTCCTGCCTGGTCTGCCGCCCGGCCAGTACCAGTTGCGGGTCATCGCCCTGGGGCCGGATGGCGCGGCCAGCCCGCCCAGCGCCGGCCTGGCCTTCCAGGTGATCCCAGTCCTGCCCTTCTGGCCTGCATTCATCCTGGTGCCGGCCCTGTAGGCCCGAACGCCCGCATGGCCGCAGCAACGCAGTCCTTGCCCACGCCCTGACGGGGCCGCCCGCCCACGGCATCCTGGTGCGTGATCGACTCATCCAGGCGTCAGTCGTGCTCCGATTGGCGCCCCCTTTTTGCCCGTTTTGAGGAGACGGATCGTCATGGCGAAAGTGAAATTCTTTGGCGTGGAATCCATACCGCTCGAAATGCACAAGGTGCGCATCGTGCAGAAGCTGAACCTGCCGCCTATCGAGCGCCGCCTGGAAGCCATCACCGAAGCGGGCAACAACACCTTCCTGCTGCGCAACGCCGACGTGTTCCTGGACATGCTCACCGACAGTGGCGTGAACGCCATGAGCGATCAGCAGCAGGCGGCCATGATGATCGCCGACGACAGCTACGCCGGCAGTGCCACCTTCACCCGTCTGGAAAACAAGCTGCGAGAGATCTTCGGCATGCCTTTCTTCCTGCCGGCGCACCAGGGCCGGGCCTGCGAAAACATCCTCAGCCAGGTCCTCGTCTCGCCGGGCTCCGTGGTACCGATGAACTATCACTTCACCACCACCAAGGCGCACATCACCCTCAATGGCGGCATCGTCGAGGAACTGGTCGGCGACGCAGGCCTGGAAGTGGTCAGCGCACACCCGTTCAAGGGCAACATGGACATTGCCAAGCTGCGCCAGGTGATCGCCCGTCATGGCGCGGACAGGATCGCCTTCGTGCGCATGGAAGCGGGCACCAACCTGATCGGCGGGCAGCCCTTCTCGGTGGCGAACCTCGGCGAGATTCGCCAGGTATGCGATGAATTCGGTCTCATGCTGGTGCTGGATGCCAGTCTGCTGGCGGACAACCTGCATTTCATCAAGGAGCGCGAGGCGGACTGTAGGGATCTGAGCATCCGCGAAATCACCCGCCGCATGGCCGACCTGTGCGACGTGATCTATTTCTCGGCGCGCAAGCTGGGTTGCGTGCGCGGCGGCGGCATATGCATCCGCGACGAGGCGTTCTATCGCCGCATGCGTGGCCTGGTGCCCCTGTACGAAGGCTTCCTGACCTATGGCGGCATGTCGGTACGGGAGATGGAGGCTCTCACCGTGGGTCTGGAAGAGACCATGGACGAGGACGTCATCAACCAGGGTCCGCAATTCATCCGCTACATGGTGGACGAGCTGGTCCGGCGCGGCATCCCGGTGATCACCCCCGCGGGCGGCCTGGGCTGCCACATCAACGCCATGGAATTCGTCGACCACATCCCGCAGGCGCGGTATCCCGCCGGCGCCCTGGCCTCGGCCCTGTACCTCGTCAGCGGCATACGCGGCATGGAACGGGGTACCCTGTCGGAGCAGCGCGAACCCGACGGCAGCGAGGTCTTTGCCAACATGGAGCTGGTGCGCCTGGCCCTGCCGCGACGGGTCTTCACCCTGTCGCAGGTGAAATACACCATCGACCGCCTGACCTGGCTGTATGCCAACCGGAGAAAGATCGGCGGCCTGGTGTTCACCGAGGAACCGGAGATCCTGCGTTTCTTCTACGGCCGCCTGGCACCGGTGTCCGACTGGCAGACCGAACTGGTGGCCCGGTTCCGCCAGGATTTCGGCGACAGCTTGTGAAGCGGATCGCGGCCGGCCTCAGTCCACCCACCTGCGCGCATTGCGGAACAGGCGCAGCCAGGGGCCATCCTCCTGCCATCCGTCCGGGTGCCAGGAGTGCTGCACACCGCGGAAGACCCGCTCCGGGTGGGGCATCATGATGGTGATGCGGCCATCCGGGGTGGTCAGCCCCGTAATCCCCTTGGTCGAGCCGTTGGGGTTGCGGGGATAGGCCTCGGTCACGCGGCCCCGGTTGTCCACGTAGCGCAGGCTGACCAGGGCGGCCCCTTGCTGGGCCGGGCTGTCGAACACCGCCCGGCCTTCGCCGTGGGCCACGACGATGGGCATGCGCGAGCCGGCCATGCCGTCGAACAGGATGGAGGGGGTTGTGGCCGGCACCTCCACCATGACGAAGCGGGCCTCGAACTGCTCCGACAGGTTGCGTTCGAAGCGGGGCCAGTGGTCGGCGCCCGGGATGATGGCCTTCAGCCGGCTCATCATCTGGCAACCGTTGCACACCCCCAGGGCAAAGCTGTCGTGCCGCCGGAAGAAGGCCTCGAATTCGTCCCGGGCACGGGGATTGTGCAGGATGGAGGCGGCCCAGCCGCCTCCCGCCCCCAGCACGTCACCGTAAGAGAAGCCGCCGCAGGCCGCCAGACCCCTGAAGCCCTGGAGATTCACCCGGCCGGTCAGGATGTCGCTCATGTGTACGTCCACGGGAGCGAAGCCCGCCCGGTGGAAGGCGGCGGCCATTTCCACCTGGCCGTTGACCCCCTGTTCCCGCAGGATGGCGACCCTGGGCCTGACGCGCGATTTCCTCACATGGGGCGCGGCCACATCCTCGGCGGGATCGAAGCTCAGCCGGGCGTGCAGACCTGGATCCTTCGCCGCGGCCTGGCCGGCGAATTCCTGATCCGCGCAGGCCGGGTTGTCCCTCAGACGCTGCATGCGCCAGGTGGTCTCGCACCAGGCCGCCAGCAGGTCCTCGCACTTTTCGTCGAACACGGCCTTGCCCTCCCGCAGGATGCGCAAGCGGTCCTTGCGGTTGGGTCGGCCGATGACGTAGCACTCGTCGCGCAGGCCCGCCGCGATGCAGGCCTGCAGGATGGCGCCGGTGTCCTGGCGCCGCACCTGCAGCACGGCCCCCAGTTCCTCGTTGAATAGGATGCCGAACAGGCGGGAGGTATACGGTTCACGCGGGACGGGGGCATGCTCCACGTCCTCCATGATGTCGTCGTGGTGGCGGTGGTAGCGCAACTCGTCCACGTCCAGGTCCACACCGCAATGGCCGGCGAAGGCCATCTCCGCCAGGGTGGCGAACAGGCCGCCGTCGGAACGGTCATGGTAGGCGAGCACCTTGCCTTCGCGATTGAAACCCTGGATGAGGGCAAAGAAGCGCTTGAAGCGTTCCGGCTCGTCCAGGTCCGGGCAGACGTCGCCCAGCTCGCCGTACACCTGGCCCAGGATGGAGCCACCCAGGCGATTGCGGCCGCGGCCCAGATCCAGGAGGATCAGGTCGGTGTCGCCACAGTCGACGCGCAACTGCGGGGTGAGGCTGCGACGCGCATCCACCACCGGGGCGAAGGCGGTAATGATGAGGGACAGGGGCGCCACCACGGCCTTCTTTTCCCCCCGGTCTTGCCAGTGCGTGGCCATGGACATGGAGTCCTTGCCCACGGGAATGCTGATGCCCAGGGCCGGGCACAGATCCTTGCCCACGGCCCGCACCGTGGCGTACAGGGCCGCGTCTTCCCCCGGGTGGCCGGCGGCACACATCCAGTTGGCGGACAGGCGGATATCGCCGATGTCGCTCACCGCCGCCGCCGCCAGGTTGGTGAGGGCCTCGCCGATGGCCATGCGCCCGGACGCCGGAGCGTCGATGAGGGCCAGGGGACTGCGCTCGCCCATGGCCATGGCCTCCCCCCGGTAGGTTTCATACCCTAGGGTGGTGACGGCCACGTCCGCCACCGGCATCTGCCAGGGGCCCACCATCTGGTCCCGGGCGGTGCAGCCTCCCACGTTGCGGTCACCGATGGTGATGAGGAAGGTCTTGTTAGCCACGGCAGGGTGGCGCAGCACCCGGTAGGCGGCGGCCTTCAGCTCCAGGCCCTCGGCACTGAACGGCCGCAACACGGGCAACAGGCGCCTGGCCTTGCGGGTCATCTTCGGTGGCTTGCCCAGGAGCACGCCCATGGGCATGTCCACCGGGGTATTCCCGAATAGGCGGTCCTCCACCACCAGCCGTCTTGCACGGGTAGCCCGGCCCAGCACAGCAAAGGGACAGCGTTCCCGCGTACAGATGGACCTGAACCGTTCCAGGGATTCCGGGGCGATGGCCAGCACATAGCGTTCCTGGGCCTCGTTGCTCCAGATCTCCCTGGGGCTCATGCCCGGCTCCAGGCTGGGCACGTCCCGCAGCTGCAGGCGGGCCCCCAGGCCTGCGCCGTGGGCCAGCTCCGGCATGGCGTTGGAAATGCCCCCGGCACCCACATCGTGGATGGAGAGGATGGGGTTGTCGGTCCCCATCTGCCAGCAGCGGTCGATGACCTCCTGGGCGCGGCGCTGCATCTCCGGGTTGCCGCGTTGCACGGAGTCGTAGTCCAGGGCCTCCGCGTTGCTGCCTGCCCCCATGCTGGAGGCCGCGCCGCCCCCCAAACCGATGCGCAGGCCCGGACCCCCCAGCTGGATCAGCAGGGTGCCGGGCTTGAACGCCTGCTTGTGCACATGGCGCTCCTGGATGTTGCCCAGGCCGCCGGCGATCATGATGGGCTTGTGATACCCCCGCACCTGGCCGTCCGGGGTCTCCATCTCGAAGGTGCGGAAGTAGCCCGTGAGATTGGGGCGGCCGAATTCATTGTTGAAGGCCGCCGCCCCCAGGGGGCCCTCCAGCATGATGTCCAGGGCGGAGACGATGCGCTCCGGCTTGCCGTGATCCACCTCCCAGGGCTGTTCACCCCCTGGGATACGCAGGTTGGAGACGGTGAAGCCGCACAGCCCGGCCTTGGGCTTGGAACCCTGACCCGTGGCGCCCTCGTCCCGGATCTCGCCACCGGAGCCCGTGGCGGCCCCGGGGAAGGGGGAAATGGCGGTGGGATGGTTGTGGGTCTCCACCTTCATGAGGATGTGGGTGGCCTCCCGGGTGAAGCCGTACACACCCTTGGCATTGGGGTAGAAACGGCCGACACGGGCACCCTCCATGACCGCGGCGTTGTCCGAGTAGGCCGACAGGGTGCCCTGGGGACGCAGTTTGTGGGTGTGGCGGATCATGGCGAACAGGGATTCATCCTGGCTCTTGCCGTCGATGACCCAGTCGGCGTTGAAGATCTTGTGGCGGCAGTGCTCCGAGTTGGCCTGGGCGAACATCATCAGCTCCACGTCCGTGGGATTGCGCCCGACGCGGGTGAAGTGCTCCAGCAGATAGTCGATCTCGTCCGGCGACAGGGCCAGGCCCCAGTCCCGGTTGGCCTGGTTCAGGGCCCGCTTGCCGGCTTGGGACCCGCCCTTGAGCACATCCACGCTCTTGCAGGGCGGGGCCTGCACACGCCGGAACAGCTGCAGCGCTTCCTGCTCGTCGCGCAGCACGCTCTCGGTCATGCGGTCGTGCAGCAGGGGCAGCACGGCCTCCAGATCCAGGCTACGGCCCCGCTTCGTACCGATCCGCCAGTGCACGCCGCGTTCGATGCGGACGACGGTACCCAGACCACAGTTGGCGGCGATGTCCGTGGCCTTGGAGGACCAGGGAGACACCGTGCCCAGACGGGGTGTCACCAGGATCGTCCTGGCCTGGGGCTGGTAAGGCCGGGCCTGCAACAGTTCGCCCAGGAAGGACTGATCCTCCGCCGCTAGTTCCCCGGACAGCTCCACGAAATAGCGGAAATGGGCCTCCAGGCCCTTCACCCCCTGGTGCTGCAGGGCCGCCAGTCGCTTGGCGATACGGAACTCGGAGAAGGCGGGCGCACCGGCAAGGAACAGAACGCGGGACATCGTACGGACCAGGTCACGTGAAAGCCCAGGATTTTAGCCGAACGGCCGAACCCGGACGGATGGGTCTGGCCGGGCCCGGCCGAGCACACGGGCTTCAGGCGCGGGCGTCCTTGAGGGCGGCACGCACCGCCGTGCCCACGCGCACCTGGTTGAACGGTTTGAGGATATAGCCGGCGGCACCGCAGCCCACGGCATCCCGCACCTTGGATACGGAGGCGTCCGCGCTGATGACGATCACCCGCGCCTGCGGCATCTTTTCCAGGATGATCTTCAGCACCTCCAGGCCACACATGTCGGGCAGGTCCACCTCCATGCACACCACCTCGGGCCTGAGCTTGTCCGCCTGGGTCAGGGCAGCCTGGCCATTGCGCGCCTCCCCGGCCACCATGAACCCCTCCTTGCGCAGGACGGTCTTCAACAACTCGCGCATGCGTGGATCGCCGTCCACGATCAGTATCTTCGTGCTCATGTCCGGTGCTATCCCGATCAGGAAAAGGGCCGGTAGAAGCCGGCCCGGAAATTGTACGCCTCGGACCCGACGTCAGGCATCCTCCCCTTCTTCCGACGACAATTTCGTACGCAGCGCTTCCAGCGCATCCAGACCACAATAATGCGCAAGGAACTCCCGGCCCGCGTCGGTCTTGCCCAGGGCATCTCCGAACTCGGCCAACACCGAATCGCAATCCAGCTTGGCGCAGGTGTCGTCCAGATCGCAGCTCGTCAGCGGCGCCCCTGCCGGCGAATGTGGGATATCGCTTGGCTGTTTCATGACATCCTCCTTCCTCGGGATTGTCCTATCTATATAGGCCAACACATCGAATGGAAGAATCATGCCCGAGTCAACGCCGTTCCCGCCGCCCGCGCGCCTGCCGCGACGCACCCTGGATTGCCACAAGGGTGACTTCGGTATCGTGGGTATTCTGGGGGGCGCGCCAGGCATGGCGGGAGCGGCCCTGCTGGCGGGGCGGGCGGCCCTGCTGTGCGGTGCCGGCCGAGTCCATGTGGGTCTGGTGGATGAGCGCGTGGCTCTCGATGCCGACATGCCGGAGCTCATGGTGGGCGGTCCTCAACGGGCCATGGACCTGCCGCGCGCAGCACACGGAAAATCCTCCCGCTCGACATCGGCCTGCCTGGTGGTGGGTCCCGGGCTGGGCCAGTCGGCAGCAGCCAGGGGCTTGCTGTCGCAGGCCCTGGCCACAAAACTGCCCCTGCTGCTGGATGCGGATGCCCTGAACCTGCTGGCGCAAGACGCGGAACTGGCGCAATTCCTGCGTCACCGCCAGGCCCCCTGCCTGCTCACCCCCCACCCCGGCGAGGCGGGCCGCCTGCTCGAGCTGGATACCGCCCGGGTGCAGGCGGACCGGGACGGCGCCGTTCACGCCCTGGCGGCGCGCTATGGCGCCGGCGTGGTGCTCAAGGGACACGCCAGCCTGGTGCTGGGTCGGGATGGCGAGCCCTGGCGCAACTCCACGGGCAACCCGGGCATGGCGGCCCCGGGCATGGGGGACGTGCTCTGCGGCATCATCGCCGCCCTGAACGTCCAGGGCCTGGAGCTGGACGCGGCCGCCCGCCTGGGGGTCTGGCTGCACGGCGCCGCGGCGGACGCCGCCGTGGCGTCCGGCATTGGCCCCGTGGGGCTCACTGCCTCGGAGGTGGCGCGGACCGCCCGCCAGATCCTCAACGCCTGGTCCTGAGGCGCCAGCAGGGCCGGGCCCGCATCCAGGCTGCCCAGGCCTTTTCGGCCTTGCCATCGCTTTTCCGGGTCGCCAGCAGGCCCGCCAGGCGTCCGGCATCGAAGCGGATGGCGGGGGCGGCGTGGCGCATCCCCTCCAGCAGCTGTGCGGCCATCACCCGATCCCGTTCGGCTCCCAGGCGGTTTTGCAGACGTCCGAGCTTGTCGAGGAAATCATCCGTGCTTGCCTGCGTTTTCTCAAACACGGGCCGCAGCACGTCCGCGATATAGCGCAGGCGCTTGGCGGCGATACGCAAGCGGTGCCGCCGCGCCCCGTCCAGGCCAGCGAAGTCCCTGCCCCGCTTGCGCAGCGCGCGCCAGCGTGTCTCCAGACAGGCCGCCGCCCAAACCTCCAGGGGGGCGGCGTCTTCTCGGACCTCCAGCAGGTCCCGGCCGATCTCCAGCACCAGACGGGTGAAGGCGCCATCCGCCACGGCGCCCTGGGCCCGGCGCCGGGCCGTGTCCGCCATCCTTGCGCAGTGGCGATGCAGCGCCGGGGGCAGGGCGGGCGCTCCCAGGCGGGTGGACAGACGGGGCAGGGTCTCCTGCAGGAACACATCCCAGTCCCGGGCCGCGTTGAGCGTGCTCATGAGGGCCTTCAGGTCCCGATCCCAGGCCGGAGTGACCGCACCGAGGTCTTTTGCCAGATCGGCCACACCGCGCAGGCGGCGCAGGCCCACCCGCAGCTGGTGCAGGTAGCCGATGTCCTGGGGCCGGCCCAGGAAACCCGGCACATTGCCCACCATCTGGGCCAGACCCACTCCCGCCAGCAGGGGCCAGGCCTGACCGGCGGTCAACGCCTGATCCAGCACGGGGACCATGGCCTGCACGGGTCCGGGCACGAACACCCCGGCCAGGGCATAGCCCCGGGCCGCCTTGCTGCGCGGCTCCACACCCATGGGTACATGTGCCAGCAGGGTCAGGGCCAGGTCGAACAAGGCCCGCGGCGGACCGGAACGCAATTCGATCTCCAGCTCCGCCAGGGGCACACCCTGCCCATCGGCCCGGATCTCCCCGCGATCCAGGGCCACCTCCATGACCGTTTCCCGCAGGTGCACCACCCAGGCGGTACGACGAAAATCGGTGACGAAGACCGGACCGATGCGCGACATGTCCAGGCCCTGGAGCAGATCCAGGGCCTGCGGGGGAAAGCGGCTCAGGTCATGGCTGCCGCCAGGCAGGGGCATCTCCCACTCCGCACGTTGCGTCAGGGCCCCCACGGAGATGGCCTCCGCCTTCAGGGTCTGCAGCCAGCGCCGCCCCGCACGCCGCACACGCAAGGTGATGCCCCGTCGCTGCAGATCCCGTTCCGGTGTGTCCAGATAGATGCTGTACAGGCGGCGGGACACGGGCCGGCCTGCTGCCAGCAGGGGGTGCCGGCGCAGGCGCGCGATCTGACCCGGCCGCAGGGAGAGCTTGAGCTCGATTTCGTTCATGGCGGTGCAATGGATGGAAGCAGGGTTTGACGTTAGCATCCCCCGGACCTGCCTGTATCCCGCTCGGCCGCCACCATGAGCCTGACCCTGCCTGCCCCGGAACACCTGATCAACCGCGAGCTGGGTATCCTGGAATTCAACCGCCGGGTCCTGGCCCAGGCCGAGGACCGGCACACCCCCCTGCTGGAGCGCCTGCGCTTTCTGTGCATCTTCTCCAGCAACATGGACGAGTTCTTCGAGATCCGGGTGGCGGGACTGAAGGAGCAGCGGCTGCTCAATCCGGGCATGAAGGGGCCCGATGGCCTGTCCGTACGCCAGACCTATGAACGGGTATCGCAAACCGCGCATGCCCTGGTGACACGCCAGTACGAACTGCTGAACCGTTCCGTGCTGCCCGCGCTGGCCATGGAGGACATCCGCTTCCTGCGCCGCACGCACTGGAACGCAGCGCAGGCGGAGTGGATACGGGACTACTTCTTCCGTGAACTGATGCCGGTGCTCACCCCCATCGGTCTGGATCCGGCCCATCCCTTCCCACGGGTGCTGAACAAGAGCCTGAACTTCGCCGTCGAGCTATCGGGCAAGGACGCCTTCGGGCGCAACTCCGGACGCGCCGTGGTGCAGGCCCCGCGCAGCCTGCCCCGGGTCATCCAGCTGCCGGCCGGGCTGGCGGGATGTGAATACGGTTTCGTGTTCCTGTCCTCGATCCTGCATGCCCATGTGGGGGAGTTGTTCGCCGGCATGGAGGTGGAGGGTTGCTACCAGTTCCGGGTGACCCGCAACTCCGATCTGTTCGTGGACGACGAGGAGAACAAGAACCTGCGCGAACAGCTCCAGGGGGAACTGCCGCATCGCCATTTCGGCGATGCCGTGCGCCTGGAGGTGGCAGACAGTTGCCCGCCACGCATGACCGCCTTCCTGCTGGGTCAGTTCGGTCTGCAGCCGGAGGAGCTCTACCAGGTGCAAGGTCCGGTGAACCTGGTGCGTCTCATGCAGGTCCCGGAGCGGGTGGAGCGCGCGGACCTGAAGTTTCCGGCCTTCATCCAGGGCACGCCGGCGGCCCTGGTCCGACGTCCGGACATCTTCCAGGCCATCGGCAAGGGTGACATCCTGCTGCATCACCCCTTCCAGAGCTTCCAGCCGGTGATCGAATTCATCCGCCAGGCAGCGGAAGATCCGCATGTGCTGGCCATCCGCCAGACCGTATACCGCACCGGCACCGACTCGGAGCTCATGCGCCAGCTCATCAAGGCGGCGCAGCGCCGCAAGGAGGTGACGGTGGTGGTGGAACTGCTGGCCCGCTTCGACGAGGAGGCCAACATCAACTGGGCGCAGAAGCTGGAAGAGGCGGGCGCGCACGTGGTGTATGGCGTGGTGGGCTACAAGACGCACGCCAAGATGGCCCTGGTGGTGCGCCGTGAAGCGGATGGGCTCAAGCGCTATTGTCACCTGGGCACGGGCAACTACCACGCCCGCACCGCCCGGCTGTACACCGATTTTGGACTGCTCACCTGCCGGCGGGAGCTGTGCCAGGACGTAGCCGACGTGTTTCAGCAGATCACCGGTCTGGGGGGCGCGGGGGTGCACAGCCATCTGCTGCAATCCCCCTTTACCCTGCACACGCACATGATCCGGGCCATCCAGCGGGAAACCGCGCGGGCAAAAGCCGGGGAAAAGGCCATCATCGTCGCGAAGATGAACGCCCTGCTGGAGCCCCGGATCATCGCCGCGCTATACGAGGCCTCGCAGGCCGGGGTGCGCATCGAGCTCATCGTGCGCGGCGTATGCGCCCTGCGCCCGGGCCTGCCCGGAGTATCGGACCACATCCGCGTGCGCTCCGTCATCGGCCGCTTCCTGGAGCACCACAGGGTGTTCTATTTCTGGAACGGCGGCGTGGAAGACGTCCTGCTGGCCAGTGCCGACTGGATGGACCGCAACTTCTTCCGCCGCATCGAGGTGGGCTTCCCCGTGCTGGACTCCAGGGTGAAGAAACGGGTCATCCATGAAGGCATCAAGCCCTATCTCAAGGACAACGTCCTGGCCTGGGAGATGCAGCCCGACGGCAGCTACAGGAAGCCTCCACGCCGTGGCCGCGGCTTCAATGCCCAGACCCACTTGCTGAGTCTGTTGCGCGGCAAGTCCTGAATCCGGTCCACGCCCGACGTTCCCGGCGCGGGCCGGACATCGGTCCTTCAGCGCGTGGTCTGGGCCTGCCGCATGCGGCTCAGTTCGGCCTCGAGGGCACCCAGGCGGGCCTGCAGCGACTTCATCTGTCCCAGCATGGCACCCACATTGATGAACACCTCGTCTCCGGCCGGGGCGGACAGCACGCCCGCATAGCCCAGCCATGACGGCTCGTAGACCTTGACGTCGCGAAACCCGAGCTCACGCAGCACGGCCGCAGTCTCGGAGGCGCGCACCCCGCTCTGGCAGTACACCACGGTTTCCTTGTCCGGGTCGAGGCCCGCGTACAGGGCCTTGAGCTGGTCCATCGATTTCAGCGCCATGCCATCCTTGTTCGGCACCTTCTTCGCCGCCAGCTTGGCCGGCGTATCCGGATCACGCCAGTTGTCCTCGTAGGGAATGTTCACGGCGCCGACGATATGGCCGCCACGCACCGCGCGCACGTCCTGGCCGATGAATTCCTTGGCCGTGCGCACGTCGAGGAGCTGCGCGCCACCCCGCCGCACCTGATCGATGACCTCGCCGGTCCACAGCGTTCCGACCCGCTCCGTCCCGAGCTGCAGGCTGATGGCGGGCAGCTTCGTCGGCTCCTTGCTGAGCGGCTTGCCGGCCGCCTTCCAGTCATCGATGCCACCGTGATAGACCTTGCCGTGCGGGCCGCCGTAATACTCGAGCATGCGCGCGGCAAAATAGGCATAGGGGTCGCCCTTGCCGCCATACACGACGACTTCGCGGTTCAGGATATCGATGCCGGCATCACCGAACAGCTTGGCCGCCGCGGCGGCTGCGGGCGGATCCTCGCGCACCGGGTCACGGAACAGATCACCCACGGCACCCAGGTTCACGGCACCGGGTATGTGTCCCTCGGCATAGTCCTTGGCCGCGCGCGCATCCCACACCACCGCGCCACGCTGTAGGGCCTGTTCCACCCCGGCGGTATCGACGAGCAGGGAGTCGGCCGCAACGCCGGCGGATGCACCCAGGCACAGTGCGCCCAGAAAGCAAGACAGAAATCGGTTCATCGGAGGCTCCTCTCAAACAGTACAGGTCATACGTACGGGCCACGCATATCCAGAAAAATTCATCGCTGCGATGGTCCCATACCAACTTGGACCCGCGCGGGGTATCTGTCAATGTCCACGGTTGCCGCTCGCGGAAAGGAAGGCAGCAGCGTCCGGACCCGCATTTCAGCCCCATCCGCAGCCGGCCCCGGCCACCAGTGCAGGTGAACGGAGGTCTCAGGATTGCGATACGGTGCGGGAGAAGACGTTGAGGACGACGACACCCGCGACGATCAGCAGCAGGCCCAGGATTGCCGGCAGGTCCAGGGCCTGGCCGAAGTAGCGCCAGGCGATCAGGGTGATCAGGGCCACCCCCACGCCGGACCAGATGGCATATGCCACACCCACCGGCATGGTCCTCAGCGTGAGAGACAAGAAATAGAATGCCGCCGCATAGCCGCCGGCGACGGCGAGCGAGGGCCCCAGGCGGGAAAATCCATCCGAGGCCTTCAACGCGGTAGTGCCGATCACCTCGCAGACGATGGCCACGGCCAGAAAGATCCATTGCTGCATTGCGGTACTCCTTCCTTGTGGCACGCGGTGGGAGAGCAGACAGGGCATGGCGAGCCACGCCCCGATGGCGGAACCATACGGCATACGGCCATGCCCGGCCACGCTACCGCGGCGCATGCCGCTCTTGGGCTATGCTGGGGCCTCGCCCCCTGGGCCGCACTTCACGCAAGCGCTCCCCCGTCCCCGCATCCCGCCATGTCCTTCTTTCCCGCCCACCCCCTGCGTGCCCTGCGTTCCCGGGACTTCCGCATCTACTTCGGCGGCCAGCTCATCTCCATGGCGGGCACCTGGATGCAGCAGGTGGCCATGGGCTGGCTGGCCTACAAGCTATCCGGCTCCGCCCTGGTGCTGGGCCTGCTGGGCTTCGCCAGCCAGGCGCCCATCCTGCTGTTCGGCCTGCTGGGGGGCGTGTGGGTGGACCGCATGGACCGGCGCCGGCTCATGCTGTGGACCCAGGCCCTGTCCCTGCTCCAGGCCCTGGCCCTGGCGGTGCTGACCTGGCAGGGCTGGATCACCGCGCCCCTGCTACTCGGACTGGCCTTCCTGCTGGGCTGCATCAACGCCGTGGACCTGCCGGCGCGCCAGTCCCTGCTGGTGCACCTGGTGGAGGACCGTGCCCTGCTGCCCAACGCCATCGCCCTCAATTCCATGCTGGTGAACGTGTCCCGCTTTTTGGGCCCGGCCCTGGCGGGTTTCGTCATCGCCTGGATGGGGGAGGCGGTGTGTTTTCTCTTGAACGCCCTGTCCTACCTGGCGGTGCTGCTGGCCCTGCTGGCGCTCCATGCGCGGCCCGGCGGCGATGCCTCCAAGCATCCGTTGCAGTCCCTGAAGGACGGTTTGCAGTACACCCTGGGCCATGCCGACATCCGCCTGTTCCTCTTGCTGGTGGCGGCGGTGAGCTTCCTGCTCACGCCCTACGTGGTGCTGATGCCCATGGTGGCCAAGGCGGAGCTCGGCGGCGACGCCCGCACTCTGGGCCTGCTGGTGGGCAGCGCCGGCGCCGGCTCCTTCCTGGCGGCCATCTTCCTCAGCACCCGGCCCGCGGTGGAGGGCCTGGGGCGGTGGGTATCACGGATCGTACCCATCGGCGGCGCGGCCCTGGCCCTGTTCGGCCTGAACACCGTCCACGCCCTGGCCTACCCCATCCTCATGGTGGTGGGTTTTGCCGTGGTGTTGAGTGCCGCCGGCACCAACACCCTCTTGCAGCACTGGGTGCGGGACGACATGCGGGGGCGGGTGATGTCCGCCTTCACGCTGTCCTTCCTGGGCATCGCCCCCCTCGGCAGCCTGGTGATGGGCAGCCTGGCGGAGCACATCGGCATCCGCCCCACCCTGGTGGCCTTCGGCCTCACCCTGGTGGTGGCGGGGCTGGTGCATCGCCGTGCCCTGGGGCGGCGGCATGCCGCCCGCCCGGGCTGAAGCCCCCGGACTGAAGGGCTGTTGCCCGGGTGCTCGGCGGGGGCTACTTCGCCTTGGGGGCGTTCTTGCGCAGTCCGTCCACGTTGAGATCGATCTTCATGCCCTTGTCCACATCCGTCAGCTGTGTCTCCGTGACGTTGCCTTCCAGTTTCACGGCCCCGCCGACCTGGAGGTCGGCCCCCTGGGAGGTGATGCCGCCGCCTTTGACGGTGAGGCCGCTGCCGGCCTGGATGCGGGTGGCGGTACCGGTCTTGCGCTCTTCATCCGATACATTGACGTTGGCGCCGCCGTACTGGGAGGAGGTCTTGGTCCCGTCGGGTTTCTCCAGCTTCATGCCGGTGGCCTTGCCGGAGATGCCGAAGGAGGAGCCGCTCTCGCTGTTCACCGATTCCAGCAGCTCCACCTTGCCGCCCGCCGTGACGGAGGCATTCTGCATGGCTTCCACCTGGCTACCACGCAGGGTCGCGTCCTTGCCGGCGGAGATTTCCACCTGGCTGCCCTGGATGCGGGCACCGCTCTGGGTGGTGGTATCGCTCTTGCCGCTGGCATGGCCGCCGCCCAGGACGCTCTTGCTCTCCCGCTCTCCGCCAGACTTGGTGGAGCCGAATTCGGCATGGATGCCGAAGCCGCTGGATTGCTCATGGGTGGTGCTGCTGGCCGCGTCCAGGGTGACGCCGCCGGTTTCGGACTTGATGGCGGCCTTGTTGCCGGCGGCCACTTCCGTGCCTTCCAGGCGGGCGTCGCCCTGGGTGATGATCGTGACGTTGCCTCCCGCGCCGATGCCGCCGGCCCGGGCCGTGCTGGAGGTGGAGGAGGTCTTGCCCTGCTCATAGCCGCCTTCCACCGCCACGCCCTGGGTGCCCACCAGCTTGGCCTTGCCGCCGGCGCTGGCCGAGCGGTCTTCCGTTGAAGTAGAGGACGAGTCCTGGGCCGCCTGGTAATCCAGGCTTCCGGCCTTCAGGGTGACCTCCCCGCCAGCCTCCATCCGGGTGCCGATCAGGGTGGTCTTGTCCTTGGTGGTGGAGGTGATGCTGCCGCCAGCCTTGTAGCGGGACGTGACGGCGGTGGACGTCGAACTGGACCGGCCCGTCTTCTCGTAGGTGTACTGGGCCTCCAGGCCGGCTGAGGCCTCGCCTCCCAGGTCTTCCGCATAGGCGCCGTGGCCGAGCGCGCCGGTCTGGGCGCCGACGTCCGCTGAATAGCCGGCGCCGGCATAGACGCCCACCCGGACGTCGTGGGTCTCGGTGGAGCTGTGGGACGAGGTCTTGTCGTGGGCGGCGATCTCCCTGAGGGTGGTGGCCGACTGGGTGATGTCCTTGCCCGCTTCCAGTTGCGTGCCCTGGTCGGTGATGGTGCCCGTGGCCGTGCGGTTGATGTTGCCGCCCGCCTTGAAGGTGTTCACCACGTTGTGGGTAGTTTCCGCACCGCTGAGCTTGTTTTCATCGCTGTAGCGCAGGCCGGCGCCCACCTCGGCCTCGACGGACATGCTGCCCTTGGCGGAGGCGTTGGCCGGGCCGGCCTTGAGGGCGCCCTCGGCCTCGGCGGAGGCCTTGCCCTCCAGGTAGACGCCCATGGTCTGGGTGGTCTTGTCGTGGGAGGTCGTCGTCTTGTCTTCGGCGGCCAGGCTGGTGATGTCCTTGGCCTGGATGTCCAGGTTGCCGCCGGATTCCACCTGGGCGCCCACGAAGCGGGCCTGGTCCTGGGCCTTGAGGGTCATGTCCTTGCCCGACTTCAGGGTCGCCTGGGTGTGGGTGACGGCAGTGGTCGTGTCCACGCTGTCCTCCAGACGGGCGCCGATGGTCACGGTGGACTCCGCCTCGGCCTTGACGCCGGCCTCGGCCTTGACCGTGGCGCTCATGCCTGTGGCGCTGGCTTCGGCCTCGGCGGAGGCCTCCGCCTTGCTGTCGGTGTACACGCCGATCTTGGTGCTGTGCACCGTGGTGGTGATGGAGTCGGTGTTCTGTCCGGCCTCCACGGTGATCTTCCTGGCCTCGACGCCCAGATCGCCGCCGGTCTCCACGCTGGAGCCCACCACCTTGGCCTCGTCCCGGGCCTTGATGGTCAGGTCGCCGCCGGTACTCAGGCTGGAAGCGACACCGGTGGTCTTGTCGCGCCGGACCTCGGTGGTGCGGGATTCCATGAGATTGAACGCGTGGCTCTCGCTGGCGCCCGTCCCGGCGCCGGCCTCGGCCTGGGCGGCGGCCTGGCCGCTCCCGGAACCGGACGCCGCAGCCGAGTGGCTTTCGTCCTGGCCGCCGGTGCTGAGGAAGGTGGAGGTGACTGTCCGGGTCAGGGTGTGCTGCTCGTCCAGGCCCTGTTCGATCTTCACCGAGTCGGCGTCGATCTTGCCGCTGCCGCCGATGGTCAGGTCGGAGCCGCGCAGGGTCATGTCCTTGCCGGCCGTGATGTCGGCGTTGCCGCCGACGCTGACGGAGGAGCCGAAGTTCTTGCCGACGACGTCCTCCACCGTGGTGTATTCCGAGCCCCACAGCCCGCCGCCGACGCCGAAGCCGGAGGTGGAGGTGGTGGTGTGGGTGGTGGTCCGGTCCTGGCGCGAGAGGATGTTGAAGTCGCCGCCCGTGTCCACCTTCAGGTCGCCGCCCACCTGGGCCTTCGTGCCGGCCAGGGTGGTATCGCCGCCGCTCTTGAGGCTGAGGCCGCCGCCGGTGGAGAGGGTGGAGCCCACGTTCCTTTCGGTCAGGGTGAAGGTGCTGGCGGGGCCGGTCTGGTAGAGGAAGTCGGCGGAGCCGGCGGTGGTGGAGCCCGAGGAGCGGGTGTCCACCAGCGTGTCGGCGGTGATGTCGCCGCCGGCGGTGAGGGCCGCCGCGCCGCCGGCCTTCACTTCGGCGGCACGGATGCCGATGTCCTTGGCAGCGTCCAGCGTCAGGTTGCCGGTTGCTTCGATGCCGGCGGCCTTGTAGTCGGATTCGGCGCCCAGGCCTTGGGCCCGGCCGTGGACGATGCCGCCCTCGGTGGACTTCAGGCTCACCTCGCCGCCCTGGATCGTGCCGCTGATGTTGGTGATGTTGCCCCGGGAGGTGACGTTCAGGGCGTCGCCGCCGCTGAGGGTGCCGCCCGTGTTGCCCAGGGAGGTCACGTCCATGTTGACTTCCCGGCCGGCGATCACCGCCCCGGCGATGATGGCCTGGCGGGATTCGGGCGACAGGTACACCACGGGCTGCAAGACCTTCTGACCGGCGACCGTGGTCTCCACCATCCAGACGATGTCCTGGCTCAGATCCGCCATCTGTTCGCTCGTCAGGGGCTGGCCCAGGGTGAGGCCCAGGCGCTTGCTCTCGCCCGCAGCCTGGTCCATCAGGCTTGCCATCTGCTTCGCTTCATTGGCGTAGCCGTCGAGCACCGCGGCGCCGGTCTGGCTGATGAGCTGCTGGCGGATCAGGTAGGCCTCGTAGTTGGCGTCTCCCAGGCGTTTTTCCGTGGTCTCCGGGTCGAGGCCCAGGCTCTTGAGCAGACGGTCCGTGCCTGCGTAGTCCGAACCCAGGCCATACCTGGGATTGGTCTCTATCAGGTAGTGGGCCGACGCGTTCCGGGCCGGCACGAAGTAGCCGTTGGGGTTGGTGGGCAGCGGCGTCGGCGTGGGTGGGGTGTCGGGGTCGTAGGGGGCGGGCGCCACGGCGGGACCGTCGTTGGCCAGGGCGAGGCCCTTGAAGGTGACGGTGTTGCCGTGCAGCCGGGCGTTCTGCAGGTTCTCCACCACGGTCGTGCCGACCAGGTGCCGATAGGCCTTCTGACGCACTTCGTTGTCCATGGCGGCACTCGGACCGCCCGAGCTGTAGCGGACATGGCCGTACATGTGCTCGAAGCCGGGGTCCCACAGGGTTTCCCAGGGAAAGACAAAGCCGTCGATGCCGTTCCAGGTGGGCATCTGGTTGAAGTGGGCGCCGTTGTCCGCGTAGTAGTAGAAGAACCGCACGGTGCAGCTTATGCAATCGTCCTCGTGCTCGGCCCAGCGGCGCTTGTATTGCCGCGCGTAGCGGGCGATGGCGGTGTTGTCGAAGGTGGCCGGGCCGGAACCGTTGATGGCGAGGTCGTTGCCCGCCGTCAGGACGCCGCCGGTGTTCTTGCCGGTGCCGGTGTTCAGGTGGATGCTCAGGTCATGGCCGGCCGCGACCTCCGGCAGGGTCAGGTTGGGGGTGCCGCCGTCCCAGTGCTCGGTGACGGTGAGGGTGTCCTCGCGGACCCGGATATAGGAGCAATACCAGCAGGTCGCGCCTTCCTTGAGGGTGTGGTAAGAGAGGTCTTGCGCCGTCACCGCCTCGCTGGTCGTCTTGGCCGGCATGCGCCCATTGCGGAAACCGGTGGTGGTGTTGATCAGGATGTCGTTCACCGCCTGCATGGAATGGCTGTTGACCAGGATGTCCGCGCCCAGGGCCATGTCGCCGGCGGACCAGATGTAGGCGGTGTTGGTGAAGGTCCCCTGGTCGGCGTGGGCCGATACCCCGGTGCCGGAGTAGAGCCAGCCGGCGTTGGTGAGGTCGCCGGTACAGGCGGTCAGGGTGAGGCCGCCGCGGGGCGCGGACATGGCCCCGTCGACGCCGTTGACGATGGATTGGTCGGCTGCCACGGTCAGCGTGCCGCCGGACAGCAGCAGGCCCTGGTTGTCGATGCTCCCGCCTTTGGCGGCGGCGGTGGCGACGCTCAGATCGCCGCCCGCCGACAGGCTGGCATCCGCGTCCACCAGGCTGACGCCGGCGCCGCCGCCGGTGGTGGCGACGTCGATGTGGCGCTGGGCACTCACCTGGCTCTGGACGACCACGTTCCCCGCCGAGGTGAGGCGGAAGTCGTCGGCGGTGGCGGCCGCCTCGCCCAGCATGCGCACGCCCACCCCCGCCTCGGTGCCGATGAGGCGGATGCGGCCGGCATACATGCCGCCCAGGGCCGTCGAGTCGATGGCGTAGGCGGGGGCCGGACCGCTGCCGGCCAGGGTGCCGGTGACCTCGCGGGTGCCGTAGTTCCAGGTGTTGGCGCCGGTGACCACTTGCAGCGAACCGGTGGGCGAGACGTTGATGCGCCCATCCACCCGGATGGAGCGGGCCACCAGGTCCAGGATCTTCTGGCCGGAGGCATTCAGCCCGTCGCCCTCCACCAGGACGTCGCCGCGTTCGACGTTGAAGCCGTCCAGGCCGCCGCCGGCATTGAGCTGGGGCGTCCCGGTGGTGAGAGTGGCCCGGTCGGTGTTGATGAAGCCGCAGCCGGAGCAGGTGATGCCATGGGGGTTGGCCACCACCACGTCCGCCTTGCCGCCCACGACCTCGGTGAACCCCGCGAGGGTACTGCGCTTGGTGGAGACCACCTCGTTGAGGATGACGTTCGCCTCCTTGTTCAGGTTGGGGTTGGCCAGGACGCTGCCGGCGAGCCGGGAGGCCCGCTGGATCTGGCTGGCATTGCCGTTGTTGAGCACCAGGCCGTGGTTGTCCACGTCGTAGCGGGTGTACCGGTTGTGGGACAGGCCGGCGGTGTTGGCGGCGTTGATGTTGACCACGGGCGTGCCGTTGGCGGAGAGATAGGCGCTGGTCTGGCCGCCGGTGGGCACGACGGTGGTCGGCACGCCGTCGGCCTGGACATTGATGGCCAGCAGGCCCAGCGCCAGGCAGAGGGCCCCGCGGCCGGCCTTGCCCCGCGCGCGGGTGATCTCGGATACGGCGACCCAGGATGCCAGGACTTCGCTCCAGATGACGCGGTAGATGTGGTTGGCTTTCATGGTTTCCGCCTCCTACAGCGAGAACGACACGCGGAACCAGGCCCGCGTGTCTTCCAGATCCATGCCGGACGGCCCGGAGATCGGACGGGTCCAGAACAATTCCCAACTCGTGCCCTTCCAGCCCACGGAAAGGCCGAGGGCGCCGCCGGCCAGCCTGCCGGAAGGCACGCCGGCCGCCCGGTTGGCGACCTGGCCCTGGTCGTAGGCGATGAAGGCGCGGCCGGCCAGGACGGTCTCGCCCGCCCGGATCGGGAAGCGTACCGATGCCTCGTTGCGCCAGTAGTAGCCGTGGTCGCCGGAGAGGGTGTTCCTGTTGAAGCCGCGCACCGTGTACAGGCTGCCGATGAGCATCTGCTCCGATCCATACAGCACATCCTCGGCCCACTGGCCCGCCAGCTGGCAGGTGAACAGGGCATCGTGGTCCGCGAGCCTAAAGGGCCGGATGTAGCTGCCGCCCAGCCGGTACTTGCGGAACTGGGCCCGGGGCGCGTCGCTGGGCAGGGCGTCGGCATCCTTCAGGGCCCCCATGGCCCTGAGGCCCTGGGTGACGCCGGCGTCCACCTGGAATGCGCCGCCCCCCGCCAGGGTGGTCAGGGAGCCGCCCAGTTCCAGCAGGGTCAGGTCACGGCTGCCCACCTGGAGGAAACTGTCGTCCAGATAGTTGCGGGAACGCTTGGTGATAAGGGTCGCACCCAGGCTCGCCCTGCTGGCCTGGTCGCGGTACACCACGCGATCCAGGGCGAGGTGGGTGGTGATGCTGTTGCCCGATGAGACGACAGCCAGGCCGCTGGGCAGCGTGATGGGGGTGGCGTAGCGGGAGCGGCTCCAGCCGAAGGTGGCGGTGGTGTAGCCGTAGGGAACGCTGTAGAACAGGCTGTCGCTGCCGGCGAACCGGTGGTCCTCGTCCCCCGGCGTGGTCTCGCGGTGGGTGACGGTGATGAAGTCGTTGAAGCCGAGGGGGTTGTCGAAGCCCAGGCTGGCGCCGGTCTGGTATCGCCCGGTGGTGGCGTCGCCCTGGTTGTCGTAGCCGACGCTGAAATGCAGCCTGGGGCCCGGTTCGTTGTGCACGACCACCACGCTTTCGCCGGGTTGGTCGCCGGGCAGGATATCCAGGCGGGCATTGTTGGAGGCCAGCCGGTTGATCTGGTCGATGCCCTGTTCCAGGTCGCGCAGGTTGAGCACGTTGCCTCCGACGCCCGGAAAGATGTTGTTGACGGAAACGCTGCCCTTGCCGCCGTCGTCGATGCGGATGTCGCTGACCCTGCCTTCGATGACCATGATTTCCAGCCGCCCCGAGGCGAGGTTCTGGGCCGGCAGATAGGCCCGTACCGCGATGTGGCCGCGCTGGACGTAGGCCCTGGTGATCTCGCCGAGGATTTCCTCGATTTCCGCGACACCCAGGCAGCGGCCCACGAAGCGTGCATCGATGTCGGCGCGCACGGCATCCGGCAGCCGGGGGGCGCCGGAGATGACGATTTCCCTGATGCGGTGGCACCCCGCGCCGGCGGCGGAGGCATCGGTCCTGGGTGCGAGCCTGCCGGTGTCGATGCCCTGGGGCGGCTGTTCGGACGGCAGGGCCTTGCCGATGTCCTGGCGCAGTCGTTCCTGTTCCAGGCGCAGCTGGATGTCGGCCTGCCGCTTCGCGGCTTCGATGTCCGCCGGCGTCTGGGCGAAGGAGGCCACGCTGGCCAGGGCCAGGCCGGCGATCAGCAACCACTTGCCCAGCGACCGCCCCGGGGAGGCGCGATGGCCGCCGCCTGGTCCGCCGGGGCCGCTCCGACCGTCTCGCCCTGCTCTCATGATGTTGCCTTCCACGCCGCGATGCCACCGGGCCGGCCAGGCTCGCAGCCGATGACTGCCTGGCCGCCCAAAGTGTTTGGACACTTCAAATATGTGTCACGGGGGGGCGGCTGTCTGTCCGGGAAATTCCCGACAGCAAGGGATGGCCGGGTGGCCGCCGGGGGGTATCCGGGCTAGGCGTGAAGGCTGTCCAGGGCCTTGCGGATGGCGTAGCGCCGCAGGGCCTTCATGCCGTCCAGTTCCAGCTTGGCGGCCAGGCGCGCGCAGTAGGTCTCCACGGTGCGGACACTGATGGACAGGGCGGCGGCGATGTCGGCATTGGACTCGCCCTGGCCGAGCCGGGCCAGGATCGCGCCTTCCCGTTCGCTCAGGGGGTGCCTGATCTCCGGCGCGGGGGCGGATTGGGCCCGCCTGGCCAGGCTACGGGCGGCCCGGGGGCTCACGTGGCGCCGCCCGGCCAGCAGCTCGGCCACGGCGAGGAACAGGGCGTCCTCGCTGTCGCGTTTGCTGACGTAGCCGCTGGCGCCGGCGGCGAAGGCGCGTTCGATGGTGGCGGCGTCCTCATGCATGGAATAGACCAGGACGGCCACGCCGGCGGCGCGGAGCCCGTCGATCAGGTCAAGGCCACTTTCATCCCCCAGGGAGAGGTCCAGCACGGCCACGTCGGCCCGGGCGGCGCCGATGCGTTCCAGGGCCTCCCGCCCGCCCCCGGCTTCGCCGCAGACGACGTGGGACGCCTGGGTGAACAGCAGCCCCAGGCCCTGCCGCACCACGGGATGGTCGTCGATCACGAAGAGGCGGGCGATGCCCGCGGGGGCGCTCATGGGCGGGGCTCCTGTGCCGTCATGGCCTTGCAAGGGGCGGTGCAGCGCACCAGCGTGCCGCCGCCGGGCGCGTCGGCGATCTCCAGGCGGCCTCCCATGATGCGGGCGCGATGGGCCATGATGCGCATGCCGAGCCCGCCCGTGCTGAGGGCGGGCTCCGCCCGGCCGGTGCCGTCGTCCGCCACGCTCAGGGTCATGGTCCCGCGGTCGGCGCAGTCGAAGCTGACGGTGATGCGGCGGGCCTTGGCATGGCGGACCGCGTTGGTGATCGCTTCCTGGGCGATGCGGTACATCTGGGTGGCGTCCGCGTTCAGACAGGCATCGCAGCCGCGCTTCTCCACCAGGTCGATGGCGATGCCGCTGCTGACGCTGAGGCGATGGGCCAGCTCCGCCAGGGACGGGCTGGCGTCGCGGCCATCGTGGTCCACGGGCCAGAGTCCGTGCGACAGGTCGTAGGCCTGGTCCACCATGTCCTCCAGCATGGATGCCAGCCGGCCCCATTCCTGGTCCAGTTGCCGGGCCTGTTCCGGATCCTGTTCCGCCGTGCCGGCGAGCTTGCGCCGGAGCACCGAGAAATGCAGCCGGGTGCCCGTCAGCTGCTGGCAGAGCCCGTCATGGAGCTCGTGGCTGAGGCGCCGGCGTTCGTCTTCGCTGACATTCACGACTTCGCGCGCCAGGCGGTTGCTTTCGTCCCGTTCCGCCGCCAGGGAGAGGTTCTTGTCCGCCAGTTCGGCGGAGAGCCGTTCCTCCGCCGTGAAGGCCTTGGTGAAGCGCAGCGAAAGGGCGAAGGCCTGGCTCAGGACGAAGACCAGCAGGCCCACATGCATCAGGAAGACGGATCGGATCAGCTGCATGTCGAACAGCATGTCGTTGATGCCCGTGGCACCCAGCACGATGAAGCCGGCCAGGATGGACAGGGCCCCCTCCCGGCGCCCATGGGTGGCCGCGATCAGCCGGGCCAGGAAGTAGAGGATCATGGCGGCGGAAAACAGGTAGTAGGCGGGGATGAGGGAGGTGAACGCCAGCGTGGGCAGGGAGACGCCCAGCACCGTGAACAGGGCTGCCAGGGCCCAGGCGGCCTGGCCGAGGCGGCGGGAGAACCCATCCGGATACAGGGCACGGAAGAAGGCGTGGAGCACGGGGACCGAGAGCACGAAGCTCAGGAGGTCGACGCGGTTGAGCAGATGCTCGGGAATCCTGTGCATCAACAGGCCGGCGAGCCAGTCGCCGGAATCGGAGGTCAGCAGGTAGCCGGTCCACAGCAGGCAGTAGAGGCCGAAATACAGGGTCGCGGCATTGCGCCTGCGCAAGGCGTACAAGGCCAGGTGGTAGAGGCCCATCACCGCGATGGCGCCGATGCAGAAGGAGACCAGGGCCCATTTCCCCAGCCGGGCCGACTCCAGGCGGTCCCGGGGGCCGAGTTCGATGGCGGAAAGCACACCGCCCTCCCGGTAGTGGTAGTTGGATACCTGCAGCACCAGCTCCAGGGGGCGGCCGGACGGAAGCGCCGCCAGGCGGCTGGATTGGGCGGGGGTTTCCGATGCGGCGCTGGTGCCGAGGCTGCCGTTTTCCAGCACCAGGGCGCCGTTCACCCACAGCCGGTAGGCGGAGGCGATGGTGCCGATGCGCAGCGCCAGATCAGCGGGAGTCGCCCGGGCCAGGATGCGCAGCCGGTAGGTGGCGTATCCCGCTCCACCGATTTTCCTGCCGTCCACCACGGTCCCGTTCCATGCACCGGGCAGGCGGACATAGGCGGAGACGGGGGGCGGCCTGGGGCCGCTGAAATCCGCCGGATCCAGGCGCTGCATCCAATAGAACGCCCACTCGCCATGGAGCGCCATGGCGTCGGAGGCCAGGATGCCGCCAGCGCCGGACAGATCGACCACGCCCTGCCGGGCGGGCAGGCCGGCCATGTTCCCCCCGCCACAGCCCGGGAGGGACAGGCCCACGGCCATCAGGGCGATCATCACGGCCCATTCCAGGCAGCGGCGCATCATGGCGGGGAAAGGTGGGTTGTCATGCACTGAAGGGAACATCCCGAGCGCCGACGCATTATCCGGGACATTACGCCAGACGGTCCCAGTAGGGTGGTTCCCCCGCCAGGGCTTCCGCCAGGAAATCGGTGAAGGTCCGCACCCGGCGGGACAGGTGGCGGGTGGGGGGATAGACGGCGTAGGCGGAGAGTTCCGGCCAGCGGTGGTCCGTCAGCACCGCCACCAGACGGCCTGCCTGCAGGGCCTCGTGCACGAAGAAGGTGGGGGAGCGGATCAGGCCCTGGCCCGCCAGGGCGGCCCGCAGCAGAAATTCGCCGCTGCTGCTGGCCAGACGCACATGCACCCGCACGCCGCCGGGACGGCCGTCGGGGCCGGTGTAGGTCCACAGGTCCGGGTCCCGGGGGTTGCTGTACACCAGGCAGGCGTGGTTCTTCAGGTCCGCCGCCGTCCGGGGCGAGCCGTGGCGGGCCAGGTAGTCCGGGCTGGCGTAGACGCCGCCGCGAATGGGGCACAGGCGGCGGGCGATGAGGCTGGAATCCTCCAGGCGGGCGATGCGGATGGCCAGGTCGAAGCCTTCCCGCACCAGGTCTACCTGGCGGTCGTTGAAGTCCAGCTCGAAGCGCAGGTCCGGATGACGTTCCATGAAGGCCTGGATGAGGGGCGCCAGGTGCAGCAGGCCGAAGGACTGGGGCAGGGTGGCCTTGAGCCGCCCCGTGAGGGCGCTCCGGGCCTGGCGTACCGCCGACTCGGCCTCGTCCAGGTCCGCCAGGATGGCTACGCAGCGCTCGTAGAAGGCGCGGCCGTCATCGGTGAGACTGAGGCGCCGGGTGGTGCGGTGGATGAGGGTGGCCCCCAGACGCGTCTCCAGTTCCGCCAGGCGGCGGCTGACGGCGGACTTGGCCAACCCCAGGCGGTCGGCGGCGGCGCCGATGCCGCCGGCCTCCACCACGGCGACGAAGACTTCCATGTGGGCGAGCCGGTCCATGGTTCTCCGATCAAGAACAGTCAGTTCATATGATTGACCTTTATCCCCGTAATGGCAACGATAAGAATGGGCTCAAGGGCGTCACGCGACGCATCCGTCAACCAGCCTACCCACCACCGTTCGCCCTGAGCCTGTCGAAGGGCAGGTTTAGCCGAGAGGTCCACGTCGGGCTTCGACAGGCTCAGCGCGAACGGAATCCAGGTGTGGCGGTCTGGTTGGCGACCCGCAATCAACCGGAGATGAAGCCATGCAAGCCCATACCCCAACCCCTGCCAAAACCCCTACCCTCAATGTCCTGCGCATCGACGCCAGCGCCCGCCGGGACGGTTCCGTCACCCGCCGCCTGGCCGACGGCCTGGTGCATGAACTGGGCCGCCGCGTGGACGGTCTCAGCATCGTTCATCGCGATCTGGCCCAGGGACTGCCCTTCGTGGATGCCGGCTGGGTGGCCGCCAATCTCACCGACCCGGCCCAGCGCCATGATGAGCAGCGCCGGGCATTGGCCTTCTCCGACGCCCTGGTGGAAGAAGTGCGGGCCGCCGACGTGCTGGTCATCGCCACCCCTGTCTACAATTTCGGCGTGCCGGCGGCGCTGAAAGCCTGGATCGACCAGATCGCCCGGGCGCGGCTCACCTTCCGCTACACGGAGCACGGGCCCGAGGGCCTGCTCACGGGCAGGAAGGCCTACGTGCTGGTGGCCACCGGGGGCACGGCGGTGGGCGGCGGGATGGATTTCGCCACCCCCTGGCTGCGCTTCGTGCTGGGCTTTCTGGGCATCACCGACGTGGAGGTGATCGCCGCCGACCGGGGCATGACCCGGGGCGAGGACGCCCGCCTGGCCGCGGAAGAACAACTGGTCCGCCTGCTGGACAGGCAGTGGCCGACCATGGCGGAAGCCGCCTGACGGCACCGCGCAATGAGCGAGAGGAGCACGACATGAACATCCGACCCGTTCGGCAGATCGTCCCCGCCCTGGGCACCTCCGATGGCGCGGGCGTTTCCCTGCGCCGCAGCATCGGCACCCCGGCACTCAAACACTTGGACCCTTTCCTGATGCTGGACCATTTCGGCAGCGACAAGCCGGACGATTACATCGCCGGCTTTCCCGACCATCCCCACCGGGGCTTCATCACCTTCACCTACATGCTGGACGGCCACATGGAGCACCGTGACAGCATGGGCAACCGGGGCGACCTCAGGGCCGGCGGCGCCCAGTGGATGAAGGCCGCCAGCGGCGTCATCCACTCGGAGATGCCCCGGCAGGTGGACGGCCTGATGCGGGGCTTCCAGTTGTGGATCAACCTGCCGGCGGCCCAGAAGATGTCGGACCCGGACTACCAGGAGTTCACGCCGGCGGGCATTCCGGAGGTGGAAGCGGAGGGCGAGCGCGTGCGGGTGCTGGCGGGGGAACACAAGGGCGTGGCAGGCGCCGTGCGGGACCCCAACACGGACGTGCTCTACCTGGACGTGAGCCTGTCGGCGGGCATGACCTTCGAGCGGCCCGTGCCGGCCGGCCACAACGCCTTCACCTACCTCTACGAGGGCGACGGCGCGGTGGCGGACCGGCCCCTGGCGGCCTACCACCTGGCGGTGCTGGGGCCGGGGGACGGCTTCGCGCTGACGGCGGGCCGGGCCGGCGCCCGCTTCATCCTGGTGGCGGGCCGGCCCATCGGCGAGCCCATCGTGCAGTACGGACCCTTCGTCATGAACACCCGGGAGGAGATCGAGCAGGCCATCAACGACTACCGGGACGGCCGCCTGGTCCGGGTACGGGCGCAGATGCATGGGGCGTGAGGGTGGCATGTAACGCATCCCGTGCCGTTCCCCCCTTTCGTAAAGGGGGCAGGGGGGAGGATTTGACGGCGGCTGCCATGGCGACGGACCTCGAGTCCCCCTCAATCCCCCTTTTCCAAAGGGTGAAGTTTACGTTCACTTGCCGGCCAACTCCCGGTACCGGAAGCAATCCACCGTGTGGTCGTTGACCATGCCCGTGGCCTGCATGTGGGCGTAGACGATGGTGCTGCCCACGAACTTGAAGCCCCGCTTTTGCAGGTCCTTGCTGATGGCGTCCGACAGGGCCGTGCGGGCGGGGATTTCGGAGAGGTCCTTCCACGTGTTCCGGATGGGCCGACCGTCCACGAAGCGCCAGAAATAGGCGTCCAGGCCGCCGAATTCCTCTCTCACCTTCAAGGTGGCCCGGGCGTTGATGATGGCGGCGGCGACCTTCAGGCGGTTGCGCACGATGCCCGGGTCCGCCAGCAGCCGGGCCGTGTCCGCCTCGCCATAGCGGGCCACCCGCTCCACGTCGAAGCCGTGGAAGGCCCGGCGGTAGCCCGCCCGCTTCTTCAGGATGGTGAGCCAGGACAGCCCCGCCTGGGCCCCTTCCAGCACCAGGAATTCGAACAGGGCCGTCTCGTCGTGGAGGGGCACGCCCCATTCCTTGTCGTGGTAGGCCTGATAGAGAGGGTCGGCGCCGCACCAGGCGCAACGGATCCGCATGGCGGTCATTCCATGCCCGCACGGATGTCCGGGTTCTCGAAGGGAATGGCTTGCAGATGGTGGCCCATGAGGGCGGTGGCCGTGACCAAGTCGGCCCGCGCCTCGCCGCCGTAGGCGATGCGCTGGAAGTAGCCCTGGAGGGTGAAGTTGTCGGCGTACATGCAAGACCGCGCCGGTGGGAACGCGGGGATGGAAGGAGCCCGACCAGTCTACCGCAGCCGGGCCCCGCGGCGTTCACAGGCCCAGGTCGCTCAGCCCCGGGTGGTCGTCCGGCCGCCGCCCAAGGGGCCAGTGGAACTTGCGCTCCTCGGCCTTGATGGGCAGGTCGTTGATGCTGGCGATGCGACGCTGCATGAAGCCGTGTGCGTTGAACTCCCAGTTCTCGTTGCCATAGGCGCGGAACCACTGGCCCGAATCGTCGTGCCATTCATAGGCGAAGCGCACGGCGATGCGGTTGTCCCGCCAGGCCCACAGTTCCTTGATGAGGCGGTAGTCCAGTTCCCTGGCCCACTTGCGTTGCAGGAACTGCCGCACTTCCTCACGCCCCACAGGAAATTCGGCCCGGTTGCGCCAGCGGGTGTCCTCCGTGTAGACCAGGACCACGCGGTCCGGGTCCCGGCTGTTCCAGGCGTCTTCGGCCATGCGCACCTTCTGGCTGGCGGTTTCCATCGTGAAGGGCGGCAGGGGAGGTTTTTGTTCCATGTCGGTCTCCTTGGATTGATGTAGACAGATCTGTCTATGCTCTAGGCTACGCATGGTAGACAGACCTGTCTACCATCCCGCCATGGCAAAAATTGAAGACCCCTCCACGCCCGCGGCCCGAGTGCGCATCCTGCTGACGGCCCACGACCTGTTCTACCGCCACGGCATCCGCGCGACGGGGGTGGACAGGGTGATCGCCGAATCCGGCGTGGCCAAGCTCACCTTCTATCGTCACTTTTCCAGCAAGAACGACCTGGTGCGAGCCTTCCTGGACCATCGCCACCGCAATTGGATGGCCTGGTTCACGGCCGCCCTGGCGCGCCACGGCGGTGATGCCCGGGCCCTGGCCCCCGCCCTGGCGGAATGGTTGCGCAACCCGGACTTCCGGGGCTGCGCCTTCATCAATACCGTGGGGGAACTGGCCGGGGACCTGCCGGAGGTGACGGACCTCGCCCAGCGCCACAAGGCGGACATGACCGCCGCCATCGCCACCCTGCTGCCCGATACAAAAGACCGGCCCGCCCTGGCCGACGCCCTGGCCGTGGCGGTGGACGGGGCCATCATCCGCGCCCAGTACGATCCGGACCCGGAGGCCGCCCTGGCCGCCCTGGCGCGCATCGTGGAGGCCTTGGCGAAGCCACGGTCAGGGCGCGAATGACGCGATAAGCCCGACCCACCCCGCTACCCCGCCCCAAGGGGCTTTCCTGCCCTGCATCCAGGCCACATCCATCAGGAACGAACCGTCGCTCCGCACTTGGAAATGGGCCCGGGCCTCGGCCGGCGCCTGGTCCCATACGCTGCGCACGGCCTCCGCCCGCAGGGCTGGGGTGTGCATGCGGGCGACCCAGCTGGCGAACTCGGCAGGCAGGGTCCAGCTGTCCGCCTGGAACGAGCCGAAACCGGCGGCCCGGAGCATGGCCGTCCATTCCGACACCCGGTAATCCCGCACGTGGGAAGGGTCCCGCAGGATCTCCACGGTTTGCAGAAGGGTGTCGAACAGGGGTGTTTCCGGCGCCACCACGTCGATGACGATCAACGTGCCCCCGGGCTTGAGCACCCGGGCCACCTCCGCCAGGGCGGCGGGCACATCGGACCAGTGGTGGGCGGAATAGCGGCTCACCACCAGGTCGAAACTGATGTCCGGGAAGGACAGCCGTTCGGCCGGTCCATGCCTTGTGCGCAGATTGCACAGGCCGCGCCGGGTAGCTTCCGCCTCCACCACCGCCAACATCTCCGGCGCGAGGTCGTAGGCGGTCACCTGGGCACCGCCCTCGGCCAGGGCGTAGGCGGCGTGGCCGGCGCCGCAGCCGAGGTCGAGTGCTGCCAGACCCTGCGAGCCGTGCGCCAGGGCAGCCAGACGGCCCAGGTCGGTGCCGCGGGCATGCGCGGGGCTGGCGAGGTAGGCGGCGGCGGCGGCGCCGAACTGGTGCGCGGTCAGGGTCCGTTGTTCGATCACGCCGCCCGGCCCGTCGTCTTGCCGGCAACCGCCTCCACCATGCCGAGCCGAGTGGCGGCGCTGATCAGGGCCTTGATGGAGGCGGTGACGATGTTGCCGTCCATGCCCACGCCATGGCATTCCATGGCGCCGCCGGGGTGGGCCACCTCGACGAAGGCGCAGGCCCGGGCATCGCCGCCGTCCACGCTGCTGGACATGGACCGCTCCTCGAAGCTCCGTACCTGGAGATCGATACCGATTCCCCGCAAGGCATGCACGGCAGCGTCGATGGGACCGTTGCCCTCACCGGTGAGGAGGTGGGTGACGCCTTCCCTCTCCACGCCGAGGCGGATACCCTGCCTGCCGCCGTGCTCGAACAGGTGGTGCTCCACGTAGCGTACCGGTCCCGCCGCTTCGAGATAGGTCGCGGAAAACAGCGCCCAGATGTCCGCCGCGCTCATCTCGCCACCGTGGCGGTCGGTGTGGCGCTGCACCTCGGTGGAGAACTCGATCTGCAGGCGGCGGGGCATGACCACGCCGTACTCGGTCTCCAGCAGGTAGGCCACACCGCCCTTGCCGGACTGGCTGTTGACGCGGATCACCGCGCCGTAGCTGCGGCCCAGGTCGGCCGGATCGATGGGCAGGTAGGGCACGTTCCACGCGGCCTCGGGCTGCTGCGCGGCGAAGCCCTTCTTGATGGCATCCTGGTGGGAGCCGGAAAAGGCGGTGAACACCAGGTCCCCCACGTACGGATGGCGCGGATGGATGGGCAGGCGCGTGCACTGCTCGGCGATGCGCGCCACCGTGTTGATGTCGGAAAAGTCCAGACCCGGGTGGATGCCCTGGGTGTAGAGATTCAGGGCCAGGGTGACGATGTCCACGTTGCCGGTACGCTCGCCGTTGCCGAACAGGCAGCCTTCCACCCGGTCGGCCCCGGCCAGGATCGCGAGTTCGGCCGCGGCCACCGCCGTACCCCGGTCGTTGTGAGGATGCACGCTGAGGAGGATGCTGTCGCGGCGTGCAAGGTTGCGGTGCATCCACTCGATCTGGTCGGCATAGACGTTGGGCGTGGCCACCTCCACCGTGGCGGGCAGGTTGAGGATCACCTTGTTTGCCGGTGTTGCACCCCACTCGGCGGTGACGGCGTCGCAGATGTCCCTGGCGAAATCCGGTTCGGTGGCAGTAAAGGCCTCGGGGCTGTATTCCAGCACCCATTCGGTCTCCGGCTGCCCGGCGGCCAGCTCGCGGATCAAACGCACAGACTGCACCGCCATGTCGATCACCTCGGACCGGCTCATGCCGAACACCACGTCGCGGAAGGTGGGGGCCGTGGCGTTGTACACGTGGACGATGGCCCGCCGTGCGCCGTGCAGGGATTCCATGGTGCGGCGGATGAGGTGCTCCCGCGCCTGGGTGAGCACCTCGATGGTGACGTCTGGAGGAATGTGGCCACCTTCGATCAGCTCGCGCACGAAGTCGAAATCGGTCTGGGAGGCGGAGGGGAAGGCCACCTCGATTTCCTTGAAGCCGATGGCGCAGAGGCTGCGGAACAGGCGCATCTTGCGCCCGACGTCCATGGGCTCGAACAAGGCCTGGTTGCCGTCGCGCAGATCGGTGCTCATCCAGATGGGCGGCGCGGTGATGACCCGGTTGGGCCACTGGCGGTCGGCGAGGCCGACGGCCGGGAAGGGGCGGTACTTGCGGGCGGGGTCTTGCATCATTTCTGGCCTCCGGGAAACGGCGATTTCAATGGCGATAGCTTAGCCGTGGCGGTGGGGTGAATGATTGCGAATATGTGCGGTATAAAGGCATTGTTTGGAATATAATGCCAATTATCTATATAATAGATGTCATTAATGCCTATATAACCAAATAATGAGCAATTCAATGCAACTCGACCGCCATGACCGCCAGATCCTCGCTCTGCTGCAGGAGAACGGTCGCCTCACCAACCAGGAACTGGCCGACCGCATCGGCCTGTCGCCCTCCCCCTGCCTGCGCCGGGTGCGTGCCCTGGAGGAGTCGGGCGTCATCGCCGGCTATCGCGCCCTGGTGGACGCCAAGGCCCTGGGCCTGAGCCTGATGGCGCTAATCCATATCTCCATGGACCAGCACACGCCGGAGCGCTTCGCCGGCTTCGAGGCTGCCCTCGCCGATATTCCGGAAATCCTGGAATGCCTGCTCATCACCGGCCAGGCCGCCGACTATCAGCTCAAGGTGCTGGTACGGGATATGGAGGCCTACCAGGAACTGTTGCTGCAACGCATCACCCGCATCCCGGGTGTGACCGGCGTACATTCCAGCTTCGTGCTGCGCCGGGTGGTGGACCGCACGACGCTGCCGATCCAGTCCTGGCGGGCAGGCGTGGATCGCGGGATCGCCGCGGCGAAGGCGCGCCGTCCGCAAGATGCCCTGCTGCGCCGGAAATGACGGCCAGCATGCTGGCCGAAACCCCGGGGCTCAGGCCAGAAACAGCCTGTAGGCCGGATTGCGGCTTTCGTTGATGTAGCGATAGCCCAGGCCGTCGAGGAATCCCCGGAACGCGGCCTCGTCCTGTGGCGGGACCTGGATGCCTACCAGAACCCGGCCGTAGTCGGCGCCATGGTTGCGGTAGTGGAACAGGCTGATGTTCCAGGCATGGCTCATGCTGTTGAGAAATTTCATCAGGGCGCCGGGACGTTCGGGAAACTCGAAGCGGTAGAGCACCTCGTTTTCCACCTGGCGCGCCCGCCCGCCGACCAGGTGGCGGATATGCAGCTTGGCCATCTCGTTGTCGGACAGATCCAGCACCGGCAGCTCCTGCCTGGTCAGGGCCTGGACGAGCCTGTCCACCTCGGGCCGGTCCTGCACCTGTATGCCCACGTAGACATGGGCCACGTCGGGATCGTCATAGCGATAGTTGAACTCGGTGATGACCCGGCCACCGATCAGTGAGCAGAACTTCTTGAAACTGCCCGGCCTTTCCGGGATGGATACGGCCAGCACGGCTTCCCGCTTCTCCCCCAGTTCCGCCCGTTCCGCCACGAAGCGCAGGCGATCGAAGTTCATGTTGGCGCCGGAGGCGATAGCCACCAGGCTGCGATTCTTGGCCTTTTCCCGCTCGACCCACACCTTCAGGCCCGCCACTCCCAAGGCGCCGGCAGGCTCCAGGATGGAGCGGGTATCCTCGAACACATCCTTGATGGCGGCGCAGATGGCGTCATTGCTGACACGGATGACCTCATCCACATATTGTCGGCACAGGCGGAAGGTCTCCTCCCCCACCTGCCTCACCGCCACGCCGTCGGCGAAGATGCCCACCTGGGGCAGCACGATGCGCTCCTTCTTGCACAGGGAGCGGGCCATGGCGTCGGCCTCTTCCGACTCCACGCCGATGACCTTGATCCCGGGCCGCAGGCGCTTGAGATAGACAGCGATGCCGGAGATGAGTCCGCCGCCCCCCACGGGCACGAACACGGCATCGAGAGAGCCCCTTGCCTGACGCACGAGTTCCATGCCGATGGTGCCCTGGCCAGCGATGACCTCCGGGTCGTCATAGGGGTGAACGAAGGTCATCTTGGACGCCTTGGCCAGACCGCGGGCATGTTGGTAGGCATCATCGTAGGCGTCGCCGAACAGCACCACATCCGCACCGCGCTTGCTCACTGCGTCCACCTTGATCCGGGGCGTGGTGGCCGGCATGACTATGGTGGCCCGGCAATCCAGCACCTGGGCGGCCAGGGCCACGCCCTGGGCGTGGTTGCCGGCGCTGGCCGCCACCACACCACGCCTGAGCCGGGCCTTGCTGAGCCCGGCCATCTTGTTGTACGCCCCGCGCAGCTTGAAGGAGAACACGGGCTGCATGTCCTCCCGCTTGAGCAGGACCCGATTGCCCAGACGGCGGGAAAGGTTCACGGCATCGTCCAGAGGGGTTTCATGGGCCACGTCATAGACCCGGGCCAGGAGGATGCGCTCAAGATAGTCGGTCATCGCGTTGCGGTTTGATGCGGCGGGAGAAGGCCGCTATTCTCATGGGGTTTGCCAGAAACGACAAAGAGAAAACCAGCATGCCGACGCAAGACGAAATGAAGCAGGCCACGGCCCGCGCGGCCCTGGATCATGTACCCGCCGGCATCATCGGCGTGGGCACCGGTTCCACGGCCAACTTCTTCATCGATGCCCTGGCCGGCATCAAGGGCCGCATCGACGGCGCCGTGGCCTCCTCCGTGGCTACCGCCGAGCGCCTGAAGAGGCACGGCATCCCGGTGCTGGACCTGAACGAGGTGGGAGAGATGGCGGTATATGTGGACGGCGCGGACGAGATCACGCGCCACATGGCCATGATCAAGGGCGGCGGCGGCGCCCTGACGCGGGAAAAGATCGTGGCCGCCTGCGCCAGGAGGTTCGTCTGCATCGCCGACGAGAGCAAGCTGGTGGACGTGCTGGGCAAGTTCCCCCTGCCGGTGGAAGTCATCCCCATGGCCCGTTCCTATGTGGCACGGCAACTGGTGAAGCTGGGCGGCAACCCGGTGCTGCGCACCGGGTTCACCACCGACAACGGCAACGTCATCCTGGACGTGCACGGCTTGAACATCCTGGACCCGGTGGCCCTGGAGACGGAAATCAATCAGCTCGTGGGCGTGGTGACCGTGGGCCTGTTCGCGCGGCGCAGCGCCGACATATTTCTCATGGGCACCCGCGATGGGGTGCAGACCCTGACGCGGTAAACCCCCGGCGGGGCTTCAGCCACGAGGCTCCGGATCCTCGAAGTCGTCCGGTCCCTCGGCGGGCACCTTGTAGTTTCCGCTGGCCCATTCCCCCAGGTCGAGGAGCCTGCAACGCTCGGAACAGAACGGACGCCAAGGATTGTCCACGCCCCACACCACATCCTTGCCGCAGGTGGGGCAGGCGACGCTCTTCCGTTTCATGACATGGTACCGATGACAGCGGCCGGCATAGGCAATCCGGCAAAAAACAAAGGCGGCCCGGGCCGCCTCGTCCGGACTGAGCCGGTTCAGGTCGAAAAGGAGGAACCGCAGCCGCAGGTGGACTGGGCCGTGGGGTTCTTGATCACGAACTGGGCGCCTTCCAGGCCCTCGGTGTAATCGATCTCGGCACCCAGCATGTACTGCATGCTCATGGAATCGATGAGCAGGGTCACGCCGTTCTTTTCCATGACCATGTCGTCATCGTTTTGCACCTCGTCGAAGGTGAAGCCGTACTGGAAGCCGGAGCAGCCGCCGCCGGTGACGAACACGCGCAGCTTCAGCTCGGGATTGCCCTCCTCGTCGATCAGGGCCTTGACCTTGTTGGCAGCACTGTCGGTAAAGGTGAAGGGAGACATTTCGGTTGTGGCGTTCATGGACTTCTCCTGTAGAAGAGGCTATGCGTCGCAGGCATACGCCCGTCGCGTGCAAGGCAAACCTGGCGCATAAGTGGGTGCATTTTGCGCATGCACAAGCCGCGCGTCAATGAAAAAGCCCCTCGTGCGCGCAGCCCCCTGGCCAGGCCCGTCTCAGGGTGAGACGGGCAACTGGGTCAGTCCCAGGTTTTCCGCAAGACCGAACAGGAGGTTCATGTTCTGCACCGCCTGGCCTGCCGCCCCCTTCACCAGATTGTCGATGACCGACAGCACCACCACGGTATCCCCTCCCCGGGGCCGGTGCACGGCGATGCGGCACAGGTTGGAGGCGCGCACACCACGGGTTTCCGGGTGGGATTTGGCGGGTAGCACATCGACGAAATACTCGTGCGCGTAGCGTGCCTCATACAGGGCCTGCACATCCACGTCCTGGCGCAGCCTGCAATACAGAGTGGCATGGATGCCCCGGATCAGGGGGGTGAGGTGGGGCACGAAGGTCAGTCCTACGCTCTCGTCCCCACTGAAACCCGCCATGCGATTGAGGCCCTGGCGGATCTCCGGCCAATGACGATGGCCCGGCACGGCATAGGCCTTGAAGGTGTCCGAAGCCTCGGCGAACAGGGTGCTCACCTCCACCTTGCGTCCGGCGCCGGACACACCGGACTTGCAGTCCGCCACCATCCAGGAAGTGTCGATCACCCCGGCCTCCACCAGAGGCAGAAAACCCAGTTGCACGGCGGTGGGATAGCAGCCCGGATTGGCGATGAGACGGGCACCCTTCACCTGTGCGCGGTTGATTTCCGGCAGGCCATAGACCGCCTCCTTCACCAGATCGGGGCAGGCATGTTCCATGCCGTACCACTCGGTCCACTCGGCGATGTCGGCAATGCGGAAGTCGGCAGCCAGATCGATGACCTTCACGCCGGCGTCCAGCAGCTCCCGGGTTTGCCGCATGGCCACGCCGTTGGGAGTGGCGAAGAACACCACGTCACAGTCCTTCAGGGCCGCATCCTCCGGAGTGGAGAAGGCCAGGTGCACCCGCCTGCGCAGGGAGGGGAACATGTCCGCAACCGGCATGCCGGCTTCCTTGCGGGAGGTGATGGCGATGAGCTCCACCTCGGGGTGCTGGCACAGGATGCGCAGCAACTCCACACCCGTGTAGCCCGTACCGCCGACGATGCCGACCTTGATCATGCCGAGACTCCTGAAGAAATTCGTACCTGACGGAAAAAAGCCGCCCGGAGGCGGCTCTTTCGCGGCATTGGCCCGCCTCCGGGCGATGGATCAGCGCTTGGAGAACTGCTTGCGACGGCGCGCCTTGTGCAGGCCGACCTTCTTGCGCTCCACCTCGCGGGCATCCCGCGTCACCAGACCGGCACGCTTCAGATCGCCCTTCAGGGCTGCATCGTACTCGATGAGCGCACGGGTAATGCCGTGGCGCACGGCACCGGCCTGACCGGATTCGCCACCGCCGTTCACGTTCACCATGATGTCGAAGCTGCTCACGCGATCGGTCAGGACCAGGGGCTGGCGCACGATCATGCGGCCGGTTTCTCGCGCGAAGTATTCGTCCACCGGCCGTCCGTTGACGACGATGTTGCCGGAGCCGGTCTTGAGAAAGACACGCGCCACGGAGCTCTTGCGGCGGCCGGTGCCGTAGTAGTAGTTACCGATCATGGAGATTCCTCAGATTTCCAGGGGCTTGGGCTGCTGTGCGACGTGGGGATGGGTATCGCCGGCATAGACCTTCAGCTTCTTGATCATGGCATAGCCCAGGGGACCCCTGGGCAACATGCCCTTCACGGCCTTTTCCAGGGCGCGCCCCGGAAAACGTGCCTGCATGGTGCCGAAACTGGTTTCGTAGATGCCACCGGGGAAGCCGGAGTGGCGGTAATACTTCTTGTCCAGATCCTTGTTGCCGGTCACGCGGATCTTGTCCGCGTTCACCACGACGATGAAATCGCCGGTATCCACGTGCGGGGTGTAGATGGCCTTGTGCTTGCCGCGCAGGCGGCGGGCGATCTCGGAGGCCAGACGGCCCAGCACCTTGTCGGTACCGTCCACCACGTACCAGCCGTGCTGCACCTCGTGGGGCTTGGCGGAGAAGGTTTTCATGTCGTGTTCCAAATCGGGAAGACTGCGGAAAGCGCGAGATTTTATTGGCTGGGCGCAGCCACGTCAAACCGGCCTTGGTCCAGCGGGCGTCTCCCCATGATAATTCCGGCATGACCCTGTCCTGGCTGCTCACCAACCTCATAGCCGCCCTGCTGCTGCCCCCCCTGAGCCTGCTGATCGTGGGAGGCGCGGGCCTGCTGCTGCTGCCCAGCCGGCCGCGCCTGGGCAGGGGCCTGCTGATGCTCAGCCTGTCGGCCCTATGGCTGCTGTCCACGCCCATCGCCGCCCGCCTCTTTCTGGACAGCCTGTCCCCCGCGCCCCACGCCCTGCACAGCCGGGATGCCGGGGCCATCGTCATTCTGGGTGGCGGGCGCAGCCGGAATTCCGTGGAATACGGCGGCGACACCGTCAACCCCTACACCCAGGAACGGTTGCGCTATGGTGCCCGCCTGGCCCGGGAATTCCGCAAACCCGTCCTGGTGACCGGTGGCGCACCCGGAGGCGAGACGGTATCCGAAGCGCAGATCATGGCCGTCGTGCTGCGCAATGAATACGGCGTGCCGGTGCGCTGGCTGGAGAAGCGCGCCCGCAACACCCGCGAAAATGCCCTCTTCACTGCGGACATCCTGGGCAAGGCGGGCATCCGGCGCATCTACCTGGTGACCCACGCCTGGCACCTGGCCAGGGCGGCGCCGGAGTTCCGCCGGGCCGGCCTCACCGTCATCCCCGCAGGTACCGGCTACCGCATGGATGGCGATCTGGAATTTTTCGATTTCATCCCCAGCGCGTCGGCGTTGCTGAACAGCTATCTGGCCACCCACGAGTGGATCGGACTGCTGTGGTACCGGCTGCGCGATTGATTGCACGCATGAAAGGAAGGGCGAAATGAAAACCCGCGTCAAATGGATAGAAGGCGTCTGCTTCATGGCCGAATCCGGCAGCGGCCACGCCGTGGTCATGGACGGCACCCCGGACATCGGTGGCAGGAACCTTGGGCCCCGGCCCATGGAGATGCTGCTCATGGGGGCCGGCGGCTGCACCTCGGTGGACGTGATCATGATCCTGCGGAAAGGCCGCCAGGACGTGCTGGACTGCGAGGTGGCCATCGAGGCCGAGCGGGCGCAGGACCATCCCAAGGTCTTCACGAAAATCCACATGCACTTCACCGTCAAGGGCCGGGGCCTGAAGCCGGAGATGGTGGAGCGGGCCATCCGGCTGTCGGCGGAAAAGTACTGCTCCGCCAGCATCATGCTGGGCAGGACGGCGCAGATGACTCACGACTTCACGATCGTGGAGGTCTGACAGGGTCGCGCCGGACGGCGCCGATTCCAGCCACCGCATCCCCTGCCCTCAAACCTCCTGCCGCAGCCACTCCAGGGCCAGGCCAGCGTCGTCGAACACCCGCACCTCGCCATCCACGATGAGCTGGTTCAGCCAGGCCAGCCACACCAGCCACTGGTCGCTGGTCACCACGGCGATCCTGCGGAAGTCGTAGCGGTGATCGCGTGAGAAGCGGATACCCTCCCAGGCCACGTCCAGGGTGTAGCGCAGCATGTCGCGCAGGTCCATGAGCAGATATACGCCACCCTGGAACCGCAGGTTGTGCAACACGTGCTGCTCGAAATCCTGGTAGTCCGCCAGGGTGAACTCCCCCAGGATGGCCACGCTGACCAGCCTGTCTTCCGTCTTGATCGTGATCATCGTGATCCTCCACAGCGCAAACGCCACCCCCGGTCTACACGCCTGCGTATCCTCGCCCTCCAGGTCATCAGGCGAACCCCGGGCGCCTGCCTGCCGTATGCAGGGCCGCCCAGAGCCCCGCCAGCACGGTCACGGCCATACCGGCCCAGGCCGTCCTGGGCATATTCTCATCGAAAAGCAGGATTTCCAGAAAGGCGGAAAACAACACCGTGCTGAAGGCGAAGCTGGCTACCAGGGCGGTGTGTCCGGTGCGGTAGGCCCGGGTCATGGCCAGCTGGCCCAGGGTGGCCAGCAGGCCCAGCAGCATCAGCCAGGGCAGGTTCTCCGGGCGCAGGGCATGCCAGCCGGTGATGCTGGCCAGCCCACCCGCCCCCACCACGCACACGGCGGAAAACCAGAACACCGTGCGCCACTCGGGCTCCCTCAGGCGCCCCAGCCTACGCACATTCACATAGGCAAGGGCCGCCATCACCCCGGAGAACAGGCCGATGAGCCCCGCACCCAGGTCGCCAGGAGGCGCGTCCCAGGGGTGCAGCAGCAGGGTCACACCCAGAAACCCCAGGGCCACGGCGGCATACTGGGTCGGCACGGGCCGTTCCTGCAGCTGCCAGGGCATCATCAGGGCCAGAAACAAGGGAGAGGAGTAGTTGAGCGTCACGGCCAGCGACATGGGCAGATGCACCAGGGCATGAAAGAAGGTGGCCAGGGCCAGGAAACCCACCAGGCCCCGGCGCAGGTGCAGGCCCAGGTGCTCCCCCGTCAGCATCCGCGGCCCCGCCCGGCGATGTCTCCACAGCAGGGGCACGGCGATGAGCACGAAGGCGAATACCGAACGGTAGAACACCAGTTCCTCGCCCGAGAACCAATGGGCGGAGCGCTTCACCACCCCGCTCATGAGGGCGAAGCACAGGCCGGCCACCAGCATCCAGGCAGAGCCCAAGACCGATCCTTCAGTCCGCGGCGTCGGCGGGCAGCCTGGGCACCGCCTCCACCAAGGGGGGCTGGTTCAGCGCCTTGTCGGCATCGGCGGCCTGGAGGTCCCGGAACTTGCGGGCGGTGACCAGCACCCGGGACTCCAGGGAGGCCACGGCCTTGTTGTAGGCCTCGGTGGCCTGGCCCAGGTTCTTGCCCACGCTGGTCCAGTGGCCAGCCAGCAACGCCAGGCGCTCGTGGAGTTCCTTGCCCAGGGCCGAGATCCGGCGGGCGTTGTCCGCCAGGGCCTCCTGGCGCCAGCCGTAGTACACGGCCTTGAGCAGGGCCAGCAGGATGGTGGGGGTGGCCAGGATCACCTTCTTCTCGCTAGCGAATTCGATGAGCTCCGGGTCCTCCTGGAGGGCGGCACTGAAGAAGGCCTCGCCGGGCAGGAACAGCACCACGAACTCGGGCGCCGGCTGGAACTGGTCCCAGTAGGTCTTGGCCGCCAGCTGCTGCACGTGGGTGCGCACGTGCTGGGTAAAGCGGGCCAGGGCCTTGTGTCGCGCCTCCTCATGATCCGCCTCCGCCGCCTCCAGGTAGGCGGACACCGGAGCCTTGGAATCCAGCACCACACTCTTGCCACCGGGCAGACGCACCACCATGTCGGGCCGGCGCCGGTCCTCCGTGGCCTCCTGCTCGAAGAAGTCGCAGTGATCCTGCATGCCAGCCATCTCCACCACCCTTCTGAGCTGCACCTCGCCCCAGCGACCCCGTACCTCGGGGCGGCGCAGGGCGGACACCAAGCGCCCCGTCTCGCCGCGAAGTTCCTGCTGGGCGGCGAGCAGGCCCTTCACCTGCTCCGTGAGGGTGGCATAGGCACCGGCCCGGGTCTTCTCCATCTCCTGCTGCTGGGCCGTGAGTTTCTCCAGGGTCTGGGCCAGGGGCTTCACCAGGCCCTCCACCGCCTGCTGGCGGGCCACCAGCTCACCCTTGGCGTTCTCCTGGAAGGCGGCCAGGTTCTCCCGGGCCAGGTCCAGAAAGGCCTGGTTGTTGCTTTTCAGGGCCTGGGCGGACAGGGCGTTGAAGGCGTCGCTCAGTCGTCGCTCGGCCGTCTCCAGCAGGGCACGCACATCCGCCTCGGTCCGCCCCGCCTGGGCCAGCCGGGCCAGTGCTCCGGCCAGCTCCGCTTCCAGGCTCGCCGTGCGCGCAAGCCAGTGCCCACGTTGCCAAAGCCACAACAGCAGACCTGGCGCCAGGCCCAAACCAACCAGCGCCGCGGCACCCCAAAGCTGATCCATGCAAGCCTCCAGACTGGCCTTGCATCATACCCGGTCAGGCAGCCTGTCCGCCGGATAGAAACGTTAGAATGAAGCAGTCTTCATCCCGTTCGAGATTCATTCAAGACCATGGCCATCGCACGCGCCCTGCTGGGAGTCCTGTTTCTATGCCTTGCGGCCGGCGCACAGGCCGGCTTCAACCTGGACGTGGGCAATGGCGATCAACTCGAGGTACGCACCTGGGGCACGCAGGGCAAGGGCCCCTTGTTCATCTGGCTGCTCAACCAGTATGGCGAGCGTGAGCAGGCCGACATCCTGGCACAGCGCCTGGCGGACCGAGGCGCGACAGTATGGCGGGTGGATCTGCTGGATTCTTTGCTCTTGGAGCGTACCGCCGATGCCATCCGCGGCGTCGATGGCAAAGCGCTGGCGCGCCTGATACAGCACGCCACGCGTGGCAGCCAACGCCCCATCGTGCTGGTGGCCTGCGACCGCATGGCCACGCCCGCGCTACGCGGTCTGCGCGCCTGGCAGGAAGCGGGAGGAGACAACACACAGGTAGCCGGGGCAGTCCTGTTCTTCCCCAATCTCTATCGTGGCACGCCCGTGGCCGGCGAGGCGCCGGAGCTCCTCGACATCGTCGGAGCCACCAATCTGCCGGTCACCATCATGCAGCCCGATCTCGGCACCAACCGCACGCGCCTGAACGACCTCCTGCGCGCCCTGCGCACGGGTGGCAGCGCCGCCTATGCCTGGCTGGTGCCGGAGGTGCGCGACTACTACCTGATGCAGGTGGAAAAGCCGGTGAGCGAAAGCCTGCAAGCCATGGCCGGACCCGTGCCGGCCCCGGTCCTGCGCGCGATCCAGGCGGCGCCGGACCAGCTCATGCAGGTGGCCCACCTGCTGGCCGCCACCCCGCGCGCGCGCGGACCGTCCCCGGTGCGACTGGGCGAGGACCTGCCCATGGCCCCCGCCTACGGGCTCATCAAGCGTCCCGCCCGCCCGGCGCCGGCCCTCGCCCTGACGGATGCGCGCGGCAGACCGCACGATCTGGCGAAAAGCCGCGGACGCGTCACGCTGGTCAACTTCTGGGCCACCTGGTGCCCGCCGTGCGTGCACGAAATACCGTCCATGAATCTTCTGGCCGCCGCCTACGATGAGCGGGATTTCGCCATCGTCTCGGTGAACTTCAAGGAAGATCCCGAGCACATCCGTGCCTTCATGAACAAGGTGGCGGTCGATTTCCCGGTTCTCATGGACGCGGATGGCAGCGCCTCGGCACGCTGGCGCGTGTTCGCCTTCCCCAGCTCCTTCCTCCTGGACCGCAAGGGCCGCATCCGCTATTCGGTGAATACCGCCATCGACTGGGATACCGACGAGGTGCGCACCGTCATCGACCGGCTGCGCCGCGAATAGGCGCGCACGCGGCGGCGGGGCGTGCGGGGATGGCCGCCACCTTGCGTGCCGGGCTGGACCGTTCATCTGGATGGAGTCCGCATGGAACGCTTCACCATATCCCTAGACGACCAGCTGGCCAGTGAATTCGACGCCTATGCCGGCTCCAAGAGCTATGCCAACCGCTCCGAGGCGGTACGCGATCTGATCCGCCAAGCCCTGGAGGCCAGCCGGCTGGAGAGTCAGGCCGCGCCCTACTGCGTCGCCAATCTGTCCTACGTCTACAACCATCATGAACGCCAGCTCGCCGAGCGCCTGACCGAGGCCCAGCACCATCACCACGACCTGGTGGTATCCACCATGCATGTGCACCTGGACCACGACAACTGCCTGGAAACCCTGATTCTGCGCGGGCCCACCGCCAGCGTCCGACACTTCGCAGAGCAGATCCAGGCCCAGCGCGGCGTGCGTCACGGGCGCATGAACATCATCCCGGTGGACAGCGAAGCCGTGCACACGCACGTACACAGCAGGCCCAAGAGCTGAACCGCCCAGACTTCCTGCCTGACGCATGGACCGCACCTAAAATATGAAGAAATACATTTTCTTCATATTTCATACGGATTGGACCTATACTCCAGACACCCGGGTCCTGTTTAGTCCCCATGTCGCACACGTCTGTCCACTGCCTGCTTGCCGCGCTCACGGTCTTTGCCCCCATCGCCCTCGCCCATGATCTGTGGGTGGAGCGCCAGGGACCCCTGCACACCCTGCAATACGGACACCTGTACTCCAGCCATGGCGGCGCCACGACCGTGACCTACAAGCCCGGTCAGGTCAAGGAGGCCGCCTGTTTTGGCCATGATGGCAAGCGTATGCGGGCCGAAACCAGTCAGACCTACCCGGTTACCCTGAAGGGGGTCTGTGCCGCCAGCTGGTTCCTCACCTCTTCCGGCTACTGGAGCAAGACCCCCTATGGCACGCAGAATCTGGGCAGGAACGAGGCCGGCCCAGTGCTCGACAGCTGGCTGTCCGTTGAATCGGTGAAACGCCTGGACCACTGGGGTCCCGGTCTGGCTCGGCCGCTCACGCGCGAACTTGAAATCGTTCCCCTGGGCAACCCCCTGGAACTGAAGGTCGGCGACAAGCTGCGCCTGGACATCACCCTGGGAGGCAAGCCCGCCGCCGGTGTGACCGTGGCCTACTTCGGCCAGCCCAGGGGGGTGAGCGATGCCAACGGTCAGATCAACGTGCGCCTGCGCCGACCTGGTGTCCAGCTCATCCAGGCCAGCCTGGAAACTCCCCTGCGGGAGCCAGGGGCGGACCGGCTCATCCAGTCCACCAGCCTGCAATTCGAGAGCGCGCCATGATGCGGGCCCTTCCGTTGGCGCTGCTCCTGAGCGTCGGCGTGCCCACGGCGCAGGCGCACGATCTGCAGTACACCGTCACCGGCGGCCAGGCCGTGGTGGTCAGGCTGTTCTACCCGGACAACACGGCCTTTTCCTTCGAGAGTTACGAAATCTACCCGCGGGACGGAAAACTGCCCGTGCAGGTGGGCCGTACCGATGCCCACGGACGCATCGCCTTTCTTCCGGACCGGGCCGGGCAATGGCGCATCCGCACCTTCTCTGCAGACGGTCACGGTCTGGATTTCAGACTGACCACGGATGCGACCGCCGGCCTGAGCGGCAGCGACAAACCCTTCTACGAGCGCCATGCCCGCATCGTGGTGGGGGTGGCCCTGATCCTGGGTCTGTTCGGTTTGCTCAACCTCTACATCAGAAAAAGGAAAAGGCCATGAGACCCCACACGCGCATCCTGACCCTATCCCTCGCCCTCGTAACCACGCAGGCGTGCGCCCACCACGGTGTGGCCTCCCTGGGCGCCGCCGCCCTGGAAGGGCCCGGTGCACCGGTGGAAACCTCCAGCTCCGCCACCCTGCCGGAGGGTCAGTGGCTGGCCTATCTCAAGTTGGACCACGCGAAATCCAGGCGCGGCATCCTGACGCCACCCGAAAACGATTACAACCAGTACTGGATGCTGGGTCTGGGCTACGGCTTCAGACCCTGGCTGTCGGCCTATGTGTTCCAGCCCTACAACGTCAAGCAGGACACCCCCGGGGGCTACAGGTCCAAGGGCTTCACGGACGTATCGCTCGTGGGCGTGATGGGTTTCAAGTACGACGACGGATTCTTGCTGGTACCCGCCAGCGAGAGTCTGGACGACATGCAGGACTGGCATTTCACCCTCTACGGCGGTCTCTCCCTGCCCACGGGTAATGCCAACCACCGCCTGTCCGATGGCAGTATCGACCCGGGCATGTCCCTGGGATTCGGCAAACCCAGCTTCAGCTACGGCGTGACGGCGACCAGGCAGATGACGGACAAGGCCACCCTGGTCTTTGAAGCCGGCCAGATCCGCTTCCGCCAATACCATTACGACAACGACCCTGTGGGAGGGAACCCCACGGGCATCCGGGTCAGGTTCGGTACCGAGACCCGGTTCAATACCGCCCTGTCCTATCGTCTGGTGACCCGCGCTGAAGGCAGGTTCCGCGTGGACGGCAACCTGGAGCTCAACTTCCTGCGCCTGGGACGGGACGTGGAGGATGGCATCCCCGCCCCGGGCACCGGGGGGGACATCCTCTACGGCGTGCTGGGCACCCGCCTGTACAAGGACAACATGAGCCTGGGCCTGGCCCTGAAGAAACCCATCTGGATCGACCTGAACGAGAAATCCCTGCAGCAGGGCGCCGAAGGCCGGGAGCGCTATCGCTTCATCACCACCTTCTCCGCCCTGTTCTGAGCCGGGCATGCACATCCCGGACGGCTTCATCTCCCCGCAGACCTATCTGCCGGCCTACGCCCTCTGCGCCGGCCTGTGGTGGATGGGCATGCACCGCCTGCGCGCCAGGCTGGACGAAGCCACCCTGCCATACGTGGCCGTGCTCACGGCCCTGTCCTTCGTGCTCATGATGGTGGCCCTCCCCCTGCCCGGAGGCACCACGGCACATGCGGCGGGCATCGCCCTGCTGGCGGTGAGTCTGGGCGTCTGGATGGCCTTTCTGGCCGTCTCCATGGTGCTGGCCATGCAGGCCCTGCTGTTTGGGGATGGCGGCATCACCGCCCTGGCGGTGAACGCCCTGGCCATGGGTTTCCTGGGCAGCCTCTCGGCCCGCATCACCTGGCGGCTGCTGCGGCCCCTGCACGAAGGCGCCGCCCTGTGGCTGGCGGGATGGGTCTCCGTGGTCCTGCCGGCCCTGGCGGTGGCCCTGGTCCTGGGCTTGCAGCCCGTCATCGCCCAGGACGCCGCGGGCAAACCCCTGTTCTTCCCCTTCGGGCTGCGCGTCACCCTGCCCGCCCTGCTCATGCCCCACGCGCTGGTGGGTGTGGGGGAAGGCATCCTCACCTGGCTGGGCTACCGCTACCTGACCCGCCTGCGCCAGCGGCACGCTACTTGATGCACCGCGCCAACCATCACCAGGCCTTGCTGCTGGCCTATGCAGGCGCCATCCTCACCGCCACCCTGGTGCATGAGCCACGTCACCTTGCCCTGGGCCTGCTCCTGGTGCTGATACTGGCAGGACGGCAGATCACCCGCATCCTGCTGCGCACCCTGCGGGTAGTGCTGCTCTTCAATCTGACGGTGAGCCTGGGTTATGTACTGTTGGCCCTGCTGCGGCACATCTCCCCCTGGGATACCCTGATCCTCATCAACCTGCGGGTGCTCACCCTCACCTGCCTCACCTTTCTGTTCATCGCCCGGGTCAATCTGTTCCAGGCCCTGGGCTTTTCCCGCACCCTCACCTGGCTGCTGGTGCTGGCCTACAGCCAGGCCCTGGCCCTCAAACAGGTGCACGAGGATTTCCGTCTGGCCCTGGTAAGCCGCACCCCCATCCGCCCCAGCCTGCGGGACCGCTACCGGGCCAGCGCCGCCGCCGCCGCCTGGCTGCTGGACAAGGGCCTGGCCGGCGCCCACCAGACCGCTCTGGCCCTGCGTTCCCGTGGCTTCTTCGATGCTTGAGCTGCGCGACGTCGACCATCGTTTCAACGGCAACCTGGCCCTTGAAAGCGTGAGTCTGCGGGTGAGCGCCGGGGAAAGGGTGGTGCTGCTGGGCACCAATGGCAGCGGCAAGTCCACCCTCCTGAAGATCCTCGATGGCCTGCTGACCCCCACCCACGGCAGCTACCGCTACCAGGGAGAAGATATCAGCCCCAAGCGCCTGCGGGAGCGCGGCCTGAACCTTCGCTTCCGCCGGGAGGTGGTCCTGCTCTTTCAGAACCCGGACGCCATGCTCTTCAACCCCACGGTGTTCGACGAGATCGCCTTTGGCCCCCGTCAGCTGCGCATGCCGGATGTCGAGGAGCGGGTGCGACACTGGGCGCAGACCGTGGGCGTGGCGGCCCATCTGCACAAGCCCCCTTTCAGCCTGTCCGGGGGCGAGAAGCAGAAGGTCTGCCTGGCGGCCCTGCTGGCGGTGGAACCCCGGCTGCTGCTCCTGGACGAACCCACCTCCGCCCTGGACCCCCGCTCCACGGGCTGGCTGGTGGATTTCCTCGCAGGCCTGCGGATCACCACCATCACCACCACCCACAACCTGAGCCTGGCTCCGGAACTGGGTCGGAGGGCCCTGGTTCTGGGAGAAAATCACCGCCTCCTGCACGACGGGCCCATCGAAGGCCTGCTGGGCAATCTGGACCTGTTGCTGGCCGCCAACCTGGCGCATGTGCACAAGCATCGTCATGGTGCCGTGGAACATCGGCATTGGCATGCCCACGACTGGCAATGAGCACGACGCGCTGGCCAAATCAAGACAGCCCTGCCGATCGAGGCGACAGGTTGCCGGCGGGCGGTGCAACACGAAGGTGTTCTCCTCCACGCCTGGCGTGGATTTCTCCCGTTGGTCGAAATGACAGGTCATGACCTCGAAGCGCCGGGCCTCAGGCCGAAATGACCGGACGTGGCCTCGAAGCACCGGGTCATGGGGTCGAAACGTCAGGAGAGCAGCCGCGATTTCGTGGCAACCCAGGACAGGCCATGGATGGGCATGCGGGTTGTGGCCAAATCGACGAACCCTGCCGCTGTCGTTCCGAACGCGCTGAGGAATCTTGCCGGACGACGCCCGTGCCATCCGCGATGCCCGGGACGAGGCCGGTCTGCTTCGCCATGGGCTTAGAATCGGGCTTTCAACGGGTTTTCAGCACCATGGATTACGGTCGCGACTGTGTCATTGCCTTCCTCTTCGAACACCTGGACTTGCGCGGGGCCTGGGTGAGCCTGGACCAGACCTGGGCCGGCCTGACCCGGGGGCGTGGCTACCCGGCACCCGTGACCCGGCTGCTGGGAGAGATGAGCGCGGTCTCCGCGCTCATCTGCGCCAACCTGAAGCAGCCCGGGCGCATGACCTTCCAGCTGAAGGGGAACCCGGAACAGCCCGGAGCCATCGACCTGCTGGTGCTGGACTGTGACGCGCAACTGCGCATGCGCGGCATGGCACGCTGGCATGCGGCTGATCTGCCCACCCGTGCCCCGGAACTGCTGGGCCAGGGGCAACTCGTACTGACGCTGGATGCGGTGGGCATGCGCCGGCCCTATCAAAGCCTGGTACCCCTGCAGGGCCAGAGCATCGCCGCCATTTTCGAGCACTACCTGAGCCTGTCGGAACAGCAGCCCACCCGTCTGGTCCTGGCCAGTTGCGAGATGCGCGCCGCAGGACTGTTCCTGCAGCGTCTACCCGAGACGGATGGCAAGGATGCGGACGGCTGGAACCGTATCCAGCATCTGCTGGCCAGCCTGGGGCCGGAGGAATTGTTGCGGCGGGAGGCGCACGACCTGCTGCGCCACCTGTTCCCGGATGAGGATATCCGCGTCTTCGAGCCCCGGCCGGTGCGGCACCATTGCCCCGAGGACTGGGAGAAGATCCAGAACATGCTGCGTGCCCTGGGCCGGGCGGAATGCGACGCCATCTTGCGGGAGCATGGCGAGATCCACGTACGCGACGACATATGCGACCGGAACTACCGCTTCGACGCCCGGGCGGTGGCCGCCATATTCGAACCTCCCTCCCCCACCCTGCATTGATGCGCACCCCCATCCTGGCTGCACGGCTGACCTTCGATGCGGCGGGCACCCCCGTATCGGCGGACTACGGGGACATCTACCACGCCGCCGCCGGCGGTCCCGGCCAGGCCCGGCATGTGTTTCTGGGCGGCAACGACCTGCCCCGGCGCTGGGCCGGGCGCCAGCGCTTCGTCATCCTGGAAAACGGCTTGGGTACCGGTCTCAATTTCCTCGCCACCTGGGCCGCCTGGCGCACGGATCCGGCCCGCCCCTCCACCCTGCATTATCTGGCGGTGGAAAAACACCCCTTCCGCAGAGAAGACCTGACCCGGCTGCATGCGCGCTGGCCTGAATTCGCGGCCCTGGCGACACGCCTGCGGGAAGCCTGGCCCGTGCTCATCCCGGGCTTTCACCGCCTGGAATTCGAGGATGTCGGCCACCGGCTGGTACTGACCCTCCTGCTGGGCGAGGCGGAAACCTGCCTGGGCCGGTTGCGCGCCTCGGTGGATGCCTTCTATCTGGACGGTTTCGACCCCAGGAAGAACCCGGCCATGTGGTCCGCCGCCCTGCTGCGGCGTCTGGCCCAGCTGGCGGCACCGGGGGCCACCCTGGCTACCTGGTGCGTGGCCCGCGGCGTGCGGGACACCCTCACCCATGTCGGCTTTGACATTGCCAGACGCCCCGGCTACGCGCACAAGCGGGACATGCTCACCGGCTCTCTCTCTCCCCTTGCCCCCTGCGCCACGCCTCATGCCCCGACCACCCGGCATGCCCTCATCCTGGGCGGCGGCATCGCCGGCACGGCCCTGTGCCAACGCCTGACGGCACGCGGCTGGCAGGTGGATCTGGTGGAAGGCCATCCGCATCTGGCCGGCGAGGGTTCGGGCAACCTGGCGGGCATCGTGCGTCCCCTCCTTTCCAGGGATGACAACCTGGCTTCCCGCCTGAGCCGGGCCTGTTTTCTCTACACCCGGCGCCTCTGGGCGGACCTGGAGGCGGCAGGGTTTACCTGCCGCCGCGGCCTGGACGGGGTCTTGCAGATTGCCCGCGACGCGCCCCATGAATGCCTGCAGCGGCGGCTGGCGGCAGCCTATGCCGAGGACTATGTGCAATTCCTGGAACGGGACGCAGCCAGCACGCGGCTGGGCCACCCCATGCCCTTCGGTGGCTGGTGGTTCCCCCAGGGGGGCTGGGTCTCGCCCCGGGATGTGTGCCAGGCCCTGGCCGCCGCCGCAGGGGATGGGCTGCGCCTGCACCGGGGCCGGATGGTGGCCCGCCTGGCATGGACAGGCGTGACCTGGCAGGCCCTGGACGGGAACGGGCAGACCATCGCCCAGGCGCCGCTGGCCATCCTGGCCAGCGGCGCCTGGGCCGTTCGGCTGACCCAGGCCCGGGGCCTGCCCATCCAGGCCGTGCGGGGCCAAGTGAGTCACGTGCCGGCGGGGCGCCTGCCCGCCTTGCGGCACGCCCTGTGCCGCGAGGGTTACCTCACCCCGGCCCTGGACGGCCTGCACTGCCTGGGGGCCTCATATGCGCAGGACTCGGGCAGGGAACTGCGCCTGGACGAGCACGCCGGCAACCTGCACCGTCTGGCACGTCTCCTGCCCGGTGCGGAACAGGGGCTGGATGCGGGGACGCTGGGGGGCCGGGTGGGCTTTCGCGCCGTCACCCCGGACCGCCTGCCCCTGGTGGGTGCCCTGCCGGACACGCAAGTCACCCTGACCCGTGACATGCGGCTGCGCGACATGCCACGTCAGGCGTACCTGTATGGTCTGCTGGGCCTGGGCTCCCGGGGCCTGGTGTGGGCCGGTCTGGCGGCCGAGGCCCTGGCCAGTCGGCTGCACGGCGACCCCCTGCCCCTGGAAGACGACCTCATGGATGCAATGGACCCCTCGCGCTTCCATTTGCGCGCCCATCGGCGCGCGTGTGGAGCTGCCGCACTCGCCGCCGGATCGGAGCATCCATCCCACCGCATCAGCATCCCGTCCGGGATTGGCGAAAATCCCGAGCCTCGATGCCCAGGCGACGCATCTTCGAGCGCAGGGTATTGGGGTTGAGCCGCAACAGGCGGGCAGCGCCGAAGGGACCCTCCACCCGACCATGACAGCGGCCCAGGGCGGCTTCGATGTGGGCGCGGGTGTGCTCTTCCAGACTGGCCGGGGTTGGCTGCCGGAAAGACGCATCTGCTTCGCCGCTGGCTGGAACCTGCGTGCTTGGCGGGGGCATGGCGGTCGCCGTGGGGCCGGGATAGACCCCCAGGGAACGGGCCACTTCCAGACGCTGACCATTGCCCAGGATGGCAGCCCGCTCGATGACCGAGGCCAGTTCCCGCACATTGCCGGGCCAGGGATAGGCCGTGAGCAGACCCAGATCCGCGGCATCCGGCATGCGCGGCGGCAGGCCCAGGCGTTCGGCCGCGCGCAGGCTGAAATGGGCTGCCAGGGCGGGGATGTCCCCCGCGCGCGCGCGCAGGGGCGGCAGCGGAATGGGAAACACGGCAATGCGGAACCACAGGTCCTCGCGGAATTCTCCTGCCGCCACGGCGGCCCGCAGGTCCCGGTTGGTGGCCGCCACCAGGCGCACGTCCACACTCAGGCTGTGCCCGCCACCCACCCGCTGGAAGCTGCCATCCTGCAGCACCCGCAACAGGCGCACCTGGGCCGCAGGGGGAAGCTCACCCACCTCGTCCAGGAACAGGGTACCGCCGTCAGCCCGCTCGAACCAGCCCTTGCGGCTACCCACGGCACCGGTGAAGCTGCCCCGTTCGTGGCCGAAGAGCTCCGAATCGATGAGTTCCGGCGGAATGGCGCCACAGTTCACCCGCAGAAAGGGGCCGTGCGTGCGCCGTGAATGGGTATGCAGCGCCCGCGCCACCACCTCCTTGCCCGTGCCCGTCTCCCCCAGGATGAGCACCGGGGTATCGGCGGGCGCCACCCGGGCCACGGCCTCCATGACCTCGCGCAGACCCGTGTCCGCGCCAACGATGCTATCCCCCAGACCGCCGCGCTTGAGGCGCAACAACAGGGCACGACGTTCCGCCTCCGCCGCCTCGCGCGCGCTGGCGAGGGTGCGCCAGCGCATTTGCCGCGCCAGGAACGCGGCACAGGGCGGGGCCAGATCCCGGGCCAGGCCGGCCAGACCGGCGTGGTGCCCCGTCACCAGCACGAGCCCCGTGCAATCGCCTTCCGCCAGACCCATGAGGGCCACGGGCGTGCGCCAGTCCCCGGGTACCAGCCCGGGTACACGCCGGGCCAGTGCCTGGGCCTGCCCCAGCCAGGGTCGGGCCGCTGCCGTCAGGCCGATGAGCCGCGCCCAGGCCGTTTCCGTCGGCGTGAGGCGACGGACCTGGTCCTGGCCGGCACCAGCCTCCAGCTCCAGCACACGACTATCCCGCTCCAGCCTGGCGACGAGCACGCCCGCCGGCCCTGCGGGCGCAGCCAGGATACGGTTCAGAAAATCCGTCCAGTGCACGGCTTGGGCCGCGGCCTGCCAAAGGTGAGTGATCCGCTGTGGGTCAGCCATTCCGTTTCATATAAATGAAAAAGATTGCGTCTGTACCGGATTGGACGGTTTTTCTATTGCATTTGCAAGGCCAGCGTATTCCTCGTCTTGCCCACGACGACCCGTCGTAGCCGATCATGGATGGCGCAAGCCGTGTTTCTCGCTGCCGACGCACGCCCGTGCGCGAAGCCCCGCCCATCCCACCCCATCTCCACGCGTACTGGCGCGCGTCCTGCATGGACCAGCTTGCCTGCCACTCCCATCCAAGGTGATGCCATGCCTGCCCCCACCCTGTCCTTCCTGGCCGTGCTGCCGCCTTGGCATAGCCGACGTACCCGTCTGTGGCTGTTGTCGGTGCTGGGAGTGGTCGTCGCGCTGTCGGTGCCCGGCCTGGACGTGACCTGGCATGCCCATGCCAATGACCTGCTGGGCATCTCCAGTCAGACGGCCCTGCTGGTGTTCTTCGCCGCCCTGGGGTGTGAGTTCATGGACTCCAGCCTGGGCATGGGTTACGGCACCACCCTGACACCCCTGCTGCTGATGGCCGGCTTCGAACCCCTGCAGATCGTGCCGGCCATCCTGCTGAGCGAACTGGTCACCGGTCTGGCCGCCGGTGCCCTGCACCAGCACGATGGCAACGTGGATTTTCTGCGGGATCGACGCGCGCGCAACACCACCCTGCAACTGGCCCTGCTCAGCAGCGCCGGGGCAGTGGCCGCCGTGGCGCTGGCCATCAGCATCTCCAGATTCTGGCTGGGTCTGTGCATCACCGGCATCATCCTGTCCATGGGGGTGGTCATCCTGCTCACCCGCAAGCGCCAGATTCCCTATCACGCCGGTGGCATCGTCGCCGTGGGTGCCTTGGCGGCCTTCAACAAGGGCCTGTCCGGTGGTGGTTACGGACCCCTGGTCACCGCCGGCCAGGTGGTGTCGGGGCTGCCCTCCAAACACGCGGTGGCGGTGACCTCGGTGGCGGAATCCCTCACCTGCCTGGTGGGCCTGCTGGCCTATCTGGCCGCCGGCCAGGGCATCGCCTGGGGCCTGGCCCTACCACTCGTACTGGGTGCCCTGCTGTCCGTGCCCATGGCCACGGTGACCGTGAGCCGGGCACGGGAATCCGTCCTGCGCGGTCTGGTGGGCTGGGTCACCCTGCTCCTGGGCGGCGTGGCAGCAGTGAAACTGTTGTTCTGAGCCCCCCAGTCCAGAGCGTGTCCCGGACAGCGTGTCTCTCATGCATGGGAACTTGCGCAAAATTGCGCCATCATGCAGGACATCATGCGTGTCATGCCCATATCCATTGCACAGACCGTCGCCAGTCTGGGTCTGATCGTTCGGCTGCTGGCCAGCCCGGTCGCGCACGCCGCCTGCCCCGCCGTGCCGGACGGCTTCACGCCCCCACCCGCGCAGCGGGTCCAGGTCGATCTTGCGCACGAACTGGATCAGACCTGGCAGGCCGGAGGCGAAATCGTCCTGATCTGCGGGCCGGGGCAGCGTCCCCTGGCCGGCCGCCTGCCCCGCCCGCCCGCCGATCTGGCCGAGGAACGGGAGCGCAGGCTCGAACACTTCGCGTTGGCGCGCCGCATCAACCTGGCGCGCAAGGGCGAGGTGAATCCACGCACCCTGGCCCTGGCGCCCGCCCAGATCGACTTTCTGCAGCGTTTCGCCCTCGGCGATGCGGGCGCGGTATGGTTTCGCGAGGTGGCCGACGACACCCTGCGCATGTTCAACCAGGGCTATCTGGAATATGACAAGGCCCTGTGGCAGCGGGCCGTGAAGAGCGGGCGCATGCCCAGGCTGTCACAACTGTTGACCGGGCGTCTGTCGGAGGCGGGCCTGTTCACCGTCGACCTGCAGGTCTTCAAGTTCGGCGCCTACGAAGGCGCCGGCGCCCTGGCCCAGCCCGCGGGCATCGGCCTGGGCAATGCAGGCATGCAATGCCAGTTTCCCACCAGCGAGGAACTGGTGGACCCGCAGGCCATCCTGTCGCACGAGTTCGGCCATACCCGCTATGGCGATCCGGACAGCGCCGGCACCCTGCTGGGCGAAGCCCGGACCGTGGAGCGCTACGAAAACCCCGTGCGCGTGCGTAACGGCTACGCCCCGCGCACGCTCTATTTCCAGCGCACCAGCCAGGGGCAGCTGGAGGCCCGCTCCGACAGCCTGCTGAACCGGCTGAACATCCTGGAGAAGGAGCAGGGTATTTCGGTCGAGGACCTGCGCGCGGTGGCGCGTTACCGCTGCGATTGCCCCGGTCCCCTGCCCCTGCTCCTGGACTGCGAGATGCAGGAGCTTCCCCTGGGCGAGGAACTGACCCAGCCGGTGGCAAAACACAAATGCAAGCTGCGCTGGAAAGGCGAAGCGCCGCGGCAGGACGGCCCGTGACGGCCCGGTACCCGAGAGGGCGGCACGTCAATCCCGGAAGTTCTGAAACTGCAGCGGCACCTCGGTGATGGCCTGGCGCAGCAGGCTCATGCACGCCTGCAGCGCGTCCCGCTTGGCACCGGACACGCGCACGCTCTCCCCCTGGATGCTGGCCGTGACCTTGAGCCTGGAGTCCTTGACCTGCCTGACGATTCGCTTCGCCAGCTCCGTATCGATGCCGTGCTTCACCAGAACCTGCCGCTTTACCTTGTTGCCGGACACCTTCTCCGCCTTCCCGGTGGCATCCAGGCTGCGCACGTCCACGCCACGCTTGGCCAGCTTGGCCTGCAGCACATCCAGTACCTGGTCGAGCTGGAAATCGGTGTCGGCATGGAGGATGAGCGCGAAATCCACCTGCTCGATACGCGCGCCACTGCCCTTGAAATCGAAACGGGTGCCGATCTCGCGGTTGGCCTGATCAACGGCATTGCGCAATTCCGTGCGGTCCACTTCGGACACGATGTCGAATGACGGCATGGGCTGATCTCCTTTCAGGGCGTGGTTTGTAGCACACAGGCGTAAAATATGGGCTGTTTTCACCCTCTAGTGAGGTACCCATGGCCCGCGTGACCATCGATGACTGCATTCATCGGATCCCCAACCGCTTCGAGATGACCCTGGCCGCGGCCTACCGCGCAAGGCAGATCTCCACCGGCTCTAGCCCCCGGGTGGAGGCCAACCGCGACAAACCCGCCGTCATTGCCCTGCGTGAAATCGCCGAGGGCCTGGTGAGCGTGGATATCCTGAAGAAGGCCCAATACTGAGTCTGACCTGGCCATGGCGGCGCCAAGCCCGGACATCGTCCTTGCCTCCCTGCCTCCCTTGCCGGAGGCCATTTCCTACCTGGACAAGGAAGACCTGGAGGCGTTTCGCCGGGCCTACTTCTTCGCCGCCCTGGCCCACACCGGCCAGTTTCGCCAAGGAGGCGCGCCCTATGTGACGCACCCCCTGGCCGTGGCCGAGATCCTGGCGGGCTGGCACCTGGAGGCGCAGACCCTCATCGCCGCCTTGCTGCATGACGTGGTGGAAGACACGGGCATCAGTTCCGAGACGATCGCCCAGGAGTTCGGCAAGGCGGTGGCCAATCTGGTGGACGGTGTCACCAAGCTGGAAAAAATCCGTTTCGAGACCAAGGCCCAGGCCCAGGCGGAGAACTTCCGCAAGATGCTGCTGGCCATGGCCCGGGATGTGCGCGTCATCCTCATCAAGCTGGCGGACAGGCTGCACAACATGCGCACCCTGAACGCCATGCGTGCGGAAAAGGCCCAGCGCATCGCCCAGGAGACCCTGGAAATCTACGCGCCCATCGCCAACCGCCTGGGTCTCAACCGTCTCTACCAGGAACTGGAGGACATCTCCTTCAAGTACCTGCACCCCAACCGCTACAAGGTGATCGAAAAGGCGGTGAAGGCTGCCCGCGGCAACCGCGTGGAGGTGGTGCAGAAGATTCGTGCCAACATCCTGCAGAAGCTGGAGGAAGCCGGCATCGAAGCGCAGGTGGATGGGCGCGAGAAACACCTCTACAGCATCTACCGCAAGATGCACGCCAAACAGCTGCCCTTTTCCGAGGTGTACGACCTCTACGGCTTTCGCATCGTCGTGAACGGCATCCCCGACTGCTACCTCACCATGGGCGTGCTGCACGGCCTGTACAAACCCATCCCGGGCAAGTTCAAGGACTACATCGCCATTCCCAAGCCCAATGGCTACCAGTCCCTGCACACCACGCTTTTCGGCCCCTTCGACGCGCCCATGGAGATCCAGATCCGCACCCAGGAAATGCACCATGTGGCCGAGAACGGCGTGGCTTCCCACTGGCTGTACAAGACCGGCGAAGCGCCCCTGAGCGAGGTGCAGCGCCGTACCCACCAGTGGCTGCAGGGCCTGCTGGATCTGCAGGCCGACAGCCGGGACTCGGTGGAATTCCTGGAGCACATCAAGGTAGACCTGTTCCCGGATGAGGTCTACGTGTTTACTCCCAAGGGCACCATCATCTCCCTGCCCCGAGGCGCCACGGCGGTGGATTTCGCCTACTCGGTACATACCGATGTGGGCAACCACTGCGTGGGGGTGAAGATCAACGGCGATTTCATGCCCCTGTCCACCCCCCTGCGCAACGGTGACCGGGTGGAGATCCTCACCTCGGAATCCGCGCGTCCCAATCCTGCCTGGACCCATTTTGCCTACACGGGCAAGGCCCGGGCCAACATCCGCAATGCCCTCAAGCACGTGCACCAAAGCGAGTCCATCGCCCTGGGGCAGCGCCTGCTGGAACAGGCCCTCAAGGGGCTGGGCAGCGACTGCAGAGGCCTGGGGGAAGGGGCCTGGGAGCGCATGCAGAAGGAAACCGGCCGCAGCCGCGAAGAGATCCTGGAGGAGATCGGTCTGGGCAAGATGCTGGCCTTCGTGGTGGCGCACCAGCTTCTGCTGCGCGACAACGATCCCGACACGCCGGTGAAACCCGCCGGGCCCATGCTGATCCATGGTGCCGTGGGCGTGGCCATCAAACTGGGCAAATGCTGCCGCCCCATCCCCGGCGACCCCATCATCGGCCAGATCAAAAAGGAAAAAGGCCTTATCATCCACACCCATGACTGCCCGCAGGTACGCCACTACCGAGAGGATCCGGACAAGTGGGTGGATGTGGCCTGGGCCCCGGGCCTGGACAAGCAGTTCGATGTCGGCATCAAGGTGGTGGTGGCCAACCAGCGGGGTGTGCTGGCCAAGGTGGCCGCCACCATTGCCAATGAAGGCTCGGACATCGACAACGTACACATGGAAGACGAGGCAGGGGCGTACACCAACCTGTATTTCACGGTGAGCGTACAGAACCGCGTGCATCTGGCCCGGCTCATGCGTGACCTGCGTGGCCTGCACGAGGTGGTACGCATCCAGCGCCTGAAGGGCCGGGAAGACCGCGGTACCGCCGTGACCGCCTGAAGCACCGTATTTTCCCGTGCGCCGCCGCGGCGGACCGCCCCCGAACCAACCTTCCCAGCTGACCACCTTGATCGCCAACCTCACCATGAACGAGTCACAAAACGCCCCAACACCGAGCACCCCGCCGCAACAGCGCCTGAAGGAGCTGCAGGCCATTCCAGACAACATGAAAACCGAGGCCCAGTGGGACGAACTCATCGAGCTGGAAATCGCCATGGCCCAAGGTGGACAGGTGATCCGTACCGGCCAGAAGGGGGCGCAACACCCCGGCCAGGGCGGCAAGCACGCCAAGGCGCACGGGGGTGGGGGTGGAGGCGGGAGCCAGGTGCGCAAACCCGCGCGCAAATTCCATCGCAAGCCACCCAAACAGGCGCCGCCCGGCGTCTGAGGGCACCCGCTACCGGGATATTCTTGTCCCCGGCCCCGCCCGAGCCTCCTCAGCGCAGATAGCCTTCGTGCTCCAACTTGAGCACGATGCGGGCCACCGCCTCCTCCACGCTGAAACGGGCCGTGTCGATTTCCAGTTCCGGGCTCTCCGGCACTTCATACGGGTCCGACACGCCCGTGAACTCGGGGATCAGGCCGGCCCGGGCCTTGGCATACAGCCCCTTGCGATCACGGCTCTCGCACACCTCCACCGAGGTAGAGACATGTACCTCGATGAATCCGCCCCAGGGCTCGATCGCGCCCCGCACATCCCTCCGGGTCTGGCGGTAGGGGGCGATGGGGGCGCAGATGGCGATGCCGCCGTGCTTGGTGATCTCGCTGGCCACATAGCCGATGCGGCGGATGTTGATGTCCCGGTGGGCCTTGGAAAAGCCCAGCTCGCTGGACAGGTTGCGGCGCACGATGTCACCGTCCAGCAAGGTCACCCGCCGGTCCCCCATTTCCATGAGCTGTACCGTGAGTGCACGGGCGATGGTGGACTTGCCGGCTCCGGACAGCCCGGTGAAGAACACGGTGAAGCCCTGCCGGCTGCGTGGTGGATAGGCCCGGCCCAGTTCCGCCAGCACCTCCGGATAGGAATACCACTCTGGTATCCGGGTACCCTGCATCATGCGCCGGCGCAGTTCTGCGGCATTCATGCGCAGCACGCGGCTGTCCTCCGGCACTTCCTCCTCGGTCATGAACTCGTCCCGCTCCTCCACGTACACCAGGCGCGGAAAGGGCACCAGCTCCACACCCAGATGCTCGCGCGCCCACGCCAGCGTGGTGGTATCGGGCCCGGCCAGGTCCTGACCGCGGCGCCGTTCGCCGCCATCCATTCCCTCCCCCCCCACGACCAGATGGGTGCAGCCGTGGTTACGGGCGATGAGGGCCTTGTGCAGCACCTCGCGCTGTCCGCCGGGCAACTCCATGAGCGGGCTGACGGACAGCAGGGTGGTAGGGCCTGGGAAACGGGGCTGCAGGGCCTGGCAGGCGCGTATGCGGCTGAAGTGGTCGGCATCGTGCACCGGGTCCGAGCCCCCCGCCACCTGGATCAGCAGGTTGGCCTCGCGCTGTACCGCAGAGCGCAGGAAAAACTCGAAATGCATGCGATGCATGGGCTGGCTGGGCATCACCCCCAGCACCCGGCGCCAGCCCCGCTTGGCGAACTGGGCCCGGGTCTCCGCCGGGGTCAGGCGCAAAGGTAGAAAGTCATGCCGTGGCGGCAGGGCCACCCCCTCCACCCGTCCCGCCACGTAATATTGCCCGGCCAGGGCCAGGGGCTCGGACAGGGGCAGGGCGGCATCCCGGGCCCGCTGCATCTCGTCTTGCGGGTCCGCCGGCCAAACCTCGCTGACGTGCAGCACGGCCGGCATGAAACCTTCGGCATCGCGCAGGGCCGCCCCGATCCCCGGCCGCAGGTCCCTGGCCAGCTTTTCGGGTACCGCCAGCAGGACCGGCCGTGGCCAGAAGCGGCCATCCGCCAAGCGCATGCGCGTCAGCACACTATCCAGGTCGGCCTTGCCGAGAAAGCCGGTGAGGGGGGCCAGGGCACCGGTGAGGAGCAACTCCAGCTCGCACAACTGGCGCCAGTCCAGGTCGATCGAGGGGAGGTCCATGGCCTCCTTCTTCAGGGACTCGGTCCGGTAGGCATCACACAGCAGCAAGGGCAGTTCGCCTCCGTGGGGGGGGATCAGGTTTTCCATGGGGGTTGCGGTTCAGGCAGGTTGGGGATAGGTCTCGAAGAAGGCCGCCACGAAATCCGGAATGCGGGCCTCGGGCAGGATATTGATGCCGGCCGCGGCCTTGCGCCCCCCTCCGGTCGTGAAACGCCTGCACAGCTCGTCCGCGCGTGCGCGATCGTTCAGGGGCGCGCGCACGCTCACCACATAGTGTCCCTTGGGGGATAGGCTCAACAGGGCATGGGCCCGCTGGGGATGGGCGATGGCAAGCTCGTTGGCATAGACGCCGCTGGCCCGTCGGGCCCAGGGCGCGTCGGGCAGCAGGAAGATCGCGCCGGAAGGCCGGATCTCGCTGGCGGTCACCGCCCGGGCCTGCGCCATGTCGGCGGCATAGCCCGCCCGCAGGATGCGGAATTCGCGGGCCTCGCGCATGAAGGCAAAGGGGTCCGGATAGGGGCTCAGGCTGCGGTAGAGGTCGGCGGGATGGAAATGCAGGTCCTCCAGGCTGTCGCCGTAGCCGTTGTAGTTGAGGCATTCCCCCAGCTCGCGCAGGGCCTGCAGGGCCTCGTCCGACAGGCCCAGGGGCTCCGCCGCCCTGCGGGCGGTGGCATGCAGATTGTCGCCGAAGGCCGCCGCCACGGCCCAGGCCCGGTAGCGCCCGCCGATCTCCCCATCCACCAGCAGGCTGGTGCAGACCTCCGCCGCGGTATCGATGGTGGCGTGGAAATTGGGGTGCCGCGGCAACTCGCCCGGATCGTGGTGATCGAACCAGCGCACCTGCACGCCACGCTGCAAGAGAACCGTCAGGGCGGCGGCGTTCTTTTCCACGGCAATGTCCAGGGCGGTGATGTGGTCCCCGGCCTGGGCATCGATGCGTTTGAGCAGGGCGATATCCCGCTTCACGCCGGTGACCAGCACCGTCTCACGGGGTTCAGCCAGGCGCAACTGGTGCAGGGCACACAGCCCGTCGGCATCGCCGTTGAAGGCATCGTAATACGTCACGCGCAAGCCGCTCCCTGCCGTCTTATAAACAATCCCGCCCCCTGCACGATGTACCCGCCCCTTGCCACCATGCCTTTCACAGCACCTGGGCCGCGTAATCCGCCAGACGCGAGCGTTCGCCCCGGGCCAGGGTCACATGCCCGTTGTGGGTCCAGCCCTTGAAGCGGTCCACCACGTAGGTAAGACCCGAGGAGCCTTCTGTCAGATAGGGGGTATCGATCTGGGCGATGTTGCCCAGGCACACCACCTTGGTACCGGGTCCGGCCCGGGTGATCAGGGTCTTCATCTGCTTGGAGGTGAGGTTCTGGGCCTCGTCAATGATGAGGAACTTGCTGATGAAGGTGCGGCCGCGCATGAAATTGAGCGACTTCACCTTGATGCGCGCGCGGATCAGATCCTGGGTGGCCGCCCGGCCCCATTCCCCCGCCTCGTCGTCGGTCTTGTTGAGCACATCCAGGTTGTCCTCCAGCGCGCCCATCCAGGGTGTCATCTTCTCTTCCTCCGTGCCCGGTAGGAAGCCGATGTCCTCGCCCACGGGCACCGTCACCCGGGTCATGATGATCTCGCTGTAGCGCTTCTGCTCCAGGATCTGGGTCAGACCCGCCGCCAGGGTGAGCAGGGTTTTGCCGGTACCCGCCTGGCCCAGGAGGGTGACGAAGTCGATGTCCGGATCCATGAGGGCGTTGAGCGCGAAGTTCTGCTCCCGGTTGCGGGCGGTGATGCCCCAGACCGCGTTCTTGAGATGGGAATAATCCCGCGTGGTGACCAGGGTGGCGGTGTGGCCCTCCACGGCGGTGACCATGGCCTGAAAGGGATTGGGGCCTTCCTGCCAGACGAACTGGTTCACCAGCATATTGGCGCACAGGGGGCCGGTGACACGGTAATGCGAACGTCCATCCTGCTGCCAGGACTCCATGCCCTTGGCGTGTTTGTCCCAGAAGTCCGCCGGCAGCTCCAGCACGCCGGAGTAGAGCAGGTCCGTGTCTTCCAGCACCTTGTCGTTGAAATAGTCCTCGGCCGGAAAGCCGAGCGCGCGGGCCTTGATGCGCATGTTGATGTCCTTGGACACCAGCACCACCTGGCGGCCCGGATGCCGACGCTGCAAATGGGCCACCACGCGCAGGATATGGTTGTCGCCGGAGCAGTAGGGCAGATCGGGCAGCAGCCCCTTTTCCACATGATCCGTCTGCAGGAACAGGCGTCCCGTGGCGGCCTTGTGGCTGTGCGGGGCCAGTTCCGCGCCGGCGGGGATGTCGCCTTCCACCGGACTGATGATCTCCTCCAGGGAACGGCTCACCTGGCGGGCATTGCGTGCCACCTCGGAGGTGCCCTTCTTGTTGTGATCCAGCTCCTCCAGCGTCACCATGGGCAGGTAGATGTCGTGCTCCTGGAAGCGGAACAGGGCCGTGGGATCGTGTAGCAGGACATTGGTATCCAGCACGAACAGCTTGCTTCGCGGACCGGCCGACCGGGCCCTGGGTCTGGCATGGCCCTTGGCCTGCGTCACGGATCTGGGTTTGTCTGCGGCCCGGGTCGGCATCGGTATCACCGTTGGAGGGAAATCAGAAGGAGGGGGCTCGGGACCTGTAAGCGCGAATGGCGCGCGCGGCCCGCAGGTCGGGCCGGTGAAGATGACGCTGGAACCCGGCGCGGGATGAAGGTCCATGCCTGGAAAGGCCCTGAATGGGTTGGGTTGCGGACATTATCCGTGAGGCCGGACGACAGCGGCAACCCGGACCCCGCGACATGTCGCCCGGCTGCCTCCCGCGTGGTGGGCATCACCCGCCGCGACGGGATGATCCCCATCAATCCTGGCTGCCCCGCGGGGCCGTGGACGATCCCGCCTGGATACGCGCCAAACCGCGGCACGCAAACAGGAACACCCAGGTGACAAGCACGAAGGGCAGGGTCAGGGCCGGCATGCCCAGGGGCTCCAGGGCGGCGGCGCAGGCGGCCGCCACGAAGGGAGCGACGGCAGCGGCCAGCAGGGCGTAGACCGCGACAGCCCGGCCCGGCACGAGAAACACACTGGTCAGCGCGATGGCCGCCAGCACACTGTTGAAACCAAAGGCGCCGGCACGGATGGCGGGCTCGGCAGCCCCCATGAGCCAAGCCACAAGCAGCCCGACCAGGGACCCCAGCAGCGCCGCCAGGCAGGCCCGGCGCGAGGCGACGAGCAGACCCAGGACAAACACCACACCGCTGAACACACTGTCCTGGAAGAACACCTGGGCAATGCCGGTGAACAGGCCTTCCCCCACCGCGGCCATCGTCACCACCCCCTCCACGCTGGCCTGGGCGGGCAGACCCGCCGTGGGCAGCCCGCCGGTGGTCTCCAGTCGGCCGAAGCGCGCAGCCGCCAGAAAGAAAACCAGGGAAGTGAAGACGAAGGGGGCGGTCAAGGCCGGCAGCTTCCAGACCGAGAAGGCGGCCTGCATGGCCGCCATCATCAGCGTGGAACAGACCGCGGCCAGCAGCACGCAGCCCCAGGTCAACGCGCCGGGCTCGAGAAAATACAACAGGGCGATGCCCGTCAGGCCGCCGTTGAAGCCGAACATGCCTGCACGCACCGAGTCTCGCCCCGCGCCCATGGCCATGGCGGCGAGTGTGGCGCTTGCTGCGCCCACCAGGGCCGCGGCGGCATACAGCAGGGAGTTGACAGCCAAGCCGACGAGGAAGAGCAGACCGGTATAGCTGTTGTTCTGGAACATCACCTGACCCAGGCCGCGCAATACGGTGTCGAGCAGGACCGGGAGGTGATGCAGGGGATTGCGGGATGGCTTGTCGCCCGGGATTTCGAGACCCGATGCTGAAAAACGTAGCGTCATGCGGACTCCTCAACGGCAAGCGCGGCGGACCCACATTTTGCACGCGCATCTCTACTCCTGGCCGGTCAATCGCGATCCATGCGTGGCCGCCATTCCAGCGCCCGTCAGGGGAGGCCAGCGCGGTTCGTCACCCCGAGCCAACGTTCGGGGGACCCGCGTCCCGTCTTCTGGCGAATCGGGCCCTGGGCAGTTCAAGCGCGCGCGGGAGTTCCTTCGGGGTGTGCCTGCGGCTCCCCGTCCGCACGCGAAGCCGTGCAAGGCGCGCTGATCCGGCAATGCAGGCCAAGGCGAAGAAGCCCGGCAGGATGCTCCCCACCGCGCATCAGAAGACCCCGTGCCCGATCCGCTCCCATGCTTCGTGGAACGGGCCCTGCTCATAGTCGCCGGGTTGCAGCCAGTACGACACGCGCCCATCCTCCTCGCCGCGGTGGGCGCGCTCGCGCACTTCCGACGGCAGGAGAACGAAGGCCGCAGGCGTAGGCGTGGCGACCTTGTTCACGATCACCCAGAAGTCGCCCATGATCTTGTCCGGCGAACCCCCGAGGGGAACCGGGTTGCGCTTGCTCAGGGCCTTGACCTGTACCCCGACGAAGCGCGAGGCGTCGCGGCTGTAGGCGATGATGTCCACACCCCGGGCATTGCGCGCCGTTGGCATGACGTTCCACCCGAGGAGGGAAAGCCGATAGCAGCAGTAATACAGCCCGACATTGCCGGTAAGCTGCGGGTGCAGTGGCCCGGTTCCGTCGTTGGACAGGCTCGCCATAACCTCAGCCCCGCCCTATGTCCGTAGCCATGACGAAGCCGTCGCTGGTGTGGACGCGCTTCCCGACCGCCAGCCCGTTGCTTCTCAACGGGGTGGCGCGCAGATACTCCGGGCGATACTCGCGCGTGCGCACCCAGCCTGCCGCCGGGGCGTCTCTGGGCGGGTGGCTCTCGATCTCGATCACCTCGCCGTTCCGGTACTCGATCACAGAACCATCCTCGAAGCTCGCACGCAACATGGTTTTCTCTCGAAGGCATCGACGCCCCAGAGCAAAAAACCGCCCTCGGGCGGCTTTCATCATCGTCTCACAGGGCCTTACCCCATCGCATCCCATCACTTCGGGAAGGGCGGGCTTTTAGGCGGGTTTGCCATCAAAACCCTGCGGGAAGGACAGAAATATTGGCAAAATTGGCGGAGAGGGCGGGATTCGAACCCGCGGTAGGCTATCAACCTACACACGCTTTCCAGGCGTGCGACTTAAACCACTCATCCACCTCTCCGTGAGCGGCGGGAGGATACACGCCACACCCCCGTCAGGCAAGAAACGGCGGGGGCATGCATCTGCGGCGGCCTTGTCTTCCCTGCTGCCGTGCCCGGCGGGGAGACCACAGCCGGTCTTGCCATCGTGTGTGGGCGGGCATGACGGGCCGTCCCGCCCAGCCTGGCACAGGCGCAATCGCCCGTTCGCCAACTCGGTAGTCGCCCGACAGCCTGGCAACAGACATTGAAAAAGGCGCCCGAGAGCGCCTTTTACAGTACGAATCCGTTTTTGTTATTTCTTCTTGCCGCTTTTCTTGGCTGCAACCTTGTCCTTGAAGGACTTGCCGGGTTTGAAGGCCGGCACGGTCGTGGCGGCGATCTTGATGGCGGCCCCCGTCTGGGGGTTCTTGCCGGTACGGGCGGCACGCTTGCGGGGCTCGAAGGTGCCGAAGCCGATCAGGCTCACATTCTGTCCCTTGACCACAGTCTCGGTAATGCTGTCCAACACGGCCTCGAGGGCACGGCCGGCGGCAGCCTTGGACATGTCGGTCTTGGCGGCGATGGCGTCGATCAGTTCAGATTTGTTCATGCGTTGTCTCCTGGATGATGTCACGGGCTATGACGCGCGCATCATAGCAATACAATCGCCCAAAAGCGCAAGTAAAAAATCAAGGTTCCATGGGGTTTCCCGGCCCGTTTCATGTCCCCAGGCGGCATAGTTCCAGCGGCAGAGCGCTGCGCGCGTGGCGCATACGTCACCGTGTAGGAACAAGGCGCGCACGAATCAGCCCGTCTTCTTGTCTTCCGCTTCGATGCGGTCCAGCTCAGCCTCCAGTTCCTCCTCCGTAAGCGGCTTGTAGGTATCGGCTTCGGCCGTGTCCAGCGTCTTTTTGCGCACCAGCCAGCTGGCCACCAGCACTCCCAGCTCGTACAGCAGCCAGAGCGGCACGGCCAGCATGATCTGCGAGACCACGTCCGGCGGGGTGAAGATGGCGCCGATGACGAAGGCCCCGACGATGACATAGGGTCGTGCCTGCCTGAACATGGCCACCTCCACCAGGCCCATTACGGCCAGCGCCACCACCACGATGGGCACTTCGAAGGTGATGCCGAATGCCAGGAACAGGGTGATGACGAAATCCAGGTACTTGCCGATGTCGGTCATCACCGCCACTCCCTGCGGGGCAATCCCGACGATGAATCCGAATACCACCGGAAACACCAGGAAATACGCAAAGGCCATGCCACAGGCGAACAACACCACGCTGGACGCCACCAGAGGCAGGATGAAGCGCCTTTCGTGGCTGTAGAGCCCGGGTGCGACAAAGGCCCAGGCCTGATAGAGGATATAGGGCAGGCAGACCAGAAAGGCGGCCATCAGGGTCACCTTCACAGGCACGAAGAAGGGGGTGACCACCTCCGTGGCGATCATCTGACCACCCTGGGGCAGCTTGGCCAGCATGGGCTGGGCCAGCAGCGTATAGAGATCGTTGGCCCAGGGAAACAGGCACGCGAAGATCAGTATCCAGGCCACCACGGCCCGCAGCAGGCGGTCGCGCAGCTCCAGCAGATGGGAAATGAAGGTTTCCTGGCCGTTCGGATTCATGGCGTGCGGTTCGGCTCAGGCCTGTGCCCCATCTCCGGCAGACCGGACCGTACCCGGCTTCTCCCCGCTGGGCCCGGGCAGCACGGGTTCGCCTGCATCCGCGCCGGCCACACCGGGCGGGGCGGATTCGGCCACCGGCAAATCGGTGAGCGGCTTGGAATCATCCAGTGTGTAGCCCGTCACCTCGGCCTGCATCTTTTCATACTCGCGCTGGGCCAGGCCGCCATCGGTGGCGCTCATGGCCTGCATCACCTTGCTGATCTGGCCGGTCTCCCGATTCACGGCATCTTCCGCCTGACGCATCCCCTCGCCGGCCATGATCTCGTACTTCTGCGCGGTGTCCTTCATCTCCTGTTGCATCTTGCGCAATTCCTCCAGACGCATGTCCCGGTCGATGTCCTGCTTGACCTGCGAGACATAGCGGTTCAGGCGCCCCAGCCACTGACCCGCCGTGCGTGCCACTTTCGGCAGGCGCTCGGGACCGATGACCACCAGGGCCACGATGCCGATGACCAGGAGTTCGGAAAAGCCGATGTCGAACATGGGATGCTCGGTTCAACGTCCAGCGCGTGAGCTCATGCCGGCCGGATCGGTGGTGGCGTCAACCACCACTTGCCAGGCACCGCCGCTCAGCTTTGCTGCCGATCCTTGACTTCGCCCTCGATGGTGGTGCCCTGAGCTTCGTTGCGGGGCAACTCCGTGGGTTTGGCCTGTTCCTCGGCCATGGAATCCTTGAAATTCTTTACCGCTCCGCCCAGGTCACTGCCGATGTTGCGCAGCTTCTTGGTGCCGAAGACCAGCAACACGATCACCAGAACGATCAACCAGTGCCAGATACTGAAGGAACCCATCGTCTCTCTCCTCGAAAATCACATGGGATGGAGGCGTCCACCCCCCATTACGTGCACATGCAGGTGCATGACTTCCTGACCGCCGCCCCGGCCCGTGTTGATGATGGTGCGAAACCCGTCCGCCAGTCCCTGTTCCCCCGCCAGGCGCGGGGCCAGCAGCAGGATACGGCCCAGGAGCCCTTCATGTCCGGCCCGGGCATCCGCCAGGGAAACGATATGGACCTTGGGTACGAGCATGAAATGCACCGGAGCCGCCGGGTTGATGTCATGGAAAGCGATGACCTCTTCATCCTCGTAAACCTTGCGGCAAGGGATTTCACCGGCGGCAATCTTGCAGAAGATACAGTCGCGATTCATCAATGATCCTTGCGGCGTACGTGCCGGTCGGGGCCGGCCACGCTCTCGCCAGACATCAGTTTTCACCCGCGGGCGTGTTTGCGGGCGCACAGCGGTTCGCTTTTTCCGCCAGACCCGACAAGCCCTCGCGCCTGGCCAGCTCACCCAGGATTTCATCGGGCCGGATGCCCTGGTGGACCAGCAACACCATGGAATGAAACCACAGATCCGCAGTTTCGTAGATGACTTTGTCCCGTGCACCGTCCTTGGCGGCCATGAGGGTCTCCGCCGCCTCTTCCGCCACCTTCTTGAGGATGGCATCCAGGCCCTTGGCATACAGCCCGGCCACGTAAGAGCTGCGTGGATCCGCCCGTTTGCGGGCCTCCAGGATGACGGCAAGGCGCTCCAGGATATCACCCGCGGCGGGCGCATCGGTCCGGTGGGGAGAGTCGGGTGGCGCGGCGATCATTTCCTGTAGATCTCGTGCGGATCCATCAATACCGGCTCCACGGCCTGCCAATGGCCCTCTTCCAGACGCTGGAAAAAACAGCTGCGACGTCCGGTGTGACAGGCGATGCCTCCCGACTGTTCCACCTTCAACAGGATCACGTCGGCGTCGCAGTCGATGCGGATCTCGACCACCTTCTGGATATGGCCGGACTCTTCCCCCTTGTGCCACAGCTTCCTACGCGAGCGGGACCAGTACACGGCCTCCCGCCTTTCCTCGGTCAGCCTCAGGGCCTCGCGATTCATCCAGGCCACCATGAGGATGTCACCCGTGGCCGCGTCCTGGGCGATGGCCGGCACCAGGCCATCATCGGCCCAGTGGATGGCATTCAGCCAGGTCGCGTGCAGGGACTGATTCACAGACGCACCTCGATGCCCTGATCCCGCATGAAGCGCTTGGCCTCCCCCACCGTGTATTCGCCAAAATGGAAGATGCTGGCGGCGAGTACCGCATCGGCGCCGCCCAGCTTCACGCCATCCGCCAAGTGTTGCAGGTTGCCCACCCCGCCACTGGCGATGACCGGGATGTTCACCGCGTCGACGATGGCCCGGGTCAGGTTCAGGTCGAAACCGGTCCTGGCCCCATCCCGATCCATGCTGGTGAGCAGGATCTCGCCCGCCCCCATGCTCTCCATGCGGCGCGCCCAGTCGACGGCATCCAGTCCCGTGGCCTTGCGTCCGCCATGAGTGTGGATCTCCCACCTGGGGCTGGCACCCCAGACACCCTGCTTGGCATCGATGGCCACGACGATGCACTGGGAACCGAAGCGCTCGGCGGCATCCTTGACCAGTTGGGGATTGGTGATGGCGGCGGTGTTGATGGATACCTTGTCCGCCCCAGCGTGCAGCAGCCGGCGTACATCTTCCACGGCGCGTACCCCGCCGCCCACGGTCAGAGGGATGAAGACCTGGGCCGCCACGGCCTCGATGATGGGCAGGATCAGATCCCGATCATCCGAACTGGCGGTGATGTCCAGAAAGGTGAGCTCGTCCGCGCCCTGCTCGTCGTAGCGGCGTGCGATCTCCACCGGGTCGCCCGCATCCCGCAGATTGACGAAATTGACACCCTTCACCACGCGTCCGGCATTGACGTCCAGGCATGGGATGATGCGCTTGGCCAGGCCCATCTCACTGCCCCAGGGCAGCGGACGGCTGCCGCGTCAACGTATCGGCCAGGGTCTGGGCGGCCGTGAGGTCCAGGGTGCCTTCGTAGAGGGCGCGGCCGGTGATGGCTCCCATGATGCCTTCGTCCTGCACTGCGCACAGTTGCCTCACGTCCTCCAGGTTGGTGATGCCGCCACTGGCGATGACAGGGATGGTGAGGGCCTGCGCCAGGGCCACCGTGGCCTCGATGTTCACGCCCGCGAGCATGCCGTCCCGACCGATGTCGGTGTACACCACGGACTCCACGCCGTAGTCCTCGAAGCGCTTGGCGAGGTCCACCACGTCGTGCCCCGTGACCTTGGACCAGCCCTCCACCGCGACCTTGCCGTCCCTGGCGTCCAGGCCGACGATGACATGTCCCGGGAAGGCATTGCAGGCATCGTGCAGGAAACCCGGGTTCTTCACCGCGGCGCTGCCGATGATGACGAAACTGACGCCGTCGTCCAGATAGCGCTCGATGGTATCCAGGTCGCGGATGCCGCCCCCCAGCTGCACGGGGATGTCATCTCCCACCGCGTCGACGATGGCGCGGATGGCCTTCTCGTTGATCGGCCTGCCGGCAAAGGCACCATTCAGGTCCACCAGATGCAGGCGCCGGGCGCCACTGGCCAGCCACTTCCCGGCCATCTCGGCCGGGTTGGAGGAAAATACCGTGGCGCTGTCCATCTCGCCCTGTCTGAGGCGAACACATTGCCCATCTTTCAGATCGATTGCCGGGATGATCAACATGGGGGTACGTCCTTGACGAATCCTTACACCTTCCAGGTGACAAAGTTGGCGAGCAGGCGCAGACCGGGGGCCGCGCTCTTCTCCGGGTGGAATTGCACGGCGAACAGGTTGTCCCGGACCACCGCGCAGGCGAATTCGAAGGGATAGCGGGCCGTGCCGGCCACCAGGCGCGCCTCGGCCGGGTCACAGTAGTAACCGTGCACGAAATAAAAACGTTCGTCCTCGCCTATGCCCGTCCACAGGGGATGCTCACGCGTGTGACGCACGCCATTCCAGCCGATGTGGGGCACCTTGAGCTTGTTGCCCTCCGCATCAAACATGGCCTGGCCGGGGAACAGGCGCACCCGCCCCGGCAGGATACCCAGGCCGGCGCAGTCGCCTTCCTCCGAATGTTCGAACAGGGCCTGCATACCCAGGCAGATACCCAGAAAAGGACGGCTGGCGACGGCCGTGCGCACGGCCCCGGTCAGGCCGCGGCGGTCCAGCTCGCGCATGCAATCCGCCATGGCGCCGACCCCGGGAAAAACCACGCGCGCCGCCGCACGTATCACCGAGGCGTCCGCGGTCACGGTGACACGGGCTGTGGGCGCCACCTGCTCGAAGGCCTTGGCCACGGACAGGAGATTGCCCATGCCGTAATCGATGATGGCGATGTCGGTCATGTCAGCCGGGACTGGTCCCCGATCAGTCCCTCCATGCGGATCAGGGACATGACATCACGGGGGCACGCCTGCATTTCAAAGGCTGCCCTTGGTGGACGGCATGATGCCGCTCATGCGCGGATCCACTTCCAGGGCCATGCGCAGGGCACGGCCAAAGGCCTTGAAAATGGTTTCCGCCTGGTGATGGGCATTGCTGCCACGCAGGTTGTCCACATGCAGGGTCACGGCGGCGTGATTGACGAAGCCCTGGAAGAACTCCCGGAACAGGTCTACATCGAAATCCCCGATGCGGGCACGCGTGAAGTCCGCATGGAATGCCAGACCGGCGCGGCCGGACAGGTCGATCACCACCCTGGACAGTGACTCGTCCAGGGGCACATAGGCATGGCCGTAGCGGCGGATGCCCTTCTTGTCCCCCACGGCGGCGGCCAGGGCCTGGCCCAGGGTGATGCCGATGTCCTCGGCGGTGTGATGCGCATCGATGTGCAGGTCCCCCTTGGCCCGCACTTCCAGATCGACGAGGCCATGGCGGGCCACCTGATCCAGCATGTGCTCCAGGAACGGCAGACCCGTATCGCAACTGCATCGGCCGGTGCCATCCAGGTTCAGGATGACACGTACCTGGGTTTCCAGGGTGTTACGGGAGATGTCGGCTTGCCGCATGAAAACGAAGCAATACAGGAAGTCGCGTGGTGTACGGGCGTCAAAAGGCGTCTGTGCGCGCTTGTGCGTGATCTGAAATGCCGCGTGAAGCAGGGAAATATGCGCTGCATGATACCATCAGCGACGGCATAGATTTCCAGCCGGCCGCAAGTCTTTTTGCGGCGTCTGCGCCCGCTCTCACCCGATATCCCCACCGCCATGAACCCCTACTGGAGCGCCGCCGTCCACGGTCTCACCCCCTATGTGCCCGGCGAGCAGCCCAGGCTGCCGGGTCTCATCAAGCTCAACACCAACGAGAACCCCTACCCGCCTTCCCCCAGGGTGCTGGAGGCTCTGGGTGCCGAGGTGGCGGACACCCTGCGGCTCTACCCGGACCCCGACGCGGACCGCCTCAAGACCGCCATCGCCGCCCATTACGGGGTCACGCCGCGGCAGGTGTTCGTGGGCAACGGCTCCGACGAGGTGCTGGGCCACGCCTTCCTGGGCCTGCTCAAGCACGAGGCTCCCCTGCTGTTCCCGGACGTGACCTACAGCTTCTACCCCGTGTACTGCGGGCTCTACGGCATCGACGGCCGCACGGTGCCCCTGGACGGCGACTTCGCCATCCGCGTGGACGACTACCTGGCGGCCCCGGCCTGCGGCGCCATCGTCTTCCCCAACCCCAATGCCCCCACGGGCCGCCTGCTGCCGCTAGCCGAGATTGACCGCCTGCTGGCCGGACGTCCGAATGTGCCGGTGGTGGTGGACGAGGCCTACATCGACTTCGGCGGCGAATCAGCGATTGCCCTGGTGGACCGTCACCCCAACCTGCTGGTGGTGCAGACCCTGTCCAAGTCCCGCTCCCTGGCTGGCCTGCGCGTAGGCTTCGGCGTGGGTCACGCAGGCCTCATCGAGGCCCTGGAGCGCGTGAAGAACAGCTTCAACTCCTATCCACTGGATCGGCTGGCCCTGGCCGGCGGCGTGGCCGCCATGGAGGATCGGGAGCATTTCGAGTACACCCGCCGGGCCGTAATGGCCAGCCGGGAACGGCTCACCACCGACCTGACGGCCCTGGGCTTCGACGTATTGCCCTCCGCCGCCAATTTCATCTTCGCCTGCCACCCCGACCGGGACGCAGGCGAACTGGCCGCCGCGCTGCGGGAACGCAGCATCATCGTGCGCCACTTCCGCCAGCCCCGCATCGAGCAGTTCCTGCGCATCACCGTGGGCACGGATGGCCAGTGCAGCACCCTGACGGCGGCCCTGCGGGCCATCCTCGAGGCCTGAAAAGGCGCTGCCCAGGCCCGTGCCGCAGCGGGCCGTGTCAGCCGCCGAGGCGATATTCCGCCGAGCGGGCGTGGGCCTGGAGTCCCTCACCGTAGGCCAGGGTAGCGGCGATCTCGCCCAGGGTCTTCGCCCCCGCCTCGGACACCTGGATCAGGCTGGTGCGCTTCTGGAAGTCGTACACCCCCAGGGGCGAGGAGAAACGGGCAGTGCGTGAGGTGGGCAACACGTGATTGGGCCCCGCGCAGTAGTCCCCCAGGGCCTCGCAGGTGTGGCGCCCCATGAAGATGGCGCCGGCGTGGCGGATCAACGGCAGCATGGCCTGGGGGTCCTCCACGGACAGTTCCAGGTGCTCGGGGGCGATGAAGTTGGCAATCTCCGCCGCCTGGGCCAGGTCGCGGCAATGGATCAGGCCGCCCCGGTTGCCGATGGAGGTGGTGATCACCCCCTGGCGGGGCATGGTGGGCAGCAGCCTGGCGATGCTGGCCTGCACCGCGTCCAGGAAGGCGGCATCGGGGCTGATAAGGATGGACTGGGCCAGTTCGTCGTGCTCCGCCTGGGAGAACAGGTCCATGGCAATCCAGTCCGGATCGGTCTTGCCGTCGCAGATCACCAGGATTTCCGAGGGGCCGGCGATCATGTCGATGCCGACGATGCCGAACACCCGGCGCTTGGCCTCGGCCACATAGGCATTGCCGGGTCCCACGATCTTGTCCACCTGGGGAATGCGGACAGTACCATAGGCCAGGGCACCCACGGCCTGGGCGCCGCCGATGGTGAACACCCGGTCCACGCCGGCGATGGCGGCGGCAGCCAGCACCAGGTCGTTCTTCACGCCGTCCGGGGTGGGCACCACCATGATGAGTTCCTTCACCCCGGCCACCTTGGCGGGGATGGCGTTCATGAGCACGGAGGAGGGATAGGCCGCCTTGCCGCCGGGCACATACAGGCCCACCCGATCGAGGGGGGTGACCTGCTGGCCCAGCACCGTGCCGTCCGCCTCGGTGTAGGTCCAGGATACCTGACGCTGCCGCTCATGATAGGCGCGCACCCGCTCGGCGGCCTGCTCCAGGGCCTGCGACAGCCTTGGCGTCAGCTCGGCCCTGGCGTCCTCCAGATCGGTCCGGGATAGCTCCAGCTCGTCCACGGAGCCGGCGGGCAGCCGGTCGAAACGGGCCGTGTACTCCAGGACCGCCTCGTCTCCCCGGGCACGGACCGCTGCCAGGATCTCGCTGACCGTGTCCTGGATGCCGCTGTCTGTGGCGTCGTTGAAGGCCAGCAGCCTGGCCAGTCGGTCCTGAAAATCCGGGGTACCGGCAACGAGCCGGGTCAAGCTGGGCAGATTCATGATGGTTCTCGCTGGACTGCGGATCGGCGGGATGGGTGAACTCAGGCGGCGGGGGCGCCATCGCCCACGGCCGCCCGGAAGGCCTCGATGATGGGGTGGATCGCGGCGTGCTTCAGTTTCAGGGCCGCCTGGTTCACCACAAGGCGGGAGCTGATGTCCTGGATGGTTTCCACTGCCTCCAGGTTGTTGGCCTTCAGGGTGCCGCCGGTGGAGACCAGATCGACGATGGCGTCCGCCAGGCCCACCAGGGGCGCCAGTTCCATGGAGCCGTAGAGTTTGATGAGGTCCACGTGCACACCCTTGGCGGCGAAATGGAGCCGCGCCGTCTGCACGTACTTGGTGGCCACCCGCAGGCGCGCGCCCCGCCGCACCTTGCCGGCGTAGTCGAAGCCCACGGGCACGGCCACCATCATGCGGCACTTGGCGATGTGCAGGTCCACGGGCTGGTAGAGTCCTTCGCCGCCATGCTCGATGAGCACGTCCTTGCCGGCAATGCCCAGGTCCGCCGCGCCATGCTGCACGTAGGTGGGCACGTCCGTGGCGCGCACAATGATGAGGCGCACGTCGGGACGGTTGGTGCCGATGATGAGCTTGCGTGAGGAGTCCGGGCTCTCGTTGGGGACGATGCCCGCCGCCGCCAGCAGGGGCAGGGTCTCTTCGAAGATGCGGCCCTTGGACAGGGCCAGGGTGATGGTGTAGCTCATGCCTGTTCCCGCCGGATCTGTGCCCCCAGGGCGCCCAGTTTCTGTTCGATGCGCTCATAGCCCCGATCCAGGTGGTAGATGCGCTCGATATGGGTCTCGCCCTCCGCCACCAGGCCGGCCAACACCAGACTGGCGGAGGCACGCAGGTCCGTGGCCATGACCGTGGCCCCCTGGAGCCGCTCGGCACCGATGATGAAGGCGGTATTGCCGTCGATCTGGATCTCCGCCCCCAGGCGGATCAACTCCACGGCGTGCATGAAGCGGTTCTCGAAGATGGTCTCGCGGATCACGGCACTGCCCTCGGCCACGCAGTTGATGGCCATAAACTGGGCCTGCATGTCCGTGGGGAAGGCCGGATAGGGTGCGGTGCGTATGGATACCGCCTTGAGCCGGGATGGGGCCTGGATGAGGATGGACTCGGAACCCGGTGCCTTCTCGCTGTGGATCTCGCAGCCGGCATCCATGAGCTTGTCCACCACCGCGTCCAGATAGCCGGAGGACGTGCCGGTGAGCCGCACCCTGCCACCGGTGATGGCGGCCGCGCACAGGAAGGTGCCGGTCTCGATGCGATCCGGCATGACACGGTGCCGGGCGCCATGCAGCCTGTCCACACCGTGGATGTGGATCACGTCGGTGCCGGCGCCGCTGATCCGGGCCCCCATGCTCACCAGGCAGCGGGCCAGGTCCACCACTTCCGGCTCGCGGGCGGCATTCTCGATGATGGTTTCGCCCTGGGCCAGACAGGCGGCCATCATCAGATTCTCGGTGCCGGTTACGGTGACCATGTCGGTGAAGAGACGCGCACCCCTCAGGCGAGGGGTCCTGGCCTGAACGTAGCCGTGTTCCACGCCGATCTCCGCGCCCATGGCCTGCAGGCCCCTGATGTGCTGATCCACGGGCCTAGCGCCGATGGCGCAGCCCCCGGGCAGGGAGACCCTGGCCTCGCCACAGCGCGCGGTCAGGGGGCCCAGCACCAGGATGCTGGCGCGCATGGTCTTCACCAGCTCGTAGGGTGCCACGGGGTTGTGCAGCCCGCCGGCATCCAGGCTGACCCGGTCCTCCTCCCTGCTCACCCGCACACCCATCTGTTCCAGCAGTTTCAACATGGTGCCGATGTCGTTCAACTCCGGCACGTTGGTCAGTTCCAGGGTCTCCCGGGTGAGCAGGGCCGCACACAGGATGGGCAGGGCTGCGTTCTTGGCGCCGGAGATGGCCACCTCGCCATTCAGGCGGGCACCTCCGCCAACCACCAGTCTATCCATTGGCTGCCCGCCATTCCGCCGGCGTCAGGGTACGCATGGACAGGGCATGGATCTCCTCCCGCATGCGCTCCCCCAGGGCCTGATAGACGCGCTGATGCCGCGCCACCGACAGCTTGCCCGCGAACTCCTCACTGACGATGATGGCCTCGAAGTGATGCCCGTCCCCCACCACCTTGAGGAATTCGCAGGGCAGATTGGCGGCGATCCAGTCCTGGATTTGTTGGGGCGTCACCATGTGAAAATCTCCGGAAGCGATGAAAAATGTGTGAACCCGCCCGTGTCTCGCATATGGGCGCGGGGTGTATGCGGCGAGCCTTTCCCCGGCTACGGAAATCGCGCTCAGTGCCGCAGTTTATAGCCCGCGCGCAGCATCCACAAAGTGAGCAGGGACGCCACCAGGGCCGTGGGCACCACCACGGCCAGACTGAGTCGGGGATCCACATCGGCGACGCCGAAAAAACCATAGCGGAAACCGTCGATCATGTAGAACACCGGGTTGAAGCGGGACATTCCCTGCCAGAAGTCCGGCAGGGAATGAATGGAATAGAACACGCCGGAGAGGAAGGTGAGAGGCATGATGAAGAAGTTCTGCACCCCTGCCAGATGATCGAATTTTTCGGCCCAGATGCCCGCCATCATGCCGATGCAGGAAAACACCACGCCTGCACCCACGCCAAACATCAGGATCCAGAGGGGATGGCGCAGATGCAGGTCCACAAACAACAGCCCCACCATCAGCACCCCCACGCCGATCACCAGACCACGCACCAGGGCTGCCAGCACATACGCCATAAAGAATTCCAGATAGGACAGGGGTGGCAGCAGCACGAACACGATGTTGCCGGTGATCTTGGACTGGATGAGGGAAGAGGAGGCGTTGGCGAAGGTGTTCTGCAGTACGGACATCATCACCAGGCCCGGCATGAGGAAGGCGGTATAGCCCACCCCGGGATACACCTGCACATGGGCCGCCAGCACATGGGCGAAGATGAGCAGATAGAGAAAGGCAGTGAGGATGGGGGCCGCCACGGTCTGCAGCAGCACCTTCCAGAAACGCAGGATCTCCTTCTTGAACAGGGTCCAGAAACCGATCATGGTGCGGCCTCGCGCATGACCTTGAGGAACACGCTCTCCAGATCCGGCTTGCCCACCGTCAGGTCCCGCACCCCCACGCCGGCCTGGCGCAGTCCGGCAAGAATGCCTTCCAGCTCGGCGTAGTCCGGCAGGGCGAGCAGGTAACGGCCTGCCTCCCGTCCCCGCAGCCGGGCTTGCAGAAAGTCGGGCAGTTCCCCGTCAAGCACCAGCTCCAGATGACGTTCCGCCCCCGACTGCAATAGATTGGCCGTGCTGTCCAGGGCCACGATATGGCCCTCCTTCAACATGGCCACGCGCTGACACAAGGTTTCCGCTTCTTCCAGGTAATGCGTGGTGAGCAGGATGGTGTGCCCCCGCGCATTGAGCTGGTGGATGAAGGCCCACAGGGACTGGCGCAGTTCCACGTCCACACCAGCGGTGGGCTCGTCCAGAACGATCACCGGGGGACGGTGCACCAGGGCCTGAGCCACCAGCACGCGCCGCTTCATGCCGCCGGACAGACGTCGAGTGTTGGTATCCGCCTTGTCCAGCAAGGCCAGATGACTCAGGAGCTCGTCGATCCAGGCGTCATCCCGCTTCAGACCGAAATAACCGGCCTGAAACTCCAGGGATTCCCGCACCGTGAAGAAGGGATCGAACACCAGTTCCTGCGGCACCACCCCCAGATTGCGGCGCGCCTGACGGTAGTGCCGCACCACGTCATGACCCATGACCTCGGCCGTACCCGCCGTGGCCCGGGTAAGGCCCGCCAGGATGCTGATCAGGGTGGTCTTGCCCGCGCCGTTGGGGCCCAGCAAGGCGAAGAACTCCCCCTGCTCGATGTCCAGGTCCACCCCGCGCAGCGCCTGGACCCGGGGAAAGCGCTTCTCCAGGCCGCGAATGCGGACCGCGCATGTCATGGCCAGTGGGGCTTACAGGTGCTCGGCCACGCCGTAGAGCTTGGCCAGACTGAGCAGGTCTTCGGGTATGGATCGGATCTGGACAGGTTGCTTCCGCGCCTGGGCATGGCGACGCAGGCTCAGGATCAGGCTGATGGCGGAGGAATCCATGTGTCCTACGCGGGACAGATCGATGGTCCCCACGCCCTGCTGCATGGCGGCCTTGCATTGCTCCAGCATGCGGGTGGCATGGGCCAGTGTCAGGTCGCCCTCGAGGAAGGCGACCCCATCCAGCAGATGCAGTTCGGCGCGGCTGTCCTGCTGCATCGGCGTATCAGTTCGCGGTGGCCCTGTTGCGGCGCTGCAGGGCCGCAACAAGACCGTCTATACCGTTCTTGCGCACCTCGGAATTGAAGGAGTTGCGATACACGGTTACCAGGCTGACGTTGTCCACCAGCACATCAAATACCTTCCAGTCGCCCGTGCGTTTCTCCATGCGGTAGTCGATGGGGATGGGAGGCGCGCCGGGCTTGCTGACCTCGGTATTTACCGTGACTTCGTCGGCTCCGGGTGCGGCCTTGAATGGCTTGAAGTCGATCCTGTAGTCCGCCACGCTGGAAATGGCGGAGGAATAGGTACGCACCAGCATGGTACGGAACTCGTTCACCAGGGCCTGTTTCTGCTCCGCTGTGGCGCGCGGCCAGTTCTTGCCCACGGCCAGCTGGGTCATGTGCTCGAAATCGAAATTGGGCAGAACCTTCTGTTCCACCAGGCTCAGGATCTTGGCGTTATTCCCGTTCTTGATGTCCTTGTCCTGCTTGACGATGCGCAAGACCTCGTTGGTGGTGTTCCGGGCCAGCACGTCCGGTGCCACTTGGGCACGTGCCGGCGACGCCAGCAGCACGGCCACCAAGGCCGCCAGCATCCACGATGTCTTCCAGCGATACATATCTTCACCTTTCTCCGTCGTTATAACCTGGGCCACGCACGCCCGGGCCGGCCCTCATACCGGCTCAATCAGCCGCGCCCTTGCCTTCCGCACCCTTGCTTTCCGCGTCTTCGGCCTTGTTGTACAGGAACTGACCAATCAGATTTTCCAGCACTACGGCCCCCTGCGTCAGCTTCAGGCGATCACCCTCGGCCAGCATGCTGCTTTCGCCTCCCGCTTCCAGGGCGATGTACTGCTCACCCAACAGTCCGGAGGTCATGATGGACGCGCTGGTGTCCTTAGGAAACCTATAACGCGCATCCAGCCGCATGGTTACCAGCGCCTCGTAAATCTGGTTGTCAAAACCGATTTCCACCACCCGTCCCACCACCACACCGGCGCTCTTCACCGGGGCACGCGGCTTGAGACCCCCGATGTTTTCGAATTCCGCCCGGACCGTATAGGTCTGTCCGCTCTCCAGACCGGTCATGTTGCCTACCTTGAGGGCCAGAAACAGCAGGGCACCCAGCCCCATCACCACGAAGATACCCACCCAGAGGTCAAGGGTCGCGCGCTGCATGGTCAGACTCCGGAAAACATGAATGCGGTGAGAATGAAGTCCAGGCCCAGGATGGCCAGGGAAGAAGTCACCACCGTACGGGTGGTGGCACGGGACACTCCTTCGGCCGTGGGTGGGGCATCATAGCCCTCGAACAGGGCGATGGCCGTCACGGCCACACCAAACACCACGCTCTTGATGACGCCATTGAGGATGTCTTCGCGCAGGTCCACGGCGGCCTGCATCTGGGACCAGAAGGATCCTTCATCCACGCCGATCAGCACCACGCCCACCAAATAGCCACCGAAGATCCCCATGGCGGAGAACAGGGCCGCGAGCAGTGGCATGGAGATCACCGCGCCCCAGAAGCGCGGCGCCACCACGCGGGCAATGGGGTCCACGGCCATCATCTCCATGGCGGAGATCTGTTCCGTAGCCTTCATGAGGCCGATCTCGGCGGTGATGGCCGAACCGGCCCGGCTGGCGAACAGCAGGGCCGCCACCACGGGCCCGAGTTCACGCACCAGTGACAGGGACACCAGAACGCCCAAGGCCTCTTCCGAACCATAGGTCTGCAGGGTCTCGTAGCCCTGCAGGCCCAGCACCATGCCCACGAACAGGCCCGATACGAGGATGATGATGAGGGACAGCACACCTGCGCTGAAGATTTCACGTACGGTCAGCTGGAAACGGCCGAAGCTTTGCCCGGAGTGCAACAGGGTCAGGGCGAAAAAACGCGTGCCCGTACCGATGCGCCAGACGGAATTGATGACCCGGGCGCCGATACGACGCAGGCCGGCGCGCGGCATGTCCATCATGCCCGCAGCTCCAGATCATGGATGTAGGCTGGCGCCGGGTAATGGAAGGGCACAGGCCCGTCTTCCTCGCCATGCACGAACTGATGCACAAAGGGTTCACGCGAGGCACGCAGCTGCTCCGGGGTACCTTCCGCGGCGATCACGCCCTCGGAAACGAAATACACGTAGTCCACCATACGCAGGGACTCCTGAATGTCATGGGTCACCACGACGGAGGTGATGCCCAGGGTATCCGTCAGACGGCGAATCAGATTGCCGGTCACCCCCAGGGAAATCGGGTCCAGACCGGCAAATGGCTCGTCATAGAGGATCAGACGCGGCTCCAGGGCAATGGCCCGGGCCAGGGCCACGCGTCGCGCCATGCCACCGGAGAGTTCTGCGGGCATCAAGGCATGTGCGCCCCGCAGACCCACGGCATTGAGCTTCATGAGCACCAGGTCGTGGATCATTTCCGCGGGCAGATCCGTGTGTTCCCGCAGCGGAAAGGCCACGTTGTCGAATACGGACATGTCGGTGAACAAGGCACCGAACTGGAACAGCATGCCCATGCGCCGGCGCAGCCGGTAGAGGCCCACGGCGTCGACGCGGCTCATGTCCACGCCATCCACACGCAACAGGCCCCTGGTGGGACGCAGCGCACCGCCGATCAGGCGCAACAGGGTGGTCTTGCCCCCCCCGGAGATGCCCATGATGGCAACCACCTGACCCCTTCTGGCGGTGAGGTTGATACCCTTCAGCACCAACCGCTCGCCATAGGCGAAGGACAGATCTCGGATTTCAATCAGGTTATCGGACACGGGTCAGGTTCGTGAGGCGGCGAGCCGCATTCTACAGGCGCAAGGCATGCAGGGGTATGCGGGGCTCAGTCCGGCGCCGCAGCGCCCAGGAGCTGCAGCAACATGCGCACACGCTCCAGTTGCACCAGATCACCGTCCTCGCTGATGAGAAAGCGCGCCTGTGCAGAGGGCTGGCGCAAATGCGTGGTCAGTGTCCTGAGATCGCTCCGGGCATCGAACCAGACGATGCACTCATCCCGCGCAGGCAGGCACAAGGCCCTGTCATGCAAGGCTTGCGGCGGCGCCGTACCCGCATGCCCCTCCAGCAAGAACAGAAAATGTGCATGGGTGTCCTCACGCCACTGCAGGATGTCCTCCGCTGCCACCCCCCGCCAATGTGTCTCGGGCAGGAACACGCATGGAAACTGGGTATTGAAATAAGTCAGCCGCCATTCCGGCGGCATGTCCGCGGGATAGAAGCCGGCATCCCAGGTGGGCCAGTCCCAGCCCTTCACCCCCAGAAGGACTGGTGCCACATCCGTACTCACTGCCGATTGCACGACCTTGCTCCAGGAACCATGTGGCTGTTTTGCTACAGAAATCCTTTCACCTAACCTGTGTAGGCTAACAGCTTTTGCGTAAATTAGGACATATCGATATTCTTCGCACACAACGAAATCGTTGCCCACCGCAGTAATCCACAAACCGTTTCAATCAGGAGATAGAGATGAAAGTGAAAGTATTGGTCGCCTCCCTGCTGGTCGCCGCCGCGCCCGTCGCTTTTGCCAATGACGCCGCGCCCGCCCAGCCCGTTCCCCAGACCCCGGAAGCCTGGCTGCAGCGCATGACCGACTTCACCAAGAACATGTCGGCCTACAAGGATCCCAAGGTGTTCGTGCCCTGGTTGAACGCCGTGACCGAGCCCGGCTTCTACACCACCATGGGCACCCACATGATGGATCCCGCCAACTGGCTGAACATGATGGTCTCCATGACCCATCCCGGTGCCTACACCAACATGGCGCAGTGGGCCGATCCCAACATCTACATGAAGTGGCTGGCCGCCTCCCTGGACCCCAACTTCTACACCGCCGTGCTGACCCAGCTGACCGACCCGGGCAAGCTGATGCGCTGGGCCATGTCCCCCCTGGATCCCAAACTGTGGAACATGGCGCTGAACACCCTGAACCCCAACATGTACCTGAAGTGGATGATGTCGCCGCTCGATCCGCGCGTCCTGCAGCTGATGACGGCCCCGATCAATCCCAATCTGTACATGGGCTGGCTGGGTGCTTCCATGAACCCCGCCTCCTATGGCGACATGTGGGCCGGCTTCATGAACCCCGCCAACTACAGCGTGCCCACCTTCAACCTGCCGACCGTACCGGTTGGCACCGCCGCCACGCCGTGGACCGTGCCTGCCCTGCCGGCTGGCACCTTCAACCCCTTCGATCCCAACTCCTGGACCAAGCTCTTCCCGGCACCGGCTGCCCCGGCTGCTGCCCCCGCCAGCAAGTAATCGAAGGGTGCTCCCCGAAAACGGCTGCTTCGGCAGCCGTTTTTTTTTTGATTGCTGCCTATTCCCGCCGCCAGCTGGTACCTTGCGGGCTGTCCTCCAGCAGGATGCCGGCGGCCATCAATTCATCGCGTATGGCGTCCGCGCGCTTGAAATCCTTGCGCCTGCGTGCCACCAGGCGTTCCTGGATCAGGGTCTCGATACGTGTATCCACGTGGCTGGGTTCGGTATCGTCCGCGTCTCGAGCCGTCCTCCTGCCGCGCAGGAAATCTTCCGCGGACCGGTCCAGCAGCCCGAGGACCGCTGCCAGGGCCCTGAGCCGGCCGGCCAGAAATGTTGACTGCACCGGATCGGCATGACGTGCCCGGTTCGCCTCCCCGGCCAGATCGAACAATACCGCCAGGGCTTCCGGTGTATTGAAGTCATCATCCATGGCTGCCTTGAAGCGGATGGCATGAGGGGTGGACCAATCGATGGGGGACTCTACCTCCTCGATCCCCCGTAGAGCGGTATACAGGCGAGTCAGGGCCGCCTTGGCGTCGTCCAGGTGCTGATCGGAGTAGTTCAGAGGACTACGGTAGTGGGCCCGCAGAATGAAGAAACGCACCACCTCGGCGTCGTAGCGTTCCAACACCTCGCGGATGGTGAAGAAGTTGCCCAGGCTCTTGGACATCTTCTCGTCATCCACCCGCACAAAGCCATTGTGCAGCCAGTAGTTGACGAACTTGCAACCGTGGGCCCCCTCGGACTGGGCGATCTCGTTCTCGTGGTGGGGAAACTGCAGGTCCTGGCCACCGCCATGGATGTCGAAGTGTGGCCCCAGCAGGTGCGATCCCATGGCGGAGCATTCGATATGCCAGCCCGGCCGCCCCGGGCCCCAGGGGGAAGGCCAGGCGGGCTCGCCGAGCTTGGCCGCCTTCCACAGCACGAAATCCATGGGGTCGCGCTTGTGGGGATCCACCTCCACCCGCTCCCCGGCACGCAGGTCCTCCAGGGACTTGCCCGAAAGCCGGCCATAGGTGGGAAAGGTCTCCACGGCGTAATAGACGTCGCCATTGTCCGCAGCGTAGGCATGGCCACGATCGATGAGGCTCTGGATCATGTCGAGCATCCTGCCCACGTATTCCGTGGCCCGGGGCTCGTGGTCTGGCGGCAATACCCCCAGGGCGGCGCTGTCCGCGTGCATGGCGTCGATGAAGCGCTGGGTCAGGGCGGTGAAGGGCTCGCCATTCTCCTGGGCCCGCTTGATGATCTTGTCGTCGATGTCCGTGATGTTGCGCACATAGGTCACTGCGTAGCCGCTGGCCCGCAGCCAGCGCGAGATCATGTCGAACACCACCAGCACCCGGGCATGTCCCAGGTGGCAATAGTCGTACACGGTCATGCCACAGACGTACATGCGCACCTGGCCGGGTTCCAGGGGGGTAAAGCCCTGTTTTTGCCGGGCCAGGCTGTTGTAGACGGTCAGCATGGTGTCACTTTGCCCGGGTTTATCTGCTCCAGGTGTCCTTCAGGCTCACGGTGCGGTTGAAGACGGGCCTGCTGCCCGGCACATGATCGAAACGGTCGGTACAGAAATAGCCCAGACGCTCGAACTGGTAGTGCTCCTCCGGCCGGGCCCGGACGGCCGCGGGCTCGACCCAGGCCTGCACCACCTGCAAGGAGTCTGGGTTGATGAAGTCCAAGAAATCCCGGTCCTTGTGGCCATCCGGCACTGGATCGGTGAACAGGCGATCATAGAGTCGCACCTCCGCCGTCACGGCATGGGCCGCGGACAGCCAATGGATGACTCCCTGCACCTTGCGCCCCTGGGGATTGCGCCCCAGGGTGTCGTGGTCGATGCTGCAGCGCAGCTCCACCACCTGGCCATCCCCATCCCGCACTACCTCGTCACAACGGATGACGTAGGCATAGCGCAGGCGCACTTCCCCACCCAGGGTCAGACGCTGCCAGCCCGGAGGGGGCTCCAGGGCAAAATCATCCTGCTCGATCCAGATCTCCCGACCGATGGGCACCTCCCGCTCGCCGAACTCCGGGTGGTTGGGGTGGAAACCGGCTGTGCGGCTGCGGGTAAGCCCTTCCTGGTAGTTGCCAAGCACCACCTTCAACGGCTTGAGCACTGCCATGACCCGAGGAGCAGTATTTTCCAGATCTTCCCGCATGCACGCTTCCAATACCGCCAGATCGATGACGTTCTCGCTCTTGGAGATACCGATGCGGCGGGCGAATTCACGGATGCCCGCGGGCGTATAACCGCGCCGGCGCATGCCATGGATGGTAGGCATGCGCGGATCGTCCCAGCCCGCCAGCAGCCCCTTGGACACCAGTTGCAACAGCTTGCGCTTGGAGGTGACGGTATAGCGCAGCTCCAGGCGGGAGAACTCGATCTGCCGCGGATGACAGGGCACGGGCAGGTTGTCCAGCACCCAGTCATAGAGGGGGCGATGGTCCTCGAACTCCAGGGTGCACAGGGAGTGTGTGATGCCTTCCAAGGCATCTGAGATGCAGTGGGTGTAGTCGTACATGGGATAGATGCACCAGGCATCCCCCGTGCGCATGTGATGGGCCCGCTTGATGCGGTAGATGACCGGGTCCCGCAGATTGATGTTGGGGCTGGCCATGTCGATCCTGGCCCGCAGGGTACGGGCCCCGTCGGGAAACTCCCCTGCCTTCATGCGCCGGAACAGGTCCAGGTTCTCCGCCACGGAGCGGTTGCGATAGGGACTGTCCCGCCCCGGCTCGGTGAGGGTGCCACGGGTCTCCCGGGTCTCCTCTGCGGTCAGGTCACAGACGAAGGCCTTGCCCTGCTGGATGAGCATCTCTGCGTAGTCGTAGAGCTGCTGGAAATAGTCCGAGGCCCAACGCACCTCTCCATCCCACTGGAAGCCCAGCCAGCGTACGTCCTCCTGAATGGCGTTGGCGTACTCCTCGCTCTCCTTTTCTGGATTGGTGTCATCGAAGCGCAGGTTGCACTGGCCGGAATAATCCAGCGCCAGACCGAAGTTCAGGCAGATGGACTTGGCATGGCCTATATGCAGGTAGCCGTTGGGCTCAGGGGGGAAACGGGTAGAGATGCGCGTATGCTTGCCACTGTGCAGATCGTCTTCGATGATGGCGCGAATGAAGTGCTGTACGGCGGCAGGTGATGGCGGACGCGCATCGGGGCTCATGATCTGAAGGCGGAAGGTGGGAGACGATTTTGAAATGTGTCCTGCGAAGGCTAGAATTCGCCAGGCCTTTTGCACCGATGCAGCCGCATACAACCGCGAAAAGAATAGCACAGATGTCTCTCACCCGTTTCTCCGCAGCCTTCCTGCTGTCACTCCTGTCGGCCGTCGCTCTGGCCGCACCATCCACCCTCCAGGATGCCACCCAGGCCATGCGCAAAGGCCAGAACGCCATAGCCCTGGACAAGGTCAACGCCTACCTGAGCAACAACCCCAAGGATGCGCAGGGGCGCTTCCTGAAAGGTCTGATCCTCACGGAACTGGGCCGTAATCCGGAAGCCATCAAGGTATTCACGGAGCTGACCGAGGACTATCCCGAACTGCCCGAACCCTACAACAATCTGGCAGTGCTCTATGCCGCGCAGGCGGATTACGAGCACGCCAAGCAAAGCCTGGAAATGGCCATCCGCACCCATCCCAGCTATGCCACCGCACACGAGAACCTGGGTGACATCTATGCCAAGCTCGCCTCCCAGGCATATGACAAGGCCATGCAACTGGACAAGGCCAACGTCTCGGCCCAGACCAAGCTGGCCCTGATCCAGGAGTTGTTCAGCCCGACGTCCCGCACGCCGGAAGAGACCAGGGCCCCGGCCAAGCCCGAACAGACTGCGCAGACCAGCCTACCCCAGGAACCGGACCGGACCGCAGCTCCCCCGACCCAGCCCGGCGATTCCGGGTCCGTCGGTCCAGTACTCGCGCCAAAGGATGCCGTGCTGGCCACCGTGCATGCCTGGTCTACCGCCTGGTCAGGCAAGGATGTACGAACCTATCTGTCTTTCTACGATGCGGACTTCAAGACTCCACGCAACACCGACCGGGCCACGTGGGAGGCCATGCGTACCGACCGATTGACCACCCCCGAGTACATCAAGCTGGACATCAGCCAGATCAAGGTCAGCATCGAGGGTGACAGCGCGACCGTCCGTTTTCGTCAGCGCTATGAATCCAATACCTACAAGAGCAACGACTATAAAACCCTGATCCTGGTGCACCGGGATGGCGCCTGGAAGATACTCGAAGAGCGATGAAACGGAGCATTTCCCGCCTTGCTGCCACGGTCTGCCTGTTGCTCGCCACGGCCTGCCTGAGCGGTGTTCAGGCCCGCGAGCTGGAGGCCCCCATCCTGTTGGCCGCCAACAGCAATAACTTCCTGCCCTCCCCCGATGCCCTCATCGGCAAGACCCTGCAGGATATTCGTGCCAGCCGCCTGGATGACGCCCTCAAGGAGGTGAACCGGGTCATTGCCATCCGCCCGGACTTCAAGCTGGCCTATCTCATCAAGGGTGATCTCCTGATGGCCCGGGCCCGCCCCCTTGCAGGTGTCGGGGCCGTGACCGTCAAGGCGCCGCATGACCAGTCCCTCTCGGACCTGAGGGAAGAGGCACGGGTACGCATGCTGCGTTACATCGATCAACCGGACCCCAGTCTGCTACCACGGCAGATTCTGCAACTCGCTCCCCAGCAGCGCTATGCCCTGCTGGCCGATGCCTCCAGGGCGCGCCTCTACCTATTCGAGAACGTGGATGGTGAACCACGGCTCATCCAGGACTACTACATGACCATCGGCCGCAACGGCACCGACAAGCGTGTCGAAGGCGACAAGCGCACCCCGGTCGGGGTCTACCAGGTCATATCCCGCATGCCACGGGCCCAGCTCGCCGATCTCTACGGCAGCGGTGCCTTTCCCCTGAACTACCCCAATGCCTGGGACCAGGTCCAGGGCCGTGGGGGACACGGAATCTGGCTGCACGGCGTGCCCTCCGACACCTACAGCCGGCCACCCCGCTCCAGCGATGGCTGCTTGGCCGTCACCAATCCGGATCTGAACGAACTCAGCCAGTACATCCAGATCGGCGTCACCCCCATCGTCATCACTGAACGCGCAGATTGGGTGACGCGGGAAGAATGGGAACGCAGCCGCGAAGATCTGCGTGAAGAACTCGCCCAATGGCGCATGGACTGGCAGACCCGGGATGCCAGCCGCTTCCTGACGCATTACGCGCCCGAATTCCTGCAAGGCAGCGGCTGGGCTGAAAGCAAGCGCCGCAACATCGAGAACAAGACCTGGATCAAGGTGGGCCTGCGCGATGCCAGCATCTTCCTGTATCCGGGTGGGGACATGGCCTATGCGGAATTCACCCAGGACTATTTCAGTGATCGGCTCAGCAGTGTTTCCAGGAAACAGATGTACTGGAAACGGCACACGGATGGCTGGCGCATCGTTCTGGAAAAATCCCGAGGCATGTCCGACCGGACTCAACTCGTCACACGTTGATCCCCATGCACAGCAGACTTCGTCGCCAACTCATCACACTTCTCGCTGTCGCTCCCTGGGCGATGTCCGCATATCCCGCATCCAAGAAACGAAAGGCACCCATGGTCAGGCTCACCACCAATTTCGGCAGCATCACCCTGGAACTGAATGACAAGGCTGCCCCTGAGACCGTGGCCAACTTCCTGCAATATGTGCGTGAGGGCCACTATGATGGCACCCTCTTCCACCGCGTCATCGACGGTTTCATGATCCAGGGTGGTGGTTTTACCGCGGACATGCAGCAGAAACCCACGCGTGCCCCCATCCGCAACGAGGCCTTCAACCGCCTGAAGAACGAGGCCTATACCATAGCCATGGCGCGCACGCCCAATCCGGATTCAGCCACCAGCCAGTTCTTCATCAATGTGGCCGACAACGATTTCCTGAACTTCCGTGAACCCAGCGCCCAAGGCTACGGCTACTGCGTCTTTGGCAAGGTGGTGGAAGGCCGGGACGTGGTGGATCGCATCCGCAGGGTGCGCACCGGCTCCCGTGACGGTCACCAGGACGTGCCCACGGAGGACGTGCTCATCGAGAAGGCCGAGTTCCTGGGGTAAGCCGACTTTCCATGCCCCTTGGTGGAGATCACCCGGGTGCCACCGGCAGGCCGATGCCCCAGCCACATGGGAGAAAAGCCCGTGTTCTTCGTGGCCGACGTGCATCTCACGCCGGAGCGACCCTGGACTACGGACCTGTTCCTTTATTTTCTCGCACGAGTCGCCGGTCAGGCCCAGGCCCTCTACATCCTCGGGGATCTGTTCGAGGCCTGGGTGGGAGACGACGACCTGGATGACCCCTTTCATGCGCGTCTGACCACACGGCTTCGCAGGCTGAGCGATGTGGGCGTGGCCATGTACTTCATGGCCGGCAACCGGGATTTCCTGGCGGGAGACACACTTGCCCAGGCCACAGGCTGGACACCCCTGCCCGATCCCTGCCGTATCGATCTGTACGGCGTGACCACCCTGCTCAGCCACGGTGATGCCTACTGTACGGACGACCATGCCTATCAAGCCTTTCGCCGTCAGGTCAGAGACCCTTCCTGGCAGGCGGCATTCCGCGCCAGACCCCTGGCGGAACGACGGGCAATGGCGCAGGCCATGCGTGAACAAAGCGAGGCCGCCAAGGCCGGCAAGCGTCCCGCCATCATGGACGTGCACGCGGCGGCCATCCACGAGGCCCTGTCCAGTGCCGGCGCCACACGCATGATCCATGGCCACACCCACCGTCCCGCCCGACACACCCTGTCGGTCGACGGAGTCGAGTGCGAGCGCTGGGTGCTGACGGACTGGTATGCGGAAGGGGGGTATCTGGCCTGCGATGCAGGTGGCTGCCGGGCCGAGACCCTGTCCGCCAGCTCGCCGACCTGAGGCAGGCGCACCCCGCGGGCACGGGGCGTCAGCGATGCGCGCCGCCTGCCACCTCCGTGAGGGTATCGCGGATGATGCCCGGGGCCTCTACGATGCGCATGAAGCTCCCCATACCCACATTCGGCCAGCCCAGGGCGATACGGAAGCGGGCGAACAGGTGGCTGGCCTTGTTGTTCACCACAAAAATCTCGTATGGCAAGGCCGCGATATTGTCGGCACCGATGGTCTTGACCCACCAACCCTCGCCTTCCTTGGGGTCGTTCAAGGCCACGCCGAACACGGCCATCTGCTTGTCCGGCAGGACGATCTCATACACCTTGGCGGTCTTGCCCACATTGCGGGCCAGGTTGTCGCGGATGGCCTGTACCGCGTCATCGAACACCAGATGCTCCATGAGCAGATTCTTGTCCGACTCGAAGCCCTCCATGCCGAACATGTACTGGTAATCCGCCAGATCCTTGGTCGCCACATCGCCGCCAAAGGGCTTGCCCATGCCCAGGGCACGCGCCAGGCGTGCCTGCGCCGCCGTCACGGCCTTCTGTGCAAGGGAATAACGCTTGCGCAGGTACGCGCGGGTCCAGTATTCAAGATTCATGTAGGAGACCGTGCCATCGGCCTTGACGCCTACCCGTATGGGCGCGGCGACGATGCTCGCTCCCCCGAGCTGGCGCACAACATCGAGCAGGGACTTGTCCGAGACCACCACCACGCCATATCCGGGCAACCCGGAAGGCGCATATTTGCCCAATACCTTGAACCCCGCCTTCGCAAGCTTGCCTTCGACCTGGGACATCACCGCCTGAACGTCACCCGCCGGGACCTTGGTTCCCAAGAAGTAGGGGCTGAGGGCAAACGCCAAGGGGGCCCAGAACACCAGGGCCATGACAGCGACAATGTGTCTCATGATGATTTCCGCGATGAACGAACGTGGTGCATTCTAAACAAAAAAGCCGGGGTGACCCCGGCCTCTCTGCGCAGCTCGATAGAAATCACATCTTCCAGCCGTAGGCGATGCCCACCGCGTTCTGGTTCATCTTGATCGTGCTGATGGCAGCACCCCCCAGTTGTGGCGTTGCCCCAGTTACGGATTCGTTGAAGGCATGCATGTAATACCCACTCAATTCCGCACCGTTCCGCAGCCTCCATGTGGCGCCCAGGGTCAGGTGATTTTCTATCGTGGCGGGAGCCAGGATATTGAAGGCGACCTCGGTGTTCGGAATCACGCCGGTGCCATGGTTGTAACCCGCGCGCACCGTCAGATTGTCGCTCACGTCGTATGAGACCCCAAGCTTGTAGACAGTCTGGTCTTCCCAGCCGAAGCCCGCGCAGTTCGCGCACCCAAGCCCATTGGCAAGCAGTGAGATGGGGTTGGCGATGGACTTCACGTCACCGTAATTGATGCGCACCACATCCAACGCGACGGAGGTCTTGGGGCTGGCCTGCACCGCGATGCCCAGGCCATAGTTTTCGGGAATGTCGAAATCCCCCCTCTCCGCGAAGAGTTCACGATATTTATCGAGTTTCGACATCCTTGTCTTGCTCTGGTAGGTGGCGCCCACCGTCACAGTGGAACTGAGCTTGCCGGTCCACCCCAAACGAATGCCCAGGCCGTAGGAGTCGTCGTAACCGACGTCAGACAGGAAGTTTGCTGTGCCACTGGGGGTTGCCGCGGCAAAGTTGCCGGCACCATAGGCTTTGAAGCGTTGATATGCGAGGTTGAGCGAGGCGCCGACCGCGTGGTTCTCGTTGACTTTCATGGCCACGGTCGGGGAAATGAACAACTGCATCAAGTCCACGCCTGTCTTTAGTCCACCAAGATTGAAGGCCGGGATGGGTCTGTACTCGGTATTCATGCCGCCGTTGCCGAATACGGAGACACCCACGGACAAATCCGGTTTGATCATGCGGTTATAGCCAAACTCGGGAATCAGAAAAAAATCCTTGTCACTTTCAAACGTGCCATCGGTAAAGCCACCCGGAGAGCCGGAAATGGTTGTTTCCCGGTTCGGATTGAACAGCTCGGCACCAAAATCAATGCGATCACCCACCCTCACCATGCCGGCCGGGTTGGTGGCCGCCGCCAAGGCATCCTGGGGGTAAGCGATGCCAGCGCCAGCCATGCCCTTCGCCTTGATGCCATAGCCATGGGAAAAATAGCCATTGGTTGCCAAAGCGGAACCGGCGAAGCCGAGGGTGGCCAGGGCCACCACGAATTGGGCCTTGCGCATGGATGTCTCCTCTCGAATAAGGCGCGTCATAGATGTGGGCACATACATGCGGCGTGATGGTATAGACCACCTATCACCCCGGCAACAGGTTTTTCGCGCAGGCACTCCTGAACGGGTCCGCTCCGGCGGGGATCACGCGCCAAGGACAAAATGGAAAAGCCGCCCACAGGCGGCTTTTTTGCGTGTACTGCGGGCGATCAGATGAACAGGCAGATGTCCGATTCGCCCGCGAATTCAAAGAACGTGGCGGCACCACCATACTCCACGCCATCGATGAAGTCGTTGTGCTCGAATCCAAACAGTTCCACGGTCATCTGACAGGCGATGAACTTCACCTCGGCCTCCTGACACAGTTCGCGTAGTTCAGGGATGGTGGCCACGCCGTTGTTGGCGATGGTCATCTTCATCAGGCTGGTCGCGACGTTCTCATAGAACGGCACGATGGACTGCACGGCGTTGGGGATGTTCCAGTTGATGTCCTTGAACCACTTGGGGCCGAAAGGCATCTTCATGGGCATGCCCGGATTGCCCAGGGGGCTGACCTTCAGGCCGGACAGGTCCTTGCGCAGCATCTGCAGACCGTAGAAGGTGAAGAAGATCTGGGTTTCATAGCCCAGGGCCGCGGCCGTGGACGCCAGAATGAAGGGGGGATATGCCCAGTCCAGGGTGCCCTTGGTGGCAATGATCGCCAATTTCTTTTGATCGTCCATGTGTCCGCCTCTCACCAACCGTGTTGACAATACAACTCGCCGACTGCCTCCAGGCAGCGGCATGCATCAATCACTTCTTCTTGATGAAGAAGGTGTACTCGCTGCCCGCCTCGGCGGAGGACAGCAGCTCATTGCCGGTCTGCTTGGCAAAGGCCGCGAAATCCTTGACGGAACCCGGGTCCGTGGCAATCACCTTCAACACCTGCCCGGAGGTCAGATCGTTCAGCGTCTTCTTGGTACGCAGGATGGGCAGGGGGCAGTTCAGGCCACGCGCATCCAGCTCTTTGTCGAAATTCATGATCGCTCCTTCAAAAAATTAGCAACTGCTTAAAAAGGCGGCCCGTACTGTAAACCGCCGAGGGGTCGGATGGCAATGAGGTAAACGCGAGCCGGCAGGATAGGCGATCCGTGCAGGACTAGGACAACGCTGCCAGGGGCCGGCCGGAGCGGGCCCATGCCAGGATGCCGCCAGTCAGGTTATGCATGTTGCCGAACCCCTTGGCGTTCATGAAGGCGCAGGCTTGGGCGGAGCGCGCGCCGGAGTTGCAGTAGATCACCACGGGCCTGTCCTGCGGGACTTCACCGGTACGCAGCGGAAGCAGGTGCAGCGGAATATGGATGGCGCCGCTGATCACGCCACGCGCCACCTCTCCCTCCGTACGCACGTCGATGAGGTGGATACCCTCCCGGCTGTCCTCCAAGGTGTCCACATCCATTTCCCTGATGTTGTACATGCCAAACATTCCGGACCTCCAACATGAATATTAGAGCCGACTAATGTACATTTTTGCTCCGCGGATTTCAAGATACGGGGGCACACTCGGCCGCCAGGCGGCCCCGAGGAATACCTTGGGCCGAAGCTCCGGAGATGTATAATCCGCGACCGTCATCCGCTGCAGTAGCTCAGTCGGTAGAGCAACTGATTCGTAATCAGTAGGTCGGGGGTTCGATTCCTCTCTGCAGCACCATCTGCCCTTTTCTCTAGGCCCTCGCCGCGCGTGACTCAACCCCATTTCCTATCTCTGCTTCAGCCGGACATGGCGGAAGTGGACCGGGTCATCCGCGCACGGCTGCATTCGGAAGTGGCCTTGGTGCGGCAGGTGTCCGAATACATCATACATAGCGGCGGCAAGCGGCTGCGTCCGGCACTGGTGGTGCTGGCCGCCAGGGCCCTGGGCTACAGGGGCAGTGCGCATCATGAACTGGCGGCCGTGGTGGAGTTCATCCATACCGCCACCCTGTTGCACGACGATGTGGTGGATGCCTCGGACATGCGTCGCGGGCATGAAACCGCCAACACCTTGTTCGGCAATGCCGCCAGTGTCCTGGTCGGTGACTTCCTCTATTCCCGTGCCTTCCAGATGATGGTGTCGGTCCAGGACATGCGCGTCATGGAGGTATTGTCCGAGGCCACCAACATCATTGCCGAGGGAGAAGTCCTGCAGCTCATGAACTGCCATGATCCCGACATCAGTGAAGACGCCTACCTGCGGGTCATTCGATACAAGACCGCCAAGCTTTTCGAAGCCGCGGGCAGGCTGGGCGCCATCGTCCATGGAGGGGATCGGGCCACCGAGGAGTCCCTGGGCCAGTACGGCATGCATCTGGGCACCGCGTTCCAGATCATCGATGACGTGCTGGACTATTCCGGCGACCCCGAGGTCATCGGCAAGAATGTGGGTGATGACCTGGCCGAGGGCAAGCCGACCCTGCCCCTGCTGTTTGCCATGCGCCACAGCCAGCCCGAAGAGGCCGCCATCGTTCGCGATGCCATCCTGGAAGGCGACAACACGCACTTCGAGGCCATCCTCCAGATCGTGCGTCGTTCGGGCGCCCTGGAACGCGCGCGTCACCAGGCCAGGACCGAGGCGGACCTGGCCATCGCAGCCATTGCTGCGCTACCGGATAGCCAATACAAAACCGCCCTGCTAGAATTGCCAGCCTTCGCGGTCAGCCGCGAGTTCTAGGACGGCGCATGCCGTACCACAGTCGGGGTGTAGCTTAGCCTGGTAGAGCGCTACGTTCGGGACGTAGAGGCCGGAGGTTCGAATCCTCTCACCCCGACCACTCCGCCCCCCTCGAAGCATGTCCGAGCGCCTGGATTTGACTCTGCGCATGAACAATGCCCCAAGGCTCAGGAACGGTTCGCCCATCCACGTCCGCCGCCCATGAAATCCATCGTGCTATTGCTTTGGCTGTCCATGTCCGCGGGCAAAGAGCAGTTCGTGCTGAGCCGCCATGTCGATGACCGGGCTGTCTGTACGCAGGCTGCCCAGGCCCTGGTGGCCGAGTATGCCCAACGCGGCCAGAGGGCGCGTTATCTGTGTCATGAAGTCGTGGAAGAAGAGGGGGAGGTGGATGCCCATGGCAATCCCCTGCCCGCCACTGTCCAGCCCGCCAATGCGGGAACTCTCAGTCCCTGAAACCCTCCACCTCGATGGCAAGCCTGACCTCGTCACCCACCAGGGGAATCCAGGCAGTCATGCCGTATTCGGCACGCCGCAACACCCCGTGCACGTCGGCGCCACACATGCTCCGACGCGTCAGGAAGTGTTTGGTGCAGGCATAGTCACGTATCTCCAGCTCCATCGGCCGGGTCTGGCCAAGCAGGGTGAGCTGTCCCCGGGCCAGAACCGGTCGGCCCTCCCTGAATTCGATCTGCGTGGCGCTGAAGCGCACCTCCGGATATTGGGCCACGTTGAAAAAGCTGCCCCCGCGCAGGATCTGGTCGAGGTTGTCCATGCCGGTATCCACCGAGCTGGCATCCACGCTGACTTCAATGCGGTTCTCCTGGCCCAGCGGGTCCAGCACCACCTGGCCCTTGGTGCGGGTGAACTTGCCCCGCATGGTGGAAATGCCCTGGTGACGGATCTCGAAACTTGGGAAGGTGTGGGTAGGGTCCAGGGTGAAACGCTCCACCGCCTGGGCCGTGACCGTACATGACAGGGGCCACAGCAAGGCCAAGGGTACCCACATTCGAGCCCGCGACGTAACGCCCTTTTGCATCATCGTCCCTCCTTACTCATTGCATCCGTCCGAAAAACCGACCCCGAGCCTCATAACCACCTGCGCACCCGGGCCTTGAACTGCCGGTACTCCGCACCGAAACGTGCTTCCAGATGCCGCTCCTCGTGACGGATCACGCCAAAGCGGATGATGATCCACACCAGGGGCGCGAAAGCCAGGGGCCACAGGGTCCGCAGCAGCAGCATCACGCCCAGATAGATGAGCCAGTCCCCCACATAGATGGGATTGCGGGAAAGGCGGAACGGCCCGTCCTGCACCAGATTGGAAGCCGCCTTATAGGGGTTCACCGTTGTGTGATGGCGCCAGAAGGTGGACAGGGCCCAGGCAAACAACGCCAAGCCCATGCCCACCGAGCACCAGCCCAGCCAGTCATTCACCGACCCCAGGCTGAAAGGCCAGGGCCAGAGGTCCCGGTCCAGGCGCCAGGAGACATACAGTGCCAGGGCGTAAGGCAGGGGTGGCAGGACCAGGGTGGCCGGACGCCGGGCGGGGTCATGCATCCTTAAACCATCCGGCCGGAGATGGACCGCAGGAATTCATTTCGCAGTTGGGCATCTCCCTGGAAGTCGCCGGCAAAGGCCTGGGTCACCACACGTTCGTCTCCCCGTCGGTCCTCCCCCAGAAGCAGGCAGAGCTGTTCCGCCTCGATGATGCAGGCCGCGCCCCGGGCCTTGCCATACCGCATCAGGGCCTCCGCCACGTCCCGTGTCATCCATTCCTGGTAGGTGAAACGGTGCCCCACCGCATCGACCAGTCGGGCAATGCGGCCGAAGCCGTGCAGCCGCCCGCCCGGCACGTAGGCCACATGCGCCACGCCCCGGAAGGGCACCAGGTGGTGGGGGCATACGCCATGCACGGCAATGCCCCGCACCACCACCATGTCCTCACGGGGGTCGTTGAAGCCCTCCCCCAGGGCCTCGCCCGGATCCATCTCATACCCTCCCAGCAGGCGGCGTTCCCAAAGCTCGCGCACGCGGCGGGCGGTCTTGCCGGTATGCACGGAATCCGGGGCCACGCCGCAGGCGCGCAGCAGATCCGTCACCGCCTGTTCGAAGGCCTGGGCATCGAAGCGGCCCATGCGGGGAATTCCCAGTTGGCCCGAATCATGGGGAGCAGGGCAGTCGTGATCACCGCAATGGCTCATGGAGCATCCTGTATCAACATCGGCCTGAGCTGCCGGTCATGCCAGCGGCGCAGAAGTAATTGCGAGCATAACGCGCCCAGCAGGGCCAGGAACATGTCCCATTGGGTATCCCAGACATCCCCCTGGGTGGCCAGGAAGGCCACGGCCTCCTCCCCGGACGCTGCCGCCACCCACCATTCGATGAGTTCGTAGAAAGCCGACAGGGCCAGGCAAACGCAGGTCGTCAGAAAGAACAGCCAGCCTCCGGGTGTCAGGGGCGAGGTCCGCAGCAAGATCTCCCGCGCGACGATGGCGGGAAAGAAGCCCTGAGCCACATGGCCCAGGCGGTCGTAATGGTTGCGCGCCAGCCCAAATTGCTCTCGCACCCAGTCGAACAGGGGCATCTCCGCATAGGTATAGTGCCCTCCCACCATGAGGATCAGGGCGTGCAGGGCCATGAGGCCATACGCCAGGGAGGTGAAGGGAAACCGAGCCCAGGTCCACATCAGCAAGGGCAGGCCCAGCAGGACCGGCAACACCTCCAGAAGCCAGACGAAGCGATCCTTGGGGGCGTGGCCGGACCAGGCCAGGACACCCAGGGTCAGACCCAACAGGAGAAGATGGAAAAACGAGAGGCGGCTGGAGGGCATGTCGGCATTCTCGCCCCCAACGCCGTGCAAGCAAACCGCTTGCGCGCGAGCCCAGGTGTCAGCAGGCCAAGCCCTTGCCCATGGCGTCCTGGAGACCTACCATGGCCTTCGGAACCGCGTTCGCGGGAGGAGGCCCTGTGTCCGTCAAACACCCCATCGTCGCCGTCACCGGCATGTCCGGTTCGGGCCTGTCCACCGTACGGCATGCCTTCAAGGACGTGTTCGAGCGCCTGGGCATCCAGCCCGCCATGGTGCACGGCGACGGTTTCCGCCGCTATACGGAGCGCCAATTCACCGCCCTGCTGACCGAAGCCAAGACCAGCGGCCGCAAGACCTCCTGGTTCGGCCCCGACTGCAATCACTTCGAGGAACTGGAGTCCTTCTTCCAAAGCTACGCCGAGAGCGGTGGCGGCATCTGGCGGGAATATGCGCACAATGCGGAACACGCGCGGCGCCTGCGCATCCAGGCGGGGGAGTTCACCCACTGGAAACCCCTGCCGGCTGGCAGTGACCTGTTGTTCTACGAAGGCCAGCACGGTGGCGTCATGGCCCGTACCTGGACCCGTCGCCAGGTGGACAGTCGTCATTTTCCGCCGGAAGTTGACCGCCGCGTGGGCAAGCCGGGGGTGGACGTGGCCCAGCACGTGGATCTGCTCGTCGGCGTGGTGCCCGCCGTCAACCTGGAGTGGATCCAGAAGATCCACCGGGACTGTGCGAAGGGCTACTGCACGGAGCAAGAGTCCGTGGAGACCATCCTGCGACGCATGGACGACTATCTCCACTTCATCGTGCCCCAGTTCGGCATCACCGACATCAACATCCAGCGCATGCCCCTGGTGGACACCTCCAACCCCTTCATCTCCCGCGATGTGCCCAACCCGGACGAATCCTTCCTCGTGGTGCATTTCCGCGACCGGCGCAGGTACGACTTCGTGGAACTGCTGCGCAAGATCCCCGGTTCCTTCATGAGCCGGCCTTCCACCATCGTGGTGCCAGGTGGGGCTCTGAAACTGCTGCTGGAGATGGTCTGCGCCCCCATTTTGCTGCGCATGATGCACGCCAGGCAGGACGAAGGCGGGCTGGCGGACGCGCGATGACCCGAGGGCAGTCATCGCGGACCAGGGATGGCCATGCCGGGTGCGGCGAGGGATACGGATACCGGGCATCAGGTACCTGATTTCTCCCATTGCTCGAAATGACGCGCGGGTCCTCCGCCAGCTGCAGAGTCGGGCATGGCCCCTGCATCACGTCGAACACCAGGACAATCATTCCGGATTACGAAATCTGCCCTTCTGCGCGGTAACGGATGCCGCGCCGAGTTCGGTGCTGGCCATTCCGAACGCCGTGAGGAATCCTGAGGCAGGCCCGCAAGACGAGGTTACGTCCATCGGCAGGAATGACAGGCGTTATACCCATGGAGCGAAATCACGAATCCGGCCTGTCTGCATCGATATGTCCTGACAGACGGCGCGCGGGCCAGCCCCCGGCTAAGGCAGGAACAGTGCCAACAGATCGTTGAGAAAGCGCCGCCCCCGCGGACTGGGGGTGACGCGATGCAGCGCGCGGGTAATCAATCCCCGCCGTTCGGCCTCGGCCAGGCCCCGGTACAGGGCATTGACGCCCAGACCCGTGCGCGCGGCGAACAGTTCCAGTTCAAAACCCTGGTTCAGACGCAGAGCATTCATCATGAACTCGAACACCCGATCTTGCCTGTCCAGATCACGGCTCTCGCTGACCGGCGCGCCCCCCCGCTCCAGGGTTTCCATATAGGTGCGAGGGTGTTTCAACCGCACCTGGCGTTGTACACGGTCCTGGAAGGAAAGCTTGCCATGCGCGCCGGCACCGATGCCCAGGTAGTCGCCAAAGGTCCAATAGTTGAGGTTGTGATGGCATTGCTGGTCCGGTCGCGCGAAGGCAGAGGTCTCATAATGCCCATAGCCCGCCGCCCCCAAGATCTCTTCCACCCGGGTCTGCATGTCCGCCGCCGTGTCGTCGTCCGGCAGGGGTGGCGGCGCGGCGGCGAAGGGCGTGTTGGGCTCCAGGGTGAGGTGATAGGCACTGACATGGCCCGGCGCGAGGCTCAAGACGCGGGCCAGATCCTGATCCAGACCCGCCACGCCTTGTCGCGGCAGGGCATACATCAGGTCCAGATTGACCCGCTCGAACAACTCCCGGGCCTGCTCCGCCGCGTTCCAGGCCTGACGCCCATCATGCATGCGCCCCAGGGCCCGCAGATTTGCGTCATCGAAGCTCTGGATGCCCAGGGACAGGCGATTCACCCCGGCATCCCGATAGCCCCGGAAGCGGGCCGCGTCGAACGTGCCGGGGTTGGCCTCCAGGGTGATCTCCGCCAGGGGAGAGACCCGCAGCAGGGTACGACAGAAGGCGAGCAGTCGGTCGATGCCCTCCGGCGTGAACAGGCTTGGGGTGCCACCACCAATGAAGATGCTGCCCACCTCTCGCCCCCACACCAAGGGCACGGCCTGTTCCAGGTCCCGCTCCAGGGCATCCAGATAACGGCCCTCGGGCAACTCCTCCCGCAGGGCATGTGAATTGAAATCGCAGTAGGGACACTTCCGCGCGCACCAGGGCAGGTGCACGTAAAGCCCGAGCGGTGGAAGTGTTGCCAGCCGCCCGTCCAGCAGCACCGGGGTGACGGCGGCGAGGAGCGGCCCGGAAAAGGACATCAGATTCCCAGGTTCTGCAGTTTTCCTGCCAGTTCCCGCAGGGCCTGGCCCCGATGGCTGAGGCGGTTTTTGCTGTCCATGTCCAGTTCGGCCCCGGTCTTGCCGAATTCCGGCACGAGGAAATATGGGTCGTAACCAAACCCTCCGTCCCCTCGGGGAGAGTCGATGATCTCCCCATGCCAGCGGCCCTCGCCGATGAGCGGCTGGGGATCGTCCGGATAGCGCACATAGACCATGACACAGTAGTAATGCGCCTTGCGGTTGGCCTCTCCGCGCAGGGCCTCCACCAGTTTATGGTTGTTGCGCGCGTCGGACCTGGGGTCGCCGGCATAGCGGGCGGAATACACCCCGGGTGCGCCGTTCAAGGCATCCACGCAGAGCCCCGAATCGTCCGCAAGGGCTGGCAGTCCCGTGTGGGCCGAGGCATGACGGGCCTTGGCGATGCAGTTTTCGATGAAGGTGACGTGGGGCTCCGGGCACTCCGGCACTCCGAAATGGCCCTGGGGTTGGGCATCCAGCCCCAGGGGTTCCAGGATGCGGGCGATCTCCCGCAGCTTGCCCGCGTTGCTGGAGGCGATCACCACTTTTTTCATGCGTCACACCTCATCCCGCCAGGGCGGACCGTTGCGCCGCCATGAGTTCGCCGATGCCCCGGGCCGCCAGGTCCAGCAGGCGATCCAGCTCGTCGCGATACAGGGGCGCACCCTCCGCCGTGCCCTGCACCTCGATGAGGCCCTCGGGTTCGCCAGCCCGCCCCAGCATGACCACGTTCATGTCCGTATCACAGGCCACGTCCTCGGCGTAGTCCAGGTCCAGCACCGGCGCGCCGCGCCATATCCCCACGGACACGGCGGCCACCTGGGCGCACAGGATGTTTTCTGACAGTTTGTCTTCCCGCACCAGCCATTCCAGGGCGTCGTGTACTGCCACCCATGCACCGGTGATACTGGCGGTACGCGTGCCACCATCGGCCTGGAGCACGTCGCAGTCCACCTGCAGGGTACGCTCCCCCAAACGCGAGAGATCCACCGCTGCGCGCAGGCTGCGACCGATGAGACGCTGGATCTCCTGGGTGCGGCCGCTCTGCTTGCCCCGGGTCGCCTCCCGCTCTCCCCGGGTGTGCGTGGCGCGGGGCAGCATGCCGTATTCCGCCGTCAACCAGCCCCGACCACTACCCTTCACATGGAAGGGCACTTTCTCCAGCACACTGGCGGTGCACAACACCTTGGTGTCCCCGCAGGCCACCAGCACACTGCCTTCGGCATGCCGGGTGTAGCCACGGGTCAGGGAAACGGGGCGCAGCACGTCGGCGGCGCGCCCCGAGGGGCGTAGCGGCTCAGTCATGCATTTCCTTCAGTGAGGTTTTCCATACTTGGCAATGGCGGCCTTGATCTCCGCCATGGCCTGTTCGAGCTCTTCGTCCTGGATCGGCGGCAGATTGGGCTTGGCTCCCAGCTTGTTGAGCTGGGTAGTGAAACCGTCCAGGCTGAGATCATCCTCCTGGATCAGCTCATCCACCTTGTAGTGCTCTTCGCCGTAGCGCATGGCGACCACGGACAGGTTGTCGCACTCCTGGCCACCACGGAACTCGGCATGGTCCATCATGTTCTTGACCGCCTTCTCCAAGGGGTAGGCCCGCAGGGTGGAGAACATCTCACCGGGCGTGAGTTCCGGCCACACCCCATCCGTGCACATCAGCAGCACGTCACCGGCATGCAGTTTGATGGGCTGGCATAGCTCGATGTCCGGCAGGGTGAACCCCCCCACCGAGTTGTACAGCTTGTTGCGGTCGGGGTGTATACCCATTTCCGCCTCCTGGATCACGCCATCATCCAGCAGCTGCTGCACCGCGGAATGGTCACGGGTACGGCCGAGGAAGCCCTGGCGGTCGAAGTGATACAGGCGGGAGTCGCCCACATGGGCCCAGCAGGCCATGTCCTTCTGTACCACGCTGACCACGCAGGTGGTGCGGGGCGGCTCCGGCAGGCGCTTGCGCGTGGCGTATTCATTGATGGCGTCGTGCGCCGCATAGATGGCATCCAGCAGGAAGGTCGTCATGTCCGGCAATACAGGCCTGGCGCGGGAGCGGAACAGGCTGGTGATGACCTGCACCGTGAGCTGGGCCGCCACCTCGCCCTTCACGTGCCCGCCCATGCCGTCACACAGCACCATGACCATGGCCTCGGGCGTATAGGCATAGGCCACGCGATCCTCGTTGTACGAGCGCCCGCCGCGTCGGCTGGCTTGATAGATGACGTATTTCATGGCGTGGGTTCTGTGTCAGACGGATACTGCAGGATTGGAAGGTGTCGTTTCTCTCATGGGGAAGAGTCCTCGGATATGACGCCGTTATGCCGCGATGCCCTAGCGGGTGAGCCGTTCCCGCAGCAGCGCGAAGAACGAGTGCTTGTGGGTCCTGGAAATGACCGCCATGGCGGCCAGCCGCTTTTGCACGGTAAACACGCTCTGCGGGCGCTCCGTATGGTTCAGACGCAACATGTGGTCCACCAGCTCCAGAAAGGGCTTGGAGTAGAGGCCCGCATGGCTCTTGACGAGTGGCGGCAGCGTATCCTTCTCCTGGCGCTGGTCGGCCGGGAGAGGCGGCCCCTTGGTGATGCAGGCATACATGCTGGCACCCACGCTGTAGATATCCGTCCAGGGTCCCATGGGCGAGCGCTGGTTGTACTGCTCCGGCGCCGCGAACCCGGGCGTATACATGGAGGTGGCCAGGTGCAGATCGTGGCTGAAGGCTTGGCGCGCGGCACCGAAATCGATGAGCACCGGTGAACCATCGGCCCGGATATAGATGTTGGAGGGCTTGATATCCAGGTGCAGGAGCTTGTTGGCATGCACCTCGCGCAGACCGTTGAGCAGTTGGATGAAGACACCGCGTATGAAGGACTCGCGCATGGGCTCCTTGAGCTGTGTGATGTGGCGCTGCACGGTGCGGCCCTGCTCGTAGCGCATCACCATGTACACGGTGTCGTTGGCGCGGAAAAAGTTGACCACCTCCACCACGTTGGGATGACGCAGATTGGCCAGGGCCCGGCCTTCCTCGAAGAAGCACTTCATGCCATAGAGGAAGGACCTGCCCAGCTCCTGGGAGATGGGCACCACCGTCCCCACTTCGTCCCGGGTCACCACGCCGCCGGGCAGGTACTCCTTGATGGCCACCGCTCGGCCTTCCATGTCATAGGCCAGATACACCAGGGAGAAGCCACCGCCGCCAATACGCCTGTCGATCACGTATTCGCTCAGGTGATACCCCCGGGGCAATGGGGGGGTGGATTGCGCGGCCATGCTGGGGTTGCGGGGAATGACGCGTTAATATGGGGACGAATCCAAGGACGGCCTAGCATAGCGAAATATATGCCCACTCCCAAGAAAGCCACTGTAGCCGGCAGCCACTCGACCTCGCCTTCCGTCCCGTCCCCGCGCAGCATGACCGGTTTTGCCGTGGAAACGGTGGACCTGCCCCATGCCCAGCTCATCGTGGAGCTGCGGGCGGTGAATGCCCGTTTCCTCGATCTGAGTTTCCGCATGGGCGAGGACTTCCGCGTCCTGGAGCCCCAGTTGCGTGAGCGCATCGGCCGTGCCGTGCAACGCGGCAAGCTGGAATGCCGCATCAACCTGGCACCCCGCGAAGATGCCGCCCTGCCCGCCAGCTTGAACAACGAACTGATCGTGCAGCTGCATGCCCTGGCCCAGGCAGTACACAGGCAATTCCCCCAGGCCCGGCCCCTGTCCGTGGCGGAGATCCTGCGCTGGCCCGGCATGACCGGGGAGAGCACACCGGACTTCGCGGCCCTGCGGGCCACGGTCCTGGACCGCCTGGATGCCGTCCTGGGGCAGTTCAACGCCAGTCGTGACCGGGAGGGAGAAAAGCTGAAGGCCGCGCTGGTGGAACGCATCGCCGCCATGCGCACCCTGGTGGAACAGCTGCGCCCACGCACCACGGAGATCGTTTCGGTCTTCCGGGAAAAGCTGAACAGGCGCCTGCAGGAACTGCTGCCCAATCCACCCGCCAGCCTGGATCAGGACCGCCTGCACCAGGAGGTGGTGCTGTTCGCGCAGAAGATCGACGTGGACGAGGAGATGGACCGCCTGCTCACCCACCTGGACGAGGTGGAACGCACCCTGGCCAGCGGCGGTGCCGTGGGCAAGCGCCTGGACTTCCTCATGCAGGAACTCAACCGGGAGGCCAATACCCTGGGCTCCAAGTCCGCCTCCCTGGATTACACCCAGACCTCGGTGGAACTGAAGGTGCTGATCGAGCAGATGCGCGAGCAGATCCAGAACATCGAATAAGTCAGGAGGCCGGCCGTGTCGGGTCAGTTTTTCATCGTCTCCGCCCCTTCCGGGACCGGAAAGTCCAGCCTGGTGCAGGCCTGGCTGCAGCAGGACAGCAGGATCGGGCTGTCCATCTCCCACACCACCCGCCCACCACGGGCCGGCGAGGTGGACGGTGTGCACTACCACTTCGTGGATCGGGAGACCTTCATGGCCATGCTGGGCCGGGGCGAGTTCCTGGAGAGTGCCGAAATCTACGGCAATTATTACGGCACCTCCCAGCCCTGGATCGATGCCCGCATGGCCGCGGGCCAGGACGTCCTGCTGGAGATCGACTGGCAGGGCGCGGCCCAGGTACGCCGGCTCATGCCGCAGGCGGAGAGCATCTTCATCCTGCCTCCCTCCATCGCCGAACTGCGCCGCCGCCTGGAAGGCCGGGGTACGGACAGCGCCGAGGTGATCGAGCGGCGCATGGCCATGGCCCGGGAAGAGATCTCCCACGCCCTGGAGGCGGACTATCTGGTGGTGAACGACGTGTTCGAAACGGCCCTGGCGGATCTCATGGCCATCGCCCGGGCCCGGCGCCTGCGCATGGACGTGCAGGGTTCGGCACAGGTCGACCGGATGACCTGGCTGCTGAACGACTGAAGAAGGCTGTCCCAGCCCGGGATCGGCGCCGCCGCAGTCTCAGCCGAAATGGCAGACGTAGTGATACGGCTCCCCGCTGACCTCGATATCGAAGCTGGAGTTGCCCGGGACGTGGAAGGACTCGCCGGCCCGGCTGAGCCGCCACTCGCCCCCCTTCAGGCGGTAGCGGCAGGCCCCGGCCACGCATTCCATGACCTCCGGCGCCGACGTGTTGAAGCTCAGGCTGGCCGGCAGGATGACGCCGACGGACTTTGTCGTGCCGTCGGCGAACCGCACGGTGTGGGAGACACACTTGCCATCGAAGTAGACGTTGGCCTGCTTGACCACGCTGACATTGTCGAAGCGGGGGTCACCGGTGTGGGGCATGCTCAGCTCCTCTGCTGGGCCAGCTTCGCGGCGATGCGCATGCGCAGGGCGTTCAGCCGGATGAAGCCGCCTGCGTCCTTCTGGTCGTAGGCGCCGGCATCATCCTCGAAGGTGGCGATGCTCGGATCGAACAGCGAATCGGTCCTGGAGTCGCGGCCGACGACGATGACGTTGCCCTTGTAGAGCTTGAGACGCACGTAGCCGTTGACATGCTGCTGGGTGTGGTCGATCAACACCTGCAAGGCCTTGCGCTCCGGGCTCCACCAGTAGCCGTTGTAGATCAGGCTGGCGTAGCGCGGCATGAGGTCGTCCTTCAGATGCGCGACCTCGCGGTCGAGGGTGATCGACTCGATGGCGCGGTGCGCCTTGAGCAGGATGGTGCCGCCCGGGGTCTCGTAGCAGCCGCGCGACTTCATGCCGACATAGCGATTTTCCACCAGGTCGAGCCGGCCGATGCCGTGCTTGCCACCGACACGGTTGAGCTCGGCCAGGATTTCATGCGCCTTCATGCGCTGGCCGCCGATGGCCACCACGTCGCCCCGCTCGTAGTCGAGGGTAAGGTATTCGGCCGCATCGGGCGCCTTCTCCGGCGACACCGTCCAGCGCCACATGTCCTCCTCGGCCTCGGCGTCGGGATCCTCCAAGTGGCGGCCCTCATAGCTGATGTGCAGCAGGTTGGCGTCCATGGAATAGGGCGAGCCGCCCTGACGGTGCTTCATGTCGATGGGGATACCGTGCTTCTCGGCGTAGTGGATCAGCTTCTCGCGCGAGAGCAGGTCCCACTCGCGCCACGGCGCGATCACCTTGACGTCGGGCTTCAGCGCGTAGGCACCGAGCTCGAAACGCACCTGGTCGTTGCCCTTGCCGGTGGCGCCATGGCAGATCGCGTCGGCACCGGTCTCGTTGACGATCTCGATGAGGCGCTTGGCGATGAGCGGCCGGGCGATGGAGGTGCCGAGCAGGTATTCGCCCTCGTACACGGTGTTGGCACGGAACATCGGGAAGACGAAGTCACGCACGAACTCCTCGCGCAGGTCGTCGATGTAGATATGCTCCGGCTTGATGCCGAACTTCAGGGCCTTGGCGCGCGCAGGCTCCAGCTCCTCGCCCTGGCCCAGATCGGCAGTGAACGTCACCACCTCGCAGCGATAGGTGTCCTGCAGCCACTTGAGGATGACGGAGGTATCCAGACCGCCGGAATAGGCCAGCACTACTTTCTTGACGTCGCTCATGAGATTCATGTTTCTGGTAGGTGGAATTCAGTGTATGGAGCCCGTTGAGACGCGGCTGCCCGGGTTGGCCCGTGAATCGCGCCACTCCGGAAGATTCCTCGCTGCGTTCGGAACGACGAGTCCAGCCGTTCGGAATGACTGGCCCCCGACGCCAGTAATGACAGGCCCGGCCGTCCGAACCGATGAACTTCGATACCCGGAATGACGATGGGTCTGCTTGCCCAGGTGAAGGGTGGAAACCCTGCATGCCATTCCGTCCAACATAAGGCATGCCCGCCGTTTCGGCCGATGAGCCATGTGCCTGCTTTCAACCATCCTGCAAGCCGCGCGCGTCATTTCGGCCGCGGTACCTGGTCTGCCGCATGCGGGTTCCCCGCCGCGTTCCAGGGGTGGGCTTGGCGGCATCCGACGCCTTCCTAGTGGGCCTGGCCGTCCACGGCCACCACTTCACCTGGGAAATTGCCCACCCGCAGGGCCTGAAGATCGGTCTGCCTGGAGGCCCGTTCGATCTCGATGCCCACCAGGCGACCGTCCGCGCTCATGTTCAGCACCAAACCAGTATGTGCCTCCCAGGCGTGGTCCGCATTTTCCGGCGAGAGTTCGATGTAGAGGGTGTCCTCGTCCTTGAAATAGGCAATGTTCATGTCAATCCTCGATGCGTCCCAACAACAGATATTCCATCAGCGCCTTCTGGGTATGCAGCCTGTTCTCGGCCTCATCCCAGACCACGCTGCGAGGGCCATCGATGACCTCGGGGGCCACCTCCTCGCCCCGATGGGCCGGCAGGCAATGCATGAACAGGGCATCCCGGGCCGCCATCGCCATCATGTCTGTATCCACCTGCCAATCGACGAAGGCCTGCTTGCGAACCTCGTTCTCGGCCTCGAAGCCCATGCTGGTCCATACGTCCGTGGTCACCAGATCCACGCCTTGGCAGGCCTGCATGGGGTCGGCAAAGACCTGGAAGTGGTCGGTACCATCCAAGCCGGCCTGCTCCGGTTCCACCGCGTAGCCCGGGGGTGTGGAGACGTGCACCTTGAAACCCAGAATCTCTGCGGCCTGCAGCCAGGTGTAACACATATTGTTGGCATCACCGATCCAGGCCACGGTCCTGCCGCGGATTTCCCCCCGATGCTCGATATACGTGAAGATGTCTGCCAGGATCTGACAGGGATGAAATTCGTTGGTCAGGCCGTTGATCACCGGCACCCGGGAGTGCCTGGCGAAGCGTTCGATGATGGCCTGTTCGAAGGTGCGGATCATGACGATGTCCACCATGCGGGAGATGACCTGGGCAGCGTCCTCCACGGGCTCGCCCCGCCCCAGCTGGGTATCCCGCGTGTTCAGATAGATGGCCACGCCCCCCAGCTGGTGCATGCCCGCTTCGAACGACAGGCGGGTGCGGGTGGAGCTCTTCTCGAAGATCATGGCCAGGGTACGGTCCGCCAGGGGATGATGGGGCTGATAGCGCTTGAACCGCTCCTTGATCACCCGGGAACGCCGGAACAGGTATTCCAGCTCCTCCCGATCCAGATCCCTGAACTGGAGAAAGTGTCTGATCCCCAGCGTCATGCACCTACCCCAGGAAATCCATGATCAGGTCGGCCAGCTCCCGTGTCAGCAGGTCCGCGTCGGCCCGGGTCATGACCAGGGGGGGCAGCAGGCGCACCACATCGTCGTTGGTGACGTTGATCAGCAGTTTGCGCGCCAGGGCCCTCGCCACCAGATCCCCGCAGGCCCGGTCCAGCTCGATACCGATCATCAGGCCCTGACCACGTATCTGGCGCACGCCGCTCACGCCACGCAGACGCCGCGCCAGATCGGTACGGATGGCCTCGCCCAGCTGGGCGGCGTTGCGCAACAGGCCCTCTTCCTCCATCACCGCCAGGGTGGTCAGGGCCGCCGTGCAGGCCAGGGGACCCCCACCAAAAGTGGAGCCGTGCTTGCCGGGCGTGAAGGTTTCGGCCGCCACGCCCCGCGCCAGACACGCGCCGATGGGCACACCGGAGCCCAGCCCCTTGGCCAGGGTCATCACGTCAGGCACGATATCGGTGTGCTGAAAGGCAAACCAGGTACCGGTGCGGCCGATGCCGGTCTGCACCTCGTCCAGCATGAGCAGCCATCGATTGGCGTCGCACAGGGTCCGCAGCCGCCTCAGGTAATCCGCCTCGGGGATGTTCACTCCGCCCTCCCCCTGGAAGGGCTCCACCAGCAGGGCCACGATATTGGCCTGTTCCGACAGCCTGGCCACCGCCTCGGCATCGCCGAAGGGAACGCGCACGAAGCCCGTGACCAGAGGCTCGAACCCGGCCTGCACCTTGCGGTTGCCGGTGGCGGACAGGGTGGCCAGGGTACGGCCGTGAAAGCTCTTTTCCATGACCACGATGGCGGGGTTTTCGACGCCCCGGTGATGTCCGTGCAGACGGGCAAGCTTGATGGCCGCCTCGTTGGCTTCGGCGCCGGAATTGCAGAAGAACACCCGCTCCAGACCGGAAAGCGCACACAGACGCTCCGCCAGCCGCTCCTGTTCCAGGATGCGATAGATGTTGGAGGTGTGGATCAAACGACCGGCCTGCTCGCACAAGGCCTTGGCGAGCTTGGGGTGGCCGTGGCCCAGGCCGTTCACGGCCACGCCGGCCAGGGCATCCAGGTACCTGTCGCCATTCTCGGCATACAGCCAGGCCCCCTCGCCTTTCACGAAGGCCACGGGTTGGCGGGCATAGGTCTGCATCAGGGTGTCGGGCATCGTGGTTCCTGCCGCACAAGAAAGACATACGGCGGCCTAGGCCGCCGTGCGGAAAATGGTGACGATACCATCATTCAGCAATGATGGGGGCCGTGCACGACCCCCGGCCAGGCACCGAACCATGAAGGTGGCCGCCTCAGGGCCTGCCGCGCTCAACCTCGCCGCATGGCCCGACTCAAGGCATCCGCCAGGGCGCCGCCCGGGGCAGGCCGTTGCTTCTGTGCCCCCGGCCTGAAGGACGGGCCGCCCCGCTGCGGCTGCTCCCGGGGCTTGGCCTCGTCCTTGAGGCGCATGGTCAGGGCGACTCGCTTGCGTGAAACATCCACCTCCAGCACCTTCACCCTGACGATGTCCCCCGCCTTCACTACCTCCCGGGGATCCCGCACGAAGCGCTCCGACAGGGCGGAGATGTGCACCAGGCCATCCTGGTGCACGCCGATGTCCACGAAGGCGCCGAAATTGGTGACGTTGGTGACGGTGCCCTCCAGCACCATCCCGGGCTTAAGGTCCTTCAGGTCGTTCACCCCCTCCTGGAAGGTGGCGGTGCGGAACTCGGGGCGGGGGTCCCGGCCGGGTTTTTCCAGTTCCCGCAGGATGTCCTTCACCGTGGGCAGGCCGAAACGCTCATCCGCGTAGGTCTCGGGCTTCAGGCGCTTGAGCACGTCCGTGTTGCCGATGAGGCCGCGGATGTCCTTGTTCAAGTCCGCCAGGATGCGGCCCACCACCGGGTAGGACTCCGGGTGCACGGCGGAGGCATCCAGGGGGTTGGCGCCGCCGTGCACGCGCAGGAAGCCGGCGGCCTGCTCGAAGGTCTTGGGGCCCAGGCGGGGCACCTGCTTCAGGGCTTCCCGGTCCGGGAAGAGGCCGTGGGCATCCCGGTGGGCCACGATCTGCCGGGCCAGGGCGGCGTTGAGGCCGGAGACGCGGGCCAGCAGGGCCGCCGAGGCGGTGTTCACGTCCACCCCCACGGCGTTGACGCAGTCCTCCACCACCGCCTCCAGGGCATGGGACAGCTTGGTCTGGCCCACGTCGTGCTGGTACTGGCCCACGCCGATGGCCTTGGGCTCGATCTTCACCAGCTCCGCCAGGGGATCCTGGAGGCGCCGGGCGATGGACACGGCCCCCCGCAAGCTGACGTCCAGGTCCGGGAATTCCTTCGCCGCCGTCTCCGAGGCGGAATACACCGAGGCCCCGGCCTCGGACACCGTTACCTTGGTGAGGCCCAGCTGGGGATAGCGGCGCATGAGGTCCGCCACCAGCTTGTCCGTCTCCCGGCTGGCGGTGCCGTTGCCGATGCTGACGAGTTGGGCCTCGTGAGTGGCCACCAGGCGGCCCAAGGTGTTGATGGCCCCTTCCCAGTCGTTGCGGGGCTCGTGGGGGAAGATGGTGGCCGTGTCCAGCAGCTTGCCCGTGCGGTCCACCACCGCCACCTTCACCCCGGTGCGGATGCCCGGGTCCAGCCCCACTACCGCCTTTTGTCCGGCGGGCGCCGCCAGCAGCAGATCCTTCAGGTTGGCGGCGAAGACGCGGATGGCCTCGGCCTCGGCCCGCTCGAACAGCGCGTTCATCAGATCCAGCTCCAGGTGCAGGGAGAGCTTCACCTTCCAGGTCCAGCGCACGGTGTCCATGAGCCACTTGTCACCGGCCCGGCCCTGGTCGCGCAGGCCCAGGTGGGCGGCGATCATGCCCTCGCAGGGGTTGGCGCCGGCGAAACCGTCCTGCAATTCCTCCGGCAGCTTCACCGTCACCGCCAGGACGCCTTCGCTCCGGCCGCGGAACAGGGCCAGGGCCCGGTGGGAGGGCATGTCCTTCCAGGCCTCGTCGAACTCGAACCAGTCCCGGAACTTCTGGCCCTCGTTCTCCTTGCCCCCCAGCACCCGAGACACCACCCGACCCCGCTCCCCCAGATAGGCGCGCAACTTCTCGATGAGGCTCGCATCCTCGGCGCAGCGCTCCATGAGTATCTGGCGCGCGCCGTCCAGGGCAGCCTTGGTGTCGGGCACGCCCCTGTCCGCGTCCACATAGGCCCGGGCCGCGTCTTCCGGGGCCAGACCCGGATCCGCCAGCAGGGCATCCGCCAGGGGCTCAAGGCCCGCCTCCCGGGCGATCTGGGCCTTGGTGCGGCGCTTGGGCTTGTAGGGCAGGTACAGGTCCTCCAGACGCTGCTTGGTATCGGCGGCCTCGATTTCGGCGCGCAATTCCGGCGTCAGTTTTCCCTGTTCCTCGATGCTGCCGAGGACGGCGGCACGCCGCTCCTCCAGTTCCCTCAGGTATCCCAGGCGCTCCTCCAGGAAGCGCAGCTGGGTGTCGTCCAGGCCGCCGGTGGCCTCCTTGCGGTAGCGGGCGATGAAGGGCACCGTGGCACCACCGTCCAGCAGTTCTACTGCGGCATTCACCCGGGTGGACGCCACGCCCAGCTCCTGGGTGAGACGGGAGAGAATATGCAGATGCACGGACATGAAAGCGGGGAATGGCGGAGAAAATGCACACAAGCATGGTGCAAGAGCGTCGCCACGGCAAGGCTCGACACCGGCCTACCGCAAGGGCTTCACGCCGCCCGCACATGCTCGGACTTCGATCCACAGACAGCCGCACTGCCTGAACGGGCGCCACCTCGATCCCTCCATGCGCATGGCCTGGCAAGTCCAGACGGCCGATCGCGGGCAAATGACATTTATCAATGGAAATAAGAACCGTTATCGTTAATGTTCCCATGGCCAGCCTGGTGTTCGTGCCACGTCACGGCCAGCCGGATCCTTCCCAATCTCTTGTCGGAGCCGAGCATGCCGCCCGAAAACCCATCCCCCCTTCACCCTGGCGCGGTCGGGTGCCACAGCGGTCCCAGACACGCCGGTACAGGGCTGACCATCAAGCTCGCCGAGAGTCTGGACCGGATGTTGACGCACGGGCGGGCGGGCGGTGCCAGCTTCCTCCCGGGTGCATACACCCTGGATGCCGGCCCTGCCAGACCGCGGGACGGCAATGCGCGGCACGACCCGTCCCCATGCCGGATGCCCGCCCCGGAACCGCGCGTGTCATTGAGGCCGGCGCCGAAGAAGGGTCCGGGCTGGCGCGCCCGGATACGCAGCCTGACGAGGCAGGAGCGGGTCTCGGTGCCAATCTTCCATGCCACGGCAAATGCCACACCCGGCCTTGCCCGTGTGGCCACGTGCCCGACTCGGGATTTTGGCGAGGCCGGGTCTCTGCTGGCCCCGGGCCCGGTTGTCCCGCTCACCATCCGCCTGGACAAGGGCTACCATGGGCAGCAGCCCGAAGGCGTTTCCGGTCGAGAGATCCAGACCGCGGGGCGAAGCTTCGGCCCGACCTTGAAAGGATGTCTCTGATGCGCTTCGCACTGGTTCTGCTCACATTGCTCCTGGCTGGCACCGCGCACGCCGCCAAGCTGCCCAGGCTGATACTGGCCGGCCCCTATGCCTCCGTATCCAATCCCCTCATTCACATGGTGGAAAGTGGCGCCCTGCGGGACGTGGCCGACAAGGTGGAATTCGTGCCCTGGAAGGATCCGGACCAGTTGCGCGTGCTGGCCCTGGAGGGCCGGGCCGACTTCGTCGCCATGCCGACCAACGTGGCCGCCAACCTCTACAACCGGGGCGTGAAACTGAATCTGCTCAACGTCTCCACCTGGGGCGTGCTGTGGATGATCTCCCGCGACCCGAAGTTGAAGACCCTGGCGGACTTCAAAGGCAAGGAGATCGCCATGCCCTTCCGCGCCGACATGCCGGACATCGTCTTCGGACTGCTGGCCCAGGCCCAGGGCATCGACCCACGCCGTGACTTCCGCCTGCGCTACGTGGCCAGCCCCCTGGATGCCATGCAGCTCCTGGTCATGCGCCGGGTGGACCATGCCCTGCTGGCGGAACCAGCGGTGTCCATGGCCCTGCGCAAGACACGGTCCTTCCCTGTCAGCCTCATCGCGCCCGAGCTGTATCGCAGCGTGGACCTGCAAAAGGAATGGGGCCGGGTGTTCAGGACGGAGGCGCGCATGCCCCAGGCGGGGATCGTCGTGCTGGGCAAGGCGCGCACCGATGCAAGACTGATCGAACGCTTCCAGGCCGAATATGCCGCCTCGTTGCGCTGGTGCCAGGCCAACGCCGTGGCCTGTGGCCGGATGGTGGCCAAATACGTCGATCTGCTCACACCGGAGGCCGTGGCCGACTCCATGGCGGCCAGCCAGATGCGCGTCGTACCCGCGCGTCAGGCTCGCCCGGAGCTGGAGGCCTTCTTTCGGCGCCTGCACGCGCAACAACCCGCCCTGCTGGGCGGCAGGCTGCCGGATGCCGGATTCTATTACGCCCCTCCCACCGGTGGCGGAACCCGCCCATGAGCCTGTTGCGTGCCTGGTTCGTCGGCATTCCCGCCTACCTGTGGAGCGGCTGGGGCGCCATGGCCAGCCTGTGCATGTTCCTGGCCCTGTGGGACTGGGGTGCGCAGGTCTATGGCGACCTGGTGCTGCCCAGCCCGGTCGCCACCTTGCACACCCTGCTGGGTCTGCTGGCCGGGGTGGAAGCCTGGACGGAGCTGGCCATCACTGCCAGGCGCGCCCTGCTGGGCTTCGCCCTCTCCCTGGGCGTGGGCAGCGCCCTGGGCCTGCTGGCGGGCCTGTCCATGACTGCGTCCATGATGTCGCGCCCCATCGTCACGGTACTGGTGGGCATGCCCCCCATCGCTTGGCTGGTGCTGGCCATGCTGTGGTTCGGCGCGGCGGATGCCACCCCCATATTCACGGTGTTCATCGCCTGCTTCCCCATCGTCTTCGTGGGTGCCCTGCAGGGCACGCGCACCCTGGACGATCAGCTGAAGGACGTGACACGGGTGTACCGCCTGCCGGCGCGCATGACCCTGACCGATGTGTATCTGCCACACGTGGTGTCCTATCTGTTTCCGGCCTGGATCGCCGCCCTGGGCATGTCCTGGAAGATCGTGGTGATGGCCGAACTGCTGTCCACTGCCGATGGTGTGGGGGCCGCCCTGGCGGTATCGCGTTCGCACCTGGATACCGCCGCCTCCATGGCCTGGATCGCCGCCGTGGTGATCCTGCTGCTGGCGGTGGAATACCTCGTGCTGGAACCCATCAAGCGCGAGGTGGAAGGCTGGAGAGCGCTGGCATGACGCTGCACGTGACTGGCCTGGGTCATCGCTATGCCCTGGTGGACGTGCTCGCGGGTATCGATCTGCACCTGGCCGCGGGCGAATCGGTGGCCCTGGTGGGGCCGTCCGGCTGCGGCAAGACCACCCTGCTGCAGCTCATCGCCGGCCTGGGCCACCCCAGCGCGGGACGCATCGACAATTCCTATGTCCGCCCTGCCTACGTCTTCCAGCAGCCGCGTCTGTTGCCCTGGAAAACGGCCCTGGACAACATTGCACTGGGCCTCAAGGCGGCCGGCATGCCCCGTCCGCGACGGAACGAACGGGCCCGGGCCCTGGGCGCGCGCCTGGGCCTGGCAGACGCGGATCTGGGCAAGTTCCCACACCAGCTCTCCGGGGGCATGCAAAGCCGTGTGGCCCTGGCCCGGGCCTTTGTGCTGGAGCCGGACCTGCTGCTGCTGGACGAGCCCTTCTCCGCCCTGGATGTGGGTCTGAAGGCCGAGCTCTATGACCTGTTGCTGGCGGAGATGCAAGCCCGCGGCACCAGCCTGCTGATGATCACGCATGACCTGATGGAGGCGGTGCGCCTGGCCGACCGCCTCCTCATGATGGCCCCGGACCCCGGCCGCATCGTGGCCGAATTCCGCTTGCGGCAGGACCGCGGCAGCCGCGACGAAGCCTGGATATACCGCACCACCGCGGAGTTCATGCAGACCCGGGCAGTGCGGGTGGGCTTCGGTCTGCCCCCGTTCCCGGGCTTGCCGCTGAAGGGGAACGCGGACGAGCCGGGTGCGCCTGGCCAGGACAGCGGGACAGGCCGCGCATCCATTTCCGACCATGCCCCCACCCCGGAAAGGGCACACGCATGCGGCAGACACTGAGCACCCCGCGCGTCGCCCGGCTTGCCGCCCATCCCCTCTTCCTGTGCGGCTTTCGCCCCTTCTACCTGGCCACGGCCGCCTATGGTGTGCTGCTGCTCGCACTCTGGTCCGCCATGCTGGCCGGTGCACTGCCTGCGCCGGCCGTGCCGGGCGGGGCGGTGGCCTGGCACGTACATGAACTGCTGTACGGCTTTGCGATGGCCTCGGTGGCGGGCTTTCTGCTCACGGCCGTGCCGGAATTCACCGGCTGTGCCAGCGTCGGGCGCCTTGGTCTGCTGTATCTGAGCCTGCTCTGGCTGGCCGGGCGCGTTGCCTACTGGCTGGCTGGAAGCCTGGGAATATGGCCGGCGGCACTGCTCAACCTGGCCTTCGTGGCCTGGCTGGCGGCCTTGCTGGCCCCACCTGTCTGGCGAGACCCGGGCCGGCCCCACCTGTCCTTCCTGTATGCCCTGGCGGCTCTGGCCGCCGCCCAGGCCGGCGTGTTTTTCGGCACCGACCCCATGGCCTGGCTGTACGCGGCTACCGGCGTGATGATGATCCTCATGATCGTCGCCATGAGCCGCATCTCCATGCGTCTAATCAACGGCATGCTGGAAGAGGACGGCGTGGTGGATGTGAATTATCTGGCCCGGCCGCCACGCCGCAACCTGGCGGTATTCAGCATCGGCCTGTTCACCATGACCGAATTTCTCCTACCCGGCAACAGCGTTGCGGGCTGGCTGGCCCTGGCAGCTTCGGCAGCCCTGCTCAACCTGCTCAATGACTGGCACATCGGCCGCGCCCTGTTCAACCGCTGGATCTTCATGCTGTATGCGGTTTACTGGCTCATGGCCTTGGGCTACGGCCTCATCGGCCTCTCCCTACTGGCTGACTGGGCCCTGCTGTCCGCAGGCCGTCACCTGCTGCTGGCCGGTGCCATGAGTCTGGCCATCTTCGCCGTCATGGTGGTGGCGGGGCGCATCCATGCCGGCTATTGGCTGGACCGCCGCCCCTGGGTACCCGTGGCGGTGGGGCTCATCGTCACCGCAGCCCTGGCGCGGGTCTCGGCGTCGCTGCTGCCGGGCAGTCTGCTCATGGCCCTCTCCGCGGGGCTGTGGATCATGGCCTTTGCCCTATTCCTGTGGCACCTATGGCAACCCCTGACCCATCCTCGTCCGGATGACGCGGACGGCTGCGCGGAGCCGGTGCGCACTCAGGAGACACCTGCCAATGAGTTCGCCTGCTGACGCCGCAGAGCAGGCGGTGAATTCCGGGGAACGGCACCACCTGGTCCTCGATCGCACTGATCAGCCAACGGCGGCTGACACCCTTTCCGTCCCCCCTGAAGGCTGCAGCCGACAGCACCGCCGTTGAAAAACAGGTTGTCTTTTTAATGAGAATGTGTATCATTCGTTCACGTGACTGAAGTGATGAGCATGCTTCGTACTTGCGGATGGAGATATCCGCTCAAACCAACGACTGTCCCGCAGGCCAGCCCATGGGGATCGACCAGCAAGGACGTGTGAAATCCGCGAGTGGACATACAGATGCCGGGCAGCCTTACTTCGACCAATCGGGAGTCGTTTCGTCAGGAGGAGGCCGTGAATGCTGACATGCAGCGGAAGGTTGCGGCCTTGCTGGACCTGCGCCGACACATCTCCATCGTGCACCATCTTCCTGGTCGCATCCGTCTGCGCCTGGGCCCGGCTCTCTGGAGCAGGATTGCCCAAGTGGGCCGCGGCCGCCTGCAGGCGCTGGCCGCTGAACTGGAGGCGGAGGGCATACGGGGAGTGCGCGTCAATGCCGCAGTGGCCTCGGTGGTGGTCGAGTACGACTCCGCGCAGGTCCCACCCGAGAATTGGGAGACCCTCGTGCAGGGCAACGCGCTGGAGGCGGGCGACATGTTGCGTCCGTGGCTGATGCGATACGGGCATTTGTTGCGTGACAACCCTTGAGAAATGGAGTCGGGAATGAGTGAACAAGATATGTCCGGACAGGGCGGCCAAGACGTGCGCGGGATGAAGAGCGCAGGTCAGGCGGGATTGGCGCAGGATCAAGGCCAGGGTGGCCTGCACCCGCCCCAGGGCGGCCAGGCAGGCGTGGGGCACGGGCAGGGGCTGCCACAATACCCTCCTCAGCAAGGCATGCCCTATTGGCCGGGCCATGGCTATGCCATGCCCGGCATGCAGGGATACCAACCCGGCATGGGGCAGATGACCGGCCAGCATGTGGGGCAGCAAGCCGGCCAGGGCCATGGCATGACCCAGGCCATGCAGGAGATCGCCAACGGCGGCGGCCTGTCCAGCCTCACCAAACTGCTGGATTTCGACGACAAGGATTTCTGGAAGGGTGCCCTGGTGGGAGCGGCGGCGGTACTGCTGCTGACCAACGAGAACGTCCAGCGTGCCCTGTTCCGGGGTGCGGTGAAGGGCCGGGACGCGGTGGAAGATGGGGTCGGCAAGGTCAGGGAGGGCGTGGACAAGGTGAAGGCGAAGGTGCGCGCCGGCAAGGAGAAGGGTGATGAGTGAACATGGCCTGGCGCCTCACATCCACGATGGCACCTGCCTGCCCGCCGTCTGCCTGCCCACGGTCGCGCCTTACATTGAACCCCGCACCTGCGATGCCCTGATCCACATGGCCGTGGTGGGTGCCGTGGTGGGAGGGTCCGCCGCTGCCGCGCACAACGCTCTGCGCATGAAGCGGGACGAGATCGAACTGGGCGAGGCCATGCTCTACACCGGACGCGCTGCCATCGCCAGCGCTGCGGCCACGGCCGTGGCGGGCGCCACGGCCAATGCGGTGGTGGGCGAAGGCATGCTGCGCCTGTCCGTCATGTTCGGTATCGGCGCGGCCATGCTCTATGGCCTCAATCGCTGGACCGGGAACAAAGGGGCGGGCGATGCATGACGCCGGCTATCAACATCATCACGGCGTGAAGAAGAACATCGTGGAGGGAGTTGGCGGCGTGCTCATCGGCGCAGCGGTGGTGCTGTTGCTGGCGCGGCTTTTCAGGAGCGGCAAGGCGGAGACTGGGGCAGAGCCGCCGCCCACGCCGGTAAACGCGCGGCGTGCCGCATCATCCAAGCAACGCGCAAGTGTGGCGTCCACCACCGGCAAGCGGCCCGGACGGGCCCGGGCACAGACCGTGCGCGAGCCCACCGCCGACGCCAAACCCAACGAATCCTGATTGGAGCCAGCAATGAACCATCCCATGTATACCCACCCCCAGTACCCTCAGCAAGGCACGGGCTCCATGAGCCAGGCCCAGGACCCCGCCCTGGCCCAGGGCATGGGGCAAGCGATGCAGGGCCAGTACCCCCAGCCCATGAGCTATGCCGGCTATCCCCGGTACGCACCCCAGTTCCAGCCAGCGCAAAACAGCAGCCTGTTCAACGATCGTTTTTTCAAGGGCCTGCTGATCGGCGCGGCTGCCGCCTATCTGCTCACCAACGAGAGTGTCCAGCGCACCGCCATCAAGGGCGCGGTCAAGGCCTGGAGCCTGCTGCAGGGCGGCGTCGAGGAACTGAAGGAACGTTTCCATGACGCCGAGGCGGAGATCCGCGCGGAGGCCGATGCGTGATCAGCCCGGGATACCCCGTGAATAGGTGGGCTTCGACGCCCCCCTCAGGCGAAGGGGGCCAATTGGAGGGTGGCGCCGGCCAGCACCCGGACACGGAACGGCAGACGCGGGCCAAGCGGGATCGCTGGCTGGTCGGACTGCTGGCCGGAGCCGCACTGATGTATCTCGCGGGCAAGCTGATGGGGCTCGGGCGGTCGCATGTCCCCAATGCTCTGCGCCCACGGAAGCACTGAGCGATGAACACCCCCGTCATCCTGCACGAGACACCGGCCCGGCTGCGCCTGCGCCTGCCCGCGCTGGCCGACGGAACGTACGATCCGGCCTGGCTGGAGACCTGGCTGGAAGGACAGTCGGGCGTCAAGGAGGTGCGCATCAACCGCAAGGCCGCCAGCGTGGTGGTGATCTTCGACCCGGCCCGAGCCGACCGCGCGGCGGTGCTGGCGCGTCTGGCCGCCTTCCAGCCCTGTCAGAAGCCGGCCTCCGGTGCGAGGCCTACGGTGGTGGGCGAGATCGCGCCCATGGTCACCAGCGCCGCGACCCTTGCCGCCCTGCCCTTTCTGTCACCTGCCGCGCGCCGATTGCTGACCTTCGCCAACGTGGCGCCCATTCTCGTCCACGGTACAGAAACCCTGGCGCGCAAGGGCATCAAGATGGAAGTCTTGGACGCCTTGGCGGTCGGCCTGGCCACCTTCAAGGGTGAAGCCTACACCGCCAATATCACCGCATTCCTCCTGGCCATGGGGGAATTCCTGGAGCAACAGACACAACGCAAGTCGGACCGGTTGCTGCGTCGTCTGCTCAGCCCAGAACCCGCCCCCGCCTGGGTGGAAAGGCACGGGGAACTGATCCAGGTACCCGGCGACACGGTGCAGGTGGGGGAAATCGTGGTCGTGGGCATGGGTGAGACGGTACCCGTGGATGGCCGGGTGGTAGAAGGCACGGCCCTGGTCAATCAGGCTGCCGTCACCGGCGAGGATCTGCCGGTACGGCGCGAGCAGCGCCACCGGGTGGTGGCCGGCAGCGTGGTGGAAGAGGGGCGTATCCGCGTGGAGGCCCAGCGGGTGGGCTCCGAAACCACCACGGCACGGGTGGCCAGCTTCATCCAGTCTTCCCTGGAGAACCGCTCCGACACCCAACGCATGGCCGAGGAGCTGGCCGACAAGCGGGTCTGGCTCACCCTGATCACCGGCGGCCTGGTCTACGCCCTGACCCGGAACCTGACCCGCCTGGAGTCCGTCTTTCTAGTGGACTACTCCTGTGCGCTCAAGCTGGGCACGCCCATGGCCTTCAAGGCGGGCATGTACCGTGCCGCCACGCATGGCGTGCTGATGCGCGGCGGCCACGCCATCGAACACCTGGCCGAAGTGGACACAGTGGTGTTCGACAAGACGGGCACGCTGACACACAGCGAACTGATCGTCACCGATGTGGTGGTGCTGGGTGGCAAGCCATTGTCGGAAGACGCCCTGCTGGCCCTGGTGGCCTCGGTGGAGGAGCACGCCAGCCACCCCCTGGCGCAGGCCATCGTCGAGGCGGCCAAGGAACGGGACCTGAAGCACATCACCCACGGCGAGGTGGACTACCTGGTGGCGCACGGCCTGTCCACGGACGTGGACGGCAAGCGCATCATCATTGGCAGCCGCCACTTCCTGGAGGAGCATCACGACATCGCCTTTGATCGGCATGAAGCGGTCATCGACCGGCTCCAGGACGAGGGCAAGACGCTGCTCTACGTGGGCGCCGCCGCCCAGGGCAGGCGGAAGGGTGGTCCCATAGGCGTGGTGGCCCTAAGGGATACCCTGCGCGCCGACGCGGCTCATGCCCTGAAGCGCCTGCGCGCCCTGGGCATCAAGGAAATGGTCATGATCACCGGCGACAAGCGTGCCAAGGCCGAGGCCCTGGCGGCCGAGCTGGGCCTGGACGCGGTCCACGCCGAGGTGGCGCCCGAGGAGAAGGCCGAGATCATCAAGTCCTTCCAGGTCCAGGGCCGCAAGGTGGCCTTCGTGGGGGACGGCATCAACGACGGCCCGGCCCTGTCGGTGGCTGAGGTGGGCATCGCCATGCCCAGGGGAGCGGACATCGCGCGGGCCACGGCGGACATCGTGCTCATGGACGACCGCCTCACCGCCGTGGCGGATGCCCGGGAGATCGCCGCCCGCACCATGAGACTGATCCGCAGCAACTTCAACGTCGCGGTCGGTGTCAATACCGCCCTGCTCACCGGAGCCGTACTGGGCTGGCTCTCCCCCGTGATGAGCGCCGTGCTGCACAATGGCACCACCATTGGCGTACTGTTGCGCGCCCTGTCCGGGCCCGGCCTATCTCCCCGAAGCGACCCGGTCGTGTCCGGGCACGTCCTGCACTGAGTCCGATCCGAACGCGCGCATTTTTGTCAAAAGATGAGAATCAGAACCATTGATCTCCATGGCCGCGCCTGTGTCGCCCACGACAGTTCAACCTCCAGGGTCCGTCCCCACCCAGTAACGACTGCTTATCGAGAGGATTAACACCATGACCGCCATCCAATACATGCACCACACACCCGGTCGCCTGCGCATCAAGGGCGCACATTTCAAGTGTCGCGGAGAGCAGGTGTGCAAGGCCGTGGCCGCCCTCCAAGCCATGCAGGGCGTGGAACGGGTACAACTGAACAGCCATGCCGGCAGTCTCATCGTGCACTACGATCCCAAGCTGCACACCCAAGATGACCTGCTGGATACCCTGGGAAAGGCCGGATGCCTGCACCTCGACTCCAGCACCCGCCACGCGCGTGTCGTGGCACCCAGGGACGGTGTGACCCAGCAGTTCGGCAGGGCCCTCGTGGGCGCGCTGGCCCAGCGCACGGCCACCAAGCTCATCGGTGCCCTGCTCTGAGGTCTGTCCCATGCCAGCCACTTTCCCCCTGAGCATGGCCGTCGAAGGCAGTCGTGTGCGCGTCGTAGCCCTGCGGGGAGGCATCAGACTGGACAAGCGCATGACCGAGATGGGCCTCAACCTGGGCAGCGAACTCTCCGTGCGCCACCGTCAAGGAGGGGGCATGGTGGTATCCCGTGGGGAGACACGTTTTGCCCTGGGGGGTGGCATGGCACACAAGATCATGGTGGAACGGGTGGAGCCATGAACCACGCGGATATCCAGACTTCCGCGGCCCCGGGTGGAGCAAACCGACCACGCTCACCGGCCCCCAGGATGCGACACGCACACCCGCACGGATCAAACACGTTACCCCGGAATGGAGTTACAGCATGACCCTCAAGGACCTGAAGGTAGGCGACCGCGCCAAGGTAACCGGATTCATGGAAGGGGGCGGGACCTACCGCCGCAAATTGCTGTCCATGGGCCTGACCCCGGGTGCGGAACTGGCCGTGACCCGGCTGGCCCCCATGGGTGATCCGGTGGAGATCCGCGTGCGTGGATTCGCCCTGTCCGTACGCCGTGCCGAAGCGGCTACCCTGGCCGTGGAGGTACTGTAATGCACAAGCAAGCCCACATCATCGGCCTGGTTGGCAACCCTAACTGCGGCAAGACCACCCTGTTCAATGCCCTGACCGGTGCCAAGCAGCGCGTGGGCAACTGGCCCGGCGTCACGGTGGAGCGCAAGAGCGGCGAATACCGGCACGAGGGCACGCGCTACGAGGTGGTGGACCTACCCGGTACCTACTCCCTGGACGTGGTGGACCGGGAAGTATCCCTGGACGAGAAGGTGGCGCGCGACTATGTGCACGCCAACGAGGCGGACCTGATCATCAACATCGTCGATGCGTCCAACCTGGAGCGCAACCTGTATCTCACCAGCCAGCTGGCGGAGATGCGTGTGCCCCTGCTGGTGGTGCTGAACATGGTGGACGTGGCCGAGAGCAAGGGCATGACGGTGGATGCCCGGGCCCTGTCCAGGGAACTGGGCTGCCCCGTGGTGCCCATGGTGGCCTCCCTGGGCAAGGGCATACGGGAACTGAAGGAGGCCATTGCCGGGGCTGCGGACGAGCGTCCCCGGCCCTCGGTACATCTGACCTATCAGCCGGACCTGGAGCAGGCCGTCACGGAACTGGCCATGCATCTGGAGGAGACCGCGCGCACCAGCGGGGTATCCCCGCGCTGGCTTGCGGCACGCCTGCTGGAAGGGGACGATCTGGCCGGCCGCGCGGCCGGTCCCGCCCTCATGGCGCAGGCGCGCAACCTGGCCGGGGCCCTGGGAGAGGATATCGACATCAAGGTGGCGGATGCCCGCTACGGCCTGGCCAACCACATCGCCCACCACAGTGTGCAAGTCGCCGGACAGATGGGGCGGGATGTTACGGACCGCATCGATCGGATCGTGCTCAACCGGGCCCTGGGCATCCCCATCTTCCTGGTGATGATGTATCTCATGTTCATGTTCACCATCAACCTGGGTGGGGCCTTCATCGACTTCTTCGATCAATTCGCCAGCGCCCTGTTCGTGGATGGCTTCGCCGAACTGCTGGCGGGCATGAACGCCCCCGAGTGGCTCACCGTGGCCCTGGCCAAGGGCATCGGTGGCGGCATGCAGACCGTGGCCACCTTCATCCCCATCATCGGCTTCCTGTACCTGTTCCTGTCCGCGCTGGAAGACTCCGGCTACATGGCCCGGGCCGCCTTCGTCATGGATCGCTTCATGCGCTGGGTGGGCCTGCCCGGCAAGTCCTTCGTTCCACTCATCGTTGGCTTCGGCTGCAACGTTCCGGCCATCATGGCCACCCGCACCCTGGAGCACCGCCGTGACCGGCTCATGACCATCGCCATGGCCCCCTTCATGTCCTGCGGTGCCCGCCTGCCGGTCTATGTGCTGTTCGCGGCGGCGTTCTTTCCCCAGGGCGGACAGAACGTGGTATTCGGTCTCTACATCATCGGCATCGCCGTGGCCGTGGCCACGGGCCTGGTGCTGAAGAACACCGTGCTCAAGGGCGAGGCCACGCCCTTCATCATGGAACTGCCGCCCTACCATCTGCCCACCCTGAAGGGCATCCTGCTGCATACCTGGGATCGCCTGAAGAGCTTCATCGTGCGGGCCGGTCGGGTCATCGTACCCATGGTGCTGGTGCTCAACTTCCTCAACGCCCTGGGCACGGATGGCAGCTTCGGCCACGAGGACAGCGACAGGTCCATGCTGGCGGAGGTGGGCCGTACCATCTCGCCAGCATTCGCGCCCATGGGCCTGACCCCGGAAAACTGGCCCGCGGCCGTAGGCATCTTCACCGGCGTGCTGGCCAAGGAGGCCGTGGTGGGTACCCTGGATGCGACCTACAGTGCCCTGGCCGCCAAGGATGGCGGGGTGGAGGACGCTGAGCCCCCCTTCCGGCTGGCCGAGGCCCTGGGCGCAGCCTTGGCCACCATCCCGGCCAACCTGGCGGATGCGCTCGGGGCCTGGTCCGATCCCCTCGGCCTGGCCGCGGTGGACTCCGCGGACCAGAAGGCCGTGGCCGAGGAACAGCACATCTCCAGCGGCACGTTCGGGGCCATGGCGGCACGCTTCGATGGCGCCGCCGGGGCCTTTGCCTACCTGCTGTTCATCCTGCTGTACATGCCTTGTACCGCGGCCCTGGCCGCCATGTACCAGGAATCCGGCCCACGCTGGACCGCCTTCGTGGCCTTGTGGACCACAGGCATGGCCTATGGCCTCTCCACCCTGTACTACCAGACGGCCATATTCGCCCGCGCACCCACCCAGGCCACGGTCTGGATCGGCGTGGTCGTGGCAGGCTTCGCGTTGGGTTTCCTGTGGCTGCGCTGGCAGGGCCGGCGGGAAATGACACAGCTCGCGACGGCGACGCATTAGGGATGTGCGGATCCATGGGGAAGAGTCGCGAAGACGCGACGCCCGCGAAGATGGCATGTGGCGTCCGACATGGCAGACCCGGTCTGCTTCGGCCTCCACTGGAGAGACAACTGCTGCACCCGGCGCCCGGTGCGAGACGGGACGGCCATCCATACCCCATTCAGCATTCCTTCTGGGAAAGGGGGTCGACATGATCCTGTCCCGCATCAATGACTACATGCGGCTGCACCGTCGGGCCAGTGTCGCGGACATGGCCCTGGGCCTGGATGCCGCCCCGGAAGCGGTGAAAGGCATGCTGGACGTACTGGAACGCAAGGGTCGGGTACGACGCCTGCCCTCCGGCACGGCCTGTACAGGCTGCTGCAAATGCGACCCCAACACGGTGGAACTGTACGAGTGGGTAGGCGGCTGAAGTCCCGCTGGTAACGCCCAGACGGCCTCGCCTGGGTCGACCGCCGAAACCCGCGTACAGGGTGTCTGGCTCCGTCACACGGCCCCTGCGCGCGCTGCACCATCACCCCATACGAATCATTTTGTTGACATTCATTCTCATTCGTACTCAAATGAGAACACATCTCATTATGGGTTCGCATCATGTACGTTTGTGTCTGCCAGGCGGTTACCGAACACCAAGTGCGCGAGGCGGTAAGCAAGGGTGTGACTTCCATGCGCGGCCTGCGTGAGCACTTGGGAGTGGCTTCGGAGTGCGGACGTTGTGCGCGCTGCGCACATGGCATTCTGAAGGAATGCCGGGGCTGCCCGTCGCGCGAGGAAGGCCTGGCCTGCGCCGCCTGATTCACTACAATGCGGGCACGGCGCCCGTGTATCCGACAACCCGGGCAGGCGGGCACGCCGACATGATGACGGAGCGCAATGCTCCGTTCCCATACAGCCACCGGAGCGTTCCATGAAAGGCGACAAGAAAGTCATCCAGTATCTGAACAAGGCCCTCACCGTGGAGCTGACGGCCATCAACCAGTACTTCCTGCATGCCCGCATGTACAAGAACTGGGGCCTGCATGCGCTGGGCAAGCACGAATATGAGGAATCCATCGAAGAGATGCATCATGCCGACAAGCTCATCGAGCGCATTCTCTTCCTGGAAGGCCTGCCCAATCTGCAGGATCTGGGCAAGTTGCTGATCGGCGAGAACGTGCCCGAATGCCTGGCCTGCGACCTCAAGCTGGAGCACAACGGCCATGCCCTGTACATCGAGGCCATCGCTTACTGCGAGACGGTGAAGGATTACGTCTCGCGTGACCTGCTGCAGGCGATCCAGAAGGACACCGAGAGCCACATCGACTACCTGGAGACCCAGCTTGAATTGCTGGATAAGGTCGGCTTGCAGAATTACCTGCAGACCGGCATGGGGGGCATCGAGGACTGAGGGTGCGAGCGTGGATCCTTCCGGTCGATGCCTCGTGACCGCGGCCCGGAGTGTCTCTCTGCGCGTGTGAAATCCGGGTGCAACCCACGGTGGCCCTGTCCTCCCGATCCACAGATCCGCGCTGAGCCGCGCAGCACGCATGCGCCTGCTGCTGGTGGAAGACGACCCCATGATCGGCGAGGGCGTGCACCTGGGCCTGACCCAGGAAGGCTACGCCACGGATTGGGTGAAGAACGCTACCGCGGCCGAATCCGCGCTGACGGCGGGGGCCTATGACCTGATGCTTCTGGACCTGGGTCTGCCCGGCCGGGATGGGCTGGCGCTGCTGCGTACGCTGCGCATTCAGGGGGCAGTCCTGCCGGTGCTCATCCTCACGGCACGAGACGGTGTGGCCGATCGGGTCGCCGGCCTGGATGCGGGGGCCGACGACTACCTGGTCAAACCCTTCGATCTGGAAGAACTGTTCGCCCGAATTCGCGCCCTGCTGCGCCGTCAGGCGGGCCGGGCCGAACCGCAGTTGCGGCATGGTGCCCTGAGTCTGGACCCGGTGCATGGCGCCGTGACCATGGCGGGGCGTACGGTTCTGCTGTCGGCCAAGGAATTCGCCATCCTGCAGGCCCTGCTGCACCGGCCGGGTCTGCCCCTGTCGCGCGGCCAGCTGGAACAGCATGTATACAGCTGGAAGGAGGCGGTGGACAGCAACGCGGTGGAGGTCCACATCCACGCCCTGCGGCGCAAGCTTGGGGCAGGCTGGATCCTCAACCTGCGGGGTGTGGGCTACTACGTGCCCGCCGAGCCACCTGTGGCCTGAGGGCCATGCGCTCCATCCGCGCGCATCTGTCCGTCCATGTGCTGGCGGCCCTGCTCCTCGCCCTGGTACCCGGAGGGTACATCGCCTACCAGAGCGTTCTGCGGGAGTCCGACATCATTCTCGATTACCACTTGCGACAGGTGGCCCGCACACAGGCCCACCGGCCCGCCATGGCGGCCTTGCCCGAGACCGATGCCGCCTCCGCCGCGCGCTTCGATCTGGTCATCCAGATCTGGGATGCGACCGGCAGCCGACTCTATCTATCGCGCCCGCATACCGACCTGCCCGGTTTCGCGCAATTGGGCTACACGACACTGAACACGGCGGAGGGGCGCTGGCGGGTCTACAGCGAGCAGATCCGCGGCCGGGTCGTCCAGGTGGCCCAGCCCATGGCCGTGCGGGAAGGCCTGGCCCTGGAGATGGCCTTGCGGGTGATGCTGCCCTGGCTGGGAATGGTGCCCCTGCTCGTGGCCCTGGTCTGGTTTGCCATCGGCCGGGGCCTGGCCGTACTCGGGGCGGTGACCCAGGCAGTGGATGCGCGCAATCCGGACAGCCTGGAACCTCTGCGACTCGCTTGGGTACCCGACGAACTGCGCCCTCTCGTGGCGGCCCTGGACGCCCTGCTGGCTCGGCTGGCCCAGGCCCTGGAGGCGCAACGCACGTTCACCGCCGATGCCGCGCATGAGCTGCGCACGCCCCTGGCCGCCCTCCAGCTCCAGACGCAGATGCTGGCACGCAGCCGCAACGAGGAAGAGCGGCAACAGGCCTTGGGCAGGCTCCAGGGAGGCCTGCAGCGTGCCACCCATGTGGTGGAACAACTGCTTACGCTGGCACGCCAGGAAGATGGTGCTCCGGCTCCGCGCGAGAACGTGGACCTACACGCCCTGGCGGTCGGGGTCATCGCCGAACGTGCCCCGCTGGCCCGGGCCAGAGGCATAGATCTGGGACTGGCGAGTGGCGAGACCACCGCCTCCATCCCGGGGGATGCGCGGGCCCTGCACATCCTGCTGGCCAATCTGGTGGACAATGCCTTGCGCTTCACCCCCCCCGGTGGGCAGGTGGATGTGGATGTGGGGCGCGGGCGAGAAGGCGCCTGGCTGGCGGTACGTGATACGGGACCGGGTATCCGCACGGCGGACCGGGAGCGGGTCTTCGATCGTTTCTTTCGGGGTACGGCCGCTACGGACCAGGCCGGCAGCGGCCTGGGCCTGGCCATCGTGCAACGCATTGCCCAGCGGCACGGGGCCCGGCTGGTGCTGGAAGACGCCATGCCTGGCCCGGGTCTGCGGGTGAGTGTGGTCTTTACCGGGCATGAGGGTGTAGCGGCTTGACACGCGCGGCGCGGACATGCCGCAGTGACGCGGGCGCGGGTGGAACGCCCGCGCGTGTTCTCCTTCCACGCGCAGCGGGACTGCGATTTCCACTGGCCGCATCGACTGGGCGCCTCCTCACCCTGGTCGCCTTGACGGACATGGGGTTGGCTTCCAGCCCGTCAAGGCGAAGCCCCGACACCCGCCATACCGGACAGCCCGATTCCCGTCATCCACAGCCCAATGCCTATCGTCGCGGCGTCCCCATGCCCGCCATTGCGACCTGACGGGTTGCGTCTCTGGCCGACGCCGATGCCCTGCCAAGGCGACCGTCTCCATGCCAGTCATCCCGAATAACCAGATTCCTGTCATTCCGAGCGGCCAGATTCCTGTCATTCCGAGCGCAGTGAGGAATCTTCTGCATGGCAGGCCCCGCCGGCATCTTCCTAAGTTTCGCTTAAAACACATGCCTTACTCTGGTGCCATGGAACGGACGCGTTGTCCGTTCGAGAACCTCTGGAGAAACCATGGAAATCTCAATCGCTTCCACACCCCCTGGCAACTCCGCCAGAAAAGACACCCTGGTCCGAAACCTGGCCGTGCTGTCCGTAACGCTCCTGATCGTACTGGGCCTGGCCCTGGCGGCCTATGGCTGGCTGCACGGCTTCCGCTTTCAACCGGCAGGCCCCGAAACGAACGTAACGGCGCAGCAGCCCGCGCCCATGCAGGCGGCGATCAGCGGCCTGCCCGACTTCACCCCCATCATCCAGGAGTACGGGCCGGCCGTGGTGAATATTCAAGTCATTACCCAGGGCAGGCGGCACATCGGTCTGGGCGAGAGCGGGGATGACCCCATGTTCCAGTTTTTCCGTCGCTTCGGCGTGCCACTCCCCAGCCAACCCACACCACGGCAGGGTGCGGGATCGGGCTTCATCATCAGCCCCGACGGCATCATCCTCACCAATGCGCATGTGGTGGACGGCGCCAGCGAGGTGACCGTGAAGCTCACCGACCGGCGCGAGCTCAAGGCCAGGGTGGTGGGTCTGGACAAGCCCACGGATGTGGCCGTGCTGCGGGTGGACGCCCGCGACCTGCCCGTGGCGCGGCTGGGCGCCTCGGAGCCCCTGCGGGTGGGCGAATGGGTGCTGGCCATCGGCGCGCCCTTCGGCTTCGAAAACAGTGCCACGGCGGGCATCGTCTCCGCCAAGGCCAGGGCACTGCCCGACGAGGCCTATGTGCCTTTCATCCAGACCGACGTGGCGGTCAATCCAGGCAATTCCGGCGGTCCCCTGTTCAATCTGCGCGGTGAGGTGGTGGGCATCAACTCCCAGATATACAGCCAGACCGGCGGCTATCAGGGCCTGTCCTTCGCCATTCCCATCGATGTGGCGTTGAAGGTCAAGGATCAGATCCTGCACGACGGCAAGGTCACACGCGGCCGCCTGGGCGTGGGCATCCAGGATGTCAATCAGGCCCTGGCCCAGTCCTTCGGGCTGAAGAAACCGGCCGGCGCCCTGGTGAGCATGGTGGAAAACGGCAGCCCCGCCGAGCGGGCGGGCATGAAGGCCGGGGATGTGATCCTGGCGTTGAACGGTACGGCCATCCAGTCCGCCCAAGAACTTCCCCCCGTTGTGGCCGCCCTGCAACCCGGCGCCAAGGCCGTGCTGGAAATCTGGCGCAATGGCAGCATGCACAAGCTCACCGTGCAGGTGGGAGAGCTGACGCAGGAACTGGCGGTGGACGATGCCCCCGCCGAGGGTGGGCGCCTGGGACTGGCGGCACGGCCCCTGAATGCGGACGAAAGGCAGCAGCTGGGCGTGGCGGGTGGTCTGCTGGTCCTGGAGGCAACGGGCCCCGCCCTCCGGGCCGGCATCCGTGAAGGCGACGTGATCCTGGCGCTGAACGGCAATCCGCTGCGCAGCGTGGAGGAACTGCGCAACCTCGCAGACAAGGCAGGCAAGCGCTTTGCCCTGCTCATCCAGCGCGGCGAGGCCAAGCTCTTCGTGCCGATGACGCCGGGCTGAGGCGGGAAAAGCGTGGCCCGGGCGCCATCAGAGACCGCGGAAGTAATCCAGGGCTTCGGCCAGGCTGGTCACGCCCTTCACCTCCAGGCCGGGAACTTTGGTCTTGGGCAGGTTGGCCCGGGGACACAGGGCCTGGGTGAAGCCCAGCTTGGCCACTTCCTTCAGGCGTTCCTGGCCCCGCTGCACGGGGCGGATCTCGCCCGCCAGGCCGACCTCGCCGAACGCCGCCAGCTTGTGGGGTATGGGCTTGGTGCGCAGGGAGGACACCACCGCCAGGGCCACTGCCAGGTCCGCCGCAGGCTCACTGATCTTCACCCCGCCCACCGCATTCACGAACACGTCCTGGTCATAGCAGGGCACGCCGCCATGCCGGTGCAGTACCGCCAGCAGCATGGCCAGGCGGCTGCCATCCAGGCCCACGCTCAGGCGGCGGGGATTGCCGCCGTGGGCCGTGTCCAGCAGGGCCTGGATCTCCACCAGGAGGGGCCGGGTACCTTCCAGGGCCACCACCACGCAGGAGCCCGGTGCCTCGCGCCCGTCGCGGTTGAGGAACAGGGCCGAGGGGTTGCTCACGCCCTTGAGGCCCTTGTCCGTCATGGCGAATACGCCCAGCTCGTTGACCGCGCCGAAGCGGTTCTTGAAGGCGCGGATGAGACGGAAGCTGGAACCCGTATCGCCCTCGAAATACAGCACCGTGTCGACGATGTGCTCCAGCACCCGGGGTCCGGCCAGGGTGCCTTCCTTGGTGACATGACCCACCAGCAGGATGCAGATACCTGCCTGCTTGGCATGCCGGGTAAGCTCCTGGGCGCATTCCCGCACCTGGGCCACACTGCCCGGGGCGGACTGGAGCTGCTGCGTGTACACGGTCTGGATGGAATCGATGACCGCCACCTGGGGCCGTTCCGTCCGTAAGGCGGTCAGGATGGCCTCCATGCGGATCTCGGTGAGCAGCGGGATGTCGGCGGCAAGACCCAGGCGCTGGGCGCGCAGGGCGATCTGCTCGGCGGATTCCTCACCGCTCACGTACAGGGTACGGGCCCGGGCGCTGATGTCCGCCAGGGCCTGGAGCAGGAGGGTGGACTTGCCGATGCCCGGGTCTCCTCCCAACAGCACCACTCCACCCCCCACCAGGCCGCCCCCCAGGACCCGGTCGAACTCGGGCTGCCCCGTCTCCAGACGGGCGATCTCCCGCGCCTGGACGGCGCCGAGGCGCACCACCTCGCCACTCGCGGCCAGGGACGAAAAACGGTGGCCCTTGGCTTCCAGCACGCTTTCGCTCAAGGTGTTCCAGGCCAGGCAGTGGGGACACTGCCCCTGCCATTTGCTGGTCTGCCCCCCGCATTGGGCACAGACATGGATAGAGGTCGGTTTGGCCATGATCCGGGCTTATACCGTGGGGAACGTCCCGCGCTCAAGCTGGCCCGGGCCCATCCGTGGCGCGTATCATGCGAACTTCCGATCTTGCACGCGCAGCGCCGACCGGTGAGCTTCCAGTCCATCCGCTGCCCGGGACGCCAACTCTATGAAATGTGTCGATGATTTCCGCCTGCGTCTGGGCCAGCACGAGCTGGTACCCATCGTCATCGGCGGCATGGGCGTGGACATCTCCACGGTGGAGCTGGCCCTGGAAGCCGCCCGCCTGGGTGGCGTGGGCCACATCTCCGACGCCATGGTGCCCACGGTCATTGACCGACATTGCAAGACCCGTTACGTCAAGGACAAGCTCCAGCTCTATAAGGCCAACGTCAAGAACCTGCTGGACAAGTCGCAGGTGAAGTTCCATCTGGGAGAGCTGGAAGAGGCCACCCGTCTGCACGTGCGCAGGGCCATGGACGCCAAGCAGGGCAGCGGTATGGTGTTCATCAACTGCATGGAAAAGCTCACCATGAATGCCCCCCGGGAGACCCTGAAGGTGCGCCTGAATGCTGCCTTGAGCGCGGGTATCGACGGCATCACCCTGGCAGCGGGCCTGCACCTGGGCAGCTTCGGCCTCATGGAGGAGCATCCGCGCTTCCGGGACGCCAAGCTGGGCATCATCGTCTCCTCCCTGCGGGCCCTGCAGCTCTTTTTGCGCAAGAACAGCCGCAGCGGCCGTCTGCCGGACTACGTGGTGGTGGAGGGCCCCCTGGCTGGTGGTCACCTGGGTTTCGGCCTGGATGACTGGATGAAGCATGACCTGGCCAGCATCGTGGCCGAGATCCAGGCCTGGATGAAGACGGAAGACCTGGCCATTCCCCTGATCGCCGCCGGTGGTGTATTCACCGGCACCGACGCTGCCAACTTCCTGGAGCTGGGGGTCGGCGCGGTACAGGTGGCCACCCGTTTCACCGTCACCCGCGAATGCGGCCTGCCGGATCCGGTGAAGCAGGAGTATTTCAAGGCCGAGGAGGCGGACATCGAGGTCAACGACATCTCCCCTACCGGCTATCCCATGCGCATGATCCGGAAGAGTCCGGGCATTGGCGCCGGCACCCATCCCAACTGCGAGTCCTTCGGCTATCTGCTGGATGCCAAGGGCCGCTGCGCCTACATCGATGCCTATAACCGGGTGGTGGCAGCCATCGCCGCCAATCCGGAGGAAGGCAGAAAGATCAAGGTCATGGACAAGACCTGCCTGTGCACCCACATGCGGGATTTCAACATCTGGACCTGCGGCCACAATACCTACCGTCTGAAAAGCACCAGCCTGCAAAACCCGGATGGCAGCTACCGGCTGCTGAGCGCCGAGCACGTTTTCCGTGACTACCAGTTCAGTCGGGACGGCAAGATCGCCCTACCGGACGAGTAATGTGCGTCCCATGGCCTGGGACATCTTCTGCAGGGTCATCGACAACTACGGCGACATCGGCGTCAGCTGGCGCCTGGCCCGGCAGCTGGCCGTGGAACACCGACTGAAGGTACGCCTGTGGGTGGACGACCTGACCGCCTTCCAGAGTATCCGTCCACAGATCGATCCCTTCCTGGACACCCAGACCCTGGCCGGCGTGGAGGTACGCCGCTGGAGCGACCCCCTGCCCCGGGTGGACCCCGGAGAGGTGGTCATCGAGGCCCTGGCCTGCGACCTGCCGGAGGCCTTCGTTCAGCGCATGGCGGCACGCCGGCCCCGACCGGTATGGCTGAACCTGGAATATCTCACCGCGGAATCATGGGCCGCAGGGGTACACGGTCTGCCCTCGCCCCATCCCCGGCTGGGACTGACCAAGTATTTCTTCATGCCCGGCTACGACACCAGGACCGGGGGGCTCATCCGGGAGGCGGATCTGCTGGCGACACGGGATGCCTTTCAGAACGATCCCGGCGCACAAGGCCGCTTCTGGGCCCGGCTGGGCCTGCCCGCCCACCCGCCCGGGGAATGGCACATCTCCCTTTTTTCCTACGAGAACGCCGCCCTGGATTCCCTGCTGACCACCCTGGCCCAGGGGAAAAGCGCGGTCCGCCTGCTGGTGCCCAGGGGCAAGGTCCTGCCAGCCATCGCCCGCTGGCTGGGGCTTTCGCGATTGCAGCCCGGAGACAACCTGAGGCGGGGTGCCTTGGACCTGCATGTGCTGCCCATGCTGGACCAGGACAGCTATGACCGGCTGCTCTGGGCCTGTGGGCTGAACTTCGTGCGTGGCGAGGACTCCTTCCTGCGGGCCCAGTTCGCCGCCCGCCCCCTGGTATGGCAGGCCTACCGTCAGGAGGAAGGGGCGCATCTGGCCAAGCTGGAAGCTTTTCTGGCCCAGTATTGCGCGGACATGGATACCGATGCGGCAGCTGCCACCCGTCAGCTGTGGTCTGCCTGGAACGATGAAAGCGACGTGAGCGAGGCCTGGTGCAACTGGTCCCGACGGCTGGAAGTCCAGCACGCGCATGCCGGACACTGGGCTGCGCAGCTGGCGACACAGACGGATCTTGCCACCCGGCTGCTGACGTTTTGCGAAGATGTTCGCACAAAATGTTAATATTCAAGGCTTTCCGAACATCCTGCAGGACAACCCGATGAAGATCGCTCAAGAACTCCGTGCCGGCAACGTGATCATGGTGGGCAAGGACCCCATGGTGGTGCAAAAAGCCGAATTCTCCAAGTCCGGCCGCAACGCCTCCGTGGTAAAGATGAAGCTGAAAAACCTGCTCACCGGCACGGCCACCGAGTCGGTGTACAAGGCCGACGAGAAATTTGAGACCGTGACCCTGGAGCGCAAGGAGTGCACCTACTCCTATTTCGCCGACCCCATGTATGTGTTCATGGACGCGGAATACAACCAGTACGAGGTGGAGGCGGAGAACATGACCGAGGCCATGCCCTACCTGGACGACGCCATGCCCGTGGAAGTGGTGTTCTACGACGGCAAGGCCCTCTCCATCGAGATGCCCAACACCGTGGTTCGGGAAGTGGAATATACCGAGCCTGCCGTCAAAGGCGATACCTCCGGCAAGGTCATGAAACCCTGCCGCATCAAGCCCACCGGCCATGAGGTCCAGGTCCCCGCCTTCGTGGAAATCGGTGACAGGATCGAGATCGACACGCGCACCAACGAATACAGGAACCGGGTCAAGTAGGCGATTCACGCCCAGGGGAAAGGGCGCCCGCGTGGCGCCCTTTTGTACGTTCCCAGTTTCCTGCGCGCGAATACTGCCGCGTGACCACGCACGCCATACCCCCATGCAATCGGCCCGCTGCCCAAGTAGGCCGGCTTACACCACCTCCGCCTCCAGCACGGCCTCGAACACGATGCGACCATCCAGCGCGTCCACCCGGATGACCTCCTTGGGGGCGAAGCGGCCGGCCAGGATCTCCCTGGCCAGGGGGTTCTCGATCTGCTGCTGGATGGCCCGCTTCAAGGGGCGGGCACCGTACACCGGATCGAAGCCGGTCTCGGTGAGCAGGCGCAGGGCAGCGTCGGAGATCTCCAGCCGCATATCCATCCTGGCCACACGCTGCTCCAGATTGTGCAGCTGGATGCGGGCGATACCGATCAGGTGCTCCGCCCCCAGGCTGTGGAACACCACCACCTCGTCGATGCGGTTGATGAACTCGGGACGAAAGTAGGTCCTGACCTCCCCCATCACCGCCAGCTTGATGACCTGATAGTCGTCGCCGGCCATGCTCTGGATCATCTGGCTGCCCAGGTTGCTGGTCATGACGATGACCGTGTTCTTGAAGTCCACGGTGCGACCCTGGCCGTCGGTCATGCGGCCGTCGTCCAGTACTTGCAGCAGCACGTTAAACACATCCGGATGGGCCTTCTCGACTTCGTCCAGCAGGATGACGCTGTAGGGTTTGCGGCGCACGGCCTCGGTGAGATAGCCGCCCTCCTCGTAGCCCACGTAGCCGGGAGGCGCGCCGATGAGACGGGCCACGGAGTGCTTCTCCATGAACTCACTCATGTCCACGCGGATGAGGTGGTCCTGGCTGTCAAACAGGAACTCCGCCAGGGCCTTGCACAGCTCGGTCTTGCCCACGCCGGTGGGACCCAGGAACAGGAAGCTGCCGTAGGGCCGGTTGGGGTCGGACAGGCCGGCGCGGGAGCGGCGGATGGCATCACTCACCAGACGCACGGCCTCGTCCTGGCCAACCACCCGCTGGTGGATACGGTCTTCCATAGCCAACAGCTTGTCGCGCTCGCCCTGGACCAACTTGGACACGGGGATGCCGGTGGCGCGGGACACCACCTCGGCGATCTCCTCGGCCCCGACCTGAGTGCGCAGCAGCTTGAATTCGGTCTTGCCCTTCCCCGCCGCCTCGGCATGACGCAGCTGGGCCTCCAGGGCTGGCAGCTTGCCATACTGGATCTCCGCCACCTTGTCGAACTGCCCCTTGCGCTGCAGATCGGCCATCTGCGCACGCAGGTGGTCGATCTCCTCCTTGGCGTGGGCCGCCCCCTGGACCATGGCCTTCTCCGCCTTCCAGACCTCTTCCAGATCGGCGTACTCCCTTTCCAGCTTGCGGATTTCGTCCTCGATGAGGGAGCGGCGCTTCAGGCTGGCCTCGTCCTTCTCCCGCTTCACCGCCTCGCGTTCGATCTTGAGCTGGACCAGGCGACGGTCCAGCCGGTCCATGACCTCGGGCTTGGAGTCGATCTCCATCTTGATGCGGCTGGCGGCCTCGTCCACCAGGTCGATAGCCTTGTCCGGCAGGAAGCGGTCGGTGATGTAGCGATGGGACAGCTCCGCCGCAGCGACGATGGCCGGGTCGGTGATGTCCACACCGTGGTGCAGCTCGTACTTTTCCTGCAGGCCACGCAGGATGGCTATGGTGTCCTCCACGCTGGGCTCTTCCACCAGCACCTTCTGGAAGCGTCGCTCCAGGGCGGCATCCTTTTCGATGTACTTGCGGTATTCGTCCAGGGTGGTGGCACCCACGCAGTGCAGCTCACCCCGGGCCAGGGCAGGTTTGAGCATGTTGCCGGCGTCCATGGCGCCTTCCGCCTTGCCTGCCCCCACCATGGTGTGCAGCTCGTCGATGAACAGGATGATGCGACCCTCGTCCTGGCTCACCTCCTTGAGCACCGCCTTGAGGCGCTCCTCGAATTCACCCCGGTATTTGGCACCGGCCAGCAGGCCCGCCATGTCGAGCACCAGCACACGCTTGCCTTTCAGGGATTCGGGCACCTCGCCGTTGACGATGCGCTGGGCCAGACCCTCGACAATGGCAGTCTTGCCCACACCGGGCTCGCCGATGAGCACCGGGTTGTTCTTGGTACGCCGCTGCAGCACCTGCACCGTACGGCGGATCTCGTCGTCCCGGCCGATCACCGGGTCCAGTTTGCCCTGCCGCGCCCGCTCGGTGAGGTCCAGGGTGTACTTGGCGAGGGCCTGGCGCTGACCTTCCGCCTCCTGGCTGTCCACGCCCTCGCCCCCCCGCACCTCGTCGATGGCCGCCTCCAGGGCCTTGCGCGCCGCGCCGTTCTCCCTGAGCAGGCGTCCCGCCTCGCCCCTGTCGTCCACCACCGCCAACAGGAAGAGCTCGCTGGCGATGTACTGGTCGCCACGCTTCGTGGCCTCCTTGTCGGTGAGGTTGAACAGGTTGATGAGTTCCTTGGATGGCTGGATCTCCCCCCCGGTGCCTTCCACCTTGGGCAGGCGGGCCATGGCCGCCTGCAGGCCCGACACCAGGGAAGGCAGGCGCACCCCCGCCTTCTGCAGGATGGGCCGCGCGGAGCCACCTTGCTGATTGACGAGGGCACCCAGCAGGTGCACCGGCTCGATATACGGGTTGTCGCTGCCCAGGGCCAGGCTCTGGGCATCCTGGATGGCAGACTGGAAAGGGGTGGTGAGTTTGTCGAAACGCATGGCGAACTCCCTAATTGGATGACTGACTCCAAAATGGGGAAAGTGGTCGCGATTTCAACTGTGGCAGTGGGGACAATTACAATCCAGCCATGAATCCGCCTGCCGTATCCGTCATCCAAGCCAACGTCCGCGCTGCCCTGGAAGAGGACGTGGGCGACGGAGACCTTACGGCCCAGCTCATCCCCGCCGGTACCCCCGCCCGGGCCCGGGTCATCACGCGTGAAGACGCCGTGCTGTGTGGCACCGCCTGGTTCGATGCCTGCTTCCATATGCTGGACCCCCGGGTTCGTCTCCATTGGCATGCGTGGGATGGTGATGCCATGGTGGCCGGCCAGACCCTTTGCGAGATCCAGGGCCCTGCCCGCGTTCTGCTCACAGCGGAACGTCCGGCCCTCAACTTTCTGCAGACCCTGTCCGGTGTGGCCACCCAGACCCGTCGCCATGTGGACCGGGTGGCCGGTACCCGGGCCAGGATCTACGACACCCGCAAGACCCTGCCGGGACTGCGTCTGGCGCTGAAATACGCAGTCAGGTGCGGCGGCGGCGAGAACCAGCGCATCGGACTCTACGACGGCATCCTCATCAAGGAAAACCACATCGCCGCTGCTGGAGGGATCCGCCCCGCCCTGGAAGCGGCCTACCGGTTGGCGGCACAACATGCTGGGGCCGGTCGGGCTGCCGGCGGCGGTGGGACGGTATCGATACAGGTCGAGGTGGAGAGTCTGACCCAGCTGGAAGAGGCCCTGGAGGCCGGCGCCCGGCTTATCCTGCTGGACAACTTCACGCCTGCGCAGATGCGCGCGGCCGTGACCCTTGCTGCCGGTCGGGCCCAACTGGAGGCATCCGGGGGAATCGAGCTGGACAATCTGCGCCAGATCGCGGAAACCGGTGTGGATCGCATCTCCATCGGTGCCCTCACCAAGCACTTGCGTGCCGTGGACCTGTCGCTGCGGTTCGCCGCGTAGTCCACGGCGCCTGTCATGGCATCCCCGGAAAGATCCGGGATGTGGACGAAACGCCGCACGGCCCCGATGCCGCACGCCGCTCATGCTCTGAGCCCACCCCGGTCTGGGAATTCGCGGCTTGTCGTTCCCGGCGCAATGCGCAATCGCCGGATTTGGCAAGCTTTGCCGCGCTCGCTCAGGCAGCAGCGCTTCTCTAAAGTATTCTCTACACTGGTCGATATGCGCTGCAGGATATTCGAGTTGCAAACAACTCCACCAACTCAAGGGCAAACCCGTTGAAAGACGGGGACGCAAAACCACCGGCCTAACGGGGTGTCCCCCCAAGGCAGCGGGGCTGCAGGGTGAGGTAGGTTTGCCTGGTGTGCATGGCCGCTCCCGCGGCAGTTCAGCCGGCGCCCCCATCAAGCCGGGAGTACGGAGTGATGACACGGGGCCGGAGCATGGACGACGTTCTCAAAGACACACTGATGATGAGGAACCACGGACAAACGCAGACCACGGGACCCGCCATGACCACCGTCTTGCTGGATGAGATCCGCGATGTGGCCATGGCGGATCTGTCCTCCGCGTTTGCCCGGATTCTGGAGCGTTCAGTGCCTGAACTGCTGGATCTTGCGGGACGCAATCCCTCGCATGCCATGTATTGTCTCTACATGGACACCCGGGACCAGATCCTCACGCAGCAGGAGGCAATGATCAGCGCCTTCCGCCGCGGCTTGTTCCAGGGTTTCAATACGGCCCGCAGACGGGGGGGCCCACCGCCTACCGCATACCGTACAGGGGCGGCTGCGGACTTTGACCTGGTGGAGCCGGATGAACTGGAGCTGACCCTGGCCGGCAACACCATCAGCCATGCGCTGCGGGTGCACTGCAGTGGGGAACTGCCAGGACTGGATCGACGCATGGGCCTGCTGCTGGACGACCCGGAGCAGCGTCTTGGCGCCAACCCCGTTGGCCCCGAGGCCATCGGCGACATCTTGATGGATGCCATTCGCACCCTGCCTGCCGGCAACAAGGTCAAGCTCATGCTGGTCACGCGGGTGAATGCCCACCTTCCCTCGCTGGTACTGGAAATCTATCAGAAGCTCAACCGGCTGCTCATCCAGAAAGGCATATTGCCCTCCATCCGGCCCGAGTTTCGCCGCGCACAGTCTGTGCCGGCCAGCGCGCAGGGAGCCGGAGCGCCAGCCGGCGACCTTGTCACGCCAGAGGCTTCCCCGCATCAGGGCGACATGTTCGAGATGCTGCAGCAACTCATGTCAATGGGCCGCATTGGCGCCGCCCCGGCCTTGCCCACACCGGCAAGCCTGCCTGTACTGCCGGGCGGTGGCATGCTGGAAGCCGCCAATGAGGGAGAAATCGAATCCGCCCAGGTCCTGCAACGCCTGACACGCATACAGCAGGATGGTCTGGGCGCCATCGCCATAGAAGGCGTGAATCCCAGCGTGCTGGCGGCCGGCCAGGTCAACGTGTTACGTGCCATCAAGAACACCGGGGCAGCCGGCCAGATGGGCCACATGGATGCCATGACCCTGGACATCGTCGCCCTGATATTCGATTACATCCTGGACGATCAGCGTCTGCCGGATGGCATGAAGGCCCTCCTCGGTCGCCTGCAGATCCCCATCCTCAAGGTGGCCATGCTGGACAAGGCCTTCTTCAGTCAGAAGTCCCATCCGGCCCGGCGCCTGCTGGATGCCCTGGCGGATGCCGCCCTGGGGTGGAATGAGCAGGAAGGGCATGATAGTCCGCTCTACCAGATGGTGGATTCCCTGGTGCAGCGTGTGCTCAACGAGTTCGAGGACAAGGTGGACATCTTCTCCACGGTTCTGGAGGAACTGGCCCGTTTCCTCGCAGAGGAAAAACGCCTGGCAGACGAACGCGCCTGCCACAGCGCGCAGATCCTGCAGAACAACGAACAGGCTGCCCTGGCCCACACCATCTCATCGGAAGCCGTGCAGGCCCACCTGCTGGACAGCAGCGCGCCCGAGTTCATCCATCTCTTCCTGCACGACACCTGGACCACCCACCTGGCAAACATCTATCTGCGTGGCGGCGCGGATGGTGATGCCTGGAACCAGGCCCTGGCCACCATGGCCAACCTGCTCTGGAGCCTGACACCCAAGGTCGCCCGGGAGGAGCGCCAGAAGCTGGTAACCCTGTTGCCGATACTGCTCAAACAGCTGGACGAAGGCATCAACGCCACGGGACGGACCCGGGAAGAGCGGGACCGCTTTTTTTCCAGCCTGGTGAAACACCACGCCGAGGCGGTCAATGCCGGCATGCAGGGCCGCGCTCAGATGCCCGTCAGCGAGCCGCGGCGTGCCATGCTGCACCCCTTGACCTCCGCCGGGAGCTTTATATTCGATACCCCGGAGCTGCACGAAATCCCCAGGACCGGCGCGCGTCTGGCCACCGATGACCGCATCCTGCGGGAGATCAGCGCGGTCCCGTCGGGCCCGATGGAGACGGAGGAGATCGTCATCGGCGATGTCATGTGGCAGGAACGTCTGGCCCCGGATGAGCCAGGGGACGAGAGCCATTTCGAACGGCAGGTACGCGAACTCAAGCGCGGTGCCTGGGTAGAGTTCATCCAGGATGACCAATCCAGCCTGCGCGTCAAGCTGGCCTGGATCAGTCCGCTGCGCGGTACCTACCTGTTCACCAATCGCCTGGGGGAACGCGCGGTATCCATCAATGCCAGTGGACTGGCGCAAAAATTGCGCGAGGGGCGCGCCAAGATCGTGGACAGCGTGGCCCTGACGGACCGCGCGGTCAGCAGCCTGTTCGAGCGGCTGCAAAAGCATTCCTGACGTGTTTTCCATGCCTTCGCCGGCCCCCTGAGCATGCAAACCACACACGACTCCCGGGCTCGCGCCCCACTCACCCAGGCAGCGCCTGCCGGCAAGGACCTGGAGATCCTGCAGCGTTTTTTGACGCGCCAGCCGGTACTGGACCGGGGAGACCACGTCATCGGCTACGAGCTGAAACGCCGTGATCGGGCGCCCCTGGAGGTATTGCCCGGGGCACTCAGTTTCCAGCAGGCCCAGGACGAGCACCTGCTCGTCAGCGCCATTGACCTGGACCATCGGAAGGCCCTGGGTGAAAAGCTGATCTTTCTGGGTGTTGCCCCGGAAACCCTGCTCAACCCCCTGGTGGAACAACTCCCCAGCAAGAGGGTCGTGCTGGCCCTGCGGCCGCATGCGGACCTGGACCCCGTCATCATCGACCGTGCACTGGCCCTGACCCGCAAGGGACTGATGCTTGCCCTCGACGATGCGCCGCATGTCGCGGCGACCAACCCGCTGATGTCGGTATGTCGCTTCGTGCGCCTGGACATCCACCAGTATGACGTCATGGCCCTGGCGGAACGGATGGCCGGATTGCAGCGTGGGCCCCGGCACGAGCTGATCGCCACGCAGGTGGATACCCAGGAAGCCTTCGAAACCGGCATAAAACTGGGTTTCGATCTGCTTCAGGGTTACTACTTCACCCAACTGGAGCCGTCCAAGCCGGGACGCCTGGATACCAGCGTGCTGCGCGTCATGGATCTGCTCAACAAGATCATGGATGGCGTGGAGATCAATGTCCTGGAGGCTACGTTCAAGCTCGACCCTGCCCTGACCTATAAGTTGCTGCGCTATATCAATTCGCCTGCCATAGGATTGCGCGTCACCATCCAGTCCATCGGCCATGCCCTGGCCCTTCTGGGCTACGAACAAACCTACCGCTGGCTCACGCTGCTGCTGTTCAGCAGCGTGCGGACGAGCGCGCGCAATCAGGCTCTGCTGCGCAACGCCCTGGCCCGCGCCTATTTCACCGAGGCGCTGGGCAGGGAGCGTATGGACGCGTCCCGGCGTGGTGGCCTGTTCATCACGGGGGTGTTTTCACAACTGGATGCCCTGCTCAACATCCCCATGAGCCAGGCCTTGGCGAACCTGAATCTGCCACATACCGTGATTGACGCCCTCCTGCATGGCGATGGGCCATATGCCCCCTATCTGAAGCTGGTCATCGCCTGCGAGCGTTTCGACCAGGAAGCCATCGCCGCCCTGGCGGGAGGGCTCGGCCTGGACGCGGAAGGCGTCAACCTGGCGCACGTCAATGCCCTGATCTGGTCGGAAAGCGTGGAGGTCTGACACGTAACCCCCCGCGCCCGGCCCGCCAGGAAGACACCGCAACAAGCGCGGCCTGTCATGCCGCATGCGGCGCGGGATCTGCGCGGAGCACGTTCTCGCGTCAGGCCGCATCACGAGCCGAAGCTTCTCCTCCAGACACCGCCAGCGCGGCCAGAATGCGGCGCACCGGGGCAGGCAATGCCGTGTCGTGCAACGCCCGCAGGGGCAACCAGACGCGCGCGGGCGTTGCAATTCCAGTGGGCCGGGATACCGCCACAAGCCAGGGCCGGATATGGAGACGCAGATGGGTGAAGCCATGCACCACATGCGGCAGGGGTTCGCATGTCAAGACCTGGAAACCCTGATGCATGGCGGCATGGACCATATCCTCCCCGGCTGGGTGCTCGGGCAGGCTCCAGAGCCCGCCCCAGATCCCCGAGCGCGGGCGTTTTTCCAGCATCACCCTGCCGCCATGGGTCATCACCAGCATGGCCGTGGTTTTCTCGGGCAACGCCTTGCCTGGACGTGGGCCAGGCAAGGTCCTGTACCGCCCTTCGCGGTGCGCGACACACTCGGCGGCAAACGGGCAAACGTCGCAGCGGGGCTGGGTCCGCGTGCAGAGCAGGGCGCCCAGGTCCATGATCCCCTGCGTGTAGGCACGGATCCCCGAGCGCGGCAGCAGGCTTTCGGCCAATTGCCACAGGCGTGCCTCCACAACCCTGTCCCCCGGCCAGCCCGCCACGCCGAAGACCCTGGCCAGCACACGCTTGACATTGCCGTCCAGAACGGCACGGCGCCGGGCAAACGCAAAGGCGCCAATGGCGGCCGCGGTGGAACGCCCAATGCCGGGGAGCTGCTGTATGGCTGCATGGTCATACGGGAATCGTCCGCCATGTCGTTGCGCGATCAACCGCGCCGCGGCATGCAGGTTGCGCGCACGGCCGTAGTACCCCAGTCCTGACCAGAGGGCCAGCACTTCATCCTCATCTGCCCTCGCCAGACTGGAAATATCCGGGAAACGCGCCATGAAGCGTTGAAAGTAGGGAATCACCGTGTCCACCCGGGTCTGTTGCAGCATGATCTCCGATACCCAGACGGGGTAGGGATCCGGCCGCGTCCCCATGGTCTGCCAGGGCAGGTCATGGCGTCCATGCGTGGCATGCCAGTGCATGAGGCGGGAAGCGAAATCGGTCGGCATGGATCCAGTGTGCCAGAATCGCATCGTGAACATACTGTCCGGTACCCTCTCCACCACATCGCATGACCGTGACACGGCAGGCATGGCCTATGTCTATCCTGTGGTTTCACGTCGCGCGGGAGGCGTATCGGTGGGTGTGAATCTGAACCCCAACAATGCCTGCAACTGGCGCTGTCTCTACTGCCAGGTACCCAACCTGCGGCGCGGTGGACCAGCCCCGATCGATCTCGTCCGCCTGGACTCGGAACTGCGTCACATGCTCGCGCACATCGTGCGGGGCGATTTCATGTCGAGGCATGTGCCACGGGACGCGCAACGCTTCAGCGACGTGGCCCTGTCCGGCAACGGTGAACCCACGAGCGCCCCCGAGTTTCCCATGGTGGTGGAGCTGATCGGGCAGGCGATGGCGGATTTCGGTCTGCTGGCACAAGGTGTGAAGTTACTGCTGATCAGTAACGGCAGCCTGGCCCATCGCGCCACCGTATTGCAGGGCATACGCCGCATGGCCACCCTGAATGGCGAGGTCTGGTTCAAGTTCGACCGTGCCACGCCATCCGGCATGCACCTGGTGAACGACACGGAAACGGATCCGGAGCGCCATTTCCAACGCCTGAAGGCGGTAGCAGGACTTTGCCCCACCTGGATTCAGACCTGCATGTTCACGCTGGACGGCGCACCGCCCTCGGATCAGGAAACACAGGCCTACCTGGACATGCTCGCGCGCTGTCGGCGGGAGCGCATCGGTCTGGCTGGGGTACTGCTCTACGGCCTCGCACGCGCCTCCATGCAGCCGGAGGCGTCCCGGATCGGCACGCTGGATCCGGACTGGCTGAAGATGCTGGCGGAGCGTATCGAGGCCTTGGGGCTGCCGCTGCGTCTCACACCCTAGACCACCTCGCAGCACGATGCATGTATGACGCGGATTTTCCGCCCGCCGCACACCAGCAGCCGACCCGTCGCGCGCAAGACTTCCCCTTGCGCGTCAAAAGCTTAGGACTGGCAACCCGCCGGAAATTTTGTTAGGCTGCGTCCGGTTTTGACGAAAGGGGGGTCGCTCGATGCAGGTAGCCAAGCCTCTGTTGCGCAAGCGTGTTCTGCTGTTTCTGGCCACCCTGCCCTTGTTGGGCGTGGTCGCCGCGTTCGGCATTGCTCCCGACACCCCGCTCGACCTGCCCGAACAGGCCACCGTGGTGGAAACCCTGGACCTGCCGAACATCGAAGCCATGGATTCAGGCAGCTTCGATTTCTGGCGTGAAGAGCGGATCACGCATGGTGATACGCTGCCCACCCTGCTGGACCGGCTGGGTGTCGGCAACGAGGATGCGCGCAAGTTGCTGCAAGCCGCGCGGGAAAGCAAGGTCCTTGGTCGCCTCACCCCCGGACGCACGGTCCTGGGCCGCGTCAGCGGAGCGGGGCAGTTGTTGCTGTTCCGCTATCTTCTGTCCGATCAAACCCTGATCACGGCCAGGCGCTCGGGCAATGACTTCCAGGTAACGGAGGAAGCCGTAACACTGGAATCCCGTCCCATCCTGCGTTCCGGAGAGATCATCAGCTCCCTGTATGGCGCCACGGACGCCGCCGACGTACCGGACAACATCGCCTCGGAAATGGCCGAGGTATTCTCCGGCGACATCGACTTCCACAAGGACCTGCGCAAGGGTGACCGCTTCTCCCTGGTCTACGAGGCCTTCTATTTCCAGGGCCAGCTGGTGAAGACCGGGCGCCTGCTGGCGGCCGAATTCACCAATGCCGGCAAGCGCCATCAGGCCGTGTATTTCAGGGATCCGCAAGGCAAGGAAGGCTATTTCACACCCGAAGGCCAGAACCTGAAGCGTGCCTTCCTGAAGTCTCCCCTGCCCTACAGCCGGATTTCCTCCGGTTTCTCACAATCCCGGAAACACCCCATACTCGGCTACCAGCGTGCCCACAAGGGCGTGGATTATGCCGCGCCCACGGGTACGCCAATCCGCGCGGTCGCCGATGCCGTGGTCCAATTTTCCGGCCGGAAAAACGGCTACGGCAATCTGATCGTGCTGCGCCACAAGGCACCCTTCAGCACCGCCTATGGTCATCTTTCCCGCTTCGCCAAGGGCATGAAACGAGGCAGCCGGGTGAGCCAAGGCGAGGTCATCGGCTATGTTGGCGCCACCGGCCTGGCCACCGGCCCTCATCTGCACTATGAATTCCGCATCAACAACGTGCAGACCAATCCGCTGACACTGAACCTGCCCCATTCCTATCCCCTGGACACACGCTACCGCAGCCAGTTCGCTGCCGTGGCCAAGCCCCTGTCGAATCAGCTGGATCTGTTGCGCGGCACTAACCTGGCCGCCTTCGATTGAGTGGCGGGGTCCGCGGCATACCCAGGGCCTACAGATTGCAGAATGTCAGGTCGAACGACACATCCCGGTCGCACAGCCGGGGTTTCTGGGCGGTGTCCGGCACCAGGAAGCGGATGTTGACGGCGTATTTGTTGGCACTGACTTCCGGCGCGCAAGACGCGTTCACAGCAACCCGTAGCATATGCGCCGAGCGCCCCGCCAGCATGAGCTGAAACGACCCTTGCGTGGCGGTATGGCTGCTGGCGCGACCGCCTTCGCGCAATATGCGCAAGACCACGTCAACCGCCTTCTTGACCGGTAACATGGGACTCAGCCAGGCAGCCAGGTCCCGTTTCCTATCCTCGTCCGCCTGATTCAGCCAGTAGTGATACACCGGCAGGTCAAAGCTGCAGACCCCTCCGGGGATGCTCGCGCGGCCCTTGATGCTGGACAACCACTCGTTGTCACGCACATGCTGGCCAAGCTTTCCGGTCATGGCCAGCAAACCGGAGAGCGCACGCGCCAGGCCCGCGAGCACATCCTCCAGGCGTGTCGCATCGACCGCCGGGTTTCTGCGCAGGATTTCGAGGCTGTTCTTTTGGCGGTCCAGCTCCTGGATCAACTCATTCTTGAGTTCCGAGCGCGCCGTGACCTCGACGATCTCGAAAATGGCCAGCAAGCCGGCGTGGTGGGAGCGGAAGTCCTGGGCCTGAATGAAGTAAGCGGCCTTGCCGAACAAATCCTCCAGGCGCAACCAGGTACGGATGCGCTCATTCAGAGGAAATTCATAGACAGTCACCAGGGGTGGCCCGATATGTTGGACGAAATAATGACCGCAAGGACCTGAATAGGCAGAGATTCTGCCGGAAGGCGATTACCGAGCGCAACGAGTAGTTGCTCCACCCCGTGCTTTACACCCGGCCAGACGCAGATAGCGCGCATGCAGGGCCAGCGCCTGCGACTCGAGGGCCGACAGGTCGCCCCGGTTATCGATCACGTCGTCGGCCAGGGCCAGCCGTGTCGTCCTGTCGCACTGTGACGCAAGAATGGCCCTGGCCTGGGTTTTGGTCATGCCAGGGCGCGAGATGATGCGCTGTACCTGCTGCGGGACGTCGCAGTCCACCACGGCGATGCGGTCTATCAGTCCACGATAGGCCGCCATGTGTTCCGCCAGCAGAGGAACCACCAGGAGGGCATAGCATGCCGTCAGACCAGCCAGACGCCGTGCGGCCTCCTGACGAATCAGGGGATGCAGGATCCGCTCCAGACGCAGGCGCGCCCCAGGGTCGGAAAATATGCGTGCACGCATGGCCGGACGGTCCAGCGCGCCATCGGCTGCCAGACAGGTCTCACCGAACTCCGCGACTATGGCCGCCAGGGCCTGTCCATGCCGGGCAGTCAGTTCTCGGGCGATCAGGTCCGTATCCACCACGGTCACCCCCTGCCGGGCAAAACATTCGGCCACCGTGCTCTTGCCGCAGCCAACACCCCCCGTGAGCCCAACACAGAACGCGCGCGTCATCCCAGCCAGAAGCGGATGACATCTGTACCCCAGAACAGTGCCACCAACCCTCCCAGGGCCAGCCAGGGGCCAAAGGGGATGGGCTTGCCGCGTGTCTGGCCCCGGAACAGGATCGCGGCGATGCCAAAGACCGCTCCCGCCAGGCTGGCTACGAGCACGATGGGCAGCAGCAGCTTCCATCCCAGCCAGGCCCCCAGGGCCGCCAGCAGCTTGAAGTCGCCAAACCCCATGCCCTCCTTGCCGGTCAGCCATTTGAACAGGTGATACACCGACCATAGGCTGAGATACCCGGCCACGGCCCCGATCACGGCCTCGTCCAGGGGCACGAAGCGGCCTCCCAGATTGGCCAGCAGACCAGCCCAGGCCAGTGGCAGGGTCAGGCTGTCCGGCAGCAGGCGGGTGTCCAGATCGATGCAGGTCAGGGCAAGCAACACGGCCAACAATCCCCATACCCAGAACACATCGCTGCCCGGGCCCCATTGCCAGGCAGCGAGGGCAAACAAAAGACCGGTGAGGCCCTCGACCAACGGGTAGCGTGATGAAATCACGCATTGGCAACGGGAACAGCGCCCCCGCAACATCAACCAGCTGAGGATCGGCACGTTCTCGTACCAGCGCAGGACATGCGCGCATTGAGGGCAGCCCGAGGCCGGCAATATCAGATCGTAGCGTTGTCCTGGCACGGGCTCCTGTCCCTGCAGCCAGGCGCACTGCTCCTGCCATTCCCGCTCCAGCATGCGGGGCAGGCGGTGGATCACCACATTGAGAAAGCTGCCCAACATGAGCCCGAACAAGGCCGCCAGAACGACGAACAGGCCGGGCTGCAAGGCGAGGAGATACAGATCGGAAGCCGGGCTCAAGCGCAGAGCCCGTGGTCAGTTGAAATCAAGACTGCGCCCCCGGTGATCCACGTAGAAACAGGGCTAAGGACCTTCCTGGATCAAACCACCGTGCCCATCTTGAAGATCGGCAGATACATGGCGATAACGATTGTGCCAATCAGGGTGCCCAGCACGACCATGATGAATGGCTCCATCAGGCTGGAGATACCCGCAACGGCATCGTCCACCTCGCGTTCGTAATAATCCGCCACCTTGGTCAGCATGGTATCCAGCGAACCCGACTCCTCACCAATGGCCACCATCTGGATGAGCATGTTGGGAAACACGCCGACGGACTGCAGGGATGCCGCCAGCGCCGCGCCCGTGGCCACCTGGGTCTTGATCTTCAGCGTCGCTTCCGAAAACACATGGTTGCCCGAGGCGCCCGCCACGGAATCCAGGGATTCCACCATGGGCACCCCAGCCGAGAACATGGAGGAGAAGGTACGTGACCAGCGCGACACCGTGGCCTTCTCGATGAGTGGCCCGAACACGGGCAATTTCAGGGTCCAGGCATCCACCTTGGCCTTGAACGCGGGAGAATGCCTCAGGGCATAGAACAGGCCATAGATTGCCACGCCGATGGCACCAAAGATCAGATACCACCAGGCCACGAACAGGTCGGAAAGGAAGATCACGAACTCCGTCAGGGCGGGCAGGCCCTGTCCTGAACCGGCATAGAGGTCCTTGAAGGAGGGGATCACGAAGATCATGATGCCCGCCGTGATGATGAAGGCCACCACCATGACCGTCACCGGGTAGAACAGGGCGGACTTGATCTTGCCCTTGATGGCCAGCATCTTTTCCTTGTAGGTGGCCAGCCGGTCCAGCACCGTATCCAGGATGCCCGCCTGTTCGCCGGCATTGACCAGGTTGCAGAACAGGCCGTCGAAGTATTGAGGATGTTTCTTGAAGGCGGTGCTCATGCTGCTGCCGGTCTCCACATCCGCCTTGATGTCCGCCAGAAGACGCTGCAGGGAGGGGTTGGCGTGACTGCGGGAGGTGATGTCGAAGGCCTGCAGCAGAGGCACACCCGCCTTGAGCATGGTGGCCAGCTGACGCGTGAACAGGGCGATGTCCTTCTCGGTGATCTTCTTGGTGCGCGCGAAAATGCCCTGCTTGTTCACCCGGAGCACATTGATGCCCTGACGCCGCAGGGACTGGCGCACGAACGCCTCGCCAGGGGCGATCATCTCGCCTTTCACTTTCTTGCCCGTCTTGTCCGTGCCCTCCCACAGAAAGGGCATCTGCCGCACGGCTGCTGCCTTGGCCACCGCCATTGTCTGCTCTCCCTTACTCGTTGGTTACCGCCAGCACCTCTTCCAGTGAAGTTATGCCCTGTTTCACCTTCAGCAGGCCCGACTCCCTCAGGTTGAGGACCTCTTCACGCCGCGCCTGATCGGCGATATCCAGGGCCGTGCCATTCTTCATGATGATGCGGCTGAGTTCCTCGCTGACCGGCATGACCTGATAGATGCCCACGCGCCCTTTGTAGCCGGTGTCCTTGCATGCCGGGCAGCCCACCGCGGTATAGGCCTGCCAGCTGCCATCCAGATCCGCCTCGCCGAAGCCGGCATTCAGCAGGGCCTCCGGTGGGATGTCCACGGGTTTCTTGCAACTGGGGCACAAGCGTCGGCCCAGGCGTTGAGCGGTGATCAGATTCACGGAGGAAGCCACGTTGTAGGACGGAACACCCATGTTCACCAGACGGGTCAGGGTGGAGGGGGCGTCGTTGGTGTGCAGGGTGGACAGCACCATGTGGCCGGTCTGCGCTGCCTTGATGGCGATTTCCGCCGTCTCCAGGTCGCGGATCTCGCCCACCATGATGATGTCCGGATCCTGACGCAGGAAGGCGCGCAGGGCCGAGGCGAAGTCCAGTCCCGCCTTCTCGTTGATGTTCACCTGGTTGATGCCCGCCAGCTGGATTTCCACCGGGTCTTCGACAGTGGAGATATTCACTCCTGGCTGATTGAGGATGTTGAGGCAGGAATACAGGGAAACGGTCTTGCCGGAGCCGGTGGGCCCCGTCACCAGTACCATGCCGTAGGGACGCTGCACCGCCTCCAGCAGGAGCTTGAGCTGAGCCGGCTCGTAACCCAGGTTCTCGATACCGGCCGTGGCGGCCTTGGAATCCAGGATACGCATGACGATCTTCTCGCCATACAGCGTGGGCAGCGTGGAGATCCGGAAGTCCACTGCCTTGTTACGGGACAGGACCAGCTTCATGCGCCCATCCTGGGGCACGCGCTTTTCCGAGATGTCCAGCTTGGATATGACCTTGATGCGGGAGGCGATCTTTTCCTTGATGGCCAGGGGAGGCTGGGCCACCTCGATCAGGTTGCCATCCAGACGGTAGCGGATGCGGTAGTTCTTTTCGTAGGGCTCGTAGTGGATATCGGACGCCCCGCTGTTGATGGCGTCCAGCATGATCTTCTGCAGGTACTTCACCACCGGTGCGTCGTCGATATCTGCCGCCGCCGCCGTGTCGATCCTTTCCTGGGCCTCGTCGTCCGAGAACTCCAGGTTCAGATCCTCGGTATCGATGGTCCTGAGGATGCTCTCCTCGGAAGTCTGACCATACTCCTCCAGCAGCCTGCCCAGCTTGTCGTCCTCCACCACCACGGGCTCGACCGTGAGATTGGACTGGAACTTGATGTCATCCAGGGCCTGGAGATTGCTGGGGTCAGAAAGACCGATGAACAGGCGGTTGCCACGCTGGGCAATGGGCAGTACCCGGTGCTTGGTGAGCAGCTTGGGATCCACGACCCCCTTGGGAAAGACCGCCGCATCGACGGCGTCCAGATTCAGGAACGGAAACCCGAAGGTCACCGCGGCAAAGGCGGCGATCTGGTCCGCACGGAATCGCCGGTTGCGCAACAGATGGGAAAGAAAGGTCTCGCCGGAGGACTTGGCCTGATTCTGGCGATTTTCACCCTCTTCCTGAGAGAGCAGGCCCTGGACCACCATGGCCCGGCACAACCCCGTCAAATTGGCGCCCGCCGTGACTGCAACCATGCCCTGGCCTGTCTCCGTGGAAATTATCGTCGGACGATAGTGCTACGCCCTTGCCCAATTGTAAAGAATTCCGGCAGTCAGGCCGTGGGGCGCCGCTGGCCGATGCGTGCGGTCTTCACCATGCGGTCCTGCACCTGGATGATGTCGATGGGATAGCCCGCGATCATGACGCTCACGCCCGGTTCGGGCATGGTTTCCAGACGCTCCAGCAGCAAGCCGTTGAGGGTGCGGGGGCCATCCAGTGGTAGATCCATATCGAGCTTGCGGTTGAGCTCCCGCAGAAAGACGCCCCCCTCGACGATGACGCTGCCATCCGCTTCCCGCACCGTCGTGCTCTGCAGGCCCGGCCGCAGCGAGGCAAACTCGCCCACGATTTCCTCCAGGATATCCTCCATGGTCACCAGGCCCTGAAGCTCGCCATATTCGTCCACCACCAGTCCCAGGGCCTGACGGGTGGCCTGAAACTGGGCCAGCTGGTTGTAGAGGGAGGTTCCGGAGGGGATGAAATAGGGTTCCCGCAAGCGCTCGCGCAGGATTTCCGACGTGAACCCCTCATCCCGCAGGTTGGCCAGAACACGACGCACATGCAGGATGCCCAGCACATTGTTGGGCTCGCCATCATAGACAGGCAGGCGGGAGTGGTGACTGGTACTCAGCTGGCGCAGGAGTTCCTCAGGCTCCACCGCCAGGTCAATGGCCTCGATCTGGCCGCGCGGGCACATGACATCGTCCACGGTTGCCTGCTCCAGATCGAACAGGTTCATGAGGATGCCGCGGTGTTGAATCGGCAGGAAGGAGCCCGACTCGATCAACAGGGTACGCAACTCCTCCACTCCCATGCTGTTGGCCGAGGTCGTGCGCGCACGCAGGTGCAGCAGGCGCAGCAAGCCCTGCACGAATAGATTGATGAGCCAGACGGCGGGGTAGAAGAGTTTCAGCAGGGGCGCGAGGACGAAGCTGGCCGCGGGAGCGATGCGCTCCGGGTAGGAGGCCCCCAGTACCTTGGGCGTGACCTCTGAAAACACCAGGATGAGGAAGGTGACCGACAGGGTGGACAGGGTGAGCGCCATCTCGTTCTGACCAAAGAGGCGAAAGGCGATGATGGTCACCAGGGAGGCGGCGGCGGCATTCACCAGGTTGTTGCCCAGCAAAACCACTCCCAGAAGCTTGTCGGTCCGGGCCAGGAGCCACTCCGCCAGTCTGGCGCCGCGGTGGCCCGCCTTGGCCAGGGTGCGCAGGCGATAACGGTTGACGGCCATCATGCTGGTCTCGGTCATGGAAAAGAAAGCCGAGCAGATCAACAACAGGATCAGGGTGCCCCACAGGGCTTCCAGCGGAATCGCGTCCAAACGTGTATCAAGCGGTTGCGGTCGGCACAGTGTAGCCGCAAGGCGGACGGATCGTCATGCCGGCAGGACTACCCCTTTTCGGCATACAGGGAGGGCGTGACTCCGGCACGGGCCAGATATTCCCGCACATACTTCACATCCTGGCGGGACAGCACGTTGCTGTGATGGGGGCGGTGCAGGACCTCCTCCATGCCGTGCAGGCGCACCCGGATCCGGGCACCGGGCAGGGGCTCGGTCTCCGCCCCCAGGTGGGCAAGCAGGGACTCCACCTCGCGCCAGTGGATGTTGCCGCTGATGGGGTCGTGAAAAATGCTCTGGATCAGGTGGGCATGCTTGTGGCTCATGACAGCTTCGGCCTCTCTCATGTTCTCAGGGGCGTTCGAACAGGGCGATGGATTCCACATGGGCGGTGTGGGGAAACATGTTGGCCACGCCGGCACCCACCAGGCGATAGCCCTGCTGATGCACCAGCACGGCCGCATCCCTGGCCAGGGTGGCGGGACTGCAGGATACATAGACGACACGGTCCGGCGCGCCAACGCGGGGCAGGGATTTCACCAGTTCGACCGCCCCGTCGCGCGGCGGGTCGATGAGCAGCTTATCGAAGCGGCCCAGGGTGGCGAAGGCCTCCGGTGTCATGCGGAACAGGTCCAGCACACGGAATTCGGTACGCTGGGCCAGGCCGTTGCGACGGGCATTGTCCGCCGCCCGGGCCACCAGTGCGGCGCTGCCCTCCATACCCAGGACCGACGCCCCGTGCCGGGCGATGGGCAGACTGAAGTTGCCCAGCCCGCAAAAGAAGTCGGCGATGCGCTCTCCCGGCCGGGGATCGAGCAGCCGCACGGCGCGTCGGATCAGCATGCGGTTGATGCCGTGGTTCACCTGGGTGAAGTCCGTGGGCCGGAAGGGCATGACCAAGTCGAACTCCGGCAGGCGATAGCTCAGTTCCGGCGCATCCAGAGGGTAGAAGGGATAGGCCGTGTCCGGCCCCCTGGGCTGCAGCCAGAACTGCAGCCGGTGAGCATCGGCAAAGGCCCGGAGCCGGTCTTCATCCGCCGGTGACAGAGCCTCGAGGATACGCAGCACCAGCACATCCACATCCTCGCCCAGGGCCAGCTCGATCTGCGGCAGCCGATCGCGGATGGACAGCCCCGCCACTAGCGTCCGCAGACGGGGTAGCAGGTCCGAGATGCGTCGGGGCAGGACCTCGCAGCCCAGCATGTCCGCCACATAGCTGCTCTTCTTCTCATGGAAACCCACGAGAACACCACCCTTTTTGGGCACGTTGCGCACCGAAAGGCGGGCGCGGGCGCGATAGCCCCAGGTGTGGCCATGCACCGGCGGCAGCATGCCTTCCGGCCGTACCCGCCCGATATGGGTAAGGCAGTCCTCCAGCACGCGCTGCTTGACCGCCACCTGGGCGGACTCGTCCAGGTGCTGGTGGGAGCAGCCACCACACACGCCGAACCATGGGCAGGCAGGCGTCACCCGGAAAGGACTGGCCTGCCGGATGGCTACCACCTGGGCGCGCTCGTAGTGGGCTTTTCTGCTATAGCGGGCGATCTCGCAGACCTCACCGGGCAGGGCCCCGTCCACGAAGACGGCCTTGCCCTCCAGATGGGCCACCCCCCGGCCTTCATGGTCCAGGGATTCGATGCGGACCACGGAGTTGTCCATGGATTTGCCGTCGGGCCCGGCACCCACGGGGGAAAGGGGCAGTGACACGGGTGCATTCATGCCGGCCAGGCTGCCAGGAATTCCTGCCAATGCGGGGCACCCAGATCCGTCAGGCTCCGACGTACAAGGGCGATTTCCGCGTCATGGCGGGCATCGTCCAGGATCCCGCGCATCTTCTGGAAACGCAGATACACCAGCCAGGTGTTCACCGCGTCGGTCTCGCAATAGTCGCGGATGGCATCTATCTCGCCCCGCTGCCAGGCGCCCCATACCTCGCCACCGTCCATGCCCAGCTTGCCGGGAAAGCCCAGCAGCCGGGCAAAGTTGTCCAGGGGGGCATTGGCCCGGCCGGAATACATGGCCAGCACATCCATCAGATCGATGTGGCGGGTGTGATAGCGATTCAGGTAGTTGTTGTAGCGGAAATCCCGGTCGTCATCCCCCCAGTCCCAATACCTGCCAGCCGCGACGCCATGCCGCATGGCACGGTAATGCAGTACCGGCAGGTCGAAGCCGCCGCCGTTCCAGGACACCAGCTGCGGGGTGTACTTCTCGATGCCGTCGAAGAAACGCTGAATGATCTGGCCCTCGTCCGCCTCCGGCTCGGCCAGGGAAAACACGTGCAACCGGTCCGCCTCGCGCAGCACGCAGGAGATGGTCACCACGCGCTGCAGATAGTGGGCAAGAAAGTCGGAGCCGCCGGTCTGCTGCCGACGCAAGAGACTGGCCATCTCGGCCACTTCCTGGTCACTGGTCTCCATCCCCACGTCGTACAAATGCCGCAGCCCGGCAATGTCGGGAATGGTTTCTATGTCGAAGACGAGGGTGGGGGTCATGGTCGGCGCTTAGAATGGGACGATTCTATCCACTTGTTTCAATATTTCCGATGGACCTGGAAACCCGCTGGCATCTCGCTCCCACCCAGGAAGACTGGCTGCGGCAAGCCATGGACTACATCCGCCAGGCGGAAGACCAGGCCCTGGCACGACATGGCGCCTTCCATATCGTGCTGGCGGGCGGCAACACACCACGTCGCTTGTACGCAGCCCTGGCCCAGGAGCCGCATGCCTGGGCCCGCTGGCACGTCTGGCTGGGAGACGAGCGCTGCCTGCCCGTCGACAGCCCGCAGCGCAACAGCCGCATGGTGACGCTCAGCCTGCTGGCAGGCAATGCCATCCCGTCCGCCCAGGTCCACGCCATACCCGCCGAGCGGGGTCCCGAGGCGGCCGCCGAAGCCTATGCCCAGACCCTGGCCACGGTGGGCGACTTCGATCTGGTGCTGCTCGGCCTGGGCGAGGATGGTCATACCGCCAGCCTGTTTCCCGGTCAGGACTGGGGCACGGCTACCACGGCCGCCGACGTCCTGCCGGTTCGCGATGCACCCAAGCCCCCCCCCGCCCGGGTCAGTCTTTCCGCAAGGCGCCTGTCCCGGGCTCATCAGGTCCTCTTCCTGGTGGCCGGTGCCGACAAGCAGCGGGCCTTGCGTGCCTGGCAGGCGCGCGAACCCCTGCCCGCCCGCGCCATCGCCCCCACACGCGGGGTGGACGTCCTGCTTTCCCCTGAAACCCAGCCTGGAGCGTACACATGAAAACGACCCTCACCACCCTGACACTGGCCCTGGCGGCGCTGACCGCCCTGCCCATCCATGCCCTGGAGGAGCGTCGCAGCACGGCCGCGGACCAGACCGGGCTGGCCGTCACCATCTACAACGGCAATCTCGCGCTGGTGAAGGATGCCCGCAAGGTCAAGCTCGGCGGTGGTGAAAACCGTCTGGCCTGGCGCGAGGTCTCCGCCCGCATGCAACCCGAGACCGCCCTGCTGCACACCCTGGACGGCAGCGCCCTGACCCTGCTGGAACAGAACTTCGATTTCGACCTGCTCACTCCCCAGAGTCTGCTGGAGAAGTCCGTGGGCAGCTCGGTGAAGGTGATACGCAACCTGCCCGTGACCGGCACGGAGTTCGTGGAAAACGCCACCATCCTGGCGGCCAACAACGGTGTCGTGCTGCAGTTCATCGACCGGGTGGAAACCGGCATTCCGGGACGCATGGCCTTTCCCAGCGTGCCGCCGGACCTGCGCGATCGGCCCACCCTGGCCATGCTGCTGAAGACGGATGGCCCCGCCAACCCCATGCTCACCAGCGAGCGCCAACTGGAATTGACCTATCTGACCGGCGGCCTGACATGGAAAGCCGACTACGTGGCCGAGCTGTCGGACAAGGAAGACCGCATGGACCTGAGCGGCTGGGTCACCCTCACCAATACCAGTGGCACCAGCTACCCCAATGCCCGCCTGCAGCTGGTGGCGGGGCAGGTGAACCGGGCACAGCCCGAACCCATCGCCAAGCAGATGATGGCCAGGGCCATGGCCATGGCGGAAGCCGCGCCGGCCATGCAGGAAGAGGGCCTGTTCGAGTACCACCTCTACACCCTGCCGCGCAACACCACCCTGGGGGACAACCAGACCAAGCAGGTGGCCCTGCTCTCGGCTCAGGATGTGGCCATCACCAAGGAGTACCGCCTCGATGGCGCCAACTGGTATTACACCGGCCAGCACGGTGACCTGGGTCAGAAGCTCAAGCCCGGGGTGTTCGTGGAATTTGGCAACCAGGACAAGGAATCCGGCGGCAAGCTGGGCGTGCCCCTGCCCAAGGGCGTGGTGCGGGTCTACAAGAAGGACTCCGCCGGTCGCGCCCAGTTCGTGGGCGAGGACCGCATCGATCACACGGCCAAGGGCGAAGTGGTACGCCTGAAGCTGGGCGAGGCCTTCGACATCACCGCCGACAAGAAGCAGACGGACTACCAGAAACTGGCGGCGGCCTACAACTCCCGCACGGGTGTCATCGAAACCGCCTATCAGCTGGAAATCCGCAATGCCAAGAGCGAGGCGGTCACGGTGAAGGTGGTGGAACCCATGCCCGGTGAGTGGCAGATGGTGCAGGAGAGCCAGCCGCACGTGAAGGACGCGGCCCACACCGCAACGTGGGTGGTCCCGGTACCTGCGGATGGCAAGGCCGTGCTGAGCTGGCGCGTGCGCATCAGATACTGAGCCTGTGGCCACCGTCATCGGCGGGTGACAGGGTGGCCGGGTGACGCCTCGGGAGCGGGAGCGGCCCACCCCCGGCCGCGAAGATCACTCTTCCAGACGGTACTCCACATAGGCCCGGTCACGGGCCTGGCGCACCCAGTCGTCGAAGGCCTCCTCGGCCTTGCGGTCACGCAGGGCACGGCGGGCCTCCAGCCGTCTGCGCTCCTGGCTCACGTCCTGGTCACGTCGTTCCAGCACCTGGATCAGATGCCAGCCAAAAGGCGAGCGCACCGGCTCCGAAACCTGTCCCGGCCGCAGGGCATCCATGGCGCGCTCGAAGTCGGGCACCGTATCCCCGGGGTTCAGCCAGCCCAGATCACCGCCCCGGTTGGCGGACAGGTCGTCGGAATGCAGCTTGGCCATCTCCGCGAAGGAGGCACCGTGCTCCACCCGCTCCTTGATCTGCAGCAGGCGGTTGCGCGCCTCCGCATCGCTCACCACCTCGTTGGTCTTCACCAGGATGTGGCGCGCATGCGTCTGGCGCACGACGTACTGTGCATCCTTGCCGCGCTTGTCCAGCAGCTTGAGGATGTGGAACCCATTGGGGCTGCGGAGGATGTCGGTCACGGCACCGATCTGCAGCGTCTTGACCGCATCCAGAAACAGCGTGGGCAGCTGGGCCTGGCCGCGCCAGCCCAGATCGCCGCCCTGAAGGGCATTCTGGGCATCGGAATAGGCCACCGACACCTTGGCGAAGTCCTCGCCCTGGCGCAGCTGCGCCAGGGCCCGTTCCGCCTTGTCGCGCAGGCTGGACAGCTGCTCCGGACTGGCGCCTTCCGGAGTCAGCACCAGGATGTGCCCCAACCTGTATTCTTCCTGCTGGCCGGCATCCTGGCCGTTGCCGGCCAGATAGTTGTCTATTTCGGCATCCGTCACCACCACGCGACTGTCCACCTCGCGGTCACGCAGGCGGCTCACCACGATCTCGTTGCGAATCTGGTCACGGAAGGCGCCGAAATCCATGCCGTCCGCCTCCAGGGCCTTGCGGAAGGCCTCCGGCGTCATGTTGTTGCGCTGGGCGATACCGGCGATGGCCCGGTCCAGCTGGGGGCCGTCCACCCGGATGTTGGTGTCTTCGGCGATCTGCAGCAGGGCCCGCTCGGTGATCATGCGCTCCAGCACCTGCCTTTCCAGCACGCGCCGGGGCGGGACATTCTGCCCACCCAGCTGACGCAGCACCTGCTCCACCTGGTTGCGCAGTTCGTACGCGGTAATGACGCTGTTGTTGACCACCGCGACGATGCGGTCGATTTCGACCGGTGCGGCCAGCGCCGGCATACCCGCGCCAGTGACCAGCCACAGCGCCAGCAACGTGTCACGGAAGATCGAGTTCATCGCTCTTGGCATAGCCGGAAATACTCCGCTTCAGAATGTCCAGGGGATTGGGTCCCAACTTGGTCAGGCCACGCAGCTCGAGCTGCAGGAAGAGGGCGTTGCTCACAGTGTGCTCGGCGGTGGCCAGGCGTTGCACCACACCGCGCAGGGACCAGCAGCCGGCGTTGTACTCCACACCGGCCAGACCTTCCACCAGGCGGGAATCCTGCATGGAATAGTTGAGACGACCCAGACCGTACCATCCGGGCGCCAGGGGCCATTGCGCCGACAGGTCGATCTGGTTCAGGGGCGCGGCATAACGCTGGTTGGCATAGCGGTAATCCGCATTGATGACCCGCCCCGGTCCCTCGCGCCAGCTGCCGCCAAGATTGGCCTTGGCCAGCACGCCATCCTCGGTATTGAACTGGACACCGGCGCCGATGCGCAGCCGGTCATTCAGCTGGCCGGACACCAGGGCCAGCAGATCCGTGCTCTTGGCGCTGCGCGCCGTCTGTCCGGGAAAGGTCACGCGCTGGTCGTGGATGAAATAACGCTGCCCCAGGGTTACCGCCAGGCGTTCCCGGCCGTTCTTCTGGTCCAGGAAGCGGGACGTGAGCCCCAGGGTGATCTGGTTCGCGTCGTTGATGCGGTCCACGCCGATGAACTGATTCTCGCCGAACAGCTGATCCATGGACAGGTCGCCCACACCCGTGTCGAACACGGGGATGCGATCTTGCGCGCGATAGGGGATGTACAGGTAGTACAGCCGGGGCTCCAGAGTCTGGATGTAGTCCTGACCCAGGATGCGTCCATCCCGCTCCAGCATCAGACTGCTGTCCAGGCTGAATACGGGCATGCTGCGGGTGGTGCTGGCAAAGCCCGCGGGGGGCAGGGGCACGCGCGCGGGATCGCGGGTATCGCGCAGCAGGAGCGTGGCGTCATCCAGATCATAACGGGTGAAATACCAGCCCAGCTTGGGGGTCAGCGTGGCAAACGAGGTTTGGATTGGCGCGCTGACGCTGGGGTTGACATGCAGCCTGCGCCCCTGCACCCCACCCTGCGCGCCGCGATTGTCGGCCCGGTCGAAATGCACGAACTCCGCGCCCACATTCCAGGGCAGGACCAGCTGACCGAGACGCTCCCGGCTGGCAGTCATGGTCAGCTGGGGCAAGCGTCGATAGGGCTCGAAAATGGGAGCGGCGGGGTCCTGCAGGGTCTGGAAGGCCTGTAACAGACCACGCCCCTTCAGCCAGCCCGCGTCATAATTCAGCATGGCCTGGCGTGGCAGGTTCACCTGCGAGGTCTGACTCACCTGGTTGGACAGATCCACGAAATAGCGGTCGTCGGATACGCCCTCCAGGTCGAGGCCGGCCGACCAGTTGCGGTTCAGCTGGTGCTGATGGTGCCAGACGCCCAAGTAGCGCGTGCGCCTGGCCACCCGGTCATTGGGCAGGAATTCCACACCCAGATCGCCGCGGTAGGCCCGCTCCAGATAGCGGAATTCACCCCCCAGCTGCACCCCGCGCTGGGTCATCATGCGGGGGATGATGGTGGCGTCCCGGTTGGGGGCGATGTTCCAATACCAAGGCACGACCAGTTCCAGGCCACGTTCGCTGGACGCGCCATAGGAAGGCGCCAGAAAGCCGGATTTGCGCCGGTCGTCCAGGGAGAAATCCATCCAGGGGGCATAGAGGATGGGGGTATCCATGAATTCCACCCGCACGTTGCGTGCCATGCCCAGGTTGGTTGCGTAGTCCAGCTTCAGCTGTTCCGTCTTCAGTATCCAGTCCGGCTGCCCCGGGACGCAGGTGGTATAGGTGGCGGCGTCCATCTGGTAGTGATCCGGGCCCTGGAAATGCAGGACATCGGCACCCACCCAGGCCACCTTTTCCCGCCCACCCGACTGCCCATGCCTGTCGTGCAACTCGAAATGCACACCCGTCATGCTGCCCAGACGCTGTGTCAGCTTGAGCGTGAGCTCCTGGCCCTGTACGCGATACTGCTCATGCACGAACACCACGTCGCCCTTGGCACGGACCTCGTCCGTGTCCTGGTCATAGCGCAGCCAGTCCGCCTCCACGCGCTCCCTCAGGTTGTGGATCACCACCTGCCCACTGGCCTCCAGCTCCCGGCCCACATGGCCCCGCACCTCGTCCGCCTCCAGAAATGTAGGGCCTTCCAGGGTCTGCGCAGGGCTTACCCGGGGAGACAGGCGCTGACTGGTTTTGAGCTGGACTTCGGGGTCCGCGGCAAACACCGCCTGACATGCCGCCGCCAGGCAGCCGTAGAGCAACAAACGCGCGAATGGAGGCTTGGGGTGCGGCGCGGGCGGCATGAGGGGGTGATAAGATCGGCGCGTTTCTTGATCGGCGGATTATATCTTTGGAACGCCTGCAACGCCTGACCTGCTGGACCCGGGAGGTTCTCCGCCAGGGGCCGCGCGCGCGGCTGGACCGCCTGGAACCCGCTTCGGCAGACGCCAGCTTTCGCCGCTACTTCCGGGCGTTCACGGATCAAGGCCAATACATCGTCATGGATGCGCCTCCGCGGCAGGAGGACTGCCGCCCCTGGCTGCGTGTCGGCCGCCTGTTCCGGGCCGCCGGCGTGAACACCCCGGAGATCCTGGCGGAAAACCTGACGGAGGGTTTTCTGCTCATCTCCGATCTGGGAAGCACCACCTATCTCGCCGCCCTGAACACGGACAACGCCGACCGCCTCTACCGCGATGCCAATGCCGCCCTGATCAAGATCCAGAAGGCCAGCCAGGAAGGGGAACTGCCCCCGTATGACGAGACCCTGCTGCGGCGGGAGCTGGAGCTGTTTCCCGAGTGGTACCTGGGGAGGCACCTGGGTGTGCGGTTGGGAGCGGATCAGCGCCAGGTTCTGGAAGACAGCTTCCGCCGCATCCTGGCAAACAACCTGGCACAGCCCCGGGTGTATGTGCACCGGGACTGGCATTCCCGCAATCTCATGCTCACAGCGGACGACAACCCCGGGGTCATCGACTTCCAGGACGCGGTATACGGCCCCATCACCTATGACCTGGTATCGCTCTTCAAGGACGCCTACATCCGCTGGGACGAGGAGCGGGTTCTGGACTGGAGCGTGCGTTACTGGGAAGGTGCCCGCCAGGCCGGCCTGCCGGTCCAGGCAGACTTTGGCACGTTCTACCGCGATTTCGAATGGATGGGGGTGCAACGCCACATCAAGGTGCTGGGCATCTTCGCGCGCCTCTATCACCGCGATGGCAAGGACGCCTATCTGCTGGACATGCCCCGTGTGATGGACTACCTGCGCCGCGTCTGTCAGCGCTACAGCGGCCTGGGAAGCCTGCTGCGCCTGCTGGACCAGGTCGAGGGCGGGACCGTCACCGCGGGCTATACATTCTGATGCGGCACCCGGCCTCCTTCCCCTGCAGCGCCATGATCCTCGCGGCCGGCGAGGGCAGGCGCATGCGTCCCCTGACGCGGCACACACCCAAGCCCCTGCTCAGGGTGGGCGGCAAGCCCCTCATCGTCTGGCAGATCGACCGCCTGCGGGCCGCGGGCTTCAACCGCCTGGTCATCAACCATGCCCACCTGGGCCAGCAGCTGGAAGACGCCCTCGGCGATGGCAGGCATCTGGGCGTGAGCATCGCCTGGTCGCGGGAGCCGGAGCCCCTGGAGACCGCCGGTGGCATCGCCACCGCTCTATCCCGACTGGACGAAGGCCCGTTCCTGGTGACCAATGGCGATGTCTTCACGGATTTCGACTACGGTCGCCTGCGGCCGGTGCTGGCGGACATGGCTGTCCACCCGCGGCACATGGCCCACCTGGTGCTGGTGGACAACCCACCACACCACCCCCTGGGCGATTTCAGCCTTGACGACGGCCGGGTTTCCCTGCCTCATGCCGTTGACTCACACGCCCTGACCTTCTCGGGCATCGGCTGCTACCACCCGGAGCTGTTCGCGGGTATCGCCCCCTTCCACAAGGCGCCTCTGGCCCCCCTGCTGCGAAACGCCATGGAGCGGGGCCAGGTCAGTGGCGAGCATTTCGGCGGACGCTGGGAAGACGTGGGTACGCCTCAGCGCCTGGCCAACCTGGACAAGGAATTACAACGTGCCGCCTGATCCCGTACCGGACATCGCCGTGCATCGCGCCCGCCGCCATCGCCTGCTGCAGGATCTGGGGGAAGGGGTATTCATCCTGGCCACGGCACCGGAAGTCATTCGCAACCGGGATGCCCATTACCCCTACCGCTTCGACAGCCACTTCTATTACCTCACCGCCTTCCCGGAGCCGGAGGCCGTACTGGTGCTCATCGCCGGCAGACGCCCGCGACAGATCCTGTTCTGCCGGGACAGGAGCCCAGAGCGGGAAATCTGGGACGGCCGCCGCCATGGCCCGAGGGCGGCGAAGGAGGCCTTCGGCTTCGATGCCGCCCACTCCATCCGCGAGCTGGACAGGCGCATGCCCAGGCTGCTGGAGAACCAGCCCCGCCTGGCCTATGCCTTCGGCAACGATGCGGCCTGGGATGCGCGGGTCCTGGGCTGGATCAACCAGACGCGTGCACAGGCGCGGACCGGCATCACCGCCCCACCCATCCTCACGCATGCTCACACCCTGGTGGACTCCATGCGTCTCCTGAAGGACGAACATGAACTCACACTCATGCAACGCGTCGCCGACGTCTCGGCGCAGGCCCACATGGCCGCCATGCGAGCCTGTCGACCCGGCATGGGGGAATGGGAGATCGAAGCGGAACTGCTGCGCGGCTTTCGCCGCCAGGGCTGTCAGGCTCCGGCCTACACCCCCATTGTGGCGGGTGGCGCCAATGCCTGTGTGCTGCACTACGTGAACAACGACGCGGTCCTCCGGGATGGAGACCTGCTGCTCATCGACGCTGGCGGGGAATACTACGGCTATGCCGCCGACATCACCCGCTGCTTCCCGGTGAACGGCCGCTTTTCCGGCCCCCAGAAGACGGTGTATGAAATCGTCCTGGCGGCCCAGCTGGCAGCCATAGACAGCGTCCGCCCCGGCAACGGCTTCGACGTCCCTCACGCCGCGGCCCTGCGCGTGCTCACCCAGGGCATGGTGGACCTGAAACTGCTGCGGGGCGAGGTGGACGGGCTCCTGGAAGCCGAGGCCTACAAGCGCTTCTACATGCATCGCACCAGTCACTGGCTGGGGCTGGATGTGCACGACGCCGGCAGCTACAAGCAGGACGGGACCTGGCGGGAACTGGTCCCGGGCATGGCTCTCACCGTGGAGCCGGGCATGTACATCCGCCCGGCGGAAGACGTGCCCCCGGCCCTGCACAACATCGGCATCCGCATCGAGGACGACGTGGTGGTCACCCCCCAGGACCACCGGGTGCTTACCGACGCCGCCCCCAAAACGATAGGGGCCATAGAGGAGTTCATGCGTGCCCGCTGAACAGGTCTGCGCCCCTGCGTCCGGCCATGTGGATGTGGCCATCGTCGGCGCCGGCCCTGTGGGGGCGGCCCTGGCTTGCGGTCTGCAGGATCTTGGCCTGGAGGCGGTGGTGCTGGAGGCCCGTGTCCGTCTGGAAGGCCCGGATCCCCGGGCCATCGCCCTGTCCGAAGGCAGCCGTCTCATCCTCCAGCGTCTGGGGGTATGGGATGAACTGGGCCCACACGCCACCCCCATCGAGAGCATACACGTCTCCCAACGGGGCAGTTTCGGTCGCGCCGAGCTGACAGCACGGGACATGGCCGTACCGGCCCTGGGCTATGTGGCGCAGTACGGCGACCTGCACGGCAGTCTGGTCCGGCGCATGCGCGCATGTGACGCCCGGGTGCTCACCGGCGCCCGGGTCATGGCCGCCGGGGCCACCACTGCCTATGGCATGGTCCGGTTCCTGCGGGAGGGGAAAGAAGAACTGCTCACCGCCAGGCTGGTGGTGCTCTCGGAAGGGGGCAAGGGCCTGCCGGCGGCGCAGCGCCAGGACAAGGACTATGGCCAGGCCGCGCTGGTCTGTACCGTGACCACCTCCCGGCCGCACGACCACAAGGCCTACGAACGCTTTACCCCGGAGGGCCCCATCGCCCTGTTGCCCCTGGGGGGGGCCTATGCCCTCATCTGGACCACACCGGCGCAGCAAGTGGAGGCCCGTCTGGCCCTGGATGACAGGGAATTCCTGCAGCAACTGCAGGCCGCCTTCGGGGATCGCCAGGGACGCTTTCTGCGCGCCGGTCCACGCGCCGCGTTTCCTCTCCGGCTCAGCCTGACCCATGCCCGCCACAGCCCTCGTCTGCTACGCATCGGCAACGCCGCCCATGTGCTGCACCCAGTGGCGGGCCAGGGCTTCAATCTGGGTCTGCGCGATGCCTGGAGGCTGGCCGAAGCCCTGGCTGACCTGCCCCGGGAACGCCTGGGCATGGTGGATATGCGGGAATACGACCACCGGCGCCGGGCCGACATCCTCGGTGGCAGCATCATGACCGACCTGCTGGTGACCGGCTTCAGCAACGACTGGCCCATCCTGCGACAGTTTCGGGGCCTGGCCCTGGCGGCCCTGGACCTGGCATCGCCCCTGAAGACCCTGTTCACCCGCAAGATGATGTTCGGGGCCAGGACATGGTAAGCCTGAGACCGTCACGGGCGGATATCGCCGTGCTGGGGGGAGGCCTCAATGGCGCTGCCCTGGTGTCCGCCCTGCGCCACAGTCCCTACAGCGTGGTCCTGGTGGAACCGCGCCCGCCCCAGCCGCCACGGGAGGCCTGGGATAGCCGCCTCTTCGCCTTCAGCCCCGGCAATGTGGCCTGGCTCCGTTCGCTGCAGGCCTGGGAGACTTCGGACCCGGACGGAGTTCGATGCCAGGCCGTGCAGCGCATGCGCATCCACGGGGATGGCGACGGTTGCCTAGACTTCGACGCCCTGGACGCGGGCCTGCCGGAACTGGCCTGGATCGCGGAAAACGGTCGCCTGCAAGCGTGTCTGTGGCGATCCTGGCGGAACAGCCCCAACGTGCGCGTCATCTCCACCATGGCCAGCCACGTGATCTGGGGCGGCAGCGAGTCCGGTGGCCACCATCTGCACCTCATCAATGGTTCCAGCCTGCATGCCCGCCTGCTGGTGGCGGCCGACGGTGCCGATTCCTGGTTGCGCCAACAGGCTGGCATCGACCTCGATGTGGAGGACTACCGGCACATCGGCGTGGTGGCCAATTTCGCCACGGAGCGCCCACACCGGGGGACCGCCTTCCAGTGGTTTCGCCCGGATGGCGTGCTGGCCTGGCTGCCCCTGCCAGGCAACCGCATCAGCATGGTCTGGTCCACACCGCCGGAGCACGCCGCCGAACTCCGGGCGCTGTCCCCGGAAAGACTGGCGGAGAAGGTCGCCGCCGCCGGCGATCAATTGCTGGGCCGGTTTACCTGCATCACCCCCGCCGCCGGCTTTCCCCTCAAGCGCCGCCGCGCCCGGGAGTGGGTGCGACCCGGCCTGGTGCTGCTGGGGGACGCGGCGCACACCGTACACCCCCTGGCGGGACAGGGCGTGAACCTGGGTTTCCGGGATTCCCGACTGCTAACCAGTCTGCTGGCGGAAGGCGGGGACCCGGGGGAGATCGGCCGCCTTACCGCCTACGCCGCCCGGCGGAGGGAAGACGTAGCCTCCATGCAACTCGTCACCGGTGGCCTGAAGAAACTTTTTGCCTGCCCCGATGGCCTCAGCCTCGCCCTGCGCAATCTGGGCATGAACCTGACCAATCACCTCACCCCCCTCAACCAGGCCCTGATCCGGCATGCCATCCTTTGACTCCCATCGAGACCCCCTATGAAACATCACCTCTCCGTCACCACCCTCTTTGCCCTGCTGAGCCTGAGCCTGAGTGCCTGCCAGGCGGGCGACGCGGAAATCCGCCAGGCCGTGCAGAACCTGGCCCCCGGCACGCAGATCACGCAGATCGGCAAGACCGGCATGAACGGCATCATGGAAGTCACCCTGGACGGTGACCAGGGCCCCATGGTGGTCTACGCGGACGAAAAGGGACAGTACATCCTGGTGGGTGACCTGCTGGATGTGAAAAACAAGCGCAACCTGACCCGGGAACGCATGGGCAAGCTCACCGCCGTGAAGTGGAGCAGCCTGCCCCTGCAGGACAGCATCCGTCTGGTGCGTGGTAACGGCCAGCGCAAGCTGGCGGTGTTCTCGGACCCGGACTGCCCCTACTGCAAAAAGGCGGAGGTGGAGTTCGCCAAGCTGGACAACGTCACCGTGCATGTGTTTCTCTATCCCCTGCCCACCCACCCGGACGCGGAACGCAAAGCGAAGCTGGTATGGTGCAGCAAGGACCGCGGGCAGGCCTGGCTGGACCTCATGCTCAAGAACCAGGTGCCCGCCGGCAAGGCCGACTGCGATACCCCGGTGGAGAGAAACCTGGCCCTGGGCACCCGTCTGCGGATCGAGGGCACCCCCGCCATGATCCTGGCCAACGGCCAGCGCGTCCCCGGCTACGTACCCGCCGAGCGTCTGGAAGCCATGCTGAACGCGGCCGCCCAGTAGAGGTCCTCGCGGGAGGCAGGCCCGCCACCCGGTGCGCAGGCATCATCATGGCGAACGCGTGGGGCTTGCCACATCGGCTCCTGATCCACGGTCTGGCCTGGTCCCTGGCCGTCCATCTGGCCCTGCTGGGCCTGGTGCAGTCCCGCCCCCCCGCGCCACTGCCCCGTACCCTGGTCATCCAGGCCAGGCTGGGCAAGGACGTGACGCCTCCGGTCCCGGAATCCCCAGCCGAAGCTCCACCCGAGGTCAGCGCTACTCCATCGCCACCCGGACCCCCCCCTCTTCAGCCGACCCCGACGCCGGACAAGACGGCCGAGCCCAGGCCCGTGCAGGTGACGGACTCCACCCCTCCCCTCCCGGCTCCCTTGGCGTCTCACGCGCCCAATCCGGATGCACCCGCAACGCCGGCGCCCCCCGTCCAGCCCACGGCAGTCCAGGTCCCCGGTCCCGCGGCTCCTACGCCGGACAGCGGGACTGCGTCTCTCCTGCCGAGCCTGCCCATCGATACCACCTGGTATGTGGCACGCCAGGTCGACCAGCACCCCCGGGCCATAGGCGAGATCACGCCCGAATATCCGGAGGCCGCGCGCCTACGCGGCCAGGAAGGCAGCTTGAAACTGATGCTGAAGATCGATGATCTGGGGCGGGTGCGGGAGGTGGAAGTAGTGGAGGCCACCCATCCTGGGGTATTCGATGCGGCGGCCCTGCAGGCCTTCCGCGCGGGACGCTTCCATCCCGCCCTGAAGGACGGGCGGCCGGTACGCTACCAGGCCACCATACGCGTGGAATTCAAGCTGGAGTAAACCTGGAACCCGGGCCCGGGGTCATCTGGACCCGGCCTTCTCCGCACCGCCGTTCGGACCGTTGACCGGGTAGCCGCGGGGCAGCAGCACCCACATGCGTCCCTTCTGCTTCATGGCACCGGCCTGCTTGCCGGCCTCATCGCCAAAGCCCCAGAAAAAATCGGCACGCACGTTACCGCGGATGGCACCCCCCGTGTCCTGGGCCAGCATCAAGCGGTTCAGAACCTGACTGGAATTGGGGCGGGTCGTGGCCAGCCAGACCGGCGCGCCCAGGGGGATGGCCCGCGGGTCCACGGCGATGCTGCGCTCCGGCGTGAGGGGCACGCCCAGGGCCCCGAGGGGGCCGTCGGCGGCATTGTTGAGTTCCCGGAAGAACACATAGCTGGGATTGCCATTGAGCAGGGCTGGCAGGCGCTCCGGATGACGTTGCGCCCAATCCTTGATGCCCTGCATGGAGGCCTTGTCCAGGGTCAGCTCGCCATTGTCCACCAGCCACTTGCCGATGGAGCGGTAAGGATGGCCGTTCTGGTCGGCATAGCCCACCCGCATCACCTGGCCGTTGTCCAGCTGGACGCGGCCCGAACCCTGGATCTGCAGGAAGAACAGCTCCACCGGGTCATCCACCCAAACCAGTTCTCGACCACGCGTGGGCGCGGCCCCGGCCTCGATCTCCTCACGGCTCCAGTAGGGTACCACCCTGTTGCCCTGGAGCCGGCCACGCAGACGCAATCCCCTGAGTTCGGGATAGAGGGCGGCAAGGTCCACCACCAGCAGATCGCCTGGGGCGGCATAGACCGGATAGCGGTACTTGCCACCGGACTGGCGACTGCCCCGCAGCAGGGGCTCGTAATACCCCGTCACCAGACCCTCTGGCGAGCCGTCGGCCTGGAGGGATTGCCAGGGCTGGAAGGACTGCTCGAAGAAGTTGCGCGCCGTTTCCGGGTCGGGCTGGGTCGGCAGAGCCAGAGCGGCCTGACAGACCCCCATCCAGGCCGGGTTGGCACGCAGGCCCGCGCAGCTTTGCAGCAGGGCCGGCCAAGCCGCGGCCAGGTCATCCTCGCGCCAGCCCGGCAGTTGCTCCCATACCGCGGGCTTGAGCCAGGTCAGGGGTACCGCCCCGGGTTTCACGCCTTCCTGGGCGGGCATGGCGCTGCCGGCGGGCGAAGACACCTGTGCAGGTTTCTCGAAGACGGGCTCGGGCCGGGTGGGCAGTTCGGCCGCCGGTGGCCGCCGGATGGAGGGGGACGGTCCGCCCATCGTGCCGCAGCCCGCCAGCAGGACCAGGCCGACCATCGGGGCCACCAGCACCAATAAAAACGACTTGGACATGAAACGCCTAATGCAGGATACGCGGCATGGACAAAACGAACTCCGGAACCACCGCGTCGAACGGGCTGCCATCCTCGGCCACCATCTGGTAGGTGCCGCGCATGACGCCTACCGGCGTGGAGATGGCGGTGCCGCTGGTGTACTCGAAGGATTCCCCGGGGCGCAGGAAAGGCTGCTCACCCACCACCCCCAGACCGCGCACTTCCTGCAGCCTGGCGTGCGCATCGCTGATGAGCCAGTGGCGGGAGATCAGCTGGGCGGCGATCTGACCCGTATTGGCGATGTGGATGGTGTAGGAAAACACATAGCGCCCCGCCGCTTCATCCGACTGCTCGGGTACGAAGGTGGCCCGCGCGGTCACGGTGATGTGGTACTTCCTGCTTTCTGCCATGGAGTTCGTCGGAAATATCGGAGTCGGGGAGCGGAGTTGGGGAGCGGCCTCGCATGCGCCGAAGCGCCGGACAGGCCACCGTTGATTGCACACGAATCCCACATTGCTGTCCAGCCCGGGCAAGGTCATGCCTGTATTCCTGTGGCCGGCACGGTTAAGATTCATGTTTTGTTCATTGCCGGGAATCAGCATGGCCGACTTTCAAATCGCCCCATCCATCCTGTCCGCCAACTTCGCCAAGCTGGGCGAGGAAGTCGACAACGTGCTCAAGGCGGGCGCGGACATCGTCCACTTCGACGTCATGGACAACCACTACGTGCCCAACCTGACCATCGGCCCCCTGGTGTGCGAAGCCCTGCGCAAGCACGGCGTCACCGCCCCCATCGACGTGCACCTCATGGTCAAGCCCGTAGACCGCATCATCCCCGACTTCGCCAAGGCCGGCGCCACCTACATCACCTTCCACCCGGAGGCCTCCGAGCACATCGACCGCAGCATCGGCCTCATCAAGGACAGCGGCTGCAAGGCCGGCCTGGTGTTCAACCCCGCCACCCCCCTGGACGTGCTGGAGTACATGCTGCCCAAGCTCGACATGGTGCTGTTGATGTCCGTGAATCCCGGCTTCGGCGGCCAGAAGTTCATCCCCTATGTGCTGGACAAGGCGAGGAAGGTGCGCGCCCTGATCACCGCCGGCGGCCACAACTGCCGCCTGGAGATCGACGGTGGCGTGGGCCCCGCCAACATCGCGGAAGTAGCCCGCGCCGGCGTGGACACCTTCGTGGCCGGCTCCGCCATCTTCGGCGCGGGCAAGGACACGGACTCCAACCGCTACGACACCGTCGTGGCCGCCATGCGCGCGGAACTGGCCAAGGTCTGAAACCGGGGTGCGGCTGACAGACCCCATCCCTCATTTCGTATGAATTTTCCCCTCCCCCTCAAGGCCGTGGTCATCGACCTGGACGGCACCCTGCTGGATACGGCGCCGGACCTGGCGGACGCGGCCGTGGCCATGGTGGCCGACTTGGGTCTGCCGGCCATCGATCTGGCGGAGGTCAAGACCTATATCGGCAATGGCGTATCCCGCCTGGTGAAACGGGTACTGACCCGGGACATGCACGCAGAACCCGCGCCGGCACTGTTTGCCCGCGCCCTGCCCCTGTATGAAAGGCACTACGCCGCCGGCGTCTCGCGCAAGAGCCAGCCCTTTCCCGGCGTACTGGCGGGCCTGGAGGCCCTCAGGGCCAGCGGCGTGCATCTGGCCTGCATCACCAACAAGGCGGAACGCTTCACCCGCCCCCTGCTCAAGGACACGGGCCTGTATGACTACTTCGAGCTGATCCTCTCCGGTGACAGCCTGCCTGAGAAGAAGCCATCCCCCCTACCCCTGCTGCACGCCTGCGCGGTATTCGACTGTGAGCCGGCGGAACTGCTGCTCATCGGCGATTCCCTCAACGATACCCAGGCCGCCCGGGCCGCCGGCAGCCCGGTGTTCTGCGTGCCCTACGGTTACAATCGGGGCAGCCCCGTGCATGAACTGGACCTGGATGCGGTAGTGCCCTCCCTGGACGAGGCCGCCAGGTTGATCGTGCGCAAATGATGCGCGGGCGCTGACCCATGTTCAACGAAGACAAGTTCAACAGCCTGGCCCGCCAGGGCTACAACCGCATTCCCGTCATTCGCCAGTTGCCGGCGGACCTGGACACCCCCCTGTCCCTTTATCTGAAGCTGGCCAACCAGCCCTACACCTACCTGCTGGAATCCGTGGAGGGAGGCGAGCGTTTCGGCCGCTACTCCTTCATCGGTCTGCCCGCCAGGACGGTGCTGCGTGTGTACGGCCACTTCGCCAGCGTGGAAACCAAGGGTCTGCCCGTGGAGCAGTGCGACTGCGAGGATCCACTGGCCTTCATCGAGTCCTTTCAGGCCCGCTTCAAGGCCGCCCCCGTGCCCGGCATGCCCCGCTTCCCCGGCGGCCTGTGTGGCTACTTCGGCTACGACACGGTGCGCTACATCGAGAAGAGGCTGGCCCGCACCTTCAAGCCGGACGACGTCAACACACCCGACATCCTGCTCATGCTCACCGACGAGCTGGCGGTGGTGGACAACCTCACGGGCGGCATCAGCCTCATCGTCTATGCCGATCCCCTGGAGGATGATGCCTACCTGAAGGCGCACATGCGTCTGAACGATCTGGCCAGAGAGCTGGAAAAACCCGTCAAGCCCCCCATCGACGAGGCCGGCGAGGAACACGAAGCCCGGTCGGAGTTCGGCGAGAACGGCTACAAGGCCGCGGTGGAAAGGGCCAAGCGCTACATCACCGCGGGCGACATCATGCAGGTGGTGCTGGCCCAGCGCATGAGCCGACCCTTCCACGCCCATCCCCTCTCCCTGTACCGGGCCCTGCGCCGCCTGAATCCCTCCCCCTACATGTTCTATTACGACATGGGCGGCTTTCAGGTGGTGGGCTCGTCGCCGGAGATCCTGGTGCGTCTTGAGGGTCAGGGCGAAGGCGTGGACAAGCGGGTGACGGTGCGCCCCATCGCCGGCACCCGGCCCCGGGGCGCCAACCGGGAGGAAGACCTGTCGCTGGAACAGGACCTGCTGACGGACCCCAAGGAGCTGGCCGAGCACGTGCAGCTCATGGACCTGGGCCGCAACGACGTGGGGCGTGTCGCCCGCGTGGGCAGCGTGCAGGTCACGGAAAACATGCGCATCGAACGTTATTCCCACGTCATGCACATCGTTTCCAACGTGGAGGCCAGGCTGCGTCCGAACCTCAGCGCCATGGACGTGCTGCGCGCCACCTTCCCCGCCGGCACCGTATCGGGGGCACCCAAGATCCGCGCCATGGAAATCATCGACGAGCTGGAACCCAGCAAGCGGGGCATCTACGCCGGGGCCGTGGGCTATCTGGGCTTCAACGGCGACATGGACCTGGCCATCGCCATCCGTACCGCCGTGGTGAAGAATGGCACCCTGTACGTCCAGGCGGGCGCGGGTATCGTCGCGGATTCGGTGCCCGAGAATGAGTGGCAGGAAACCCGCAACAAGGCGCGCGCCGTCATCCGTGCCGCCGAGCTGGCCCTGTACAAGCCTCCCGGCAACCAGATCTGAGCGGGGCAGGGCGCTGGCGGGAGGCGACGGCCGCGCGCGCGTGCATGTCTGGATGAGATGCATTTTTATCGCTGGAAGCGGTGATCGATGCGAAAATGCGTAGTTGTACGCATCCGACCGCCCAGCTTTCCATGAAAGATGACCTGTCCCGTGCCTTCACCCGGGCACGCCGTCCCATACCGCCCCAGCGCCTGCGCCGCTTGCGGCAGATCAACCTGCAACTGGCGGCCCTGAACCAGCCGGGCTGGCTGGGTGACGAAGACCAGTGGCTGGAGATTGCCGACGACCTGCTGCGCAACTACCGCCAGCACCGGCTCCTGCTGCAGGGCTACCGCTGTCCGGCGGACCAGCGCATCCAGGACTTCATCAATGGCTATCTGCAACGCAATGGGGTGGACGACCGCGTGCAATTGCCCGCGGTCAGCTTCATCCTGGATGCCCCGGGTCTGGCCGCCGAGCTCTCCCTGCCGGTGGAGGATGACCGCTTCGCCTCACCATGGATCACCTCCTACCGGGTGAAACAGGGAGTGTTGCACAACCCGCAGAAGGATCGCCGCACCACGAACGGGGTCTTCCACATTGTGGAAGGTGGCCTGCCCATCGCCTGGGACAAGAAGGCCGTGCCTCCCGCCACCTTTGCCACCCTGTTCCAGGCGGCCATGCACCCGCCCGAGGTCCTGATGCGCCTGCCCTTCACCAGCCACCAGAACCGGGAAGCCCACATGTGGGTATCCCTGCTGCTGCGTCCCCTGGTGTCGCCGGAAGTGCCTGGCGTGATGCCGGAGAAACGCATGGAAACCCGGTTCTTCGCCCCCGGTGGTCTGGTCTCCAACCTGGATTTCGTGGAACGCATCTTCGGCAATGGTGGCGACCCCTTCCTGCCCCGCAACGATGCCGGACTGGACGTGGAACACTGGTCCGGCCACACGGGCTGCGTCATCCTGGCCCCCCATCTCATCGAGCTGCGCAAGAAGGAACTTGGCCTGCCCCACTGGCGGGATGCCAGCGCGCGCCAGCGTCGGGACGGCATGTGCTGGCGTGACGAGGACGAGAAGTACAACGACGGCGAAGCCTTCAAGCTGGTGTGCCGAGACATGAACGGCGTCATCGTCACCCTCATCGCCGACAACTACTTTGGATATTCCAAGAAGGAGATCAAGTCGCAGATCTCCTACGCCGCCAACCTGCTCGGCGGGGTCGAGGAGGAGCACTCCGGTGGCGCCCTGGCCTTCGCCAGTTACAACCTGGGGGACAGCTACACCCTGGACTCCAAATACCGGGCCAGTGGTCACAGCTTCGCCGAGCTGATCCGGCGTATGGGCAAGCAGATCGACCCACGGCCCGAGGGCTACGGCGTGGACAGGACCTGGCCGGATGTGATCTACCTGCCGGAAGACGCCCATCTGGATGTGCACGAGCAACGCATCACCTGGGGTGGAGGCAGTCTCAAGCTGCTGGCGGGCCATACCTATTTCTACCCCAACGGTTTCAAGGTGGCCCTGGAGAAGCATCCCCATGCCCCCACGTGGCGCCTGGTGGGCAGCGAAGCGGAGGGTGTGTTCTGCTACAAACCCTGCACCGTCTCTGGCGGTGGCAAGTCCGAGATATCCAAGTCCCTGGAATCCGCCCTATTGTCCGGCCCCTACTACGTGCAGGACCTGAAGCAGGACCTGGACGAGGTGGAAAGGATCTTTCGCCGCGATTACAGCGACCGCTTCCAGAACCCGGCACCGGAGGGCCCGGACACCCGCCCCCTGCTCTCGCCCAAGCGCACCGTGGGTTCGGTCATCAAGCTGCTCACCCCGTCGGACGAATACACCCCCGCCTACAGCGCGTGGCTGGCCACCATCCCCAACCACATCCGCGCCCTGGTGTTCATCATCAAGCGCTTCTACCGGGAGGAATGGGGCGACAACTGGCGCGAACATTTCCATGTGGACATGGTCAACGGCCACCCGGGCCACGAGCTGAAGTTCCACCGCCATCGCCTGGAGGCCAGTTATCTACGCATCGGCCGTCTGGATGATGGCGCCTGGCGGGTCTACAAGACCCGCCAGGACTTCGTGGGCAGCAAGAAGGTGCAGCTGGCGGACGACATCGCCGCCGCCGCCACCCTGCCCCGGGCCCGGCTCGGCCACCTGCACCCGGATACGGCGAGAAACGTCGGCGTGAAGCTGGTGGGCAACTGCGAGGCCCGTCTGTTCCAGCGCCCGGACGATGCCAGGCACCGGGGACTGGATGCCCAGACCGAACAGGACCTCACCGAGACGGACAACTTCATCTCCAACTTCGAACCCCTGACACGCCAGGATGCCATCGGACTGACCGAGGACGTGGTGAACTTCCACCGCTACACCCCGGCGATGCAGGCCTTCATCCGGGAGGCCTCCCAGGAGGACGGTTTTTTCGTGTCCTCCGCGCATGCCCGCATGGTGAACGGCAAGCCCAGTCCCAACGTGCGTTACCTGCAGAAACGCCCCGATCTGGCGCATCCTCGGGAAGGCCACATCGCCCGCATGGGAGTGCGTCTGGCCCGGCGCATGCCGGCGGAGGCGCCGGTGCACTGGGCGGTGGACGCCATGCTGCCCGGGCGACGCAACAACCCGCCCAAGCCCGGCATCCGCCCGCTGGCGGTGTATGGTCCCATCCACTACCAGGATCTGCCCGAGCTGTTCATGGACTTCATCGCCAGCCTGTCGGGCAAGTCCCCCTCCACCACCGGCGCGGGCTCGGAGGGCGCCCTCACCAAGGGCCCCTTCAATGCCCTCACCTATACGGCAGACCTGAACAACGCCCTGGTGTCCTTCATCCTTTGCGGCCACCAGGGTTTTTCCACCGCTGCCGGTTACATAGGCCCGGATCGGCGCGTGGACCATGACGTGAGTTTTCTCATGCCCGAGATCTGGTGCCGTCTCACCCCTCAGGAGCGGGATGCCCGGTGGCTCATCGAGCGAGGCTACCTGGAAGCGGTGCGGGATTTCGTGCACAAGGGTCGGAACGTGCCCGCCAGCCGCCTGGGCTACCGCATCACAGCCCGTTTCCTGCACGCCTTCCTGGGGCGCATCTTCGACGATCCCCTGGGCATCTTCGACGAGGCCATGCTGCGGCCCGAGACCCAGGACCTGGACGCCTTCGCCGATGGCATCCTGCACATCGCCCAGATGCACCAGAAGGTGGCCCGTGGCTATCTGGAAGACGGTTCGGTGGAAGACGCCTGCCCGCCCCTGAAGACCCTGCTGCACATCATGGCCCAGGGCCAATACCAGGGTAGGGACCTGACCCACCCGGATATCCGCATCCTCTTTACCCGTGAAAACCTGCTGGCCAGCGACTGGTACCAGTCACGTCTGGCCATCCAGCAGACCCGCGAACTGGCCTTGGCGCAACGGCAGCTCGACTACCTGGAAGGCTTCCTCGGCTCCGCCACCTGCTGCGAAGCCGATCTGCGGGGGGATTGCGAGGCCCGCCTGGAGCGTGTCCGGGCCAGGCTGGCGGAAGTCCGGTCCCCGGCCTATCTGGAAAGCCTGCGCGGCGGCCTGGGGGCGGACTGGGTGCATCACGGGGCCTGATGCCCCGCGCCCGACTCAGTAGCCCACGGCGGCCAGGGCCGCCAAAGGGCCCGCCGCGCGGATGGCCTCGATCTGCTCCCGCTGCCGGGTGTATAGGGTGCCCCCGAAGCACACCGCGCTCATGGAGATATCGGCGAAATGCTCCCGGCTGCGCGGGATCAGCAGCAACCAGTCCTGCTCCGCCAGCAGGTTGAAAGGCGGCAGCAGTCCGTCTTTGCCCGGTTTCATATCCAGCACCTCACAGGCCCGCGCAAATCCGGCATGCAGGCTGGCCGCTATGTCCATCACCGGCACTCCACGGCCACAGTGCACACGCACGAAGCCATGCCGCATGCGCAACACCGGGTGGGTGACAACTTCCTGTGGTGGCAGGGTGAGCGGCAGACCGGGTGCATAGATCCCCAGACTGGCATTGCCCGGGGCCGACGGGATCCATTGCACATGCTTGTGGCGCTGGCTGGCGCCCGCCGCCAGACCGCCGTTGTACAGGCCCAGTCCGCCCGCCTCCCGCATGAGGATGGCCAGGGCAGTGAAATCATCGAGAGTCAGGGGCAGCAGTTGTTCCTCGAATGTGCGCCGGGCCAGCACCAGATGGCGCGCGCAGAGGGGGAACTTGTTGAGTATGGCCACGTGCGCCTCGCCAATGGGCCCCACCGTCAGGTCCGCTTCCGGATGCAGGAAGGGATTGAAGGTCGCGTCCCGCGGACCGCCGGGAATGGCAACGTTCTCATCGGCCTTGTCCGCCTGGGTGCCAGCACTCGCATCCTTGGCGGCCAGGGAGGATACCCAGCGCACGATGAAACGGATGCCGCCATCCACCAGCTCGATCTGTTCCGCCTGCACCGGTTGCAGGGAACCGGTGGCCAGGGCCGCCGCGCTACGGGCATCGATCGCCTCGATCCAGCCTGTACTCATGTAATCTTTCTCCGCATATCGACTGCCGACACAAGGTTGTTATTGTAGGCCGGCACTCCCAGGTCTCATCCCCCACAGGAAAACCCATGGCCGAACGCATCCGTCTGTCCAAGCTCATGTCCGAACGGGGTCTGTGCTCCCGCCGGGAGGCCGATGCCTTCATCGAGCGGGGCCTGGTGCGCGTGGACGGCGAGCGTATCGGCGAACTGGGCACGCGTGTGGATCCGGGCTGCAAAATCGAGCTGGACCCTTCCGCGCGCAGGCAGCAGCAGACACGGGTGACCCTGTTGCTGCACAAGCCCGTGGGCTACGTTTCCGGTCAGCCGGAACCGGGCCATGCCCCGGCCGTAACCCTGATCCGCGCTGATACCCAGTGGCGGGAAGGGGGCGGCCCCCCCTTCAGCCCCGCAATGCTCAAGGGTCTGGCACCGGCGGGACGCCTGGACATCGACTCCACGGGGCTGCTGGTACTCACCCAGGACGGGCGCGTGGCCCGGCAGCTCATCGGCGAGGATTCCCGGATCGACAAGGAGTATCTGGTGCGCGTGCGGGGCCAGCTGTCGGAACACGGCCTTCGTCTTCTCAACCACGGTCTGGAACTGGATGGCCGCAAGCTTCGCCCCGCCCAGGTGACCTGGCAGAACACGGACCAGCTCAAGTTCATCCTGCGGGAGGGACGCAAACGCCAGATCCGCCGCATGTGCGAGCTGGTGGGTCTGAAGGTGGTGGGCCTGAAGCGGGTACGCATCGGCCGGGTACGCCTGGGAGATCTGCCCCTGGGCCTTTGGCGGGCGTTGCAGCCCGGAGAGGAATTCTGAAAATATGGCCCAGATACCTCCGCGCCAGATACTGCAGGTGGCCTTCCAGGCCGCCGTGCACGCGGTACGGGCCAGGGTCCTGCTCCCTCCCCACCTGCCACCGGCACCAGCCCGGGGCCGGCTCGTTGTGGTGGGCGCCGGCAAGGCCGCCGCCGACATGGTGACCTGCGTGGAGAGTCACTATCCGGACGTGGTGCGCATGACAGGCCTGGCCATAACCCGCCACGGCCATGCCCTGCCCACGCACCGCATCCCGGTGCTGGAGGCGGGTCATCCCCTGCCGGACCAGGAGGGTCTGGAAGGGGCGCGAACCCTGCTGCGCATCGTGCAAGATGCCACCCCGTCCGACCACATCCTGGCCCTGCTCTCCGGTGGCGGCTCCAGCCTGCTGACCCTGCCTATGCAGGGGCTCGACCTGCAGGATGTGCGGGCCGTCATGCAGGGTCTGCTGCAATCCGGCGCCCCAATCGCGCAGATCAACTGCGTGCGCAAACACCTGTCCCGTACCCTGGGTGGACGCCTGGCCCGATCCTCCGCCGCACCGGTCACGGCCCTGCTGTTGTCCGATGTGGTGGGAGACGACATCAGCGTCATCGCCTCCGGCCCCTTTGCCCCGGACAACACCACCTATGCCGAGGCCCTGACGGTGTTGCAGGACTGGCAGGTGCGGGTGCCATCGCCGCTGCGTAGCCATCTGGAGCAAGGCGCCGCGGGTGTACTGCCCGAAACCCCCGGGCCCGCGGACCCCTGTTTTTCCCGGGTGGACACCCGTGTCGTCGGCAATGGCCGCACCGCCCTGGAAGGGGCTGCCGCCCACCTGGCACGGCTGGGGATGGAAGCGGAAATCTGGGGAGCCCACTTCGTGGGCGAGGCCCGGGGCCTGGCGCGTGAATTCGCCCGGCGTGTCCGCTGCATGCAGTCCGCTCGGAGTCCCCGCGCGCCGCCGCGCATGCTGCTATCGGGCGGCGAGACCCAGGTGACGGTACGCGGATCCGGACGGGGCGGGCGCAACACGGAATTCCTCCTGGCCCTGGGCCTGGAGCTCCAAGGCATGCCAGGGGTCCACGCCCTGGCCGCGGATACCGATGGCATCGATGGCAGTGAGGACAATGCCGGCGCCTTGCTGGCGCCGGACACCCTGGCTCGGGCCGCGTCGCGAGGACTGGATGCCCATGCCCGCCTGGCGGACAATGATGCGCATGGCTTTTTTTCGGCCTTGGGCGACCTGCTCATGACGGGCCCCACCCGTACTAATGCAAACGACTTTCGTGCGATCCTTCTAGGCTAACCGGGTCGCCCACCCTCAACCCCAGCAGGTTCGCCGCGCTGCTCCGGTTGGCGGCAATCTCCACCAGGCCAACGCTGTTCACATACCAGAAGGCTTCACCCTTGCCGGCGGCGGAGAAGGTTCTGCGCCAGTCCAGGCTACGGCCCTTCACGCTCAATCTGCCCGTGGGGTCCACCAGTCCGCCTCGCAGTCCAGTCCAGGCGTTACCATAATGATCGATGTACAGGATGCGCGGCAGGTCCGCGGCATCGAACTGCACCAGCAGAGGTGCGGGGGTCAGGCGCCCCTCGGGCAAGGAGCCCGCGGCGATCTCGCCGGCAATCGGGGCAAAAAGATCGCGGCCATGGAAGCTGGCGCCCAGTCCTTCGGGCCGCCAGTGGATACGCCAGGTCCGTGCTTCCTGCGCCCGCGCCGCCACGATGGACAGGAGGCCATTGTCCGGCCCCACATACCAGCGGCCATCCGCCTGCAGCACCACGGCCTCGCGTGGACCGCCCACGCCTGGGTCGACGATGCACAGGAACACCGCCCCAACAGGGAAAACCTGGCACAGCGCAGCCAGCAGCTGCGCCCCCGCATGCGCATTGAAGTCCGGTACGGCATGCAACAGGTCGATGACCGGCACCAGGGGGGCAGACTGACCAAGCACGGCCTTGAGCTGTCCCACATAGGGGTCTTGCCAGCCGTAGTCGGTAAACAGGAGGAGCATGCTCCGGTCCGGGTGTAGGGCCATACATCAAAAAGCCGGCGACCGCCGGCTCATTGGGCGCGTGAGGTGTGTACCTACTCCGTGTCGGAGACCTCGCCCACGGCACGGTCCACCAGTTCCACGTAGGCCATGGGCGCGTTGTCCCCCTGTCGAAAACCGAATTTGAGGATGCGCACATAGCCACCAGGGCGTTCCATGAAACGGGGGCCCAGGTCGTCGAACAGCTTCACCACCATGTCACGGTCACGCAGACGTGAAAAGGCCAGGCGCCGGTTGGACAGCGTGGGCTTCTTTCCCAGCGTGATCAGGGGCTCGACTACCTTGCGCAACTCCTTGGCCTTGGGCAGCGTGGTCCTGATGGCCTCGTGCCTGAGCAGCGCAGTGGACAGATTGCGCAACAGGGCAGTCCGATGACTGCTGGTGCGGTTGAGTTTGCGGTTCGAGAGGCGATGACGCATTTTCAGTACCTTTTATCAGTATCTGCGGATCAGACCCGGTGTCAGGCCTTGTCCAGACCCACAGGTGGCCAGTTTTCCAGTTTCATGCCCAGGGTCAGGCCGCGAGCGGCCAGCACGTCCTTGATTTCATTCAGGGACTTGCGCCCCAGATTGGGGGTTTTCAGCAATTCCGTTTCCGTACGCTGGATCAGATCACCGATGTAATAGATATTCTCTGCCTTGAGGCAGTTGGCGGAGCGTACCGTGAGCTCCAGTTCGTCCACGGGGCGTAGGAGGATGGGGTCGACCTGGGGGATGCTGGCCCCGCTGCGCACGGGCGTGGTCTGGTCGCCCGGCGCGCTCACACCGCGCAGATCGGCGAAGGATGCCAGCTGGTCGATGAGCACACGCGCCGCGGCGCGAACCGCCTCCGCGGGTTCGATGATGCCGTTGGTCTCGATCTCCAAGATGAGCTTGTCCATGTCCGTGCGCTGCTCGACACGTGCACTCTCCACACTGAAGCTCACCTTCTTGACGGGGCTATACAAGGCGTCCAGGAAGATGACGCCCACGGCGCGGCTTTCGTCCGTGTGCACGCGCGTGCTGGCCGGCACATAACCGCGCCCGCTTCCAACCTTGATCTCCATTTCTAGCCTGCCTCCCTTGGTAAGGTTGGCAATGACATGGTCCGGATTGAGGATTTCGACATCGTGGCCGGCCTGGATGTCCGCCGCCGTGACCGTGCCTTCACCGGTCTTGTTCACGCTGATCATCGCATCGTCGCGGCTGTTCAGCTTGATGGCCAGACCCTTTAGATTGAGCAGGATGTCGACCACGTCCTCCTGCACGCCTTCCATGGCCGAATATTCGTGCACCACACCGGCTATGCGCACTTCCGTGGGTGCATAGCCCTTCATGGAAGAAAGCAGGATGCGGCGCAGGGCATTGCCAAGCGTATGGCCATAGCCGCGCTCGAAAGGCTCCAGGGTGATCCGGGCCTGACGTGGGGAAGTGCTGTTGACCTCAACGATGCGGGGTTTCAGCAGTTCGCCGGAGTTAGACATAGTGTGCTTCCTTCAATCAGACGGGCTGTTACTTGGAGTAAAGTTCGATGACCAAGTGCTCGTTGATGGTGGCAGGCAGTTCACTGCGCTGCGGCAGGGCCTTGAATGTTCCCTTCATGGCCTTGGTATCCACCTCTACCCATTCGGGGAAACCCCGGCTCTCGGCGGCCTCCGTGGCGGCCTTGATGCGCAATTGCGACTTGGCCCGACCGGCGACTTCCACCACATCGCCAGGCCGTACCTGGTAGGACGGGATATTGACGCGTCTGCCGTTCACGAGAATGCCATTGTGACGCACGACCTGACGGGCCTCATTGCGGGAGACGCTGAAACCCATGCGATAGGTGACGCTGTCCAGGCGGGACTCCATGATCTGCAGGAGGTTTTCGCCGGTCACGCCCTTGCGTCGCTCTGCCTCGGCATAGGAAAGACGGAACTGCCCTTCCAGCACACCGTAGATCCGGCGGATCTTCTGCTTTTCACGCAGTTGCGCGCCGTAATCGGACAGACGCACCTGCTTGGCGCCATGCTGCCCGGGGGCCTGGTTATGTCGCTCGATCGCGCACTTGTCGCTGAAGCACTTGTCTCCCTTCAGGTAGAGCTTCTCCCGCTCGCGGCGGCACTGGCGGCATTTGGGGTCAAGGTTGCGGGCCACGTTCACTCTCCTTAAATACGACGCTTCTTGGGTGGACGGCAGCCGTTGTGCGGCACGGGTGTCACGTCGGAAATACTGGTTATTTTGTAACCCAGGGCATTGAGAGCGCGTACGGTGGAGTCGCGTCCCGGCCCAGGACCCTTGATGCGTACCTCCAGGTTCTTCACGCCGAACTCCTGTGCCATCTTGCCGGCATTCTCGGCCGCCACCTGAGCGGCGAAGGGCGTGCTCTTGCGGGAGCCCTTGAAACCGGAGCCGCCGGCCGTCGCCCAGGCCAGGGCGTTGCCCTGACGGTCGGTTATGGTGACGATGGTATTGTTGAAGGAGGCATGGATGTGGGCGACACCATCCGCCACATTCTTCTTGACCTTCTTGCGCACGCGCGCGGCAGTTGCCTTTGCCATATCCTGATCCTGTTACTTCTTGATTTGTTGCTGCTTGCGGGGTCCCTTGCGGGTACGGGCGTTGGTCCGCGTGCGCTGACCATGAACCGGCAGGCCGCGGCGGTGGCGCGTGCCACGATAGCAACCAATGTCCATGAGACGCTTGATGTTCATGGTGACCTCGCGGCGCAAATCACCCTCCACCAGGAACTTGCCCATGGCCTCGCGCAGCTTGTCCACCTCGGCGTCGGACAACTCCTTCATCTTCACCGATGCGTTCACACCGGCCTCTTTGCAGATCCGCCGCGCACGCGAGCGGCCTATGCCGTACACCGCGGTAAGCGCAATCTCCACGTGCTTATGGTTCGGGATGTTTACCCCAGCGATCCGGGCCATCTGCTAACCTCAGAAAACGAAACTGGAAATTATATTGATTCAACCTGTCAGCTGGCAAGCAGAATCATCCTTGACGTTGTTTGTGGCGTGCCTCCGAACAAATCACGCGCACCACGCCATGGCGGCGCACGATCTTGCACTTCCTACAAATCTTCTTTACCGCGGCTTGAACACGCATGTCAGACTCCTTTTTTACTCAAGACTCATTTGGCGCGGTACACGATGCGCGCACGCCCCAGGTCATAGGGCGTCAGCTCCACGGTGACCTTGTCTCCGGGCAGGATACGGATGTAGTGCATACGCATCTTGCCGGAGATGTGTCCGAGTACCACATGGCCGTTTTCCAGCTTCACGCGGAAGGTGGCATTCGGCAGGTTTTCGATTACCTCGCCCTGCATCTGGATGACGTCATCCTTGGCCATACCGCGCCTCAGCGGGAAAGGAAGTTCCCGCCCTTGAAGTTGGCCTTCTTGAGCAGGGATTCATATTGGTGGGTCATGATGTAGGCCTGCACCTGCGCCATGAAATCCATGGCCACTACGACGATGATCAGAAGCGAGGTGCCGCCGAAGTAGAAAGGTACGTTCCAGTTCACGATCAGGAACTCCGGGATCAGGCACACGAATGTGATGTACGCCGCTCCGACCAGGGTCAGACGAGTGAGCACCTTGTCGATGTAGCGGGCCGTCTGCTCCCCCGGACGATAGCCGGGCACGAAGGCACCGCTTTTCTTGAGGTTGTCAGCGGTCTCGCGCGGATTGAACACCAGGGCGGTGTAGAAAAAACAGAAAAAGATGATTGCCAAGGCATATAGCATGACATAGACCGGCTGTCCGGGCGACAGTGCAGCGGCGATGTCCTTCAGCCAGTTCATGGATTCGTCGTGTCCGAACCAGCCTGCCAGCGTGGCGGGGAACAGGATGATCGAGCTGGCGAAAATGGGCGGTATCACACCGGCCATGTTCAGCTTCAGTGGCAGATGCGAGCTTTGCCCACCGTAAACCTTGTTGCCTACCTGGCGCTTGGCGTAGTTGACCAGGATCTTGCGCTGCCCGCGCTCCACGAACACCACCAAGGCAGTAACCAGGATCACCCCGATGAAGAGGATGAGCACCAGCGGGATCGAGAAGGCGCCCGTACTGGTCAGCTCCAGGGTGCCGCCGATGGCACTGGGCAGACCGGCGGCAATACCGGCGAAGATGATGATCGAAATGCCATTTCCCAGTCCACGCTCGGTGATCTGTTCTCCCAGCCACATCAGGAACATGGTGCCCGCCACCAGTGTCGAGACGGCCGTGATGCGGAACATGAAGCCAGGCTCCAGCACGAGGCCTTGCTGGCTCTCCAGGGCGATGGAAATGCCGATGGCCTGAAACGCGGCCAGCGCAACCGTGCCATAGCGCGTGTACTGCGTGATCTTGCGTCGACCCGCCTCGCCCTCCTTCTTCAGGGCCTCGAGCTGTGGCGAGACCACGGACATCAGCTGCATGATGATGGAGGCGGAGATATAGGGCATGATGCCCAGGGCAAATACCGAGAACCGGGACAGTGCTCCCCCGGAGAACATGTTGAACATGCCGAGGATGCCGCCCTGTTGGCTCTTGAACAGATCCTCCAGCACAACGGGATCGATACCCGGAACCGGGATGAACGAGCCGATGCGGTAAACGACCAGGGCTCCGAGAAGAAACCATAGGCGACGCTTCAGGTCGCCCATCTTCCCGGTCATCTGTAACAGGCTGGCCGCACCGGACAAGTGTTGGTCCTCTCAGCGTCAGTATGTGTCAGGCGGCAGACGGCTCGGCGCCCACGCTACCGCCAGCGGCCTCGATCGCGGCACGCGCACCCTTGGTCACGCGCAGGCCCGAGAGTTTGATGGCCTTGTCGATGGTGCCGAACAGGATCACCTTGGCGGAACGTGTGAGTTGGGGCACCAGTCCCGCCTGCTTCAGCACCGTAAGATCGATGTTGTCCACAGGCAGTCCGGCCAGCGCGGAAAGACGCACCTCCACCTTGAAATCACGATCCAGTGGGATAAAGCCGCGCTTGGGCAGACGACGCGCCATAGGCATCTGTCCGCCTTCGAAGCCCACCTTGTGGAAACCACCCGCGCGGGATTTCTGACCCTTATGGCCTCTTCCGCCGGTCTTGCCCAGACCGGAGCCAATGCCTCGACCGACACGCTTGCCGGCATGGGTGGCCCCAGGGGCCGGCTGGATGCCGTTGAGTTTGAGCAGGTCACTCATTGGGCCACCTCGGCTTTAACCAGAAAACTCACCTTGTTGATCATGCCGCGAACCGCGGGCGTATCCTCCAGGAGCCTGGTCTGGTGCATGCGCTTGAGCCCCAGGCCACGTACGCAGGCGCGATGGATTGCCAGTGTGCCTATGGTGCTCTTCACGAGTGTCACCCTGATCTTGGCTGTGGTATCGCTCATGAGTTACTCCAGGATTTCCGCGATGGTCTTGCCGCGCTTGGCGGCCACCTCCGCGGGGGTCATCATCTGTGCCAGGCCATTCAGCGTGGCACGCACGACGTTGTAAGGGTTGGTGGAGCCCAGGCACTTGGCCAGGACATCATTCACACCCATCACCTCGAACACCGCACGCATGGCGCCACCGGCAATGATGCCGGTACCTTCTGACGCGGGCTGGATCAGCACCACGGAAGACCCGTGCCTGCCCACCACGGCATGGTGGAAGGTGCCGTTCTTCAGAGGCACCTTGATCATCTTCCTACGCGCCTCTTCCATGGCCTTGGTTACCGCCACGGGCACCTCGCGGGACTTGCCCTTGCCCATACCGATCCCGCCATCGTTATCCCCGACCACGGTCAGGGCCGCGAAGCTGAGTATCCGTCCACCCTTCACCACCTTGGTCACACGGTTGACGGAGATCATTTTTTCCTTCAGGCCATCGCCACGGTCTTCCGGCTGTTGCTCGGGTTTTGCCATGATAATCCTCGCTCAGAACTGCAGACCGGCTGCGCGCGCAGCGTCTGCCAGGGCCTTTACACGACCATGAAACGCATACCCGGAACGGTCAAAGGCAACTTGCTGCACGCCGGCCTGCCTGGCCTTTTCCGCGATGTGCTGACCCACCAGCTGCGCCGCCTGCACCGAGGCGGCATTCTTGATCTGCGTACGCAATGCCTTCTCCAGCGTCGAAGCCGCGGCCAGAACCCTACCGCCCGTTGCGTCGATGATTTGTGCATAGATATGGGCATTGCTGCGGTGCACGGTGAGACGCATCACACCCAGTTCCGCGATTTTGGCGCGGGTTTTGCGCGCCCTGCGCAGACGCCGGATCTTCTTTTCCATTGCAAGTGCTCCAGGTTATTTCTTCTTGGTCTCTTTCAGGACCACGACTTCATCCGCGTAGCGCACACCCTTGCCCTTGTACGGCTCTGGCTTGCGGTAGGCCCGCACATCCGCGGCCACCTGCCCGACCAGCTGCTTGTCCATGCCCTTGATCAGGATCTCGGTCTGGGTCGGGGTCTCCACCTTGATTCCCGCCGGCATGATGTGCTCGACCGGATGTGAAAATCCCAGGGAAAGGTTCAGTTTTTCCCCCTGGGCCTGAGCGCGGTAACCCACGCCTACCAGCAGCAGTTTTTTCTCGAATCCCTTGGTCACACCCGTAACCATATTGGCCAGCAGGGCACGCGTGGTACCGGACAAGGCGTGCGCAGCACGGCTGTTGTCGGCCGGGCTGACCTGCAGTCTGCCATCCTGCTGCTCGACCAGGACATGGCGCGAAAGGGACTGTGTCAGGCTGCCCATGGGCCCCTTCACCACGAGAGAACCCGCCGAACGGCTTACTTCCACGCCAGCAGGCAGGAGGATAGGATTTTTAGCTACGCGCGACATATTTAACCTCAGGCCACCACACACAGGATTTCGCCGCCTACGCCGAGCGCGCGGGCCTTGCGATCCGTCATCACCCCCCGAGATGTGGACACGATCGCAACCCCCAGGCCATTCATCACGCGCGGCAGATCATCACGCCCCTTGTAAATGCGCAATCCGGGCTTGGAGATGCGCTCGATTTTTTCAATCACGGGACGGCCGGCATAGTATTTCAGCGCCACTTCCAGTTCGGGCAAACCCGCGTTGTCGCGCACTTGGAAGCCCTCGATATAGCCCTCGTCCTTGAGAACCTGGGCAATGGCCTTCTTGAGCTTGGAGGCAGGCATGCGCACACTGACCTTCTCGGTCATCTGGCCATTGCGAATGCGTGTCAGCATATCCGCCACGGGATCACTCATGCTCATCTTGGTTCTCCCTTACCAGCTGGCTTTGGCCACACCGGGTATCTCGCCGCGCATGGCAATCTCCCGGATCTTGTTGCGACACAGACCGAACTTGCGGAACACTCCACGTGGCCGGCCCGTAAGCTGGCAGCGGTTGCGCAGACGCGTTTCACTCGCGTTACGCGGCAATGCCTGCAATTGTTGCAGGGCATGCATGCGCTCCTCGTCGCCACGGCCTACGTCCTTGAAGATTGCCTTGAGCTCCGCGCGCTTCGCGGCATATTTCTTCACCAGCTTGCGGCGCTTCTCTTCACGGTTGATCAATGCGAGCTTGGCCATTGCAACCTCAATTCTTGAAAGGAAATTTAAAGGCCGCCAGCAGCGCCTTGGCCTCGGCATCGGTCTTGGCGGTCGTGGTCACGGTGATGTTCATACCCCGCAACGCATCGATCTTTTCATATTCGATCTCCGGGAAAATGATCTGCTCACGGATACCCATGTTGTAGTTGCCACGGCCATCGAAGCCCTTGCCACCCACACCCCGGAAGTCGCGGATGCGTGGAATGGCCACGGTGACCAGGCGATCCAGAAACTCGTACATGCGCTCGCGACGCAGGGTCACCATGCAGCCCACGGGGTAGTTGTCACGGATCTTGAATGCGGCGATGGATTTGCGGGATTTTGTCACCACGGGCTTCTGGCCAGCGATTTTGGTCATGTCACCCACGGCATAATCCATCACCTTCTTGTCCCCCACTGCTTCGCCCACACCCATGTTCAGGGTGATCTTGGTGATGCGGGGGACCTCCATGGGAGACCTGTAGCCGAACTGGTCGGTCAGTTGCTTGACCACCGTATCCTTGTAGAAATCACTCATGCGCGCCATGGCAAACCCCTTACGCGTCAACGACCTCGCCATTGGACTTGAAGAAGCGCACCTTGCGCCCGTCCTCCAGCGTTCTGATACCCACCCGGTCACCCTTGCCCGTGATGGGGTTAAACAAAGCCACGTTCGACATCTCGATGGGCATATCCTTGTCCTGGAAGCCACCGGTGGTGCCGCGCATGGGATTGGGCTTTACAGCCTTGCGCACGCGGTTCACTCCCTCGACCACCACGGCATCCTCCAGCACGCGCAGCACCGTGCCGCGCTTGCCCTTGTCCTTGCCGGTCAAGACGATGACCTCGTCACCCTTGCGGATCTTTCGCATCTCGAGCTCCTTACACGACTTCCGGCGCGAGCGACACGATCTTCATGAAGCGTTCGGTGCGCAGTTCGCGGGTAACCGGGCCAAAAATGCGTGTGCCGATGGGCTCGAGCTTGTTGTTGAGCAACACGGCAGCATTCTTGTCGAATCTGATCAGGGAACCATCCGCGCGGCGGACACCCTTGGCGGTACGCACCACCACTGCGTTGTACACGTCGCCTTTCTTGACACGCCCCCTGGGCGCCGCGTCCTTGATACTGACCTTGATGATGTCACCAACGCCTGCATAGCGACGCTTCGAGCCACCCAATACCTTGATGCACATGACGCTGCGCGCACCGGTATTGTCGGCCACATCCAACATGGATTGCATCTGAATCATTTTCTCTCTCCAACTTGCCGGCTCCTTGGCCGGCAGTTTTGGACCCCGTTCGGGTTTAACGCCACTCTAGAGTGGACCTGTCTTTCCTGCGCGCCCGCAACGGACTCGTTCACAGGACAACTGTGGATTATGATAGGTTAATCAGGTTCGTGCAAGCCCCATCAAACCAGACGGGCTTTTTCCACCAGCCTGGAGACCTTCCAGGTCTTCAGCTTAGAAATCGGACGACACTCCTCAATCACCACCACATCGCCCATGTGGAACTCGTTGTTCTCATCGTGCGCATGATATTTCTTGGATAGGCGTATCACCTTGCCGATGAGCGGGTGCTTGACCTTGCGTTCCACCAGCACCGTGATGGTCTTGTTCATCTTATCGCTCACCACGGTGCCGGTCAGGGTGCGGGCCACCTTTGCATTCTGTCGTTCAGTCATGATTGCACCCGTCATTTGCCGGTCTGATTCGCGCTGATCTGCTGCATCACGGTCCGTACACGCGCGATGTCGCGACGGACCTTGCGAAGCTCGTGGGTCTTGTTGGTCTGCTGCGTGGACAATTGCATGCGCAGGCTGAACTGAGCACGCAACAGGGCCTTCAGCTCTTCCTTGAGTTCACCCATACCCTGGGTACGTAGTTCGCTGGCCTTCATCTCACATCCCGAAGTGACGCGTCACAAATGTGGTGGCGATCGGCAGCTTGGCGGCTGCCAGGCGGAAAGCCTCCCGGGCCACACTCTCGTCCACCCCTTCCATTTCGTAGAGCACCTTGCCGGGCTGAATCTCCGCGACATAGAACTCCGGATTACCCTTGCCGCTTCCCATACGCACTTCAGCCGGCTTCTGCGAGATGGGCTTGTCCGGGAATATGCGTATCCAGATACGGCCGCCACGCTTGATGTGGCGGGTCATGGCACGGCGTGCGGCCTCGATCTGTCGGGCAGTGAGGCGACCACGGCCAATCGCCTTGAGGCCATATTCACCAAAACTCACCTTGGCACCACGCGTGGCCAGGCCGGTATTCCGGCCTTTGTGCTCCTTGCGGTATTTTCTGCGTGCGGGTTGCAGCATTTCTTACTCCTTTGCGGCACGCGCTTGACGGCGCCACTTACGCTCGGATTCGGGCCCTGCCGGTTTTTCAGCACCACCCACATTCTCACCCTTATAGACCCATACCTTGATACCGATCACGCCATAGGTGGTTTGTGCCTCGGCTACCCCATAATCGATATCGGCGCGCAGGGTATGCAGAGGCACGCGGCCCTCCCGGTACCATTCCGTGCGCGCGATGTCCGCGCCGTTCAGACGTCCGGAGGACATGATCTTGACGCCCTGTGCTCCGAAACGCATGGCATTCTGCATGGCACGCTTCATGGCCCGACGGAACATGATGCGCTTTTCCAACTGCGTAGCGATGGACTGGGCGATAAGCGTCGCGTCGGTTTCCGGCTTGCGGATTTCCTCGATGTTCAGCGTGGCAGGCACGGACATCATCGCGTTCAGCTGCGCACGCAACTTGTCGATGTCCTCCCCCTTCTTGCCAATGACCACCCCGGGACGGCTGGAGTAGAGCGTGATACGCGCGTTCTTGGCGGGGCGCTCGATGACGATCTTGCTGATGGAGGCGTGCGCCAGCTTCCTTTTCAGGAAATCACGTACCTTGATGTCCTCGTTCAACGTACCCGCGTAGGTCTTGCTGTTGGCGAACCACTTCGAATTCCAGTTCTTGTTGACGGACAACCGGAACCCAGTCGGATGAATCTTCTGTCCCATAACACTTCCTCAGTTGCCGACGGTCACGGTGATGTGACAGGTGGGCTTGATGATGCGATTGCCACGACCCTTGGCACGCGCGGTAAAACGCTTGAGTACCGGCCCCTGATCGACATAGATGGTCTTGACCACCAGTTCGTCGATGTCGGCACCTTCGTTATGCTCGGCATTGGCAATGGCGGATTCCAATACCTTCTTGATGGTGAAGGCAGCCTTCTGTGGGGAGAAGGCCAGAATGTTCAATGCCTGATCCACGGACTTGCCGCGCACCAAGTCCGCCACCAGACGGGCCTTCTGGGCGGAAAGCCGCGTGCCTCGCAATATTGCAGAAACTTGCATCGCTGCTCTCCTTATTTCTTCTTGGCCTTCTTGTCGGCGGCATGGCCCTTGAAGGTACGGGTCAGGGCAAACTCACCGAGCTTGTGACCCACCATGTTTTCCGACACGAATACCGGAATGTGCTGCTTGCCGTTGTGCACGGCCACGGTCAGGCCGATGAAATCCGGCAGGATGGTGGACCGCCGCGACCAAGTCTTGATCGGCTTCTTGTCGCTGGTGGCCACGGCCGCCAGGACCTTCTTCATGAGATGCCCATCGACGAAGGGGCCTTTTTTTACGGAACGCGCCATGTGAACACCTCTTACGCTTTATGTCGGCGACGCACGATCATGTTGTCGGTGCGCTTGTTGCTGCGGGTACGGTAGCCCTTGGTGGGCACACCCCATGGGGTGACCGGGTCGCGGCCTTCCCCCGTACGGCCCTCACCGCCTCCATGCGGGTGATCAATGGGGTTCATGGCAACGCCACGCACCGTGGGACGCACACCACGCCAGCGTACGGCACCCGCCTTACCGATAACGCGCAAATTGTGCTCCTCGTTGCCGACCTCACCCAGGGTGGCACGGCAATCGATGTGCACCTTGCGGATTTCACCGGAGCGTAAACGCAATTGCGCATAGCTGCCTTCGCGCGCCAGCAGCTGCACGGAGGCACCCGCGGAACGCGCGATCTGCGCGCCCTTGCCAGGTTTCATTTCCACGCAGTGGATGGTGGACCCGACTGGTATGTTACGCAGGGGCAGACAGTTGCCGGGCTTGATGGGCGCTTCCGACCCACTCATGAGCTGTTGGCCCACCTCGGCCCCGCGTGGCGCGATGATGTAGCGACGCTCCCCGTCGGAGTAACACAACAGTGCGATGTGGGCGCTGCGGTTCGGGTCGTATTCGAGACGCTCGACTTTGGCGACGATGCCATCCTTGTCGCGCCGGAAGTCCACGATTCGGTAGTGCTGTTTGTGCCCTCCGCCCTTGTGCCGGGTCGTGACATGACCGTTGCTGTTGCGTCCCGACCCCCTGTTCTGCTTCTCCAGCAGGGAACTCAGCGGCTTCCCCTTGTGCAAGCCGGGCGTTACGACCTTTACCACTGCACGGCGGCCGGCGGACGTGGGTTTGACTTTGACCAGCATGATCTATTCTCCTGCGGCGAAGTTCAGTTCCTGACCCGGCTTCAGGCAGACATAGGCCTTCTTCCAGTCGGGTCGGCGGCCAAAGAAACGGCCGAAGCGCTTGTTCTTGCCCTTGACCCGGGTGACCTGCACATCCTTGACCTCCACCTTGAAAAGCAGTTCCACCGCCGCCCTGATCTCGGGCTTGGTGGCGTCCGGGGCCACACGAAAGATCACCTGCTCCTGCTTGTCGGCCAGCATGGTGGCCTTCTCGGAGATGATCGGGGCCAGGATGACCTGCAACAGCCTCTCCTCCTGCATCGGCGCGGCGTTCATGCGTACATCTCCTCGAAAGACTTGAGCGCTTCCCGGGTCATGAGCACACGGTCGTAGCGAATCAGGCTCACCGGATCGACCTGCCGAGGCTCCAGCACCAGCACGGTATGCAGGTTACGGGCGGACAGCCAGAGATTGTCGTCCACGACAGGGGAGATGATCAGTACGCGCTCGTTAATTCCCATGTCCTTGAGCTTCCCGGCCAGGACACGTGTACGCGGTACATCCACATCCAGACTTTCCACCACGGAGAGACGCCCGTCCTGGGCCAGGCGGGACAGGATACTGGCCATGCCGGCACGGTACATCCTGCGGTTCACCTTCTGCGAAAAATCCTCATCCGGCTTGTTCGGGAAGGCCCGGCCACCGCCACGCCACAGGGGCGAGGAAGTCATGCCCGCGCGCGCACGGCCGGTACCCTTCTGGCGATACGGTTTTTTCGTGCTGTGCCGCACCTCGGCACGTGTCAGCTGGGCGCGGTTACCGGTACGGGCGTTGGCGAGGTAGGCCGTCACGATCTGATGCACCAGGGCCTCGTTATAGGCACGTGCAAACACACTGTCCGCGGCATTGACCACGCCCGCGTCCTGGCCCTTGTCATTAATGATCCTGAGATCCATCACACAGCTCCCTTCACGGCCGGACGCACCACTACGTCCCCGCCTCTGGAGCCGGGTACCGCACCCTTCACCAACAGCAAGCCACGTTCCGCATCCACACGCACGACTTCCAGGTTCTGGATGGTGCGCTTCACGGCCCCCATATGGCCGGACATCTTTTTCCCGGGGAAGACCCGACCCGGGTCCTGTGCCATGCCGATAGAACCAGGCACATTGTGCGAACGCGAGTTGCCGTGAGAGGCACGCTGCGAGCCAAAATTGTGGCGCTTGATGGTGCCTGCGAAGCCCTTGCCCTGGGTAATGCCTGACACATCCACGGTCTGACCGACCTGGAAAATTTCCACACTGATCACGGCACCCGGCTGGTACTGGGCAAGCAAGGCCCCACTGACACGGAATTCCACCATGCCCGCGGCAGCATCCACGCCTCCCTTGGCCAGATGACCAGCCACCGCCTTGGTCAAACGACTGGGCTTGCGTGTACCGTAGGCCACCTGGAGAGCAGAGTAGCCGTCCGTTTCTGCCACCTTCACCTGGCTGACGCGGTTGTTCGACACGTCCAGCACTGTCACCGGGACGGAAACACCGTCATCCGTGAAAATGCGGGTCATGCCGATCTTGCGACCGACAAGGCCTAGACTCATTTCTATTTCCCTTCTAGAAAGGTGCCGACTGCAATTGGCCGGCGCTACACAATCGGAACCGTAGGCCGTTCCTCGCCGTGATGTGCCGGTTTACTGCAGCTTGATTTCGACATCCACACCTGCCGGCAGGTCCAGCTTCATCAGTGCATCCACCGTTTTGTCGGTGGGGTCGATGATGTCCATCAGGCGTTTGTGGGTACGGATCTCAAGCTGGTCGCGCGAGGTCTTGTTCACGTGCGGCGAACGCAGAATGTCGAAGCGCTCGAACGCAGTCGGCAGCGGGACGGGGCCCTTGACCAAGGCACCCGTGCGCTTGGCGGTGTCCACGATCTCCATGGCCGACTGGTCGATCAACTTGTAATCGTAGGCCTTCAGACGTATCCGAATCTTTTGATTTTGCATGCTTGTTTCCAGAACCGGAAAAGGCGGGATTGTATCCGCCCTTTTCACATTTTGCGAGGCCCGTCTATTCGATGATCTTGGCCACCACGCCGGCGCCCACGGTACGGCCGCCTTCGCGGATGGCAAAGCGCAGGCCGTCTTCCATGGCAATCGGGGCGATCAGCGCCACCGTCATGCTCACGTTGTCCCCAGGCATCACC
>JAKQCX010000019.1 GCA_029558905.1 Pseudomonadota bacterium
ATGGCGCTGCCGCCGGCTCGGGCGGTATTCTGGGCGACGTGCGGCGTCACGTTCATCTCGCGGCACGCCTTCACAAAGCCCTGCGTGTCATAAGCCTTGTCCGCCCCCACGGTGACGCGCTGCCCCGGCCGGGCGGCGTCCATGCCGGCCGAGGCGGTCGTGACGCATTGCTTGATCTCGGCGGTGCCTGTCAGACCAGGCCGCACCGGATCGGCGATGCCGTTGCCGGCAAGCGGGCGCGCACGCCAGGATCGCTGGAGGTATGGACATGTACGCGAACCTACTCCGCATCGAGGTCTACCGTGATGGGGCCATCCGCATGGTCCCCGAGCATCGGTGCAAGGGTCGAGTTGCCGTGGGTGCCGAGGTCACCCTCGCATCGGGTTTCCGTGGATTTCTGCTGGCCACCGGCACCCGTCATGTGTTCGCGGTAGAGGCGGCCGAGGCCGATGGCGTGAATGCTTGCTGGACGCCCTCCCCGGTCGCCGCACGACCTCCTCCCCGAAGGAGGGTGAGCGCCCGCTACGTACGGCTGGGTGGGGGCTCTCATCGCCGCGGCTCCACCACCACGGCGGAGCCGCAGGCCCGCACCTTCCTCCCCCAGGCATAGCCGCGCACCCGCGAGGTGGCATGGGAGAAGAACCCGGAAAGGACGATGACCAGGGAGAAGGCCTCGGCCCGCCAGGCGGGAAAACGCGCGGCCAGAACAAGCAGGACCACCTTGAGCAGAATGACCTGCCCTTTCAGTTGCAGCAGCCAGGCGGCATCGGTCCAGACATAGAGCAGGGCGAGCAGGCCGCCGCTGGCAAGGGCAAGATGCCAGAATGGCAGCCACTGTGTTTCCGGCAGGTTGGACAGAAAGCCGCCGCCGATGCCGGCGATCCCCAGCAGATGGGCACAACGAAGGCCGATGTTGACCCAACGCTGACCGGGGAAAAACCGGGGTGGAGGTGGAAGGAATCGATGCCTGGGACTCATGTTCGATCCTTCGTTGCAAAAATGCCCGAACACCAGGGCCAGCGGATTTGTGCTGCATGAAGCAACTCCGGCCTCACCACGGCGACGGCAAGACGATACCGGCGCGCATCCAGCTGCGTGAACGCCGCCGCGAAACCACCCTCACCACGAAATTCCAGTGGACCCAGCTCATCGATGACCAAAAGATCGCAGGCTGCCAGCCGCGCCAGGCGGGCATTGGCCCAGGCGAGCACCGCCAAATCAAAGCGCCAGCCCAGCCCTGCCATACCGGTCAGTCCGGGAGACGGGCGTTCGGCAAGGCGACGCCGCTCACCCGTCGTCAAATCCACCAGGTCGATGGCGGTCTTGCGGCCTCCCTCGAACACCGGCGGCGAAAGCAGTCCGGCGACATGGAGCCGGGCGGCGCGGGCCGTCCGGACCAGTTCCCCGCACCAGCGCGTCTTGCCTGCGCTTCGTGTCCCGGTGAGCAGGATCAGCGCCGGACCGACATCCCGGCAAACGTCCCCGATCAGGGTTGCCGGCAAGGGCGTGGCCGGGTTCATGGTTTACCCCTTGTAGCGGGGAGGCAAGCGGCGACGGCGGCGACATCGGCCTCATAGAGCACCGCCAGCCGTTCAGGTGTGGCGGTTGCCCGAGCCATGCCCTGGGCGACGATCTGACCCGTTTTCAGCAAGGCAAGCCGGTCGGCCACCTTGAAAGCATGCTCCGGCTGGTGGGTGGACATGAGGATGGCGATGCCATCCCGCTTCAGCCGTTCGATCTCCCCGAGCACACGCAACTGGTTGCCGAAATCCAGACTGGCGGTAGGCTCGTCCAGGATCAGCATCTTCGCCTCCTGGGCCAGCGCCCGGGCGATGAGCACGAGCTGACGCTCGCCTCCCGAGATTTCCGTATAGATTCGTCCGGCCAGATGGGCGATGCCGAGGCGAGCCAGCGCCACCCCGACAGCGGCACGATCCTGCGGCGAAGGACTGGAAAAGCGCCCCATGCGCGCCGTGCGCCCCATCAACGCCACATCCTCCACGGTAAACGCGAACAATCCCGCGTGAGCCTGGGGCACATAGCCGATCTGTCGGGCGAGCTCCAGTCGCGACCAGTCGCGCAGGGGACGACCGGCGATGGTCACCACCCCGGCCAGCGGCGGCAGCACGCCCAGCAGGGTGCGAAACAGCGTGGTTTTTCCACCTCCATTGGGCCCGAGCAGGCACAGCACTTCCCCGGTGGCCACGCACAGGTCGATGTCCCCGCCAACCCGACGGCCCCGGTAACCGATGGCCAAGCCGCGCGCCTCGAGCAAGCTCATGTCGTCCGGCCGCTTCTTGCCAGCAGGACAAGAAAGACGGGCGCGCCGACCAGGGCGGTCAGGATGCCCAGCGGCAGTTCGATGGCGGTGGCCGAGCGGGCCAGGGTATCGGCGGCGATCACGAAACCACCACCCAGCAACAACACGGCCGGGAGCAGCCGCGAGAACTCCGGCCCCACCAGCAGCCGCGCGGCATGGGGCACCACCAGGCCGACCCAGCCGACAATGCCGGCGACCGCCACGGCGGCAGCGGTCATCAAGGTTGCGCAGACGATCAGGGTGGCGCGCAATCGCGACACATTCACTCCCAACGCGGCCGCTTCCTCGTCGGAGAGCGAGAGAAGGTTCACCCGCCAGCGCAGCAGCAACATGGGCAACAATCCGGCGACCACCAGCGGCGCCGCCAGGGCAAGATCCCCGGTCGTGACGGCATTGAGCCCGCCCAGCAGCCAGAAGGTGATGGAAGGCAGTTGCACGCTCGGGTCAGCGAGCACCTTGGCCAGCGAAATCCCGGCGGAAAACAGCGTGCCCACGGCCACGCCCGCGAGCACCAGCACCAGTACCGGATCGTGGCGACGCACCAGCCCGGCGACGAAATAGACCGTGCCCACGGCCAGCAACCCACCGCAGAAGGCCAGGCCTTGCACCCACAGCAGCGAGAACCCCATCAGGATGGCCAGTGCGGCCCCCAGCCCCGCGCCAGCGGAAACACCGAGGATGTCGGGCGACACCAGGGGGTTGCGAAACATGCCCTGATAGGCAGCCCCGGCCGCCGATAGCGCCGCGCCGATCAGGAACCCGGCGGCAATGCGCGGCAGCCGCAGGTTCCAGACCACCACGGCGGTGTCGTTTTCCGCCCATGGCCCGGCCCGCAACGCGCGCAGCACATCACCGGGCGACAGCGGATAGGGGCCGAACGCAAAGGCAGCGAGCAGTGCGGTGAGCGTGAATACCGCCATCAGCACGAAACGATCGGGCAGGAAAAACAGCCGCACGGTCAGACTCCGGCCAGCAGACGCGCAAGTTGATCCTGTTCAGGCGCGTGGCCGTAGAAGAGGCGGTGGAAATCCCGGGCCTGGCCCACCCAGTCGATGCCGTCGTCGTGGCCATGCAGGCGCGAGGCGAGCCAGCGCACGCCGATCAGCCGGTTGACGCCGGGAGGACCATCCAACCAGCCGAAGGGCTGGCTGGGGACCAGGTGGAGCCGGCCGTTTCTGACCGCCGGCAGGCGCTTCCAGAAGGCGTCCTCGCGGGCGCGGGCATGAAACTCCGGGTACTGGGTGACGATGACGTCCGGTGCCCAGGCCAATACCTGTTCCGGCGAGACCCGCGCCAGTCCGCCGACACCCGACGGCGGGGCGGCATTGACGCCACAGGCGGCCTCGATGCATTCACCATTGACCGAACCCGGAAGTGGCGTTTCCAGCCCGTCGGCGCCGCGCGCGAGATAGACCTTCGGTCGGCCTTGCGGGCGCACGTCCCGACAAGAGAGCAAGGTCGATTCGGCGAAGCGCGCGAGCCGCTCGCCGCGTTCCGCCGCGCCCAGCAGTCCACCGCAGTCGCGCAGTTGACGCGGACTGTCGGCCAGCCGCCCGTCCACCAGCACATAGGGGATGCGCGTCTCCCGTGCCACCCGCTCGGCGAGGGAAAAGTAGGTTTCATCCACGGTGCCGGCGTCGATGATGAGGTCGGGTTTCAGAGCGACGAGCCTTTCCAACGGCAGCGTGCTGCCGCGCCCGGCCAGGCGTCCGAGCATGGGCAGGTCGCGCTGCCCGCGCGCGAGCAACGCGCGCGCCTCGTCGGACAAAGGCCACGGCCAGCCCATGAGCTTGTCGGGGACCAGCACATAGGCCAGCACGGCCGCCGGGGCCCCGGCGGCGAACACCCGCCTGATCCGCCCGGGTGGCGGCAACTGGCCGAAGACAAAGAATTTCCGGGGTACCGTCGACTCGGCGAAACAGGTCGCCCAGGGCAGTGCGGCCAGGTTGGCGAGAAACACTCGGCGGTTCATGGGGCGGCTCCAACACAGGTGGCGTAGCTGTCGCAACCGCCGCAAGCGGGGGGATTCAGGTCGGCAATGCCCAGCTCCCGGCCCAAGGTCTGGAACAGGTAGCGCTTCCATTTCAGGTCGGCGTGGTTGCCCTCCGCCAGGGCCGGGAAATGTAGGGCGATGAGCCGGCTGGTCTCGGCGCGGCAGGACAAGCCCAGGTCCTGCCACAGATGACGCTGGCCAAACCCCGCAGCCGCGATGGCGCGGGCCAGCCAGCGAGCCGGACGCCCGCCCATATCAGGGGCTTGGTGCGCTTCGATCAGACGCGCAAGCGGGTCGAACAATGCGGGGGTTTGCGCCAAGCACAGCATGTAAGCCGGCGAAATGTCCGGGATCTCGGCCGCGGCACCGGGCAAGCAAGTCTCGAGCATGTCACGGTACCCCCGCTGGTTCAGGCCCAGGGTGCAGGCATACAGGGAAAGCTCCCCTGCCTGGGCGTTGCGCAGCACGCCGGCAATGGCGGCCCGCCCCAAGGGCAACAAGCCGAACCGGGCGAGCAGGGCACGTTGAACGCCCGCGGCAATGCGCGCCGGGCGCTCGGCCACACCGAAGACACGGCTGCCTTCCGACACCGCTTCATCGTTTCGGCCGTGGCTGAGTGCCTGCCCCGAGCCGCCTCCCCAAGCCGTTTCGACCGCCAGGTCGACATTGCCGCCCGCGACGAAACTGGGCCCCAGGCCGATCACCAGGGGCGCCCGGCCGCGCTGAGACTCGGGTATGGCGCGTGTTCTCATGCGCGCATCCACCAGCACCTCGGGCTGCAGAGCCGCGAGAATCGCATCGAGAGGCAACGCGCAGACCGCGATGTCATGGGCGCCGTTGCGCGCCCAATGGGCCACATCGGATTCACGTCGGGCCATGACGCCTGCCAGCTGGGCCACACCCTCGAACAACGCATCGGCAAAGGACTGGCCGCGCCGTGTTACCGCCGGCGCTGGGGATTCCTCCAACACCACGGCGTAGCCGGCCTCATGCAGGCGGAGCGCCACCGCCGAGGCCACGTCATTGACGCCGCGCACCAAAGCATAGGGGCGAAGGCCACGCATATCCGACCCGGCCCTAGAAGCGGTAATTCAGGTTGGCGAACCACATGCGACCGGCGGCGGGGAAGCCGTAGTCGAGTTCGTAGTTCTTGTCGGTTACGTTGCTCACCCCCGCCTCGGCGGACAGATCTTTCATGGGCCGCCAGACCGCCTTCAGGTTGAGGGTGGCGAAGCCATCGAGCTTGACCGTGTTGGTGGCCCAGCGGCCGCCGTCGTGCTCGGCGAAGGCGATCAGATCCACGCTGGCGACCGGCCGCCAGAGGGCGTGCAATATGATCTTGGTTTCGGGGATACCGGTCAGTTTGACCGTGGGATCACTGAGGTTTTTCACATCCATCCAGGTCACGTTGCCGCCGATCTCCCACTGCGTGCCCAGCGGCGTTTTCAGACCAAGCTCGACGCCCTTGATGCGTGCCTTGCCAACGTTCTGCATCTGGCATTGGTTGGTAGCCGAGCAATTCAATGCCGGATTGGGGCGCACTTCCTGAATCTTGTCCTGGATATCGTTCCAGAACAGGGCGGCCTCAGCCGTGGCGCCAGCCCAGGGTTGCCCCTGGTAACCGATTTCGTAGTTGCGCGCCTGCTCCGGCCCAAGGTCCGGATTTGGGATGAAATTGCCCAGGCGTGCGGAGTAGCGATCCTTGAGCGTGGGCAGACGCGTTTTCTCGGCAACCGTGGCGTAAAGACGCGCTGCCGGGGAAAGGTCGTGGAAAAGACCGATTTGCGGATCAGTCGAGGTTTGCTTGTCGGGCAATGCGTAAGCCGGACCGGGGCCGGATTTATAAACCTTGTCCGGGGCCAGCTCGTGGTGGGCAAGGCCCAGGGAGAGCAAGGTCTTGTCACCCAGGGTGATGCCGTCTTCGATGGAGAGGGAGCGCAAGGTATCCTCGAAGTCGGCGTTGAGCAGGTTGTTGCCGTCCCTCTCCTCGTGTCGGTCGCTCTTGTAATGCCCCACGAGGCGCAGGGTGTGGCCGCTGAAACGGCGCGACTCCAGCTCAACCGAGCCACCGATGGTTTTATCGTGGTAAATGCTGCGTCCCGTGCTAACGCTGCCGGAACCGGATGTCTTCAGGGTGGTGTAGGTGCTGTCGGTATAGGTGTCGACTTCGTTGTCGAATTTGTCCGTGTAAAGCCGCAGCTTCAGGGTCTCATGGACACCCAGGCCGGTGCGCGAGACGAAATAGAGGCTTTCCTTGTCCCAGTAGGGCCATTGCCAGTAGCGCGCCGTCGGGACGGTGGAGGGCGGCTGCCCCTTCTCACCGTTCTGCTTGGTATAGGTCAGGGCGTATTCGTCGCCACCACCGGGGGTGAGGCCCAGTTTCAGCGTCGCTTTGCTGTCCTTGTAATAGGCGTTGTCGCGCCGCCCGCCATCTTCCGTCCCGGTGGGCTTGAAGTCGTCCGACAGGCTGAAGCCGTCGGCTTCCCGATAGGCGACACCGGCCTGGACGTACCAGTTACCCTGGTTGCTGCCCAGGTTGACCGAGGCCCGGCGGGCGCCTTCTTCACCGAGGCCGATGCCGGCGTCGCCTTCGAAGGTCTTGCTGGGCTTGCGCGAAATCAGGTTGATGGCGCCGCCCAGGGTATTGGGGCCATAGACCACCGAACTGAACCCCTTGGCCACCTGGATGGCGGCCAGGTCGGCGGTATCGAAGCGGCCGAAATCCACATAGCCGTCGTAGGGGACATAGACCGGAATGCCGTCGATGAACAACGGCGCCTGGCGAGGGTCGTAGCCGCGCAGGTACACGGTCAGCTCGTTGCGCGAATTCCTGCTCAACGTGACGCCGGAAAGCAGATTCACCGCGTCGCCCACCGTCTCCCGATTGTAGGTCTGGATTTCGTCGCGGCTGACCACGGATGAAACCTGTTCCGGGGCGATTTCACCCAGTTCCGGCCTCGTGCCGATCACCTGGATTGTACCCAGCTGAAATACCGGGTCCGCCGCCAGCGTGGGGGGGATGGGGGTGAACAGGCAGGCCAGCAGGGCTGGAAGCCTGCGCAGCGACTTGGGGCGCATGACAAGAGTCCTTGGAAATTGGAGAGTTAGTGGAAGCGGGGACAAAAGCCGGAGTGGGTGAGACACGGCGGCGTTCTTTGCTCGACGCGCAGGGTGACCCGTTGCGCCGATTTGCCGAAGACGTGATATCCGGAACCGCCTTCAGCCAGGCAGTCCAGCAAGGTGTCCGGCTCGGTGACGCGCACGCCGCCCATGACTCGGACGCCGCGCCGGGCGAAGGGACCAGGCAAGAGCGGGACCGTGGGACCAATCACGGCGATTTCCGTGCCAGGGCGGGCCAGATCGAGCAGGCCATCGAGGGTGTCGTTGATCAGCGTGGTTCCGGTCACCACCAGCGCGTGCGCATGGGGCACCGTGTCCGCCGCCTGGCTGGCCGGCACGAAGAACGGCAGTTCCTCGGGTTTCAGAACCGATGCATCCAGTTCGAGCACATGGAATGACCGTTCCTCTCGAATGAATTCGCGCATGTAGGGCGGGAACGCACCCACCAGGACGACATGGTGGTGTGGATCGACACGCAACGCGGCCAAGGCGTCCCCTTCGCGCGCGAGGATCCCATCCGGCGAGCCAAGTTTCCGCCAGACCGTCTCCACCAGGGCGTTCAGCGTGGCGATGGCCAGCGCGCGCCGCAACGGGCCACCGCGATACAGATCCTCCAGCGCCTGGCGGACGGGCCGTCCACGCACCTTGCCGGGCGCCGGCATGGCCTGTGCGGAACTGGGGCAGCACACCGCCTGAGGCACCGCCTTCAGCGGCGTGGCGCACATGCCGGCCACATCGTTGCTCAGCTTCACACCGACAAAGAACAGCCCGAGCACGGCCCGCTCGATGGTCAGGTCGGCCACGGCCGGGCCAAGCCGTTCCAGCACATCGGCCTCGATTTCTCGCAGCAGGCTAGACATGGGATATCCAGCGCATGAAGGACGTGTTCATGGTTGAGGCCCTGCGTTTCAGGCCACCCGGGGATTTGCCCGTGACATTGCGGTATGCCCGGGCCCGGACACCGCAACCCTGGCATCTCGGGGACCAGCCGTCACGATCGAGCCTATCGGGCAGCGGTCGCGGTTTTCCGCGACATCCACAGCGGAACTCCTCTGTCATGGTCATCCCCTGTTGAAACGTTCCCGCGCCGATCATCGAGCGCCACCGGCTCGATGGATTTCAGCTTGCGCACGTAACGCGTCCGGCGTTCGCGTACACGCCGGAACGACGCAGGTCAGCGCGCGGGATGGGTACAGAACACCATCCCGATCATGGCTGGCGGGGCTCCACTGCCGCCGCCCATCGGCAAGCCCTCCCTTTCCCGAGCGATATATATGTACATGCATAACGATAAGCAATAAATTGACGACATCCACACATTATCGTCCCATGCGTAATGCATGGTTGTATATAGCGTCCGGCCTGTCCTTGACTAACGTCAACGCAAGGGATCAGCCGGCAGAAGCCGCCTGTCCGGGTGCCGCCAGGAAACGCTCGAAGTCTTTGAATTCGCGTGCCAGCGTGGACGCGGCCTTGATTTCCATTGCCTGGTAACTGGCCAGCACCTCGCGCCCCAGATCGGTCAGGCAGGCACCGCCTCCATGCCTGCCGCCCGCGCTGGTATCCACCAGCGGCGAGATGAAACACTTGTTCATGGTGTCCACCATGTTCCAGGCCCGGCGGTAAGACATCCCATTGGCGCGCGCCGCCGCGGAGATGGAACCGTTGCGGGCGATGGCCTCCAGCAACGCGGCCTTGCCCGGACCAATGGCGATGCTCTCGCCCAGCAGCACCCGCAGACGGGGGCGCGCAATCTTGTCCGCACCCGGACCCGCAGCCAGTTTGCGTTTCATCGCGGCCTCCCTACGGCAAATGGTCCGTGCACGAGTTTACCCTTCACGGGCGCCGGGCCGGCGACACCATGATGCTGCGATGAGCACGGCTTCGCACGTCACCGCGACTGCAAGACCCGGGTGCGGCACGGGTCGGGATGACGGCATTCGTGCAGACCGGGGTGTTCCACAACCGCACGCGCCTTTACTTGGTCCTCGGCCACGCGGCACAGGACCCGTCCATGCAGGATGGTCCGCTGTGCAACAGAAGGAAGGACGGATAGCGGAAATCCGGCCCGTCTGGAGACGAAAACACAGGCGGGGCCTCGCGCCAATCCACGGACACCCGGACTTCGCGGCAGACACGCGCCCGCATTCCCTCCTCACTCCCGCCTTTGGGCATCCGTGGGGCCTTCGTGCCAAACGCACACGCTGTTGCCGCCTCGGCGCTGCGCAATGATCTGGGCCCGCTCCGCCTGCTCCAGGGTCTCGTCAATGAAAAAAACCGGGTCCAGGGGCACCACGCCTATGGATGCGGTCAGTCGCACGGGTCCGCCCGCCAGGCTGAATGACGTCGCAGCCAGCTCCTCACGCAGGCGGTTGATCATGACGGCGGCCTGGCGCAGGTCGGTATTGGGCAGGCACAGCAGAAACTCCTCGCCCTTCACCCGGAACAGGGTGTCGTAGCCGCGCAAGCGCGCCTTGAAAAAGGCCGCCACGCTCTGAATGAGTTCATCTCCGCCCTTTTGCCCCAGCAATTCGTTGTGTCGGGCAAAGTCGTCCAGATCCACATAGCACAGGGTACAGGGCTGACGCGTGCGTTGGATGCGCTCTACCTCCTCAAGCAGACGCAGATGCACGGCCTGCCGGTTCCATACGCCGGTAAGCTTGTCCACGGCCCCCATGTGTTCCATGAGCCGCTGTTCGAGCTGCCGCAGCAGTTGCCGAAAACGCGCGGCTACCGCCACCAGGGCGTCGTAGTCCTCGGCGGCAATGGGCGCTCCCGCGACCTTGGCCAGCAGCAGATGGCGGGTAATGCTGTGCATGGATTCGTGCGCAGCGGCAATGGCCGCGTAGTCGGCCTCCCCCTCCAGACCGTCTTTGCCGGCACCGTGGAACCAGGTGCCGAAGGCACAACGCTGGTGCGCATCGGCTGCCAGGTCGTCGGCATCACCTTCTCCGCCGCAGATGAGCTGCCGGTTCACCCGCGCCATCCACTTGGCGTGATCGGCCAGGGCACGATCGAGTTCCTGCAGGCAGGCCACGATCCGTGCATGGGTACGCTCATTCATTCATCCTCTCCGGGAAAAAGTGCGGGGTGGCAGGCCTGGGGCCGATCGAGGAAGAAGCCCTGGGCCTTGTCCACCCCCAGGATAGCCAGTAAATCCAGCGTGGCCGCGTCCTCCACGCATTCGGCCACGGTGGTCTTGCCCAGCCCGCGCGCCACCTCCACCATGCCACGCACGAATACCTGGTTATCCACATCATGCGGCAGATTGCGGATGAACATGCCATCCAGCTTGATGGTATCCACGCGGATATGCTTGAGATAGGCAAAGGACGCAAAGCCCGTGCCGAAATCGTCCAGGCAAACGCTACAGCCGACCAGACGCAAGGCCTCGATGAAACGTTCGGCATCCGTCAGGTCCGAGACCGCGGCGGTTTCGGTGATCTCCACGATGAGTCGCGCCGGCGCCACGGCGTATTCACGCAGCAGATCGGTAATATGGCCCGGCAGGCTCGGATCGTCGAAGGAGCGGCCGGAAATGTTCACGGCGATGCGTGGCGCGTGCGCCCGGCGGGCCAGCAGGGACACCACCCGCCGCAGCACCCAGCGATCGATCTCCAGGATGCGGTTGCTCTTCTCCGCCATGGGGATGAAGCGGCCCGGCGGCACCAGTTCGCCACTGGTCTCGTCACGCAATCGGATCAGGGCCTCCAGATGCGCCAGTTCCCGGCTCGACGTATGGTAGACCCCCTGGAAATGCAGCTCGAACAAGTCCCGTTCGAGACCCCGGCCCAGACGATCGTTCCATGACAGGCGATCGACCAGCCCCGCGGTGTTGTCCAGCTCCTGGCGATACAGGCGCCAGGCGTTCTTGCCCGCCTGCTTGGCCTGGTACATGGCCGTGTCCGCCCGGACCACCAGTTGCTCCAGGTCCACCGCATGGGCGGGATACAGGGCTATGCCCAGGCTGGAAGAGATGCGCAGCACCTGCTCCTCGAAGCGGAAGGGGATCTGGGAAATGGCGCAGACGATGCGCTCCGCCAGGACTCCTGCCTGGGCTTCATCGGAATTGGGCATGAGCACGGCGAACTCGTCTCCACCCAGGCGAAAGCACATCTCGTGACGCCGGGTGAGGCCCGAAACCTCGCCACCCACCCGTATGAGCAGGCTATCGCCTGCCTTGTGTCCGAAATGGTCATTGATGGCCTTGAATTCATCGAGATCGAAATAGAGCAGGGCGAAGGCATATCCGTGCCGGCTGGACTCGGCCAGCAGACGTTCCAGCTCGAGCTGGAAGCGATGCCGGTTGTACAGCCCGGTGAGGGCATCCCGCTCCGCCAGATACAGGAGCTGGGATTCGGTCTGGCGCTCCCGGGTCACGTCCTCGAAAACCCACAGATGGCCCGCGAAACGCCCCTCCCCATCACATACCGGGAAGCTCGTCTGGTGCACCACGCGCCCGTCTCGCAGGGAAAACTCCACGGGCTCGGCACCCACGCGCGAGTCCAGGGCCGCATCCACATGCCGCAGGTAGCGGTCCCGCTCCACCAGCACGCTGTCCTCCCCGCAGAAGAGATCGCGTACCGGTGTGCCGGACAGCTCTCGCTTATCGGCGAAGGCCCACAGCCGCGTGAAGGCGGGGTTGTGGTACAGCGCCCGGCCATCCTGGCCGACGAAGAGGATGCCCAGGTTCATGGCGGACAGCAGGGCCATCATGCGCGCGCGCTCGGTCTCGGTGGCCGCCAGGTATGCCAGGGCGCGCTGCTCGGAGGCCTTCAGCTCGGACACGTCGCGGATACTGGCGCGCAGACCCAGGTATTGCCGCTTGTTTCCGTAGATGGGATGCCAGTTGGCGGAGGCCCAGAAATGGCTGCCATCCTTGCGCCGCATGCGAAACTGGTAACCCGCGCCGGTGCTGCCCCGCAGGGCTTCGGCGAAGCGCCTCCGCGCATCGGCCCTGTCCTGCCGCAACACCAGGCAAAGGGGAAATTCCGCCATGTTCAGGCATTCCTCCGGCGTGTAGCCGGTCATGCGCTCGACGGAAGGATTGACCCAAATGGCCTGGGATTCGGGGTTGATCCAAAGCTCCAGGTCGTAGGTGAAATTGGCGATGGCATGGAAGCGCTGCTGGCTGGTATGGGTTTCCTTCAGGCGGGCCAGGAGTTGGCGCGACATCTCCTGGAAGGCCCGAGTCAATTGCCCGACCTCATCCCGGCCCGGCTCGGGCAGAGAACCATTGACACGACCCGTGGCCAGGTCCCGGCTGGCCTGGGTCAGGCGCGCCAGGCGCCGGGTCAGGCCATAGCCGAGCAGGGCAAAGAGCGGGATGGCCAGGACCATGGACCCCAGACCCACGGACAGGACGGTACGCATGATGCGCTTCCTGGATTCCGCCAGGAAGCGCGTGTCGATGCCATAGCGCAGGTGGCCGTAGGGCCTTCCCGCCACGTGGATGTCCTGGACCGTATCGAAGACATGGTCGGCGGCGTCATCCACGAAGGTGGGATTGAGGGCCGGCAGGGCCTGCCCGGAAGACAGGCCGGTGCCGGCCACCCTGCGCCCTTCCCGATCCAGTACCACCAGATAGGCGAAGCCGTGCGCGCTGCGCGCCTCGGCGAGAATGGCCTGCAGCCCACCGTAGTCCCGCTGCATGAGGGGCCCTCCCAGCGCGGCGTTGAGCAGGGGCACATAGGACTCCACCCGTTGCTGGCCCCGTCTGGCCATCTCCTGGCCGGTCTGCGCGAGCGTCCAGGTCAGCAACATGGCCACCATCCCCCCACCCAGCAGGAGCACGGCCAGGGTGAGCTTGACCCACAGGGGCCAGTCGGCGGGGCGCCAGCATGCACGGCCGCTCATGGCGCCAGGGCCTTTCGTGTCGCCGCGAGGTAGCCATCCACGTGGCGCAGGCGCCTTTCCTCGGCGGGCGCGAAGGCGGAGAAGGCGATCCCCCGAAGAAATGCCTGTCCCACCCTGCTGCGGGAGAAGGCCAGCAGCAGTTCGCGCAACCGCCTGACCTGCGCGGGCGGAAGGGCCGGTTTCGCCAGGACCACGAAGGAGGGGATCTCGGTGAGACGCGCAACCACCCGCAACCGACCGCGCAGCGCATCGGGGATCTGCTGCATGGCATGTGTGGTGGTCACGCCGGCCATGGCCTGACCGGACGTCAGCGCCTGGGCCACACCGGCGTGTGAATGGTAGGTCGCCACGCTGAAATCCCGGCCGGCCTCCAGCCCCTGGGCGCTCAGCCGGCCGAGAACGGCCATGACCGTCACCGCCAGGGGGTCGATGACCGCCAGCCGCCTGTGGCGCAGAAGCTCCGGCCGGCTCAGCGGACGAGCGGTATCACACACCAGCAGGGCATCGTTGTCGGGCAGAAACTGGACGAGGGGCTGGAACCCCCTGTCCTTCTGTGCGATGCGCGCCAGATGGGCCGGGATGATGGCCAGATCGAAGTCACCCTCCAGCGTGCGCCGAAAGTACGCCTTGAAGTCCACCGCGCTCTCCACGTGCACGGGGCGTCCCAGGCGGGTCTCCAGGTAGGCGCGCAGCGGCTCGAAACGCTCGACCAGCATGCGCATGCTGTGCATGGGGTGCACACCGATCAAAAACGCATCGGCGGCGGCCAGTCCAGGAAACAGCGCCAGCCAGCAGACCAGCAACAGCCTGGCCATCAGCCATCCCGCAGGGACTTGAGCAGCACCTTGGAACGCCGCTGCCAGTTGTACAGGGCCTTGCGCGGCGCCGGCAGATCGTCGGGGGTAACCGGCTTGAAGCCCCGCTCGATGAACCAGTGGGCCGTACGCGTGGTCAGCACGTAAAGCTGTTCCAGGCCCTGCTTCAGGGCGGCATCCTCCGCCACATCCAGCAGCGCGTCACCCCGGCCGGCACGGCGAAAATCAGGGTTCACCGCCAGACAGGCCATCTCCGCGGCGCGCGTCTCGGCCAGGGGATAGAGGGCCACGCAGCCGACGATGCGACCGTCCAGCTCATCCACGAAGAACTGTTCGATCTCCTGCTCCAGGCGCTCGCGCGAGCGACGCACCAGTACCCCCTCCTGCTCCAGGGGTTCGATGATGGACAGGATGCCGCCCACATCTTCGATGCGTGCGGGACGCACGTTCTCCACCGCCTCCCTTGAAACCATGGTGCCCACGCCGGCATGCGTGAACAGTTCCATCAGCAGGGCCCCATCCCGGGTCCGCTCCAGCAGATGGACGCGGCGTACACCATGCCGGCAGGCGCGTATGGCATGCGGCAGATAGAGCTTCAGATCGCCTTCCGGCAGGCCCTTGAGCATGCGCTGCGCGGCGGCCACCGTCAGCTGGCTGATGTGTTCCCCCTGGGCGTCCCGGCAATCTCCCCGGTCCAGCAGAAAGACCAACTTGTCGGCGCGCAGGGCCATGGCCGCGGCGGTGGCCACTTCCTCCAGGGCCAGATTGAACACCTCCCCCGTAAGGGAATACCCCAGGGGCGAGAGCAGTACGATCTCGCCGGCATTCAGGCGGGCATTGATGGCGGAATCCGCGATCCGGCGCACCTCGCCGGTGAATTGCAGGTCCACGCCGTCCACCACCCCAACCGGTCGGGCGGTGACGAAATTGCCGGAGGCCACACGGATCTCGGCCCCGGCCATGGGGGTATTGGGCAGACCCACGGAGAGCATGCTTTCGATGTCCACGCGCACCGAGCCCACCGCATCCTTCACCAGTTCCAGGGTGTCCGCATCGGTGACCCGCAGCCCCGCCACATATTGCGGTTCTTCCCCCTGAGCCAGCAGACGTTCCACGATCTGGGGCCGCACACCATGCACCAGCACCAGGCGCACCCCCAGGCTGTTGAGCAGGTTGAAGTCGTAGATCAGACCGGAGAAGCCGCCATCGGCCAGGGCATCACCGCCAAAGGCCACCACGAAGGTCTTGCCACGGAAGGCATGGATATAGGGCGCGGCGGCACGAAACCATTGTACGAAGGCGGTTGCTTCTGCCTCGGCCAGCTTGGGCATGGATCGTACTCCTCGTTCTCGATCGACCGTGATCAACGGGCTGATTGTGCGTAAGTTAAGCGCGCCGGCCGGACGACACAATGACCGAATCGCGTGTGCATGTCTCTAGGTATAATCGCCCCAGAGGGCCTGCAGGGCCGCCAGGGCAGCGAGGGCCGCCGTCTCGGTGCGCAGGATGCGCGGTCCCAGCCTGACAGCCAGAAATCCTGCCTCTGCCGCCAGGGCTCGTTCCGTATCCTCGAAGCCGCCCTCGGGGCCCGCCAGCAGGGTGACCGTACCCCGCGGGCGGGGCAGATCGGCCAGACCACGTGCCGCCGCAGGATCCAGCATCAGGCCTAGATTTCCATCCCGTGCGTCCGCCCACGCCCGCCCCCAGGCATCGAAGTCGCGGATGCCGGCCACCTCCGGCACGAGGTTGCGGCCACACTGTTCACAGGCGGAGATCACCACCGCCTGCCAGTGTGCGCGGCGCCGTTCCGGCTTGTCTCCGGCCAGACGCACGATGGTGCGCCGCATCATCAGGGGCTGGATGTCGACCACTCCCAGCTCCACGGCTTTCTGCACGGTGAGGTCCATGCGCTCGCCGCTGGAGATGCCCTGCGCCAGGCGAATGCGCAGCGGGGATTCCCGCTGGGGCGAGAGCCGGGCCAGCAGGTGGACGCTGGCGCGACCCGCCAGACTCAGGATGCCTGGATACTCATGCCCGTCGCCATTGAACAGGGTCACGCCCTGGCCGTCCCGCAGACGCAGGACCCGCGCTGCATGCCGTGCCACCGCGTCGGGCAACACCACCCGTCGATCCGGCGCCAGGGGCAGAGGGCAATGGAAGCGTGGCATGGGTCGTAACGGAAGGGGAGCACGATGCGGATGGTATTATCGTGGTCCTGACCTCGAACGGGAGAATCAAGCGTGGTACGCATGGAGACACCCGTCTGCGATTTCGGCTGGAAGGCGGTGGATTTCTCCCTTCCCGGCGTGGACGGCAAGACCTATGGCCTGGGAGACGTGACCGGCCCCAACGGCCTTTTGCTGATGTTCATCTGCAACCACTGCCCCTATGTCAAGGCAGTCATCCACCGCATCGTGCGAGACGTGCAGGACCTGCGGCCCCTGGGCATCGGCGCGATTGCCATCATGGCCAACGATCCGACGGAATATCCCGAGGACTCCTTCGACAACATGCAGCGCCTGGCCCGGGAGCTGAATTTCCCCATGCCCTATGTGCTGGACGAGACCCAGGCCGTGGCCAGAGCCTACGGCGCCGTATGCACCCCGGACTTCTTCGGCTTCAACCGGGACCTGGAACTGCAATACCGGGGCCGCCTGGATGAATCCCGCAAGGAAACCGCGCCCGAGGGCGTGCGCCGGGATCTGTTCGAGGCCATGCAACAGGTGGCCCGTACCCAGCGGGGACCCGCGCATCAGATCCCAAGCATGGGCTGCTCCATCAAGTGGCGGACCTGAAGGCCCTGCTCGAGCAGGTCATCGACGCCTGCCGGGAAGTGGGGCGCGAGGAAGTCATGCCCCGCTACCTGAAGGTGGCCCACGAACGCAAGGTGGACGGCAGCACCCTCACGGAAGCGGATGTGGCGGCACAGACAGCCCTGATCCGGCGCCTGCGGGCCATCGCTCCCTACCCCGTGCTGGGAGAGGAAATGAGCGAGGCGGAGCAACGCGAGATCTGGGAAGCAGGCGATGACGGACTGTGGTGCGTGGATCCCATCGACGGCACCAGCAATTTCGTCAACGGCCTGCCCTTTTTCGCCATATCGGTGGCCCTCATCCGCCAGCGGGAGAGCATCCTGGGGGTGGTCTACGACCCGACGATGGATGAAGCCTTCCATGCCATCCGCGACCGGGGCGCCTATCTGAATGGTGAACGCCTGCCCCTGAAGCAGGCCCCCACACGTCTGAAGCGCTGCATGGCCGGCATCGATCTGAAACGCATCGATCGGCAGCTCGCGGGCCGGTTGGCCAGGGAGCACCCCTTCGGCTCGCAGCGCAACCTGGGGGCCAGCACCCTGGACTGGTGCTATGTGGCGGCGGGCCGACTGCATATCTACATGCACGGCGGGCAGAAGCTCTGGGACCATGCCGCCGGCTGCCTCATCCTGCACGAGGCGGGAGGCGCTTCCTGTCTGATCCACGGCGGGGCTTTCCAGGGCGACGACGCATGGAACCGCTCCGTGCTGGCTGCCCTGACACCGGAACTGCTGGCGCAGTGGAAGGACTGGGTTCTGGATGCGCGCACGGAAGAGGCATGGGCGGCTGGGTCATAAACTCCGCATCCGCAAGGATAAAAACATTTTAATTCCGCCCGCTTAGAGCGCCTGTCCCGCACAAAATCTGGCCACGGGCCGCATGCCCCGGGCCCCGCGCCCAGTTTCCGGGGCTTGCTCGCCTTGCTCTGCCCTGGGCCCTCATAGATAATCGGAACTTTCCGCCCGGATCGGGGCAAACACGGTTTTTTCTTCGAGGAAACAACAACATGGCTACACGTACCGACCTCGCGAACGCCATCCGCGCCCTGGCGATGGATGCCGTGCAGAAGGCCAATTCCGGTCACCCCGGCGCCCCCATGGGCATGGCGGAAATTGCAGAAGTGGTGTGGAACCACCACCTGCGCCACAACCCGGTCAATCCCAAGTGGGCGGACCGGGACCGCTTCGTGCTCTCCAACGGCCACGGCTCCATGCTGATCTACGCCCTGCTGCACCTGACGGGCTATGACCTGAGCATGGAAGACATCCGGAACTTCCGTCAGCTGCATTCCAAGACCCCGGGTCATCCGGAATACGGCTACGCCCCCGGTGTGGAGACCACCACCGGCCCCCTGGGCCAAGGCATCACCAACGCCGTGGGCATGGCCCTGGCGGAGAAGCTGCTGGCGCACGAGTTCAACAGGCCCGGCCACGACATCGTCAACCACCACACCTATGTCTTCATGGGCGATGGCTGCCTCATGGAAGGCATCTCCCACGAGGCCTGCTCCCTGGCCGGCACCTGGAAGCTGAACAAGCTCATCGCCATCTGGGACGACAACGGCATCTCCATCGACGGCCATACCGAGGGCTGGTTCACCGAGGACGTGTGCGGTCGTTTCGAGGCCTATGGCTGGCGCGTGATCCGCAACATCAACGGTCATGACTTCGCCGCCGTGGAAGCGGCCATGCAGCAGGCCAAGCAGTCCAGCGACAAGCCGGTGCTGATCCAGTGCAAGACCATCATCGGCAAGGGCTCCCCCAACAAGGAAGGCACCCATGACGTGCACGGCGCCGCCCTGGGCACCACCGAGGTGGAAGACACCCGCAGGAACATCGGCTGGAAGCACGAGCCCTTCGTCATCCCCCAGGACGTCTACGAGGGATGGGATGCCAAGACCAAAGGCGAGGGTCTGGAAAAACTCTGGGACAACAAGTTCGCCGAGTATGCCCAGGCCTTCCCGGCGGAGGCCGCCGAGTTCAAGCGCCGCATGGCCGGCGGGCTGCCCGCCGACTGGGCCGATCGCGTCGCCAAGGCCATGGCCACTACCCTGGAGAAGGCCGAGACCGTAGCCACCCGCAAAGCCAGCCAGCTGGCCATCGAGCGCCTGATCTCCACCCTGCCCGAGCGCGTGGGGGGCTCCGCCGACCTGACCGGTTCCAACCTCACCAACTGGCCCGGCTGCCACACCCTGCACCGCAACCCGGGCGGCAACTACATCTCCTACGGCGTGCGCGAGTTCGGCATGAGCCACATCATGAACGGCCTGGCCCTGCACGGCGGCATCCTGCCCTTCGGCGGCACCTTCCTGATGTTCTCCGAATACGCCCGCAACGCCCTGCGTATGTCCGCCCTGATGAAGCAGCGGGTGATCTACGTCTTCACCCACGACTCCATCGGCCTGGGCGAGGACGGCCCCACCCACCAGCCCGTGGAGCAGACCGCCACCCTGCGCATGATCCCCAACATGCACGTCTGGCGTCCCTGCGACACCACCGAGACCCTGGTGGCCTGGGCGGCGGCCGTGGAAAAGACGGATGGCCCCACCAGCCTGGTGCTCTCCCGCCAGAACCTGCCCTTCGTTCAGCGCAGCGACACGCAGATCGCCGACATCCGCAGGGGTGGCTACGTCCTCTCCGAGAGCGACGGCGAGGCCCGGGTGGTACTCATCGCCACCGGCTCCGAGGTGGAGCTGGCCCTGAAGGCGCAGGCGGCCCTGAAGGCCGATGGCATTGCCGCACGCGTGGTGTCCCTGCCCTGCACCAACACCTTCGACAAGCAGGACAAGGCCTATCGCGACAGCGTGCTGCTGCCCGGCGTGCGCAAGGTGGCCATCGAGGCCGGCGTCACCGACGCCTGGTGGAAGTATGTGGGCCTGCGCGGTGCCGTCATCGGTCTGGACCGCTTCGGTGAATCCGCCCCCGCCGGCCAGCTGTTCAAGGAATTCGGCTTCACCGTAGAGAATGTGGTCAACACCGTGAAAGGTGTCCTGTAACCCGAGGTTTCGTCACGTTATCCATACAAGGAGCACTCACATGGCAGTCAAAGTCGGCATCAATGGTTTCGGTCGCATCGGCCGCATGGTCTTCCGTGCCATCGCCAAGGATTTTCCCAACCTGGAGGTGGTCGCCATCAATGACCTGCTGGACCCCGATTATCTCTGCTACATGCTGAAGTACGACTCCGTGCACGGCCGTTTCCCCGGCGAGATCGGTCTGGACGGCAACAGCATGGTGGTGAACGGCAAGAAGATCCGGCTCACAGCGGAGAAAGACCCGGCCAACCTGAAGTGGAACGAGGCGGGTGCCGACATCGTCATCGATTGCACCGGCTTCTTCCTCACCACCGAGTCCTGCCAGGCGCACATCGCCGCCGGCGCCAGGAAGGTGGTGCAGTCCGCCCCCTCCAAGGACGACACCCCCATGTTCGTGTATGGCGTCAACCACGACACCTACGCGGGTCAAAACATCGTCTCCGCCGCTTCCTGCACCACCAACTGCCTGGCCCCCATGGCCAAGGTGCTGCATGACACCTTTGGCATCAAGCGCGGCCTGATGTCCACCGTGCATGCCGCCACCGCCACCCAGAAGACCGTGGATGGCCCCTCCAAGAAGGACTGGCGCGGCGGCCGCGGCATCCTGGAGAACATCATCCCATCCTCCACCGGCGCCGCCAAGGCCGTGGGCAAGGTCATCCCCAGCCTGAACAAGAAGCTCACCGGCATGGCCTTCCGTGTGCCCACCTCCGACGTCTCCGTGGTGGACCTCACCGTGGAACTGGACAAGCCCGCTTCCTATGAGGAGATCTGCGCGGCCATGAAGGCCGCCTCCGAAGGTCCCATGAAGGGCGTGCTGGGCTACACCGAGGAGAAGGTGGTATCCACCGATTTCGTCGGCAACTCCGCCCCCTCCACCTTCGATGCCGAGGCCGGCATCGCCCTGGATCCCACCTTCGTCAAGGTGGTGTCCTGGTATGACAACGAGTACGGCTACACCTGCAACATGCTGCGTCTGGTGGAGCACGTAGCCAAATAAGCGGACACGGAAAATGTGAAACGGGTTGCGCGGGCGCACCCCGTTCTCACGCTTCCCATGTCTGCCTTTTCCTGAGCCGTAAGGCATGCGACGCGCGCATGCCTTACCGCTTAACTCTCGAAGGAGCCCCGCAATGGCCAAATTCCTGCGCATGACCGATCTGGACCTGAAGGGCAAGCGCGTCTTCATCCGCGCCGACCTGAACGTGCCCGTCAAGGACGGCAGGGTCACCTCGGATGCCCGCATCACCGCTTCCATGCCCACCATCGAGCACGCCCTCAAGGCCGGTGCCCGGGTCATGGTCACCTCCCACCTGGGCCGTCCCACCGAGGGCGAATGGTCCGCGGAAGTCTCTCTCAAGCCCGTGGCCGACGTGATGTCCGCCAAGCTGGGCAGGCCCGTGCGCCTGATCAAGGACTGGGTCGACGGCGGCTTCGACGTGGCCGCGGGTGATGTCGTCCTGCTGGAGAACTGTCGTGTCAACAAAGGCGAGAAGAAGAACGTGGAAGAGACCGCCAGGAAGTACGCCGCGCTGTGCGACATCTTCGTCATGGACGCCTTCGGCACCGCCCACCGCGCGCAGGCCTCCACCTACGGCATCGCCCAGTTCGCGCCCACCGCCTGCGCGGGCATGCTGGTTTCCGAGGAGCTGGAAGCCCTGGCCCGCGCCCTGGCCAATCCCGCCCGGCCCATGGTGGCCATCGTCGGCGGCTCCAAGGTCTCCACCAAGCTCACCGTGCTGGAGGCCCTGGCCGAGAAGTGCGACCAGCTGGTGGTGGGCGGTGGCATCGCCAACACCTTCCTCGCCGCCGCCGGCAGGAACGTGGGCAAGTCCCTGTGCGAGACCGACCTGATCCCCACCGCCCAGGGCCTGATCGAGAAAATGTCCAAGCGTGGCGCCACCATCCCTATCGCCGTGGACGTGGTGGTGGGCAAGCGCTTCGACGCCAGCGAGCCCGCCGTGGGCAAGGCCGCCGATCAGGTGGCCGACGATGACATGATCTTCGACATCGGACCAAAATCCGCCCAGGAGCTGGTGGACATCATCATGAAGGCGGGCACCGTGGTGTGGAACGGCCCCGTGGGCGTGTTCGAATTCGACCAGTTCGGCGAGGGCACCAAGGCCATCGCCAAGGCCATCGCCGAAACCAAGGCCTTCACCCTGGCCGGCGGCGGCGACACCATCGCCGCCATCCAGAAGTACGGCATCTACGACAAGGTGTCTTACATCTCCACCGCCGGCGGCGCCTTCCTGGAATACCTGGAGGGCAAGGTGCTGCCCGCCGTGGACATCCTGGAGCAGCGGGCCACCCACTGAGGGACGAGGGTCAAAGAGCACACACCCAGGTCCTGGATGCGTCTTGGTCACTGAAACCCGCACCCACCAGCCTGTAACCCGAACCCCGCATCCCTGGAAAACATGATCCGCAGAACGAAAATCGTCGCCACCCTGGGGCCTGCCAGCGCCGACCCCAAGGTGCTGGACAAGATGATGGAGGCCGGCCTGGATGTGGTGCGCCTCAATTTCTCCCATGGCACTGCCGCCGAGCATCAGCAGCGCTGCGACCTGGTGCGGGCCCTGGCCAAGACCCGGGCCCGGGCCGTAGGGGTGCTGGTGGATCTGCAGGGTCCCAAGATCCGCATCGGCAAGTTCAGGGACGATAGGATCGTTCTCAAGCCGGGGGATCATTTCATCCTGGACGCCGCCTGCGAGCTGGGGGACCAGACACGCGTGGGCCTGGACTACAAGGAACTGGTGAAGGACGTGGCCCGGGGCGCGACCCTGCTGCTGGATGACGGCCGCATCGAGATGTGGGTGGAGGACGTGCAGGGCTCGGAAGTGCATTGCAAGGTCATCCAGGGTGGCGCGCTGTCCAACAACAAGGGCATCAACCGCAAGGGAGGCGGTCTATCCGCCGCGGCCCTGACGGACAAGGATATCGAGGACATCAAGACCGCCGCCGTCATTCGCGCGGACTATCTGGCGGTCTCCTTTCCGCGCTCCGCCGCCGACATCCGCCAGGCCCGCGAGATCCTGCGGGCCGCCGGCGGCAAGGCCTGGATCGTGGCCAAGATCGAGCGCGCCGAGGCCATTGAGGCGCTGGAAGAGATCCTGGATGCCGCCGATGCCATCATGGTGGCGCGCGGTGACCTGGGCGTGGAAGTGGGGGACGCCGCCGTACCCGCCCTGCAGAAGCGCATGACGCGCATGGCACGGGAACGCAACAAGCTGGTGATCACCGCCACCCAGATGATGGAATCCATGATCACCAGCCCCATCCCCACGCGGGCGGAAGTCTCCGACGTGGCCAATGCGGTACTGGACGGCACGGACGCGGTCATGCTCTCCGCCGAGACCGCCGCCGGGCAATTCCCCACCGAGGCCATCCTGGCCATGCACCGGGTGTGCCTGGAAGCGGAAAAGGATATGGAACCCACCTTCGGCAACAAGCTGCTGGACCGGGGCTTCCTGCGCACGGACGAGGCCATCGCCATGTCCGCGGTGTTCACCGCCCTGCACCTGAACATCAAGGCCATCGCTGCCATGACCCAGTCCGGCTCCACCGCCCTGTGGATGAGCCGCATGTCCACCAATGTGCCCATCTACGCCCTGACCCCCGAGGTGGAGACGCGCAGGAAGGTCACGCTCTTCCGCGGCGTGTATCCTGTGAACTTCCGCCCTGCCAAGAACGACCGCGACGTGCTGCTCAGCGAGGCCGAGGACGAACTGCGCCGCCGTGGCGCGGTGCGCGACGGCGATCTGATCCTGCTGACCATCGGCGAGCCCATCGGCAAGCCCGGCGGCACCAATACCCTGAAAATCGTCCGAGTAGGCGAACGCAAGAAGGCGTAAGCCCGAGCATCCATCTTTTTTAAGGAGAAACGACAGATGGCCCTGATTTCCCTGCGTCAACTGCTGGACCATGCCGCCGAGCACGGCTATGGCCTGCCCGCCTTCAACGTCAACAACATGGAGCAGGTCCAGGCCATCATGCAGGCCGCCGCCGCCGTGGACTCACCCGTGATCCTGCAGGGCTCGGCCGGTGCCCGTTCCTATGCGGGCGAGCCCTTCCTGCGTCATCTCATCCTCGCCGCCATCGAGATGTATCCGCAGATTCCCGTGTGCATGCACCAGGACCACGGCGCCAGCCCCTCCATCTGCTTCCGTTCCATCCAGTCCGGCTTCTCGTCCGTGATGATGGACGGCTCCCTGAAGGAAGACGGCAAGACCCCGTCCAGCTACGAGTACAACGTGGAGACCACGCGCAAGGTCTCGGAACTGGCCCACGCCTGCGGCGTTTCCGTCGAAGGCGAACTGGGCTGCCTGGGCTCGCTGGAGACCGGCAAGGCCGGCGAGGAAGACGGCCACGGCGCCGAAGGCAAGCTCGACCACTCGTCGCTGCTGACCGACCCGGAGGAAGCCGCCCAGTTCGTCAAGGCCACCCAGCTGGACGCGCTGGCCATCGCCATCGGCACCAGCCACGGCGCCTACAAGTTCACCCGCAAGCCGAC
>JAKQCX010000024.1 GCA_029558905.1 Pseudomonadota bacterium
GCTGGTTCGCGCCCCCGCTCGTCGCGCTGAACGGCGAGGAGCCGATCGACGCGATGAAGAAGAGTTTCCGCGCCTGCTGGCAGAACCTCGGCGCGATGGCGATCTACGGCCTCATCCTGATCGGCCTGTGCATCGTCGCGGCGATTCCCTTCGCGCTGGGGTTCCTCGTCCTGATCCCGGTGATGACGGGAAGCTGGTACGCGAGCTGGCGCGAAACCTTCGACGCGTAGCGCGGCGACCGTGCCGGGGAACCCGGGGGCGGCGCGCGTGGCCCGCCGCGTCGCTCAGGCGCCGCCCTTGCCCTTCACGAAGTCGACGCCCTGCACCGACAGCGTGTTGCGCACGCCGGCCGCGTAGTCGCGCTGAGCGCCGAGCGCGCGATCGACCTCGGCCTTGAGTTCGGGCGTGAGCGTCATCAGACGCTCCAGCATCACGCCGGCCGCCCGGAACTGCGCGAGGATGAACGGGTGCTGCGCCTCGAGGAAGATGCCCGAGTACACGGTGGGCTCGCTGGTCGACCCGTGGGGCAGCCCCTTGATGGCGCGAAAGAACCGGCGGTCCTCGCCGCGACCCTGGGCGTCGGCCTCGGTCCAGGCGAGCAGCGCGCCGTGGCACGCCAGCTTGTCGACGAGGAGCGCGTCGGCCGCCACGAAACCGCCTTCGCTCCGGCCGTAGATGCCCCGGCCCGGGCCCACCGACTCCCAGGCGTCGCGACAGATCACCTGTCCCGAACGCGCATCGACGTACCAGCGCTCGGTGAACGCCCAGGCCTTGTCGCCGATCGCGCTCCGCAGCAAGTCGAGGTGGTTCGGCGCGTAACGGCCGAACTCCGACAGGTACGCGACGTGGCGCGCGTTCGCGAGGAGCGAGAGCGCGGTCCGCAGCGAGCCGCCCGCCTCCGGTGCATAGAGACCGCCGCGCGATCGGGCGGTCGAATAGCCGGGATCGACGACGGTGAGCCTCATCGTCGGCGGAACCTCGCGCGCGAGCGCCGCGAGCGCCGCACGGTCGCCCTGCGCGCCGTCGACACCGACCACGATCTGCACGCGGCCGTCGAACTGCTGCGCGAATACCGAGCGCACCGCGGCCGCGAGCGGCCCGGTGCGCTTGGTGAACATCACGACGGCGACATCGAACGGTGTTCCTGCATCTGTCGTCATCGCCCGTGCTCCCGGCGCGTCAGTGCGCGCGCTCCCAGTTCGGTCCGGCGCCCACGTCGACGACGAGCGGCACCGACAGCTTCGCCACGCCGGTCATGAGTTCCGGCAGCTCGCGCTTCACGCGCGCGAGCTCGCGTTCCGGAACCTCGAGGACGAGTTCGTCGTGGACCTGCAGGAGGAGCGTCGTCGCGAGCTTCCCGCCGCGGATCCAGCCGTCGACCGCGATCATCGCGAGCTTCACGAGGTCCGCGGCGGTACCCTGCATCGGCGCGTTGATCGCCGCGCGCTCGGCGGCCGCGCGCCGCGGCCCGCCGCCCGCCTTGATGTCGGTGAGCCACAGCCGCCGGCCGAAGACCGTCTCGACGTAGCCGTTCTCGCGCGCTTCCTCGCGCGTCTTCTGCATGTACTGCGCGACGCCGGGATAGCGCTGGAAGTACTTGTCGATGAACTGCTGCGCGGCGTTGCGCTCGATGCCGAGCTGCTGCGCGAGCCCGAAGGCGCCCATCCCGTAGATGAGGCCGAAGTTCACCGCCTTGGCCATGCGTCGCATGTCCGGGGACACCTGCTCCAGGGATACGCCCTGGACCTCGGCGGCGGTGGCGGCATGGATGTCCCGGTCTTCGCGAAAGGCCTGCAGCAGCCCCTCGTCTCCGGACAGGTGGGCCATGATCCGCAGTTCGATCTGGGAGTAGTCGGCGGAGACGATGACGTGGCCCGGCTCGGCGATGAAGGCCTCGCGTATCTTGCGGCCCTCGGGCGTGCGCACGGGGATGTTCTGCAGGTTGGGATCGTTGGAGGACAGGCGCCCCGTGACCGCCACGGCCTGGGAATAGGTGGTGTGCACCCGACCGGTGCGCGGGTTCACCATGCCCGGCAGCTTGTCGGTGTAGGTGGATTTCAGTTTGGCCAGGGCACGGTAATCCAGGATGAGCCTGGGCAGGGGATGGTCCAGGGCCAGTTCCTGCAAGGCATCCTCGTTCGTGGATGGAGCGCCGCCCGGCGTCTTTTTCGTGGGCTTCAGTCCCATCCGCGTGAACAGGATCTCCGCCAGTTGCCTGGGGGAGTTGAGGTTGAAGGGCTGGCCCGCCGCGGCATGGACCTTTTCCTCCAGGGCCAGCATCTCACGCCCGAGGGTGTCGGAATGGGCGCGCAACAGCTCCACATCCAGCTTCACCCCGGCGCGCTCCATGCGGCAGAGGATGGGCAGCAGGGGCATTTCGATGTGCCGATAGATGTACCGCAGACCGGCCTCGGCGGTAATGCGGGGCTGCAGGGCGCCATGCAGGCGCAGGGTGATGTCCGCGTCCTCGGCGGCGTAGGTGGTGGCCCGCTCCACGTCCACCTGGCCGAAGCCGATCTGGGATGCGCCCCTGCCACACACCTCTTCGTAGGAGAGGGTGGTCTCCTGCAGATGTCGGGCCGCCAGGCTGTCCATGTCGTGGCGCTCGTGGGCCTCCAGGACGTAACTCTGCAGCAGGGTGTCGTGGGCCATGCCCGCCAGCCCGATGCCGTGGTTCATGAACACGTGCCAGTCGTACTTCAGGTTCTGGCCGAGCTTGGCCTTGCTCCCATCCTCCAGCAGGGGCTTGAGCCGGGCCAGAGTGGCTTCCATGGGCAGCTGCGGGGGGGCGCCGGCATAGTTGTGCCCCAGGGGCAGATAGGCGGCCTCGCCCGCTTCCAGGCTGAAGGACAGACCCACGATCTTGGCCTGCATGGGTTGCAGACTGGTGGTTTCCGTATCGAGGCAGATCAGTTCGGCGGCCTGCAGCCGGGTCAGCCAGGCCTCGAAGCGTGCCTCGTCGAGGATGGCCTCGTACACGCGCGCCGGGCCCTCCGGCGCCATGGGCGCGGGGGGGGCCGGCGGGGAGACAGGCACGCCGGTCGTCGTGTCCGGGACAGGGGAGGAGCGGTCCGCCTGGGCTTCCCGCAGCCAGGTGCGGAAGTTGTAGCGGGAGAACAGCTCCAGCAGCAGTGTCTTGTCCTCCGTGCGCCAGCGCAGGTCCCGGGGGTGCACATCCAGGTGCACGTCGGTCTTCACGGTGATGAGACGCCGGCCCTGGGGCAGCCAGGCCAGGGCGGCGCGCAGGTTTTCCCCCACCTTGCCCTTTACCTCGTCTGCCCGGGCCATGAGGCTGTCCAGGTCCCCATATTCCGTCAGCCATCTCGCCGCCGTCCTGGGGCCCACCTTGTCCACGCCGGGGATGTTGTCCACGGCATCGCCGATGAGTGTGAGGTAATCGACGATGCGCGCCGGTGGCACGCCGAACTTGGCCTTCACCCCGGCCTCGTCCAGTACCTCGTTGCTCATGGTGTTCACCAGGCGTACCCGGGTGGTCACCAGCTGGGCCAGATCCTTGTCGCCGGTGGACACCACGGTCTGCATGCCCGCCGCCTCGGCCTGGCGGGCCAGGGTCCCGATGACGTCGTCCGCCTCCACGCCCTCCACCATGAGCAGGGGCCAGCCCAGGGCCTGCACCGCTGTCAGCAGGGGTGGAACCTGTTGCGCCAGATCGTCCGGCATGGGCGGGCGGTTGGCCTTATACCGGGGATACCAGTCGTCACGGAAGGTCTTGCCCTTGGCATCGAAGACACAGGCGGCATGGGCACTGGGGTAATCCCTGCGCAGCTTCTTCAGCATGCTGATGACGCCGTACAGGGCGCCGGTGGGAAAACCCTCGGCACTGCGCAGGTCCGGCAGGGCGTGGAAGGCGCGGTAGAGATAGCTGGAGCCATCCACCAGCAGCAGGATGTCGGTCATGTGGCCACCTGGGGTTTCCGGACAAGTGAGCGCATTCTAGTGTTTGCCTTCTACAATCCGGCCATTTCCCCTAGCGTCCATCGCCATGAGCAAACCCAAACTCCCCACGCCGCATGCGCATGGCAGCAGCCATGAGACCCTGCTGTCCACGCGCGAGTCCTGGCGCATGTTCGAGATCATGGCCGAGTTCGTGGAGGCCACCGAACGCCTGGCGCCCATCCGTCCGGCGGTGAGCATCTTCGGCAGCGCCCGGGTGAAGGCGGACTCGGCCTGCTACATGCTTACCGAGGACATCGCGCGCAAGCTGTCGGACGCGGGTTTCGCCGTCATTTCCGGGGGGGGGCCCGGAGTCATGGAGGCGGCCAACAAGGGGGCCTATTTCGGCAAGTCGCCCAGCGTCGGCCTGAATATCCAGTTGCCGCACGAGCAGCATGCCAATCCCTATCAGGACATCACGCAGACCTTCCGCCATTTTTTCGCGCGCAAGGTGATGTTCGTGAAGTTCGCCAGCGCCTATGTGGTCATGCCCGGCGGCTTCGGTACCCTGGACGAGCTGACCGAGGCCCTCACCCTGATCCAGACCGGCAAGACCCGGCGCATCCCCATCATCCTGGTGAAATCCGCCTTCTGGGGTGGCCTGATGGATTGGTTGCGGGAAAGACTGGTGGCGGAAGGCATGATCGATGCGGAGGACATGGACCTGGTGCAGACGATCGACGAGCCCGCCCAGGTGGTGGAAGCCATCTTCCGCCACTACGAGGGCCGTGGCTTCCAGCCCTCGGCGGCGGAGCGGGAGATTCTGCTGAACCTGTGAGCCGTGCGCAGCTAGAATGACGGGGTCTGTATGGAGAGAAAGCGCATGCGTCCCGCCACCCTGCTCTGCATCGCCTGCCTGGCCGCCGGTCCGGCCCTGGGCGATGGCCCGCCCAGTCTGGAGCCGCTGCCCTATATCCCGCCGCCACCGGGCATGCTGGATCCGGATCTGGAACCCCAGGTCACCATTACCCGCAGGGGCGAGGACAAGGTCGAGGAGTTCCGCATCAAGGGGCGCCTGTACATGATCAAGGTGACGCCACCCCACGGTCGGTCCTATTACCTCATCGACACACGCGGGGATGGCCAGATGCGCCGCTACGACGATCTGTCGCCCAACTTCATGGTACCCATGTGGCTCATCCTGGAGTTTTGAGCGTCGGGTCCTGAGTGTGGCCAGGCAAGCCTGGCGCGTTCCGGAGTATTGCTGTCGCATGCCTGATCTGACCATTACCCGTCCGAGCGCCGCCCAGGGCCTGGTCTGGGTGCGGCAGGGCTGGGAGCTGTTCAAGCGCACCCCCGTGCCCTGGGCCGGCATGACGGCCCTGGTCTTCCTGTTGCTCATGGGGGTCGCCGCCCTGCCGGTCGTGGGGGGCTGGGTGATCCATATCCTTTCACCTTTCATCGTGGCGGGTTTTCTGGCTGCCAGCCGTGCGGCGCAACAGGGAGAACTGGTCACCTTCCTGTATCTGGGGGCCGGGCTGCGAGCCGGCGGGGACAGCCTGCTGCGCATCGGTCTGATCTATATGATGGCGAACCTGCTGTTGTTCCGTCTGGTGGCCATGGTTGCCGGGGCGGACCTGGGGGCCATCATGGTGCAGATGGAACACCCTCGGCAGCTGAGTCCGGACGAGGCCAGTGCCCTGCTGCGGGATTTTTTCCCCATCCTGGGGCTGGGTACCGTGGTAATGGTGCCCCTGCTCATGGCCACCTGGTTTTCTCCGGCCCTGGCCCATTTCGAGGGGTTCCGGCCCATCCGGGCCATGTGGTGGAGCCTCTGGGTCTGCGCCGTCAACTGGCGGCCCATGCTGGTCTATTCCGCCATTCTGGGGCTGGTGGGCATCGCCGCCTTGCTCATTCCCCTCGGCCTGGGGCTGCTGTTCTTCATTCCCTGGACCCTGACCTCCACCTATGCGGCCTATCGGGACATGTTCGTCACGACCGGCCCGGGTGTGGATGCCTGAACTGTCCGTCCTGGCCGTCTTCCTCACCGGCCTGCTGGGCGGGGGGCACTGTGTGGGCATGTGTGGCGGTATCGTCACCGCCATGTCCTTCCAGGGTACACAAAAGCAGCCTTTCAGCTACCACCTGGCCTACAGCAGCGGGCGCATCGCCAGTTATACCGTGGCGGGTGCCCTGGCGGGCCTGCTGGGCAGCGCCGCCTTTCTTTCCGACACGCTCCATCCCCTGCAAACCGGCCTGTACATCCTGGCGCAGGGCGTGCTCATCCTTCTGGGGCTCTATCTGGCGGGCCTGAGCCGGGCGGTGCTGTGGCTGGAGCGGGCGGGAGGCGGATTGTGGCAGCGGCTGCAGCCGTGGCTGGGGCGCCTGCTGCCCATCCGCAACCACACCCAGGCCCTGCTGGCGGGCAGCCTGTGGGGCTGGCTGCCCTGTGGGCTGGTCTACAGCGTGCTGGTGTCCGCCCTGGCGGCGGGTTCCGCGGGACAGGGCGCCCTGCTGTTGCTGGCCTTCGGGCTGGGCACCCTGCCCAATCTGTTGCTCATGGGCTGGGCGGCAGACAGCCTGCGGCATGGGCTACGCCGGCCCTGGCTGCGGCGGCTGGCGGGGGGTGTCGTGGCGGGCCTGGGTGTGTGGGGCCTGCTGCGGTTGCTGCACTGAATGCTTGCAGGCCCGCGGTTCTGCGGGCAGATCAGACTGTCCCGTCAGGGGGCCGTGAAGCTTTGGGAGAAGTCCACCTTGAGGATCCTGCCATGCGTGGTGTTGGCGTTCACCAGGAAGCGCAGGGTGTCCGGTGGAGCGATGCGGAATTCCCCCAGGTAGTACACGGCATCGTCCCTGCGCATTTCCCGCAGAGGGATGTTGGACAGGGCATTGCGGCTATCGATGGCGCCGGCGAAGACCTGCGCGGGCTGGGTCTGGATCAGTCCCGGACCCAGATGCCGTACGATAGTGACCAGGAGCAGGGCCCGTCGGGGATCCGGGGTGACATTGAATTCACGTGCGGCCTCGATGGGCAGGGTACCGCTGGACAAGGCCTCGCAGTGCATTTCCAGGTCGCCGACACGTACCGTGCCTACGCCGTCGGCCCGTACCGCCAGGCTCGCCAGGGCGGCAAGGCACAGCACTATCCAGGTGTGGCGCTGGGGGTGGGGCATGGTCTGTCTCCTCGCGGGCATGTATTGCACAACTATACCCCCAATGCGGAGGTGAACCGGCCATGGCTTCGAGGATAATCCGGGCTCCCGTCCCAGAATGCCTTGCCATGACCCGAGCCCTGAACCAGATGACTCCCCAGGAAATCGTCCATGAGCTGGACAAGCACATCGTTGGCCAGCAGGCGGCCAAGCGGGCCTGCGCCATCGCCCTGCGCAACCGCTGGCGGCGCATGCGCGTGGCAGAAGGCCTGCGTCAGGAGATCACGCCTAAGAACATCCTCATGATCGGCCCCACCGGCGTGGGCAAGACGGAAATCGCGCGCCGCCTGGCACGCCTGTCCGGCGCGCCCTTCATCAAGGTGGAGGCCACCAAGTTCACCGAGGTGGGTTATGTGGGCAAGGATGTGGACAGCATCATCCGCGACCTCATGGAGATCGCCGTGAAGCAGGAGCGGGAAGCGGCCACGGCCAAGGTGCGCCTGCGCGCCGAGGAGGCCGCGGAGGAGCGCATCCTGGATGCCCTGCTGCCCGGCGCCCGGGATGCCTGGGAGCTGGATGCCACCAGTACCGGGGCAGCCCGGGAGGAATCCTCCACACGGCAGAAATTCCGCAAACTGTTGCGTGAGGGCGGCCTCGACGACAAGGAGATCGAACTGGACGTGGCCGCCCCCGGCGTGCAGGCGGAGATCTACGCACCACCTGGCATGGAGGAACTCACGAGTCAGCTGCAGGGTCTCTTCAAGGGCCTGGGTGGCGCACGCAGGCAAAAGCGTAAGTTGAAGATTGCCGAGGCCTTGCGGCTCGCCGTGGACGAGGAGGCGGGTCGTCTGGTCAACGAAGAGGAGATCAAGCTGGCCGCCCTGAAGAACGTGGAGCAGAACGGCATCGTCTTCCTGGATGAAATCGACAAGATCGCGGGCCGTGAGGCCAGCGGCCCCGATGTGTCCCGCCAGGGTGTGCAGCGCGACCTGCTGCCCCTGGTGGAGGGGGCGACCGTATCGACCAAGTTCGGCATGGTGAAGACCGATCACATCCTGTTCATCGCCAGTGGCGCCTTTCACCTGTCCAAGCCGTCGGACCTGATCCCGGAGATGCAGGGCCGCTTTCCCATCCGCGTGGAATTACAGAGCCTGTCGGTGGCGGATTTCGAGCGCATCCTCACCGCCACCGATGCCTGCCTCACCCGCCAGTACCAGGCCCTGCTCGATACCGAGGGCGTGCGGCTGGCCTTCGATGAAGAGGCCATCCACCGTCTGGCGGAGATCGCCTGGAGCGTGAACGAACGTACCGAGAACATCGGGGCCCGCCGCCTGCACACGGTGATGGAACGCCTGCTGGACGACATCTCCTTCGATGCCGACCGGCGCGGGGGTGAGACCGTGGGGATCGATGCCGCGTATGTGGATGCGCGTCTGAGCGAACTGGCCGCCAGCGAAGACCTGGCGCGCTACGTCCTGTGAGTTCGGCCGGCCGGGTTCTGCCCGGGGTCTGCGCCACGCTGCTGGTCTTGTCGTGGGGCCTGTCCGCGCATCTGGCTTGGGCGGGGGAAGCCGTCCTTCCGGGCAGGTCCGCGCAGGACACGCCACGGCTGGTGTTGCCGGATTTTGCCGCCCTGGTGCGCAATCAGGGCGCTGCGGTGGTGAACGTGCGCGTGTTCCGTGAGCGCGCCGCCTCCGTCGCGGATGCGGCCCGACCGGCGGATACACCACTGCGCCTGCCCCGGGCAGCGGGCCTGGGTTCGGGTTTCGTGCTCACACCCGACGGCCTCATCCTCACCAATGGTCATGTAGTGGAGGGGGCGGAGAAACTGACGGTGCGCTTCGCCGACAAGCGGGAGCTGCCGGCCCGCATCGTGGGCGTGGATGCCCTGACCGACGTGGCGGTGCTCAAGGTGGAGGCGCGGAACCTACCCAGCGTTACCTTGGGGGACTCCTCCCGCCTGCAGGTGGGGCAGTGGGTGCTGGCCATCGGCGCCCCCCTTGGCTTGGAGCGCACCGCGACCCAGGGCATCATCAGCGCCCTGGGGCGCACCCTGCCCAACGACAGTTACGTACCCTTCATCCAGACCGATGTACCCATCAACCAAGGCAATTCCGGCGGCCCCCTGTTCGACCTGGAGGGTCGGGTGGTGGGCATCAATGCCCAGATCATCAGCAGCAGTGGCGGTTACATGGGCCTGTCGTTCGCCATCCCCATCAACACCGCCGTGGCCGTGGCGCGCCAGATCGTGGAGAAGGGCCGGGCCACACACGGCTGGCTGGGCGTCAGCACCCAGGAATTGAGCCTGGAGCTGGCCCAGGCCTATGGCCTGAGCGCTCCCCGGGGGGCCCTGGTGACGGAAGTGCGTCCACGGGGGCCGGCGGATCGGGCCGGCCTGCAGCCCGGTGACATCGTCCTGGCCCTGGACGATGCCCCGATCATCGACAGCGGTGACCTGCCGCCCCGCATCGGCGCCAGCCATCCCGGCAGCGTGCATGCGCTTGCCGTGCTGCGGGAAGGCCGTCTGACCCACCTGCGGGTGACGGTGGGCGAACTTGGGCGGGACAGTGAAGCGGACCGGCACGATCGATCCAATATCGTCGTGCTGCCTCTGGCCATCCGCGTGTCGGACCTGGATGCCGCCACACGGGAGGTCCTGGAGCTGCGGGCTGGCGTGCTGGTGGAGGAGGTGGGCGCCGGCCCCGCCGCCGAGGCCGGCATCCAGCCGGGAGATCTGCTGCTGCGTCTGGGCCAGGTTCCGCTGGACAACGCCGCCCGCTTGCGGGACCTGGCCGCTACCTTGCCTGCCGGTGTGCCCATCCCCCTACTGGTGCGGCGTCAGGACAGCAACACCTTCGTGACCTTATCCTTGCCCGCAGCCCGGTGAGGAGGTGACCGGGCTAGCGGTACCGGCCGCCGGAACGATGCGTCCTGGCCGGGCGGCGTTCCGCGCTGGTGGGTCGCGCCGGGCCGCGCCCTGCGTTGCGCCCTCCGTCCCGCTGCAGATGCTCAGGGCTGCGCAACTGGATGGGCTGGGGGCGGGCATCGGGATCCGGCTCGAAACCGGAGACCACTTCCCGGGGCAGCTGCCGGCGGATGAGACGCTCGATGCCCCGCAGATAATCCAGCTCGTCCACGCACACCAGGGATATGGCCTCGCCTTCGGCTCCGGCCCGTCCCGTGCGGCCGATGCGGTGCACGTAATCCTCGGCCACATTCGGCAACTCGTAGTTCACCACGTGGGGCAGTTCGCTGATGTCGATGCCCCGGGCGGCGATGTCCGTGGCCACCAGCACCCGCAGACGGCCGCTCTTGAATTCGGACAGGGCCCGGGTACGGGCGCTCTGGCTCTTGTTGCCGTGGATGGCCAGGGCGCTGATGCCATCCCTGCACAGCTGCTCCGCAAGGCGGTTGGCACCGTGCTTGGTGCGCGTGAAGACCAGCACCCGGAACCAGTCGTGCCGCTGTATGAGGTGGCTGAGCAATTGCCGCTTCCGATCCCGGTCCACGCTGTAGACCCGCTGAGCCACGGTGTCGGCAGTGGCATTGCGTCGCGCCACCTGGATACTGGTCGGTTTGTTCAATAACCGATCCGCCAGGGCCTTGATGTCGTCGGAAAAGGTGGCGGAAAAGAGCAGGTTCTGGCGATCGCGCGGCAGCAGGGCCAGCACCTTGCGGATGTCGTGGATGAAGCCCATGTCCAGCATGCGGTCCGCTTCGTCCAGCACCAGGATCTCCACACCGGACAGATCGATGGTTTTCTGCCCCGCGTGATCCAGCAGGCGTCCCGGGGTGGCCACCAGGATGTCCACCCGGCTGCGCAGGCGCTGGATCTGGGGGTTGATGCCCACACCGCCGAACATGACCATGGAACTGAGACGGCTGTGGCGGCCGTAGATCCGTACGGACTCTTCCACCTGGGCCGCCAGTTCCCGCGTGGGGGTGAGAATCAGTGCCCGCAGCGGGGGATGGCCCCCCCCTTGTCGTGGGGTGCGTGCCATGAGGCGCTGCAGGATGGGCAGCACGAAACCGGCGGTCTTGCCGGTGCCGGTCTGGGCCCCGGCCAGCAGGTCGCCTCCGGCCAGGATGGCGGGAATGGCCTGCTGCTGGATGGGGGTGGGGGTGGTGTAGCCGTGCTCATGCACGGCGCGCACGATTTCCTCGGCCAGGCCGAGTTCGGAAAAGTGCATGCAAACTCCAGTGATCTCGTCCCGTGCCTCCGGAAAAGGGGCGTGCCTGCCTGGACGTGAGGAAAAAAATCACGGCGGCCAGGCCCTGGCCGCCGTGAGTCGCATCATAACAAGACCGGCGTATATGCCTATTCAGGCGTGATTTCCACCCGGCGGTTGGGCGCCAGGCATTCCCGCGTGATGGGGTTGTTCCGGCCCTTGCAGTACTTGACCGGGTCGCTGATGCCCAACCCCTGGATACGGATGTCCCGGGCATCCTTGCCCTTGGCCACCAGGTAGTCCCGGGCGGCCTTGGCCCGGCGTATGGACAGTTCCAGGTTGTAGGCCTCACGTCCCAGACGGTCGGCATGGCCGGTGATCAGCACCGGCATGCCCACCGGGGCCTGTGCCAGCCATTCCTCCAGGGTCTGGCGGCCCACAGCGGTGAGCTCCGCGCTGTCGAACTCGAAATAGGCCTTCATGTCGGGCACACCGGCAAGGGGGAGCTCAGACGTGACTTCCTGTGGCACAGGCACTCCGACGGCCTGTGGTGTGGGCGCCTCGACGGCCTGGGATGTGGGCGCCTCGACGGGCGCAGGCGTGGGGGCTTCGGCAGCCTGGGCCTGAGGCTGGCCGGACACGGGTGCTGGGGCTGGCTCCGGCGTCGTGGGCGGCGTGGCCACCGCGACGGGGGCCGGTACGGCCTCGGTCGCGGGTTGGTGTACCGTATCGTCGACAGCTTGCGGCACGGGCGGGGGTGTGACCGGAGCGGGCAGGGCCGACGGTGCCTCGGTGGCCCCGGGCACGGCGGCCGCCGGAGTCGACGCGGGGCCTGGCACCGGGGTCATTGCAAGCCGTGGCAAGGGCGCCGGCGCGGGCATGGCGATATAGGGCCACTGGGGCGCGGCCAGCGCATGGGCGGGATACCGGGGCAACTGGCATTGCGCGATCTGCTCGGGGGTCCACTGCAACGAGGGCCACTGCAACGAGGGCGGAGTGTAGGCAGGCCAGCGGGTTGGGGGTAGTCCGGGCAGGAGGCCCTGCGCGAGTTGCGGAAAGGGACAGCCTGCGGGCATGACCTTCAGGGGTGGGCTCGAAACATCACGGCATGCGGCCGGGGGACCCATGAGGGCCACCGGCACGCACAGATTGAGGCCCGGCGCCACGGACAGGCAGCTCTGGCTATAGGCGTGCACGACGGTCCTGCCGCAGTCTTCGGCGGCCAGGGCATTGAGAGCCAGCGCGCAGCCTGTGGCAATCAGGCTCGGGGTAAGGATGCGTGCATGCATGATGTCCTCGATGTAGGCGTCGGGCCGTCGTCCCCGGCCCGAAGTTGAAGTGCGCGTACTTTATGTCTTGCCTGGCCTCTCCGGTCAAGCCCGGCGTGAGGCTGGACGATGAAAATCGAAGGCCGGCGTGCAGGATACGCCCTGGGAAAGCGGACCGTGCGTGGTCCTATGCGTCCCGTGCACGTGTGGCGATGGCCCGTGGCAGACGGGTTGCCCAGGATACGCCTTCGCGCGACCATGATGCGCTTCATCGCCACTGGACCCCCGTCGTGTCGGCCATGTTCTTGCTGGTATTCCTTCTGCTTTATGGTGGCCTGCAGGCCTATGTGGCCCGCAAGGCACAGATCGCCTTCGGCCTGATGCGGCGTTCGCGCCTGGTGGCATGGGCCTGGGCGGGATTCATGACCGTGGCGCCACTGCTGCTCTGGCCGCTGGAGCGCTGCGATTGCCGGCTGCTGGTGGGGACCCTGGCGGCGGTGGTCTATGGCTGGATGGGTGCGAGCTTCCTGTTCTTCTGCCTGGGTCTGCTGCTGGATGCCTGGCACGTGCTGGCCCGCCATCTGCGCCTGCCCGTGGCCAGCCCCCGACACGCCTTTCTGATGGTGGCCCTGGCGGTGCTGGTGCTCACCGTCCATGGCATCCATGAGGCTCTCAACCCTCGGGTGCGCTGGGTGAGGATCGTCAGCGACAAGCTGCCGGCCGAGGCGGGGTCCATCCGTATCGCCTTGATCTCCGATGTGCATTTGGGTGTGACCATGGGGCCGCGCCGTCTGCCCACCGTACTGGAGCCCATCCAGGCCCTGAAACCGGATCTGCTCATTTCCGTGGGTGACCTGGTGGACGGGGGTGCCGTGCATCTGGAGGGGGCCGCGGCCCGCTTCGCGGCCATCCAGCCCCGTTATGGCAAGTACGCGGTACTGGGTAACCACGAGCAGTACCAGGGTCTGAAACTGTCCCTGGACTTCCATGAGCGGGCGGGCTTTCGCGTGCTGCGGGCCGAGGCCCTGGAGGCGCTCCCGGGTCTGGTCATCGCCGGCGTGGACGACCCGGGCCGGGGCGGCCCTGGATTGGTGTCTCCCAAGGGGGAGGACAGCACCGACGACGGCGCCACGCTCGCACGCGTGCCGTTGGACAAATTCGTCATCTTCCTCAAGCACCAGCCCATTCCACCCGAGCAAGGGCGAGGGCATGTTGATCTGCAGCTTTCCGGTCACACCCATGGTGGCCAGATCTACCCCTTCTACTGGCTCACCCGCCTGCGCTATGACTATGGCCCGGGCCTGCACGCCCTGGAGGGTGGTGGGCAGCTCTACCTGAGCCCGGGCACGGGCACCTGGGGGCCACCCATGCGGGTGCTGGCGCCGGCCGAGATCACGCTGATCGAGCTGGTCCCGGCCCGATATCGCTAGAATGGCCGGGCGGGCGATCCGATCTCAACGAATCTTTCTCCGGCCGCCCGGTCTGAAGTTGTGAGTATCCCGATGGAGCCAGCCATGCTTCCTGCCTCGCGCCCTCTCCTGTTGATGGGTGTCACCCTGTTGCTGGTCGCCTGTGCCACGCCCCGTTACGAGACCGTGACCCGCTTCGAACCGCCCACCGATGCTGCGGGTGTGGCTTGCCTGAGGCGCTGCGAGGCAAGCCTGGACGCCTGTCGCGCGGACTGCCTGGCTGCCTGGCAGCGCTGTACGGCGGCCTTGGAGTCCCAGGTGGATGCGCGATACGCCCAGGCCCTCAAGGCCTACGCCGAGGAACTGCGTCAGTATCGCCTGGATTTGGACCGTTACGAGTGGGACATGTGGTTTGGCTGGGGTCGTGGTCCGTGGGATCTGTGGTATTCCCCCTGGTCCTATCGCCCCTGGCCCATGTATGTGCCCACGACCATGGCGCCCCGGGATCCGCCCTCCCGGGAAGCGGTGCGTGACAGCCTGTTCAAGAGCCAGTGCGAGGGTGACTGTGGTTGTCAACTCAAATACGGGGACTGCTTCCAGGCTTGTGGTGGCCGCCTGGTAAGCGAGACACGCTGCGTGGCCAACTGCCCGGCCGACAAATGAGCCTTACGCATCGTGCAGGCCTTCGGCGTGCATGGCTGCCCTTACGGCGGGGCGGCTGGCGATGCGCGCCAGATATTCCTGCAGGTTGGGCCAGCGCCCCAGGTCGATGCCGAACAGACTGCACCAGCCCAGCACGGTGAAGAGGTAGGCATCGGCAATGCTGAAGTTCTCGCCCATGAGATAGGGTTGCGTGCCCAGTCGCTGGCTCAGCCAGGTGGCGCGCTTCTCGAAGAGGGCGAGCAGGTGGCTTTTCCACTCGGGTGTCATGCCTGGGTTGAACAGGGCCCCCAGGGTCTTGTGCAGTTCCGTGGCGATGAAGTTCAGCCATTCCATCTGCCGGTAACACTCCAGGCCGCCGGCGAGGGGTGACAGCCGTGTGGAAGGTTTCAGATCAGCCAGGTATTGCAGGATGACCACGTCCTCGGTGAGCACCTCACCGTTGTCCAGGCGCAGGGCGGGTACATAGCCCTTGGCATTGACCCGCAGGTAGTCTTCCCCGCTGGCTGTGGTCTTGCTGGCCAGGTCCACCCGTTCCAGTTCGAAGTCGTAACCCGCTTCGCGCAGCACGATGTGGGCGGCCATGGAGCAGGCACCAGGGTAGTAATAGAGTTTCATGCGGGCTCTCCTGTAGGCTTTGGCGGGGGGACAGACCTTCTCCTACTAGCCGCAAGTATCCCTTAATGCAAGCACTCGGGTAGGTGCGCGTGCATGTTTTTTCGCTTGCACACACCCATCCCTGGAGGCAACACTTTGCCTTCATTCCAACGCGGGCAAGAACCATGCATCCTCTCCAGCTCCAGCGACGCCTTCATCTTCCTTCCTTAACCCATGTATTGCTGCTCATGCTGCTGGTACTGTCCTGGCCGGGTCCGGCTCGGGCGGCAGACGAGAGCGCGGATGCCTTCGACGAGGCCACCATCCTGAAGGAGGCCAAGGAGTTTTTCGGCGAGGCCACCGAAGGTCTGGGCATGGCGGTGGAGAAGGCCTTCCGCGAGCACGGCCGGCCCAATGGCTACATCAAGGGCGAGGAAATATCCGGTGCCATCACCGTCGGCCTGAGCTACGGCAAGGGTGAGATCATCCTAAAGAACGGCGGCAAGGCCGCTGTGTACTGGCAGGGACCGTCCGTGGGTTTCGATCTGGGTCTGAATGCCTCCAAGGTCTTTACCCTGGTCTACAACCTGCCCAATCTGGATGCCATCTACCAGCGTTATCCCGGCGTGGATGGCAGTCTGTACTTCGTGGCGGGCGTGGGCATGAACTACCAGAAGCGGGGCGACACGGTGCTGGCCCCCATCCGTCTGGGCGTGGGCTGGCGCACCGGCGCCAGCGTGGGCTACCTGCATTACACCCGGAGTCGGCGCTATTTCCCGCTGTGAGCCCGCCCACCCGGCGGATGCCTGCAGGGCAGGCAGACGTGGATTCAGAGGCGGATGGGGCGATCGGTGAGTTCGTTCACGTCCTCCCGCCAGCGAGGATAGAAGATCTCCAGCTGCCGGCTGACGCTGGCGATGGCATGCAGCATGCCTTTCTCCCAGGCGCCGTTGCGGAAATGGGCCGTCAGCTCGCGGCTCAGGTCCTGCCAGATGCGGGGGTCCACCTGCGCGGCCACGCCCCGGTCGGCCACGATCTCCACGTCCCGGTCCGCCAGCAGCAGATAGATGAGCACGCCATTGTTGGCCATCGTGTCCCATACCCGCTGCCAGGCGAACACCTCCAGGGCACGCTCCCGCGCGGTCTGCCCCGTCAGCAGGGGCAACAGGTCCAGGGCGGTTTCCACCGCCACGCGGATCTCGCCGTGATGCCTGGCCTCGGCACGCAGGATGGCCGTTTCGATACGCGCCATGCACGCCCGGGGAAAGTGGCGATAGGACACCCAGCCAGGGGTAAACAGGTGTCTGAGGGTGCGCAGGATTTGCATGAGTATCTATCCGTCTACCAGCGGCCCGAGGCACCGCCGCCGCCAAAGCCACCGCCACCGCCGGAGTAGCCACCCCCTGAGGTACCACCGCCGAATCCACCCCCGCCGCCGCGATAGAGACCACCACCGACATGTCCCGCCAGGGTGAGGAAGAAGACGAGGATGGCGAACAGACAGGCCACCAGCAGGCTGCCCAGGATCCACCAGCCCGCGACCAGGGCCAGGCCCGATGCCAGACCCGCACCCACCAGCCGGCCCATCAGGCGGCGCAGCAGGCCACCCACCACGAAGACGAAAAGCAGTGCCAGGGGCAGGGCATCCTCGAGAAAGAGCCTGCCGCTCTGGCCCTGGCCCTGCGCGCGGGGAGCGGGCAGGGCCTCGCCGCGCACCAGGGCCATGAGCGCCTCGACGCCGGCCTCCACGCCAGCTGCGAGATCCCCGCCGCGGAAGCGGGGCAGGATGACGTCATCGATGACACGCTTGGCCACGGCGTCGGGAATCACTCCCTCCAAGCCATAGCCCACCTCGATGCGCAGGGCCCGATCCTGCGTGGCCACCAGCAACAGTACGCCGTCGTCCACGCCCTTGCGTCCCAGTTTCCAGGCCTCGGCCACGCGCATGGCGTATTGCCCGATGTCCTCCGGCCGGGTGCTGGGCAGCAGCAGCACCGCCAGTTGGCTGCCCTTCTCCGCCTCGAAGGCGGCCAGCCGTGCCTCCAGGGCCTGGCGTTGCACATCGGTCAGGACGTGGCTCAGGTCGGTGACGCGCGCGGCGAGGGCCGGCACCGGAACCTGCGCCCAGACCGGGCCCGCCAGCGCCAGGCAGAGGACGAGAAAGACCCACAGGGGCCGCGGCATGGAGTGCGCTTACCCGCCGTTGCCGGGGCCTGGGCCAAAGTCCACCGTGGGCGGGGTGGCCAGGGACTTTTCGTTTTCCACCGCGAAATTGGCCTTGGTCTTCAGGCCGAACACCATGGCGGTAAGGTTGCTGGGGAACTGGCGCACGGTGGTGTTGTATTCCTGCACGGCCTGGATATAGCGGTTGCGGGCCACGGTGATGCGGTTTTCCGTACCTTCGAGCTGAGCCTGGAGGTCCCGGAAGGCAGCGTCGGCCTTCAGGTTGGGGTAGCTTTCCGCCACCGCCAGCAGACGGGAGAGCGCGCCGGAAAGCTCGGCCTGCGCGGCCTGATATTTTTGCAGGGCAGCAGGGTCGTTCACCATCTCCGGCGTGACCTGCAGCTGGCCCACCCTGGCGCGCGCCGCGGTGACCCGTACCAGGATGTCCTGCTCGTGCGCGGCATAGCCCTTTACCGTATTCACCAGATTGGGTACCAGGTCGGCGCGGCGCTGGTACTGGTTGAGAACCTCGGACCAGTTGGCGCCCACCTTCTCGTCCTGGGCCTGGAGGGTGTTGTAACCGCAGCCGGACAGGCTCAGGAGGGTCCAGGAAAACAGCAGGAAAACCAGGATCTTGCGCATGGTGGAGCCCTCGGAAATAGCGGGGATGCACACTGTACAGGCAGACACGGCTGGTGTGCACGGGCCGGCGCGCCCTGAGGGAGGCGGGCACGCATTCCAGCCCGGTGCTGTCCGGCATGGAGAACACCGTCCTGGAGCGGGCCGCCAGGCTGGCAGCAGGGGAGCGGGAGGGTGGTGCTTGCGGCGGTCACCTCAGCCGAAGGGGTCGAACCGACTTGAATCGCTTGCGCTATGGCCAATCACCCTGCGACACGCAACACGCATCGACCCTGGTCATCGCAACGATTGGCTGCAACTTAACACGCTGCTCCGCCATCACCGGTGCGAGACTGCCTGGCCGGGGCAAGGACTGACATGGGCGGAAATTTCCGTCCTGGGCTGATAGCCTTGGGGGCTGATTCATTCGCACACAAGTCCATGCCTGCCGACGCCCTGTTGTTCCTCTCCAGCCATTGCCCCCATTGCCCCGCGATGTTGAGGGGACTGGGCGAGTTGCTGAAAAGGGGTGTCATCGGCCGTCTGGAGGCGGTGAACCTGGAGGTCTGGCCCGACGCAGGTGTTGCCTTGGGGGTGCGTTCCGTGCCCTGGCTGCGCCTGGGGCCCTTTGTGCTGACCGGCGCGCGCGCATCGGTGGAACTGGAGACCTGGGCCCGCCGCGCCGAAAGCCCGGCCGGCATGGCCGATGCCTTGCACGAGTTGCTCAAGACCGGTGACCTGCCGCAGGTACTGGATCTGGTGTCCCGGGACGCCACCCGTCTGGCGGCCCTGCTGCCCATTGTCGCCAATCCGGAGGCCAGCATGAATGTACGTGTGGGAGCTGGGGCCGTGCTGGAGGAATATGCCGGTAGCACCGTTCTGGCCAGCCTGGTGCCGGAATTGGGGGCCCTGACCCGTCACGCCGATGCCCGCGTGCGGGCCGACGCCTGCCACTATCTGGGCCTCTCCCGTCAGGCCGAGGCCCGGATGTGGATCGAGTCCTGCCTGGCGGACACGAGTACGGAAGTGCGGGAGATCGCTGCGGAAGCCCTGGAAAACCTGGGTTGAGACGGGCGGTGCGGCGCCGTGTCCCGCCGGGCGTCAATGACCGGCGATATGCCGGGCCTCACGCTCGAAGGCATTGTCCAGGTAGGGGTGACCGCCCCGCGCCCAGGCCCACAGACTGGCCAGGGGATAGGCCAGGAGGAAGAGGATGCCCCAGCGCTCCATCTGTCCGACGTGGACCTGTTCGTGCGCGCGCACGTCCGCCAGCATGGCATCCGAACGGCCGATGAGCACATGCCCCAGGGTGATGGCCGCCACGGGGCCCGAGCCCGGCAGAGGAAGGCCCAGCAGCCTGCCGGCCAGACCGCCACTGGCTTCCAGCACGCCATCCCGCCGGCGGATGCGGCATGAACCGGCGGTCAGGGCGAGCCCCAGGCCCAGCAGGCTCATGGGTGCCGCCCACAGGTAGGCGGCGGCACGCAGGCCGGGAGACTGTCGCGACATCAGAGATCCGCCGCCGAGAAGGTGTCACAGGCCCGGGGTTCGCCACTTTCCAGACCGCGCCGGAACCATTGCACCCGTTGCTGGGAGGTACCATGCGTGAAGCTGTCCGGAACCACGCGGCCCTGGGCCTGTCTCTGCAGGCGGTCGTCACCGATGGCGGAGGCCGCGTTCAGAGCTTCCTCCACGTCGCCGCTTTCCAGGATCTGCCGGGTGCGGTCGGCATGATGTGCCCACACACCGGCCAGACAGTCGGCCTGCAGTTCCAGGCGCACTGACATGCGGTTGGCCTCCACCTGGCTGGAGCGTTGGCGGGCTGCCTGGACCCTGTCCGAGAGGCCCAGCAGATTTTGCACATGGTGTGCCACCTCATGGCCGATCACATAGGCCTGGGCGAAGTCTCCGGGGGCAGCAAAGCGGTTTTTCATCTCCTGGAAGAACTCCAGGTCGATGTACACCTTGTGGTCACCCGGGCAGTAGAACGGCCCCATGGCCGCCTGGCCCATGCCGCAGGCAGTGGCAGTGCTGCCGCTGAACAGCACCAGTCCGGGATCGGTGTACTTCCGACCGGAACGGGCAAAAAGCTCACGCCAGGTATCCTCCGTGTCTCCCAGCACATGGGTCACGAAGCGCGCGGCCTCGTCCCCGGCAGGGGGCAGCGGGGCGGGCTGGCTCGCTCCGGGGTCCTGCGGGCCTGTGGCCAGGTTAAGCACCACACCCGGGTCCACCCCCAACAGCATGGCCAGCAGGACCAGGACAATGGCGCCTGCCCCGAGGCCCTTGCCACCCAGACCACCCCGCGTCCCCCGCCGGTCTTCCACATTGTCGCTGGCGCGACTGCGTTGCCAACGCATGACGCTCAACCAAACAGCTTGCCTGTCAGGGCGGACAGACCCCTTTCCAGCAATTCGCCGGCGTTGGCCGTGTCGGGCAGACGGCCATCCGGGGTGAGCTGATTGACCACCTCGGGCAGGTATTGCGCCAGGCTGCCGCTCATGGTCTGGGCGTCCAGGCCGAAGCGCGCGGCGATCTCGGCTAGCGGTCCATGGCCCAGGGCCTGGCCCAGTTGTTCCGTGTTCACCGGCAGGTTTTCTCCCGGCCCGACCCAGGAAGCCACCTGCTGTTCCAGGCCGTTGTGCTTGAGCTGGTCCAGCAGGCCGCCCAGGCCGCCATGCTGCTGCAGCAGTGCCGTGACCATCTGCGCCAGCGGGCCGCCGGAGGCGCCACTGTCCTTGCCCAGGCTGTTCAGTACACCGCTCATGACGTCGTCCAGCAAACCCATGTCATCTCTCCTCCGTGGTCAACAGGTTGCCACTCTACGCCAGGTTTCCACGTCCTCACTGTGGGATGGATCACCGGCCCGCATTTAAGAATATGGCAAAGTACTGCTGTTCATTTGAAGGAGATCGCGCCATGACCAAGAAGAATCTTCCCCGCAACCTGGAAGGTACCCTGTCCCGCCGGGATTTCGTCTGGCTGATGGCGGCCGCGGGCTCCGCCGTGGCCCTGCCCGCGCTGCTGTCCGGTTGTGCCGTGGATCCGGTCACGGGCAGGAAGACCCTGGTGGGCCTGTCCGAGGAGCAGGAGGTGAGCCTGGACAAGCAGCAATCTCCACAGCAGTTCTCCGCGGACCTGGGCGCCGTGCAGGACCCGGGGCTGAACCGCTATGTGCAGGAGGTGGGCAACGGCCTGTGGAGCATCTCCCATCGACCCCGGATGCCCTATTCGGCCCGGGTCCTGAATGCCAACTACGTCAATGCCTACACCTTTCCGGGCGGCAGCATGGGCATTACCCGGGGCATCATGCTGGACATGCAGAGCGAGGACGAGCTGGCCGCGCTCATGGGCCACGAGATCGGGCACGTGAACGCCCGGCATTCCGCGGAGCGGGCCGGCAAGGAGATGCTCGCCAACCTGGGCCTGGCGGTGGCCAGCGTGGCGGTGGCGGCCACGGAGAGCGGGCAGCAGTACCTGCCCTTGCTGCAGCCCCTGGGTCAGATCGGCGCCTCCGCCCTGTTGGCCAAGTACAGCCGCGACAATGAGCGGGAGGCGGACAGCCTGGGCATGGACTACATGGTGAACGGCGGTTACAGCCCGGAAGGCATGGTGAGCCTCATGGGCCTGCTGCGCAGCGGGGCGCAGCAGAAGCCCGGCTTGCTGGAGACCATGTTTTCCTCCCACCCCATGAGCGAGGAGCGTTACCAGACCGCCCGCCAGAAGGCCCAGAGCCAGTATGCCGGTGAACGGGGCAGGAGCCCGCGGCGGCAGCGCTATATGGACAATACGTCGGGCCTGCGCCGTATCCAGCCCACGGTGGAAGCCTGTCAGAAGGGGGAGGCCCTGATGGCCCGCAAGCAGCTGCCCCAGGCCCAGGACCGGTTTGCCGAGGCGCTGCGCCATGCGCGTGACGATTACGCGGCCAACGTGCTCATGGCCAAGGCACTCATGGCCCAGAAGAAGGTGAGGGAGGCCGATGCTTATCTTGCCCTGGCCAGAAACATCTACCCGGGCGAGGCCCAGGCGGTGCATCTGTCCGGCCTGGGCAAGCTGGCACTGCGGCAACCCGAGGCGGCCCTGGCGGACTTCCAGGCCTACGAGCGTCTGTTGCCCGGCAATCCGGCCACGCTCTTCCTCATGGGGGCCGCCAGCGAGAACATGGGCCAGCGCCGGGAGGCCGCCCACTACTACTACCGCTACCTGCAGACCGGGGCCCAGGGCAACGAGGCCCAGTTCGCAGTCAACCGGTTGCGGGACTGGAAGGTGATCCGTTGAGGTCCGGCCGGGTCACTTGTGCACGGGCTGGCGCGCGTAGAAGGCCGCCAGATCGGCAATTTCCTTCTCGCCCAGCGAGCCGGTGACGATGGCCTGGCGCATGTGCTCCTGCAGGCGACCGCTGGTGACCATGTAGCGGATGCGGGCAACCAGGGAATCCGCCTTCCTGCCCGCCAGGCGGGGGACCTTTTCGTCCAGCGGATTGCCGTCGTAGCCATGGCAGTAGGCGCAATAGATGGACTTCGATGCGCCCGCGTTGTAGTCACCCTCGGCGCGCGCCGTGGTGCTCCAGAGGGCAAGCAAGGCAACGCTCAGGATCGTCTTGAGTGGTATGCGATGGTGCATGACGTCTCCCCGTTTGGTTGAAGGGCCCTGCCTATCACTAGCATAGCCTCATGTAGGCCGGACGGGGGACTGAATCCGGATGCGCCGGACACCCGGGCTCAGAAGCCGCCAATGTAGGCATAACCATCGTTCTGCAGCTTGATGAGGCGGGTATAGCCGTCATGCACGATGGTCACGCCCGGCAGGACATCCTCGAACTTCCAGCCCCGGCTGCGCATGGTGCTGTGGCAGATCTCCACGCTTGCGCCCAGTTGAATGAGGTCCTGGACGATCTTGGCGTTGAGGTTCACCGCAAAGGGGTCGTTGACGACCCACTGATAACGTTCGTCCTTCAGCAACATGTGCGCGGCATTGCCGTGCAGCACCAGGTGGACATCCATCTGGGCGGGTTTCACGCCCTGCTTGTCAAAGGCCTCGTACAGGCCCCGGGCGTAGTACAGGCCGTTGGAGATGCCCGCGGCCTCATCCTTTGAATGGATGTCGTAGACCACACGGTACACGCCACGACTGTCGACATGAACCATCTGTCGTGCATCGGCTTCCGGGGCGGTGTCGCTTGCCCGCGGCGCGGAGCAGATGCAGGTGAGTGACAGGCAGAGCAGCAGGGGAAGCGATCGGTTGTGCATGGCGTTTCCTTCCTTCGTGTGGGGTGGGGCGGAATCCACGGTTGCATGGGGTGCACCGGTGAAAGGCATCATGGCGCGTTGCATGGGCGAATGCAATTCGGGGTACATTGCGACCATGGGGCCTTGCATTGCCCGGAGCGCTGCACGGCGCGGCTATTTCACGCTGAGCAAGCGGGCATCCAGCAGGCTGCCGTCCGCGGCGTGCAGGGTCAGCCGGAAGGCACCCCTGTGTGGTGGCCACAGCAGGCTGCCATCGGGCTGCAGCCAGTCCGGGTGCGGCGGATGTCCATCGATCCGCCAGCTCAGGCCCGTGGCCATGGGCAAGGCGCGGAAGCGAACCTTCTGCCGCGCGGCGGGTATGTCCGGGTCCAGGGCCAGCACGCTGCCGTGGGCGGGGCCCTCGATGTGGCTGGGGCGATCCTCGGGGGGGGCAAGGGTGATGAGGTCCATGCCGCTGCCGGCAAGGAAGACCTCCTGGCGCATTGGCTCGATGGCCGGCGCATAACGGATGGTGCGCCGCTCCACGCCCGGGGGCAGGGCCGGAGCGACGGCGGGCCGGTCGGCCTGCAGGGCATTCATGACCGTCTGCCAGATGGGTGCCGCGCCACTGATCCCGGAGATGTCGTGCATGGGCTCGCCGGAGGCGTTGCCCACCCACACCGCGACGGTATATCGGGGCGTGAAGCCCACGCACCAGTTGTCGCGCATGTCCTTGCTGGTGCCCGTCTTCACACCGGCCCAGCCCCGGGTCTCCAGGGGGCTGTCCAGTCCGAAGGTGGTGGCCCGGGCGGTCTTGTCGGCCAGGATGTCGGCGATGATCCAGGCAGCGGCCCTGCCCATGACGGCTTTGCCCTTGCCGGCGGGCGTGGATTGGGGCAGCCAGACCACGGGCTTGAGCAGGCCACCGTTGGCCAGGGCGCGATAGGCGTTGCCCAGGGCCAGCAGGGTGACTTCGCCGCCGCCCAGGGCCAGGGCGTAGCCGTAGAAGTCCGCATCCTCTTTCAGCGTGGCCAGGCCCAGGTCGCGCAGACGTTGCAGGAAGCGCTCTTCCCCCACCAGGAGCAAGGTGCGCACGGCGGGCACGTTCAGGCTGGCGCCCAGGGCGGTGCGCACGCTCACCCAGCCCTTGAAATCGCGTTCGTAGTTCTGCGGCATGTATTGGCCCGTGGGGGTGTCTAGGGCCAGAGGACTGTCTTCCAGCGGCGAGGCGGCGGTGAGCAGACCCTGCTCGATGGCCAGGCCGTAGAGAAACGGCTTGAGGGTGGAGCCGGGCAGACGCGGGGCCAATACCCCGTCCACCTCGGGGCTGATGGAGGTACGGCTGCTGGCGCCCACGTAGGCCAGGATCTCGCCGCTCTGGTTGTCCAGCACCACCACGGCGCCATCCATCACCTGCCGGCCCCGCAGTTCCACCAGATGGCGTTCCAGTGCCTCGCTTGCCAGGCGCTGCAAGTGGGCATCCAGCGGGGTGGTCAGGCTCTCTCCGCCCTTGGGCGTGCGACCCAGCCGGGCGACGAACTGACGCGTGAAATGGGGCGCCAGCTGTGGCCCGGGATCGATGCGCGGAGGCGCGCCCAGGGTCATGCGCGCCAGGCGGCGGATTTGGGCGCAGACGGGTTGTGGACCACTTGATCGCGTCCCCGGCTTGACAACGGCGTCCGAACCGCCCCACGGGGAGGCCGGACCGTTCCCGGGGCGGCCCGGTGTCCTACTTGCGATCTGGACCGCCACGCCGCAGGCCCGCCGCGCCACCACTCCGGGCTGGGCGTTGGGGCCGCGCAGCAGGGCTGCCAGGATGCTGGCCTCCGCTTGGTTGAGACCGGAAGGGTGCTTGTGGAACAGGCCCTGGGCTGCGGCATGGATGCCTGCCAGTTCGCCACGGAAGTTCACCCGGTTGAGATAGGCCTCCAGGATCTGCTGTTTGCTCCAGGTTCGTTCCAGCTTGCGGGCCTCCCGCATCTGGTCCCATTTCTGGCCCATGCTGCGGCCGCTGGCGGGGCGGTGCAGGGTTGGCTCCAGCAGGCCCACGAGCTGCATGCTGAGGGTGGAGGCGCCTCGGTGGCTGGTACCGGACAGGTTGTCCCACATGGCTGCCGCCACGGCACGCCAGTCCACGCCGCTGTGCCGCATGAAACGCTTGTCCTCGGAGGCCAGTAGGGCCTGGATCATGGCAGGGGAAAGTTCCGTCAGGGATATCCAGGGCAGGCGACGCACGCGTTCGTCCACCCGCAGGGTCTGGAGGGGTGCACCGTGGCGATCCAGCAGCCAGGCCTCGGACGGCGTGTGCGCCGCCTTCACCGCCGGGAAGGTGGGCAGGGCGGCCGGGGCAGGGATGGCCTGGGTGTGAAGAAGGCCGGCGAGCACCAGACCGGCAAATCGTCGGCCAGTCCTCCTGTCTCGGAAAAGACGCAATGCCCTGCTCACGGTCCCACATCCATGGGGGGCACGGGGGTCTCACCGAACAGCTCGGGGGCGTAAATGGCCTCCACGCGGGTGGAGGGCAGGTTGAAGTGGCCCTCGTTGTTCAGGCGCAGGGTGTATTCCAGGCTGAAGCGCCCCTTGGGCACATTGCGGAAATAGGCCCGGAAGCTATCCAGAGCGCGTTCCTCGTAGGCGGGCCGAACCTGACCTTCCTGCCGTTCGTCCGCACTGAGCAGGCTGGAGTCGCCTCCCAGGCCGGTGCCCAGGATGGTGGCGCCGGCGGGGATGGGGTCGAGGAGCGCCACCCAGCCCATGTCCGTCTGGGCCTCCACCGTCAGTTTCACGCGCAGCACGTCGCCCCGGTGCCAGACATCCGCCCGGCGGCGGCTCACGGGAACAACCTCACGCGTGATGCGGTAGCCGGATGCCAGGGGAGCTTGCAGGGGGATGGCGGCCTGGCTGGCGACGCTGACCCAGGGCCGGCCCTGGCCCCGATGTGTCAGGGTCAGGCTTTGCGTGCCTTCCGTCCAGGGCAGCAGACCGCCTCCCGCGGGTTTACCCCAGTCCTGGACGAGGCGCTTGTCCGCCAGGCTGGCCTGACTCTCGCCCGTGATGGGCTGGCGCTCCAGTCGGTCGGAGAAGGCACGCGCAGCCAGCACACCCCAGGCATTGGCCACGGTGGTATGCCAGCGACCCTGTTGCTGGCGGGCCAGGGCACCGCGCATGAGGCGGCCAATGTCCGCCGCCGGCATGGCGGGGTCTTCCAGGGACGTCAGGACCACCCTGCTGGCATTCACGTCCGGATGGGTCATGAGCCACCACCAGGCATCCCCGGCCTCGGTGGAAAAGCCCATGCGGGTGCCGGAGAAGTGCAGGCGGGCGCGCAGCAGGGTACGCGCCTCCCGCAGGTGGGCAGCCTGTTGCGGCAGATGGGGGCTGCGCGCCAGCAGGTCGATCCAGTCCAGTAGGGCGGAGGTGGGCCACAACCCGGGATTGATGTCGAAGCTTTCCAGCCACTCTGCCCGCACGGCAAATTCCGGGTGCCGACCGGCATGTCGCGCCAGGGCCGCCAGGGCTGCCAGTCTGCGCACCGCCAGATCGGCGGTGGCCACGCCCGAATCCCGCATCAGCCGTCCGCTGACGAAATCCCGCAGGCCCCCCAGCATGCGCAGCCGGACGTCTGTCGGCAGGGCCAGGCCGGCGGCGGCGCTGATGCTGAGCAGGTAGGCGGTGACGCTGTCGCTGCCCTGGGGCAGAGCGGGCCAGTACTTGGCCAGGCCATCGCGGTCCAGGTAGGTGGGCAGGGCACGGGTGATGCGCTGCCACAGGTCGTCATCCCCCAGGGCGATGGCGCGCGAGGCCTGCTGCTCCAGACAGGTCCAGGGATAGTCCCGCATGTAGGCCCGCACGCCCACGAGATTGTCGGCCAGTGCGGACTGGAAGCGCACGTCCACGCCGCCTCGGCCCGATATGGCGCCGGCCGGGCGCTGTACCGGCAGGGTCAGCCTGCCGTCCAGCTGGACCAGGCTGGCCTGCAGGGTGCGCACCGGTACGGCCTGGGCCACCTGCTGGCCGATGCGCAGCCGGTCGCTCACCGCCGGATTGCCGCGTTCCTGGGTGCGGATGTCCCACACCAGCCGGTCCACCCCGGCGGGTACCTGGACCGGCAGGGCGATCTCCCGTGCCTGGCCAGGTGCCAGGCTCGCATATTGCTCGGCCAGGGCGCGGCCGTTGAGGCTGGGTTTCACCTCCACCTCGAGCGGACGCGGGCTGGCGTTGCGCAGGGTGAAGTAGGCCTTCAGGCTATCCCCCTCGCGCACCAGGGGCGCGGCCCCGGACAGTATCTGCAGATCCTGGTCCACCGTCACGCTGGTCTCGCCGGTACCGAAGCGGCCCACGTTGACATTGGCCACGGCGACGATGCGGAAACGGCCGAGGCTGTCGTTCAGGGGAATGTCCACCTGGGCCTCGCCCCGGTCGTCCAGACGTATCCGGGCCTGCCAGAACACGCGCGTGTCGAACAGCTCGCGCGCACCACCCTGGCCACTGCCTCCGCCGCCACCGCTGGCCACGGCCTTGCGGCCGTAATGGCGTTTGCCCACCACCTGCATCTGCGCGGTGCTGGTGGTCACCTGCATGCCGCGCCGCTGCAGCATGGCCGCCAGCAGTTGCCAGCTGGTGTTGGGGGCCAGTTCCAGCAGGCCCTCGTCCACCGCCGCCAGGGCGATTTCCACCCCCTTGGCGGTGCTGCCGTCCGGGCGTCGTGCCTTGACCCGCAGCCGTACCTTGTCGCGCGTGTGGTAGCGGGTCTTGTCCGTGGCCAGTTGCACGTCCAGGGCGTAGCCGGACCAGCCGACCTGGAGCTCCGTGGCCCCCATGCGGAAGGCGGGCTTGCCCAGATCGATCATGGCCGTGGGCTGCACGCTGGCGACCCGGCCGCGCACCGCCAGGGCGGTGACGAAGACGTTGGGTCCATACTCCGGCCTGATGGGGACCTGGATGACCGGGTCGTTGCGTTCCACCTGCGTGACCCAGGCATCTAGCACCCCTTCCCGTTCCACGCCTACCAGCACCTGGGCGGAGGCGAAGGGCATGACCAGGCGCAGGCGGGCCGTTTCACCGGCCTCATACCGGCCCTTTTCCGGGATCAGGTCCATGCGGTCGTGGTCCGAGGCATCCACCCAGCCATCGCCTTCCGGTACCCAGAAATCCACGTGGGCATGGCTGCTGCGCCCGGCCGCGTCCTTCGCCGTGGCCTGCAGCATGAGCGTGCCCTTGGCGTGCACGCGGGTCGTGCAGACGAACAGCCCCTGAGCATCCGTGTGGCCCTGGCAGGTCGCCGGCAGGGCCAGGGTTTCTTCCGTGTGCGCATAGGCGTAATAACCGCCGATCACCCGCTTGCGGGTGCTGAACCACTGACGCTGGAAGAGCTGTCCCTGTACCGGCACGCCGGCCATGGGTTTGCCCGCCGTGTCCACGGCATGGATGCGGAAGCGCCGTTCGCTCTGGCCCTGCGCCCAGGTATCCGTTTCCACCCCCACCAGCACTTGGGCAGGGTACACGGGGATGCGGGCGGCGGCGGCACGGATCTCACCATTGGCATCCCGGTATTCCGCCTCCGCCCGCAGCAGGTGAGGGCTGTCCACGGGTGGCAGTTCCCAGCTCGCGCGGCCGGCACCCCCGTCGTCCAGACTGAAATGTCGCGTCTGCAGGGTCTGGGTCTGGTGGTCGCGTGCGGTGGTCACCTGCACGTCGTGCTCACCGATGCCCCAGTCCGCATCGGCTTCGCGGTGGCCGGTGCGCACCGGGCCGTTGGCGAAGTCGATCTGCTCATACTGTTCGAAGTGCACCGGCCAGGGCTGCAACTGACCGCGCAGGGTGATGGGCAGGCCTCCGGCGGCCCCGCCCGACAGCCAGCTGGCCTGCATGTCCAGGTGTACTTCCTGTGGCGAGACGATCTGGGCCGGACCGGTCAGCCGGGTCCGCAGGGTGGGTACCCGGAAAGCGGCGACACGGAATTCTCCCGCCTCCAGTTCCTCGCGTCCCTGTTTCCTGCGGGTGTGGGACACCAGGATGCGCCACATTCCCTGTCTGGCCTCACGGGGCAGGCTGTAGGTGGCCTCGGCGATACCCTGGCCGTCCCAGGTCACCGGCAGTTTCACCTCCTCGCCGCTGCCGGCATGCCGCAGGATCACCTCCCGACCCAGCGAGTCCGGGTCCACGTAGCCAAAGCCCACGGCCTTTCTGCTGCGCACGAACAGCTTCATGGCCACCTCCTCGCCACCCCGATACAGACCCCGGTCCAGCACGGCATGGGCGACATGAGGCCCGCGCCAGCCGTTCTGGAACAGATTGAAGCGCCAGGGGGCGATGCCGTCGTTCCAGTCCGAGAGCAGGAAGCTGAAGTCCTCTCCGGCGCGGGCGGTGACGAACCACTGGCGGTCGTGCTGATCCAGACAGCCGGGCAGGCTGTCGATGTCGGGCAGCGCCTTGCCGATGCGCAACAGGCCGTCCCGGTCCGTCTTGCCCTGGGCATGGCGTTTGCCGGCGCAGTCCATGACCGCCACTTCCGCCTGTGCCACGGGCTTGCCATCGTCCAGGCGGGTGACCCACACCAGTGAGGATTCCTGTCCCAGTTTGAAGTGGATGGCCAGGTTGGTGACCAGGGCGGCGCTGCGCACGTGATAGGGCTTGGCCTTGTCCATGAGCGCCTTGCCCAGGCGGGGGCTGGCCACCTCCACCACATGCAGGCCGGCGCCGCGCAGGGGGATGCCGATGACCTCGGTCTCCCGGTCCGGCAGGGGTTTGGGTAGGGGGTTGGAGGGGATCTTGTGGCGTGGCTCGAAGATGGAATCCTCGCCGCCATGGCGGGTGATGACCATGCCTTCCTCGCTGGTGTCCTTGCCCTTGCCGGCGGGCCCCCAGGTGTCCTGGTCCTTCTGCCGCAGGCGGCGCAGCCAGGCGATGACCTCCAGGGGATCCTGCGTGGCGAGCATGCGCGCGGACAGGTACGCATGGCTTTGGCTGAGCTTGTCCACATAGCGCAGGGTGAGGGGCAGGGCGGGCTGGGCGTTCAGTTCGTAGATGCCGAAACCCGCAGCAAAGCGGGCCAGGGGCGGGGCCAGGTCCGTTTTCACCGTCATGGGGAAGCTGCGCGCATTGAGCAGGGGCCGGCCGGTGTCGTCCTTCAGGCCGCGTGGCAGTTCCAGGCGCAGGCTGGCCTGTTCTGGGAAGGGGCCCGGAAATTCCACACTCTGGGTGACGCCGGACCGCAGGTCGTCCGCCGTCAACCTGGCCTTCCAGACCTGCCTGCCATGCCTGAGGGTGATCCGGCCGGCCAGCTTGCTGTCCACGCCGGCACTGAAATTCAGGCGCAGGGGCAGGATGGGCAGGCAAGGGGAGCGGGCGTTGAGCTTCTGGCAACGCAGCTTGGCGGTGAACTCGGGCCGGGTGCGGAAACCCAGATGCTGATCCTGGCGGGTGGCCACCCCGCTGACGGATTCGATCCCTGCCGCCCACACCAGGCCGAGTCTGGCCCCGGCGGGCAGGCGTCGCGCGCAGCGCGCCACGACGACCGGGGTATCGACGCGCGTGGCGGCCTCCACCAGGCGGGTACGCTGCGCGCCACCGGGGGCGGCGGCCAGGGGATCCAGGTTGCGCCCCAGGGCGTAGTAGTAATCCCGGAAAAAACCCTGGCTGGCCGCCAGCACCTCGCGCTTCTCGTCGCCGTCCAGCAGCTGCGCGGGAATGCGTTCCGCCACGCCTTCCGCCACGCACCACAGGCGTCCCGCCAGGCTGGCTGTCCTGACCGGGGCATCCAGGCCCAGGATGAAGACCTGACGCTCATGGATGGCCTCGTTGCCTTCCTCGGGCTCGGACACGACGATGGCCGGGCCGCCGGTGCTGAAGTGAAAACGCGCCGGTGCCAGGGCTGTACCCGCCAGGTCCTTGAGACCGGCACGGGTACTGAACTCGCAGCGCTGCCCGGCGGGCAGGTCGGTGGCGAAGTCGTACACCCAGTTGCGGCTGTCCACCCAGCGGCCCGTACCCGGTGCCGGCCCGGGCTGGCAATCCACGTTGAAGGGATCCGCCAGGCGGGGATCCCCCAGGGGCACCATGTCCACATCGAAGCGCGCGCTGGCCTGGCGCACGCCCCGGACCTCGCCCTGGGGGCTGAACTGTTCCGTGCCCGCCGCCCAGGCGATTCCGGGCAGGCAGACCACGAGGGCGACGCGGACGAGGCGTGATAGGGTGGGCATGGCGGGTGTCCTGTAACACACGGAGATGGCGAAAGTGTAGCGACCGGCCCTTCTGCCCGCGGTATCGCGGCTCACACCATGCCGCGGTAAAGGGTCAGATAGGACTGGGCACTGTTTTGCCAGCTGAAGTCCTGTTGCATGCCATTTTTCATCAGGCGCCGCCAGGCGGCCCTGTCGGCGTAGAGCGTCAGGGCCTGCTCCAGCGCCAGCCACAGGGCGTGGGCGCTCGGCTCGCGGAATACGAAACCGGTGACACCATCCTCCACGGTGTCGGCCAGGCCACCGGTGGCGTGCACGATGGGTACGGTGCCATAGCGCAGGCTGTACATCTGGTTCAGGCCGCAGGGCTCGAAGCGGGAGGGCATGAGGAAGGCATCGGCCCCCGCCTCGATCTGGTGCGACAGGGCCTCGTCATAGCCGATGAGGCAGGCCACCCGGCCCGGGTGCCTGGCGCAGGTATCGCGCACCGCCCGCTCGATGGCAGCATCACCGGTGCCCAGCAAGACCAGCTGGCCGCCCCGGTGAACGATGCCGTCCACCACATCCAGCACCAGATCCAGGCCCTTTTGATGGGTCATGCGGGCGATGAGGCCGAACAGGGGCGCGTCGGGATCCGCCTGCAGGCCCATGCGCGCCTGCAGAGCCTGCTTGCAGTGGCGCTTGTCGCTCAGGTCGCGGGCGCTGTAGGCGCAGGACAGGTGCGGGTCGGCGGCGGGGTCCCATTCCACGCTGTCGATGCCGTTGAGGATGCCCGTGAGTTCTCCGGCGCGACTGGCCAGCAGGCCTTCGAGACCCATGCCCAGGGGGGAGCGCTGGATCTCCCGGGCATAGGTGGGGGACACGGTGCTGAGGCGGCCGGCGTAATAGAGCCCGGCCTTGAGCAGGGACAGGTTGCCGTAGTACTCCACGCCGTCGATGGAAAAGCTCTCCGGCGGCAGCTCCAGGTCAGGCAGCACCTCGCGCGGAAAGATGCCCTGATAGGCCAGATTGTGCACGGTCATCAGGCTGGGGGTGGCCACCCCCATGAAATGCAGGTAGGCCGGTGCCAGGCCCGTTGGCCAGTCGTTGCAGTGCAATACCCGTGGCCGCCAGCCCAGGGGTGAAAGGGGGCTGGCCAGCAGCGCCGCTGCCTTGGCCAGCAGGGCGAAGCGCCAGGCATTGTCCGCATGGTCCTCGCCCTGGGTATCCTGATAGGGCCCACCGGGCCGGTCATAGGCCGCGGGCACGTCCAGTACATACAGGCAGGTATCGCTGCCGGGCAGGGCACCCCTCAGCAGGCGCGCGGTCGGCTGGCCCGGCAGACCGGTCAGATCACAGTGGAACTCCAGGGGGGCAGTGTTTTCCAGCACCTGGGGATAGCCGGGCAGCAGCACGCGACAATCCACGCCGATCCTGCCCAGGGCGACGGGCAGCGCCCCGGAGACATCGGCCAGGCCGCCGGTCTTGACGAGGGGGACGACTTCGGAGGTGCAGAATAGGACTTTCATCGGGGCATGGCGGAACGCATCATTGCGGGATATTTTCCCACCATATCCCGCGGGGCGGGCACGGCGGGGCTGCCGGGAGAGCCCGCCCCGCGCCTTTGGGGAAAACCGGCATTCGATGCAATACAGGAGAGCAGACATGGAAATCGGCTTGTATGGACTGGGCCGCATGGGCGGAAACATGGCGCGGCGTCTGAGCCGCGCTGGAGTGCGCGTATGCGCGCACAACCGCAACGGGGCGGTGGCCAGCGCCCTGGCGGGGGAGGAGGCCCACGTCGTGGCCTGCGCCTCCCTGGCGGAGATGGTGCAGGGCCTGTCCTCCCCCCGGGTAGTATGGCTCATGCTGCCCGCCGGCGAGGCCACGGAGCAGGCCATCCGTGCTGTGACTCCCTTGCTGGCCCCGGGCGATCTGCTGGTGGACGGGGCCAATGGTCCATACCAGGATGCCCGGCGCCGCGCCGACGAACTGGCCCGGAAGGGCATCCGCTTCGCGGACGTGGGGGTATCCGGTGGGGTGTGGGGCCTGGCCAACGGCTATTGCCTCATGGCCGGTGGCGATGCGGCCGACATGCCGCGTCTGGTGCCCTTCCTGCGTGTGCTCGCCCCCACGCCGGACACGGGCTGGCTGCATGCCGGACCGGTGGGTGCGGGTCACTTTACCAAGATGGTCCACAACGGCATCGAGTACGGCATGATGCAGGCCCTGGCGGAGGGTTTTGCCCTCATGCGGGCGAAGCAGGAATTCGGCCTGGACCTGGCTGCCGTGGCCGAGTTGTGGCGCCACGGCTCCGTGGTGCGTTCCTGGTTGCTGGACCTCAGCGCCGATTTCCTCAAGCAGGACCAGGAGCTGGAGGCCATTGCTCCGGTGGTGGCGGATTCCGGAGAAGGCCGCTGGACCGCTCTGGAGGCCGTGCGCCTGGGTGTGCCCGCCCCGGTCATGATCCAGGCCCTCATGGCGCGCTTTTCCAGCCAGGGGCAGGGTGATTATGCCAACAAGGTCCTGGCCATGATGCGCAAGGGATTCGGCGGCCATGCGGTGCAGAAATAACGGGAGACTGCCATGTTCGATCAGGAAGTCCCTCTCCCTCCCTGCAACTTCATCATCTTCGGCGCCACCGGCAACCTGGCCTCCACCAAGCTCCTGCCCGCCCTGTATCGTCTGGAGCTGGCGGGCAGGTTGCCGGACGGGCTCAATTTCGTGGCCTTCGCACGGCGGGAGCTGGACGATGCGGCCTGGCGCGCGCACGTCCGGGAGCTGTTGACGGACGGGCTCAAGGCCCAGGGCGAGACCCTGGAAAAATTCATCCGGCGTTTCGACTATCTGCGTGGCGATCTGGAAGACCCCCAGGCCTACGCGGGCCTGAAGCAGCTGCTCGCCAAGCCCAAGCTGGGGGTGTGCTCCAACATCGTGTTCTACCTGGCCATCAAGCCCGGAGACTTCGGCGTGGTGATCAAGAATCTGGATGCCGCGGGGCTATCCAGACCCCGGGGCCTGAACCGCATCGTGGTGGAAAAACCCTTCGGCATCGACATCGAATCCGCGCAGGTGCTCAACCAGCTCCTGCACCGCTACTTCGACGAGTCCCAGGTGTTCCGCATCGACCATTACCTGGGCAAGGAAACGGTGCAGAACCTGCTGGTGTTCCGCTTCGCCAACACCCTCATCGAGCCCCTGTGGAACCGCAACTTCATCGACCATGTGCAGATCACCGTGGCGGAGGACGTGGGCATCGGCACGCGCGCCGACTACTACGACAGGGCCGGGGCCCTGCGCGACATGCTGCAGAACCACCTCATGCAGCTCCTCACCCTGGTGGCCATGGAGCCCCCTCCGGCCCTGGAGGCGGACGCCCTGCGCGACGAGAAGGTGAAGGTGCTGCGCTCCATCCGCCCGATCTCACGCGGGGCGATCCACGCGCATGCCTTTCGCGCCCAGTACAAGACGGGCCTGATGGCGGGCAGCTCGGTGGTGGGCTATCAGGACGAACCGGGGGTCGCACCCGACTCGGTGACCGAGACCTTCGCCGTGGCCAAGCTTTATGTGGACAACTGGCGCTGGCGCGGTGTGCCCTTCTACCTGCGCACGGGCAAGCGGCTCAGGCAGCAGCTCTCCATGATCGCCATCCGCCTGCGCCATCCGCCGCAGCAGCTCTTCCGGGAAACTCCATTGGAAGTCCTGGAACCCAACTGGATCGTGCTTTCCATTCAGCCCGACGAGCGCATGCACATGGAGATCCACGCCAAGCATCCGGGCCTGGGCATGGAGACCCGGGTGGTGCGCCTGGATGCCAGCTACCGCACCCCGGACGAGGCCCCGCTGGACGCCTACGAGACCCTGCTGCTGGATGTGATCGAGGGCGATCGCACCCTGTTCATCCGCTTCGACGAGGTCGAATGGGCCTGGCGGGTGGTGGATCCCATCCTCAAGCACTGGGCCCAGGAACGGGACTTCATCCACACCTACGCAGCCGGTACCTGGGGGCCGCATGAATGCAACCGTCTGTTCGACAAGGAAGACACGGAATGGCGCAACACAGTGTGAAATATGCCACCGTCTTGCTGGCGGGGGTGCTGGCCCAGTCCGTCGGGGCGTCCTGGGAGCTGACCGGTCTGGGCGACTGTCCAGGACCCCAGGTCTGGAACAGCGCGGGCGAATTGCCCGAGGCGGAGCGCTGCACACCCGAATTCGCCGGCAAGACCGCCCTGTGCTTCGCCCAGGTGTGCTACCCCAGCTGCCGGTACATCGACGTGCCCACGCGGGAATGCAAGGGCGGGACGGGGCTGGATCACCTGTATACCTGCGTGCCGGACCTGTCCGGGGCACGCTGAGCTTTGCATCGGGTGGCCAGCCCCGGAAGCGGGGGAAGGCAGTGACAGGGCTCAGCCGCCCGTGGACGCGTGGCGCGGCAGGCGGCCCACCAGGGCCCGCAGAGGCGCGGGGCGTATGGGTTTGTGCAGCACCGGAAAGCCGCTGGCTTGCAGATCGCGCATGCTCTCTGGTGAGGTATCACCGGTGATGACGATAACGGGAAATTCCACGTCCTCCCAGCGGGCGCGCAGGGCTCGCGCCAGAGCCAGGCCGTTCTGATCCGCCAGTCGGTAGTCCGTGATGAGCAGGTCGGGTGGGCCCTCCGGTTCGGCTTCACTGCACCTTCCTTACAGGCCGGGAGCCATCGCTCCAGGTTTTGGCTGATGCGAAAATCCCGGGGCGGGTGATCGGGCGACGGCGCAGGATTCCTCGCGCCACCCCGCCTGGCAGACGGGGTGGCGCCAATTCCGCCTCCCTGCTACAGCCCGTGTGTCTTGAACCAGTCCTGCAGGCGCTGCCAGCCGTCCAGGGCCTCCACTTCCCGATAGCTGGGGCGGTAGTCGGCGTGGAAGGCGTGGGGGGCGTTGGGATAAACGTGGATTTGGGAGGCCCGGCTGGCCGGATTGTCCGAGGCCGCCAGGGTTTGGCGCATGCGCTCCACCGTATCCTGGGGGATGCCCGTGTCCTGGCCGCCATATAGCCCCAGCACGGGTCCATGCAGTTTGCCGGCCAGATCAAGGGGATGCCGGGGTGTCATGGCCGTAGCATCCGCGGTGAGGCGGCCATACCAGGCTACACCGGCCTTCACATTGGGGTTGTGCGCGGCGTATAGCCAGGTGATGCGCCCACCCCAGCAGAAGCCGGTGACGCCCAAGCGGGCGGTGTCCCCGCCATTGACCTTGGACCAGGCCACGCAGGCATCCAGATCGGACATCACCTGGCTGTCGGGTACCCGGCTCACCACCTTGGCCAGGATATCGCCGATGTTGGCATACTGACGGGGGTCCCCCTGGCGGGCATACAGCTCCGGGGCGATGGCCTGGTAGCCCAGTTGGGCCAGGCGTCGGCAAGTGTCCTTGATGTATTCGTGCACGCCGAAGATCTCCTGCACCACCAGGATCACCGGAAACTGGCCACCCTCGGCCGGTTGGGCCCGGTAGGCTGGCATGAAGCCCTCCGCCGTGGGGATCCGTACCTCACCGGCGTCGAGGTCCCAGTCATCCGTGTGGATGGCGGTCTGCGCCTGGACCGGCTGCACGGCCAGGGCAAAACCCGCCCCCAGGGCGGTGACCAGGAAGCCCCGGCGTCCCAGGGGCTCGTTGGGGGACGCGAGGGATTGATATTCGCCGGTCAGCAGATCGGTCTCCTGCATGGGAGGTCTCCTCTCGTTGATGTTTGCCGGTCTCGGCTTCCCATGGGCCTGGACATACGAGCCGACCGCGGGTCTATGGGAAAGCCCCCCTGGGCCCCCTGGCGGAGGGGGCCCAGGGCGCATCTTACAGGGGCTTGCGCATGGTGATGATGCCCCGCACCTGGCCGGCAGAATAGCCCACGGCCTTGTCGTTGGGGTATTCCTGGACCAGCTTGGCCTTGACGTCATCCCGCATGTTCTCGGGCGCACCGTGGCATTCCAGGCACATGGCCTGGGTTACCAGGGCCTTGGCGTAGCGGAAGGTCTGCTTGCCGCCGTCCTCCACCACGGTATAGGTCTCCAGCCTTTCCACCTTCTCGCCGGCAGCCAGGCGCTTTTCGAAGTCGCTGATGGCGGCGGCTTCCCAGGCATCCGGCACCCCCTTGGGGTTTCGGTTCTTGGTGCTCACCCGCTTGATCATCATGCCGGTGCGCTGGGAGGCGTCCTTGGCAATGGCGGGGGCCAGATCCTTGCACACACCGATGGCATTGGCCGGGCCGTCGGCCGCCATGTGGTTCTTGAGCTCGCCGCCCAGGGTCTGCATGAGGCCCATGGCCGTGGCCCGGGCTTCGTCCGCCATCTGGGCCTGTCTATCGGTGCTGGGCAGGGTGGAGCAACCTGCCAGAAAGAGGGCAATGAAGCTGATTTTCAGGGTGCCTTGCATGGGTTTCTCCTATGGATTGAGGTCAGCCGGACAGGCATGGCCCGTCATTCCGTGCTCTGGGCCTCACTGGCCCAGGCGCTCTTTTACACGATACAGGATGGCCTTGGCTTCCCTGCCCACCTCGAGCAGGCCAGGATCGCCGGTGAGCCCCAGCAGGGACTCCGGGTCCTGGAAGGAAAAGCGGGTGTTGTGGGTGTCCAGGGCCATGGCAGTCACGCCGCACGGCAGCATGGCGCCGGCGTTGGGCTCGGTCTCGATGACGCGCCGGGCCAGGCCCGGGGCGCAGGCCCCCAGGATGGTGTAGGCCGGTATGTCCACATCCAGCTTGGCCTTCATGACCTGTTGCACGTTGACTTCGGATACCACACCCATCCTTTCTGCGGCCAGGGCCGCCTTGAACTTCTCCACGGCCTGGTCGAAGGGCAGGGCTACATCACAGGTGAATGCATACATGTCGTTTCCTTATGACGGTTGACGAATGATGGTTGGGGAAAGCCAGCGATTATCCTCGGCTGACGTGCAGGCCATCCGGGGCGGCATGGGGCACCTGGTTGCGCATGTGATCGGCGAGCTTCATGAAGGCCTGGTACAGCTCCTGGCGCAACTGGCCGTCTGGCACCACCTCCTCCAGGGCCCGTTGCATGCACAGCATCCACTGGTCCCGGGCCGCCTCATCGATGGGAAAGGGCAGATGTCGGCGGCGCAGCATGGGATGCCCATGCTTTTGTGTGTAGAGCTGGGGGCCTCCCAGCCAGCCGGACAGGAAATCGAACAGTTTCTGGCGGGAGCCGTCCAGGCTGGGGCCATGGAGCTTGCGGATGTCCCAGACTTCCGGCAGCTCGTCCATGTGGTCGTAGAAGCGATCCACCAGTTCCCGTACCCTGGCCGCGCCACCGATACGCAGGTAATGAGATGACATGGGCTCGCAGACATATTAGGAGATACTGATTCTACAGCCTTGGCGATCCCCGGCCAGTACCGTGCATTGCGTCCTGCCCGCCCTGCCTGCCATCGGCCATAATCCGGCCCTTGCGTATCGCATCCCTGAACCTGGTGGAACCGTGAAATTCTCCTCTCCGCGCCGCTGGTTGCCCTGGCTGCTGCTGGTCCTGCTCCTGATCTTCACGGCCCGGGCCCTGCTGGTGGGCAAGCCGGTCGGTACCGTGACGGTGCAACGTCAGGACTTGGTGGAGACGGTGATATCCAGCGGTCGGGTCATCACCCCCGAACGCATAGCCCTGGGGGCGGAACTGGTGGGCAGCCTGGCCCAGGTCCTGGTGGAGGACGGCGATCGGGTGGAGCGTGGTCAGGTGCTGGCCCGCATCCAGGATGCCGAGCAACGCGCCGCCGTGGAACAGGCCCGACGCGCCCAGGAAGAGGCGCAGGCAGGTATGGAGCGGCTCAGCCAGGTGGGGCGGCCGGTGGCGGAGCAGGCCCTGCTGCAGGCCGAGGCCAATCTGTCCCAGGCCCTGGCGGAGTTCGAACGGGTGCAACGTCTGGCACAGGCGGGCTTCTACAATCTCTCCCGTCTGGACGAGGCTCGGCGCGCCGCGGATTCCGCCCGGGCGGCGCGCGAAGCGGCCCGGGCCCAGGCCCGGGGCAACCGGCCCGATGGTGTGGAGGCCCGCCTGGCGGCTGCACGCCTGGCCCAGGCCACAGCGAGCCGGGCCCTGGCGGAGGCCAGGCTGGACAATACCGTGATCCGCGCACCGGCCAGCGGGGTGGTGACGCGCAAGCTGGTGGAAGCCGGCGACATTGTCACCCAGGGCAAGAAGCTGTTCGAGCTGGCGGCCGACGGCGAGACTCAGCTCATCCTGCAGATCGACGAGAAGAACCTGGGCCGCCTGGGCCTGGGCCAGCAGGCCGAGGTGGTGGCGGATGCCTATCCTGGCCAGCGCTTCGCGGCGGAGATCTTCCACATAGCCCCCGCCGTGGATGTACAGAGGGGTTCCGTGGAGGTGAAGCTGCGCGTGCCTGCGCCTCCCGCCTTCCTCAAGCAGGACATGACCGTGTCGGCAGAGGTCCGCGTGGGAGAGCATTCCCAGGCCCTGTCCCTGCCGACGGCCTGCGTGCGTGACGCCGCCTCGGCCAAACCATGGGTGCTGGTGCTGATGGACGGGCGGGCGGTACGCCGTGACATCCGCCTGGGCCTGCGGGCCACGGATCGGGTGGAGGTGGCCGCGGGCCTGCGGGAAGGGGAGGTCGTCATCCTCACGCGCATGGGCGTCGCCCCCGGCGACCGGGTTCGGCCGGAATCCTGACGGATCGTCGCGGATGCCGTTCGAATGGGTCCTGGCACTGCGTTTCCTGCGCGAAGGCCGCATGCAGACCCTGCTCATCATGGCCGGTACCACCGTGGGCGTGGCGGTGATCATCTTCATCACGGCCCTGGTGAGCGGTCTCCAGGTCAGTCTGGCGACCCGCACCCTGTCGACCCAGGCGCATGTCTCGGTGCGGGCCCCGGACGACCATGCCGAACCGGCCCTGGAGCGGGGGAAAACCGTGGTGGCGGCCCATCTCGAGCCACGGGAGCAGCGCCTGCGTTCCATTGACCAGTGGGAACGGGTGTATCGCGAGCTGCCCGAAGTGCCGCACGTGGTGGAGCTTTCCCCGCTGACCACGGGTTCCGGCTTCGCCTTCCGGGGCAATGCCAGCAAGTCCATCGCCCTCATGGGCGTGATACCGGAGCGCTACGACCGCATCGTCAAGCTGGCGGACAGGCTGGTGGCGGGGGCCTACCGCATCGGACCGGGCGAGGCCCTGATCGGCACGGAGCTGGCCAAGGACCTGGGGGCAGGCGTGGGGGATCGCATCCGCATCCTCAGCAGCGAGAACCGGGACGACGTGTTCCGGGTGACCGGCGTCTTCGATCTGGGGGTGAAGGACCTGAACCGGCGCTGGGTGGTCATGCCGCTGCGTTCTGCCCAGAGCCTGCTGGACCTGGCCGGGGGGGTGACCAATATCGATCTCACCGTGGACGACATCTTCGCCGCCGAGGAGGTGGCGCAGCGGATCCAGGCGCGCACGGGCCTTGCCGCCGAGAGCTGGATGGCCATCAATGCCCAGCTGCTCACCGCCTTCAAGAACCAGAACATGACCACCCGCACCGTGCGCGCCTTCCTGGTGCTCATCGTCGCCCTGGGCATTGCCAGCGTGCTGGTGGTATCCGTGGTGCAGAAGCAGCGCGAGATCGGCATCCTGCGGGCCATGGGGGCCTCTCCCCGGCGCATCATGCGGGTGTTCCTCATCCAGGGCGGCATCGTCGGCGGCACGGGGGCGGTGCTGGGCTCGGGCCTGGCCGCGCTGATGGTGTATGCCGCCTCCATGGCCCTGCTGCAGGAGGACGGTTCCCCTCTGATCGAGGGGGGCATCGAGTGGTCCTATTATCTCGTCGCCAGCGCCACCGCCGTGATCACCGGCCTGCTGGCCGCCGTAGCGCCGGCCCGGCGCGCGGCGCGCATGGACCCGGTGGAGGCCATTCGTTATGGCTGAGTCTCCCATCCTGCGCCTGGAGGACGTGCGCAAGTCCTACAACCTCGGTACCCCCATCCAGGCGGAGGTGCTGCACGGCATCGATCTGACTCTGGCGACAGGGGAGTTCGCTGCTCTCATCGGGCCTTCCGGCTCCGGCAAGAGTACCCTGCTGCATATCATCGGCCTGCTGGAGCGGCCCACCTCGGGGCGCATCCTCATCGCCGGCGAGGAGATCAGTGCCCTGGATGAAGCAGGTATGACCGTACTACGAGGCCGCACCCTGGGATTCGTGTTTCAATTCCACCATCTGTTGCCGGAGTTCACCGCCCTGGAGAACGTCATGATGCCCACCCTCATCGACATCGGGCGTTATACCCGGGGCATGCGGGAACGGGCGCGCTGGCTCCTGGGCAAGGTGGGCCTGGGGGACGCGGTGGACAAGCGACCCACCGCCCTGTCCGGTGGCATGCAGCAGCGGGTAGCCATTGCCCGGGCCCTGGCCATGAACCCCCCCCTGGTGTTGGCGGACGAGCCCACGGGCAATCTGGACAGTCACACCGCCGACGAGATCTTCGCCCTCATGCGGGAATTCAACCGGGAAGAAGGCACGGCCTTTCTCATCGTCACCCATGACCCGCGCCTGGCGGTCCGCTGCGACCGGCGGGTGGAGTTGATGGACGGCCAGATCAGGCTGGAAAGATCGGCATGACGGCCAGCGTGCGTTTCTTCGAGGCCCAGTTTCAGCGCCAGGTGGCTGGAGGCGAGTACGCCCTGAACCCGTTCGAGCGCCTGGCCCTGCCCTATATGAGGGGTGAAGTGCTGGACCTGGGCTGCGGCCTGGGCAACCTGGCCGTGGAGGCGGCCCGTACCGGCTGCCGGGTCACCGCCCTGGATGGCAGCACCACGGCCATCGCGCGCCTACAGCGGATTGCCCGGGATGAGGGGCTGAATCTGGAGGCCCGCGAGACTGATCTGAGCCAGTACGCCATCGACAGGGAGTATGACGTCATCATCGCCATCGGCTTGCTCATGTTCTTTCCCCGGGCCCGCGCGGAGGCCATGCTGGCGGACATTGCCGCGCATGTGCGTCCCGGGGGTACGGCGGTCCTCAACGTGCTGACCGAGGGCACCACCTTCCTGGACATGTTCGAACCGGGACACTATCACCTGTTTCCTCGCGGTGCACTGGAAGCCGCCCTGCCTGGCTGGGAGATCCTGGAGGCGGTACATGACACCTTCCCCGCGTCCGGCGACAGCGTGAAGGTCTTCGATACGGTCTTGGCCCGCCGGCGTGAGGGCTGAGCCTGGGAGCCCGGGCCTCAGGCCAGGCTCAGGAGCAGGTTGCCTATATCCTCGGCACGGATGGCCGGGGAGAAGTGGTGTCCCTGGACAAGGAGGCAGCCCATGCGCCGGAGCAGGGCCAGTTGCTCCGCGTTCTCCACCCCCTCCGCGATGACTTCCAGACCCAGACTGCGGGCCATGGCCAGTATGGCTTCCACCAGGCTCCGGTCGGCGGGGTCGCGGTGCATATCGCCCACGAAGGTCCGGTCGATCTTCAGCTGGTCGACGGGAAAACGCTTCAGGTAGGCCAGGGAGGAGTAGCCCGTGCCGAAGTCATCCAGCGAGATCCGAAAACCCCGATGACGGGCCTCTTCCAACCAGGTCTGGGTCCTGGTGGTATCCGCCAGGAGCACGCCCTCCGTGATTTCCAGCACGAGCCGGTCCGGGGTCAGGCCATGACCCGCCAGCAGATCCTGGAGCCAGGCCAGGGGCAGGGCATCGGGGATCTGGCGGCTGGAGATGTTCACACTCACATAGAAGTCCAGGCCCTGGTCACGCCATTGGGCCAGCTGCCGGCAGACCTGTTTCAGAACCCAGATCCCCAGTTCCCGGATGAGGCCGGTTTCTTCCGCCAGGGCGATGAAATCCACGGGGGGGACCAGGCCACGCCGCGGATGGGGCCAGCGCAGGAGGGCCTCCACACCGGCCAGGCGTGCTCCGGCCAGTTGGTAAATGGGCTGGTAGTGCAGGCGGAACTCGCCCCGATCCAGGGCCAGGCGCAGATCGCTTTCCATGCTACGCCGCTGCATGGCCGCCTGGGTCATGGCGGGTTCGAAGAACTGGAAGGAATTGCGCCCACCGTCCTTGGCGCGGTACATGGCCAGATCGGCGTTGCGGAACAGGCTGAGCACGTCCTCGCCGTCTTCCGGGAAATGGGTGATGCCGATGCTGGCGCCGATATGGGCCACGTGATCATCGAGCAGAAAGGGATCCCGCAGCTGGCTGATGATCTTGCCCGCCACCTGGGCTGCATCCCGCGGCTGATCGATGCCCTGCAACAGGACCACGAATTCGTCGCCACCCTGGCGGGCCACGGTGTCGCTTTCCCGCACGCAATTCTTCAACCGTTCGGCGGCCTGTTGCAGCAGACGGTCGCCCAGGGTGTGACCCAGGGTGTCGTTCACCTGCTTGAAATGGTCCAGGTCCACGAACAGCAGGGCCAGGCGGCGTGAATCGCGTCGGGCCTGGCGGATGGCCTGGGTGAGCCGCTCCACCAGGAGCTCCCGGTTGGGCAGGCCGGTGAGTTGATCGAAATTGGCGCGGTAACGGATTTCCTCCTCCGCCCGCTTGCGTTCGGTGACGTCGCGCACAACTGCCACCAGATCCTGGCTCTGCGCGGCCAGCGGGGTCAGGCGGGCCTCGAAAATGCGCAAGCCGTTGGATAGCTGGAGCGGGAACTCGTAGGTCTGCATTTCACCGGTACGCTGCAACTCGCCCTGCCTTTCCAGGAACAGCCGGGTGGGTTCCGGCGGCAGCACGTCCTGGATGCGTCTGCCGAGGAATTTCTCCGGTGGCGCGTAGAGCTCGTGCAGCCCGTTCGCCCGATAGTCCAGGAGGGTGCCGTCCGGACCCACACGGAAGTACAGATCGGGCAGGGCCTTGAAGATAGCCTCCATTTCCAGGTTGCGTTGCATGGCGGCGTGAAGGGCCAGGTGGCGTTCGGTAATGTCCAGGGTGGTGCCGAACATGCGCAGCGGTCTGCCATCCGGGGCGAAGGCGACGTGCGCCTGATCCTCGACGATGCGTTCCCCGCTGGCCTGCAGTACCCGGAATTGCACGCGATAGTGATGGTTCTCTTCCTGACGCATGGCCCGCGCCATCTCGGCCATGACCCGATCCCGATCGTCCGGGTGCACTGCGCGCAGGAAGTTTTCCTTGCTGGCCGTGAGCGTGCCCGGTTCGTAGCCCAGCAGACGATATTCCTCGTCGGACCAGAGGGCCTGGCCCGTTTCCAGGTCCAGATCCCAGTTGCCCAATCCCGCCACTACCTGTGCCTCGTTCAGCAGGGCCTGGCTGTGCCGCAGGGCGGCCTGCACGCGCCGGCGCTCGGTATTGTCGCTGAGGAAACCCACGACGCAGGGCCGCCCCGCGAGGTTCATGATCGATGCATTGATGTCCGCGAGGAACAGGCTGCCATCCGCGCGCAGAAAGGGGGCATCCTCCAAGCGTCTTCCCGGGTTGCGCAGCACGGTACGGAACTCGGCGAGCATGCGCTCCACATCTTCCACACGGTGCAGCGCGTCCACACGCAGGTTTCTGATCTGTGTTGGGCTGTATCCCAGCATGCGGCAGGCCGCCGGATTGGCGTAGCGCACCATGCGCGTCTCGGCATCCGCCACGACGATCCCCTCGCCGGTCTCCTCCACCAGTTGCTTGAAGCGCATGCTCAAAGCCCTCCGGCCGGACCGGCCTCATCAGCGCTCGGCGGGGTGTGGAAAAAAGGGCAGGAACGGAGCATGGTCAAAAGATGGATTGCGGCTTCGCGTTTGAACGCAGGCAGGATATCCCGGCATTGCATGCTGGGCCTAGCACAACCGCGCAATCCTGCACAAGTGGGTCTTGCCCTGTTGCGGAACTGGGTGCTTGCCCGCCGGTGGTGGTGGCGGGCGTACGATCCGGGCAGAGATTGCTATGCTGGGACACACGCCTTTCATGCCCATTGCCACGATCCAGGAGCCCTAGCACCATGCAGCAACGCCTCGATTACATGCTTGCCTCGCCCGCGGCCTACAAGGCCCTGCTGCACACCGAACGACAGGTGCGCGAAAGCGGTCTGGAAACCTCGCTTCTGGAACTGGTCAGAACCCGAGCATCGCAGATCAATGGCTGTGCCTGGTGTCTGGACATGCATACCAAGGATGCACGCGCCCTGGGTGAAGATGAACAGCGGCTTTACCTGCTTACGGCCTGGCGAGAGGCTCCATGCTACAGCGCGCGCGAACGGGCCGCGCTGGCCTGGACCGAAGCGCTTACCCAGATCGCGACACATCCGGTGACGGATACGCTGTATGCGGAGGCGCGCCGTCACTTCGATGAAAAGGCGCTGGTCGATCTGACCATGGCCATCATCGCCATCAATGGCTGGAACCGGATGAATGTTGCCTTTCGCACTCAGGTCGGTGATTACGTCAGCCCGCACGCAGCGGCACGATAAGCACCGCGGCATGGCCGTTATGCCTCGTTGGAGGGCTTCGAGACGCGCTACGGCACGCGCGTCATGTGTATTCCCCCACCGGGAGGCGGGCTGACCGTCCGAATGCCCAAGGCCGGGGTGCTGCAGCCCACATGTGTTCCATATGAGCCATCACCCACACCCAGACCACCCCGCCGTAACGCCCGGCTGGAAGAACGGTGGGCCGGGTTCGCCGCTTTCCGGGATTGCAGGTCCCAGGCCATCGGTATCCGGGAACGGCCCCTGATGCGCAGACCCGATCCGGACAGGGGCTAGCTGCGTGTGGTCCTGCGCGGCTTCACGGCATGCAGACGCTACCCGAAGATCCTGATGCAAGGGGCCATGCGCCTCGATCCGGATGGTCAGCCAGCGGGGGAGATGACGGCGGAACAGCGGGTGGTGGCCGCGCGGACCCTGAGGGTCGCATCCGGCGGGGGGAGGCGCGACGCCAGGAGGAAGGGTCCCCGCGCGAGGTGCTGGAGGAGACCGCCCGACGCGGGGACAGACTGGACCAGCTGGTGGAAAAATTCAGCAGGCGCTGAGTCTGGGCGGCGGGGGCGTGGCCTGGAAGCCTCGAGGCGCATCGGATTGACCGGACCCTCGCTCCACCTGGAGATGCGTGCTCAATGCCCGCCGGAATCCAGCAGGTTGCAGAAGCGGTAACCCTGATAGCGCAGGTTGGCGACCTTGACCTGCCATCCATCACCCAGGCTTGGCATGCTGGCCACCATGATCTGGCTGATGCTTCGGTGGCGTCGCAGATGCTGTGCGATCAATCCGCCCAGTTCACCCGTGGCACTGAAGAGACGATAGTCCACTCCCCTGCCTTCCAGGCCGATGAGCAGCATATGCAACAGGGCTTCCGGCGGTCTGGGCGCATTGGCCAACAGGATGTCCATGCGTCCCGGCCCATCCAGGCATTTGGCCTGCGCAGCGCTGAGGAGTTGAGGGGATAGGGTGTGGCCGCCATCCAGGGCAAGCAGGCAATGCGGCCTGATGCAGGCTTTCTGTGCCCTGAGTGACCTGCCTGGGGTGCTGGCGTCCTGGTAATCCCTGATTGTGGGTCTGTGCATCGTTCTTGCGCGTCGAGATGGATCGGCTGTCCTGTTTGCTCCCCGCCAGGACCGGAGCAGGAACAACCATATCGACGACCCGGGAAAAAACTTGAGGCCGATATTGCAACGGTCCACGGGAAGGCATCCCCATTCAGTGAGGTGCCCGACAATCCAGTTCTACATCGATGCCCACCACGGCATCCAAGACCTGGTCCATCAACACGCTGTCATCGTCGGACCATTCGGCTTCCGGGTCCTCGGAACGGGTGGCCAGGGGAGCGATATCGAAGTCCACGAACTGGTCACCGATCTTCAACACCAGCATGCCGGACGGGTGGTCCACCAGTTCCCAGTCATCGGGTATTTCCAGCTCGGCACGAATGTTCACGCTCAGGACTTTCATGGGGGCTCTCCTGCTCAACACGTAAAAAACAGGCCGCCGCGTGGATGGCCTGATCGCTGGGGGTGTGGCGCCATGATCTGGGCCGAACCGGGGCGGCCGACAGGGTATTGCCCTGATTGCCTGGATCAGAAAGTCCCATCCACAGACTCCATGCCGCTGTGTCGAACGCTAGCGGAAGTCTCGTCCGATGGCCAGGCACCTGCCAAGATCCGCGGCAGGCAGGCGCCGAATCCTTATGAGGCTGGCATTCAGGGTGCGGTGCAGGGCCCGCCGACAGGGCCTCGGCGGCGGCGCTTTCCTTGCCGTGCCGGCCCCGAATCGGCGATGTACCACGTCCAGCGGGATTGCTCAGCGGTTTGCGCATGGCTTGTCACCGGCCGGCGCGCTCCGGGTCCTGCATGTGCGTCCAAGCGGGTGGGGACTGCAATCACAGGCCCGCCACCCTGCGCGACAGGGTCACAGTAAAATAGGCCCGCTATGGAACGACTCAACCTGATCCGCGAGAGGGTCTACGACCCGGTGCTCCGAATCATCCACCTGTGGATCGCATTGCTGGTCCTGCTCCTGTTGCTCAGTGGTCTGATCGCCAAGTGGATTGCCTTCACGCCCGAGGCCGTGATGCTCTGGCGTTACCACACCTGGCTGGGGTATGGCCTGGTGCTGGGACTGACGGCGCGTACGACCTGGGCCCTGTATGGCCCCATGCATGCCGGCTGGCGGCAGCTCTGGGCCGGGCGAGCATGGCTGGATGCGCTGAAGAATCGGACCTTTTTCGCGGCACCGACGCGCTTTGGCCTACACCCCTCGGAAACGGTGATCTATCTGGCCTTTTACCTCATGGCATGGCTCCTGGCTCTCACGGGTTTGGCCTTGGCGGCCATCGCGCAGGGACAGGGGCCCCTGTATGCCTGGCTGGGCCACGATGTGCTGCTCAGGCCTTGGTTTGGCGTGCCCCATGCCGTGTTGGAGGACGGCATGCTGATCTTTGTCGTCGTGCATCTGATGGCCCTGATTTGGCATGAACGGCGCCATGGCATGCCGCTGGCCCAGGCCATGGTCAGCGGCTACCAATACCGGAAGGATGCGGACGTTTGAGGTACGCAGGCGCTTACCGGCTTCCGAGGAGGTGGCCGTGGTGACCTGGCGCCACCTGGCCGTGCTGACCCTGGTCCTGGGCTTGTCTGGCCTCTGGCTGGCGCGCTCGCCGGCGGAGGAGGAAACGGTCTTTCCCATGCCCGGTGGCAGGGTCTATGTGCGGGAGTGCGGCAGCTGCCACACGGCCTACGCGCCTGGTCTGCTGCCCGCCCGCTCCTGGCAGGGATTGATGCGGGAACTGGATCAGCACTTCGGAGTGAATGCCGGCCTGGATGAGCCGCATCACCTGGCGATTCTCAAGGAGCTGGAAACCCTGGCGGCGGATGGCAACTACGCGGATCTGCGCATGCGCCGCATCGCCGCCTCCATTCCGGCTGGCAGCCGGCCGCGGCGTATCACACAGACGGCCTACTTCAGGCGCTTGCATGACGCGGTTCCGGCGGAGCTGTGGCAGCGCAAGAACATCGCCACGGCCTCCAACTGTCTCGCCTGCCATCCGCGTGCCAACACGGGCCAGTATGACGCGCGCGCGCTGCGCGTGCCGGGGGTCTGAAGCGGGTCAGTCGCCGAACAGGCGATCCAGGGCGGATTTCCCATCCCCGGGCGGGGATTTCCCATCCGCCGTGCCAAACAGGCGCTGTGCCGCGTCTTGCGAGTTCTCGCGTGCGAAAGTCGTGGTCTGGCGGGCCTGGGCCTGAAACCATTCGCAGAAATTGGCGCGGGTCTTGTCCTGGACCTCTTCCGCCATGGGTTCACGGCATTGCTTGGCCTTGCCCGGGTCATGGTGCCGGCACAGGCGGCAGACATGCAGTTCCGCATGACAGCCCGGACATTGCGCGCGCCTGCCCAGAGGTCGTGGCAGGCGTGATATGTCCGCGCCGCAGCGCCAGCACACCCATTCATGCTCATGGCTCATCCCGGGTTTCATCCCTTGGGTGCAGGGGCGTGGCACGTGCGGGGTGGCGACGGTCAGGCGTCTATTTGAGGGTGCAGGTGTTCATGCCCAGGATCGAATACAGGGGGCAGACCCTGATGAAGCCCGTGGCTAGGGGTACCACGCCAATCCAGGCCCATACGGGGCCTCCGCTGATGGCCCAGAGAATCAGGGCGCCACCGACCAGGATGCGCAGTATGCGATCCATGCCGCCGACGTTGGCTTTCATGTCTTGTCCTCCTTACAGGTGCGCGGCGACGCCGCGGGGTCTTGCGCACGGTACATTATCCCGGAAAAGGCGTGTCCCCCGCGAGGAAATGCGGCAGACCGGCGATAGATCGGCTCGGCGCAGGATTGGCACGCCAAGGGTTTGCACGGGAGGGCCGGGGGGCATGGGCTCAGTTTCCCAGGGTCGGTTCTTGCTCCAGGGCAAGCAGGCGGGCGTGACGTATGGCTTCCGCGATCAGGTTCTGGTGCGTGACCTGCCGCGCCACAAGACCGGCATCCACGTTCCGGACGATGGTCAGGGCCCGGCGCAGGTGATCCGCTTGCGGAAAAGGATGCCCCTCTTGGCCGGGACGACCCCGGCAATCCGCCAGACAGGCCAGCAGGACGCGTTCGAAGCGCTGAGGTCGCCGCACGGCATCCGTGTTCTCCAGCAGATCCAGCAATGCGTCTGGCCCCAGGTGCAGGGCACGGTGCACCTGGCCATGCCAGGCGCATACCACCCGGGCCAGCTGTGTACAGTCGACGGGTACCCGCAGGCGTCGGCCGATACCTTCCACCAGGTGGGTGCCGGCGGCCTCGTGTCCCGCGTGATCCGGCCAGACCTGTTCCGGGGTGAGCCCCTTGCCCACGTCGTGCAGCAGAGCGGACCAGCGCACACCGAGGTCCGCCCCCAGGCTGGCCGCCACGTCCATCACCCGCAGGACGTGATCACCGGTGTCCACTTCCGGGTGGGAACGGGGATCCTGGGGCACGCCGAACAGCCGATCCACTTCCGGCAGGATGCGGGCCAGGGCGCCACATTGCCGCAGGACGGTGATCAGGCGTGAGGGGCGCTGTTCCATGAGACCCCTGGCCAGTTCCTGCCAGATGCGTTCCGGCACCAGGGCATCCACTTCCCCGGCAGACACCATCTGGTGCATCAGGGACATGGTTTCCGGGGCAACATCGAAATCCGGCAGACGGGCGGCGAAGCGTGCCACGCGCAGGATGCGCACCGGGTCTTCCGAGAAGGCCGCACTCACGTGGCGCAGCATTCGGGCGCCGAGGTCCGCCCGACCGCCGTAGGGATCGATGAGGGCGCCGGCCCCGTCCAGGGCCATCGCGTTGATAGTCAGGTCGCGGCGTCGCAGGTCCTCCTCCAGGCTGACATCCGGCGCGGCATGGATGACGAAACCCTTGTAACCGGGAGCGGTCTTGCGCTCGGTGCGCGCCAGCGCATACTCCTCCCGGCTGTGGGGGTGGAGAAAGACGGGAAAGTCCTTGCCCACCGGCCTGAAGCCCAGATTCAGCATGTCCTCGGGGTGGGCTCCCACCACCACGTGGTCACGGTCCTGGATGGGCAGGCCGAGCAGTTGATCGCGCACGGCCCCGCCCACGACATACACGCGGATGCCTGGCGGGAATCTCGCGACCGCTTCAGCGGCCGGCGATGGCACGATGTCGTGTATAGGCGCGGCGGGGGTCCTGCTCATGGAGATAGCCGATGACGCTTTCCAGGGTGGTGTCACAGGCAAAGACGGGGTCGGGCGGCGTGCCGCAGACGTTGTCCGTCAGCATGGCGTAAAGGTTGTCCCGGGTCATGAGTTTGCGCCCGGGCTTCAGCTCCATGATCCGCGCAAACCAGTAGGACGTCCTGTGTCCAAGCGGGATGATCCAGCGGCGCAGGCCCAGTTCCCGCGCCGTCAGGCGGAGCAATTCCGCCAGGGTATAGATCCTGGGACCACAGAGGTTGTAGGTGCGGCCGATGCTATCTGGTCGCAACAGGGCACTGGCGAAGGCCTGTGCCACGTCCTGAACGTAGACCGGCTGGAAACGGGCCTTCCCTCCGGCCAGGGGCACGACAGGGCTGAGGCGCAGCAGCCTGGAGAACAGGCTGAGGAAACGATCCCCGGGTCCGAAGATGACCGATGGCCTGAAAATGGTGACCTGCAGGTGCTTCTGCGCCTCGCGCATGGTCTCTTCGCCGGCCGCCTTGCTGCGCTGGTAGGCGCTGTGGGAAATCGGGTCCGCACCCAGGGCGCTCATGTGCAGGAGGCGTGGCACCCCGGCAGCGAAGCAGGCCTGGATGATCTTGCGCGGCAGCTCCACATGCGCGTAGCGGAAACTGCCACGCCGCACGCGCGGGGTATCCACCGGGCCGGTGGCCGTTTCGTGCAGCAGTCCCACCAGGTTGATCGCCGCGGCAGCTCCATGCAGGAGTTGTTTCAGGACGGCCGGATCGTGGATATCGGCTTCCACCACCTCCACCGTGGGCAGTACTGCCAGCGCCTTGACCGATTCCCGCCGCCGGGTGGGGACCAGGACCCGCCAGCCCTGCCTGGCGAGCAGGGCCGACAGGTGATGACCGACGAAACCGCCACCGCCAAAGACACATACGGTGGGGCGTGTGGGGATGTCTTGCGTGCTCATGGACAAGGGCTGAAAAAGGGACGGTTGCATTTTAGAGGAGCCCCATGCGCCTGTCCCGGTCCGGACCCGGCGTGCCGCGCTATCCGGAAGGGGAGGTTTCCACACGGCGCGCGGGCACGACCCCGAGGCGATCCTTGAGAGGCTGGGCCTCGCCACCGAAGCGGTTGCGATAGAACATGGCATTGGCCATGACCTTCTTGACGTAGTCCCGCGTCTCCTGGAAGGGGATGCTTTCCACGTACACGGCCCCTTCCAGGGGCGTATCGGCCTGCCAGCGCCGTGCCCGGCCAGGCCCGGCGTTATAGCCGGCCGTGGCCAGCACCGGTGATTGCTCCAGGCTGTCGTAGGCATGCCTGAGGTAGTAGGTGCCGAAACGCAGATTGGTATCCGGTGTGTGCATCCGCGTCTGGACGCGGCGGTCCAGGCCCAGTTTCCTCCCGATCCAGCTGGCTGTGGCCGGCATGATCTGCATCAGTCCCTGGGCCCCCGAGCGGGATTTGGCCTGGGCGACGAAACGCGACTCCTGGCGGATCAGACCGTAGACCCAGGCCTCATCCAGGCCGTTTTCCTGGGCATGGGCCGAGGCCAGGTCCCGGAAGGGTGCGATGTAACGCAGGTCGAAATTGTGCTCCTTGCGTGTCATGCTGGCGGAGACGATGGCGCGGTCATGCCAGCCTTCCCGCAGAGCAAGCTCCGCCGCCGCCAGCAACTGACGGTCCGTCATGCCCCGCAGGGCGCGGTTCCATTCCTCCAGGGCATCCCCGGGCAGACCCATCCCGCGCAGCAGCAGGGCCCGGCTCAGGCCGGGCTGGCTGCGGGCCCAGCGCAGATCGTCCGGCGTGACGCGATATGGTTCGGACCTGCTTTCCAGGCGGGGCGGCAGTTCCTCCAAGGCCAGCAGGCCGTAGTAGTCCTGTTCCTGTGAAAGGCGGGCGAAGATCGCATTGGCTGGAAAGGCGGCATTCATGGCCTTGAGTGCGCGCGCTCTCCAGTATCGCCAGACGGCTTCCTCTCGCAGGTTTGCGGGCATGGCCTGGATACCCTGGTTGACCTCGGTCCAGTTGCCTGCCCGCAAGGCCGCGCGGACACGCCATTGCGCTTGCAGCGCGCTGAAGAGGGGGGCATGTGCGGGAGCCGCGCGCAAGAACCATTCCAGGGCGCGGGTGTCGTGTCTGCGTGCGGCGTACAGGGCGATCTGGCCCCAGCCGTAACGCTGTTCGGCCTCGGGATACTGGCTGGCATGGGCATGCCAGATCTGGGCGGCTCCCTCCGGATCCAGGCGGGCGAACAGGGACAATGCATACAGGGCGGCCTCGCGCTGGGCACGGCGGTCCGAAACGGCCCGGATCAGTTCGTCGCCGTGGCGCTGGGCCATGGCCAGGGCGTTGTCCTGCATGCGCTCCGCTTCCGGCAGTTGCGCGTTCATGGCCCGGGCCAGGTCCAGATAGCCGTTATCCAGGGCCAGGCGCAGGCGCTGGTAGCGGTCTTCCATGCCCAGCCGCCCTTGCTCGAACAGACTGTCGAACAGCGCGTCGCAACTGGCCGGCAGCTCCCGCCCGCTCCGCCACAGCTCCAGGCCTTCCTGCGTGGCCCGGGGGTCACCCTCGCGCAGACGCAGGTGAATCTCATGGCAGACCAGTTCCTGGGGGGGGCTATGGATTTCACGATACTGGAGGCGAAACGCGGGCCAGTTTTCCGCCAGGGCATACAGACCCGCCAGTTCGATGCGCAAGCGATCCGCCAGGGGGGAATCGGGATAGGTGGCAATGAAGGCCTGCAACTCGTCCGCCGCGGCGCCATGGGCCTTAAGACGCCAGTAATGCAGATAGGGCTGCAGGAGAGAGTCCTCGGGGATACGTCTGGCCAGTCGCTCGAACTGCTCCGTACGGCCCTTCTGGTAGGCCTCCCGGGCGGCCTTGAAGTCCGACTCCACCGATGCCATGGCGGCATCCACCCGGAAGACCAGACAACAACTCAACAACAGCCAACGCACGTGCACACCCTTCAAGCCCAGCTTGCCAAGGCATGCACTCTACCGGCTCGCACCGGGGTCTACAAACAGGCGCCTGGCCGCGCGGCGTCAGTCCTCCGCCAGGTTGACGTCGACCCGTACCTTCACGGTGGGCCCCGGATCGTAGGGCAGGAAGGCGGTGTAATCGCGCCCCTGGTAGCGATACACCACGTCATAGCCGGTGAGGCGCTGGCTCCAGGAATCGGTGACGCTGCAACGCTCTTCGTGGATCGGACGGCTGTATGCATAGGGGGCACGCCCCCCGTTGCCCATGCGGTCGCCGGTGATGGCGCCCGTGGCCGCGCCTACGGCGGCAGCAAGGGTGCGGCCGCTGCCCTTGCCGATGGCCGAACCCGCCAGGCCACCGACGATGCCGCCCAGAATTGCGCCACCGTACTCACGTTTGTCGCCACGCACGCGTTCATATCCCACCAGCTCACTCCAGCATTCACGCCGCGGCTCGTTGAAGCGCTCGTATATCGGGGTGCTGGCGATGACCCGCGCCTGGTCGCGGAAACCGTCCGCCGTCACGGGCAGGACTGGCAGCAGAGTCAGCATCAGGGTGGAAAGGGTGAGGGTTCCTAGGGTGTTCATGACTGCTCCTTTCATGTGTCCCCTTGCGGGGCGTGCTAACGGCGTCCACCGTCACGCCGCTCGTGTCCACCGCTGCCATGCCCGCCCCTGGGGACACGGCCACGCATTGCGTCCACGTCCGGCTCGCGGCTGTCGAAGCGGCGTTGTTCATAGCCCATGCCATAACCATTGCCATATCCAGGGGCTGGGGGCGCACCGTACTCGCCCCGGTCCCTGGGGCCGCGCCCATGGCGCGGTTCCAACAGCCGAGGGTCGGGGCCGCGCAGGCGTTCCTGGTAGGTGCGCCGCATGAGCGCACGTTCCTCCGGTGTAGCCTCTTCCCAGCGTTCCCGCATGGCGCGGCGATCTTCCCGGCTCATCTGCGCCACCATATCCATGGGCGTGGCGAATGTGTCAGCCAGGGCCTGGGCCGTGACCGGCAGGGTGACCAGGCTGAGCAGCAGGGGCATGAAGGTCTTGTGTCGCATGGGGTGTCTCCGTTTCACGTTTCACATCCTAGGGAGTCCCGGTAACAATGCGGTTTCCGGCTGGGCTGAATTTGTTGCAAAGTGTTTCGGGAAAGGCACATGGACGACAAGCCTCGGGTACTGGTGGTGGACGATGATGCGGGGATCCGCGACCTGCTGACGGACTATCTGGCCAAGCAGGGCATGATGGTGGTAGCTGCACGGGATGGCCGGGAAATGGATGAGCGGCTGGCCGCGTTCATGCCGGATCTGGTGGTCATGGACCTGATGCTGCCCGGTGAAGATGGCCTGTCCCTGACCCGTCGCCTCAAGGCCGGAGGGGGCGTGCCGGTCATCATGCTGTCCGCGCGCGGGGAAGACATCGACCGCATCGTCGGCCTGGAGGTGGGGGCCGATGATTATCTGCCCAAGCCGTTCAACCCGCGCGAGCTGCTGGCGCGGATTCGTGCCGTCCTGCGACGTGGCACGGTTCGCAGCGGGGAAGAGGCGGGTGAGTCGGCACGCTTCGGCCCCTTCGTCCTGGATCTGGCTGCCCAGGCCCTGGTTCGCGAGGGAGAGGAGATCCCCCTCACTCAAGCCGAGTTCACCCTGCTCAAGATCTTCGTGGAGCACCCCAACCGGGTCCTGTCCCGGGATCAGATCATGGATTGGCTGAAGGGCTACGAGCGGGACCCCTTCGACCGCTCCATCGACGTGCGCGTGACGCGTTTGCGCAAAAAGATCGAGGACGATGCGGCCAATCCGGTCTATATCCGCACCATCTGGGGTCAGGGCTATCTCTTCGCACCCAAGGGCAAGTCCGGGTGAGCGGTCCTTGAGCCCATTCCGGCGCCTGCTACCCCGCAGTCTGTTCGGCCGCACCGCCACCGGTCTGCTGGTGGCCTTTCTGGTGTTCGAGGCCAGCGCCCTGGCCGTCGTCTGGCAACTCGTGATACGACCCTTGGCGGAACGCTCTGCCGATGATCTGGCGGCCAAGATCGTGTTGGCGGCCAAGACCTGGGTGGAGCTGCCGCCGGAAACACGGGCGGACTTCGAGGTGGAACTGGCCTTTCGCCACGATCTGGAACTGGGCGAGGTGCAGGACCGCCTACCCGACCCGGCGCCGGGTGGGTTCCTGTCCGATCTGCTGGTGGATGCCCTGAGCCGTCGCACCGGCCAGGACATCCGCCTGAAACGGGGGCCGGATGCCGGCTGGGATTGGCTGGAGATCCAGGTGGCCGACAAGCTCCTGCGCGTGGGCTTCGACCGCCAGCGCTATGCCCTGGATGCGCCCATGGCGGCCCTGGGCATCTTTCTCCTGGGTGCGGGCCTCACCGTGCTCACGGCCCTGATCATGGTGCGCCAGGTCAGCCGGCGTCTGGGCTGGTTGGCGGGCCTGGCCCGCGAGGTGGGGCAGGGTCGGACCCCCATCCGTCTGCCGGAAACCGGAGCACTGGAACTGGTGGAGCTCACCGCCGCCTTCAATCGCATGGTGGAAGAGGTCCAGGCCCTGCTGGAGAACCGTACCGTGCTGTTGTCCGGTATCTCCCACGACCTGCGCACCCCCATTACCCGCATGCGCCTGGCCCTGTCCATGCTGGATGGGGCCGATGCGGACATGGTGGCGCGCATGGAGCGGGACCTGATGGAGATGAACCAGCTCATCCAGGACATGCTGGCCTTTGCCCGGGCCCTGCAGACGGACGATGGCCAGGCCTGGGAGCTGAATCAGGTGCTTTCCGACCTGGCGGAGCAGGCCCGCCGTCTGGGGCCGGTGCGCTGGACTTCCGGGCCGGCCTGCCCGCTCACGGGGGGCGAAGAGGCCATGCGCCGCATCGTCGGCAACTTTCTGGACAATGCGCGACGCTATGGCGGTGATCAGGCCGTGGATTTGCGTCTGATCTGTGGCGAGAGGGCGACGTGGGTCGAAGTGCTGGACCGTGGTCCGGGCATACCGGCGGAACAGCGGGAAGCGGTTTTCCGCCCCTTCTACCGTCTGGAGGGCTCGCGTGGGCGGGAAGGAGGCGGCAGTGGCCTGGGGCTTGCCATTGCCCGCCAGCTGGCCGACGCGCGCGGCTGGCGCATCGAGCTGGCGCCGCGGGAAGGTGGAGGGCTGATTGCCCGGCTGCTCATCTCCCACGATACCTGAACACCATCACTTCCAGGTTCAGGAAGGACAGGCTGGTGATGCTCAGGTGACTGGATTGGGCGCGAATCATGCGCGCGGCCTGGTCCGCGGCGCGGCGGATACGGATGGTGAGACTGGGGGTCAGGGTCAGGGTCATGATGGTCTCCTGTGGTCTCCACTGGTTTCCACCAAGACCAAGCAATCTCCATGCCTATCCATTGGCAAGCCTGAAGGCTGGCGCTCATGCGGTTTTCTGGTCCGTGTGTCGCTCCACCGGCCGGCGAACGCTCGTGCATGCCGTCGATATCCCGTCAACGGACTCGGCAACCACCGACATCCCCGCCCTCCGCGACCAGGGCCGATGGGATGCGGCCGCGCAATGCCCCAAGAGACAGGCAGATCAGCCAGGCCATGCCCAGACAGGCCAGTCCCAACAGCAACCAATCCTCGGATCCCATCACGCCCAGGCGTGTGAATGTCTCACCCGGCCGGATTTGGGAGGGAATCTCCTCCACAAGCCGCCCCGCGACAGACAAGACGATCAGGCCCAGACTGCCCATCACTACCCAGCCGAACAGCGGGATCAGCCAGAGCGTGGCCAGGGCGAAGCAGAACATGAGCAGGGGCAGGAACACATCCAGGCCGTATTCCGCGTGCAGGGCGAAGATGGGAAAGCAGGCCAGGGTCGTCAGCACGGTGCGGCCCAGGATGGCGGGCAATGGAGATTTGCCCGGGACGCGCCGGTCGGCGCCGTGACGGGACACTTCCGCGTGCACCCGCGCCGCCACACGCGCGTAATTGTCCGGCAGGCACTGCACGAACATGAGGCAGCGCCAGGCACCCTTGAAGACGATGAGATGGCGCTTCGGACGCTGTATGGTATGGAACGCGTCGTACCACTCCACCGCTTCGGATTCCCGCGAGCGGTTGATCAGGCCGGCGCCGAGCAGGCCGGGCCTGCCCGAGAGGAGGCCCAGGGCGATGGCCAGGCGGTTGCCGGTCTGCGCGACACGATCGATGATGTCCATGCGTACTCCGGTGTCGGACACCGTATAGCGCACCCGCAGTGCGCCGTGGAACAGCAGGGCCATGGTCAGGAATCCCAGCAGCCACAGCCCCGCCGTCACGGACAGCAGGACCCCGGCCAGGTCCGGCAGGACATCGGCCTCGCCCTGGGCGATGAAGACGATGCCCAGGATCAGCATCATCACCAGCCAGATCGCCAGCATGGCCAGGCTCCAGGTCTTCGCCATCTCGGGGCTGAACAGACGCAGATCGATTTCCCAGATGATTTTTTCCTTGGCGCTCATGGGGTGCTCCGGTCGAGGACCACGTTCTCGTCGTGATGCAACCGATGGGTCGCATGGGCACGTGGCCATTCCAAGAGACTGGCCCGGCTGGCCGGTATGCCGCGCGCCGTGTCGACGACACCGGCGATCTTTCCGCCGGAGACGGCCGCGCCCGTGGTTTCAGCGGGAGGCAAAAGACCGATAGGCGCATCGGCGATGCGCTCGCCGTTCCAGCCGCCACCGCCGGCAACGGGCTTCTCGCAATAGCTCCAGCTGCCTGTGAATCTGTTGCCCTCGAAGGTCCAGCGGATGCGCCCCCAGTGGTGGCGGCCATTCTTCGCGGTGGCGCAGCGCTCGGAGGAACCATTCTCGATCCAGTAACCTTCCAGCACGTTGCCGTTCATCTCGCCGACGATCTCTCCGCCGTCGCTCGTGTAACGGCCCTGTACGCCACGGCCATGCTGGATGAGCGTCAGCTCGCCCTCGCTGGTGCGCCACCGGCCGGCTACCGAAATGACGCTACCGACCCCGGTCGGGCTCACCGGCTGGTCAGCCTGCTTCGTCGTTGTTTCCACCTGCCGGCGCAGGCGCTCGGCCTCCCCGCGCGCGCGCTCGGCCTGGTTCTTGACGACCATCACGGTGATGCTGGCCGTGCCGGACTTGCCCTTGCTGTCGGTGACCGTGACGCTGACCGCCAGGTTGCCGGTCCGGGTCGTCGCCAGCGTGGCGTGGGCGCCCTGGCCGTGTGCGCCTTGCCAGGCGTAGCGATAGGGCGGCTTGCCGCCGCTGGCCGTGGCGCTGAGAGAGATGGTCTGACCAGGTGCCACGCTGGTCCGGTCCGCGGTCAGGTTGACCGTGGGATTGACCGGCGCGGGCGGCGTGTCGCGCACCTCGATGACGCTGGCGGAGACATCGCTGCTGCCCAGCAGCGCGCCCTCTGCATCGCGGGCTTCCACATGGGCCTGGATGCCGCCCGGACTGCTGCGCGACACCGTCGGCGTTTGGGAAATCGGATTGGAGATCGTCGTGCCGTCGTTCACGCTCCAGTTCCAGCGCAGGCCGGAAGGCACCGTGCCGCCCTGGAGTTCGGCGCGCAGGGGGATGCGCTCATGGGTGGCGTACTGTCCCCTGGGCACGGGTTTCAGGCCGCCCTTCACCGGATCCCACATCATGGGCCGGGTGCCGGGTTCCTCCACCCAGGCCTTCACCTCGAACTGTAGGCCGGTATAGGTGGCGGCGATGTCGGCGATGCTGTCGCCGTGGTAAGGCACCCGGGCCAGGGCCTTGAACACCACGGGCTTGGCGTCCCTGGCCTTGAAGGCGATTTCCCGGGCGTTGCTGGTGAGTTCCAGCCGGTTGGAGGTGGCCGGATCGAACCAGCGGAAGTCGATGAGGGCGTCCGCCACGTCAGGCTGGCTGTCGATGCGCAAGCGGATGTCCTGGCCGATGCGGCCCTGGCCTTCCTGCGGCGAGAAGGTGACACTGAATTTGGGCGCGATGACGTTCACCGTTTCCTGGTCGCACTCGCCCACGGTGTGGAGGGCACCTTCCAGCATTTCCTGGATTTCGCACCAGAGCTTGACCTGGCCCATGCGGCTGAAAGTGACCCGGGTCTGGCCCGTGCCGCTCTTGGCTGGGTCGAAGTCCAGGGCGGGCTCGGATTGCCAGATCACCTGGTATCCCGGGGTCCTGGGTGCCCCACAGTCCTCATCGTCAGGACAGGGTATGTATGCGGAAGGATAACGCTGGTCGACTTGCCTGGGCGTCAGGCCTGTGAAGTCCCTGCGCGCCTTTGGGTTGGCGTCGGTATCGACGCAGAAGGGGTTGCCCGGCGTGCCACAGGGATCCTTGGGCGAGGCCGTGCCCTTCGCGCCAGTCGGCCTTTGCCCGGTACCGTCGAGCGTGGCCTGGCTGCCGTAGAACACCTGGGGCTGGATGCCCTGCATCCTTACCCTGGCGGGGGACACGTTCAGGGTACCCCGGCCCTCGCCGGTCCTGCCCTCGGCATCGGTGGCGGTGACGGTTACAGTCCACTCTCCGGCCCAGCGTGGCGTCACGCTGACACGCTCGCCGCTGGCGCCGTTGGACCACGCAAGGCGATAGGGCGCCTTGCCGCCGCTGGCGCTGGCGTTCAAGGTCACCGGCTTGCCGTAGGGCACGATGGCGCTGGGCACGGCCACCCGGACCTGGAGGGTCGATAGGCTGTCATGGGCCTGCTTGCCGGCGGGCAGGTCGACGTTGGCGCAACTCAGGGCGTACTTGAGACGCGGCGTGACGGGCTTGGGATAGGGGAAGGGCAGCTTGTATTTCTCGGCGAGTTTTTCCACCGCCTCGAACCAGTTGCGGTAGCCGCCGTAGCCGGCGCTGTGCAGGAGCTGCACGGCATCGCCCAGTTCCTGTTTCGCGATCCGGATGCGCTTCATTTCTTCCCGATGCTGGGCGGGCCAGGTGCCGACGCAGCTTTCCTCGAACTTGCGGCCTTCGGTCTGGCAGCGGGCGATGCGCTTGTCGGTGGCTTCGCGGTCGCTGCTGTTGTCCCAGCAGCGGCGTTCCACTTCGGCGCGCTTGGTTTCCACCTGGCGGGTGAGCTGGTCCCAGGTCAGGGAGTCGATGTGGTCGAGGGCGTCGATATAGGGCCGCCAGGCCAGGGCCCAGTCCATGCGTTCGTTCTTCAGAGTGGTCAGCGCCACGCCCAGGGCATCGATGTTGGCCTGCCAGGCGACCACGTTCTTCATCTTCAGGTCGCTCTTCTTCTCCGCGTCCAGGCGGTCGGCCAGGCGTTTCCAGTCGCGCGCCTGGAGGGCGGCGTCGATTTCGGCGGCGAGATTGGCGCTGGCGGCGGGCGGTTTGCCGCCGGTCGGGTCCTTCACGGTCACCGCGCGGACCGCTTCGCCCAGCTTCTTCTCGCTGCCGGAGGCCTTGCTGGTGGCGCTCAGCATCAGATTCATGCCGCCCGCCCGCTCGGCCTTCACGTTCACTTTTTCGCCGGTTCCGGCGCCCTGGCCGTTCACCGACCAGTTCAGCGTCAGGCCGGGGCGCGACTTGTCCTCGGGCTTGGCGAACTTGGCGGAGAAATCGGCGCTCTCGCCCAGCTTCATTTCCGCCGGACCGGCGATTTCCAGCGTCAGGGCCTGGTTGCCGGCCGCCAGCTTGGCCAGATAGTCCTTGTAGAGCTTCACGCGCTGTTGCAGCGCAGTCCTCACGCCCGCCTCGCAATTGGGCGCGGCGCGGCCGGCACAGTCGTCCAGCAGGTGCTCCCATTCCAGGCCGATCTGGCCCAGGACCTTGAGGTGTTCCTTGTCCTGACTGGCGTCCAGGGGCCGACCCAGGGCTGTGGTCAGGTCGGCGCGCATGGATTCCGCCCGGCCCTGGTGGGCGGCCAGGGTGCTCTCGACCCGTTCCACGTCCTGGGCCGGGTCACCGGACAGAGCGGGCGCGCCGGACTTGCCGCCGATGAGCAGCACCTTCATGGGCTTGCCCTGGGCCGCCACGTAGTCGATGCCGAAGCCACCGTGCCAGACATCCAGCACGATCTGCTTGCGCAGGGCTTCGACCCGCTCGTAGGCCTTGATGTACTTGTCATAGATCAGTGCCACGGCATAGGGGTTTTCGCCGCGCAACAGGCTGGAGTTCTGGCGGATTTCCTGCTTGATCCGGGCGATCAGGCCCTTGTTCTTGCCCAGGTCGTCGTCGCCCAGGCTCAGGTTGTCCTCGATCTTCTTCACCTTGGTTTCCAGTTCGGCCACGTTCACCGAGCGGGCGGCGGATTCCAGCATGTCGGCCATGGCGACCCAGATGGCTTCGGTGAGCTGCTCTTCCATCTTCTCCAGGGCGGCCTGGCGCTGGGCGGTGAACCTGTCCCGGGGCAGGGCGTCGCTCTTGGCCTTGAAGTTCTCCAGCATGACGGTCATGTAGCGCACGTCCTCGCTCAGGCCGAAGAAGCGGCGCAGGTTCTGCAGCTTGTTCTCGTAGCGGCCGAAACGGTCGTCTTGCCTGGGTACCAGGGAGGACCAGTAGCGGAAGTTGGGCGAGGTGTAGAAGATACTGTCGGGCTGGGTGAACAGGGCGACGATGGCCCTGCGGTTGCCCGGCGGCGAGATGGATGCACTGTCGATCTCCTTGCCGAGGATGTTCTTCAGGCTGAAGCCGGTGATCTTGCCCCGGGTGTCGAATTCGGTGATTTCCAGCACCTTGTTCAGGGCGTCGTAGAACTCGGTGTCGCGCATGCCCACGTCGGCCCTTTGCATCAGCCCGCTGACCATGTAGGTCTGCCCTGCGAAGGGGAAGTACATGAAGGCCACGGCCATGCCCAGGGGCTTGGGCGATCCGCTCTTCAGGCTGTCGTAGACCGCGAAGGGGATCTGCAGACTGGGGAAGTAGAACTGGGCGCCGACCCGGCCCATGGCCACGGAGGCGTTCAGCAGGGCATCACTGGCGTTGCTGTCGAGATAGGCCTCGTAGACGGTGAAGGCGTTGTCGGCCCAGTCGGCGGCTTTGAGCAGACCGGAACCGGAGGTGGTTTTTTCGAGCTGCTCGTTGAGTTCCACCACCTTGGAATGGAAATTGGTGACGTTGGAGAATTTCTGCTTGGCCTTGTTGGCGAATGCGTCGATGGATTTCTCGATCCAGCCCAGCTTGCGCAGATAGGCCTTGAGCCTGAGCACGCTGTCGGACATGAGGACGCGGTCGATGACTGAGTCCGGCAGCTTGTAGGCGTCGTTGAGCAGCCTGTGCAGCTCGCTGGCCTTGGCCTCCAGTTCGGCGGGCGGCAGCTTGCCTTTCATCACCGTCTGGGCCATGTCCCGGGCGTCGACCATGATCTTTGGCGGGTCGCCGGAGGACTTGCGGAAGGTATCCAGTTCTGTGCCCAGGTCGGTCCACAGCTTCTCCGCGGCCTTCTGGCGCGTGGTGTCCGCTTCGATCCGGGCGATGGCGTTCAGGCGGAAGGCCAGGGCTCGGGTAGCGTTGTCGTGCATGGCGGTCTTGGCGCGCGCCACCAGCCTGTCGGTGACCGCATCCACGTTGTCGGCGGTGATCTCCTCACCGGACAGGGCGCGCAGCAGGTCCGCCACCCTTTCCGGATCGTTCTTGTTGGCGACGATCTTTTCCGCCGCCTCGGCCAACGGGGGGTCGTTGGCGGCGTAGGGGTTGAAGCCGGACTCTGCTACCGCCTTCTTGCTCATGAAGTAGCTGCGCTCGGCGTACTTGAGCATCTTGATGAGCTTCTGGCCGCGCGAGTAAGGGCCGTGCTCGATGTCGTGGATGCCATGCCGCAGCATTTCCAGGGACAGCATGGGCTCCTTGGCCAGATCCATCCTGGGATATTCCACCTCGGCGAATTTGCCCGCCTCCAGCTTGCGGAAGGCCACCTCCCAGAACAGTTGCGTACCCGGTTTCTCCACCAGGTGGATCTTCGGTTTGCCGTTCTCGTCCAGGGCCAGGCTGCCGTCTGGGTTCTTCTCGACCTTGAGCACCTTCCACTTGGAGCGCTTGAGCATGTCCAGTTCGGCGAAGGTCTTGCCCCAGTCACCGATAAACACCTCCGCCGTGGCCTGTCCGTGTGGTGTGAGCAGGGCATCGGCCCGGACCATATCCAGGCCGGTGTGGGCGGACAGCCTGTTCTGGAACTGCTCCACGATCCGGCGGTTCAGGACCGGGTCGATGGCCACGCTGGAGAAGTCGATGTCCGCCTGGAAGCCCAGATCCCCCAGACGCGTCTTCACCCAGGAGCCGATGTCGATCTCACCGAACACGGCGGCATCGGGGTTGGCCTGGAAGGTGTCCTGCAGGGTCTCCATCCAAAGACGCCGCACCAGTCGGGACCGGCCCAGCATGAGGGCGCGCTCGGTACCCAGAAAGCTGTCCTCCCAGGCATCCTGGCCGGGAAAGAGCGGGTTGCCACCCGGAGTGGCAGCCTTGTAGTGCTCCTTGAACTGCTGCAGGTCGCGCATGCCCAGGCCCATGTCAGCCAGTTCGCGGAAGAAGCGTCCCGTGATCTGGTCAAGTCTGCGTTCGGCCAGCTCCGGCATCGCCGGCGTGCGGTCCGGGTCGGCACGCTGGTCGAACAGCTGGCGCAGGTCACCCAGCTCCGTGCCGTAACGCCCCAGCAGATCACCGATCCGCCGCATGCGCGTGGCGTCCGCTGTCGCCGCCATGACGCTGGACGGGCCCGATTGCGGGCTGTCCGCGCGGAGAGAGGGCGCGGCCGGGCCAGGATCCACCGGTCGGACGGTGAGGGTGGCATCGTAGCGGGTGGAGCCGCCCAGCAGGCCCTTGATGCGGACGGAAACCGTGACTCGCCCCGGGGTGATGCCCTTGACCACGGCCTCGCTCCGGTCCTTGTCCAGGAAGCCGACAATGCCTTCCGGGCTTGCGCTCCACTTGGGTTTGAGCAGGCTGGTGGCACCCGGAATCCTCAGGCTGACCGTTTCGCCCACCGCGAACTCGGCGCGCTCGACCTGCAGGCCTTCCCCCATGGCGCCGCGCGTGAGGCCGCACAGCAGCAGCAAACACACAAGACGTACGAAGTGTGTCAAGGCATGCGATGGCATGATGCTCTCCCGTTCAGCCCCAGACATCATTAAATATATAACGATGTGTATGTCCAATTTATACCCGATACGGGAAGACGGCAATGCCGGGTTTCTACGGACCTCTCCCGGGTTGCCTGCAGGGCGAGGCGGAGCGGTTAGAATCCCAGAACTTTTCCCCGCTCTTCCCGACCATGCCCGCCTTTCAGGACATCATCCTTTCCCTGCAACATTACTGGGGTGGGCAGGGCTGCGTCCTGCTGCAGCCCTACGACATGGAGGTCGGCGCCGGCACTTCCCACACCGCCACTTTCCTGCGCGCCCTCGGCCCGGAACCCTGGAGGGCCGCTTACGTGCAGCCCTCGCGCCGGCCCAAGGACGGGCGCTACGGCGAGAACCCCAACCGCCTGCAGCACTACTACCAGTACCAGGTGGTGCTGAAGCCGGCGCCGGCGAACATCCTGGAACTGTATCTGGGCTCCCTGGAAGCCCTGGGCTTCGATCTCAGGCAGAACGACATCCGTTTTGTCGAGGACGACTGGGAAAACCCCACCCTGGGGGCCTGGGGCCTGGGCTGGGAGGTCTGGCTGAACGGCATGGAAGTCACCCAGTTCACCTATTTCCAGCAGGTGGGGGGCATAGACTGCAAGCCCATCACCGGCGAGATCACCTATGGCCTGGAGCGCCTGGCCATGTACCTGCAGGGCAGGGAGAACGTGTTCGATCTGGAGTACGCCCCCGGCGTGAGCTACGGTGATGTGTTCCACCAGAACGAGGTGGAGCAGTCCACCTACAACTTCGGGCATTCCGACGTGGAGTTCCTGCTCACCGCCTTCAACGCCCACGAGAAACAGGCCAGGCATCTGATGGAGAACCGGCTGGCCCTGCCGGCCTATGAACAGGTCCTCAAGGCCGCCCACGCCTTCAACCTGCTGGATGCCCGGGGCGCCATCTCCGTCACCGAGCGCGCCGCCTACATCGGCCGCATCCGCAACCTGGCCCGGGCCGTGGCCCAGAGCTACCTGGATTCCAGGGCACGCCTGGGCTTCCCCCTGGCCCCCCGGGCCTGGGCCGAGGAGGTGCTGGCCAAGCTGGAGAAGGCTGCATGAGTACCAGGACCCTGCTGGTGGAACTGTTTGTCGAGGAACTGCCGCCCAAGGCACTGAAGCCGTTGGGCGAGGCCTTCGCGCATGCCTTGTTCGACAGCCTCAAGTCCCAGGGCCTGGCCGCGGATGCCTCGGCCGTAACGCCGTTTGCCTCGCCACGCCGCCTGGCGGCCCAGGTCACGGAGGTTGCCGACCGGGCCGCCGACCGGCCGGTGTCCCACAAGCTCATGCCGGTCGGCGTGGCCCTTGCGGCCGATGGCCGGGCCACACCAGCCCTGCTGAAGAAGCTCGATGCCCTGGGTCTGAATGCCAGCGTGCTGCCCCAGCTCAAGCGGGTCTCCGACGGCAAGGCCGAGGCCCTGTTCTTCGACACCGCGGTGCCGGGCGTCACGCTCGCGGCCGGCCTGCAGAAGGCCCTGGAAGAGACCCTGACCAGACTGCCCATCCCCAAGGTCATGACCTATCAGCTCCAGGACGGCTGGAGCACGGTGAACTTCGTGCGCCCCGCTCATGGCCTGGTGGCCCTGCACGGTGCCGACGTGGTGCCCGTGTCCGTGCTGGGCCTGGCGGCCGGCCGGGAGACCCGGGGCCACCGCTTCGAGGCCGCCCGCCATCCGGTCTCCATCAGGGATGCGGACAGCTATGCGGCCCAGATGGAAGCCGAGGGCGCGGTCATCGCCGGCTTCGCCGAGCGCCGCGCCGACATCGAACGGCAGCTCGTGGCGCAGGCCGCCAAGCTGGGGGGCGGGCTGAAACCCATCGACGACGATGCCCTGCTGGACGAGGTCACCGCCCTGGTGGAGCGGCCCAACGTGCTGGCCTGCCAGTTCGAGCCGGAATTCCTGGCCGTACCCCAGGAATGCCTGATCCTGACCATGAAGGCCAACCAGAAATACTTTCCCCTGCTGGACGCCGCCGGCAGGCTGACCAACCGCTTCCTCATCGTCTCCAACATCCGTCCGGATGACGCCGCCGCGGTCGTCGCCGGCAACGAGCGGGTGGTGCGCGCCCGCCTGGCGGACGCCAAGTTCTTCTACGACCAGGACCGCGGAAAAACGCTGGCGAGCCGTGTCGAGGCCCTCGACGGGGTGGTTTACCACAACAAGCTGGGCAGCCAGGGCGCGCGTGTCCGCCGCCTGATGAAACTGGCCGGCGCCATCGCCGAAAAACTGGGCGGTGACGTGGATTTGGCCATGCGCGCCGCCCAGCTGGCCAAGGCGGATCTCACCACCGACATGGTGGGCGAGTTCCCCGAGCTGCAGGGCATCATGGGCCGCCATTACGCCCTGCACGATGGCGAGGACGCGCGCGTGGCGCAGGCCATCGCCGACCACTACAGGCCCCGCTTCGCCGGCGACACCCTGGCTGATGACAACATTGGCCTTGCCGTGGCCCTGGCCGAGCGTCTGGACGGCCTGGTGGGCATGTTCGGCATCGGCCTCATGCCCACCGGCGACAGGGATCCCTTCGCCCTGCGCCGCGCCGCCCTGGGTGTGCTGCGCATGCTCATGGAAAGGGCCCTGCCCCTGGATCTGGCCCAGCTGCTGGAGCTGGCGCGGGCCGGATTCGCCCCTGAACAGCTAGCCGCCAGCGTGACGGTGGATGTGTTCCGTTTCATGCAGGAGCGCCTGCGGGTCTATCTCAAGGACCAGGGCCACGCCGCCGACCAGGTGGAGGCGGTGGTGATCCAGGCCCCCAGCCGCATCGACCGGGTACCCCCGCGCCTGGAGGCCGTGGCCCAGTTCCGCCGCCTGCCGGAGGCCAGCGCCCTGGCGGCGGCCAACAAGCGTATCCAGAACATCCTGCGCAAGGCGGAACATGCCGGGGAGGCCATCCCCCCCCAAGCCGATGCCGGGCTGCTGCTGGAGGATGCCGAGAAGGATCTCCTCGCGGCCATGGAGGGCCTGACCCCCGGAGTGGAGGCCGCGCTGGAGCATCTGGATTACAGCGCAGCGCTACGTCAGCTGGCGGGCCTGAAGATCGCGGTGGACCGTTTCTTCGACGAGGTCATGGTGATGGCGCGGGAACCCCTGGTGCGCGCCAATCGGCTGGCCCTGCTGGCGCGTCTGGCCGGACTCATGAACTGTGTCGCGGACATCGGCCAGATGAGCGCACAGCCAGGCAACCCGGAGAGTCCTTCCGGAAAATAGGACAGGTCCCGTGCAGATGGAGCCCGCTGCGCAGCACGACCCACGCTATGCGCTTTCCCCGGTGAATGCAGAATTCCGCGATCTGGCCACCGAGGTGGCCTTTCGCGAACACATGCGTCCCATCTGGGTACGTGATACCCGGCGTGCCTTCATCCTGGCGGCCCTGTTCTATCTGGCGTTTTCCATCACGGATTTCCTCATGATGGGCCAGGGGGAACCCTATGCCACGGTGCTCTTCACGCGCGTGCTGGTGACCTGCTTGGCCCTGTTCGTCGCCTTTTCGGCCAATCGCTACTGGCGCCTGCTGATGGATGGCATCACGCCCACCCTGGTGGTGGCCCTGGCCATGGCGGGCTTTCTGTCCATCACCCTGTTGCGCCCCTTCGATCCAGGCTGGCACGGCATGAGCATGATGGTGATGCTGCTGGGCACCTATGTGTTCATCCCCAATCGCTATCTGCCCGCTCTGACGGTGGCCCTGATCAGCACGGTCGTGTTTTTCTACCTCATGGTGGATCACTTCGAATTGCCGGCCAAACTGAGTTTCATCATGGGCCTGCTCTTTCTGGGCATGAACCTGTTCGGTGCCATGTCCGCGCATCGCATCAGCCGCCTGACGCGCATGAACTTCCGGGATGAACAGATCCTGCGTCAGGCCAACCAGCGTCTGACCGAAGAGGTGATGGCCCGCCGGCGGCTGGAGCAGGACCTCATCAACCAGGTGCACCACGACGAGCTGACGGGGGCGACCAACCGGCGACGCTTCCAGGAACTTGCGCGCCTGCACATGCGCCAGGCGGAAGCGGGCCGGCAGGCCCTGAGCCTGCTGCTGCTGGACCTGGACTATTTCAAGCAGATCAATGACACCTATGGCCAACTGCGAGGCGACGAGGTGCTCAAGTCGCTGGTGCGCGTCTGCCAGGGGCTGGGACCCGTGGACATGGACGAAGTGGTGGCGCGGCTGGGGGGGGAGGAATTCGCCATGTTGCTGCCCGGCCTGGACCAGGAGGCGGCACGCATGCATGCGGAACACATTCGCGCCAGCATCTGGAATACCCCCGTGACCCTGACGGATGCCGCCATACACATCACCGTCAGCATCGGCGTGGTGCAATGGCACCCCGGCGAGAGCCTGGCGGAGCTGTTGAATCGGGCCGATCAGGCCCTGCAGCTGGCCAAGTGCAGGGGACGCAACCGGGTAGCGGTGGCCGAGGAAGGGATGCGTCTTCCCATGTCCGGCCCTGACTCGCACAATACCGCCAATCCAGCACGGACCCAGTGAACCCATGCCCATGAAGTGCGTCATCCTGGACCGGGACGGGGTCATCAACTTCGACTCCGAGCAGTTCATCAAGACCCCGGAGGAGTGGCGCCCCATCCCCGGCAGCCTGGAGGCCATTGCCCGTCTGAACCAGGCAGGCTTCCGCGTGGTGGTGGCCTCCAACCAGTCCGGCGTGGGCCGGGGACTGTTCGACATGGCCACCCTCAACGCCATCCACGCCAAGATGCACAGGCAGGTGGCCCAGGCGGGAGGGCGTATCGACGCGGTGTTCTTCTGTCCGCACGCGGCCGACTCCAGATGCGCCTGCCGCAAGCCCAGGCCGGGCCTGTTCCTGGAGATCGGCAGCCGTCTGCACGTGGACCTCAAGGCGGTGTATGCCGTGGGGGACGGCCTGCGCGACGTGGAGGCCGCCCTGGCGGTGGGGGCCCAGCCCATGCTGGTGCGCACCGGCAAGGGCCGCCGCACCCTGGAGAGCGGTCAGCTGCCCGCGGGGGTGCGGGTCTATGACGACCTGTCGCAGGCCGTCCAGGCCATCATCGACGCCACGGCCTGAGCATGGCCCTGGCCCGCTCCCTCCTGTTTACCCTGCTGCAGGGCCTGCTCACCCTTCCCTTCGGCTTGGCCGCCCCGTTTCTGCTGCCCCTGCCGCGTCTGGCCCGCTATCGCATCATCACCCTCTGGGGCAAGGGGGTGATCTTCCTGGCGCGCCGGGTACTGGGGATCCGTCACCGGGTCGTCGGTCTCGAGCACCTGCCGCGCACACCCGCCGTGGTGTTGGCCAAGCACCAGTCCGCCTGGGAGACCATCGCCTTCCAGCAGATCTTCCCGCCCCTGTCCTTCGTGCTCAAAAAAAACCTGCTGCACATCCCCTTTTTCGGCTGGGGCCTGGCCCTGTTCAGCCCCATTGCCATCGACCGGGGCGCGGGCCGGGAGGCCCTGAAGCAGATCGAGGTCCAGGGTAGGGAGCGCCTGCAACAGGGCTTCTGCGTGCTGGTGTTTCCCGAAGGCACGCGGGTGGCGCCGGGGGAGACCGGCAACTATCAGATCGGCGGCGCCTGGCTGGCGGTCAAGGCCGGGGTACCGGTGCTGCCCGTGGCCCACAACGCGGGGCGCTGCTGGCCAAAGAATGCCCTCATCAAGCGCCCAGGCGAGATCACCGTGATCATCGGGCCCGCCATCCCCACGGCCGGGCGCAAGGCCACGGAAGTCCTGGCGGAGACGCGGGCCTGGATAGAAACCGCCATGGCGGATCTTTGAGACCGGCATGGACGGGGCGGGCATGGGTACGCTGCAGGACAGCCGGCAAAGCCTGGAGCTGAATGGCGAGACGGTGGATTTCCTGCTGCGCCGCAGCCGGCGCCGGCGCACGCTGGCCCTGCGCGTGGGCGAAACCGGAGAGGTGGTGGTGAACGCCCCCCATTTCGTGGCGTTGGGTGACATCCACCGCTTTCTGCACAGCCACCGCCTCTGGCTAGGCCGGCAGCGTTGCGCGGCCCGCGCGCGTTTCTTCGCCTGGGTGGAAGGAGCGGCCATGCCCTGGCTGGGCAGTACCCTCACCCTGAGTCTGCTCCCCGGCGGTGGCTGCAGCCGGGTGCAGGCGGAGGAAGGCAGGCTGCTGTGCGCGGCGCCACCCGATGGGGTACCCGCCGTCATTACCCGCTGGTATCAGCGTCAGGCCCGTGAGCTGCTCACGCAGCGCCTGGGCCAGCATGCCAGCCGCATCGGCCGCCCCGTGCCACCCCTGCGCCTCAGCGATGCCCGCACACGCTGGGGCAGCCTGTCCGCGCGCGGGGTGGTGAGCCTGAACTGGCGCCTGGTGAAGGCGGACTGGCGGGAGATCGACTATGTCATATGCCACGAACTGGCGCATTTCCGCCAGCGTGACCATTCCCCCGCCTTCTGGCGGGAGGTGGCGACCCTGTTCCCGGCGTGGGAGACGGCCCGACGCGAATTGCGTGACAATACCTGGCGCTATTTCCAGTTTTGAGACGAGGAGACACAGCCATGCGCATGCTGCATACCATGCTGCGGGTCGGTGACCTGGAACGCTCCATCGGTTTTTACACCCAGGTATTGGGCATGAAGCTGCTGCGCCGCAAGGACTACCCCGACGGCAAGTTCACCCTGGCCTTCGTGGGCTATGGTGACGAGGCCAGTCATACGGTGCTGGAACTCACCCACAACTGGGGCGTGACGCAATACGAGCCGGGTACCGCCTTCGGCCACATCGCCATCGAGGTGGAGGACGCCTACCAGGCCTGCGAGGCAGTGATCGCCAAGGGTGGCAGAGTGGCCCGGCCCGCCGGCCCCATGAAGCACGGCACGACAGTGATCGCCTTCGTCGAGGACCCGGATGGCTACAGGATCGAGTTCATCCAGAAAGGTACCCAGGGGCAGGCGTGATTCCGTGGTTGCAGCGGGACGATGCGTTCCCGCCGGCGGACGAGGCCCTGATGGAGCCCAACGGCCTTCTGGCGGCGGGGGCCGATCTATCGGTACCCCGGCTGCTGGCGGCCTACAGGCAGGGCATCTTCCCCTGGTTCAACCCGGGCGAGCCCATCCTCTGGTGGTCGCCGGACCCACGCATGGTGCTGTATCCCCATGTGTTCAAATGCTCCCGTTCCCTGCGCAGGCGTCTGTCACGGGGCGACCATGAAGTACGCGTGGACACGGCCTTCACCCAGGTCATGCAGGCCTGCGCCGCGCCGCGCCCGGGCCAGCGGGGCACCTGGATCAGCCAGGCCATGCTGACGGCCTACGCGGCCTTGCATGTGGCGGGCCATGCACATTCCTTCGAGACCTGGATGCCGGGAGAGAGCGGGCCGGAGCTGGTGGGCGGGCTATACGGCGTGGCCCTGGGGCGGGTCTTCTTCGGCGAGTCCATGTTCTCCCGTCGCAGCGACGCCTCCAAGATCGCCCTGGCCCACCTGGTGGCGGAACTGGCGGCCCGGGGCTTCGAGCTCATCGACTGCCAGATGAGCTCCCCCCATCTGGCCTCCCTGGGCGCACGGGAAATCCCCCGGCAGGTGTTCTCCGCCATGCTGACGGAACTCACCGATCGGCAAATGCCCACGGGCCCGTGGCGGCGCATTGCCTCGCCCTTTCACGCTATCCTGCCCCCACCCCGGGGCTGTGCCCAGGTCCCCGGGAGGGACCGTGCACCGGCTGGCGGGGCCTCTCCGGCATGAGCAGTCTCAAGGAATTGCCCATCTTCCGCCTGCAGTTCTATCTGACGGCGCCCTATGCCTGCAGCTATCTGCCCGCGCGCCAGGCCCGCTCCCAGGTGGCGGCCCCGGCCAGTCTCATCGACACCACGGTGTACAGCGAACTGGTGCGCCTGGGCTTCCGGCGCAGCGGTCAGCATGTCTACCGCCCGCGTTGCGACAACTGTTCCGCCTGTATCCCGGTGCGCATCCCGGTGGCGGAATTCCGGCCCAGCCGCGCGCAGCGCCGTTGTCAGCGGCGCAACCGCGACCTGAGCCTGCGTCTGCGCCCCCTGGTGTTCGAGGAAGGCCATTACCGGCTGTACCGGCGCTACCAGCAGGCCCGCCATGCCGGCGGCGGCATGGATCACGACGACCGGGAGCAGTACCGCAATTTCCTCCTGCAAAGCCGGGTGGACAGCGCCCTGGCGGAATTCTCCCTGCAGGGCGAGGTGGTCATGGTGGCCCTGGTGGACCGGCTGCTGGACGGTCTGTCGGCGGTCTACACCTTCTACGAGCCGGAACTGCCCCAGCGCGGTCTGGGGGTGTATGGCGTGCTGAGCCAGATCCGGCTGGCCCGGGAACTGGGACTGCCCTATCTCTACCTGGGCTACTGGATCGCGGACTGTCGCAAGATGGCCTACAAGCAGGCCTACCGACCCCTGGAAGCGTGGTTGGGCGGGCACTGGCAAGCCATGGATCCGGAGGGCGGGGGGCATGGCTGAACTGCCCGATGTCGTGCAGCAGGTGCTGCGCATGCACGCCCCCTTCATCCATGCCGTGGTCCATGCCCTGCGGGACCGTTCCCAGCTGCCCCAGCTCATGGAGTCCCTGCGGGCAGCCGAGCAGCAGGGCTGGTCCCGGCTGGTGGCGGCCCTGCGCCAGATCATCGCCGGTCGGCGGGATGCCGGCATCAGGCTGGGTCTGGACGAAGAGGACGGCATCATCGTCGAGGCCGTGCTGCGCGGCCTGGACAACCCGGCCACCCTGCCGGACTCGAGGCGGCCCGACGGCGCCGCCGCCGCCCCCGGCCTGGCCACCCTCATCACCGCCGCGCGACACGGAGATGCCCAGGCCTTGGCGACCTTGGCCAACATGGCCGAGCAGATGCTGCGCGCCGGGGGCGATATGGCCCGCCTGGGCGGCATCATGCGTCGCCTGGTCAATGGCGAGCGGGATCCCGACGCCCTGGGCCGGGGCATGGGCGCCCTGGGGCATCAGCTCTTGCTGGATATCCTGAATGAACTGGGCCAGGACACGCCACACTGACCTGCCTTCATCCCGGCAGCCCGAATCGATCCTTCCTTCCATTTCCGAGCCCACGCATGCAGCAATATCTACATCTCCTGCGCCACGTCCTGGATCACGGCACCAGGAAGTCCGACCGTACCGGCACCGGCACCCTTTCCGTGTTCGGCCGACAGATGCGCTTCGATCTTGCAGCGGGCTTCCCCCTGCTCACCACCAAGAAGGTGCACCTGAAGTCCATCATCCATGAGCTGCTGTGGTTTCTGCGGGGAGATACCAACATCCGCTACCTGAAGGAGCACGGTGTTTCCATCTGGGACGAATGGGCCGACGAAAACGGCGACCTGGGTCCCATCTACGGCCATCAGTGGCGCTCATGGCCCACCCGGGACGGGCGTCACATCGACCAGATTTCCGAGGTGCTGCACAGCCTGAAAAACCATCCAGATTCCCGTCGCATCATCGTTTCCGCCTGGAACGTGGGGGACCTGCGGGACATGCGCCTGCCGCCCTGCCATGCCCTGTTCCAGTTCTACGTGGCCGATGGCAGGCTCTCCTGCCAGCTCTATCAGCGCAGCGCCGACATCTTCCTGGGCGTGCCCTTCAACATTGCCAGCTATGCCCTGCTCACCCTGATGATGGCCCAGGTCACGGATCTCGAACCCGGGGAGTTCGTGCATACCCTGGGAGATGCACACCTCTACCTGAACCACTTGGAGCAGGCGAACCTGCAACTCGGTCGGCAGCCCCGCGCCCTGCCCGGCATGCGCCTGAACCCGTCGGTGCGGGACCTGTTCGCCTTCCGCTACGAGGATTTCAATCTGCAAGGCTACGACCCCCATCCGGCCATCCGGGCACCGGTGGCGGTGTAGCCGGGCTTCGGACCCTGGAGACGACATGCGCAATTGCAAGCAGGTGATGGCCGCCGGCGACGTGGGCTTCGGCACCAGCGGCGTCCGCGGCCTGGTGTCGGACATGACGGACGAGGTGTGCTTCGCCTATGTCCTGGCTTTCCTGCATGCCATCGGCGCCCGGCCGGGGCAGCGCGTGGCCCTGGGCCTGGACCTGCGCCCCAGCAGCCCGCGCATCGCCGCGGCCTGCGCCGCGGCAGTCCGCCACGCCGGCCTGGTGCCGGACTGCTGCGGCGCTCTCCCCACACCGGCCCTGGCCTTCCATGCACAGGAGCAGGGCATCCCCGCCATCATGGTCACCGGCAGCCACATCCCCTTCGACCGCAACGGCATCAAGTTCTACCGCGCCGAAGGCGAGATCACCAAGGCCGACGAGACGGCCATCAACGCCGCCGCGCTGCCCATGCCGGACAAGCTGGAGGTCGAAACCCTGCCCCCCGCCAACCCTGCCGCCGCCGGCCTCTACCGGCGGCGCTATCTGGACTTCTTTCCCGGCCAGCCCCTGCGGGGCATGCGCCTGGGCTTCTACCAGCACTCCAGCCTGGCGCGGGACATCCTCACCGCGATCGTGGAAGGACTGGGCGCCCGGGTCATCCCCCTGGGGCGCACGGACGAATTCGTGCCCATCGACACCGAGGCCGTGAGCGAGGCGGATGCCGAGATGGCCAGACGCTGGGCGGCGGAACACAAGTTCGACGCCATCCTCTCCACGGACGGCGACGCGGACCGCCCCCTGTTGGGCGATGAAAATGGCGACTGGCTGCGCGGCGACATCGTCGGCATCCTCTGCGCCCGCTACCTGGGGGCCCGGGCCGTCGCCACGCCGGTGAGCAGCAACACCGCCCTGGAAAGGAGTGGCCTTTTCGAACGGGTGGCCCGCACCCGCATCGGTTCCCCCTACGTCATCGCCGCCATGCGGGAGCTCCTGGCCGCTGGCGGCGACAGCGTGGTGGGCTATGAGGCCAACGGCGGCTTCCTGGTGGGCAGCCCCATCCACAAGGACGGCCGACACCTGGCGCCCCTGCCTACACGCGACGCGGTACTGCCCATCCTGGCCCTGCTGGTCATGGCGCGGGACAAGGGCGTGCCCCTGTCCGCCCTGGCCCGGGACCTGCCCCCCCGCTTCACCGCCAGCGACCGCATCAAGGACTTCGCCACGGAGAAAAGCCGCCACCTCATCCAGCAACTGGCCGCTTCGCCCCAGGCCATCCAGCGACTGCTGGGGGACCTGTGCGGCCAGCCGGCGGGCCTGGACCAGACCGACGGTCTGCGCATCACCTTTCAAAACGGGGACATCGTGCATCTGCGTCCCTCGGGCAATGCGCCGGAACTGCGCTGCTACGCCGAGTCCGCTACCCCCGCCCGGGCCGAAACACTGGCCCGGACCTGCCTGCGCCGGCTGCGGGATGCGGCATGATCGCCGGCACGTCCGCAGGCCATGGCACACCCTGGGTGACCAGCGCAGCGACCCACGGTGTTGACGCGCGCGCGCCGGCGTTCCAGTCTTGCCGCTGTCGTCCCCTGCGCCCGAGTACCCCATGCGACGCCCCATCCGCCTGAAAATCTTCAGTGTCACCCTCGTCCTGCTGATCCTGATGGTGGTGGTGACCTGGCTGTCGGTGCTCAACTCGCGCCAGCTCAGCAACCAGGTGCGGGCCCTGGCGGACGTCTACCTGCCCCTGCAGAACCAGGTGGCCAGCGTGGAAATCCTCATCCGTCAGCAGATGGTGCACATGGAGCGGGTATTGCTGGGCATGGAGGTGGCGCACCCGGACGCGGCCTTCCTGGCCAGGGAATCCGAGGGCTTCGATGCGCGGGGCATCAACGCCGACCAGATCGTGGATTCCTCCCTGCGCATGCTGGGGGAAGCGGAACATGACGCGGGGATCCGCCTGGATGCGGTGACCCTGGCGGTGCTGAAACAGCAGCTGCCCAACCTGCAGACCGCACGTCAGGACTTCCACCGCACCTTCCGTCTGTACCAGATCGAGGTGGAGGAGGGCACGCACCGTTCCGCCGCGCTGGTGCGGGCCAGCCTGATGCGGGAAAAGGACCGGCTGGATGTGGAGATCGGCAAGGCCATCGATCTGCTCAACCGGCTCACCACGGACACCGCCGCCCGGGCCAAGGCCGAGGAGGCCCGGGCCGTGCGCCTGAACTGGACCATCACCGGCATTGCCACCGTGCTGGGCCTGATCTTTGCCTGGATGGTGACCCGTTCTCTGGTGGAGCCCATTCGCCGCCTGCTCAAGGGCACCCAGTCCGTGGAACATGGCGACCTGGAAGTGGAGATACTGGTACAGACCCGGGATGAGCTGGCCACCCTGGCGGACTCCTTCAACCACATGGTGGTGGGCCTGCGGGAAAAGGAGCGCATCAAGGCCACCTTCGGCCAGTACGTGGATCCGCGCATCGTGCGCGGCCTGCTGGAAAACCGCCTGCCGGCCGAGGGCGGCGAGCGTCAGGTCATGAGCGTGTTCTTCTCGGACCTGGCGGGCTTCACGCAGATGTGCGAGGGCCTGACTCCGGATGCCACGGTTCGCTTCCTGAACGGCTATTTCGCCCTCATGGCCCAGGTCATCCGCGAGCGCCAGGGCATCATCGACAAGTACATCGGCGATTCCGTCATGGCCTTCTGGGGCCAGCCCTTCACCGACGCCGAGCGTCACGCGGCCCTGTGCTGCGAGGCGGCCCTGGATCAACGCGCCAAGCTGGATGCCTTTCGCGCCGACCTGCCCAATGTGCTGGGCCTGCGCGTCGGCCTGCCGCGGGTGGAGGTGCGCATGGGCATCGCCACCGGCGAGGTGCTGGTGGGCAACATCGGTTCCGAGACCGCCCGGGGCTACACCGTCATCGGTGATACGGTGAACCTGGCCTCGCGTCTGGAACAGGCCAACAAGTTCTACGGCACCCGCATCCTGGTGAGCGCCGAGACCCGCCGCCTGGCGGGAGAGGCCTTCGATTTCCGCGAGATGGACAGCCTGCAGGTCATGGGTCGCAGCGAGCCGGAGCGGATTTACGAACTGCTGGGCCGCCGGGGTCAGGCGGACGCCGAGGCCACGCAGCGCTTCGCCGCGGGCCTGGCGGCCTACCGGGCGCGCAACTGGGATGCCGCCGAGACGGCATTCCGCGCCTGCCTGGTGCAGACCCCGGATGACCGGCCCAGTCAGGTCTTTCTGGATCGCATCGCCGCCTTCCGCACGCATCCACCCCCCGCCGATTGGGATGGGGCGTGGATCGCCGCGGGCAAGTAACGGGTGCCAGCCGCCCACACCTTCAGGAGGATGGAAATGACGAATCGTCTCAAGCAACTCGAAGACTGCGGCCAGTCGCTCTGGCTCGACGATCTCAAGCGTGGCCTGATCGCAAGTGGTGAGCTGCGCCTGCGTATCGAGCGCGACGGACTGAAGGGCATGACCTCCAATCCCGCCATCTTCCAGAAGGCCATCGCCGAAGGCGAGGAATACACGGCGGATCTGGTCGGTTTCCAGGCCGGAGGCAATCCCACGGTGGCCGAGATCTACGAGCATCTGGCCATCGCCGACATCCGCGCCGCCGCGGATGTCCTGCGCCCCGTTTATGAACGGACCCGCGGACGGGATGGCTTCGTCAGCCTGGAGTGCTCGCCCCATCTCGCGCATGACACCGAGGCCACCATCGCCGAGGCGCAGCGCCTGTGGCAGATGGTGCAACGGCCCAACCTCATGGTGAAGGTGCCCGCGACCCCGGCCGGCATACCCGCGATCCGCGAGCTGACCGCCAGGGGGCTGAACATCAACATCACGCTGCTGTTTTCCGTGCGGGTCTACGAACAGGTGGTGGAGGCCTATCTGTCTGGCCTCGAAGCCCTGAGGCAAGCGCAGGGTGATCCTGGCCGGGTGGCAAGCGTTGCCAGCCTCTTCGTCAGCCGCATCGATACCGCCGTCGACAGACGGCTGCAGGCCCTGCCCGACCCGGCGGCGGCCAGCCGGCTGCAGGGCCGGATCGCCGTTGCCAATGCCAGGATCGCCTATACCCGTTATCAGGCCCTGTTCTCGGGGCCCCGCTGGCAGCAGCTGGCGGCGGCGGGCGCACGCACGCAGCGGCTGCTCTGGGCCTCCACCGGCACGAAGAACCCCGCCTACCGCGACACGCTGTATATCGATGAGCTCATTGGCCGCGACACGGTCAACACGGTCACGCCGGCCACCATGGAGGCCTTCCGGGCGCATGGACAGCTTAAGCCGGATGCCATCGAGCAGGACGTGGATACGGCCCGCATGCTCCTGGCCGAGCTGGAAGACCAGGGCATTTCCCTGGAGGAGGTCTGCGCCAGTCTCGTGCAGGAGGGTGTGCAGCAGTTCGTCGATGCGTTCGACAAGCTGTTTGCCATCATCGCCCAGCGGCGCCAGCATCTGGGGGCGGCGGCGGGCCACTAGCCCAGGGCTGCCGCCCGCATGACAGGAGGACACGATGCCGAAATACGCCCTGGGTGATCACGTGAGCTGGAATTCCGAGGCAGGCCGGGTGAGCGGTCGGATCATTCGCATCCATACCGCGGATTTCGACTACAAGGGGCATCGTCACCACGCCACGCCGGAAGCGCCGCAATATGAAATCCGCAGTGACCGGACGACGCACGTCGCCGCGCACAAGGAGGGTGCCCTGACGCCGCTCGACCCATGACGGCGTCTTTCGTCACCATTGGCCATTCCAGCCGCGAGCTCGACGAATTCCTGGGCATGTTGCGCGTCGCCGGCGTGGCCTGGCTGGTCGATGTACGCGCATTTCCACACTCGCGTAGCCATCCCGTATTCAACATCGAGGTTTTGCCGGAGACGCTGGCCCGGGTGCGCATCGGATATCGGCATATGCCTGCCCTGGGTGGCCGGCGCGCACGCCAGGCAGGCGTCGATCCGCATCTCAATGCCCTGTGGCGGGAGCCGGGGTTTCACAACTATGCCGATTACGCCCTAGGGGAGTGCTTTGCCGCGGCCCTCGCGGAACTGGTGGCGCTGGGGCGCGCACAGCGCGTGGCCCTGATGTGCGCCGAGGCGGTATGGTGGCGATGTCATCGCCGCATCATCACCGACTATCTGTTGCTGAACGGACAGGCCGTGGAGCATCTGCTGGGCCCGGGGCACAGCGTGCGCGCCAGTCCTACGCCGGGGGCGCAAAGGACCGCGCAGGGCAAGATCGTCTACCCGGCCGCGGATCACGGTGTCCTCCGTGTCCCCGATGCCATCGTCGTCCCGCCCCGCCGTCGTGGCGGTGCGCCGGCCAAGTCCTGAGACCGCCTCCGTGGGCCGGTGGCCTGCCGGCGTGGCCGGCTTGGGCAAGGCGGCGCAAGGCATGCCATGCCTGAAGATTCCTCACTGCGTTCGGAATGACAGGGCCAGCGTTCCGCGTGTCCGGTCTGGTGCCTGGCGTGTCTGGCGGTGCCCGGCGTGTCCGGTCCGAGGTGAGGCGTGTCAGGCTATGTATCGGCCGATGTCGCTGTAGCCTTCATCCGCCGCCGCACAGTAGGGTGAGGCCGCATCCTGCAGGCCTTTCCGGCTTTCCACGCGCACGCTGAAGTCCACATGCTCCCAATGCCCGGCATCGGGCCAGTAAAACGTGAATACCACGCGTGCACCCTCCGCCAGGTCTGCCGTGGGCAACTCGAGCAGATGGATGCCGAAGGGGTTTTCCCGGGTATGGCTGTCATGGCAGGTCTTCCAGTCGTCCACGCTCCAGTGCACCATGGCGCGCGCGCCCACCTCGATGCGCAGCAGCTTGCCGCCGGGCAGGGTGTTGAGCTTGTGGTTGAAGCGCCATATGCGGAACGGGGCCAGCGTGTGCCCGCGGATGTAGCGCTGTACGCCCTGGGGAGGCATGTCGAAGACCGCGCCATCCCGCAGGGAGCGCAGGAGCTTGATGTGCTCGGCATGGGCCCAGACCAGCGGCATGGCGCCACCGGATGGACGGCCGCGCAGCAGTTCGCGCTGGGGCCGGTCGGCCCCGTCCCACACCTGCTCGGGGATCAGGCCACCCTCGCCAGCCGATCCTTCCAGCGCAGCCAGCAGGCGTTCGGCCTCAGCGCGCCGGCCTGCCGCCAGCTCGTAATGCGCGCGTTCACCGGCCAGCAAGGGCCAGGGGCGTCCCACGCCCGTGCCATCGTAAGGCGAGCCATCGTCATGCTCACCATAGCCGTCGCCGTTGTAGCGGTACCAGAGCGGGCCCTGGGGCAACTCACAACGCAACAGGGCATCGATCACCCGTACGGTGTCGCGGATGCGTGGGTCGTCGGCGGCGCGCAGACCGAAGCGCACCAGGGCCAGCGCGTCGGGGCTGACGATCTGCCGTGCCGGGAGGCGCGCATCCACCGGTCGGTTCTTGATGGGCACGAAGCCGTCCTTGGGTGAACAGACCCCCGCGGTATCCGGCGCGCCGATACGGATGTAGTAGCCGGCTACGCCATGCCTGGCGGCCAGTTGCGTGTTTTCTGCGTAGGTCCAGCGCTCGATCTGCTCATTCCAGCAATCGGCGGTCTCGCGCAGATAGCCGGCCGCTTCCTCCTTGCCGCACGTCTGCAGCAGATCGGCGGCCGCCAGCAGGGCCGAGATCTCCACGGCCAGGGTGAAGGGGCTATAGCCGGCATCCTCTTCCCAGCGGTCCTCGCCGGTCACGGGGCCGTTGCGCGCCACATAGGCCGCCGCCTTCTCGAGCATGGGCAGGAAGCCTGCCAGCAGGTCATCGGACAGCTGGCCGGCGCGTCGCAGCGCATCCGCCAGCAGGATGGGGAAGGCGCATTCATCCATCTGGATGCCCTGCCAGTAGGCACTGCCGTCGAGCCAGGCATTCTGCGGCCAGTGACCGTCCGGCTGTTGGATGTCGCGCAGATAGCCGAGTATGGCGCGCGCCGCGTCGGCATCGCCGGCGGCCAGGAAGCCGCCCGCCGTCTCCACCAGATCGCGTGGCCAGACCAGGTGATAGCCGCCCAGGTCATCGTCACCCTTGGCGAAGCCCCAGGGGATGGACAGGCTGGCCACCGCGGCGCCGGCTGGCCGCGACGCGCGGTGCGTGGCCAGCACCATGGTCGAGACCCGATAGGCATCGGGCACATCGGCCGCCTGGGTGCGGCCCAGCGGCAGGAGCCTTTGCTGCCAGGTGCGCCATTCCGCCAGATAGGTCTTCCAGGCGGCGGAAAAGCCCTGTTTCAGGCTGGCACGGGCATGCGCGGCGGCGTGCTCGGGAGTCTCGCCGAAGCCCAGGGCCAGTACCGCCCTGTGTAGCCCGCGCGCAAGGGGGATCTCGCCGGTCAGGGCTACGTTGCCGTCCTCGGCGCGCTGACAGGTGGTGTCGAGGCGGCCGTCACGCCGCAGCTGCTGCCAGCCGTCGGAGAAGCCCACGTAGCCCGCGGTCCGCTCGCCCCAGGCGAGAGAGCAGGCCAGCGCCAGACTGGTGCCGCGCCCCGTGGCGAACAGCATGGGTGTCCCTTCGTACTCCCCCACCCAGGCCGTGTTGCCCATGCCGGCATTGACCAGGTGTGGTGCCAGCAGGACGTAGAGGCGGTAATCGCACGACTCGCCCCGCAGTGCGGTGAAGCGGATTTCCTGCAGCAGACAGGGCCGTTCCGGGTCACTCAGGATGAGCTTGTCGATGCGCCAGGCCCCGTCCTCGGCTACGTTGCGCAGGCGATAGGCGGGCACACCCGGCTCGGCTGTGGAGAAGTAGTGCGCGGCATGCCGTTTTTCCTCGTAGAAGCGTGCGTTCGGACCGGTGACCAGCAGGCCCAGGTCGCGTGTGCAGGCGTGGTCCAGACCCGGGTAGTAGATCTCGTTGAGGATGCCGTGGCTGAGGGTGAACCAGAGAGGGCTGAGGGGGGAGAGCGCGGTCCCCACCCCGTGCTTGGCACTGGAGGTCCAGCGCGCTGGGATACCGGGCGCGCCGGCTGCGGAGGGTTGCGGGCTGGGCATGCGTGCGGTCCGATTTAGCGTGGCTTGCCCCGTTGCCGTTCCACGGCCCACACGGCGGCCTCCACCCGCGAGCGCAGGTTGAGCTTGCGCAGCATGTGCTTGACGTGGACCTTCACCGTGCTTTCGGCGATGTCCAGTTCACGCGCGATGAGCTTGTTGCTCATGCCGTTGGCGATGAGGCCCAGGATGCGCTGTTCCTGGTCCGTCAGACCGGCCTCGTCGGGCTCCCGGGGACGCACATCCTTGTGCATGGAGCGCACCAGCAGCCCCGCCAGGCGTTCGGACAGGATCATCTGCCCCATGGCGGCTTCCTTGAGCTTGGCCAGCAGGATTTCCGGTTCCGTCTCCTTCAGCAGATAGCCATCGGCGCCGGCGCGTAGGGCGGCCACCAGGTCGTCGGCCTGGTCGGACACGGTGAGCATCACCACGCGTGCATCCGAGCCCATCGACTTGATGCGCTTGAGCACCTCCACGCCATCCATGCCACGCATGTTCAGGTCCAGCAGGATCATGTCGGGCCGCAGGCTTGCAGCCAGTTCCAGGCCTTCCGTACCGGTTGAGGCCTCACCCACCACCTCGAACTCGGGTTCCGGCTTGATGAGCTGGAGCACGCCTTTGCGGAAAAGCGGGTGGTCGTCGATGATCAGCAGGCGCTGGGGCGAGTCACTCATGATGCGGTCCTGTGTTGCAGGAGGATGGGCTGCATGCGGCTGGGCCGAAAGGAGAGTACCACTCGCGTACCGCCTCCCGGTCGGGGCGCGTAGCGAATCTCGCCACCCAGGCTGCGCGCCCGCTCTTCCATGATGGTCATGCCATAGTGGTGCACATTGGCGGACTTGACGATGCCGATGCCGTCATCCTCCACCGTCACCTCCAGCCGGCCTGCGTCGGTACAGACCAGTTGTACGCCGGCATGCCGGGCCCGGGCGTGGTTGAGCACATTGGAGAGGGCCTCGCGCACCACGTGCAGGACGTGGATCTCCTCGTTCGGGGAAAGCACGCAGCCGCCGCGATCCGCTCGCAGGTCGATCTCCAGCTCGCCCCGGTCGGCGAACTCCGCCACGGTTTGGGCCAGGGCGCTGGCCAGGTCTTCGCCTTCCATTCTCAGGCGGAAGGTGGACAGCAGTTCCCGTAACTGGCGATAGGCACCGCTCATGCCTTCCCGCAGTTCCTGCAGCATGTCCTCCGCCTCGGTCTGCCTTTCCGGTTTGTTGATCACGGCCTGCAACCGGCTTACCTGGATGCGCATGTAGGCCAGGGACTGGGCCAGGGAATCGTGCAGCTCGCGGGCGATGACGGCCCGTTCCTCCAGCAGCGCCAGGCGGCGGTTCTGCTCGATTCGGCGCTCGGCGCCGATGGCCACGCCGATGTGGCGTGACAGGGCCTCCAGCAGCTGTACCTGCCAGGCTTCCACGTGATGACCCGCGTGTGCATCGACGATGAGCACGCCATACTGGTGTTCGGTATCGGCCAGAGGGAAGGTGAGGAGCTGGCGCCCCTCCTCCGTGATGCGGGCGCGGGGCGTGTCGGTGCCGTGACACCAGCCGCAGTCCGCCTTGTCGCAGGGGTTGGCGTCACTCGCCAGCAAGGTCGTGGCGATGACCCGACCCGCATGCCCACCCGGCCCTCCCAGGCAGACGATACCCCGCCCCATGCCCAGCACATGCTCGATGTCGCGCAGTACCGCCATGTAGGTCTCGCGTCCGGGATGGCTGCCGTGCAGGCGGGCGATGGAGTGGTAGAGCAGCTCCAGGGCCCGGTTGCTGCGCGTCAGCTCCTCGGTCTTGACGGCCACCCGTTCCTCCAGGTTCAGGTAGAGCTTGCGCAGGTCCTCGGCCATCAGGTTGAAGGCCTGGCCCAGGCGGCCCAGTTCGTCCTCACCCGTGTGGGTACTGCGTACCGTCAGGTCGCCGCCACCCATGCGCGCGGCGCCCGCCAGCAATTCCTGCAGGGGTTTCACCAGGCCCTGGTGGATGAGGTGCACGGTGAGCAGCACCACCAGTACGGTGATCACCAGGGCCACCCCCAGCACCATCTGCATGACCAGGATCTTGGCCTCGGTGGCGTCCTCCATCTGTTTCACCAGGTGGTCGATGCCGGCCACGAATCCGCTGACGCGGCGCAGCACGGTCTCCGGGCTGCCATCCGTGGCCGGGGAGGCGTGCCCCAGGAAGAGGGGGCGCATATCCTGTTGCCAGGCCTGCGTCACCTGCCGATAGCTGTCCTCCAGGTGCGCCTCCCGGCCCCCGGGCAGCATGGCCCTGATGGCGGCGGAGCGCAGGGTGGATTCGAATTTCTCCACGGCCGCGCGCATGAGTTGACCCTGCTGCGTCGGGCCGCGTTGGCTGCGGCTGAGGTACAGGCTGGCCAGATGCCAGCTTTGCATGCGCAGGCTGCCGGCCAGGTTGATGGCCTTGCCACTGCCCTGGGTGGACAGGGCCACCATGCTGGACACGGACATGCCCACCACCGCCAGCAGGGCGATCGCGGCAATGGCACCTCCCAGGCGCGCCACCATGGAGCGTTCGAACCACCCGGACAGGCCCTGGCCGACGGGCATCAGGATACCCCTCCCGGGCGGCCCGCGCGCATCGTACGAGCCGCGCCTGGCCGCACGCCCAGCCCTTGGCTGACCGACCGGCTGCGGATTTCGGACCGACAGGTCGGATATGTGGAACTACTCCTTCTGCACGCCCTATCCATGATCATCTCAAGCCTAGGCAGGCCAACCCCATTCATAACAGTAACTTATCCAATACAGCCCATACCCACAAAGTGGTATATGCGCCGTGCGCGTGGTCAGGAGACCCGCTAGGCACACATTTCCCAAAGTTTATAGTGGGCATCATGTGATTTCGGACATACAGGTTCTTTGTTCCCGAGATCGTTCCTGTAACGTGTGAGGCCGCGGCAGATGACCACCCACCCGCAGAAGCAGCTTTCGGTTCTGGCCATGAGCACCCTGGCCTTCACCGTCTGCTTCGCCGTATGGATGATGTTCGCCGTCATCGGCATCCCCATCAAGGAGCAGCTGGGCCTGAACGAAACCCAGTTCGGCACCCTCATCGCCACGCCGGTGCTCACCGGTTCCCTCATCCGCCTGCCCCTGGGCATGTGGACGGACAGGTTCGGTGGACGCATCGTCTTCTTCACCCTCATGCTGGCCACGGTGCTGCCCATCTGGCTCATCGAATACGCCACCCGTTTCTGGCATTTCCTGGTCATCGGCCTGTTCGTGGGTCTGGCAGGCGGCTCTTTTTCCGTGGGCATCGCCTACTGCGCCCGCTGGTTCGAGAAGGGACGCCAGGGCATGGCCATGGGGGTGTTCGGTGCCGGCAACTCCGGCGCCGCCGTGACCAAGCTGGTGGCCCCCGCCATCGTCGTGGCCTACGGCTGGACCATGGTGCCCCAGGTGTATGCCGTGGCCATGCTGGTGACGGCCCTGCTGTTCTGGCTGTTCACCTACGACGACCCCGCCCATCGGGTGCCCTCCCATGTCTCGGTGAAGGAGCAGTTGCGGGCCCTGAAGGACCCCACGGTGTGGAAGTACTGCCAGTACTACTCCATCGTCTTCGGCGGCTACGTGGCCCTTTCCCTGTGGATGACCAAGTACTACGTCAGCGAGTATGGCTTCGATCTGAAGGTCGCGGCCTTCCTGGCGGCCTGTTTCTCCCTGCCCGGGGGTGTGCTGCGCGCCGTGGGTGGCTGGATGTCGGACCGCTGGGGTGCGCACCGGGTGACCTGGTGGGTGCTGTGGGTGTCCTGGATCTGCCTGTTCATCCTGTCTTATCCCCAGACCGAATTCACGGTGAAGACCGTGACCGGGTCCCAGACCTTCCACATCTACCTGTCCCCCGAGGTGTTCACCGCCCTGATGTTCACCGTGGGCGTGGCCTTTGCCTTCGGCAAGGCCAGTGTCTTCAAGTACATCTCCGACGAGTACCCGCACAACATCGGCGTCATCTCCGGCATCGTCGGCCTGGTGGGCGGTCTGGGAGGCTTCCTCCTGCCCATCCTGTTCGGCGCCCTGGTGGACCTGACCGGCATCCGTTCCTCCGCCTTCATGCTCATGTACGGCGTGGTCTGGGTGTCCCTGATCTGGATGTACACCACCGAGGTGCGCAAGATGGACTTCATCAAGAAGCCCAGCGACGCCCTGGACAACCTGGAATGACCCCTTTCGCTAATCGTCGCTACGGAGTGCTTGATGGCAGTTCATATTGAAAAATGGGACGTGGAAGACCACGACTTCTGGGAAAACGAGGGCCGGGCCATCGCCAACCGCAATCTGTGGATCTCGATCCCCAGCCTGCTGCTGGGCTTCGCCATCTGGATGATGTGGGGCATCATCACCGTGCAGATGCTGAACCTGGGTTTCCCCTTCAGTCAGGAAGACATGTTCAGCCTGACCGCCATCGCCGGTCTGTCCGGCGCCACCCTGCGCATTCCGTCCTCCTTCTTCATCCGCATCGCCGGCGGGCGCAACAGCATCTTCCTCACCACGGCACTGCTCATGCTGCCGGCCATCGGTACCGGCATCGCCCTGCAGGACAAGTCCACGCCCCTGTGGGTGTTCCAGCTCCTGGCCCTGCTGTCCGGCATCGGTGGCGGCAATTTTGCCTGTTCCATGTCCAACATCAGCACCTTCTTTCCCAGGCGCCAGCAGGGTACCGCCCTGGGGTTGAATGCCGGCCTGGGCAATTTTGGCGTCACCACCATGCAGATCCTCATCCCCCTGGTGATGACCGCGGGGGTGTTCGGCGCCCTGGCGGGCGCGCCCATGGAGCTGGTGAAGGATTCGGGCTGGATCCTGGGCAAGATCGCCGCAGGTACGCCCACCTGGGTCCAGAACGCGGGCTGGGTCTGGATGGTGGCCCTGGTTCCTCTGGCCTTCCTGGGCTGGTTCGGCATGAACAACCTGTTGCCCATCTCGCCCGGCATCGGGGGTACCTTGCCGGCCTTCATCAAGATCCTATGGCTTTATGGGCTGGCCTTCGCCACCGCCGGTGTGGGTCTGTATCTCTATCTGCCCGCGGCGGCGGGTGGGCTCGGGCTGCTCAACATGTGGGTGGCCCTGCCCCTGATCATGGTGGGCACCCTATTCGTCATGCGCCTGTTCGCCATCGGCGAGATGAAGGCGGGCATCCAGAAGCAGTTCGGCATCTTCTCCAACAAGCACACCTGGTCGATGACCGCCCTGTATGTGGTGACCTTCGGCAGCTTCATCGGCTTCTCCGCCGCCGTGCCCCTGTCCATCACGGTGATCTTCGGCGACCAGCACATCCTGGACCCCGTCACCCAGACCTGGACCCACGTCAAGAATCCCAACGCCCCCTCGGCGCTGACCTATGCCTGGATCGGCCCCTTCGTGGGTGCCCTGGTGCGACCCATCGGCGGCTGGATCTCCGACAAGGTGGGGGGCTCCATCGTCACCCAGATCATCTCCGCGGTCATGGTGGGGGCCTCGGTCTATGCCGGCTGGATCATGATGCAGGCTTACCATTCCGCCACGCCGGAAGCCTATTTCACTCCCTTCCTGCTCACCTTCGTGCTGGTGTTCGCCGCTTCCGGCATCGGCAACGGCTCCACCTTCCGTACCGTGGGCGTGATCTTCGATCGCACCCAGGCCGGCCCCGTCCTAGGCTGGACCTCCGCCGTGGCCGCCTATGGCTCCTTTATCGCCCCCGAGGTGATCAAGGGCCAGCTCAAGGCCGGTACCCCGGAAAACGCCATGTACGGCTTTGCCATCTTCTACGCCCTCTGTCTGGTACTGAACTGGTGGTTCTACCTGCGCCCTGCCAGCGAGATTCGCAATCCCTGATTCACGGATTCACAGGAGAAAAACATGAGTCACTTTCTGGACCGTCTCACCTACTTCAGCCATCCGCGCGAGCCCTTCTCCAACGGCCATGGCATCAAGACCGTCGAGGACCGCAAGTGGGAGGACGCCTACCGCAACCGCTGGCGCCACGACAAGATCGTGCGCTCCACCCATGGCGTGAACTGCACCGGTGGCTGCTCCTGGAAGATCTTCGTGAAGAACGGTCTGGTGTCCTTCGAGATGCAGCAGACCGACTATCCCCGCACGCGCGACGACATGCCCAACCATGAGCCCAGGGGGTGCCAGCGCGGCGCCTCCTTCTCCTGGTATCTGTACAGCCCGCACCGCATCAAGCACCCCATGGTGCGCGGACGCCTGCTGGACCTGTACCGGGCCGAGAAGAAGGGTGGCAAGGACCCGGTGGAGGCCTGGGCCGCCATTCAGGCGGACAGTGCCAAGCGCGACAAGTACGTGAAGGTGCGCGGCCTGGGGGGCTTCGTGCGCACCACCTGGGACGAGGTGCTGGAGATCGCCGCCGCCGCCAACGTCTACACCATCCAGAAATGGGGCCCGGACCGCATCTATGGCTTTTCGCCCATTCCGGCCATGTCCATGATCTCGTATGCCGCCGGCTCGCGTTACCTGTCCCTCATCGGAGGTGCCTGCGGCTCCTTCTACGACTGGTATTGCGACCTGCCGGTGGCCAGCCCCCAGACCTGGGGCGAGCAGACCGACGTGCCCGAGGCCGCCGACTGGTACAACTCCACCTACATCATCATCGCCGGCGCCAACCTGCCCATGACGCGCACGCCGGATGCCCACTTCGCCATCGAGACCCGCTACAAGGGCACCAAGGTGGTGTCCATGTCGCCGGACTACGCAGAGTTTTGCAAGTTCGCCGACCTGTGGATGCCGGTACGTCAGGGCACCGACTCCGCCGCCTTCATGGCCATGGGCCACGTGGCCCTGAAAGAGTTCTACATCCAGCGTCAGGTTCCCTATTTCCAGGAATACGCGCGCAAGTACACCGACCTGCCCATGCAGGTGATGCTGCGCCCCTACACGGGCCCGGAGGGCGGCTACGTGACCGACCGCAACCTGCGCGCCTCGGACTTCGCCGATGCCATGGGTGAGGCCAACAACCCCGAGTGGAAGACCATCGGCTACGACGAGATCTCCGGCCGGTTCGTGGTGCCCAACGGCTCCATCGGCTTCCGCTGGGGCGAGGAGGGCAAGTGGAATCTGCTCGAGAGCGCGGCCGGCGCCGATACCCGGCTGGAACTCAGCTGCCAGGGCAAGGCCGGCAGCGAGGTGGTGAGTGTGGGCTTCCCCCACTTCACCCCGGGGGAGCCGGAACTGCTGTTCCGCAACGTGCCGGCACGCCGCGTGCAGCGGGCCGATGGCAGCCAGGCCCTGGTGGCCTCGGTGTTCGACCTGATGGTGGCCCAGTACGGTATTGACCGGGGCCTGGGGGGGGGCAACGTGACGGCGGACTACGGCGATGCCAGCGTGGCCTATACCCCGGCCTGGGCAGAGAAGGTCACCGGGGTGAAGAAGGCGGACCTGGAGCGTACCGGCCGGGAGTTCGCCGACAATGCCGCCAAGACCCAGGGCAAGTCCATGGTCATCATGGGCGCGGCCATCAACCACTGGTACCACCACGACCAGTCCTACCGCGCCATCATGAACCTGCTGCACCTGTGCGGCTGCGTCGGCCAGAGCGGTGGCGGCTGGGCCCACTACGTGGGGCAGGAGAAGCTGCGGCCCCAGGCCGGCTGGGCCCCCATCGCCTTCGGTCTGGACTGGCATCGGCCGCCGCGGCAGCAGAACTCCACCTCCTACTGGTACTTCCATACCGACCAGTGGCGTTACGAGACGGTGAAGGGTGACCAGTTGCTGTCCCCCGCCGGCAAGAACCGCAACAAGGGCTACAGTCTGGCGGATTACAACGTGGTGGCCACGCGCCTGGGCTGGCTGCCGTCCGCACCCCATTTCAACCGCAACCCCCTCGAGTTGGCCGCCGAGGCCGCCAAGGCTGGTGCCACCGACGAGGCGGGCACGGCGAAATACGTGGCCGAGCAGTTGAAGTCCGGCGCCCTGGACGTGGCCTATGCCGACCCGGACAATCCGGTGAACTGGCCGCGCAACCTCATCGTCTGGCGGGGCAACCTCATCGGCACCTCCGCCAAGGGCCACGAGTACTTCCTCAAGCACCTGCTGGGCGCGCAGAACGGCGTGCTGCAGGAAGGTGGCGCGGGCAACGACTGCAAGGAAGTGAAATGGCTGGAGCAGGCCCCGGTGGGCAAGCTGGACCTGATGGTGGACATCAACTTCCGCCTCAATTCCACCGGTGCCTACGCCGACATCATCCTGCCAACCGCCACCTGGTACGAGAAGCACGATCTCAACACCACGGACATGCATCCCTTCGTGCATCCCCTGTCGGAGGCGGTGAGTCCGGGATGGGAATCCAAGTCCGACTGGCAGATCTTCCGTGCCCTGGCGAAGAAGTTCTCCGCGCTGGCGGGCAAGCATCTGGGGGTGAAGCAGGACCTGGTGGCCCTGCCCATGCAACACGATTCCCCCTTCGAGCTGGCCCAGCCCCTGGGCGATGCCCTGGACTGGAAGCGGGGCGACTGCGAGCCCATCCCCGGCAAGACCATGCCGCTCATCAAGCTGGTGGAGCGGGACTACAGCCAGACCTACAGCAAGTTCATCGCACTGGGGCCATTGATGACCAGGATTGGCAACAACGTGAAAGGCCTGGACTGGAACACGGAGAAGGAATATCAGGAGCTGGCCAGCCTCAACCGCACGGTCACCGAGCCCGGAGTTTCCCAGGGCATGCCCAGCCTGGAGGATGACATCGGCGTGTGCGATGCGGTCATGCGCATGGCGCCGGAGACCAATGGCGAGGTGGCGCACAAGTCCTGGCATGCCCTGTCCAAGAAGACCGGTATCGACCACAGCCACCTGTATTCCGGGCGCCATGAGGAAAAGATCACCTTCCGCGACATCCAGGCCCAGCCGCGCAAGATCATCACTGCGCCCACCTGGTCCGGCATCGAATCGGAGAGCGTGTCCTACACCGCCGGCTATACCAATGTGCACGAGCACATCCCCTTCCGCACCCTGACCGGCCGCGCGCATTTCTACCAGGACCATGAGTGGATGCTGGACTTCGGCGAGGGCTTCTGCTGCTTCCGCCCGCCGGTGGACATGCAGGAGCACAAGAAGGTCCCCGCCAGCGTCACCAAGGGCCCACATCTGGTGCTGTCCTGGATCACCCCGCACTCCAAGTGGGGCATCCATTCCACCTACCAGGACAATCTGCGCATGCTCAACCTGTTCCGCGGTGGGCCTTACTTCTGGATCGCCGAAGAGGACGCCAAGAGCGTGGGCATCCAGGACAACGACTGGGTGGAGGCGGTGAACGCCAACGGCGCCACGGTGGCGCGTGCGGTGGTCTCGCAGCGCGTGCCGCGGGGCATGGCGCTGATGTATCACGCCCAGGAGAAAAACGTGAACGTGCCGGGCAGTCCCACCACGGGCAAGCGCGGCGGCATCCTCAACTCGGTCACCCGGGTCATCGTCAAGCCGACGCACATGATCGGCGGCTATGCCCAGCTGTCCTACAGCTTCAATTACTACGGCCCCGTGGGCAGCAACCGGGACGAGACGGTGGTGGTACGCAAGATCGACCAGAACGTGGATTGGTTGGAGCGGCCCCTCACGCCGGATCGTGAGCAGCAGCGTAACCCGGTGGGCGTGGGACCCCGGTGAGAGGGTTCAGGCACGTGTCTTACAGCGCGACCGCAGGCGCGGGTTGCAAAGGGTTCGACCGTCGGGGTCTTCGGGGTGACGGGTCTCGTGGCTGGGTCACACCACTCCGGGGCCCCGGCGGTAAACAAAACAGGAGAATGGAATGAAAGTCAGAGCGCAATTCGCCTTCGTCTTCAATCTTGACAAGTGCATCGGTTGCCACACCTGCTCGGTGACCTGCAAGAACGTATGGACCAACCGCAAGGGCGCCGAGTACATGTGGTGGAACAACGTGGAGTCCAAGCCCGGCATAGGCTTCCCCAAGGACTGGGAGAACCAGGACAAGTGGCGCGGTGGCTGGGAACTGAAGGGCGGCAAGCTGCAGCTCAGGTCCGGTTCAAGGCTCAACCGGCTGCTGAACATCTTCGCCAATCCGGACATGCCGGAGATCGACGACTACTATGAGCCCTTTACCTTCGACTATGCCCGCCTGCAGAACGCGCCGCTGTCGGAGGCAGCCCCCACGGCCCGGCCCGTGTCGCAGATCACTGGCGAGAAGATGGAGAAGATCACCTGGGGCCCCAACTGGGAGGACGACCTGGCGGGTGAATTCGAGCAGCGCGCCCGCGACCAGAACATGGCGAGTCTGGAGAAGGAGATCTACAGGCAGTTCGCCAACACCTTCCACATGTACCTGCCGCGCATCTGCAACCACTGCATCAACCCGGCCTGCGTGGCGGCCTGTCCCTCCGGTTCCATCTACAAGCGGGAAGAAGACGGCATCGTCCTGGTGGACCAGGACAAGTGCCGGGGCTGGCGCATGTGCATCTCCTCCTGCCCGTACAAGAAGGTGTTCTACAACTGGGAATCCGGCAAGGCGGAGAAGTGCATCGGCTGCTATCCCAGGGTGGAGTCCGGCATGCCGACGGTGTGCTCGGAATCCTGCGTGGGCCGCATCCGCTACAACGGTATCATGCTCTACGACGCCGACCGCATCGAGGAACTGGCCTCCACCGAGAACCCGCAGGACCTGTACGAGGCGCACATGCGGATCTTCCTGGATCCCAACGATCCCAAGGTCATCGAGCAGGCCCGCGCTGACGGCGTACCCGAAAGCTGGATCGAGGCGGCGCGCAACTCCCCCATCTGGAAGATGGCCATGGACTGGAAGATCGCCTTCCCCATGCACCCGGAGTTCCGCACCCTGCCCATGGTCTGGTACGTACCACCCCTGTCGCCGGTACAGTCCGCCATCGACCAGGGGCGCCTGCCCACCGAGGCCGACGGCTGCATCCCCAAGGCCGAGGCTCTGCGCCTGCCGGTGCGCTACCTGGCCAACCTGCTGACGGCGGGCAAGGAGGCCCCCATCGTCGCCGCCCTGAACCGCATGATCGCCATGCGCTCCTACATGCGTTCCGTCCACGTGGAAGGGCAGGCCAATGTGGAGGTACTCAAGGCCGTGGGCATCACCGAGGACATCGCCAAGGAGATGTACCGCTACATGGCCATTGCCAACTATGAAGACCGTTTCGTCCTGCCCACGGGTCACCAGGAGGTCTCGCTGGAGGACTTCTACGCCTTCCAGGGCCAGAACGGCTTTACCTTCGGCAACGATTCCTCCCCCGGCATTTCCCCCAACTCCCTGTTCCCGGAGCGGCGCAAGGAGTCGGTGGAATCCCTGCAGCCCGCTCCTTCCGCGGACGAGCACTGAGAAAGGACACACCATGTTCTACAAACTGCTGGCCAGGCTGCTGGCCTATCCGGACGAGGCGCTGCTGGCTGCCTTGCCGCAACTGCATGGTGTCCTGAACCAGGGCCTTGAGGCGGCGGAGTACCTGGTGCTGGAGCGCTTCCTGCGACACCTGGCGAGCATGCCTCTCACCGAGTCGCAGGCGGACTATGTGCAGACCTTCGACCTCACGCCGGAGCATGCCCTGCATCTGACCCACCACCTGTTCGGTGACGACAAGAACCGCGGTCCGGCACTCATCGATCTGTCCGAGTATTACAAGCAGTACGGTCTGGAGATCGCCGTGCATGACGGCGGCTTCGGTGAGCTGCCGGATTTCCTGCCCCTGATGCTGGAATTCTGCGCCCAACTGGCGGAGGACGAAGCACGCATGTTCCTGTCCAAATGGACCAAGGTACTGAACCAGCTGGCCAGCAACCTGGAAGAGGCCGCCAGCCCCTACGCCCCCCTGGTCCGCTTGTTGGAACAACGCAGCCGTCTGGGCCAAACCCTGACCGTGGCCACGGCCTGAATCTGGAGAGCGACATGAACTTCGATCTGCACACCCTCCTGTACGGGGTCTACCCCTACATCGCCCTGGTGACCTTCGCCCTGGGCAGCTGGATCCGCTTCGACAACGAGCAGTACACCTGGAAGAGCGATTCCAGCCAGCTGCTGTCCAAGGCCAACATGCGCCTGGCCAGCAATCTCTTCCATGTGGGCATGCTGGGCATCTTCTTCGGTCATCTGATCGGTCTGGTCACGCCACACGGCGTGTTCCAGGCCCTGGGCATTTCCGACATGGCCCACCAGGGCATCGCCATCTTCGCCGGTGGCATCTTCGGCCTCATGGTGATCCTGGGCGGCACCATGCTGTGGTTCCGTCGTCTGTTCAACAAGCGGGTTCGCGCCGCCAGCCGCTGGATGGACATCAATATCCTGGGATGGCTCGTCATGACCGCCATTCTCGGCTTCTCCACGATCTTCTGGTCCATTGGTCACGCCGAGAAGGGAGACGCCACGGTGATGCTCCGCCTGGCCGAGTGGGTGCAGAGCATCGTCGTGCTGCAGCCCAACCCCGACCTGCTGCGGGGGGTGGATGTGGTGTACAAGATCCACATCTTCCTGGGCCTGTCCGTGTTTCTGTTCTTCCCCTTCACCCGGCTGGTGCACATCTGGAGCGCGCCCATAGGCTATCTGTTCCGTGCCTATCAGATCGTACGTGCCAAGCGGGTGTAGCGTGCCTGGCCCGGACCAACCCAGCCTGGAGATTCCGGCCTGGCTGGGGTGGCACCGGCCCCTATGCCCGCAAAGGCGGCTCCTGAGCGGAGTCGCCCATTGTCAAGGGCAGGACTTAACAATGGTCAAGGCATTTGCCAGACTACGGGCTCAGGATGCATACCTAAGTGATTTAGTCAACTAAGCGCCCAGAGGAGCCCGTCATGCTGAAGCTGCCCCCCCAACATTTCATACCGGAAGCGCACGACACCGCCAACCCCTATGCCATCTACACCGTCACGCTGATGGTGAATGGCCAGGAAGTGCTGACCGACCCGGAGGGTTATCTGCTCAACCTGGATGAGTGGAGCGAAGGTTTCGCCGAGGCCCAGGCCAGCAAGGAGGGCCTGACCCTGACCCCGGAGCACTGGGAGGTGATCCGCTTCATCCGTGAATACTACGAGCAGCATGGCGTCCAGGCCCAAGTGCGTGACATGATCCAGCACTTCCGCGATGCATGGGGCCCAGAACGGGGCAACAACCGTTACCTGCACGACATGTTCCCCATGGGCGGGCCTCAGAAGCAGGGCAACCGCCTGGCCGGCATCCGCAAGACCAAGGGCGAACACTGAGTGCCGACCTTCCCGCCGCGCGGGAGGGGCAGGCGCGTGCCTGATATATGTCAAGGCATACCAAAGTAATTCACTCAACTATTTGCGCTCCTTCACACCCTGAAAGACAAGGCCCTGCCATGAGCATCGACATTCCCGTTCAGCCCATCGTCCACAACCACAACCGTCCCGACGGCATCTATGGATTCGACGCGCGTGGGATCGCCAAGCGATTCCGTCATGCCGCCATCTTCGGTGCCCTGGATTCTCTTCAGCCCGGCGAGCGCATGCGTTTCGTTAACGACCACAACCCCATCCCCCTGCTGCAGCAGATGATGGCCCGCTATGGCGAACGGGTGGAAATCCAGTACCTGGACCAGAGTCCTGAAGGCGTGATGATCGACTTCATCGTCAAGGACGCCTGAGCGGCGGGGACCCAGCGAGGCAGCATCCCGCCATGCCTGCGCAGGCAGGCATGGCACGGATCAGACACCTCGTCAGGCCAAAGGAGCCCATTCGCCCATGCTGCTTTCGGATCGCGTGCACACCTTCGGCCAGTGGCTGAAGAACAAGCATGGCGAGCGCGTGCACAAGATCGCCCTGGATGCGGGCTTCACCTGCCCAAATCGGGATGGCAGCAAGGGCACCGGCGGTTGCACCTTCTGCAACAATGCCTCCTTCAACGTCACCGTGGCGCAGCAGCGCCGCAACGGCCGTTCCGATCCACTGCCCGCAGCCCGCGCCGAAACGTCCTTCCTCGGCTTGACGGGTTGCGGCTCCATGACGGTGGTCGAGCCCGACGGCGGCGCGGGTGCGCGTGTCACCGTCTCCCTGCAGGAGCAACTGGCCTCCGGTCGCCGGGGTATCGCCCGGCGCACCCGGGCCAGCAAATACCTGGCCTACTTCCAGGCCTACACCAACACCTATGCGCATGTGGATGCCCTCCGGGCCATGTATGACGAGGCCCTGGCCATGCAAGGCATGATCGGTCTGTGTGTGGGTACGCGACCCGACTGCGTGCCCGACGAGGTACTGGATCTGCTGGCCGGCTACCGTGACCGCGGCATGGAAGTGTGGCTGGAACTGGGTTTGCAGTCCGCCTTCGATGAGAGCCTGCGTCGGGTGAACCGGGGACATGGCCTGGCGGAATACGTCACCGCCTGTCGGGCGGCCCGCGGTCGCGGCATCCCCGTGTGCACCCACCTCATCGTGGGCCTGCCTGGAGAGACCGGCCGACACAGCCTCACCAGTCTGGATATCGTCCTGGATATCGGCACCGACGGCCTCAAGCTGCATCCCCTGCATGTGGTCAAGGGTACCCAGCTGGCCAACGAATGGCGTCGGGGGGAGTACACTCCCCTGAGCCTGGAGGACTACGTCGCCACCGCCACAGATCTCATCGAGCGTACCCCAAGGGAAGTGGTCTACCACCGGGTCACGGGCACTGCCCCGGACCGGCTGCTGCTTGCCCCGCAATGGTGTGCCGGCAAATGGCCCGTGGTGAATGCCATCGTCGCGGAACTGGAGCGCCGTGGCACATGCCAAGGCAGCTGCCTGGTCAGGCCAATAAATGGATATGAAGGTTTACATAGGATGAATACATCCCGACCCGAAGTGGTGTTGCAGACATGAAACCCCTGCTTGAGCTGATCTGTCCTGCTGGCAGCCTGCCGGCCCTGAAGGCTGCGGTGGACCATGGTGCCGATGGCGTCTACCTGGGCCTCAAGGACAACACCAACGCACGCAACTTCTCCGGCCTGAACTTCGACGCCAGGACCCTGGCGGAAGGCATCCGCTACGCCCATGCCAAGGGCGCCAAGGTGCTCATGGCCCTGAACACCTATCCCCAGCCCGCCACCCTGGCGCGCTGGCACGCCGCCGTGGACACCGCGGCAACTTCCGGTGTGGACGCCATCATCCTGGCGGACCCGGGCCTCATGGCCTATGCCCGCAAGACCCACCCCAACCTGCGCCTGCATCTCTCCGTGCAGGGTTCCGCCACCAGCTACGAGGCGGTGAACTTCTACCGCGAGCGCTTCGGCATCCAGCGCGCCGTGCTGCCCCGTGTGCTGTCCCTGGCGCAGGTGGAGAACGTGGTGCAGCACACCGACGTGGAGATCGAGCTGTTCGGCTTCGGTGGCCTGTGCGTCATGGTGGAGGGCCGCTGCCTCCTGTCCTCCTATGCCTGCGGCGATTCCCCCAACACCTTCGGCGCCTGTTCCCCGGGCCATGCGGTGCGCTGGGAACAAACCCCCAAGGGCATGGAGACGCGCCTGAACGGCGTGCTCATCGACCGCTATGCCGACAACGAAAAGGCCGGCTATCCCACCCTGTGCAAGGGCCGCTTCGAGGTCCAGGGCGAGACCTACTACGCCCTGGAGGAGCCCACCAGCCTCAACAGCATGGAGCTGCTGCCGGAGATGGCCCGCTTGGGCATAGCCGCCATCAAGATCGAAGGCCGCCAGCGCAGCCCCGCCTACGCAGCCCAGGTGACCAAGGTGTGGCGCGCTGCCATCGACGCGGTCAAGCGGTCCGCCGAAACATTCAAGCCCAATCCCGCCTGGATGGCGGAACTCAACAAGGTCTCCGAGGGCAGCATGCACACCCTGGGCGCCTACTACCGGCCGTGGAAATAATGAAGCTCGCCCTGGGCCCGCTCCTCTACTACTGGTCCCGGGAGGACACCCTGGCCTACTACGAGGCCGCCGCCGGCTGGCCCGTGGACATCGTCTATCTGGGGGAGACCGTCTGTTCCCGCCGCCACCTGCTGCGCCTGCAGGACTACCTGGGCCTGGCAGAAAAGCTGGTCGCCGCCGGCAAGGAAGTGGTGCTCTCCACCCAGACCCTCATCGAGTCCGAATCCGACCTCAAGGCCCTGCGCAAGCTGGTGAAGGATGGACGCTTCCTGGTGGAGGCCAACGAATGGGGGGCCGTGCGCCTGCTGGCGCAGGCGAACCAGGCCTTCGTCTCCGGTCCCACCCTCAACGTCTACAACCCGGACACCCTGACCCTACTGGCGGACATGGGCGCCAAGCGCTGGGTGCCACCGGTGGAGATGCCCCGGGACATGCTCGCCGCCATGCTCGCTTCTGGAAACCATCCCGCGGGCATGGAGACGGAGCTGTTCGGCTACGGTCGTCTGCCCCTGGCCTACTCGGCGCGCTGTTTCACTGCCCGCCACTACAACCTGCAAAAGGACGACTGCCAGTTCAAGTGCCTGGAACACCCGGATGGGCTCACCCTGCGCAGCCGGGAAGGGGAGGACTTCCTCACCCTGAACGGCATCCAGACCCAGTCGGCGAAGATCATGAACCTGGCCCATCGCCTGGACGAGCTGCGCAGTACCGGGGTGGACGTATTGCGTCTGTCCCCCCAGTTTCGGCACATGGAACGGGTGGTCAACGTGTTTCGCGCCCTGTTGGATGGCGATATCGCCCCGGCGGAGGCCACACATAGGCTGGACCGCATCATGCCGGGCCGGCCCTGTGACGGTTACTGGCTGGGGGAGGCGGGCATGGCCTATACCGGCATGCAGGCCCAGGCCTGAAACATGGGTGCGGCACAGCGCAAGGCCACCGCACCACGCCCGTGCAGGCGGGAATACAAAAGCACCTGAATTATCCATTGGAGACCCTCATGCAACTCCCCGCCTTTCCTGCACCGCTGGCCAGACTCGTCACCCGCCTACCGACCTGGCCGACCTCCTGGGCCTTCGCAGCTGCCTGCAACCTGGCGGCCTGGCCCACCCTCAAGGATCTGGACTGGGAGGTGGTGCGCGGCCGGCGCTTTCGCGTGGTGGTGAAAGACATGGGACTGGGCCTGTTCTTTTCCGTGACTCCCAAGGGGTTTCGCGCGGAGCGCAACGGTCTGGCGGACGTGACCTTCACCGCCACTGCCCAGGACTTCGCACGTCTGGCCCTGCGCCTGGAAGACCCGGATACCCTGTTCTTCAACCGCCGCCTGCTCATCGAGGGGGATACGGACCTGGGTCTCATGGTGAAGAACATGCTGGACGCCGTGGAGCTGGAGACCCTCACCGGTAATATGCCCGGCCCCATGGGTCAAGCCCTCAACCGCCTGCGGCGCCTGGCCTTGGCGCAACAGCCCGTCTGACTGAGCGGACCGCACAGGCCACAGGCCATGAAACCCGGCAAGCGTCCCCAGAAATTCCCGCTCAATCCCAAGCATCCGGAACGCATCTGCTGGGGCTGCGACAAATACTGTCCGGCGGATAACCTCCTGTGCGGCAACGGCTCGGGCCGTACCGAGCACCCCGCGGAGATCCTGGGAGAGGACTGGTATGAGTGGGAAGCCTGGAACCTGTCGAACATGATCGGGGGAAAGAAACCTTCGGGGGGCGGCGCCTGACGGGGCAAAAATGATGCGGACGTGTCCCTCTCGGGATATCTCATCGTGTTCGGTATGATGGTCCTCGCAACTTTCAGCACCTTCCCGGATTGCGAGGGTAGGGGGCATCCACGCGCTGCAGCGGTGCTCGGCCCCGGTGTATCCCGTGGATCTGCCCCTGACCGCCAAGCGTGCCCCGGCGGAGTGTCCGATTTTTTCATGGAGCCCCTATGTCGTTTCCCGATTTCTTTGCCCAAGTCCCCACCCTGACCCTGAAGGACGGCCTGGCCGAACTCCTGGGCGCTGCCCAGGATGGCCGCATCGAATACCGCTATGCGGACGTTGTGCGCCTGGCGGGGCATTCATGTCCCACGGTGGCCGGGGCCTGGCTCATGGCCCGGCATGGCTTGCGTGCCCTGTATGCAGACGGGATCCCGGAGCGTGGCAATATTCGTGTGGAAATGCGCAACCCCATGGAGGCCGGCACGACCGGCGTGGTGGGCAGTGTATTGGGCCTCGTCACCGGCGCGGCCGGGGCGGGGGGCTTCAAGGGCCTGGGGGGGCGTTTCGTCCGGCGCAACCTGCTGATCTATGGCGTGGACCTGCCGGCGGAGTTACGCCTGATCCGTCTGGATACGGGCAGTTCGGTGCTGCTGGACTACCACCCGGAGAAGGTGCCACCGTCCACCGAGATGCAGGTCCACATGGCCAGTGTGATGAGCGGCCAGGCGGATGCCGACGAGCGCGCGATCTTTGGCCGTTTGTGGCAGGAGCGGGTACGCAGCATCCTGCTGGATCATGCCGATGCCCCGGGCCTGGTGGTAGCGCGGATGGGGACCTGAGCATGCTGACCGCCAGCGCCGACACCTTGTGTTCCCTGTCCGTCCTGTCCCTGCACGTGGGTCAGGTGCAGTGCTTCGGCCCCCAGGGTCAGCCCAGCGCCATCGACAAGCAGGCGGTGAGTGACCTGCGCCATGTCACCGTCCTGGGTCTGGCCGGAGACGCCCAGGCGGATCTCAAAAACCATGGCGGCCGGGACAAGGCCTTGCACCACTATCCACGCGAGCACTACGCACCCTGGCGGGTGGAACTGCCCCAGTGCAACGGGCGTTTCGTACCCGGCGGCTTTGGCGAGAATCTGTCCACCCGGGGGATCACGGAAGCCACGGTGTGCCTGGGGGATGTGTTCAGTCTGGGCAGCGCGGTGATCCAGATCTCCCAAGGCCGCTCACCCTGCTGGAAACTGAATGCCCGCTTTGGCGTGGACGACATGTCGCAGCGGGTGCGGGATACGGGGCGCACGGGCTGGTATTACCGGGTGCTACAGGAAGGGGACGTGGCCGCCGGCGAGCCCATGACCCTCATGCAGCGACGCTGGCCCAAATGGACGGTCGAGCGCCTGTGGCGGGTACTCAACCAGGTACCGGCGGACCGGGCCGCCCTGGAAGAACTGGCCCGGCTGGAGGTCCTGGCCGCCAGCTGGCGCGAGCGGGCCCACAAGCGCCTGCTGGCTGGCTGAAACGTGCGCCTCAGTTCTCGAAGCCCGAATCCGCGTGGCAGGTGCAGTTGGGGCTGACAGTGTTGTCGCAGCACACGATCTTGCCGGCGCGGCAGCCGCACACGCCCTTGTGGCCCTTGCAGCAGTCGGTCTGGCTGACCTGACTGAGCAGGAGGGCCTGCGCCGGCTGCGGGCAGACCTCCAGGACGGCCTGGGTCGTGGTCCGGGGTGTGGCGTGGACCGGGGCGGGAACGGAGCCGTCCGCCAGGACAGGCAGGGCCAGGATGGCGACGGCAAAGAATTGGATCAGGGTTTTCATGCTTATGGCTCCGGTTGGTCTTTCCCAATATACGTGACTTCTGGATGTCCCATCAGGCTGCGCCGGCTTGCAGGGCTTCAAGGGCCTCCAGGGCCTCCTGCTGGGCCATCCATTCCTCTTCCAGCTGCTCCAGGTCCTTGACGAGCTGGGCCTGCTCATACAAGAACGCCTTCAGGCGATCCTTGTTGACCTCGGCGTAGATGTCGGGGGCGGCCAGCGCGCCTTCCAGTTCGGCCTTGCGGGCGTTGAGCCGGTCCATCTGTTCTTCCAGGCGCCGGATGCGGCTCTCGATGGGCTTCTTCTGGCTGGACAGGCGCTGGCGGGCCTCGGCCTCCTGGCGCTTCCGTTCCCTGCGGTCGGCGGTGTCGCGGGGCGCTTCCGCGCTGGATTCCCGGTTTGCGTCCTGCTCCATGTGGGGCGCGGATTCCACGGCTTTCCCCAGCTTGGTCTTGAACAGCCAGTCCCGGTAGTCGTCCAGGTCGCCGTCGAAGGGCTTCAGGCCGCCGTCGGCGACGATGAGGAATTCCTCCGTGGTGGCCCGCAGCAGGTGGCGGTCGTGGGACACCAGCACCAAAGTCCCCTCGAACTGGGCCAGGGCCACGGTGAGGGCCTCCCGGGTCTCCAGGTCCAGATGGTTGGTGGGCTCGTCCAGCAGCAGCAGGTTGGGGCGCTGCCAGACGATCAGCGCCAGGGCCAGGCGGGCCTTCTCGCCGCCGGAGAAGGGGGCGATGACGGCGCTGGCCATGTCGCCGGCAAAGTTGAAGCCGCTGAGGAAGTTGCGCAGGTCCTGCTCACGGGCCGTGTGGGCCAGTTTCTGCAGGTGCCACAGGGGGGACTGGTCGTGGCGCAGCATCTCTACCTGGTGCTGGGCGAAGTAGCCGATGGCCAGGCCCTTGCCCTGGGTGACGCTGCCGGAGAGGGACGGCAGCTCCCCCACCAGGGTCTTGATGAGGGTGGACTTGCCGGCGCCGTTGACCCCCAGCAGGCCGATGCGCTGGCCGGCCTGGAGGGTGAGGTTGAGGCCGCAGAGCACGGTCTTGCCGCCATCACTGCCACGATAACCAGCGTTCACGTCCTCCAGCACCAGCAGCGGATTCGGCGCCCGCTCCGGTTCCCGGAATTCGAAGCTGAAGGCGGCGGCGGCATGGATGGGGGCCAGCTCCTCCATCTTCGCCAGCATCTTCATGCGGCTTTGCGCCTGCCTGGCCTTGCTGGCCTTGGCCTTGAAGCGGTCGATGAAGGATTGCAGGTGGGCCCGCTCCCGGGACTGCTTTTCGAAGGCGGCCTGGGAAAGGGCCAGATGGATGGCCCGCTGCTTCTCGAAGGCGGAGTAGTTGCCACCATACCGTTTGAGTTTGCGCTCGTCGATGTGGGCGATGACGTTCACCACCCCGTCCAGGAAATCCCGGTCGTGGGAGATGATGATCAGCGTGCCCGGGTAGCGCTTGAGCCAGTCCTCCAGCCAGAGGATGGCGTCCAGGTCCAGGTGGTTGGTGGGCTCGTCCAGCAGCAGCAGGTCCGACGGGCACATGAGGGCCTGGGCCAGGTTGAGGCGCATGCGCCAGCCGCCGGAGAAGCTGGCCACGGGCTGGTTCATCTGGGCCTGGGAAAAGCCCAGGCCGGTGAGAAGCTGCTCGCCCCGGGATTGCACCGTGTAGGCGTCGGCGTCGTGCAACGCCGCATGCAGCTCGCCGATGAGGTTGCCAACATTGTGGCCGTCATGGGCCGCTTCCGCCTCGGCCAGCTCGGCTTCCAGGCGGCGCAGGGTAGTGTCGCCGTCGATGGCGTAGTCCAGGGCGGAGCGCTCCAGGGCCGGGGTCTCCTGGGCCACGTGGGCGATGCGCCAGCGGGCGGGGAAGTCCAGGTCGCCGCCGTCCGCGTGCAGCTCGCCCCGCAGCAGGGCGAACAGGCTGGACTTGCCCGAGCCGTTGGCGCCGATGAGGCCGACCTTCTCCCCCGGGTTGAGGGTGAGGTCGGCCCCGTCCAGCAGGGATTTGGAGCCCCGCAGGAGACTGAGGGATTGCAGGCGGATCAAGTCAGGAGACGTCCATGTAGGGTCTTGCGCACAGGCGCCGGAAATTAAGCCCGGAGACAACGCCGATCAAGTCCGCGGCGCAATGGGGCATATGCCTTGCATCAAAAGGGTCTAAGATGCGCGGGCGCAGCTTATCTGCATGCGCGGACCCGTATGTGCAGCGAAGCACTGCGGATGTAGTGCCCTGCCGTTCCCAGCGCGGGTCGAAGCAAGGTTGGCCCGTACCCCGAAGCACCCTGACAAAGGAAATTCCATGAATCGCCAGATTGCCGTGCTGTTGCTCGCCGTCGCACCTGCCCTCGCCAGTGCCCAGTCCCCTGCCACCGCGCAGGAATGGGCACGGAAGATGACGGATCCAACCCAGAATGCCTCGGCGTTCAAGGATCCCCAGGCCTTCGTGGGCTGGGCCAACGCCATGATGAACCCCGCGACCAGCGCCGCCCTGGCGCAGCAGGGTATGGACCCCAATACCTATATCCGCATGATGTCCGGACTCATGAACCCCGCCACCCTGCAGAATTACATGCAGTTCACCGACCCGGCCGTAGCCATGCGCTGGTTGGGCGCGGGCATGGATCCCCGCTTCCTCACCAGCCTCATGGGCATGGGTCTGAACCCGAGCCTGTATGCCAACTGGCTGGCGGCACCCATGAACCCGCAGATGTGGGCACCGGCCATGCAGATGCTGAATCCCGGCACCTACGCCAACATGCTGGCCGCTCCCATCAGCCCAGCTGCCCTGAACGCCATGATGCTGCCCATGAATCCCCAGACCTACATGAGCTGGCTGGGTACCGGCCTGAATCCCCAGACCTACGGCACCTGGGGTCAGATGCTGGATCCGACGGCCCTGATGCGGATGGTGCCCGCCATGCCTTTCCCCGCGCCAGCACCTGCGGCCGTGCCGAACAAGTAAGCGCCGCATCCCCGGCCGCCTGACTCGGGCGATAGGTCCCGGCGATGGGGGCCACGTAGGGTATGCCGGTGGGTGCGCGTGTCGTCGAGCCCCGCGGTTCTGGGGCTCACGCTTGCCCGCGCACATGGCGGACGGGTTTGTGCCCTGTTGCTTGTGCCCCGGACGGCAACGTCCCGGAGCCGCTGGCCTGAGCGTCAAGTCGCGCTTGCCTGGCGGCTGCGGATGGCCTGGCGATGGCGACGAAAGATGAGCTGGTACAAGGCCTCCGTCAGGGCTTCGGGCAGATGCGGGAAGGCAGCCTGGGCCCAGCCCGTCACCTGGCCGCGGGCTACGGCGCGCAGCCGCAGAGGGAGGGGCAGGACGTTGGAAAGCCACAACTCCATGAGTAGGCAGGCGCCTGCCGGCGGCGGTTGGGCTTCCTGCCAGTCGATCCCTGCCGGTGAGAGCCTGACCGTCACCGGCGCGGGTGCCGGCCCCGGCTGCAGGCCACGGGCCACCAGATAAAGGGCCAGGTCAAGCTTGGCCTCCAGGCGTTCAAGGCGGTGCTGCTCGCCCATGCTCTCCGTTTCGTGGCCGGCTTCCATGCGGTTGATGGCGGTGAGCAGGAGCAGGGCTTCCCGGTCCACGGCCATGTCGTTGTCCTCCGCCAGGGGACGCCACTGCAGGGGCAGGCTGCCCGTGTAGCACAGACCCGGATCAGCCATGGCGATAGCCCGGGAAAAGGGCCGTGCCCCAGCGAGCCAGCCAGGCCGTGCCATAGCAGGCTTCGTGTTCCGCCGCCGTGTGGACGGGCACCCCCAGGTATCGGGCGCGGATGCGGCTGTAGGCAGCGTTACGGCTACCGCCACCGGCACTCACCACCCGGCTGAGGGGGGTGGCTCCCAGTTCCACCAGCTTGGTGTAGCCCCGGGCCTCGATGCGCGCCAGGCCTTCCAGGATGGCTTGCAGGAAATCCAGACGCTGTTCGGGGCGGGGTTCCATGCGGGGTGGCATGTCCGGATCGTTGACCGGGAAGCGCTCGCCGGTACGCGTCAGCGGGTAGTAATCCAGACCCGTGTCCTGCTCGGGATCCATGCGGTTCGAGAGGGTCCGCAGTTCGTCTTCGGTGAAATACCGGCGCAGCACGCCACCGCCGGCGTTGGAAGCGCCCCCGGTGAGCCACAGGTCACCGAACCAGTGGCTGTAGATGCCAAAACGGGCATCGTCCACCCGGGTCTGGGACAGGAGCTTCAGTACCAGGGTGGTGCCCAGGGAGGTGACCGCCTCGCCGGGTTGAGTCACCCCCGCGGCCAGAAAGGCGGCAATGCTGTCCGTGGTGCCGGCCCGGACCAGACAGTCCGCATTCACCCCCAGTGCCCTTGCCCGGGGCCGGGCCAGCAGGCCGACCTCCGTGCCCGGGGCTGCAAGCATGGGCAGGAAATTCACATCCACCAGATAGTCCACCCAGTCGGGCCACTGCCCTGTATCCAGGTCCACGCCCATCTTCAGGGCATTGTGGAAGTCGCTCATGGGACGGTCGGAGAGCTGGGCCGAGAGCCAGTCCGCCTGGCTCAGGTAGAGTCGGGCCCGCGCGGGACCCAGATGTTTCTTCAGCCACAATGCCTTGGCCAGACCCGAGGTGGCCATGGCCGTCGGATGCTCCGGCCCGGCGGCCCGGGCGATGGCCGCTGCCTCCAGGGTGGCCCGGGCATCGTGGTACATCAGGGGTGGGTGGGCGGGGTCCAGGGCCTCGTCACAGGCCAGTATCGTGGCGGAGGTGCCATCCACCGCCAGGGCGGCCAGCCGCTTGCGCAGACCCGCAGGTATCCTGGCGATGAGCTGCAGCAGGACCTCCCGCCAGGTGGCCGCTGCCTCGTGCTCCGGCAGTTCGCCGTAATCCTGTCGTGCCAGATCTTCGATTTCGCCGCTGGGAGCAATGACGCAGGCCCGGGCGCCAGAGGTGCCGAAGTCGAGACCGAGAAAACAGGCGAATGACATGCAGGCAAGTGTAGGGCATTACTGCTCCGGCGCGTGCGACCCTGCGGGCTCGTGTGTCCGGCACGCACTGGTTCAGCGGCCGGCTTCGGGCCTGTCCGTTTGACAAGGATCAATTACGACCGGAGGTCATTGCCCCAATGTGCCGCCTGTTTGGCCATTCCAAGCGGAGAAATTCATGTCGCATGCCCAGCCCCAGATCCAGCCCGTTGCCAGTCCCTTCGATCCCGACAACACAGTGCTCTATGAACGCTGGCGGGATACCAAGCTGCGGGACTATCCCGAGCAGCTGGGTGACCTGGTGGTGGAGATCCGCGACCCCCGCAGCCTCACGCACGGGGAGCATGCCGCCCTGCTGGCCAAGTGCCGCAAAGCCAATATGGTGATTTACGTCGGCAAGACCGGCACGGATCCGGATCCGGAAATCCCGCTTTCCCTGGGGCGCCGTTTTGGCCTTCAGGACCTGAACAGGAACTGGCTGGCGGATGAGACGGGTTTGACCTCCCTGACCGTGCGCTCCGAGGGCATACGCCAGCACTACATCCCCTACACCAACCGGGCCATCAACTGGCACACCGACGGCTATTACAATACTGCCGACAGGCAGATCCATGCGCTGAACCTGCATGTGGTGCAGCAGGCCGCCAGCGGGGGCGAGAACGCCCTCATGGATCACGAGATCGTCTACCTCCTGCTGCGCGAGAAGAACCCCGACTACATCCGTGCCTTGATGGCGCCCCGGGTCATGACCATCCCCGCGCGCATCGACGAGGGCGGTACCGTGGCGCGCGCCGAGGAACCGGGTCCGGTGTTCAGTATCCTGCCTTCGGGGGATCTGCACATGCGCTATACCATCCGTGTCAACAACGTCATGTGGACCGACGATCCCCTGGCCCGGGAGGCCTTGGCCTATCTCGGGTCCATCCTGGACGGTGACGTCGCCACCCCCTATCGCTACCGCGGGCGTCTGGAATCCGGTATGGGGTTGGTGAGCAACAACGTGCTGCACGATCGGGCGGCCTTCACCGACGACGCCACCCATAAGCGGCACTACTACCGGGCCCGCTATTTCGACCGCCTGGCGGGTACCAGCCTGCGAGAGGTGTACGCCTTTTGACGCGGGTCCCCTCCGCGGCGTGGGTTCGCCAAAAATATACGCAAGATCATATGCTTATCAACGTGTATTCGAGTTTGACGTGAATTGCGTCAGCTCCACCCGCGGGGCCGGGGCCCAGCCGTCGCGGCGGTGTTCCGCCACCACATTGGTGAAGATGCCACCACGTACGTAGAACTTGCTGGTCAGGCGCATGAAGCGGGGGTTCGTGGCCTGTACCAGATCGTCCAGGATGCGATTGGTGACGTCCTCGTGGAAATGGCCCTCCTGCCGGAAGGACCAGACGTAGAGCTTCAGGCTCTTCAGCTCCACGCAACGGGTGTCCGGGATGTAGTCCAGGAACAGGGTGGCGAAGTCAGGCTGGCCGGTCCTGGGGCACAGGCAGGTGAATTCGGGGATTTCGATATGGATGTGATAATCCCGCGTCGGCCGGGGGTTGTCGAAGGTCTCCAGGGTCTTGCTGGGCTGGCTGGGCATATCTACGCGCCGAACAGTTAGAATCGCGCGGATTATAAGCCCCGGCCCATTCCCGCCTTGCGCCTCAAGCACATCCACATCGCCGGTTTCAAGTCCTTCGTGGATCCGGTGACCATTCCCGCCGTGGGCCAGCTCACTGGCGTGGTGGGACCCAATGGCTGCGGCAAATCCAACGTCATCGACGCGGTACGCTGGGTACTGGGGGAATCCAAGGCCCGGGAGTTGCGCGGAGCCACCCTGCAGGACGTGATCTTCAATGGTTCGGCAGGGCGCAAGCCCGCCAGCCGGGCCTCAGTTGAACTGTTGTTCGACAATGGCACGGGCAAGGCGGCGGGTCAGTGGTCGCAATATGCGGAAATCGCCGTCAAACGGGTGCTCACCCGCGCTGGCGAGTCCAGCTACTGGATCAACAACGTGCAGGTGCGCAAGAAGGACATGGCGGACCTGTTCCTGGGCACGGGTCTGGGCGGGGATGCCTATGCCATCATCGAACAGGGCATGATCTCCCGCATCATCGAGGCCCGTCCGGAGGAGCTGCGCGGCTATCTGGAAGAGGCGGCGGGGGTCTCCAAGTACAAGGAGCGGCGCAGGGAAACCGAGGCCCGCCTGCGGGATACCCGTGAAAACCTGGATCGGGTCGCGGACATCCGGGAAGAGTTGGATCGCCAGCTGCAAAAGCTCGCACTCCAGGCGGAAGTGGCGCGGCACTTCTTTGCCCTGGATGCGGAACGCAGCCTGAAAAGCCGTTTCCTCTCCCTGGTGAAGTGCCGGGAAGCCCAGACCCGGCAGGCGGAATCGGAACACCAGATGTGGACGACGACCAACGCTGTCGAGGCGGGGACCGCCAATCTGCGCCGGATCGAATCCGAACTGGAAGGCCAGCGTCTGGCCCAGTTCGAGGCCGCAGAGGTGGTCAATCAGGCCCAGGCGGACTTCTATGCCGCCAGCGCCGAAGTGGCCCGCGTGGAGCAGGAATTGAAGCACCTGGGGGCCACCCGTGCGCGACTCACCCAGGAGGTGCAGCGCAACCTGGAGCGCCAGAGCGCCGCGCGCACCGAGCGGGAATCCACCCATACCGAAACCGGCCTGCGCCAGGCGGAACACGCCCAGGCTGAGGAACAGGCCGCCATCCTGCGGGAGCGCACGGCCTTGGCGAGCGAGAAAATGTCCGAAGTGGACACGGCCTGGCGTGAGGCCCAGACGGCCGTGGCCGAAGTGCAGCGGGAAATGGCCGCGCATGAGCAGACCATCCAGCTGGAGGAGGCCAACCGTGCGCATGCCGAGCGGGCCATCGCCCAGCTCAAGGCCCGGGAACTGCGCCTCATGCGCGAGCAGCAGGATCTGTCCTCCCAGGATCAGGACCAGGTGGAACGCCAGCGAATGGAGCTGGAGGCACTGGAAGAACGCCTGGAGACCCTGGTGGAATATCTGCGCAGCACGCGCGCCGGGTTGCCGGACCTGGACCGGGCCGTGGAGCAGACCCGCCGGGCACTGGATGCCACCCGGGGCGAGCAGCAGCGGCTGGAGGCCCAGCTGGCGGCACTGAGGAAGCTCCAGGACAGCGCCCAGAAATCCGAAGGGGCGGGAGCCGCATGGCTGGAGCGGACGGATCTGGCCCAGGCCCCCCGTCTGTGGCAGCACATACAGGTGGAGCCGGGCTGGGAAACTGCGGTGGAGGCCGCCTTGGGGGAGGCCATGGCGGCCCTGGCGGCCGAAGTCCGCAGGGAGTGGCTGGAGCAGCCGCCCGAGACGCGGTTTGAACTGTTGCCCCCCTCTCGCGTGAGCAGGGAAGGGGGGCAGTCCCTAGCCCGCGCCGATCCACCCCCCTCCATGTTGACTTCCCCACCCTCGGGGAAGGAGGATCTGAACCCGCTGGTAGAACTCCTGCACACCGACAACCCACTCATCGCCCGCTTCCTGGCTGACCGTCTGGCCCTGGCCTTCGCCACGGACAGTCTGGAGCATGCCCTGGCCCAGCGGCATCGCCTGCCGGCCGGCGGTTTCATCACCACCCGGGAGGGCCATCGGGTTGGACGGGACAGCCTGGTGTTCAATGCCCCGGAAAAGGGCCTGCAGGGCCTCATCGCCCGGGCTAGGGACATCGAGGTCCTGGAAGAGGAAGCGGAACTGGGCCAGTCCCGCCTGGAGGAAGTGCAGGCCGAGTCCGATCGGGCGGAGGAAGCCCTGCGGGCGGGCCGCCGCCAGACCGATGCGCTCCAGGCACAGGTCAGCCAGGTTCAGGCCCAGGCTGGCTCGTTGCGGGCCCAGGTGGCCCGGGGCATGGAGGCCGCCCGGCGGGTGAATGAGCGTCGCGCCCAGGTGGAACAAGATCTGGAGGAGATCTATGCGCACCTGACCCGGGAAGAAGAGGCCTGGAACGAAGCCGGCGAGCGCCAGATGGCGGCAGAAGAGGCCCATGGCCAGACGCGGGAACGGCTCGATGGCGCGCGCCTGGCCCGCCAGAGTCTGGATCGTGAGGCCCAGGCCGCGCGGGAAGCCTTGCGCCGTGCGGAACGGGAGGACCAGGAGGCGGCCTTCCGGGTGCGCACCCTGGCCAACCGCCTGCTGGAGCTGGCGGAACGGATGGCACGCAGCGAGCGTTTTCTGGATGGACTGGTACAGGAGCAGGCCCATCTGGAGGCCGAACTGGACCGGACTGGTCCCACGTCCTTGGAGGACGGGCTCCGCATCGTGCTGGGCCGACGCGCGCTCGCGGAGGAGCGCCTGCAGCGCGACCGGGAAGCGCTGGAGGGGGTCAACAACCGGCTACGGGAACTGGAACGCGAGCGTCTCGTCACCGAACATACCCTGCAGCCCCTGCGTGTCCAGGCCCAGACCCTGGAGCTGAAGTTGCAGGAGGCCCGTCTGCAAGCGGCCCGTTACAGCGAGGAACTGGCAGGCGTGGACCTGGCAGCCCTGCAGGCCGCGGCCGAACAGAACGGCATCGCCGGACGCGGCGAGGTCTGGCTGAAGGGCGAACTGGATCGTCTGGAGCTGGATATCGCGGCCCTGGGCGCGGTGAACATGGCGGCCCTGGAGGAACTGCGGGCCACCGAAGCGCGCAAGCAATACCTGGACGCCCAGGCCGAGGATCTGGAGACCGCGGCCGGCACCCTGGAGGAGGCCATCCGCCGCATCGATGCGGAAACCCGCACACGCCTGAAGGAGACCTACGCCAGGGTGAGCCGGGAGTTCCAGAGCCTGTTCGCGGAGCTCTTCGGCGGTGGACATGCGGAACTGATCCTCACCGGCGAGGAGATCCTGGACGCAGGCCTCACGGTACTGGCCCAACCCCCGGGCAAGAAGAACAGTTCCATCCAGCTTTTGTCCGGCGGCGAGAAGGCCCTTGCGGCCCTGTCCCTGGTATTCGCCTTCTTCCGCCTGAACCCCGCGCCGTTCTGTCTGCTGGACGAGGTGGACGCGCCCCTGGACGACAGTAATACCGAGCGCTACTGCGCCATGGTGAAAAAGATGTCCGCCGAGACCCAGTTCATGTTCATCACCCACAACCGCATCACCATGGAAATGGCCCAGCACCTGATCGGCGTGACCATGCCCGAACCCGGCGTGTCCCGGCCGGTGGCGGTGGATGTGGACGATGCGCTGCGGCTGGCGGCCTGAAGAGGCGGGCGGCGGATGGCTGGGCAGGGATATGCGCGCGTGGTCCGCTAGGCGCCGTCCGCCGGCAAGGCTTTACCCAACTCGTCGGCCGCCAGCTGGCAGAACAGCTTGAAATCCCGATAGCGATCGGCATCCAGACCAGCCTGGCTCTGGCCACCGTCGGCGTAGACAAGGCCGAAGGGACCGTTGTCCGTGTGCAGGCTCATGGCATAGAAATCGCCCGCGCCGATGGCCTGGCGCAACTCGGGACGCACCAGGGGCCACAGCCTGGCGCGGTTGTCCGGGTTGATCCACACGCCCTGCATTCTGGCCATGAGTTGGCCGAACAGATCGCGGCTGGCCAAGGGAAACTCGAACTGGCGCAGCGGGTCCTCCGCTCGGACGCCCTGGGTGAGGCGGCAGCGCAGCCTCTGGCCATCCGGAGTGATCAGGGCGATCAGCGCGCGCTCCAGGCCCAGACCTGCCCGCAGTCCCTTGAGGATGAGGCCGCACAGGCGGTTGAGGCTGGGTGGATCATCCAGGTTGCCGGTTTCCAGCTGTTCCAGTGCTTGTCGCAGGAGCGGGTTGCCGGGTGGCGGACCGGCGTGCCGGACCACGCGGGCCGGAGCGGCCATCGTGGCGGGAGCTTTCGCGGCCGGGGCGGCATGCCTCTCCGCGTCCGGCTCGTGTGGCCATGGCCCCGGGATCATGGGTAGCCAGGCCGCGGCGGGCGGTTGCGTCAGCCATTGGCCATGCCGCGCGACGCGCACGGCATTGGCGTGGACGTTGCGGATGATCTCATCCAGGGGGACGTTTGCCACATTGCCCAGGACCGCATAGTCCGTCGCCAGGCCGGCCTCCCACCAACCCCGCTGGCAGCGTTCGGCGAGGTTCAGGCAGGCGGCAAGGATGAGCGGGCGTGCGCGCGTGGCACCTTGTTCCGCCAGCAGATCCAGCGTGGCGGGAGGGATGCTCCAGTCCGCCAGCACGCCCAGGCGCAGATCCGCCAGGGGGACGCCGAGGCCCTGCTGGACCGCGTTGGCCAGGGATTCGTGCCGACACAACCGCCGCAGCTTGGCTGCCGTATCCGGGGTGCGCAGCCAGAGCAGATACTCGGGCACATGCGCCAGCAAGGCCGCCACTTCCACCTCCTCGGCACGCACGTCCGCATGCAGCACGGCAAAATCCCGGGCCTGCCAGGCAGCGTGCTGGGCCCGGCGTGTCAGGGCCTGCAGGGCCGCCAGTTGCCCAGCATCCTGGCCAGCCGGGCTGTCTTCCACGACGGGCAGCCTACCGGCGGCATCCAGATACGCGCCCAGGCCCTGCAGCATGAGGGCCTGTTCCACGCCGGTCACCTCGGTGCCGTAACGCTCCAGGACACGCAGGTTCAGGCTGTGCAGGAGATGCAGGGTAGCCAGGGGATCGGCTAGCACCACATGCGCCACATCCCGGGCGGCGATGGATTCCCGGCGTGGCGAAAGTGTGCGCAAGGTCGCATGCGTATGGCGGAAGATGGGGAGGTCACCCGGCTTCAGCCTGTCCCTCCAGGCCTGCAGGTTCAAGCAAGCCTCCAGAGCAGGAGCCGTTTCTGATCCCGCCGGGCGCGAATGGATATTTCGATGCTCGCATCCGGGGGCACGCCGGGAATGGCAAAGGTGTTGCTGATGAACAGGCTGCCGGGACGCATTTCCTTCCTCACTTTGCGCCAGAGCCGGGGCATGGGGGCGGATGAAAGATAGGCGTAGGCCACGTCGCAGCCAGACAAGTCCGCCTGCCACAGGCTGCCCAGGCGGATATGGGCGCGATGCCCCAGACGCAGGCGCGCCACCAGCCAGTTCAGGGGTGCGGCCTCCACGCCTTGCAGGCGCAGGTCGGGCCGCAGGACGGCGAGCCGGGACAGGGGGCCACCCAGACCGCAGCCCAGGTCCAGAAAGGTGGCATGCGGGGGGATCGCGCGTGCCAGCGCTGCCACGCTTTCGGCACTGGACAGATAGAGCGGTGCGCGTGTGACCACCGCGCCCAGGGAAGTCAGGGCCAGGAGGGTGAAACCCGCCAGTGGCCAGTAGGCATCGAATTGCATGTGCAGGCCCAGCCACAGACCGGGGACGAACAGGAGGCTGATGACATACCACCAGCCTGGCAGGCGCCAGAGCCAGGCCAGCAGGGCGGCGGCGACACCCACTCCAAGAGCCGCCAGGCTGGCGGGCAGGCCGGCGGCCAGCAACAGTGCGCCCAAGCACAGGGCGGGCAGATGGGCGATTGCCGCCTTCAGGCTCGGAGGCAGGTGGCGTACACGCGTATGACGCGGGGATTCAGCGGGGGGCATGGAGCTGCCTGGCCACGTCCGCGGCGGAGGTCGCATCCAGCTGGCGTGACTCCTGGGTGACGGCCTCCGCCGCCTTCTTGTTCATGACGATGATGGAGATGCGCCGGTTGACCGGGGCGTTGGGATCATGCTTGTCGAAGGGGATGGCGGAACCCAGGCCCACCACGCGCAGCACCTTGCCATCCTCCAGCCCCCCGGCCACCAGTTCGCGGCGCGAGGCATTGGCGCGGTCGGCGGACAGCTCCCAGTTGCTGTAGCCCGCCTCGCCTCCAGAGTAGGGTACGCCGTCGGTGTGCCCGGACAGGCTGATCCTGTTGGGCACCTCGTTCAGGGTCCGGCCGATCTCCCGCAGAATATCCCGGGTATAGGGCTTCATCACGGCGCTGCCGGAATCGAACATGGGCCGGCTCTGGTCATCCACGATCTGGATGCGCAGGCCTTCCTGGGTGATGTCGATCTTCAGCTGCTTCCTGAACTGCTGCAGCTTGCGATTGTTCTCGATGGCCTTGTCCAGCTTGTTCTTGAGATCCTGCAGCCGGGCGACATCCAGCTTCTCCTGTTCCTCCCTGGGCAGACGTGACTTGGCGTCGGACGGGATATCGGTCTGGTTGACCTGGCCTGACTTGCGGGTCAGGTCCTCGCCCCCGCCCTTGATGATGCTGGTGGCATCCCCCGAACCCGTGCCACCCAGCATGGCCACCTTCAGGGGGGTCTTGAAGTATTCGGAAATCCCCTGCAGCTGGGCCTTGGTGGCCGAGCCCAGCAGCCACATGAGCAGAAAGAAGGCCATCATGGCGGTCACGAAATCGGCGTAGGCGATCTTCCAGGCACCGCCATGGGCGCCACCGCCGGTTTTCCTTACGCGCTTGATGACGATGGGTCGCTGGGTGTCGTCGGCCACGCTGGCTCTCTCAGTGGATCAGTTGCCCGTTCGGAGGCGGTTCGTCATTTGGCCTTGCGGCCCTTGATGTCCTCCTCCATTTCCTTGAAGGACGGACGATCCCCGGAGAACAGCACCTTGCGGCCGAACTCCACACAGGTCTGCGGGGCATAGCCATTCATGGAGGCCAGCAGGACGGCCTTCACCACGTGGAAGGGCTTGGCGGCTTCGCCGGCCCTGCTCTCCATCAGCGTGGACAGGGGCGCGAAGAAACCATAGGAGATGAGGATGCCGAGGAAGGTGCCCACCAGGGCATGGCCGATGAGCACGCCCAGTTCGGAGGGGGGAAGATGCAGGGACTCCATGGTGTGCACCACCCCCATGACCGCCGCCACGATGCCGAAGGCCGGGGTGGCGTCGGCCAGCTTCTGGATGGCATGCGATGGATGCATCTGCTCGTGGTGGTGGATTTCGATCTCGCTGTCCATGAGGGCCTCGATTTCCATGGCATTGAGGTTGCCGCTCACCATCATGCGCAGATAGTCGGTAATGAAGTCCATCAGATGGGGATTGGCTGTGAGCGAGGGGTACTTGGCGAAGATGGTGCTCTTTTCCGGCTCCTCCACATCGATTTCCAGGGCCATGAGACCTTCCTTGCGGGCCTTGGCCAGCAACTCATACAGCATGCCGGTGAGTTCCAGGTAGTAGGTCTTGGTGTATTTGGAGCCCTTGAAACAGGCGGCCATGCTGCTCAGGGTGTGTTTGATGGCCGGCATGGAGTTGGCGGCGATGAAGGCTCCGAACGCGCCGCCGGCGATCATCACCACCTCCAGCGGTTGCCACAGGCCCCCCAGGTGTCCGCCGGCCATGGCATAGCCGCCGAAGATGCTGCCCATGACCACGACCCAGCCGATGATGACAAACATGCGTCGATGCTCCTATCCAGGTGGCTGTTTCTGCATCTGTTTTTTGACGGGGCCGAAGTTTGCGCGGTGCTCGGGACAGGGGCCGTAGGTTTCCAGGGCAGTCAGGTGTTCGGGTACGGGGTATCCCGCATGTCGTTCGAACCCATACTGCGGGTAGCTATCGGCAATCCGGCGCATTTCTTTATCCCGCTCCGTCTTGGCCAGGATGGAGGCGGCGGAGATGCAGTCCTCCAGGGCGTCGCCCTTGACCAGGGCCTGGGCGGGCATGGGCAGCTGCGGACAGCGGTTGCCATCCACCAGGGCCAGGTGAGGCGGGGGCGTGAGTCCCAGCACGGCCCGCCGCATGGCCAACAGGCTGGCGTGCAGGATGTTGAGCCGTTGGATCTCCGCCACGCTGGCCCAGCCCACGTGCCAGGCCAGGGCCCGCCGCCGGATCTGCTCGGCCAGCAGGGAGCGCTTCGCGGCGGACAGCCGTTTGGAGTCCTTCAGGCCCGGGATGGGGCGGGTGGGGTCCAGGATCACCGCGGCGGCGCACACCGGTCCCGCCAGGGGGCCACGTCCGGCCTCATCCACGCCGCAGATCAGATGGGTGGCAGGTGTGGGCATCACGCCAGGAAGGGACGCAGGGCCTCGGCAATGAGACGTGGCGTATCGCGTTTGAGGCGGGTACGCTGCACGGCGAATTCCTCGCGTTGGGCCTGTCGCGCCTCCGCATGCCGCAGCAGGGTATCCAGGGCCTGGGCCAGGTTTTCCGGCGTGGCCTGGTTCTGCAGGACCTCTGGCACCAGGGCCCGGCCCGCCAGGATGTTGGGCAGCCCGACCCAGGGCTGCAGGGCCTGGCGTTTCATGATCTGGTAGGTGAGCCAGGGCACCTTGTAGGTGATGACATGCGGACAGTCCAGCAGCAGGGCCTCCAGCGTGGCGGTGCCCGAGGCGATGAGGGCGCAATCCGCGGCCTGCAGGGCATCGTGGGCATGTCCGAACAGGGTGCGGATCGGCAGATCCCGCGCATCGGCCTGGAGCAGCGCGGCCTCGAAGGCCTGACGGGTCTCCCGGTTCACCAGGGGTACCAGGAAGCGGGTATGTGGGCGCGTACCGGACAGGGTCCTGACGGTGTGGATGAAAAGCCGCGCCAGGGCCTGCAGCTCGCTGGGACGGCTGCCTGGCAGCAGGGCCACCCACTCCGTACTCTGCTCCAGGGCCAGGCGCTCCCGGGCCATGCGGCGATTGGGTTCGGGCAGCGCATGGGCCAGCGGGTGCCCCACGTAGGTGGCAGGGATGCCGGCCTGTAGATAGATCGCCTCCTCGAAGGGAAAGATCAGCAGGGTGTGATGTACCGCCTGCTCCACCTTGCGGATGCGCTTGGGGCGCCAGGCCCATACCGATGGGCCGACGAACTGCACCGTGGGGATGCCGGCCCGTTTCAGGCGTGTCTCCAGCCCCAGATTGAAGTCCGGGGCGTCCACGCCGATGAACAGGCGTGGGCGGTGGGCCGTGAAGTGGCCGACCAGCGCGCGCCGGATGCGCAGGATACGGCGCAGTCCCCCCAGGGCCTCCACATAGCCCCGCACCGACAGGATTTCCATGGGATAGAGGGAGCGGGCCCCGGCTGCCTGCATCCTGGGTCCGGCAATGCCGCTGAAGTCCGCTGCCAGGCCGTGTTCCCGGACGGAGCGGATCAGGAGGCTGCCCAGGAGGTCTCCGGAGGACTCGCCGGCGACGATGCCGATGCCGGGCAGGGCAGGAATGGAATCCACACCCCCCCCCGCCTGCTTCGCCCTCGGCATCACCCAGGTCCTGAAGGACTAGCGTACGATGCCGCGCCCGGGCTGGGCGAGGAAACTGCTCAGGATGGCCAGTTCCGGTACCTGTTCCGCTTCGAGGGCAATGGCTTCCTGGGCATCCCGCAGGCTCAGCCCCGACTTGTACAGGGTGCGGTAGGCACGCTTGATGGCGGCGATGGCCTCCGGCCCGAAGCCCCGGCGCTTCAGTCCTTCGGCGTTGATGCCATGCGGCTGGGCCGGGGAACCGGCCACGGTCATATAGGGTGGCACGTCCTGTCGTACCACGGAGGCAATGCCGGTGATGACATGCGCCCCCACGCGGCAGAACTGATGCACCCCCGTGAAGCCCCCCAGGATGGCGTGGTCGTCCACCCGGGCATGACCCGCCAGGGATGCGTTGTTGGCGAAGATGGTGTGCTCGCCCACCACGCAGTCGTGGGCGATGTGCACATAGGCCATGATCCAGTTGTGATTGCCGATGCGGGTCACACCCTGATCCTGCGTGGTGCCGGTATTGAAGGTGCAGAATTCGCGGATCAGGTTGTGGTCGCCGATCTCCAGGCGCGTGGGCTCGCCTGCGTATTTCTTGTCCTGGGGTTCCTCGCCCAGGGAGACGAACTGGAAGATGCGGTTGTGACGGCCGATGCGGGTATGGCCGGTGATGACGGCATGCGGCCCCACACGGGTACCCGTACCGATTTCCACGTGCGGGCCGATGAGGGTGTAGGCGCCGATATGCACGCCTTCCCCCAGGCGGGCACCGGGATCGATCAGGGCGGTGGGATGGATGTGCGCCATGTCGAGGCGTCAGTCCAGTTGCTTGAGGGTACACATGAGCTCGGCCTCGCAGGCCAACTGGCCATCCACCGTGCCCCTGGCGGCGAATTTCCAGATCCCGCGCGTGACCTTGAGGATGCCGGCCTCCATGCGCAGCTGGTCGCCCGGCACCACCGGACGCTTGAAGCGGGCCGCGTCGATGCCGACGAAGTAGATGACGCTGTTGCTGCTCACGTCCTGATCGCTGCTGCGGAAGGCCAGCACGCCGGCGGTCTGGGCCAGGGCCTCGATCATGAGCACCCCAGGCATCACCGGGTGATTGGGGAAGTGACCCGGGAACTGGGGTTCGTTCATGCTGATGTTCTTGATGGCCACGATACGCTCGTTGGGCACGATCTCCAGTACGCGGTCGATGAGCAGGAAGGGGTATCGGTGCGGAAGGTACTTCATGATCCGGGTGATATCCATGGATTCCATGGGCTTATTCCTTGCTTTGCGGTTGTTTTTCCAGGGCCTTGATGCGCCTGGCCAGATCGTCCAGATGGCGCAGATGGGCCGCGTTGCGACGCCAGTCCGCGTAGGGCATGAGGGGCATGACGGAGGTGTAGACCCCTGCCGCGGGGATGTCCTTGGCCACCAGGCTGCCGCCCGAGATGGTGACCCGGTCGCCGATTTCCAGGTGCCCGCTGATCATGGCCGCTCCGGCAATCTGACAATGCGCGCCGATCTTCACGCTGCCGGCGATGCCGGCGCAGCCGGCGATGGCGGTCTGGCGGCCGATGTGGCAGTTGTGCGCGACCTGCACCAGATTGTCTATCTTGACACCCTCCTCCAGGACGGTGTCGTCCAGGGCACCGCGGTCTATGGTGGCATTGGCCCCCACCTCCACGTCATCACCCAGGATCACCCGGCCCACCTGCGGCACCTTGAGCCAGTGATCGCCTTCCCAGGCCAGGCCAAACCCATCCCCACCGATGACGCAACCGGGATGCAGGATGACCCGATGTCCGAGCCGGCAGCCGTGCAGCACCGTGCTGCGCGGGTGCAGCAGGCAATCCTCGCCCAGTTGCACCTCCGGGCCCACATAGCTGTGCGCCCCCAGGATGCAGCCCCGGCCGATGACGGCCCCGGCCTCCACCACGGCACACGGGCCGATGTGCACTTCTGCGCCGATCCGTGCCTGGGGAGATACGACCGCCGCGGGATGGATACCCGGGGCAGGCAGGGAGGGCGGATGCAGCAGGGTCAGGGCGCGGGCAAACCCGGCATGGGGGTTGGCCAGTACCAGCCTGTCGCCCTCCAGCTCCGCGGCCAGGTCCTCTGCCACCAGCAGGGCCCCGGCAGCGGAGGCCCGGGCCTGGGTCAGAAACTTGCGGCCGACGACGAAACTGAGCTGCTCTGGACCCGCGCGCTCCAGGGAGGCTGCGCCGCGGAGGATACGCGCGGGATCACCGAGGATGTGACCGCCCAGATGGGCCTGGAGCGTGGCCAGGGTCAGGGCGGGCATGGGAGGTTATTTGTCCAGTGCCTTCAGCACCCGGTCGGTGATATCGACCCTGGGGCTGGCATAGATGACATTTTCCAGGATCAGATCGAACTTTTCCTTCTCCGCGATCTGCATGATGACGCCACGCGCGCGATCCTGCACGGTGCTGAACTCCTCGTTCTTGCGCTGGTTCAGGTCTTCCCGGAAGGCGCGCTGCGTGTTCTGGATATCCCGTGACAGGTTGGCCAGGTCTTTCTGTTTTTTGTTGCGATCGGCCTCGGACATGGTCAGGGCCTCTTTCTCCAGGCTGGTCTGCAGGTCCCGGGCCTGCCTGACCAGCTTCTGGATCTCCTGTTCGCGCCCCTGGAACTCCTTTTCCAGCTTTTTCTGGGCCTTGACCGCCAGTTGCGAATCGCGAAACACGCGTTCGGTGTTCACGAAACCGATCTTGGCATCGGCCTGGACCGGAAAGCTGGGGACGAGGCCCAGGGCAAGCAGGAGGGGGAGGAGGGAGGCAGCGGTACGTTTCAAGGTGTACTCCTGGTTCAGAAAACATTACCCAATTGGAACTGGAACATCTGTTCCTCGTCGTCGTTGGCCGAGTTGATGGGCTTGGCGAGAGAGAGCTTGATGGGGCCCATGGGGGAATACCAGGTCACGGCCATGCCAAGAGAGTAGCGCAAATCCGACACGCTGAACTTGCCGTAGCGTCCGCTCAAGTCGCCCGGGCCGAAGACCTGGCCCACGTCTGCGAAGGCGGACAGGCGCACGGACTTGTCGTTACCCATGCCCGGAAAGGGGAAGAGCAGTTCGGCATTGCCCACCACGCGCGTATCGCCGCCGATGGCGAAGGATGAGCCGGCGCCATCCAGCTGCTTGGGTCCCAGCGCGCCGGTATCGAAGCCCCGTACGGAGCCGATGCCGCCGGCGTAGAAATTACGGAATACGGGCAGGTCCTTGCCGCTGAACCCACGCCCGATCCCCACCTCGCCGTTCAGCATGAGACTGATGCTGCGGGTGAGCGGCTTGAGCCACTGATACTGATAATTGAGCTTGTAGTACTCGAGATCGCCCACGGGGCTGCCCCATTCGGCGAAGACCCGCTGGTAGGTGCCCTTGGTGGGATAGAGCAGGCTGTCACGGGAATCACGCGACCAACCGGCCTCCAGACGCAGGGCATCCGTGGTGACGCTGCAGGCGGACGCAGGTGGACAGCTGACGCCATAATCGCTGGCAAAATCCCGGAACAGCTGAGGCGCGGTGCTGGTCAGATCCAGCTTCACCTTCTCGTACACGGTTCCCAGGTGCACGGTGTCGAATTCCGTGATGGGAACGCTCACGCGCAGGCCGGCCCCGAGGGTGGAAGTGCTGTAGTCAGCCAGGGAGGACAGGCGGGAACTGGTAGTGTCCACATCCTTCTTGTACAGGTCATAGCCCAGGCCGATGCCGTCCTGAGTGAAATAGGGGTTGGTGAAGGAAATTCCGTAGTACGTGTTGATGCTGCCGCTGTTCAGATTGAGGGACAGGCGGTTGCCGGTGCCGAACAGGTTGTTCTGCGAGACCGAACCGGACAGCACCAGGCCCTCGGAACTGGAGAAGCCGGCTCCCAGCAACAGGTTGCCGGTGGCCTGTTCCTCCACGTTGATGTTCACGTCCACCTGGTCGGTGGTTCCGGGCACCGGCGGAGTCTCCACGCTGACCTCCTTGAAATAGCCCAGCCGGTCCACGCGTTCGCGGGAACGGTTGATTTTGTCGGCGGCATACCATCCACCTTCCATCTGGCGCATTTCCCGTCGGATGACCTCATCCTTGGTGCGCGTATTACCCGTGATATTCACACGACGCACGTACACCTTGCGTCCCGGGTCCACGAGGAAGGTAAAGGACGCGGTATGCGAGCCGGTATCCAGCTCGGGCGCGGCATTGACGTTGGCGAAGGCATAGCCATCGTTGCCCAGACGCTCGCCGATGCTCTTGGTGGACTCCGTCAGCTTCTCGCGCGAGAACACGTCACCCACCTTCAGGGAAACCAGTTTTTGCAGTTCCTCCTCCGGTGCGGGCAGGTTGCCCGCGATGTGGATTTCCTTGACGGTGTACTTCTCGCCTTCGCGGATGTTGATGGTGATGTAGATGTCCCTCTTGTCCGGGGTAATGGATACCTGGGTGGAATCGATGCTGAATTCGAGGTAACCCTGGTTCATGTAGTGTGAGCGCAGGGTCTCCAGGTCACCGGCCAGCTTCTGCTTGGAATACTGGTCATTCTTGGTCCACCAGCTCATCATGCCGGACGTGCCCTGGTTGAACAGCTTGAGCAGGTCCTTTTCCTTGAATGCCCTGGCGCCCACGATGTTGATGGCGCGGATCTTGGCGATATCCCCTTCCGTGATGTCGAATGTCACGGCCACGCGGTTGCGCTCCAGGGGTGTGGTGGTGGCCTCGACCTTCACCGCATACATGCCGCGGTTGTAGTACTGGCGCTTCAGTTCCTGTTCCGCCTTTTCCAGCAGGGCACGATCCAGGATGCGCCCTTCCGCCAGGCCCAGTTCCTTGAGACCCTTGATGAGCTCGTCCTTGGAGAATTCCTTCATGCCGCTGAAGCCCACACTGGCAATGCCGGACCGCTCTTCCACCAGGACGATGAGCACGCCATCGTTGACTTCCAGACGCACGTCCTTGAAGAAACCCGTGGCATACAGGGCCTTGATCGCGCTGGAGGCCTTGTCCGGCGTGAGCGTATCGCCCACCTTGACGGGCAGGTAGCTGAAGACCGTGCCGGCCTCGGTACGCTGGATCCCTTCCACACGGATGTCCCGGACCTCGAAGGGCTCGAAGCTCTGTGCCCGGGACTGCGCCGGAGCAAGTACGGAACCCCATATGGCCAGGGCGAGCAGGCTGGGTCGGAAGGCGCGCATGCGGTCAGTCATCCGGCAAACAAGCGTTGTAGGTCGTTATACAGTGCGAAGAACATCAGCAGGGCCAGCAGCCCCATGCCGATCTTCTGGCCGATTTCCTGCGTCTTTTCGGGCACGGGGCGGCCGGTCACGAGCTCCGCGAGATAATACAGCAAGTGCCCACCGTCCAATAAAGGCACGGGCAGCAGGTTGAGCACCCCCAGGCTGACACTTACCAGGGCCAGGAAAGCGACGAAACTGGCCAGACCGCCTTGCGCGGATTGACCGGCATAGTCGGCGATGGTGATGGGACCGGACAGATTCTTCAGGGAGGCCTGGCCGATGAGCATGCGGCCCAGCATTTCCAGGCTGAAGGCGGAAAGCTCCCAGGTGCGGACCACGGCGTGCTGCAGGGCCTGCCAAGGTGCATAGCGCGATTCACCCAGGTAGGGTGCCATGATGGCCGGATCCACCCGCGGGGCCGCGCCGATGCGGCCGATGGCCTGGCCTTCTTCCTGCACGATCGTGGGTGTGATGCGTATTTCCAGGGGCTGGCCATCCCGTTCGATCCGCAAATCGAGGGCCCGGCCCGGGGCCGCGCGCACCTTTCGCACCAGGTCCTGCCACAGTTCCACCGTCTGGCTGTCCACGGTCCATACCCGGTCTCCGGTCCTGAGACCGGCGCGCTGGGCCGGACCATCCGCTGTCAGATGCCCGATGACCGGGGGCAGAGGAGGCAGATACTGGACCAGCCCCAGGGCCTGCAGGGGATCGCGCTCCAGGCTTTCGTCCGCTGTCGTGGCCTGCAGGTGGCGATCGTGGTAGTGCCCGGCGGCATCCGTGGTTTCCAGGGTGATGGTGCCGTTGCGCAGGGCGTTCTTCAGCACCATCCAGTGCAGGTCCTGCCAGCTCTGGGTCTTTTCCCCGTTGACCCCCAGCACGGTCTCGCCACGCTGGATCCCGGCCATGGCCGCGGCGCTCTGTGACGGAGGGTCACCCAGGACAGGCTTGGCCACGGGGACGCCAACCATGAACAGACCCCAGAACAGGAGGATGGCCAGCAGGAAATTGGCCAGGGGTCCGGCGGCGACGATGGCCGCGCGCGCGCCCACTCCCTTGCGGTTGAAGGCCTGGTGCAACTGTTCGGGAGGTACTGCGCCTTCACGCTCGTCCAGCATCTTCACGTAGCCGCCCAGGGGGATGGCGGACAGTGCCCATTCCGTGCCCCGGCGATCCAGGCGGCGGGCCATGATCTGGCCGAAGCCGATCGAAAAACGCAATACCCTTACGCCCGCCATGCGGGCCACCAAGTAGTGGCCAAATTCGTGAAACACGATGAGCACGGCCAGGGTGATGAGAAAGGCGAGCACTGTGGTCATGCCAGTGTCACGGAATGATTTTCGCGGGCCGGGTTGCGGGCTCCGGCGCAAGTCATGCGCGACAGGCGCCGCGTGCCGGATGAAAGATGGGAATTCTGGAGTCGATAGCGGGACTTGCCAATGGAAAAGCGCAAAAATCCGGCTGCCGCGGCATGGACGTGGTCCATGCGCCTCAGGCCCACCCCCTGGCAGCCATGGATCAGCGGATCTCGGCGAGAAAGGCCCGCACGCGTGCCAGACGCTCTTCCAGGGAAGCGCATTCCTGCTCGATGCGCAGCCGGTCGGGGCCCGCCAGCTTGAAGTTGCGCCGGGTCTGGATGAGCTGGATGAGGCGCATGGGGTCCACCGGCGGGTTGGGCACGAACTGGACGCTGGTGACCTCGGGGCCGACTTCCAGGCGGGCAATGCCCAGGGCGCGCGTTTCCAGGCGCAGCTGGTGTACGGCCAGCAGGGCCCGGGCCGCCTCGGGCAAGAGGCCGAAGCGGTCGATGAGCTCTTCCTGCAGGGCCTCCAGCTCGGCATGGCTCTCGCAGTTGGCCAGGCGCTTGTACAGCACCAGGCGCTCGTGGATGTCGGCACAGTAAGTCTCGGGCAGCAGGGCCGGGGTGTGCAGGTTGATCTCCGTGGTCACCGCCAGAGGGGCATTCATGTCCGGCTCCTTGCCTTCCTTGAGTGATTTCACCGCGCTGGCCAGCATGTCATTGAAAAGACTGAAACCAACCTCCTGCATCTCGCCGCTCTGGCTCTCCCCGAGCACTTCCCCGGCACCGCGGATCTCCAGGTCGTGCATGGCCAGGTAGAAGCCGGACCCCAGTTCCTCCATGTTCTGGATGGCCTCCAGGCGCTTCGACGCCGCGGGGGTGATCTTCACCCCGTCCGGCGGCGTGAGCAGATAGGCATAGGCCTGGTGGTGGGAGCGGCCCACCCGACCGCGCAGCTGGTGCAACTGGGCCAGGCCGAACCTGTCCGCCCGGTGCATGAGGATGGTATTGGCCGTGGGCACGTTGATGCCTGTCTCGATGATGGTGGTGCACAGCAGCAGGTTGAAGCGCTGGTGGTAGAAGTCCCGCATCACATGCTCCAGGTCCCGCTCCGGCATCTGGCCGTGGGCCACCTGGATGCGTGCCTCCGGCAACAGCTCCTCCAGGGTTTCACGCATGTTTTCAATGGTTTCCACTTCGTTGTGGAGAAAATAGATTTGCCCGCCCCGCTTCAATTCCCGCAGGCAGGCCTCGCGCACCAGACCCTTGCTGTAGGGCTGCACGAAGGTCTTGATGGCCAGACGCCTCTGGGGCGCTGTGGCAATGACGGAGAAATCCCGGATGCCTTCCAGGGACAGGGCCAGGGTGCGGGGGATGGGCGTGGCGGTGAGGGTCAGTACATCCACCTCGGCGCGCAGGGCCTTGAGCCGCTCCTTCTGACGCACGCCGAAGCGGTGCTCCTCGTCGATGATCACCAGGCCCAGATTCCTGAACGCCACGTCCCTGCCCAGGAGCTTGTGGGTGCCGATCACCAGGTCGATACGTCCATCCCTCAGACCGTCCAAGGCGACTTGCACCTCCTTGGCGGAACGGAAGCGGGAGAGTTCCGCCAGACGCACGGGCAGATCCGCGAAACGGTCGGAGAAGGTCTGGAAGTGCTGTTCCGCCAGCAGGGTGGTGGGACAGAGCACGGCCACCTGGCGTCCGGAGGAAATGGCCACGTAGGCCGCGCGCAGGGCCACTTCCGTCTTGCCGAAGCCCACATCCCCGCACACCAGGCGGTCCATGGGTCTGCCAGAGCTCATGTCCGCCACCACCGCCTCGATGGCCGCCATCTGGTCCGGCGTTTCCTCGAAGTCGAAACCTTCGGCGAAGGCATCCAGGTCATGGTCGCTGATTTCGCAGGCGTGGCCCTGACGAGCCGTGCGCTGGGCATAGAGGTTGAGCAGCTCCGCTGCTGTGTCCCGGGCCTTGGCCATGGCCCGACGCCGAGCCCTTTCCCATTGGCCGCTGCCCAGCCTGTGCAGGGGTACGCCGTCCGGGTCCCCTCCCAGGTAACGGGAGATGAGCTGCAGGTGGGCCACGGGCACGTAGAGCCTGTCGCCGTCGGCAAATTCCAGGGTGAGGAATTCCTCTTCCCCGTTGCCCATGTCCATGCCCGACAGGCCCCGATAACGGCCGATACCGTGCTGCGCATGTACCACCGGATCCCCGATCTTCAGCTCCGTCAGGTCCTTGAGCAGCCCCTCCGCCGTACTGGTTCTGCGGCCTTCCCGGCCACGACGCAGCACCGGGCCGCGGGCATAGAGTTCGGTTTCCGTGAGGACGGCCAGACCGGAAGTGCTCTCGATGAAGCCTGCGGCCAGGGGGCCGGTGCTGAGGACAAAACCCTGAGGCTGACTGGGCCAGCCTTCCGTGAGGCTGGGTTTCAGGCCATATTCCCCCAGGGCATTGCACAGGGTTTCGCGTCTTCCCAGGCCCTCCACCAGCAGCAGGGTGGGGCCGTCGTGGGCATGCAGATGGGCCTGAAGACGTCGATAGGGATTGTCCGCCTTGCGCTCCACCTCCACGGCGGGAGCCGGCCGGAAGGGCTGGGCGCGGGCGTCCTGGCCGTCGCTGCCGTCCCACTGCAGGCGCGCATAGGGTCGCAGCAGGCCAAGGAATTGGTCCGGGGGCAGATACAGGGACTCGGGTGGGAGCAGCGGCCTGCGTGGGTCACCCGCCAGCAAGCGGTGACGCCCCTGGGTGTCACGCCAGAAGCCCTCCACCGCGGCCTGCACATCCCCGTGCAGGACCACGCCGATGTCTTGGACCAGATAATCGAACAAGGTGGCGGTGGTTTCGAAGAACAGGGGCAGGTAGCACTCCACCCCGCCAGGTGCCAGGTGGTTGGAGACATCCTTGTACAGTGGGCTCTTGGAAGGATCTCCCTCGAAACGCTCACGGAAGTTCTGCCGGAAGCGGGTAATCCCCTCCTCATCCAGAGGCACTTCCCGGGCGGGCAACAGGCGAATGTCCGCCACCTTGTACAGGGTACGCTGGGTGTCCGGGTCGAAGGCCCGGATACTCTCGATCTCGTCGTCGAAGAGCTCGATCCGATAGGGCAGGGCGGATCTTTGCTCGCCGCCCATGGGAAACAGGTCCACCAATCCACCCCGCACGGCAAATTCCCCTGGCGAGAGCACCTGGTGCACCGCCGCATAACCCGCCGCTGCCAAACGGGCCCGCAGTTTCTCCACCTCCAGGCGGTCCCTTTCCTTGAGCAAGAAGGCATGGGCATTGAGATAGGTCGGTGGACACAGACGCTGCATGGCCGTGGCAACAGGCACCACAAGGGCATCCACGCGGGCGTCCTGGGCCAGCCAGAGCGTGGCCAGGCGCTCGGAGACGATGTCCGGATGGGGGGACAGGGGGTCGTAGGGCAGGGTCTCCCAGTCCGGCAGCAGGCGCACGTTCAGTTCCGGCCGGAACCAGGCTATTTCCTCCACCAGACGGACGGCCTCCTGGGCGGTCTGCGTCAATATCAGCAAGTGCCGGGCGGGCGCCAGACGGGCAAGGATCAGGCTGTCGGCGGATCCCGGCGGCAGGGCAAGGCGACGGCGCTGGCCGGGGAGTGGGAAATCAGGCAGATACTGCATGGATACGGCGTGGAAAAAGGGGAATTATCCGAAAAAAACCGGTTTCATCCGTGCATGTACAGAAGCAGGGGGTATGCGACGTCGTATGGATGCCCACCGGGCGGGGTGCGGACAGGCCGGAAGAGGTCGGGCCCGGCGAGGATTTCTCCCTTCGGTCGCAATGACAAGGCGGGTGTCGGTCGAAGGGACAGGCCTGTTGTCTTGCCCGACGGAAGCGGCAGGCCGCACGTGTCGTTCGCGCATGCGGCCGAGGGGTGCATGGGCCTTGATGGTCCCGCCGGGCGGATGCGGCAGGCTGCACGTGTCATTCCGAACGCAGTGAGGAATCTTCGGGTTTCCATGAGCGTTGCCAGCGATGGGCCGTCATCGTCCATTCCACGCCGAGAGGAAGCTTTGCACCTCCTCCCTCGACTCACCTCTGGGCCATGTTCATGTGCATGAGGCGTTGTGCCAGGGTGCCGATGATGCGGCGCGAGAGGGGGGCGGAGAAGCGCATGAGCTCTTCCAGAAGTTGTGGAGGCAGCACCAGGGCGGTGACCTCGGTTTCTGCCCGCACGCTGGCGGTACGGGGTTCGTTGAGCAGGTAGGCCATCTCGCCGATGAGGCTGCCGGCTTCCAGTTCCACCAGCTTCCTTTCGCCCTGTTCCAGATGCTTGTACACCCCTACACGGCCGCTGTGTATGAGGATGGCCTCCTGACCGGCTTCGCCTTCGGTGATCAGCCTATCCCCGGGCGCGAATACCCGGCCGTATTTGGCCAGCAGGCGATTGGCGCGAGCAAAGACCAGGCCTTCCAGACGATTGCCACCCCCTTCCTCGCCTTGCAGAAAGAGCTTTTCCAGGGCCGCCACGTCCACCTTGGTGAGGGCGTGGAGGAACTGTGCCCAGAAATAGAAGGTCAGGCAGGCGAAATAGGCACCGATGAGGATGAATACCACCCCGCCCAGGGCGCCATACATGGCCTGGTATTTCTCCACCCGGAAAAAGTGGCCGAAGCCCAGGAACAGACCCACCAGGGTCAGGGTGGCCAGGGCGCTGATCAGCAGGGCCGGTCTCCTGGGAGGGAGCTCCAGGGGCAGTCGACGGAAGGCCAGATAGATCAGTCCCCAGATGCTCAGCAGGATGAAAGCCGCGTTCAGGCCTTTGAATAGCAGGGCCTTGCCCACCCCCAGCAGGTCGGTCTGCAGGAAGAAATTCAGGCTGGCCTGCACCACCACCGCCAGGAGCACCAGACCGAAGACCAGAGGAATGATGATCAGGGGCAGGGTCCAGTTCACCACGAACTTGCGTCGCGTCTCCACGGGAAAGATCACCCGGAAGGCGGATTGCAGGGACTTGATCAAGCCACGCGAGGACAGCAGCAGGGTGAGCAGGCCCACACCGCCGGCCGCGAGCTGGGCGCGCTGGGGGATCAGGCCCAGGCGGGTCAGATCCTCCAGGCGGAAACGTTCATACAGGGCGGCCAGCAGCAGCACCGCGAAGTCCGAAGCCTCTGCCAGGCTGGCCAGGTACTGGGCGGCATAGGTGAGCAGCAGCACCAGGGGCGCGGTGGAGAGCAGGAAGTAGAAGGCCGTGGCGGCGGCATGATTCGTCAGCTCATGCTTCACGAACAGGCGCCAGGCCATGTAGAGCGTCTGCATGAACCAGTCCAGCCGATTCATCTGGCTTTCATCGAGGCGGGGGGGGCGCATGGTGGTGCGTAAACGGCCGGGAGTGGGGGGCAGCGGCTAAAATGACGCCATTATTCACCCTGGAATGGCCCAATGTCCCTGATTCGACCCTTTGCCGCCCTGCGGCCCGCCCCCGGCCGGGCCACGGAAGTCATCGCTCCACCCTATGACGTACTCAACACCGCGGAGGCCCGGGTTCTGGCCGAGGGGCGCCCCTGGAGTTTCCTGCACATTTCCAAGCCCGAGATCGACCTGCCGGCGGGTGCCGACCCCCATGCCCCGGAGGTCTATGCCAAGGCCGCGGAAAACCTGCAGAAGATGCTGGCCGCCGGTGTGCTCGTGCGGGATGTGCAAGCCTGCTACTACGTCTACCGCCTGATCATGGGTGAGCATGTGCAGGTGGGCCTGGTGGCCAGCGCCAGCGTGGCGGATTACGACCGCAACCGCATCCGCAAGCACGAATTCACCCGCCCGGACAAGGAAGATGACCGGGTGCGTCAGATCGAGGCCCTCAACGCCCAGACCGGCCCCGTGCTTCTGGCCTACCCTGCCGCCCCGGAAGTGGATGCCATCCTGGCGACGGCCACCCAGAGTGAGCCCGAGGCCGACAGCGTAGCCCCGGAATCCGGTGTGCGCCACACCCTGTGGGTGATCCGGGAAGCCGCCGTCCTGGCCCGGCTCACGGAACTGTTCGACGGCATGCAGGCCCTGTACATCGCCGATGGCCACCACCGCTCCGCCTCAGCCTCGCGCATCTGCGCCGCGCGCAAGGCCGCCAACCCCCGGCACACCGGCCAGGAGGCCTACAACCACTTCCTGTCGGTGATCTTCCCCCACCACCAGATGCGTATCCTCGACTACAACCGCGTCATCCAGGACCTGGACGGCCTCTCCGAGTCCCAGTTCATGGCCCGGGTGGCGGAATGCTTCATGATCGAAATGGCGGACACGGCGGTAAGGCCCGCCCATCCGGGTGAATTCGGCATGTACCTGAACGGCCGCTGGAGCCGTCTCACCATCCGGGGCGATCTCATCCCGCACCAGGATCCAGTGGCCCGCCTGGACGTGAGCCTGCTGCAAGATCACCTCATCTCCCCCATCCTGGGCATCACGGACCCGCGTCGGGACAAGCGTATCGATTTCGTGGGTGGCATCCGTGGTCTGGCGGAGCTGGAAAAACGCGTGGACTCCGGCGAGATGGCCCTGGCATTCTCCCTGCACGCCACCCGCATGGAAGACCTCATGGCCGTGGCCGACGCCAACGAGGTCATGCCCCCCAAATCCACCTGGTTCGAGCCCAAGCTGGCCGACGGCATGGCGTCCCATCTTCTCGACTGAAAACAACAGGTTGCGGCGCCAAGCGCCGTGCCTGGGTGTGTAGTAAGCGCGATTGCCCGGTCGGCGACCCGTTAGCGCAAGGGGCTGGTCGTGGGGCCGCCACGCCGTACCCACAGGGCCCCGTGCCACTTGCGGGGGATTCGGGGTGTCGATGCGCAGAGTGATCTCATCCGTGGCGGACGGGCGTCATTTCCTGCGTGCGGGCAGCAGATCGGTGATGCTGCCGGTGATCATTTCCGCGGCGAAACAGAGGGTCTCGGACAGGGTGGGGTGGGCATGGATGGTGAGGCCCAGGTCTTCCGCCGTGGCGCCCATTTCGATGGCCAGCACGGCCTCCGCCAGCAACTCGCCGGCGTTGATGCCCACGATGCCGGCGCCGATGACACGGCCGCTGGCCTTGTCCAGGATGAGCTTGCTCAGGCCCTCGGTACGGGCGATGGACAGGGCCCGGCCGCTGGCTGCCCAGGGGAAGGCACCTGTTTCGATCTCCAGGCCCTGGGCCTTGGCTTCCGTTTCCGTGACCCCCACCCAGGCCACTTCCGGATCGGTGTAGGCCACGCAGGGGATGGCCAGGGCCTGGAATTCCACCTTCTGGCCGGCGATGACCTCGGCCGCTACCTTGCCCTCGTGCACCGCCTTGTGGGCCAGCATGGGCTGGCCGACGATGTCGCCGATGGCGAAGATGTGCGGCACGTTGGTGCGCATCTGCCGGTCCACCGGGATGAAACCGTGCCCGTCCACCGTCACGCCGGCGGCCTCCGCGCCGATGGCCTTGCCGTTGGGATGGCGGCCGATGGCCACCAGCACCCGGTCATAGACCTGTCGGTCCTCTTGGTCGCCCGCCTTGAGGCTGACGTGGATGCCATCCTTCCTGGCCTCCATGGCAGTAACCCCGGTGTTGAGCAGGATCTTCTCGAAACGCTTGCCCATGCGTTTGAACAGGGGCTTCACCAGGTCGGCATCGCAGCCGGTGATGAGCTGACCACCCCGTTCCACCACCGTGACGCGGCTGCCCAGGGCGTCGTAGACCGTGCCCATTTCCAGGCCGATGATGCCGCCGCCGATGACCAGCAGACGCTTGGGGATGTCTGTCAGGGCCAGGGCGCCGGTGGAGCCCATGACCCGGGGATCGTCCGGTTGGAAGGGCAGTTTGACGGTCTCGGAGCCGGCGGCGATGATGGCCTGCTCGAAGGAGATGCTCCGTGGCCCCCCGGCCGTGATGACCTCCAGGCTGTGGGGGCCGGTGAAGCGGGCCTCGCCATGCACCACCGTGACCTTGCGCTGTTTCGCCAGCTGGGCCAGGCCAGCGGTGAGCTTGCCCACCACCTCGTCCGACTTCCAGGCTCGCAGCCTGTCCAGGTCCACCTTGGGTTTGCCAAGATTGACGCCATGGGCCGCCATCTCCTCCGCCTCGGTGATGAGGCGGGCGGCATGCAGCAGGGCCTTGGAGGGGATGCAGCCCACGTTGAGACACACACCGCCCAGACTGGCATGCCGCTCCACCAGCACCACCCTCAGGCCCAGGTCCGCGGCCCGGAAGGCGGCGGTATAGCCACCGGGGCCGGCTCCCAGCACGAGGACCTGGGCGTGCAAATGCGCCTCCTGCCCCGTGGCCGGCAAGGGTTGGGGAGACGGGGATGTTTCCGAGGTGTCGGAGGATGGCTTGCCACCTCCTCCTGTTCCCTCCCCGCTGGCGGGGGAGGGATCGGATGCGGCATGGGTAGCGTGTATCAGCAGGATCGGAGAGCCCTGGGAGACCTTGTCCCCCACCTTCACCAGCAGCTTCTCCACCACACCGGCCTGGGGACAGGGGATATCCATGGCAGCCTTGTCCGACTCCACGGTGATGAGGGCAGTGTCCTCGTCCACCTGGTCACCCGGCCGCACCAGGAGGTCGATGACCTCCACATCCTTGAAGTTGCCGATATCGGGGACCTGGATTTCTATGCCTTGGCTCATGGTTGGTGTCTGGAAGGTGGAGTATGGTGGGTTGGCAGTGGGCAGGGGTTTCCGGCTCCCCACTCCTCGCCTTCAGAGGAGCAGGCGCCTGACGTCGGAGAGCATGGCGCGCAGGTGACTGGTGAAGCGGGCGCCGTCGGCACCGTCGATCACCCGGTGGTCGTAGGATAGGGACAGGGGCAGCATCAGACGGGGTTCGAAGACCTTGCCGGCCTTGTCCCAGACTGGTTTGAACTCTGCCCGGGAGACCCCCAGGATGGCCACTTCCGGGCAGTTGATGATGGGGGTGAAGGCGGTGCCGCCGATCCCTCCCAGGCTGGAGATGGTGAAACAGCCGCCCTGCATGGCGTCCACCTTGAGCTTGCGCTCCCGCGCCAGTTCGGACAGATCCGCCAGTTCCCGGGCGATGTCCAGCACGTCCTTCTTGTTCACGTCGCGGATCACCGGCACCACCAGACCGTCCGGGGTGTCGCAGGCGAAGCCCACGTGGAAGTATTTCTTCAGCACCAGGTTCTCGCCTTCGGCGGCCAGGGAGGCGTTGAACTGGGGAAAGGCGCGCAGGGCGTTCACCACGGCCTTCATGAGGAAGGCCAGCAGGGTGAGCTTGACGCCGCGCTTGGCCGCCTCCTCCAGCATGGACTTGCGGAAGTCCTCCAGATCGGTGATGTCCGCCTCGTCGAACTGGGTGACGTGCGGGGCGGTGACCCAGTTGCGGTGCAGGTTGGCCCCGGACAGCTTCCTGATGCGGGACAGGGGCTGGGTGTCGATCTCGCCGAACTGACTGAAGTCTATGACCGGCGCCGGGGGTACGGCCAGACCGGTGGCCCCGCCCAGTCCCTCGCCCCGGGGCTTGGCCAGCTCACCCTTCACCCAGGCCTGCACGTCTTCCCGGGTGATGCGGCCCCGGGGCCCGCTGCCCCTGATATGGTTCAGGCCCTCCCCCTCGATGCCCAGCTCCCTGGCAAAACGGCGTACCGCCGGGCTGGCATGGGCGGGCTTGCCCGGCGCGAACTCCACATGGGACGCGACGGGATCGGGCCGGTGTCTGGGGGGAATGGTGGCGGGGGCCTCGGGTACGGGATGGGTGGGGGGCGGCACGGCGGCCGCGGCCTCGGCGGCGGGCGGCACGAAGGACTTCACCACCGGGGCGGCGACGGCCGGGCCGGGTTTTTCCTCTGCCGCCGTGTCCAGCAGCAGCATCGGCGAGCCGGCGGAGACCTTGTCGCCCACCTTGATCCTCAGCTCCTTCACCGTGCCGGCGAAGGGCGCGGGGATGTCCATGGCGGCCTTGTCGGACTCCACGGTCATGATGGGGTCATCACTGGCCAGGCTGTCACCGGGCTTCACCATGACCTCGATGATTTCCACGTTCTCGAAATTGCCGATGTCGGGGACGACGACTTCCTTGATAGACATGCCTGCGTCTCCTTACACGGTCAGCGGGTTGGGCCGCTCGGCATCGATGCCGTACCGCCTGATGGCTTCCACGGCCTTGCTCAGCGGCAGCACGCCGTCGTCGGCCAGGGCCTTGAGCGCGGCCAGGACCACGTGATGGCGATCCACCTCGAAGAAGGCGCGCAGGGCCTGACGGGAATCGGAGCGGCCAAAGCCGTCGGTGCCCAGGGTGACGTAGCGGCGATGCACATAGGGCCGGATCTGGTCGGCAAAGGCACGTATGTAGTCGGTGGAGGCGATGATGGGGCCATCGGTGCCGTCCAGGCACTGCTCGACATGGGATGTCCTGGGCTTACTGTCCGGGTGCAGCATGTTCCAGCGGTGTGCCTCCTGGGCTTCCCGCCGAAGTTCGTTGAAGCTGGTGGCGCTCCACACATCGGCGGCCACACCCCAGTCGCTCTCCAGCAGCTCGGCGGCGGCCAGAACCTCACGCAGGATGGTGCCGGAGCCCAGCAGCTGGACCCGGGGCGAGGCCTTGCCGCCGCGGCGGGCCTTGCCTTTTGTCTTGCCGCCTTCGGAGAGGCGGTACAGCCCCTTGAGGATGCCTTGCTCGGCCCCCTTGGGCAGGGCCGGGTGGCTGTAGTTCTCGTTCATCACGGTGATGTAATAGAACACGTCCTCCTGTTCCTGGTGCATGCGCCGCAGGCCGTCCTGGATGATCACCGCTAGCTCGTAATGGAAGGTGGGATCGTAGGAGATGCAATTGGGGATCAGGGCGGCCTGCAGCTGGGAATGACCATCCTCGTGTTGCAGGCCTTCGCCGTTGAGGGTGGTGCGTCCGGCGGTGCCGCCCAGAAGGAAGCCGCGGGCGCGGGAGTCGCCGGCGGCCCAGGCGAAGTCCCCTACGCGCTGGAAGCCGAACATGGAGTAGTAGATGTAGAAGGGCACCATCTGTACGGCATTGGTGCTGTAGGAAGTGGCGGCCGCCAGCCAGGAGCAGAAGGCGCCGGCCTCGTTGATGCCCTCCTCCAGGATCTGGCCGCCCTTGTCCTCCCGGTAATACATGACCTGGTCCGAGTCCACGGGCTCGTAGAGCTGCCCCACGGAGGAATAGATGCCCACGCTGCGGAACAGTCCCTCCATGCCGAATGTGCGTGCCTCGTCCGGGATGATGGGCACCACATGGCGACCCAGGGCCTTGTCGCGCAGCAGGGTGGTGAGGATGCGCACGAAGGCCATGGTGGTGGAGATCTCCCGCTCGCCGGTGGCCTCCAGCATGGCCTGGAAGGTGGACAGAGGCGGGGCCATCAGGGCCTCCGCCTTCCGCCGACGCATGGGCAGGTAGCCCCCCAGGGCGGCGCGCCTGGCATGCAGGTATTGCATCTCCGGGCTGTTGGCCTCCGGACGGTAGAAGGGCAGCCGTTCCAGCTGCGCGTCGGCGATGGGGATCCGGAAGCGGTCGCGGAAGGCCCGCAGGGATTCCAGGTCCATCCTCTTCTGCTGGTGGGTGGGGTTCTGGGCCTCGCCCGCCGCGCCCATGCCGTAGCCCTTCACGGTCTTGGCCAGGATCACCGTGGGCTGGCCGGTGTGCCTCACCGCCGCCGCATAGGCGGCATAGACCTTGTGGGGGTCATGCCCACCCCTGTTCAGGCGCCAGATGTCCTCATCGGACATGGCCGCCACCATCTCCTTCAGTTCGGGATACTTGCCGAAGAAATGTTCCCGGGTATAGGCACCACCCTTGGCCTTGAAGTTCTGGTATTCGCCGTCCACGCATTCTTCCATGCGCTTTTGCAGCAGGCCGTGGGTATCCATGGCCAGCAGGGGGTCCCAGTAGGAGCCCCAGATCACCTTGATGACGTTCCAGCCCGCGCCGCGGAAGGCGGCCTCCAGTTCCTGGATGATCTTGCCGTTGCCGCGCACCGGGCCATCCAGGCGCTGCAGGTTGCAGTTGATGATGAAGATCAGGTTGTCCAGTTTCTCCCGGGAGGCCAGGGTGATGGCCCCCAGGGTCTCGGGTTCGTCGGTCTCACCATCCCCCAGGAAGGTCCAGACATGGCGGCCGGAGGTGTCGGCGATGCCGCGATCATGCAGGTACTTGAGGAAGCGGGCTTGGTAGATGGCCTGCAGGGGGCCCAGGCCCATGGAAACGGTGGGGAACTGCCAGAAATCCGGCATGAGCCAGGGGTGGGGATAGGAGGGGATGCCCCGGCCACCGGTTTCCTGGCGAAAGTTGGCCATCTGTTCTTCGTCGATGCGGCCCTCCAGGAAGGCCCGGGCATAGATGCCTGGGGAGGAATGACCCTGGAAGAACACCAGATCGCCGCCATGCTGGTCGTGCGGGGCACGAAAGAAATGGTTGAAGCCCACCTCATACAGGGTGGCGGAGGACTGGAAGCTGGCGATATGGCCGCCCACACCCGGGGCCTTTTCATTGGCGCGCATGACACAGGCCACCGCGTTCCAGCGGATCAGGGCCTTGATGCGGGATTCCATGGCTACATCCCCGGGATGCTTGTCCTGCAGGTGCACAGGTATGGTGTTCACATAGGCCGTGGTGGCGTTATAGGGCAGATAGGCGCCGGAACGCCGGGCCTTGTCGATGAGACGCTCCAGCAGATAGTGGGCGCGCTCGACCCCTTGTTCTGCGATGACGGCGGCCAGGGCGTCCAGCCATTCGCGGGTTTCCTGGGGGTCGATGTCGGGCAGGGCGTTGGGCATGGAAGGAGTTCTCCTTAGGTCTTCGTGCGCGGCCTCGTGCGGATGGGCCACGCAGCGGGCAATGCTAATGGAATCGGGGTTTCATGGAACAATCTTGATCAACCTCGCGAATTATCCAAGGCACACCGGGTCATGGTCAATTTTTCAATATTCATTATTGATGTTTTCAATATGAAGGAGTGCTGATGAAGTCTTTGCTGCCCCAGGATGCCGGGCCGGCCCACCTGACCCAGCGCAGGGCCCCGTTGCACAAGCGGGGCAAGGACCCGGGTCATCTGTTGGTGTTGCTTCCGGCCGATGAGGATTGGCATGGCGCCCCAGACAGACAGACCGTGGAAGCGGCCATGAAGCGGCGCCAAAAATCTGCCGCGGAGCTGGTCGAGCAACCCCTGACCCTGGAACTGGAGGGTGGCTGGCTTTCGGTCTGGCTGCGCCTGGAGGCTGATGCGACGCCCTTCAAGTGGCACGAGCGCTTGCGCCAGGCCGTGAAACCCCTGCTGGATGAGCAGGCGCAACTGCTGCGGATCGCCGTCTACGGCCCGGACGACTTCCGGGTCCGGGCCGCCCGCGCGGCGGTCTACGTGGCCAGCGTGAACGGCATGACCCTGCCGGCCTGGAAGACGGACAGGCCGGTCAAACCCCTGCAGCGGCTGATATTGCATGGCGTGGCGGGGCTGGACCTGCAATGGGAACAGGCCCTGGCGCAGGCCAACACTCTGTGTCGCCGTCTCACCCTGCTGCCGCCCAACCTGCTGACGCCGGCCAGCTACCGGGTCGAGATCCGCAAGTTGGCCAAGGCCTGGGGCTGGCGGATGGAGGAGTACGACGCCAGGCGGCTGCAAGCGCTCAAAGCTGGGGCGTTCCTGGCCGTGGCCCGGGGCAGCGGACACGAGGATGCCGCCATCGTCAGGCTGGGATATCCGGGGCGAACCGGAAAAGGGGTGAGGGGCAAGGGCGGGCATCTTGCCCTGGTGGGCAAGGGGATCTGCTTCGACACCGGTGGTCACAACCTGAAGCCGGCCCGCTACATGCACAACATGCACGACGACATGAATGGCTCGGCCGTGGCCCTGGGGCTGCTGCTGGCGGCGAGCCAGATGAAGCTGCCCCTGAGCCTGGAGGTCTGGCTGGCGATCGCCCAGAATCACCTCTCGCCTGAGGCCTACACCCAGAACGAGGTGGTGACGGCCTTGAATGGCACCAGCATCGAGATCGTGCACACCGACGCGGAGGGTCGCCTGGTGCTGGCGGACACCCTGGCCCTGGCGGCCCGGGACAAGCCTGCCGCCATCCTGGACTTCGCCACCCTCACCGGCAGCATGGCCGTGGCCCTGGGGGAGCGCATGAGCGGGGTCATCAGCAACCGCGCCGAACTGGCGGCCCGTGCCGTGGCGGCCGGCGAGGCCAGCGGTGAGCGGGTGGTGGCCTTCCCCATGCCCGAGGACTACGACCAGGCCCTGGACTCCCTGGTGGCGGACGTGAAGCAGTGCACCCTGGAATCCGAAGCGGATCACATCCTGGCCGCGCGCTTCCTGCAGCGCTTCGTCGGCGATGTGCCCTGGCTGCATATGGACCTGTCAGCCAGTCGCTGCAAGGGTGGCCTGGGTGCGGTGAATTCCGACATCACCGGTTTCGGTGTGGCTTGGGGGCTGGAAATGCTGCGTTCTTGGTGCGACTGATCAGCGTGCGACGTAGGGGTTCGACCGCGTCGCCCGATCCCGATCCACGCTAGCGAAATAGGCGGCGACATCCGCCATGTCGGCTACGTCGAAGGTCTGCAGCAACAGGGTCATGGCGGGGTGGAAGCGGTCCGCGCGGCGGAAGCGCCCCAGCTGGTAGAGCAGTTCGTCGTACCGTCGCCCGCCGATGGCGGGCATCTCGCCACCCTGACGCAGCCCGTCCAGGCCATGGCAGGTGGTACAGGGTTGGGCCTTCTCCCGGCCTGCATGAATCTGCCTGGCCTCTAAGGCTTCGTCGGTCAGTGCCTCATCGGTCTGGGCGGGCAGCGGGAGCAGACAGAGCAGGGATAGCGATGCAAGGGCAAGGGCTTTCATGGGGCATGAGCGCGCAGCGAGGAAGGCCCGTGAAAATACCGCAATCCATGCACGAGCGCACGCCGTGTACCCGCCAGGTCCAGGCGCGGGGGCCTGCGCGACCATGTGTATGCGGACATGCGATAATTTTTCGGTCATACGATTTTCCACGCCCATGCCCGGCAATTCTCTCGGTTTGCTCTTTTGCGTGACCACCTTCGGCGAGTCCCATGGCCCGGCCATCGGCTGTGTGGTGGATGGCTGTCCACCCGGGCTGGCATTGACGGAGGCTGAGATCCAGGTCGATCTGGACCGGCGCAAACCGGGCACCTCCCGGCACGTGACCCAGCGACGGGAGTCGGATACGGTGGAGATCCTGTCCGGAGTGTTCGAGGGCAGGACCACCGGCAGCCCCATCGCCCTGCTGATCCGCAATGAGGATCAGCGCAGCAAGGACTACGGCAACATCGCCGCCACCTTCCGGCCAGGGCATGCGGACTACACCTACACCCAGAAATACGGTTTCCGTGACTATCGCGGCGGTGGCCGCTCCTCGGCCCGGGAAACGGCGGCGCGGGTGGCGGCGGGGGCCATCGCCAAGAAGTGGCTGCACGAGCAATACGGCACTCTCATCCGCGGCTACCTGGCCCAGCTGGGCCCCATCGTGGTGGATTTCAAAGCATGGGAAGGAGTCAACCGGAATCCCTTCTTTTCCCCGGACCCCGAGGCCATACCGGCCCTGGAGCAGTACATGGATGCCCTGCGCAGGGAGGGAGATTCCGTGGGGGCGCGCATCAACGTGGTGGCGGACAACGTGCCGGTTGGGCTGGGTGAGCCGGTGTTCGATCGCCTGGATGCGGATCTGGCCCATGCGCTCATGAGCATCAATGCGGTGAAGGGTGTGGAGATCGGCGATGGTTTCGCCTGCGTGGCCCAGAAGGGGACCGAGCACCGTGACGAACTCAGCCCCCGGGGCTTTCTTTCCAACCATGCCGGGGGCGTGCTGGGGGGGATTTCCACGGGCCAGGCCATCACCGCTTCCATTGCCATCAAGCCCACTTCCAGCATCCGCATCCCCGGGCGTTCCATCGATCTGACCGGTGCGCCCATCGAGGTGGTCACGCACGGCCGCCACGACCCCTGCGTGGGCATCCGCGCCGCCCCCATCGCCGAGGCCATGCTGGCCATCGTGCTCATGGACCATGCCCTGCGGCAGCGGGCCCAGAACGCCGATGTGATGCCGCCATCCCCCCCCATCCCGGGCCAGGCCTGAGCTGGGCATGAGCCAGCAGGCCGGGGGCGTGCCCTACTGGCGCCTGTCCGGTTTCTATTTCTTCTATTTCGCCTTCGTGGGCGTGATGGCCCCCTATTGGGGCCTGTACCTGCGTGCCCTGGCCTTCGATGCCTGGCAGATCGGCGTGCTCATGTCCCTGCTCCAGGTCATGCGCATCTTCGCTCCCAACGTCTGGGGCCACATCGCCGACCGCACCGGCCGGCGGGTGGCCATCGTGCAGCTGGCGGCCTTCGTCTGTCTCATCGCCTTCGTGGGGGTGTTCTGGGTCACCCGCTTCTGGCCCCTGTTTCTGATCATGAGCCTCATCAGCTTTTTCTGGAGTGCCTCCCTGCCCCTGGTGGAGGCCATCACCCTGTCCCACCTCCGGGAGCACACGGAGCGTTATGGCCGCATCCGGCTCTGGGGCTCCGTGGGCTTCATCCTGGTGGTGGTGGGGCTGGGGACGGCCCTGGACCACGCCTCCATCCGCCTGGTGCTGTGGGTGGTGTTGCTGCTGCTGCTGGGCATCCTGGTCACGGCGCACCTGGTCCCTGAGGCGCAGGTGGGCCACCCGGACCAGGAACATACCCCCCTGGGCCGGGTGCTGCGCCGTCCCCAGGTCTGGGCCCTCATCCTCGCGGGCCTGCTCATGACCGCTGCGCATGGGCCGTATTACACCTTCTTCACCATCCATCTGGTGGAACTGGGCTACAGCAAGAGCCTGGCGGGGTGGTTGTGGGCCCTGGGGGTGGTGAGCGAGATCGGCGTCTTCCTGCTCATGCCCCGGGTTTTCGCCCGCGCGCGGGTGGAAAGCGTACTGCTACTGACCCTGCTGGCGGCGTTCCTGCGCTTCCTGCTCATCGGCCATGGGGCGGGCCACCTGCCCCTGCTGCTTTTCGCGCAACTGCTGCACGCCCTGACCTTTGGCGCCTACCACGCCTCCGCCATGAGTCTGGTGCACCGGCATTTCACCGGCCGCAACCAGGCCCGGGGCCAGGCCCTGTACAACAGCCTCGCTCTGGGGGTGGGGGGCACCCTGGGCAGCCTTGTCGCCGGTGCCCTGTGGGATGCACTGGGAGCAGGCATGACATTTGCCACGGGGGCCGGCATGGCGTTGCTGGCGGTCTGCATATTTGCCCTGAAAGGCCGCCCACCCAGGGTGGGAAGTGGCGGCTAGAGCCATGGAAATGCGACAATTGGGTGGTTTTCGCGAGCAGTGATGGTGTGACGGTGATGGCATGACCCCCAGGACCTTGTACGACAAATTGTGGGACGCCCACGTGGTGCACCAGGAGCCCGATGGCACGGCCCTGATCTATATCGACCGCCACCTGGTGCATGAAGTCACCAGTCCCCAGGCCTTCGAGGGCCTGCGCATGCATGGGCGCAAGCTGTGGCGTGCCGATTCCATACTGGCCACGCCGGATCACAACGTGCCCACCACGGACCGTCAGGCCGGGATTGCCGATCCCATATCCCGCAACCAGGTGGAGACCCTGGGGGCCAACTGCCAGGATTTCGGCCTCACCGAGTTCGGCATGCACGACCCGCGTCAGGGCATCGTGCATGTCATCGGTCCGGAACAGGGCTTCACCCAGCCTGGCGTGACCCTGGTATGCGGTGACTCCCATACCAGCACGCATGGGGCCTTTGGCGCGCTGGCCTTCGGCATCGGTACCTCCGAGGTGGAACACGTCATGGCCACCCAGTGTCTGTGGCAGAAGAAATCCAGGACCATGCTGGTACAGGTGGAGGGCGAACTGCCCCTGGGGGTCACGGCCAAGGACATCGTATTGGCGGTCATCGGTCGCATCGGTACCGCGGGGGGAACGGGCTACGCCATGGAATTCGGTGGCTCCACCATCCGTGGCCTGTCCATGGAGGGACGCATGACCCTTTGCAACATGGCCATCGAGGCCGGTGCCCGGGCCGGGCTGGTGGCGGTGGACGACACCACCATCGACTACCTGCGGGACAAGCCCCAGGCCCCCAAGGGGGCGATGTGGGACCGGGCCGTGACCTGGTGGCGCACCCTGGTATCGGATCCGGGGGCCCACTTTGACACCGTGGTGGAACTGACCGCGGCGGAGATCCGCCCCCAGGTTACCTGGGGAACCTCGCCGGAGATGGTGGTGCCCGTGGACGGCCGCGTGCCGGATCCGGCGGAAGCCCCGGATGCGGTACGCCAGGCGGACTGGGAACGGGCCCTCCAGTACATGGGGCTCACGGCGCATACCCCCATCCAGGAGATTGCCGTGGACAAGGTCTTCATCGGCTCCTGCACCAACTCCCGTATCGAGGATCTGCGGGATGCGGCGGCCGTGGTGCAATGGGGCCTGCAGCAGGGCCGCAGGGTGGCGGATAACGTGAAACAGGCCCTGGTGGTGCCGGGCTCCGGCCTGGTGAAGAGCCAGGCGGAAAGGGAAGGGTTGGACAGGATATTCATCGAGGCGGGATTCGAGTGGCGGGAGCCGGGTTGTTCCATGTGCCTGGCCATGAACGCCGACCGGCTGGAACCGGGTGAGCGTTGTGCCTCCACTTCCAACCGCAATTTCGAGGGTCGGCAGGGGCAGGGTGGGCGCACCCACCTGGTGAGCCCCGCCATGGCGGCAGCCGCGGCTGTATATGGACATTTTGTTGATATCCGAGAGGCATTGAAATGAGCGACATGAACAGTGAAGGGGGTGGCATCCCGCGCAAGTGGATCATCCTGGGCGTGGTGAAGGTGGTTTTGCTGCTGGTGGCCGTGGGTGTGGTGTTCAGCATCTATGGCTGCAATACCATGCGCGGCGTGGGTCAGGACATCGAGAAGGCGGGAGAGGCCATCCAGAGGTCCACGCGATGACACCCTTCACCCGGCTGCAGGGCCTGGTGGTGCCCCTGGACCGGGCCAATGTGGATACGGATGCCATCATCCCCAAGCAGTTCCTCAAGTCCATCCAGCGTACCGGCTTCGGCCCCAATGCCTTTGACGCGTGGCGTTATCTGGACCACGGCGAGCCGGGCATGGATCATGGCAAGCGTCCACTGAACCCGGATTTCGTGCTCAACCAGCCCCGTTACCAGGGTGCCTCGGTGCTGCTGGCGCGCGAGAACTTCGGTTGCGGCTCCAGCCGGGAACATGCGCCCTGGGCCCTGGAGGACTACGGCTTTAGAGCCATCATCGCCCCCAGCTTCGCCGACATCTTCTACAACAACTGCTTCAAGAACGGCCTGCTGCCTATTGTCCTGCCCGATACGGTGGTGGACCGGCTGTTCCGTGAGACCTTCGCCCGGGAAGGCTATCGCCTGGACATCGATCTGGCGGCCCAGACCGTGACCACGCCCGGCGACCAGGTCTTTGACTTCGATGTGGATGCCCAGCGCAAGCATCGTCTCCTGCACGGTCTGGACGACATCGGTCTGACCCTGCAGCTGACGGACAGGATCCTGGCCTACGAGGCCCGGCGCAGACAGGAAGTCCCTTGGCTGTTCGCCTGAAAGGAAGCCCATGAAACTCGCAGTCCTGCCGGGCGACGGCATCGGCCCGGAGATCGTCGCCCAGGCGGTCAAGGTCCTGAACGTACTCAGGGCGGATGGCCTGAAGATCGAAATGGAAGAGGCTCCCATCGGCGGAGCGGGCTATGACAGCGCCGGCGACCCCCTGCCGCAGGCCACCTTCAAATTGGCACAGGACGCCGATGCCGTGCTGCTGGGGGCGGTGGGCGACTGGAAATATGACGATCTGCCTCGGGACATGCGCCCCGAGCGGGGATTGCTGCGCATCCGCAAGGATCTGAACCTGTTCGCCAACTTGCGTCCCGCCCTGCTGTATCCAGAGCTGGCCTCTGCTTCCACGCTCAAGCCCGAGGTGGTGTCCGGTCTGGACCTGATGATCGTGCGTGAGCTCACCGGCGACATCTACTTCGGCCAGCCGCGTGGCATTTCCAGGTTGAAAAATGGCGAGCGCGAGGGCATCAACACCATGCGCTACTCCGAGTCGGAGATCCGCCGCATCGGCCGCATCGCCTTCGACATCGCCATGAAACGCAATAAAAAGGTCTGTTCCGTGGACAAGGCCAATGTGCTGGAGACCACGGAGTTGTGGCGTCAGGTGATGATCGAGATCGCCCGCGATTATCCCGAGGTGGAACTCGGCCACATGTATGTGGACAACGCCGCGATGCAGCTGGTGCGCGCGCCCAGGCAGTTCGACGTCATGGTCACCGGCAACATCTTCGGCGACATCCTCTCGGACGAGGCCGCCATGCTCACCGGCTCCATCGGCATGCTGCCCTCCGCCTCCCTGGACGAGCACAACAAGGGCATGTACGAACCCAGCCATGGTTCCGCCCCGGACATCGCCGGCAAGGACATGGCCAACCCGCTGGCCACCATCCTGTCCGTAGCCATGATGTTCAGATACACCTTCAACGACCCGGCAAGCGCCGACCGCATCGACAACGCGGTGAGGAAGGTCATCGCCCAGGGTTACCGTACTGGCGACATCTGGACGCAGGGCAGTGAGAAGGTATCCTGCTCTGGCATGGGCGATGCCGTCGTCGCGGCCATGTAGGTGGCCCGCCGGGCGGAATGGATTGAAGGCGGGGCGGTCCGGTATGCTGCCCTGAGGCCGGACGTGGAATTGTGGCCGGCAGGCGGGCCACCTGCAGCCATTTCATGGCGCGCCAAGATAGTCGTCTGTTTGCCTGCCCAACTCCGCGCGCAACGGGCTGGCGATGATGGTCTTCTACAATCATCGCGGACTGCATTCGTTGCAGGACTACCACTGCCCTGTGCAGCACGAACAACACCGGTTCGAGGCGCAGCGTACGTAAGCCTCGTCAATCGTGGGTAAGAACTCTACGAAACAGGGCCAGTTCGATGCATTGTGTCGCATCGTTTAACATAACCCCCTATACCATACTGGACTGCTCATCATGTCTCACACCACTCGACAGAGAGACAAGCTGATCGCCCGCGTGCGCCGTATCAAGGGGCAAATTGAAGGTATCGAACGTGCCCTGGAGGCCGAGGCCGCCTGCGTCGAGGTTCTGCGCCAGATCGCATCCGTGCGAGGCGCGGTTAGCGGCTTGACCGTCGAGGTCATGGAAGACCATCTGCGCGAGCATGTCCTGGCCGTTCCGACCGACAAGGCGCGGCAACAGGGCGGCGAAGAAATGATCGAGATCATCCGTACCTACCTGAAATAAACCCTCCACCTTCCGGTGGCCCCGTAGGACACATGACAACCCGGATTTACTGATGACCACGAACAGCTTCTCAACGCCTGGCCACGATCACTTCTTCCTTGGCAGCGACCACCAGCGCAATGAGCGCAAGGTGTGGCTGGTGATTGCACTGACCACCAGCATGATGGTGGTGGAAATCGTCTCCGGCACCCTCTATGGCTCAATGGCGCTGGTAGCCGATGGCTGGCATATGTCCACCCATGCCGGTGCCATGCTGATCGCCGCACTGGCCTACCGCTTCGCACGTCGCAACATCGGCAATCCGCGTTTCACCTTCGGCACCGGCAAGCTTGGCGACCTCGCCGGATTCGCCAGTGCGGTGCTGCTGGCCCTGATCGCCTTGCTGGTCGGCTGGGAGAGTCTGGTTCGTCTGACCCAGCCCATCCATATCGACTTCGAGCAGGCCATTGCGGTGGCCATCTTGGGATTGATCGTCAATCTGGTCTGCGCATGGCTGTTGAAGGACAGCCATTCCCATCATGGTCACCACCTCCACCATCATCGCGACGAGCGCCACGCGCAGCGCAAGGCCCGCGACAACAACCTGCGCGCGGCATATCTGCATGTGATGGCCGATGCCCTGACTTCCGTGCTCGCCATCGTCGCGCTGCTGCTGGGACGCAGCTATGGCTGGACGTGGGCCGATCCAGTCATGGGCGTGGTCGGCGCGCTGGTGATCGCGCGATGGTCGTGGGGCCTCATCCGGGACACCGGCAGCGTGCTGCTCGATGCCGCAGCCGAAGGCGAGGAAGTCCGGGAAGAAATCCGCGAAGCGATCGCGCCCACGGGCAGCGCGGTCACGGATCTTCACGTGTGGCAGGTCGGCCCCGGCCATTACGCGGCGATTGTTTCGCTGATGGCGTGGGAGCCCCGAGAGCCTGCGCATTACAAGGCGCTGCTCGCCCACATCCACGAGTTGGCACACGTCACCGTTGAGGTGGAGCGTGGGGCGGCGACATGAATGCCTGAGCCGCATTGAAGCGTTCGGCACGTCCTTCTGCGTGATGCCCTGAGCGATCAAGACGTGTCGGCGCGGTGCCCGTCAGGCTTTGCGGACTGTGCCCCGTGCCGTCTTCGCCGTCTCGGCCTTTGGCTTCTATCCCAAAGGCCTCCGCGTCTGCGGCGCTGCGCTTGCCTCCAGGAGAATGCCTTGCGCTCACCGCGAGCCCCGTGCGATACCAACCTGCTGCCGTAGGTGCTGCGCGTCTGGCAGGCCGCTGTGCGGGCCCATGGGGCCGGGAAGGTCTGGCGCCAACTCAACCGAGAAGACGGCGCGGTGACGTGCCGCACCGTCGAGTGACTGATGTGCCTGCTCCGGCTGCGTGGCGTACGCCGTGGCAAGGCAGCGCGCACCACGATTCCGGATGCCAAGGTGCCGTGCCTTCTGGATCGGGTCAGCCACCAGTTCAAGGCCGACCGCCCCATCCGCTTTGGGTGTCCGACTTCGCCCGTGTTTCCACCGGGCAGGACCGGCCGTATGTGGCCTTCGTGATGACATGTTTGCCCCCCGCACCGTGGGCTGGCGGGTGAGTCACTCCATACACACGGACTTCGTCCTGGATGCCCTGGAACCTATCCTCCTTGCTAACCCGGATATTTCATAGAGAGGTCGGCGGAACCGCCGGGAAGGCGCTCCAATGCAGGTGTCCAGGCCGTATTGAGAGGAGTTCCGCCAATGCCAAAGTGTACCGCTGACGAGCTGGGCTTTGGGCGCCAGGGACGGCGCCGG
>JAKQCX010000031.1 GCA_029558905.1 Pseudomonadota bacterium
ATGGCCGACATCACCGCCGTGGGCTCATTCACCCGGGACGTCATGGGTGGCTACCGTTCCGGTAACCCCGCTGAACTGATTCGCAAGTAATTTAGAGAGGTACTGAAAATGGCTGGAGAATTCGGCAATCCCGAAGTAGTCCAGGAGGAAGTTGACATCCTCCTGATCGGCGGTGGCATGGCATGCTGCGGCGCCGGTTACGAAATCATGCGCTGGGCCGACGCCGCCAAGGCCGAACTCGGCATGGATCTGAAAATCAAACTGGTCGACAAAGCCGCGATGGACCGTTCCGGCGCCGTGGCGCAGGGTCTGTCCGCGATCAACACCTACATCGGCTCCGAGCAGGATCCCGCCGACTACGCCCGCATGGTTTCCAACGACCTGATGGGCATCACCCGTGACGACCTGGCCTATGACGTGGGCCGTAACGTGGACGACTCCGTGCATCTGTTCGAGGAGTGGGGCCTGCCCATCTGGAAGACCGACGCCAACGGCGAGCGTCACGACGGCGCCGCAGCCATCGGCGAAGGCCTGCCCTCCCTGAAGGACGGCGGCAAGCCCGTGCGTTCCGGCAAGTGGCAGATCATGATCAACGGCGAATCCTACAAGTGGATCGTGGCCGAGGCCGCCAAGAAGGCCCTGGGCATGGACCGCATCCAGGAGCGCGTGTTCATCGTCAAGCTGGTGAACGATGCCAACGACAAGAACCGCATCGCCGGTGCAGTCGGTTTCTCCACCCGCGAACACAAGCTGTACGTCTACAAGGCCAAGGCCATCCTGCTGGCCGCCGGCGGCTGCGTGAACATCTTCCGTCCGCGTTCCGTCGGTGAGGGTACCGGTCGCGCCTGGTACCCGGTGTGGAACTCCGGCTCCACCTACTCCATGGCGGCCGAGGCCGGCGCCGAGCTGACCATGATGGAAAACCGCTTTGTGCCCTGCCGCTTCAAGGACGGCTACGGCCCAGTCGGCGCCTGGTTCCTGCTGTTCAAGGCCAAGGCCACCAACGGCTATGGCGAGGACTACCTGAGCAAGAACAAGTCCATGCTGGACCAGTATCCCCCGTACGGCCAGGCCGCCGTGCCCGCTTCCTGCCTGCGCAACCACGTCATGCTGAAGGAGATGAAGGAAGGCCGCGGCCCCATCTGGATGGATACCGTGACCGCCCTGGGCAAGCTGCGCGAGACCCTGTCCCCGCGCGAGGTGAAGCACCTGGAAGCCGAAGCCTGGGAGGATTTCCTGGATATGTGCGTCGGCCAGTGCGGCATCTGGGTGGGTGAGAACATCGAGCCCGAAAAGAAGAATTCCGAGCTGATGCCCACCGAGCCCTACCTGCTGGGCTCCCACTCCGGCTGCTGCGGCATCTGGGTGTCCGGCCCCACCGACGTGGGCGCCCCCACCGCCGCCGATCCCGAGATCGACGGCGTACCCGCGCATCTGCCCCGCGGCTGGAGCTGGGGCTACCGTGGCATGACCACCGTCAATGGCCTGTTCACCGCCGGTGACGGCGTGGGTGCCTCCGGCCACAAGTTCTCCTCCGGATCCCACACCGAAGGCCGCCTGGCAGCCAAGGCCATGGTGAAGTACTGCCTGGACAACAAGGACCTGAAGGTGGAGCTCGATACCCCCGTCGACGCCCTGGTGGAAGAGATCTACCGACCGGTGCGCACCTACCTGGAGTTCAAGGATTACACCACCGCCATCGACGTCAACCCCAACTACATCACGCCCAAGATGCTGCAGTTCCGCTTGCAGAAGATCATGGACGAGTACGTCGCCGGTGTGGCCACCTACTACAACACCAATGACAAGATGCTGGAAGTGGCCGAACAGAAGCTGGAGATGCTCAAGGAAGACGCCATGAAGATGCGCGCCAAGGACCTGCACGAGCTGCTGCGGGCCTGGGAGAACTACCACCGCATCCTGACGGCGGAAGCCCACATGAAGCACATCCAGTTCCGCGAGGAGTCCCGTTATCCCGGCTTCTACTACCGGACCGACAAGAACTTCATCGACGAGGAAAACTGGAAAGTCTTCGGCAACTCCATTTATGACAAGCAGACGAAGAAGTGGACCAACTTCAAGCGTCGCCACGTCGATCTGGTGGACAAGTCCAAGCTGTTCAAGAAGTAATCCTTCTCGAACACGGCAACCGGGCGCCCACAAGGCGCCCGGTTTTTTTGTGCCCGTGTCCCGTTCCGCCGACGCATCGGTTCCAGACTGCAAGGATTGCAAAAAGCCATTTCCGCGGGTGACGCGCCGGCCGCATTGCAATTTTTTCCCACCCAACTGCGCATTCAATCCATATGTATCTGATTGCAAAGATTAATATAGTTTGGCACAAGACATGCTAGGAGAAATGGGGAATCTGATCCGCGAGAGATGCGTGAACTGGCTGGGCTACTTGTTCAAGCGACCACGGGAACCTCGGTCACTGATGGCGCATGAGGAGATCCTGCCCGGCATCGGTCCGGTAAGGGTGGCCTATGTCATCGACTGCATGGGGGCCATGTGTCCACGACCACAGCTGCTGACCATGAAGATTCTGGCCATGGTGGACGCGGGCGAGGTCATCGAAGTGGTCACAGACAACCCGGCTGCCGTGGAGACGTTCCCGTCACTGGCCGATACCCTGGTCTGCTCGCACCTGCTGACCATCCGGGAATCGGACTGCTGGCGCCTGTATCTACGCAAGGAAGCGTGAGACCGGCGGGTGATTGAAACCTTGAGGCAAGTGGAGAAGGCGAATTGAATACGAATGTCAGCACAATGCAATCGGCGAGCTGGTTTGAGCTGAACCGCCACAGGCTTTATTCAGCAATGATCGTCGTCGCCGTGACCCTGGGTTCCCTCTGGGCCCTGTCCATCGACAACCGCTTCCTCTACCTGCTGGTCTATGTCTGGTTCGGGCTCATTTATGGCCTGTTTCTCCAGTATGGTCGTTTCTGTATGGCGGCGGCGGTGCGCGACCTGTTTGCCGTGAAGGTCCCGCGCATGGCGGTGGGCATGATGATCGCCGTGGCGCTGTACGCCATCGTCGCCGGCCTCGTCACCCTGACGGGTCACAGTACCTTTCATCCCAACGTCCTCGGCTGGCACATCCTCATCGGCGCCTTCATATTCGGCTTTGGCATCGTATTCACGGGTGGATGCGCCTCCGGCTCTCTCTACAAGGCCGGCGAGGGCAATCTGAATTCCGCCCTGGTGATCTTCGCCATCTCCTTCTCGCAGGCCATGGTGGTGGCCGGCGGCAGCTGGTTCGATGGCCTGACCCCAGCGGGCTGGGCCGAATCGGCTCTGGCCAAGGACATGCCGGCGGAGCTGTCCGTCACCCGTGGCTGGTTCGACCTTTTCACAGCCGGCTACGTCTGGAATCTGAAGGGCACCACCCTGGCCGAGATCATGGGGGTCACGGAGTCCCCCGTCACGGCGGTGCTCATCAACACCTTCCTGAATGCCGTGCTGCCCGTGCTCGTGCTCCTGGTGGGGCTGTACGTCTACTACTTCCGCAAGGGCTACGTGCGCAGGCTGGGCAAGTCTTCCCTGACTCTGGGGGATGAGCTGGCTGGCATCTGGAACATGTGCACCAGCTCCAAGAACACCGCCCTCGCCGGCGTGGGTCTGGGGATTTTTGCCGGTCTGCACATGTATGTGACCGGAGCCCTGCGGGCACATTACGAGATCTTCAACTTCGGCGAGCTGTTGACCGCCATGGGCTATACCAACGGACTGTCGATCCAGGACACGGTCTTCGATCCGGGCTACTGGTACATCACCACGCAGGAGGCCCAGTGGGGTGGCTGGGTAATGGAAAGACTGGGCATCGACATGATGGACAACATCTTTTTCGGCCTGGACAACGGCCTGCCCAATCCGCTGCTCAATGCGCCCGGCTTCATGTCCATCGGCATCATCCTGGGCGCGGCCATCCTGGCCCTGCTGCGGCGTGAGTTCAAATGGAAGATGCCCACCTGGGAGACCGCCTTTTTCGCCATCGCCGGCGGCATCCTCATGGGTATCGGCGCGCGCCTGGCCATGGGCTGCAACATCGGGGCGTTCTTCGCCACCGTCACCAATGGCGACCCCAGCGGCTGGATCTTCCTGCTGGGCATGGTGCTGGGTGGCCTGGCAGGCGTGAAGGTGTTCACCAAGTGGATGGACTGGAAGCTGTCCCGGGAGGACAGCTTCGGACTGTGAGGCGCGGCGCGCATCGGCATTTGCTAGCAAAGGAGAGACGAAAATGGCAGTGAGCTTCGAACAGACCGGAGCGGGGGAATGGACATTGGACGTCAAGGGTTACAGCTGTCCCCATCCGCAGATGTACACCAAGAAGGCCATGCAGAAGATGGGCTCCGGCGACGTGCTGACCCTGGTATTCGACAACCCGTCCTCGGGCGAATCCATCCTGGCCATGTGCGAATCCGACGGCAATGACGTGTTCCAGCGCAGTGAAGACGCGGGCAACTTCATCTGGAAGATACGGAAGGCCTGAGGCATGCGACTGGGAATCGTGGTGACCGATGCCGCCTGGTTGACCGAAACGATGGGCCTGATCGATGCGGTCCGGGACCGGGGCTGGGAGGCCGAATGCTTCCTCACCGATACCGGAGTGATGCTGCTGGCCGATCCCGGCTTCGTGCGTCGGGCGCGGGAAGGCCGCGCCCAGGTGTCGGTCTGTGAGCACAGCATTGCCCACTACGCGGAAGGCAAGGTGGACACCGCCGCCCTGGCGGAGCATGTGGTCATCGGCGGGCAGTACCAGGACGCCGAGCTGGTACGCCGATGCGACCGGGTCCTGGTGTTCTGAGGAGAACGAGTTGAGTCGTCAGAAAAAGATCCTGATGCTGGCTGCGGACAAGAAGGTGGAGGCCCTGCGCATGGCCAGCGGCCTCACCCTGCTGGATGACGCCGTGGCCATCGCCGTCTGGGGCGAGCCCGTGACCGGCCCGGAGGCCGACACGCAGCGCGAGGCCCTGGATTTCGCCGATGTGCCGATAGACGACATCGGTCATGACCTGGATGCCCTGGCCGCGCGCATCCTCTACAGCGACGTGGTGTATTGCGTATGAACGACAAGAAAAAGGTGCTGCTGATCCACCCTCGCGCGGACAAGCCAGGCCTGGCCGGCCTCGCCCCGGCCCTACGGGCAGCGGGCGCGGAGGTGGAAGAGTTTTTCCTGCGGGGCGACTACCCGGCCCTGCTCGACGCCCTGGAGGGGGAAGTGTTGCCGATGGTGATCAAACCGGCGAGTGTGAAGTGAACAGCGGAGTCATCCGGCCCCGTTTACGAGGATCGATGCGAGAGGAGATGGGCATGCAATATCAAGGTCAATTGAATTGGCTGGCGGCCGCCCTGGTGGCGGGTGGATTGTTGGTCGGTTGCGGCGGTGGCGGCGGTGGCAGCTCCACCTCGGGTACGGTAGGCGGCATCCAGTACACCATCAACAGCCCGGCCATGATCGCGCAGGAATCGGACGCCAACTACGACAACAACGTGAACGGCCTGATCACCGCCGCCACGCTGAAGCATTGGATGAACGATTGGGTGAACAACCGACCCGCCGGCATCACCGGCAAGCTGGTGATCCTGCAGTCCTCTGCCGGTCCCGCCGGGGCCGAGTACATCAAGCCGGATGGCGTCAATATCTTCACCTATCTGTCCCCCTCCTCGGACTGGGTCCAGACCCGCAGCAACGGAGTGGTCGAAACGGTCAGCATGGTGCCCGGAGGCGCGGCCATGGACGCCCTGCTCAAGAAGTTCAACATCGATCCCAGTCGCGACATGATCGTCGCCGCCATGGGCACCGGCAGCAATCCGAACGCCATGGCGCAGGGCCGCATCTGGTACGCCCTGCGCTACTGGGGCGTGGACAAGGCCCACCTGGCCATCCTCAACGGCGGCAACCAGTGGCTGAATGGCAACGGTCTGGCTGCGGGAGACTTCCAGGCCGCCGCTTCCGTACCCCCCGACAACGGCAGCTTCACGGTGAAGAGCCTGCATGTGGACAACACCCAGCTGCAGATCACCGCGGGTCAACTGCTGCAGTTGCTGCCCGGGTCCGACTCGAACGTGAAGGGCGACGGCATCTTCATCTGGGATGCGCGCAGCCTCGGCCAGTACAGCGCCGGCCAGATGGTCGAGCGCGGCGAGGACGCGGACCCCGACACCCCTGGTGCCCAGGCCTGTGGCAGCGCCACTTGCGCGCCAACCAATCCCAACAACTACATGTGGTCGTTCCAGAATGCCGGTGCGCGCCAGGGGCATCCCTGGGGCACGCTGCAACTGCAGTACACCCTCATGCTGGATGCCACCAAGGGCTACAGCTACAAGCCCAAGGCCGACCTGGCGGCCTATCTTGCGGGTGGCACCGATGTCAACGGCATGGGTTTCGTCGGCCACGACTACATGCCGGTAGGCGCGGGCAATGCCTATCAGCCCGGAGACACCGTCATCACCTACTGCGAGACCACCTTTCGGGCCATGATCACCGGCATCGTCAGCACGGTCATCTTGGGCAAGCCCACGCGCTTTTACGATGGCGCCATGACCGAATGGAACTCCATGTCCAACATTCTGGACAAGAACGGCAACTACCTCCTGCCGGCCGACTCGCCTTGGCTGACCACCACGCGCTCGTTCTTCCGCCCGGCCACCAGCAGCGCGCTGGTGAACCCGCGCACCATGACCGATCCGTACGCCGCAAACACCAACAAGATCATCAATGAGGACAAGGGCTACAAGACCGGCGAGAGCCTGCCCTCGGGCGGCGGCGGCAGCATCCCCGGCAACCCCTGCGGAGGCTGAGCGGACTAGTCAGGGCATGCGGACCTCGGGCCCACACCGGATGTGGGCCTTTTTTTGGAGCGCGGATGTTGCGAGCTGCATATCGCTCAGGTTGCGCGGCAGTTCTGTCGTGCCTGTTCCTGGGACTCCACGGCTGTAGCCCAGAACCCGGGTCTCAGGACGTGGCGGCCTTCCTTGCCGGCCACTGGCCGGAGCCTCTGCCCCCGCAGGGCACACCTCCGACCAGTTTTTCCGATCTGGAGGCCTCGCTGGCGCCGCAGGCTTGCGGCCAGTGTCATCCGGCCCAGTACCAGCAATGGCGAGGGTCCCTGCACAGCCACACCATGGGGCCCGGGCTGCTCTGGCAGGTGGAAACCCTGGGGCCGGCACAGAGCAATGACTGCCTGCGCTGCCATGCCCCCCTGGCGGAGCAGAAGGCCCTGCTGGCACGCGACATGGGCTGGCCCAACGCACCCGCCACCAGAGCGCCGGCCTATGTGCCGGCGGACCTGCATCTGCAGGGCCTGAGCTGTGCGGCCTGCCATGTACGCGGCCACCAGCGTTACGGCCCTCCTCCCGGCAAGCGCGCGAATCCGGGCACACCGCATGGCGGCTCCATCGCTGCACCGGGCTTCCAGGACAGTCGCTTCTGCGCTCACTGCCATCAATTTCCGCAAGACGGGCCGCGTCTCGCCGGCAAATTGCGCGAGGACACCTACGCGCAGTGGCTGGCCAGTTCCTACGCCGGCAAACGGAACTGCCAGTCCTGCCACATGCCGGAGGGGCGCCATCTCTGGCGTGGCATCCACGACCCGGACATGGTGCGTCAGGCCCTGGCTCTGGAACTCCGCCTGGAAGCCTTGGGAGGGCATGAATTCCGGGCCGTGCTGGAGGCGCGCAACCAGGGTGCCGGCCACCACTTGCCCACCTACATGGTGGCCAAGATCGATCTGGTGCTGGACCTGCGCCAGCCGGGCAGGCCCCCGCGTGAACTGGGCCGCGACGTGATCGGCTGGACGGCGGACGTGGAAATGACCCGGGAGGTGGCCGACACCCGCATCCCGGCCGGCGGCCGACATGTCTTCAGCCAAGTGTTCAAGGCTCCGGCGGGCACGGGCTGGCGCGTGGAGGCCCGCGCCGATGTGCGACCACGGGAGCATTACGAGCGCATGTTCCAGCACAACCGCCAACACCTGAAGCTCTCGGAGAAATCCCGGAGACTGCTGGACCAGAGCATCGCGGAATCCGCAGGCACCCATTTCACCGCCCTGCGGGTCGAGGCCGGGCCATGATTGCAATATGAAAGGCTGGACACGGCAAAACGCGCTCCTGCAATGCGGCGCCTGAACGGAATTCATACATAACATTGATTATTAAGGGTTTTGTTTTTTGGCATTGATCATGCTTAAAACAGAATGTCGTGTTTTACCGGGAGTGTCTGATGCATACGGGACACAAATGGCTATACGGCGTATGCGGGCTGTGCCTGGCGTTGGGCCAGGTGCACTCGCTTGCAGCGGGGGATTCGCCACGGCTGAAATACCGCGCGAAGGGGTCTGTATGCGCATGCGATTCCGGCCTGAGCGAGGCGGATATCCGCCGCGCCATGGCGGGGCTGGAACGATTGCGGGACGTCAACCCCAAGCCCGGCGAGGACAAGACGAAGCATTCCGATTCACAGACGAGGAGAGAGGCAAATGAAGCGTTCCGATGACACCTTGGGCAAATGGTTGCGTGCGGGCATCGTGCTGTCCGCCGTGGCCCTGACGCTGTCCTGGCTGGGCGGCACATCCACGCGGGAAGACGCCCCGCAGAGCGTCGCGCAAAACGGATGGGGCGCCGAGTCCCTCACGGTGGTACAGGAGGGCTTGCGCAAGGCCTCTCCCATCGCCTTGGCCAATGCCTGCGGCATGGGCGCCTCCAGCTGCTTCAAGTGCCACAACGGTAAGCGCGCCGCCGCGCCCGGCGTGGACGCCGGCAAGTCCCCCTGGCATGTGCACCACAAGACCGTCAACAACTCCTGTGTGGGCTGTCACAAGGGCAACCCACGCATCATGAAGGAGGATATGGCGCACAGCGGCATGCTGAAATCGCCCAAATCGGGTGCCGAATCCTGCGGCACATGCCACAAGAGCGACCTGGCCAAGGTCGAAGCCAAATACAAATGACCCGTAGCCAGGAGCGCACGATATGAATCCACAAAAAACGTTGGCCCTATCCTGTCTTGCCGCTGCCATCACCCTGAGCATGGCAAGCGGAGCCGCACAGGCCGGCCCGACCCTGCAGTTCGGCGACGAGGGCTCCCTGACCTTCACCTACGCCCTGCAGGCCTGGGCCTGGAATCAGGACTTCAAGGGCCCCGGCTCGAGCGACGAAAACGACCTGTTCCTGCGTCGCAACCGGCTCGCCCTGTCCGGCCAGATGAACGACATGATCGGCTTTTACGCCCAGCTGGAGGGAGGTGGGTACCCCAACGCGGACAACGATGTGTTCTGGCGGGATGCCTACATCACCGTCGACTACTCCGACGCGCTGCGCCTCATCGTCGGTGAATTCAAGAACACCTTCTCGCGCGAGAACCTGGAGGCCTGCCTGGAACCCCTGACCCTGGACCGGTCGGAATTGCTCGCCTATACGCCCTTTGGCGGCACGCGCGATACCGGCGTGGCGCTATGGGGAAATCTGCTGGATGCCAAACTGCAATACCGTTTCATGGTGGCCGAGGGACGTGACAGCGCCGCCAAGCCGAAGGACAACTACCGCTATACGGCACGCGTGCATTACAGCTTCCTGGACCCGGAATTCAACTACGGCTATCTGGGCACCTACCTGGGCACTTCCAAGGTATTCACCGTGGGCGCGGCCTATGACTATCAGCGGGATATCGCCTACGCCAACTATCCCATGCGCGCGGACCCCAGGGATTACAAGGCCTGGACCCTGGATGCCTTCTTCGAATACCCGGCCGCCAGTGGCGTCTACACGCTCTCCGGCGCCTACTTCGATTACGACTCCGAGGGCGTCACGAACCAGACCCCCGACCCCAACTACCCCATCAACGGGGATCTCAAAGGCTATTACCTCAAGGCCGGCTACATGCTGCCCAGCAAGGTGGGGCCTGGCCGCCTGCAGTTCTTCGCGCGGCATGACAAGGCGGATTACGGCATCCGGACCGGCCTGACGGAGTATTACGACCGCACCTTGAACAGTCTGGGCGCGAACTATTATCTGGATGGCCAGAAACTCAAGCTGACCCTGGAATATGCCAAGGCCGACTTCGACAAGGATCATCCGACCATCCCGGCGCTACGGGACTATTCCCAGCTCACCTTCGGCTTGCAGTTCATCTTCTAGCGGGGTGCAGTGCCCTCCGTCTGCCCCGGGGCAGGCGGAGGGCACGTGTGCCTGCCATTTCTTTCGGGGCGGCCCACAGGGCCGCTTTTTGTTGGTATAAGCCAGTGATGATGTTCGGCATTGGATTTGGCGTGCTGGCCCTGCTTGGTCTGTACGGCCTGTTCGCGGGGTGGGCCCCCACCCTCTGGAAGACCTCGCTGGGCGTGGCCGTGCCCGCCCTGCTGGTCTGTCTGGCGGGCGAGTTCCTCGCCCTGCGCCGCCTGGGACACGGGATCATACGCGCGCGCGAAGGCCTGCTGGATCCGGTCTCCCTGCGTGGCCTGCAATGGACCTACACCGGCCGGCAGACACGCCAATACAACGAGACGGTGCAGACCCTGCAAACCATGTTTCGCACCGTGGAGGAGTGCCAGGGCCTCTTCCTCAGCCAGCGCAACCGCATGAACACCCTGCTGCAAAGCCTGCCCGGTGCCCTGCTGAGCCTGAACGACGACCTGCAGGTCGTGTTGGCCAACAAACAGGCAGAGGAGCTCTTCACCGGTCGATCCCCGATGGGGCGCAACCTGTTCGACCTGTTGCTCCTGGGCGAGGGCGACCGTGCCCTGTTGCGCGACGCCTTCCTCTACAAGCAGCCCATCCTGAACCAGGAAATCAGCCTCGGCGAACCGGGCAGTCAACGCTACTTCTCGCTCAATCTGGGCTTCTACAGCGACGAGGACAACGCCCTGGGCGGGGTGCTCATCCTGCAGGACATCTCCGCCTATCGGCGTCTGCAGGAAACCGTGGCCATGCGGGAAAAACTGGTCGCCATGGGCCAGCTCGCCGCCGGCGTCGCGCACGAACTGAATACGCCCCTGGGCAGCATCCAGGGCTATGCCCAGTTGTTGCGGCAGTCCCTGCACCGGCCCGAGGAACTGGCGGAATACGCCGGACACATTGCCGACGAGACCAAGCGCTGCGCCCGCATCGTCCAGGATCTTCTCAACTACGCGCGCGCGGATCGCTGCAGCGGCGAGACCTGTGAGCTCAATCAGCTGATCCGCGAGCTCATCGAGACCTTCCTCAACTGCCGCATGAAGCGCTACAGGATCGAGGTCGAGCTGGACCTGCTGGCGCAAGGACTGGTCGTGGAGGGGGGTTGTGGTCAGCTGGATATCGTGCTGACCAACCTGCTCGTCAATGCCATCCATGCCCTGGATGGGGTAGCCCAGCCCCGCATCACCCTCAGCACACGCCTGCACGATGCCTACGCCATCATCAGCGTGACCGACAATGGGCCGGGCGTGCCGGACGGCCAGTACAGCCGCATATTCGACCCCTTCTTCACCACCAAGCAGGTGGGCGAAGGCAGCGGCCTGGGCCTGCCCATCTGCCACGCCATCCTGGCCAAGCGGGGTGGCTTCATCCTCTATGACAAGGACTATCAGGAAGGGGCACGCTTCCTGATCAAGCTGCCGGCGGTGGACACCCAGCGCGCGGGCATGGGCGGGAGCGAGAATTGACCGAGAAAATCAGCGCGGCGAAGGCGCCGCCCCGCGAGTCCCCGCCCTTCATTCTGGTAGTGGAAGACGACCCGACCATGCGCGGCCTCATCATGACCGTGGTCAGGCAGTCCGAACAGGCCCTGGAAGTGGCGGGTGCGGAAAACGCCCACGAGGCCATGGAGTTCGTCGAACACAACGAGGTTGCCGTGGTGGTGACGGACCTGCGCATGCCGGGGGCCGATGGCCAGGATCTGCTGACCTTCGTGAAGAGCCACGCCGCCGGCACCGAGGTGGTGCTGGTGTCCGGCCATGCCTCGGTGGAGGCCGCCGTGGCCGCACTCAAGTCCGGGGCCTACGACTTCCTGCAAAAGCCGTTCGATACCGACGAGCTGCGGCGCGTGGTGGAACGGGCCCTGGACCGTTATCTGCTGGCCACCGAAAACCGCCGTCTGCGCCAGCGCCAGAGCCTCTACAGGGAAAGCGGCGAGCTCATCGGCCAGTCTCGTGCGATCGAGCAGCTGTGCCGCCTCATCGAGGCGGCGGCTGCCCACGATTGCAGCGTGTTCATCCAGGGGGAGAGCGGCAGCGGCAAGGAACTGGTGGCGCGCCAGGTGCATATGCGGGGCAAGCGCCAAGACCGTCCCTTTGTCGCCATCAACTGCGCCGCCATCCCCGACAACCTCATCGAAAGCGAGCTCTTCGGCTACAGGAAAGGGGCCTTCACCGGCGCCGATCGGGACAAGTCTGGCCTGTTCGAGGCCGCCAACGGCGGCACCCTGTTCCTGGACGAGATCAACAGCGCCTCCCTGGCCCTGCAGGCCAAGCTCATGCGGGTGTTGCAGGACGGCAGCTTCTATCCCATGGGGGCCGTCACCCCCATCCGCGTCGACGTCCAGGTCATCGCCGCCACCAACCGGCCCATCCGCGAGCTGGTGGAAAAACGGGAGTTCCGCGAGGACCTGTACTACCGCCTGATGATCATGGAAATCGAGGTGCCGCCCCTGCGCGCCCGTCCCGAGGACATCGCCCTGCTGGCCTATTATTTCCTCAACAAGCACAGCAAGCGCCTGGGCAAGGCCATCAGCGGCATCAGCACTGGCGCCCTGGGGGCCCTGATGCGTCACGAGTGGCCCGGCAACGTGCGCGAACTGGAAAACATCATCCAGCGCATGATCATCCTCACCGAGAGCGAGCAACTCGACATCGACTGCCTGCCGGACAGCCTGGTGGCACCCAGGGAGATGAAGACCAGCTCGCTGGATTACCTGCCTCCTCGCAGCCTGGACGAGGTGGAGGCCTATTTCATCCGCAAGACCCTGCGCGAGACGCAGGGTGATCGCGCCCTGGCGGCGGACATCCTGGGAATCGACAAGTCCACGCTCTGGCGCAAGATCAAGCGTTATCAGATCGCGGACACCTGAACCGGCAGCCCATCCGCCCTTGCGGATACCCCGTTGGCCCCCATATAGCGCCATGCGTTGCCGATTTCCGAGGTTGCCCATGACAGACTCCCCCTACAAGAACCTGGCGGACCACGCCCCCTTCGATGCAAGCCCGGTCCTGCCCACCATGCTGGGCGGCGACAAGGTCATCCAATTCCGCTGCCACAAGGGCGTGGGTTGCTGGAATGCCTGTTGCTCCAACATCGACATCACCCTGACGCCCTACGACATCATCCGTCTGAAGAACCGGCTGAACCTGTCCTCCGGCGACTTCCTCAAGGCCTACACCGTGCCTTACGAGATGGACCAGGACGGTACCCCTGGGGTCAAGTTCCGGCCCGTGGACGGAGGTACCGCGTGCAGGTTCATGACACCCGAGGGATGTGCCGTGTATGAGGACCGGCCCACGGCCTGCCGCTACTACCCGGTGGCCCTGCTGTCCCTGCGCAACCAGGACGAGTCCACCGATCGCACCTCCTATGCCCTGGTGCAGGAAAGGCATTGCCTGGGTCACCAGGAACCCCGCTCCCTGAGCATCGACGCGTACCGCCAGGAACAGGGCGTGGACGTCTACGACGAGAAGGGTCGGGGCTGGCGCCAGCTGGTGTTGAAGAAGAAGTCCGCCGGGCCGGCCATCGGCAAGCCGCCAGCCGTATCCAACCAGCTCTTCTTCATGGCCAGCTATGACGTGGACCGCTTCCGCGCCTTCGTGTCCAGCGATTCCTTCAACAAGACCTATGACGTACCCCTGGAGGTCATGGCCACCCTGCTGGCGGACGACGAGGCCCTCATGGAATTCGGCTACAACTTCCTCAAGCACGCCCTGTTCGGCGAACGTTTCCTGGAGGAACGGGAGGGTGCCTACGAGGCGCGCATGGCACGGCTGAAGTCCCGGGCGGAAGCCATCCGCGCCGAATATGAGGCCAACCGGGAGCGCCTGGAGGACGAAAAATACGCCGAACCCGGCCGACCCGGCGATCTGGGTTGCGGCACCAAGGACTGCGGCTGATCAGCCCCCTGGCGCACATGTGGAAGGCCGCAGCGGGCGGCCTTCCGCATTTCTGGGCCCGGCCTGCTCAGCGATATCCCCCACCGAAGCGGTCGTTGAACCCGGTGCGCTCGCGATCCCGCTTCTCCCACTGGATATGCCTGCTGGCACTGTCCAAGCGGCGGTCCAGATCCGCAAGCTCCCGCGGTCCCAGGTGTCCGTCACGCATATAGCGACGTTCCAGGGCATTGATGTCCTGATGCTCCCGCAGCAGCCCGGTGGCCTCGCGCATGCTAAGTCTGCCCTGCTCCATGCCGTTCAGGATGCGTTGCAACTGGCGGTCCATGCGCGACTCGATGTCCTCCAGCTGTTGCCTGAAGTCAGTGTTGAAATGGGTCTGGGGCACGGGCATGTAAGGGTTCTGGAAAGCACGATGGTCCTCGTAGCCGGCCTGGCCGGCACCGGCCTGCAGGCCCAGGGAAGTCACGCCCACGATACACAGGGTTTTCACGGTCTTGGCGATGTTCATCATGTCACTCCTCGTTTGGGTTGGCGGCCGCCACACCATTCGGCGGCGGACGCTTCCCACTCTGGGCCCGAGCTGTAAGCCCGCTGTGTCCCGCCTGTTGTGAAGATGTAAGCAGCGGTTACAGCCTGTCAAGAAGCGTCTGCCTGGGAGGCCAGCAAAAAAGCCGATAAAATTTGTCGCCTATTACCGTCTTGTCCAGAAAGGTCCCGCGTGGACGCCCACAGCCTCGTCCCGGAAGAACATTTCATCCAGAAAGAGCCTTATTACGAAGCCATCGGCAACGAGATCGCCATCTTCGAGGCCGCCTGGCGTCACAAATTGCCGGTGCTGCTCAAGGGCCCCACGGGCTGCGGCAAGACCCGCTTCATGGAATACATGGCCTGGCGTCTGAAGCGTCCCCTGATCACCGTATCCTGCCATGACGATCTCACCGCTTCCGACCTGGTGGGACGCTATCTGGTCAAGGGGGGAGAAACCACCTGGGTGGACGGACCCTTGACCCGGGCCGTGCGGGTAGGCGGCATCTGCTACCTGGACGAAGTGGTGGAGGCACGCAAGGACACCATGGTGGTGATCCACCCCCTGGCGGATGACCGCCGCACGCTGCCCATGGAGAAGCTGGGCCGGCTGCTGGAGGCAGCGGACGACTTCTGCCTGGCCATCTCCTACAATCCTGGCTACCAGAGCGTGCTCAAGGACCTGAAGCAATCCACCCGGCAACGCTTCGTGGCCCTGGAATTCGACTATCCCGCCGCCGAACTGGAACGCCGCATCGTAGCCACGGAATCCGGGGTGGATGCCAGCATGGCAGAACGCCTGGTGAAGCTGGCGCAGATGACCCGCAACCTCAAGGGCAGCGGCCTGGAGGAGGGCGCCTCCACCCGCCTGCTGGTGCACGCCGGCAAGCTCATCGCCGGTGGCATCGAGCCGGTGAGTGCCTGCAGCAGCGCCGTGGCCCAGGCCCTCACCGACGATGGCGACATGCTGGCCGCCATCCAGGAGCTGTCCTCTTCCATCTTCTGAGTCACGAGCATGAACGCCGACCAGATCACGCCCCTGCTGGAAGAATGGCTGGAGGCGGATTTCAGCTTCCGCAAGGTAGGCGCCACGGCCAAGAGCATCGCCGCCCTGCCACCGGAAGAACAGGAATTCATCCTGGACTGGACCAAACGGGTGGCCAGCTCCAACCCGGAAATCGCCTGGCAGTTCGCCCGTCGCGCACCGGCCCTCATCGGTGGCATGGATCGCCGCCTCATGCAGGCCTGGGTGCTGGGGGCCTGCGACGTATACGACCGCCAGGGCTTGCGTCACGCCCTCACGGTGATGGAAGAGGCAGATCACTTCGCCGGGCGTCAGCTGGAAATGACCGCCGGCGTACTGTTCGAGGATGTGGCCGGGGTACTGGGCAATTTCCTGCACGGTCTGTCCGGTCGAAGCCTGGCGTTGCGCCAGGGCCAGGAGGCCTACACCGACACCGAAACCATCTTTCTGCCCAAAGTCCTGGCCCGCTTCCCCGCGCGGGCGGACAACTTCAAGCTGGCCAAGGCCATGGCGGCCCTGCTCTGGGCCCAGATCCGCTTCGGTACCTTGCGCGACGATTTGGCCATGGCCTGTGCGCGTTTCCCGGACCCGGAGCGAGCACTGCACCAATTGCATGGCCTGGAGACCCTGCGTCTGACGGCCCGCATCCAGCGTGAACTGCCCGGCCTGCACCGTGACATGCTCCACCTTGGCAAGCAGCTGGGTGAAGGACTGCCCCCGGGCTGGTCACCCCTCGCCCAACGCCTGACCCAGGCCGATGCAGGCCTGCGGGACAGCCTGGCACTGCTGACGCAGGCCCTGCGGCTGCCCGACTTCCGACCCTGGTGCTATCAGGGCAGCCTCCGGATGGAAGCCGTACGCGCCACCCGCAAGGGCCGCGAGGAAAAGGAAAAGGCCCGCCTGCGGGTCAAGCTGGCGGAACTGCTGCAGGAGCACGGGCATCGGGCGGACGGGTCCGGGCGAGCGATCAGGACCCGGCCACACCAGTTCGGCGCGCGCGCCCATGACGAGGCCGGCAGGCTGGATCTGGAACTGACCCTGGATGAACTGCCCTTGACGCCGCCGGAGGACGTCAAGGCCCTGCTCACCTCCGTCTGGCTGGACTTCGGCGAGATCCCGCCGGAATACCTGGTGCCTGCCGGGGAAGGCGAATACGACCCCAGCCAGCTGGTGGAGCAGACCGCCGATCCGGACTCGGTCTGGCAGGGTACCTATCACGAGGAGGGCGCCACCTTCTATCCGGAATGGGACATGGGCCGCGAGCATTACCGCAAGGACTGGTGCGTCATGCGGGAAAAAGAGGTCCCCCCCGCAGAGGACGGTTTCCACCGCCTCACCCTGGAAAAATACGCCGGCCTGATCAAGCACCTGCGCCGCGGCTTCGAGGCCATGCGCGATGAGGACCGGGTGGAGAAGCGCCAGGCCCAGGGCGACGACGTGGACATCGATGCCCTGGTGGAGGCCCTGGCAGACGCCCGGGACGGACGCGAGATGAGCGACCGCCTGTTCACCCGCCTGCACCGGGCGGAACGCAACATCGCCGTGGCCTTCATGGTGGACATGTCCGGCTCCACCAAGGGCTGGATCAACGAAGCCGAGCGGGAGGCCCTGATCCTGCTGTGCGAGGCCCTGGAACTGCTGCGGGACCGCTACGCCATCTACGGCTTTTCCGGCATCACCCGCAAACGCTGCGAGCTGTTTCGCATCAAGACCTTCGACGAGCCCTACTCCGACCTGGTCAAGGCCCGCATCTGCGGCATCCAGCCGCAGGAATACACCCGCATGGGCTTCGCCATCCGCCATCTCACGCGCCTGCTCGGAGACGTGGAGGCCAGAACCCGGGTGCTGGTGACCCTGTCCGATGGCCGGCCCGACGACTATTTCGATGGCTACCGCGGGCCGTATGGCATCGAGGACACCCGCATGGCCCTGGTGGAGGCCCGACGCGCCGGAATCCATCCGTTCTGCATCACCATCGACCGGGAAGCACGCGACTACCTGCCCCACATGTACGGCGCCGCACGCTACATCATCCTGGACGACGTGCGCCAATTGCCCATGAAGGTGTCGGACATCTACCGCCGCCTCACCACCTGAGGTCCGCAAGCATGCAACACACACTGGAAATCCGTCCGCAGGCGTATTACAGCAATGGGGCCTATGGCCGTTCCTGGGGCGTGCGCCTGGTGGTGACCCTGGCAAGGGATGAAGAAGGTGTGGAACGGGTGCGCTATCGTGGTGTGGCCGGTCGCTGCCGGCGCAAGGCGGGAGATTGCAGCCTGGCCGAGTTTCGTGCCTGGGCCCGGCACGAGGTATGCCTGAACGAGAACTCCTGGCTACGGGTAAGCCCGGGGGGCGAAGCGGAATTTCCGCCACCAGGGGCAGCGGCCGGCTGACCCGGATCAGCGCAAAGGCCGCCCGTGGGCGGCCTTTGCGCAATCGTATGCCGTTATCCGCGGGTCTTTACTTGGCCCTGGCCTGGATCTCGATTTCCACGCGCCGATTGGGTGCGTGGCATTCCTTCAGCTTGCTCTTGGGCAGCTTGGCATCACACTGCACCACGGGCTGGGCGTCACCCACGCCGCTGGTGATGATCAGGTTGGGCTTCACGCCCTTGGCAATCAGGTAGGACTTCACGGACTTGGCCCGTGCCTCGGACAGCTTCAGGTTGGCCTTGGCGTTGCCGGTCGGGTCCGCGTGCCCCACCACCTTGATCTGGTCGATCTCGCCCACGCCCTTCAGCTTGGCCACCACATCGTCCAGTCTGGCCTTGCCCTCCCGAGACAGATCCTTGATACCGGCCTTGCCCAGCTTGAACAGGGCATCACCGGCAAGCACCACCTTGTTGGCCACGATCTCTGCTGCCGGTGTCACGGCGGGCACGACCGGCATGGGGGTGGCCACCGGTGCAGGCGCGGGCACTGCCGGCTGTATCGCGGGCGCCGCGGGCGGAGCCTCAACCACCGGGGACGCCGGGACCGCCGGAGCTACCGGGGCGGCGGGAGCTGCCGCCTGAGGCTCAGGAGTCGCAGCCGGGGCCGCGGGTTCGCGCTCCGGCACTGCCGCCGCGGCCGGTGTCTCCGGAGCGGCGGCCTCAGCCGCGGGTGCGCCCGCAGGGACCGGTGGGGTCGGTACGGAAAAGGTGGGCCATCCGATCTGGGGCAGCTGGGGCAGGCTGAAACCCTGCAGGCCGGGAATGAAGCCGGACAGGTTTCCCAGCATGGCCACCGGGTCCCACATGGAGAAATTGCCGGCCCCCTGGACCACCGGCGCGGGCTCCCAGGTCAGCCAGTTACTGGTGCCCTGGCCATAGCCGTAGGGGTTCACCACGGCGCCGAGCATGCCCGTGTACAACGCCGGGTTGGCCAGGGTACCGGCCAGATTCCAGGCCCGCGGGTCCAAAGGCGCCATACCCCAGCGGATGTAGGTGTTGGGGTTCAGGGTATTCAGGAAGACGTTCCACAGCTTGGGATCCAACGGCAGCATGACCCAGCGCATGAGCTTGCCCGGATCGGTCAGCTGCGTGAGCAGGGCCGTGTAGAAGTTGGGGTCCAGGCTGGCCGCGCTCCAGCGCAGGTAGATATTGGGGTCCGCGAATTGCAGATAATTGCGCACCGCGTCGGGGTGGGCCATGCTGTTCATCATGTTCAGCCACCCCCCCGGATCCATCATGCCGTGCATGGCGGCGACATAGAACCCCGGCTCGGTCACGTTGTTGAACCATGACACGAAGGTTTTCGGATCCTTGAAGGCCGACATGTTGCGGGTAAAGTCGGTCATCCGCATCACCCAGCCTTCGGGGGTGGTGGGGATGGCCTTCTTGGCGGCTTCCGCCGCGGCGGCCTGGCCCGCGAAGGTGGGAATCTCGGTGGTGCCCATGGCGGCGAAGGCGGGTGCGGTGGCAAAGGCCAATGCCACGGCGATGAGCTTCAGTTTCATGACTATCCCTTTCAGAGAAAAACCGGTGGTATCGCGATATCCGCAATCCTTCGGATTCTAGACGTGCGCAGGCCCGCCTGGCACGGCTTGGACGTGCATCGCCCACAGAAACTCCACGCACTGTGGCGCGACGGTCGAACCGCCTGTGCGCATGAGATCGCGCGCCAACGCGAACGGGCCGGCAAGCCGGCCCGTCCTGTCGCCGCGGCTGCTCCGGTCAGGCGATGAGCGGCACGATGAGCAAGGCCACGATATTGATGATCTTGATGAGGGGGTTCACGGCGGGACCGGCGGTGTCCTTGTAGGGATCCCCCACGGTATCGCCGGTCACGGCCGCCTTGTGCGCCTCGGAGCCCTTGCCCCCGTGGTTGCCCTCCTCGATGTACTTCTTGGCGTTGTCCCAGGCGCCACCACCCGTGGTCATGGAGATGGCTACGAAGATGCCGGTGACGATACTGCCCAGCAACACGCCGCCCAGGGCCTGTGGCCCCAGGATCAGGCCCACCAGCACGGGCACCAGCACCGGCAGCAGCGAAGGGATCATCATCTCCTTGATGGCGGCCTTGGTGAGCATGTCCACCGCCTTGGAGTAGTCCGGCTTGGCCTTACCCTCCATGATGCCGGGGATCTCGCGGAACTGGCGGCGTACCTCCACCACCACGGAACCGGCGGCGCGGCCCACGGCCTCCATGCCCATGGCACCGAACAGGTAGGGCACCAGGCCGCCGATGAGCAGACCGATGATGACCATGTGGTTGGACAGGTCGAAGGCGGTGGCCATACCCAGCTTGGCCTCCAGGGCGTGCGTATAGTCGGCGAACAGCACCAGGGCAGCCAGACCAGCCGAGCCGATGGCATAGCCCTTGGTCACCGCCTTGGTGGTGTTGCCCACGGCGTCCAGGGGATCGGTAATGTTACGGATCTCCTCGGGCAGCTCGGCCATCTCGGCGATGCCGCCGGCGTTGTCGGTGACCGGGCCATAGGCGTCCAGGGCAACGATGATGCCGGTCATGGACAGCATGGAGGTGGCGGCGATGGCGATGCCGTACAGGCCGCCCAGGTCGTAGGCTGCCCAGATGGCGGCGCATACGGCCAGCACCGGGGCGGCGGTTGCCTTCATGGACACCCCCAGGCCGGCGATGATGTTGGTACCGTGGCCCGTGGTGGATGACTGGGCGATGTGGCGCACGGGACTGAATTCCGTCGCCGTGTAGTACTCGGTGATCCACACCATGGCAGCGGTGAGGATCAGGCCGATGATCGAGGCCAGATACAGGTTCATGGCGGAGACGGGCACGGCCATGTCGGACACGGTGACACCTTCCGGGAACATCATGGTGGTGATGGGGTAGAAGGCGATCAGGGCGATGACACCGGCCACGGCCAGACCACGGTAGAGGGCATTCATGATCTTGCCACCTTCCCGTGCCTTGACGAAGAAGGTGCCGACGATGGAGGCGATGATGGAGACCCCGCCCAGCACCAGCGGATAGATCACCGCGTTGGTGGCGGACAGACCCGTTACCATCAGGCCACCCAGCAGCATGGTGGCGATGATGGTCACGGCATAAGTCTCGAACAGGTCGGCGGCCATGCCGGCGCAGTCGCCCACGTTGTCGCCCACGTTGTCGGCGATCACAGCGGGGTTGCGCGGGTCGTCCTCGGGGATGCCCGCCTCCACCTTGCCCACCAGGTCGGCGCCCACGTCGGCGCCCTTGGTGAAGATGCCACCCCCCAGGCGGGCGAAGATGGAGATCAGGGAGCCGCCAAAGCCCAGGCCTACCAGGGCATGGATGGCATCACCACTCTCCATGCCGGTGGCGGTGAGCACGGCGTAATAGCCGGCCACGCCCAGCAGGCCCAGGCCCACCACCAGCAGGCCGGTGATGGCGCCGCCGCGGAAGGCCACGTTGAGGGCGGCGTTGAGACCCTGGTGCGCCGCCTGCGCGGTGCGGATGTTGGCGCGCACGGAAACGTTCATGCCGATGAAGCCGGCGGCGCCGGAGAGGATGGCGCCCAGGGCGAAGCCGATGGCCGTGGTCCAGTGCAGGAACACGCCGATGAGCACGAACAGCACCACGCCCACCATGCCGATGGTGGTGTACTGGCGCTTGAGGTAGGCCTGCGCCCCCTCCTGCACGGCAGCGGCGATGGCCCGCATGCGGTCGTTGCCCGTGGGCAGCCCGTTGATCCAGCCGATGGACATGACCCCGTAGGCGATGGCCAGGGCCCCCGCCACCAGGGCAAACAGCAATCCTTCATTCATCATCTATCTCCTTGAACAGCCACATGAATATCCAACCGCACCCTTGCGGCTCTCCTCCTGCCGCGACCTGTCCCTTTCTTCAGCGCCGCATCCGCGTCCCGCCGGCACGGACTCACTCCCGGCCCAGGGCCAGGCCCCCCGAGAACCGGGTACCCGGCGTGAAGCCAAAAATCGCCTCCAGTCCCAGTTCCCGGATGAGACCATCCACCGCCACCTGGCCGTGCTCCTTTTGCACCTCGGAGAGGATGAGCTTGGCCGAGTTGGCGTTGTAGAAGCCGCCGAAGTCGGCCTGCACCTTCAGCAGCTGGCGTGCGCGGTCGAGGGTCATCTGGTATGAATACGGCGCGGGGAAGCGGACCGCGGACAGGCGCCGCCGCGCCCCACCCGCACCGTGATCAGAGCTTGAATTCCTTCAGCTTCTTCGTCACCGGCCTGTTCTTCAGCGTGACATACACCGGCAGACCATTCTCGTACCGGGGGTAGTCCTCGCCCTGGATCAGACCGGTGAGGTAGTTGCGGCACTTGTCGGTGATGCCGTAACCATCCTTGCTGATGAAGTCGCGCGGCATGAATTTCTCCACGTTGGCCACGTCCTTCAGATCGGCCATGCCCAGCCTGTACTTGTAGGGCGTATCCGACAGCCGCACGATGGTGGGCATCACCGAGTTGTGTCCCTTGATCGCCAGTTCCACGGCCTTCCTGCCCAGCTCGTAGGCCTGCTTCACATCGGTCTTGGAGGCGATGTGGCGGGCGGCGCGCTGCAGATAGTCGGCCACGGCCCAGTGGAACTTGTAGCCCAGGGCATCCTTGATCATGTTGGCCACCACGGGGGCCGCGCCACCCAGCTGGGCGTGGCCGAAGGCGTCACGCGTGCCCTGCTCGGCCAGGAACTTGCCGTCCGGGTAGTGGCAGCCCTCGGACACCACCACACTGCAGTAACCATGTTCCTCCACCTTCCGCTGCACGGCGGCGAGGAATTTCTTCTGGTCGAACTCGATCTCGGGGAACAGGATCACCACGGGAATGCCGTGATCCGCCACCAGACCACCGGCTGCCGCGATCCAGCCTGCATGCCGGCCCATGACCTCCACCACGAAGATCTTGGTGGAGGTCTTGGCCATGGAGCGCACGTCGAAGGAGGCCTCAAGGGTGGACACGGCGATGTACTTGGCCACGGAACCAAAGCCCGGGCAGCAGTCGGTGATGGGCAGGTCGTTGTCCACGGTCTTGGGCACGTGGATGGCCTGGATGGGATAGCCCATGGCCTCGGACAGCTGGGAGACCTTGTAGCAGGTATCGGCGGAGTCGCCGCCGCCGTTGTAGAAGAAGTAGCCGATATCGTGGGCCTTGAAGACCTCGATCAGGCGCTCGTACTCGCGCCTGTTGGCCTCCAGGCTCTTGAGCTTGTAGCGGCAGGAACCGAAGGCGCCCGAGGGCGTGCTGCGCAGGGCGGCGATATCGGCGTCGGTCTCCTTGCTGGTGTCGATGAGATCCTCGGTGAGCGCGCCGATGATGCCGTTGCGGCCGGCGTAGACCTTGCCGATGACATCGGCATGCTTGCGCGCGGTCTCGATGACGCCGCAGGCGGAGGCATTGATGACGGCGGTCACACCGCCGGACTGGGCGTAGAACGCGTTCTTTTTCTTGGCCATGCTGGGTCTCTCCTAAACAAAAGGCGCGGTCGCCCGCGCCCCGTCAATACGAATTCATCGGCCACTGGCCCGGGCCTCACCCTGGCGCCTGGCGTCTTCCTCTTCCTGCGCCTTGAGCAGACCGATGACGCAGTCGCCCAAGTTGTCGTAGTCCTCACGACCGGTACCGTAGCGTTCCTTCACCGAGTAGTAGAACATGGCCCGATACTCGGCCGGCCCTGTGCGGGACAGCACGAAGGCACAGTCGCCCACGATCCAGAACAGGGCGGGGCACACCGTCAACTCCCGGTCGGCATGCGACAGACGGATTTCCGTCTCCACATCCTTGATCTCCACCGCATCCGCCACCTGGGCGCCGAAGCGCTCCCCCAGGGTGGCGCGCACCAGCCTGTGGTCGGCGGCGGAGAACTCGGGAATCCCGCTCATGGCCTATTTTCTGATGGCGTCCAGGCCGGCGAACACGGCGCTGGTGATGCTGTCCACGGAGCCCACGCCGGACACCTTGATGTACTTGGGCGCACCGGCTTCGCCGGTCTTGCCCCAGTCGCCATAGAATTTCACCAGGGGCTCGGTCTGGGCGTGGTACACGTCCAGACGCTTCTTCACGGTTTCTTCCCTGTCGTCGTCGCGCTGGATCAGGTCCTCGCCGGTGACGTCGTCCTTGCCTGCCACCCTGGGCGGGTTGAACACCACATGATAGGTACGGCCGGAGGCCACATGCACGCGGCGGCCGGACATGCGCTTGATGATCTCCGCGTCGGGCACGTCGATTTCGACCACGGCATCGATGGGCACGCCGGCAGCCTTCATGGCCTCGGCCTGCGGGATGGTGCGGGGGAAGCCGTCGAACAGATAACCGGCCTTGCAGTCATCCTGGGTCAGGCGCTCCTTGACCATGCCGATGATGATGTCGTCGGACACCAGCCCACCGGCATCCATGATCTTCTTGGCAGCCACGCCCAGTTCGGTACCGGCCTTGACATGTGCGCGCAGCATGTCCCCGGTGGATATCTGGGGGATGCCGTACTTTTCCTTGATGAAATTGGCCTGGGTGCCTTTGCCCGCGCCGGGGCCGCCGAGAAGTATCAGTCGCATGAAAAACCTCTTTGAATCAACCCATTGCGGGAATTTTTGGGGGGTAGGAGAGAAATGGAGGAAAACTCCGGGCGGCAGTAGGGTATTCGTCCCCTCCGCGGGAAGACAGTCAATTTTTTGTATTTGCTTATAAGGCCAGGTTATCAGCCCCGGGATCCTGCCCGTGCCGGCTCGCCGGTGGCGGTCGACACGGGCTGGGTCGCATGGATGAAAACAGACCCCGCTAGGCGTGTACGGCAGGGATATGGGGCGGTCAAGGGCATCCTGGACGCAGGCGCCGTGCACAAAATTGACGCGCATCAATTGCGCTTCGGTCCTGCACGGCTACCGTTATGTAGTTTTACGACATATCGAAAGGATGTGCCCCACATGACCGCCAGGCAGGACACCCGGGATCTGTCGGCGCTGCTGCGCGGCAGGCGCTGGGATCCCCTCGATCTGTTACGCCACATCGATGCCAGCGGTTCCATCGCCGCCGCCGCCAACGCCCTGGGCATGAGCTACAAGGCAGCCTGGACCGCGGTCGAAGCGCTGAACAACGCATCCGAGCAGCCCCTGGTAGCCCGCCAGAGCGGGGGCCGACAGGGCGGAGGCACCCACCTCACGGATTACGGCCGCCGTTTGGTGGCCACCCACCGCCAACTCGAACAGGAACGGGCGCGCGTACTCGCCCGGCTGGGCGAGATCACAGCGGATTTCGACGCGTACTACCACCTGATCAGGAGATTCGACATGCAAACCAGTGCAAGAAATCAGTTCCTCGGCACGATCAAGGGCGTGAAGCCCGGCGCCGTCAATGCCGAGGTCATCCTGGACATCGGCGGCGGCGACGAACTGGTCGCCATCATCACCCTGGACAGCCTGGAGCACCTGGGACTTGTGCCAGGCGTGCAGGCCTTTGCCCTGGTGAAGGCGCCCTGGGTCATCCTCACCACGGAGGACAGTCTGAAGACCAGCGCCCGCAACCGCCTGTGCGGTACCGTGGTGCGTTGCCAGGAGGGTGCGGTCAATGGCGAGGTGATCCTGGAGTTGCCGGGGGGCAAGACCGTGGCCGCCATCGTCACCAACGACAGCATCCATTCCCTGGGCCTCGGGGTGGGGGTGCGCGCCTGCGCCCTCATCAAGGCCTCGCACGTCATCCTGGCCGTGCCGGCGTGACCGCCGTGCACCGCTTCTTCCCACGCTTCAGGAGTCCGCATATGCCATTTCCCCGGTTGCTCGCCCCCCTTCTGCTCATGCTGTCCATGTCCGTTCAGGCCGAGGAGGTCAGCGTGGCGGTGGCCGCCAACTTCACCGCGCCCATGCAGAAGATCACCACGGAATTCGAGAAGGACACGGGCCACAAGGTCCAGCTGGCCTTCGGTGCCACGGGCAAGTTCTACGCCCAGATCCGCAACGGCGCCCCCTTTCAGATGCTGCTCTCCGCCGACGACGAAACCCCGGCGAAACTGGAACGGGAGGGGCTGACCCTGGCTGGCAGCCGCTTCACCTACGCCGTCGGCTCTCTGGTGCTGTGGTCGGCCCAGCCGGGCTATGTGGATGCGGACGGGACGGTCCTGCGACAGGGAGGCTTCAAGAAGATCGCCCTGGCCAACCCCAGACTGGCGCCCTATGGCAAGGCGGCGATGGAAGTGCTCGCTGCCCTGGGCCTGGCGGATACCCTGGCGCCGCGCTTCGTGCAGGGGGAAAACATCACCCAGACCTTCCAGTTCGTCAGCACGGGCAATGCGGAGCTGGGCTTCGTGGCCCTGTCCCAGGTGATGCAGGAGGGGCGCATCCGCACGGGCTCCGCCTGGCGGGTACCGGACAGGCTGCACACCCCCATCCGCCAGGATGCCGTGATCCTGGCCACGGGCCGGGACAACGCCGCGGCCACGGCCCTGGCCCGTTACCTGCAGGGCGAGAAGGCCCGGGCAATCATCCGTGCCTTTGGCTATCAGATCTGAGTACTGTCCGACGCGGATGGCATGGAGCTGAGCGCCGCCGATCTGGCGGCCATCCGGCTGACCCTGGAGCTGGCGTCCATCACCACCCTGCTGCTGTTAGTGCTGGGTACACCCCTGGCCTGGTGGCTGGCGCGCACACGGTCCCGCTGGAAGGGGCCGGTGGCGGCGGTGGTGGCCCTGCCCCTAGTGCTGCCACCCACGGTGATCGGCTTCTATCTGCTGGTGTCCCTGGGACCCAATGGTTATGGCGGCCAGCTCACCCAGGCCTTGGGTCTGGGGCTCCTGCCCTTCACCTTCGCCGGCCTGGTGGTGGCCTCGATCATCTATTCCCTGCCTTTCGTGGTGCAGCCGCTGCAGAACGCCTTCGCCGCACTGGGGGACCGCCCCCTGGAGGTGGCCGCCACACTGCGGGCCTCGCCCCTGGACACCTTCTTCACCGTCATCCTGCCCCTGGCCCGACCCGGCTATCTCACCGCCACCGTGCTGGGTTTCGCCCACACCGTGGGGGAGTTCGGCGTGGTATTGATGATCGGCGGCAACATCCCCGGCCAGACCCGGGTCGTGTCGGTGCAGATCTACGATCATGTCGAGGCCATGGAGTACGCCCAGGCGCACGGCCTGGCCCTGAGCATGGTGGTGTTCTCCTTTCTGGTGCTGTGGGCCCTGTATCACTTCAACCCCCAGGGCGGACGGCGCGGATGACCCCCGCCACGCAGCCATCCATCCTGGCCCGTTTCCGCCTGGGCTATGCGGGTTTTGCGCTGCACGTCGACCTGAGCCTGCCGGGCCGGGGCGTGACGGCCCTGTACGGTCCTTCCGGCTCCGGCAAGACCACCCTGCTGCGCTGCATCGCCGGCCTGGAGCGCTCACCCGATGCGCATCTCCAGGTCAATGGCGAGGTCTGGCAGGATGGGGCCCGGTTCTTGCCCACGCACCGACGCCCCCTGGGCTACGTATTTCAGGAGGCCAGCCTGTTTCCGCATCTGGACGTGCGCCGCAACCTGGAATACGGCATGCGCCGGGTGCCCGCGCGGGAGCGCAGGGTCAGTCTGGAGCAGGCCATCGAGCTGCTGGGCATCGGCCATCTGCTGGCGCGTCGGCCGGACCGCCTGTCCGGAGGTGAACGCCAGCGCGTGGGCATCGCCCGGGCCCTGGCGGTCAGTCCCCGCCTGCTGCTCATGGACGAGCCGCTCGCGGCCCTCGACCTGGCGCGCAGACAGGAGATCCTGCCCTACCTGGAACGCCTGCACGATGAACTGGAGATCCCCGTCCTCTATGTCAGCCACGCGCCCGACGAGGTGACCCGGCTGGCGGATCATCTCGTGGTGCTGGAAGCGGGTCGCGTCGTGGCGGCGGGCGCCCTGGGCGACACCCTGGCGCGCCTGGATCTGCCCATCCGCCTGGGCGAGGATGCCGGCGTGGTGCTGGAGGCCTGCGTGCTGGAGCAGGACCCGGTCTGGGGTCTGGCACGCGTGGCCTTCACGGGCGGCAGCCTGTGGGTACGGGACGCTGGTCATGCCCTGGGCCAGGCCGTACGTGTACGCATCCTGGCGCGGGACGTGAGCCTCACCCTGACGCGGCACGAGGGCACCAGCATCCTCAACATCCTGCCTGCAAGGTTGGAAGACATGGCGGAGGACGGCCATCCCGCCCAGGTGCTGGCGCGCCTGAGCGTAGCCGGTTCGCCCTTGCTGGCGCGCCTCACACGCCGCTCCGTGCATGCCCTGGGCCTGCATGCCGGCATGCCCGTGCATGCCCAGATCAAGGCCGTTGCCCTGATCGGTTGATACCCGTCCGCGCCGGCACGCGGGTCAGGCGCGAGCGGTGATGCGCCGTTTCTAGGATAATGCGCGCGCCACCCCAGCCATCCCGCCATGAATCCGAATTCCGATCCCAAGTCCCTGCTGCACGCATCGTTTCACGCCGCCCTGCAGCAGGTGGCGCCAGAGCACCCGCTGCAGGTGGAGCTGGAACGCCCCAGGCAAGCCAGCCATGGCGATTACGCCTGCAACCTGGCCATGCAGCTGGCCAAGCCCCTGAAACGCAATCCGCGCGAGGTGGCCCAGGCCCTGCTGGCGGCCCTGCCGGCCAGCGAGTGGGTGGACAAGACCGAAATCGCCGGCCCCGGCTTCATCAATATCTTTCTCAAGCCGGCCGCCTGGCAGGGTCTGGCCACGCGCATCTTGCAGGCCGGACAGACCTACGGCCGCAGCACGCTGGGGCAGGGCGAGAAGATCCAGGTGGAGTTCGTCTCCGCCAACCCCACGGGGCCCCTGCACGTGGGACACGGTCGCGGCGCGGCCTTCGGTGCCAGCCTGGCCAATGTGCTGGCCTTCGCGGGTTACGACGTGCACCGGGAGTATTACGTCAACGATGCCGGCCGGCAGATGGACATCCTGGCGCTGTCCACCTGGCTGCGTTACCTGGAGCGCTGCGACGAGTTCGTGCCCTTCCCGGCCAATGCCTACCAGGGTGGCTATGTGCACACCATGGCGGACAGCATCTTTGCCCTGCACGGTAAGCGTTACGCGCGCCCCGCCGCCGATGTGCTGCAGCGGATTCCGGCGGCCGAAGATGACGCGGAGGGCCATCTCGATGCCCTCATCGCCAAGGCCAAGCAACTGCTGGGGGCCGACTACGGCTATATCCACGGCTTCGCGCTGGAGGAACAGCTGGGGGATGGGCGCAACGATCTGACCGAGTTCCGCGTGCGCTTCGACAGCTGGTTCTCGGAAAGGAGCCTGCACGAGTCCGGCCTCATCGACAAGGCCCTGGACAGGCTGCGCCAGCGCGGCCACCTGTACGAACAGGATGGCGCCCTATGGTTCCGTTCCACCGCCTTCGGTGACGAGAAGGACCGGGTGGTGCGCCGGGACAACGGCATCTACACCTATTTCGCCGCCGACATCGCCTATCACCTCAACAAGTTCGAGCGCGGGTTCTCCCGCGTCATCGATGTGTGGGGCGCGGACCACCATGGCTACATCGCCCGGGTAAAAGGGGCCCTCAGCGCCGCAGGCATGGACCCAGAGCGTCTCCAGGTGGCCCTGGTGCAGTTCGCCGTGCTCTACCGCAATGGCCAGAAGGCCTCCATGTCCACGCGCGCGGGAGAGTACGTGACCCTGCGGGACCTGCGCGCCGAGGTGGGCAACGATGCCGCCCGCTTCTTCTACGTGCTGCGCAAGTCCGACCAGCACCTGGACTTCGATCTGGACCTGGCCAAGAGCCAGAGCAGCGACAACCCCGTGTACTACATCCAGTACGCCCATGCCCGCATCGCCAGCGTGCTCAACGCCTGGGGCGGCATAGAGGCGGACCTGCTGGATGCCGACACCGGGCGCCTGGAACATCCCCAGGAAATCGCCCTGCTGCGCCGCCTGGCCGAGTTTCCCGAAATCATCACCAGCGCCGCGCGGGAGTTCTCCCCCCATCTCGTCGCCTACTACCTCAAGGATCTGGCCGCCGATCTGCACGGGCTGTATGTGGCCTGTCAGTTCCTGGTGCAGGACGAAGCCCTGAGACAGGCACGCCTGCTGCTCATCGCCGCCACCCGCCAGGTCCTGCGCAGCGGCCTGGACATCCTGGGCGTGTCCGCGCCGGAGAAGATGTAGACGCATGGCGCGGCGGGAGGGAAAGGCCTCCAGACACACCCGTGCCGGCCCGCGATGGCGCGGGGTGTTCACTGGCCTGATGATCGGCCTGCCCCTGGGGATAGGGCTGGCGGCCGGTCTGGCGTGGTATCTCAACATGACGCCGCCGGATCCTGACGTCGAGGAACCCGCGCCCGCATCCGTCACCGAGCCTGTCCGCGGCGAGGTGGACGAGACGCGCGCCGCACCTGCCAGCTCGCCCGCCACTGCCCAGACCGAAGCACCGGCCGCGCGCCCGTCCCAACCCAGGTCCGTGACCCAGGGCAAGGCATCCGCCCGACCCGCCCCCGCCGCCCGGACACCACGCCGGGCCAAAGGCCCGCCACCCTCCAAACCCCAGGTCAACTACACCTTCTATGGCATCCTGCCCGGTGACAAACCGGCGCGACCCGTGGAGCCCCCACCTTCCGGGGACACCTGGTGGCTGCAGATCGCCGCCCTCAGCGACGCCAGAAAGGCCGAGCAGATCCGGGCCAGCCTGCGGCTCCTGCACCTGCGCGCCAGCACGCAGCGAATAGACAACAAAGGCCAAACCCTCTACCGCATCCGCGTTGGTCCCTACAAACGCGAGGATGACGCCTTTGGTGACCTGGACATCCTCACGCAGAACGATTTCTACGCGCGCCTGATCAAAGACCCTGCCCATCCCGATTGAGAAGAAGGAAACCCCATGCACAGAATCGCTGCAGCCATTCTCCTGGCCCTGTCCTTGCTCGGCGCCACATCGGGCGCGCGCGCCATCGAAGCAGGCATCGACTACGTCACCCTGTCACCCGCGCAGCGCACCGACGCGAAGGCCGGCCAGGTGGAGGTGCTGGAGTTCTTCTGGTACCGCTGCCCCCATTGCGCGGAGCTGGAACCCGAACTGCAGGCCTGGGCAAAGAAACTGCCCCGCAACGTGGTACTCAGGCGCGTGCCCGCGATCCTCAACGATTCCTGGCTACCCCTGACACGCGCCTACTACGCCCTGGAGGCACTGGGACAGGCGCAGCGCCTGCATGGCGAAGTGTTCACCGCCATCCACAAGCAGGGCGTGGACCTGAACGATCCCGAGACCTTCTTCGACTGGGCCGCCACCAAGGGCGTGGACCGCCAGAAACTGGCCGGTGCCTATCAATCCTTCGGCGTCAACAGCAAGGTCATGCGCGCCAGACAGATGACCCAGGCCTACAAGCTCAACGGCGTACCCGCCCTGACGGTAAACGGCAAATACACCACCTCGGCCTACATGACGGGCAGTCATGCCAGGCTGTTCGAGACCCTGGACGCGCTCATCGCCAGGGAGCTGAAAGGCAAACGCGGCAAACGCTGAGTTCGGGTGTACGGCAGCGCGCAAGGGAGATCGCCCGCGGCCGGCCGGGCCCTTCCCGGTGGTGCGCGGGACGGGAATCGAACCCGTACACCCGAAGGTTCCGGATTTTAAGTCCGGTGTGTCTACCCGTTCCACCACCCGCGCGGCCTGCACGAAATGATACCCAAACCGACCCGCGGCACAGGCGTATCCTTTTCCGGAACGTCGCGGCCCACCTCCGTCCCACCCGTGTACCGCAAGTCCCGCCATGCCCAAAGACCCCGATCATGACCCCCTGCTGCCCGGTCAGATCGTGCCCGTGCTGGCCGGGGGCGGCACCCGTCTGCCTGCCCATGTGGGTGTCATGGCGGCCCTGGCCGACCTGGGCCTGAGACATCGCCATCTGGTGGGCGTGTCCGGCGGCAGCGTGGTGGCCAGCCTGACCGCCGCCGGGCACGATGTGCACCACATGAAAGAGCTCTTTCTCGCGGTGGACTTCAACCAGTTCCGTGGCATGTCGCTTGCCAATCTGCTGCTGCACGGCGGTCTGTCCACCGGCAGGCGCTTTCTGCGCTGGCTGGATGGCGAACTGCAGGGCCGGCGCTTTCGTGATCTGGACGTGGATCTGCATGTGGTGGCCACGGACGTGCGCGCCGGTAAACCCGTGATTTTCGACAGATCCACCAGCCCGGACCTGGAGGTCGCCCAGGCCGTGATGTATTCCATCTCCATCCCCCTGGTATTCCCATTCCACCATCATGGCGACTACATCCTGGTGGATGGCAGCATCCTGGCCGAAGACAGCCTGTTTCGCGACTGGGCCGGTGACGGCACACCGGTCATGTGTTTCCGCATGCGCGACGAGCAAGGCACCGCCAGCCACCCATCCCGGCGCTTGCTGCCGGTGGCGGACTACCTGTTCATGCTCATGCGCACCTTCATGACCACCCTCTCGCGCGAGCATCTCAGCGACACCCTGTGGCACAACACGGTGGTGATCCGCACCGACGGCCTGTCGCCCCTGGAATTCCACATGACCGCCGAGCAAAAGACCCGTCTGTACCAGGCCGGCTACGATACCACCCGCCTGTACCTGCCGCGCAAGCTGGGCGCGTGCCGGTCCGTGCCGCCGGACGCAGACCCCTGACACTGCCCGGTGACGGTATCGCGGGTTCGGGGCGTCACGCGATTTTCATCCCGGCGCGCAGCGCGCGCACGCCCGAGGCCGTGCTGACCACGCTCCCCGGCCTTACTCACGGCTGCTCCTCGCACGCGGCCCGATGACAGACGCAGGCCTCTCCCTGGGCCGCCGCCACCAGTTCGTGCAGGATGCCGCACCGCGACGCCGTGCGCGGCGCTTGACACTGCCCGCGCAGTGCCACCAGCTGGCGCTCCAGCGCGCGCATGCTGAGCAGGCGAGCACGCACCCTGGCCAGCTGGACATCGATGAGCTGGTCGATTTCCGCACAGCAGGTGCGTGGAAGCCCGACAAGACACAGCAGGCGCCTCACGTCGGCCAGCGGGAGATCGAGCGCCCGGCAATGGCGGATGAAGGAGAGCCGCTCCAGATGGGCCCGGGCATAGACCCGATAACCGTTGCCGCGCCGGGCCGGGGCGTCCAGCAGCCCTGTCTTCTCATAGTAGCGGATGGTCTCGACATCCACGCCGGTGGCCTTGGCCAGTTCGCCGATACGCATGGTTGGTCTCCGTTGGCAGACAGCCGAATCTTAGACTTGACCCCGTAGCCGCTCCAGGGATTCTACTGGCCCCGCCCCGACTGCTACACGCTCCCCGATCATGCCGATATCCGCGCCAACTGACCACACGCACGAGCCGAATGCGGCACGCATGCCGGGACACTGCGGCTGTCCGCACGCCTGCGCGGCGACGGGGCGCGAGACACAGGGAACCCGTCCGGAGAACGACGCGGCCCCCGGACAACTCCTACTGCGCATCCCGGCGATGGACTGCGCGATGGAGGAAGGCCAGATTCGCCGGGCCCTGGAAGGGTTTCCCGACATCCGGCATCTGTCGTTCGACCTGCCGGCACGCCTGTTGCGCGTCGATGTCCCCCCCGCGCGGTGGGCGGAGATTCGCGCCGCCATCGGAAGGGCGGGCTTCAGCACGGAATTCCTGCCCGATCCCGTGCGGACCGAGGCCGTCCAGGCCGGCAATCCGTTCCTGCGGCCCGTCGTCGCGCTCATGCTGGCCCTGACGGCCGAGCTAGTGGCCTATGCCGCGCCCGCGACCCCAGCCTGGCAATCGGCGGGCATGGGGATCGCGGGGCTCGCCATCGCGCTCTCCGGGGTTTCGGTGTTCAGACATGGCGTGCATGCCATTCTGCATGCCCGGCTCGACATCAATGCCCTGATGTCGGTGGCCGTGGCGGGTGCCTTCGCCATAGGCGAGTGGCCGGAGGCAGCCATGGTGATGGCCCTCTTCGAGCTGGCCGAACGCATCGAGGCACGCGCCGTAGAACGGGCGCGCAACGCCATCAAGAGCCTGCTCGATCTGTCACCCCAGGAAGCCGAGACACGGCAATTCGATGGTCAATGGAAGCCGGTGGCCGTCAAGGACGTGTCCCCGGGCGCCATCGTCCGCGTCCGCCCCGGGGAACGCATCGCCCTGGATGGGCGGATCGTCGCGGGCCAGTCCAGCCTCGACCAATCGCCGCTCACCGGCGAGAGCATGCCCATCGAAAAAGGGCCGGGGGACGAAGTCTTCGCGGGCACCATCAACCAATGCGGTGCACTCGAGTTCGTGGTGACCGCCCCGGCCGGCGATACGCTCCTGGCGCGCATCATCCATGCAGTCGAGGAAGCGCAGGGCGCGCGCGCGCCCATGCAGCGTCTCGTCGACCGCTTCGCCGCCACCTACACCCCCGCGGTCTTCGTCCTGGCAATCGCTCTGGCGCTGGCCGGCCCGCTGCTGCTCGCCTGGACGTGGCCCGCCAGCGTCTACAAGGCGCTGGTCATGCTGGTCATTGCCTGCCCATGCGCCCTGGTCATTTCCACTCCGGTCACCATCGTCAGCGGGCTGGCGGCGGCATCCCGCCGGGGCATCCTGATCAAGGGTGGCGCCTATCTGGAAACGGCACACAAGCTCGCAGTACTCGCGCTGGACAAAACGGGTACGGTGACCGAAGGACGCCCGCGCCTCGTTGCGCGCATCCACCTCGACCCGGGCGTCGAGGAGGCGAGGGTGGCGCGCATCGCGGCCGCCTTGGCGGAGCGCTCGGACCACCCGGTCGCCCGCGCGATCGTCCGCGGCCTGGGCGCGCAGGAGGATGTCGAAGTACGGGATTTTTCTGCAATGGCGGGGCGTGGTCTGCTCGGCCGCGTGGCGGGCACAGACTACGTGCTGGGCAATCATCGCTGGATGCGCGAGCGCAACCAGTGCTCGGTCGAACTCGATGCCCTGATGGCCAGACATGAACGTCAGGGGCACACGCTCGCCGTACTCGCCGACCCGAGCGGCCCGCTGGCCCTCTTCGCGGTGGCGGATGCCATCAAGCCAGGTGCACGCGAGGCGATCGCCGAACTGCTGGCAATGGGCGTCCACCCCGTCCTGCTGACGGGCGACAACGCGGTCACGGCGGCGAATATCGCGGGCCAGGCCGGGATTCAGGACGTACGTGCGAATCTGTTGCCCCTGGAGAAGCAAAAGGCAATCCGCGATCTGGTCGATTCCGGGAGACTGGTGGCCATGGTCGGTGACGGCATCAACGATGCGCCGGCCCTGAGCACGGCCAGCATCGGATTCGCCATGGGCCGCGCGGGTACGCATACCGCCATGGAGGCCGCCGACGTCGTCATCATGAACGACGACCTGCGGCGTGTGCCCGAGATCCTCCGGCTCTCCCGGCGAACGCAGCGCGTGCTCTGGCAGAACATCGGCCTGGCCTTGGGGATCAAGCTGGTGTTCCTGCTGTGGGCGATCCTGGGCGGGGCCACCATGTGGATGGCCGTGTTCGCCGATATGGGGGCCAGCCTGTTGGTGGTCGCCAACGGGCTGCGCCTGCTCAAGGAAGACCGTTCGGCATCCGCCCGATCACCCAGGTCTATTGCAAGGACAGCTGCATCGCCTGGTTGCACAGGGCGATGAGGGCCTGCGGCACCAGCCCCAGGACCAGCACGGCCAGACCGTTGACGGAGAGCAGGACCTGCGCGCCGCCCTGACGCGCGACCACCGGCGCATCGGCGACCGGGCTGTCGAAGTACATGAGCTTCACTACGCGCAGGTAATAGAAGGCGCCGATGAGGGAGAACAGCACCGCCACCACCGCCAGCCAGATCCAGTCCGCACCCACCAGCGCCTGCAGGACATACAGCTTGGCGTAGAAACCCACGAAGGGCGGCAGGCCGGCCAGGGAGAACATGAGCATGGCCATGATGGCGGCCAGCCAGGGATGCCTCTGGTTCAGTCCCTTGTAGTCGTCCAGTGCGTCCGCTTCGAAACCGCCCTGGGACAGGTACACCACCAGACCGAAGGTGCCCACGCCCATGAGCACGTAGATGATGGCGTAGTACAGGCCCGAGGAGTAACCGGCCAGGCTGCCGGTCAGCACCCCAAGGAGCACGAAGCCCATGTGCGAGATGGTGGAATAGGCCAGCATGCGCTTGATGTTGCTCTGCATGATGGCGGCCAGGTTGCCGATGGCCAGGGATAGCACGGCCATCACCGCCAGCATGCCCTGCCAATCGCCGATGGCGGGCTCCAGGCCATCCACCAGCAGGCGCATGGTGAAGGCGAACGCGGCCAGCTTGGGGGCGGAGCCGAGGAACAGGGTCACCGCCGTGGGGGCGCCCTGGTAGATGTCCGGCAGCCACATGTGGAAGGGGGCCACCCCCAGCTTGAAACCCAGGCCGGCCACCAGGAAAACCAGGCCGAAGGCCAGCAGCAGGGAGTCGCGTGCACCCGCGCGCAGGATGGCCTGCATGGTGGGCAGCTCCAGGGTGCCGGTCAGGCCATAGATCAGGGACATGCCGTAGAGCAGCAGGCCGGAAGCCAGTGCACCCAGGACGAAGTACTTCATGCCTGCCTCGGTGGCCAGCGCGGAGTCCCGCTGGAAGGCCACCAGGGCATACAGCGACAGGGACATGAGTTCCAGGCCCACATACAGCACCAGGAAGTGATTTGCGGAGATCATCACCATGGCACCGAGCAGGGCCAGCAGGGTCAGAGCGTGGAACTCGCCGCGCCACAGGCCCCGCTCCGCCAGATAGGCGCGCGAATACACCACCACCGCCAGGGTGGCGAAATAGCTCATGAGCTTGAGCACGTCCGCCATGGCATCGTCCACGAACTGGCCGCCAAAGGCGTGGCTCGTCCCGGATCCGGCGGTGAAGGCAGTGAGCGCAGCGGCCCCCAGCAGCGTAAGCAGGGTCAGCACATGGGCCAGTCTGCTGTCCCGGGTCAGGGCACCGAAGAGCAGGATGCCGCAGGCCATGGCCAGCACGAAGACTTCCGGCAGGGCGGGGGCCAGGTCGGACAGGGTGAAGTTCATTTCAGGCCTACCTTCAATAAACCAGCTTGCTTTGGGCCGCGTGGTCCAGCAGGTTGTTCACCGAGGCATGCATCACCTCGGTCAGCGGCGCGGGATACAGGCCCATGCCCAACACCAGCAAGGCCAGGAGCAACAGCACGAGGAACTCGCGGCTGTCGAGGTCCGGCATCCCGGCTACCTGTGCATGCGCCACCTTGCCAAACACCACGCGCTTGTACATCCACAGTGAGTAGGCAGCACCGGTGATCAGACTGGTGGCGGCGAAGAAGGCCCACCAGAAATTCTCCTGCATGGCCCCCAGCACCACCATGAACTCGCCCACGAAACCGCTGGTGCCCGGCAGGCCGGCATTGGCCATGGAAAACAGCATGAAGAAGGCGGCAAAGCGAGGCATGCTGTTCACCACACCGCCGTAATCGGCGATCTGACGGGAATGGACGCGGTCGTACATGATGCCGATGCAGAGGAACAGGGCCGCGGACACGAAGCCGTGCGAGATCATCTGGATGAGGCCGCCCTCGATGCCCAGGGGGTTGTAGAGAAAGAAGCCCAGGGTGACGAAACCCATGTGGGCGATGGAGGAATAGGCGATGAGCTTCTTCATGTCGTTCTGCACCAGGGCCACCAGGCCGATGTACACCACGGCGATGAGGGACAGGGTCACCATGAGCCAGGTGAGCTCATGGGCGGCATCCGGCACGATGGGCAGGATGAAGCGCAGGAAGCCATAGGCCCCCACCTTCAGGGTGATGGCCGCCAGCACCACGGAACCGCCGGTAGGGGCCTCCACGTGGGCGTCCGGCAACCAGGTGTGCACCGGCCACATGGGCACCTTGACGGCGAAGGCGAAGAAGAAGGCCACGAACAGCAGGACCTGGGCCGTCATGCCCAGGGGCACGCGGTGCCAGGCCAGGATCTCGAAGCTGGCGCCACTCTGGAAGAAGAGATAGACCACCGCCACCAGCATGAGCAGCGAGCCCAGCAGAGTGTAGAGGAAGAACTTGATGGCCGCGTAGATGCGGTTGGGCCCGCCCCACATGCCGATGATGAGGTAAAGGGGGATCAGCATGGCCTCGAAGAACACGTAGAACAGCACGCCGTCCAGGGCGGCGAATACGCCGTTGAGCAGGCCGGATTGGATGAGGAAGGCGGCCATGTACTGCCCCACGCGCGCCTGGATCACCTGCCAGCCCGCCAGCACCACCAGCACCGTGGTCAGGCTGTTGAGGATGACGAAGGGCATGGAGATGCCGTCCACTCCCAGGTGGTACTGGACGTTGAAGGCGGGCACCCAGGGTGCCAGTTCCTCGAACTGCATGCGCGCATGGCCGATGTCGAAGCCGGCCCACAGCGGCAGGGTCACGAGAAAGCCCAGGATGGCGCCCACCAGGGCCAGGGTGCGCTGCCCCTCGCGGTTGTCATCGCCACCGGTCATGAGGATGAGCACACCGGCCACGATGGGCACCCAAATGGCGAGACTGAGCAGGCCTACTCCCGAGAGCATCGCTTCCATCATGCGCAGGTCACTTTCACTCGTTTATGCGTGCGCGGGATCAACCAACGAACCAGGCCGCCAGCAGCAACACGCCCACCAGCATGGCGAAGGCGTAGTGGTAGATGAAGCCGGATTGCAGATGGCGCACCATGCCGGCCAGGGCGCCCACCAGACGGGCACTGCCGTTCACCATGGCGCCATCGATGACCAGGACATCGCCCCAGCGCCACAGCCGGCCACCCAGCAGGCGGGCACCGCCGGCGAAGAACCAGTCGTTGAAATCATCGCAGCCGTACTTCTTCTCCAGGACCAAGTACAGGATGTTGAAGCGCCTGCGGATCTTCTGGGGCAGGGCCGGGTTCACCATGTACAGGTACCAGGCCGAAGCCACACCTGCCAGCGTCAACCAGAAAGGCAGGGTGGTGAGGGCATGCATGCCCATGGCGGCGGCGCCGTGGAAGGCCTGGGCCATGTCCGTCATGGCCGGGTGGCTCGCGGTTTCCACGCGGATGGCATGACCGAACCAGTTGCCGTACAGCAGGGGTTCGATGAGCAGATAACCGATGACCAGGGATGGGATGGCCAGCAGGATCAGGGGCAGGGTCACCACCCAGGGAGATTCGCGCGGCTCGGAGTGATGGCCGTGGGAGACCTCCTCGCCCTCGTGGCCGTGGCTGGCATGGGCATTGCGGAAGCGCTCCTTGCCATGGAACACCAGGAAATACATGCGGAAGGAATAGAACGCGGTGACGAATACACCGGCGGTCACGGCCAGCCAGGTGATGCCGGACCCGGGCAGGTTGGAGAAATGCACCGCCTCGAGGATGGAATCCTTGGAGTAGAAACCCGACAGAAAGGGGGTGCCGATCAGGGCCAGGGAGCCGATGAGGGCAGTGATCCAGGTGATGGGCATGTACTTGCGCAGGCCGCCCATGTTGCGGATGTCCTGGTCGTGGTGCATGCCGATGATCACGCTGCCCGCGGCGAGGAACAGCAGGGCCTTGAAGAAGGCGTGGGTCATGAGGTGGAAGATGGCCACGGAGTAGGCGGAGGCCCCCAGGGCCACGGTCATGTAACCCAGCTGGGACAGGGTGGAATAGGCCACCACGCGCTTGATGTCGTTCTGGATCACGCCCAGGAAACCCATGAACAGGGCGGTAATGGCGCCGATGACCATGACGAAGGACAGGGCGAAGTCGGACAGCTCGAACAGGGGCGACATGCGCGCCACCATGAAGATGCCGGCGGTCACCATGGTGGCGGCGTGGATCAGGGCGGAGATGGGGGTGGGGCCCTCCATGGAATCCGGCAGCCAGACATGCAGCGGAAACTGGGCCGACTTGCCCATGGCGCCCACGAACAGCAGGATGCAGATCACCGCCAGCAAGGGCCAGGCATGACCCTCGAAGAGGGAGATCTCCTCATTGGCCAGACCGGGGGCCGCCTGGAACACCTGCTCGTAATCCAGGCTGCCGGTATGGGCCAGCACCAGGCCGATGCCGAGCAGGAAACCGAAGTCGCCCACGCGGTTCACCATGAAGGCCTTCAGGTTGGCGTAGATGGCGGATTCCCGCGTGTACCAGAAGCCGATGAGCAGATAGGACACCAAGCCCACCGCCTCCCAGCCGAAGAACAGCTGCAGGAAGTTGTTGCTCATCACCAGCATGAGCATGGAGAAGGTGAACAGGGAGATGTAGCTGAAGAAACGCTGATAGCCCGGGTCGTCCCGCATGTAGCCGATGGTGTAGACGTGCACGCACAGGGACACGAAGCTCACCACCAGCATCATCAGCACGGTCAACCGGTCTATGAGGAAACCCACCTCCATGGACAGGTCACCCGCGGTGAGCCAGGTGTAGACCGGGCCATTGAAGGTGTTGCCTGCCTGCACGTCCTGGAACACCAGCACGGACGCCGCGAAGGCGATGAGCACCCCCAGGATGGTGACCGTGTGCGCGCCGGTACGGCCGATGACCCGGCCGAACAGGCCGGCGACGAGGGCCCCCGCCAGCGGGGCCAGAGGCACGATGAGGTAGAGGGTCTTCATGTCCATGCCGTCAGCCCTTCAATCCATCCAGATCTTCCACGTTGATGCTCTTCAGATTGCGGAACAGGGCCACCAGGATGGCCAGACCGATGGCTGCCTCGGCGGCCGCCACGGTGAGGATGAAGAACACGAACACCTGGCCCGCCATGTCGTTCAGGTAGGCGGAAAAGGCGACGAAGTTGATGTTCACGGCCAGCAGCATGAGCTCGATGGCCATGAGCAGGATGAGCACGTTCTTGCGGTTCAGGAAGATGCCCACCACGCTGATGGCGAACAGGATCGAACCCAGGATGAGGTAATGCATCAGTCCGACGTCCATGTCATCCGCCCGCGTCCGTGTCTGAGCCGGTTTCCGGTTTTTGCGGCTTCAGGTTGACCAGGCGGATGCGGTCTTCCCGCCTCACCTTCACCTGCAGGCCGGCCTGCATCTGCTTGTTGCCCGAGCGCTTGCGGTGGGTCAGGACGATGGCGGCGATCATGGCCACGAGCAGCAGGACCGCCGCCAGCTCGAAGGCATAGACATACTCGGTGTAGAGCAGGCGCCCCAGGGCCTTGGTGTTGCTGTAGCCGGCCGACAGAGCGGCGGGTTCGGGTAGGTCCCAATCGCCGGCACGCAGCACCAGGAGCATCTCCGCCACCATGAGTCCACCCACCAGCAGGCCAGCCGGCAGATAGCTCCAGAAGCCCCTGCGCATCTCCTCGGTATTGATGTCGAGCATCATCACCACGAACATGAACAGCACCATGACCGCGCCGATGTAGACCAGCACCAGGGTGATGGCCAGGAACTCTGCCTGCAACAGCAGCCACAGGCCGGCTGCGGTGAAGAAGGCCAGCACCAGGGACAGGGCCGAGTGCACGGGGTTGCGCGAAGTGATCACGCGCAGGCCCGCCAGCAGCAGGATGGCGGCGAGGCCGTAGAAAACAAGGTCTTTGAAATCCATGGGTGTTCCGTCAGCGGTAGCGGGCGTCTTCGGCACGGTCCCTGGCGATCTGCTCCTCGTGCAGATCCCCCACCGCCAGGAGCATGTCCTTGGTGTAGTAGAGATCGCCCCGCTTCTCGCCGTGGTATTCCAGTACCCGGGTCTCGACGATGGCGTCCACCGGGCAGGCCTCCTCACAAAAACCACAGAAGATGCACTTGGTCAGGTCGATGTCGTACACCGTGGTGCGCCGGGTGCCGTCGGCGCGCTGCTCCGACTCGATCTGGATGGCCAGGGCCGGGCACACCGCCTCGCACAGCTTGCAGGCGATGCAGCGTTCCTCGCCGTTGGCGTAGCGGCGCTGGGCATGCAGTCCACGGAAGCGGCCGGACTGGGGCGTCTTCTCCTCGGGGAAGCGCACCGTGATCTTGCGCGCGAAGAAGTGCCGACCCGTGAGGGCCATGCCCTTCACCAGCTCGGTGAGCAGGAAGGTGCGGAAGAAGCGTTTGACGGGGTTGCGCATCCGCGTCTCCTCAATGGAACAGATGGCCCAGGGGGGTCTGCATGGCGGCCGCCACTACCACGATCCACACCAGGGTCACGGGGATGAACACCTTCCAGCCCAGGCGCATGATCTGGTCATAGCGGTAGCGGGGGAAGGTGGCGCGGAACCAGAGGAACAGGAAGAGCACGAAGCCCATCTTCGCCAGTATCCACGGCAAGCCGTCCGGCAGGAAAGGCAGGGGGGAGAGCCAGCCGCCCAGAAACATGACACTGGTGAGGCCGGCGATGAGAATCATGTTTGCGTATTCCGCCAGGAAGAAGATGGCGAACGCCATACCGGAATATTCCACGTGGAAACCGGCGACGATTTCCGATTCCCCTTCCGCCACGTCGAATGGCAGACGGTTGGTCTCGGCCACACCGGAGATCAGGTACACCAGGAACAGGGGGAACAGGGGCAGGAAATACCAATGCCAGAAACCACCTGCCTGACCCTGGACGATCTCCACCAGGTTCAGGCTGCGGGCCGCCAGGAGCACGCCCACCAGGGCAAAGCCCATGGCGATCTCGTAGGCCACGATCTGGGCGGCGGAGCGCATGGCCCCCAGGAAGGCATACTTGGAGTTGGAGGCCCAGCCGGCGATGACCACGCCGTACACCCCCATGGAGGTGATGGCCAGCACGTACAGCAGACCGGCATTCAGATCGGCCAGTACCAGCGTATCGGTGAAGGGGAACACCGCCCAGGCCGCCAGGGCTGGGGCGATGACCAGCACCGGCCCCAGCAGGAACAGACCCTTGTTGGCGCCACTGGGGATGACGATTTCCTTCATCAGCAGCTTGATGCCGTCGGCGATGGGCTGCAGCAGGCCGAAGGGTCCCACCCGGTTGGGGCCCAGACGCACCTGCATGTAGCCGATGACCTTGCGCTCGGCATAGGTGAGATAGGCCACGGCGATCATCAGGGGAAGCACGATGAGCAGGATCTTCACCAGGGTCCAGACCGGCAGCCAGGCCGGGCCCAGCAGTTCAGCCACTGGCGCGAGCATGGCATCCATCAGGGTTCCTCCCGCTCGATGAAGATGGCGTCGAGACGGCCGCCCAGGTCCGCGCCGGCCATACCGCCGGCCGGCACGCGCACCACCCCTTCGGCCAGACGCGCATCGCAGTGGATGGGCAGCCGCACCGGCCTGCCCCCGGCCTGACGCACCCGCACCGGGGTGCCTTCCGCCACGCCCAACTGTTCGAACAGGGCGCGCCCCACGCTCACCACGGCAGCCCCGGCCTGGGCCTGGAGCGCCGGGGCGCGCCGCGTCAGCGGGTCGAGGTCATACAGACCGGTCTCGCCCAGACGTACCAGGTCCGCGCGCGCGGCGGCAGGGCCGAGTCCGGCGGGCACCGGGGCGTTGTTCAGGTGCGCGGCGATGCCTTCCTGACCCTGGGGCAGGGCATCGGCGCGCACGGCCTCCACGCTGTCGTAATCGAAGCCATTCAGGGACAACAGATTGCCCAATACCCGCAGCACCTTCCAGGCGGGACGGGCCTCGCCCTGGGGCTTCACAGCCGCATGGAAGCACTGCAGGCGTCCTTCCATGTTGACATAGCAGCCCGCGGTTTCGCTGAAGGGGGCAATGGGCAGCAGCACGTCACAGGCCTCCAGCGCCGGGGCACGGAAGGCGGTGAGGGCGACGGAGAACTCGGCCGCTTCCAGGGCGGCGCGGGCCGCGCTGGCGTCATAGGCATCCAGCTCCGGCTCCACCCCCATGAGCACGTAGGCGTGGCGCGGCTGCTGCAGCATGGCCCGGGCGTTCAGGCCCTGTGCCCCAGGCAGGACCCCCACCAGCTGGGCCCCCACGCTGTTGGCCGCCACAGCGAGGAAGCCCAGGCTGGCACCACTGGCCTGGGCGATGGCCTGGGCCAGGACCTGCAGGCGCCCGGCATCGGGGTGATTCTGGGCAACAGCACCCAGGAGCACGGCCTTGCGCTCGCCGCCCAGCAGGCTCTCGGCCACGGTTCGGGCCGCATCGGACACCCGCACATCCTCCACCTCCGCCACGTGCAGGGCCTTGGCGATCTGGGCCAGGGCGTGTACCCAGGCCCCGGGCGGGGTGATGAGCTTTGCATGCACCCGGCACAACAGGTCGTCATCGGCGGCGTGTATCAGACTGAGCTGGGCCCCCGCGTGCACGGCCCGGCGTACGCGGTGCGCCAGCAGGGGCTGTTCCGTGCGCAGGCTCGCACCCACCAGCAGGAAGCGGTCCATCTGCTCCATGTCGGCAATGGACAGGCCCAGCCAGCGCACGCCCTCGCCCCGCGCATCCTCGGCCTGGGCCAGGCGGTGATCGATGCTCTCGCTGGAGAGCCCCCGCAGCACCTTGGCGAAGAGGTACAGCTCTTCCGTGGTCTGATGGGCCGAGGCCAGACCCCCGATGGCGGCTCCACCCCGAGCCTTCCGGATTTCCACCAGCTTGCGGGCCACTCGCTCCAGGGCATCCTGCCAGCCCGCCTCCACCCACTGGCCACCTTCCTTCACCAGGGGCCGGGTGAGGCGCTCCGCGCTGTGCAGGGCCTGATAGCTGTAGCGGTCCCGGTCCGGGATCCAGCATTCGTTGATGGGTTCGTTTTCCTGGGGCAGCACGCGCATAACCCGGCCGTTCTTCACATGCAGCTGCAGGTTGGCCCCCAGGCCGTCGTGGGGACTCACGGCCTTGCGCCGGGAAAGCTCCCAGGGCCGCGCAGTGTAGCGGAACGGCTTGGAGGTCAGGGCCCCCACGGGGCACAGGTCGATGACGTTGCCGGACAGTTCGTGACCGACATGCACCTCCAGGAAGGGCATGATCTCTGCATGCTCGCCGCGATGGGCCATGCCCAGTTCCATGAGCCCGCCCACTTCCTGCAGAAAGCGCACGCAGCGGCTGCAGTGGATGCAGCGGGTCATGTCGGTGGCGATCAGGGGCCCCAGGTCCTTCTCCGTCACCACCCGCTTGGCCTCGCCATAGCGGGATGCGGAGGCACCATAGCCCACGGCCAAATCCTGCAGGGTGCATTCGCCGCCCTGATCGCACACGGGGCAGTCCAGGGGATGGTTGATGAGCAGGAATTCCATCACCCCCTTCTGGGCCTCCACGGCCAAAGGGGAATGGGTCTTCACCTTCATGCCGTCGGTGGCCGGAGTGGCGCAGGCCGGCAGGGGCTTGGGCGCCTTTTCCACCTCCACCAGGCACATGCGGCAGTTGGCGGCGATGGACAGCTTCTTGTGGTAACAGAAGTGCGGGATGGCGATACCCGCCTGGTGCGCGGCATCCATCACCGTCGCCCCGGGCGCGACTTCCACTTGCAGGCCGTCGATTTCGATCAAAGGCATGTCAGGCCCCCACCAGGCAGCGCTTGTTCTCGATGTGGTATTCGAATTCCGCGCGGAAATGCCGCACGAAGCTCACCACCGGGCCCACGGCCGCGTCCCCCAGGGCACAGATGGTGCGGCCGGCGATGTTGCCGCCGATGCGCACCAGTTCTTCCAGGTCTTCCGGACGGCCCTGACCATGCTCGATGCGGCGCACGATGCGATGCATCCAGCCCGTGCCCTCGCGACAGGGCGTGCACTGGCCGCAGGATTCCTCGTAATAGAAATAGGACAGCCGCTCCAGGGCCCGCACCATGCAGACCGTCTCGTCCATGACGATGACCGCGCCGGAGCCCAGCATGGAGCCGGCCTTGGCGATCGCATCGAAGTCCAGGGTCAGGTCCATCATGACTTCGCCGGGCAGCACGGGGGCAGAGGAACCGCCGGGGATGACGGCCTTCAACTTATGCCCATTGCGCACGCCGCCGGCCATCTCCAGCAGGGTAGCGAAGGGCGTGCCCAGGGGAATCTCGTAGTTGCCCGGCTTGTTCACGTGGCCGGAGATGGAGAATATCTTGCTGCCACCGTTGTTGGGCTTGCCCAGCTCCAGGAAGGCCTGGCCGCCATGTCGCATGATCCAGGGGATGGAGGCCAGGGTCTCGGTGTTGTTGATGGTGGTGGGCTTGCCATAGAGACCAAAGCTGGCGGGAAAGGGTGGCTTGAAGCGGGGCTGGCCCTTCTTGCCCTCGATGGATTCCAGCAGCGCGGTCTCCTCGCCGCAGATGTATGCACCATAGCCGTGATGGGCATGCAGGTCGAAATCCCAGCCGGAGCCCAGGATGTCATGGCCCAGTAAGCCGGCGGCCCGGGCCTCTTCCAGGGCCTTCTCCCAGGACTGGTACTGCTCGAAGATCTCGCCGTGGATATAGTTGTAGCCCGCCCTGGCCCCCAGGGCGTAGCCGGCGATGAGCATGCCCTCGATGAGCTGATGGGGGTTGTAGATGAGAATGTCCCGGTCCTTGAAGGTACCCGGCTCGCCCTCGTCGGTGTTGCAGACGATGTATTTGTCCCCGACATAGTCCCGCGGCATGAAGCTCCACTTCAGGCCCGTGGGAAAGCCGGCCCCGCCCCGGCCCCGCAGGGCCGAGACCTTCACCTGCTCGATGATTTCACCGGCGGGCATCTTTTCCGCCAGGATCTTGCGAATGGCCTCATAGCCGCCGTGGGCCGTGTAGGTGGCCAGGCTGGACGGATTCTCATGGCCCAGGGTCCACAGACAGACCTGGGTGTCGGGGATATGCAGGCTCATTTCAGCTCATCCATGAGCTTGTCCACGGACTCGGGGGTCAGATGGGTATGCATCCTGTGATTGTTGTGCAGGCACAGGGGGCCGCTGCCGCAGGCGCCCATGCACTCACCCTCCTTCAGGGTGAAGCGCCCATCCGCCGTGGTCTCGTTGAAGTCGATGCCCATGCGAGCCTTGAGATGCTCGGCGATGCGGTCGGCACCCTGCAACTGACAGGGCAGGTTGGTGCACAGGGTCAGCTTGTGACGGCCCACGGGCTCCAGGTCGTACATGTTGTAGAAGGTGGCCACTTCGTATACGGCGATGGCCGGCATGTCCAGATAGTCGGCAACAAAGGCAATGGTCTCCCTGGACAGCCAGCCCAGCTCGGCCTGGGCGATGCGCAGGGCGCTCATGACCACGGATTGCCTCTGCTCCGCCGGGTATTTGCGGGCTTCCTGGTCGATCTGGGCTAGGGCTTCCTGGGACAACATCAGCGGTCGATCTCCCCGAACACGATATCCATGGTGCCGATGATGGCCACCGCGTCGGCGATCATGTGGCCCCGGGCCATTTCGTCCATGGCGGCCAGGTGGGCGAAACCCGGGGCACGGATCTTCAGGCGGTAGGGCTTGTTGGCACCGTCGGATACGAGATAGATGCCAAACTCGCCCTTGGGATGCTCCACCGCCGCGTAGGCCTCGCCCTCGGGCACGTGCATGCCCTCGGTGAACAGCTTGAAGTGGTGGATCAGTTCTTCCATGTTGGTCTTCATGGCCTCCCGGGACGGCGGCGCCACCTTGTGGTTGTCGGTGATCACCGGGCCGGGGTTTTCCTTCAGCCAGGCCACGCACTGCCGCACGATGCGGTTCGACTGGCGCATCTCTTCCATGCGTACCAGATAGCGGTCATAGCAGTCACCGTTGCGGCCCACGGGGATCTCGAAATCCATGTCCGCATAGGCCGCATAGGGCTGGTGCTTGCGCAGGTCCCAGGCCACGCCGGAACCCCGCAGCATGGGGCCGGTACAGCCCAGGGCCTTGGCCCGCTCCGGATCCAGCACACCGATGCCCACGGTGCGCTGCTTCCAGATGCGGTTGTCGGTGAGCAGGGTTTCGTACTCGTCCACGTAGCGGGGGAAACGCTCGGTGAAGTCCTCGATGAAGTCCAGCACCGAGCCCTGGCGGTTGGCGTTCATCTCCGCCAGGGTCGCGGCGCTGCGGCTGTGCTGGGCGGAATAGCGCGGCATGCGCTCCGGCAGGTCCCGGTAGACCCCGCCCGGGCGATAGTAGGCCGCGTGCATGCGTGCACCGGACACGGCCTCGTACACGTCCATGAGGTCCTCGCGCTCACGGAAGGCGTAGAGAAATACCGTCATGGCGCCGATGTCCAGGGCATGGGCCCCCAGCCACAGCAGGTGATTGAGGATGCGGGTGATCTCGTCGAACATCACGCGGATGTACTGGGCCCGCTGCGGCACCGACAGCTGCAGCAGCTTTTCGATGGCCATGCAGTAGGCATGCTCGTTGCACATCATGGACACGTAGTCCAGACGATCCATGTAGGGCACGGACTGCAGGAAGGTCTTGTGCTCCGCCAGCTTCTCCGTGGCCCGGTGCAGCAGGCCGATGTGGGGGTCGGCCCGCTCGATGACCTCACCATCCAGTTCCAGCACCAGACGCAGCACGCCATGGGCGGCGGGATGCTGGGGACCGAAGTTGAGCGTGTAGTTGCGGATCTCAGCCACGGCCGTTCTCCACGTCGGTGTCACCGTAGTTTTTCTCGCGCAGGATGCGGGGCGTCACCTCCCGCGGCTCCACCGTCACCGGCTGGTAGATCACGCGTCGCATGTCCGGGTCATAGCGCATCTCCACATGGCCGGAGAGGGGGAAATCCTTGCGGAAGGGGTGACCGATGAAACCGTAGTCGGTGAGCAGCCGGCGCAGGTCCGGATGACCCGCGAAGACGATGCCGTACAGGTCGAAGGCCTCGCGCTCGAACCAGTTCGCGGCCGGCCAGACATTCACCAGCGAATCGACCAATGGCAGATCGTCGTCGGCGCAGAAGGTGCGCAGGCGCACGCGGTGATTGCGCTTGACCGACAGCAGGTGGATCACCACGGCGAAACGCCGCCCTTCCCAACTGTCCTCCCGGTAGGCGGAATAGTCCACGCCACACAGGTCGATGAGGGTATCGAAACTCAGGCCGGCCTGGTCTCGCAGTCGGGTGCACGTGGCCAGCCAGTTCTCCGGGGCCACCTCCAGGGTCACTTCGCCCAGGGCCAGAACGGCCTTGACCAGATCCTCCCCGATGGCTTCCCGCAGACGCGCGAGCAGGGCTTCCGGTGTCAACGGCATGGCATCAGTCCTCGATCAGCGCGCTATGGTACTGGTGCGCCGGATCTTCTTCTGCAACTGCACCAGGCCGTACAGCAGGGCCTCGGCGGTGGGCGGGCAACCGGGCACATAGATGTCCACGGGCACGATGCGGTCACAGCCCCGCACCACGGAATACGAATAATGGTAATAACCGCCTCCGTTGGCGCACGAACCCATGGAAAGCACCCAGCGAGGCTCGGCCATCTGGTCGTAGACCTTGCGCAGGGCCGGGGCCATCTTGTTGCACAGGGTGCCGGCCACGATCATCAGGTCGGACTGCCGCGGACTGGGACGGAAGATGATGCCGAAGCGATCCAGATCGTAACGGGCGGCGCCGGCATGCATCATTTCCACGGCGCAGCAGGCCAGGCCAAAGGTCATGGGCCATATGGAGCCGGTGCGGGTGTAGTTCAGCACCGCATCCACGGTGGTGGTGACAAAACCCTGCTCCAGGACACCCTCGATACTCATCGCATCACTCCCAATCCAGGGCGCCCTGTACCCATTCGTAGATGAAGCCGACGACCAGGATCCCCAGGAAGACCATCATGGCCACGAAGCCGAACAGGCCGATCTCCTCCAGCACCACGGCCCAGGGAAAGAGAAAGGCAATCTCCAGATCGAACAGAATGAAGAGGATGGCCACCAGGTAGTAGCGCACATCGAAGCGCATGCGCGCATCCTCAAAGGCTTCGAAACCGCACTCGTAGGGCGAGAGTTTTTCCGCGTCCGGCCGGTTTGGGGCCAGCAGCCAGCCCGCCAGCATGGGGATCACGCCTACGGCCAGACCCACCACGATAAACATCAGAACCGGAAAATAGTTTTCGAGCATTTTTCGCGCGCGGCATCCGAGGGTCTGCGCCAGACTGCCGTGTCCGAACACAGCAGCAAAATGTTTATTTTAAGATTGTCCCATGAGGCCTGTCAAGGAAGACAGGGCAAAAAAACCATTGAGCATCAATGGGTTAATAAAACCTGGGGCTCGGGCAAGGATATCCGGCATCCGCGCCCGGATCGCGGACCCACCGCGCCAGATCCAAGCGGCAAGGCAAGGGGGTGCCATATGACGCCTCCGGAACGCATGTTTGGATGGTGCCGACGGCGAGACTCGAACTCGCACGACTTTCGCCACTGCCCCCTCAAGACAGCGTGTCTACCAATTCCACCACGTCGGCATTGCGGGGTGCCACCATCCCGCTACGTTACTCGGGAATCTCCCCTGACCTGTCCAAGCCTCCCTGGGGCGCCGCGGGCCTCTGCTGCGGCTGGGACGTGACGGGGGTCTGGGTCACGGGCATCGGCCGGGAGACTTCATGGCGCTTACCGGCGAAGTATGCCAGCCCCAGGCTGGTCAGGAAAAAGACCGTTGCCAGGATGGCCGTGCTGCGGGACAGGAAGTTGGCTGATCCCGTGGCGCCGAACAGGCTGCCGGAAGAACCGCTCCCGAAGGCCGCGCCCATGTCCGCGCCCTTGCCATGCTGCAACAGCACCAGTCCCACCACGGCGGCCGCCACGAGCAGGTGCAGGATCCAGAGAATGAATTCCATGAGTCTTCCCGCGCCTTCCTCAGCCCGCCCGGCAAATGGCGAGAAACTCGCCGGCATCGAGGGATGCGCCGCCGATGAGGCCACCGTCAATGTCGGGTTGCCCCAGCAGCTCCGCCGCATTACCGGGCTTCATGCTGCCGCCATACTGGATGACGAGCTTCGCGGCCACGTCTGCATCCAGGCTCCGCACCCTGGCGCGGATGAAGGCATGCACGGCCTGGGCCTGTCCCGGCGTGGCGGTCTTGCCGGTACCGATGGCCCACACCGGCTCGTAGGCCACGACGGCCTTGGCCAGGGCCTCCACACCGCTCCGGGCGATGACCGCGTCCAGCTGACGCCCCACCACCCGCTCGGTCACCCCGCCCTCGCGCTCCTCAAGGGTCTCGCCTACGCAGAGGATGGGGGTCAGCCCCGCGTCTTGGGCGGCGGCAAACTTCTCCGCCACGACGGCATCGCTCTCCGCGTACAGGGCACGGCGCTCGGAGTGGCCGACGATGACATAGGTGCAGGCAAAGTCTCGCAGCATGGAGGCCGATACCTCGCCGGTATAGGCCCCCCTGGCATGGGGGCTGAGGTTCTGCGCGCCCCAGGCGATGGCACTGCCAGCGAGCCTGGCTTGCACCTGGGCCAGATAGGGGAAGGGCACGCAAACCGCCACGTCGGCCTTCACGTCCCCCAGGCCGGCCTGCAGACCGGCCAGCAGGGCTTCGTTCTCCGCCAGACTACCGTTCATCTTCCAGTTGCCGGCTACGAGTTTGCGACGCATGCTTGACCCTCTACCAAAAGACCGTGCATGTTAATGAGTCACCATGTCGCGGTCAATGGCGGCAGACGCGGGCGCTCGCCTGGCGGTGTCTGAGGTGGCTCGGTCTTGCCCAGACATGCGGTTTAGGCTGGATCAGGGTTTCAGGATGCGCGTTCCCAGCCACCAGAAGACGGAGGCAAGCAAGGCACTGGCAGGGATGGTCACCACCCAGGCCACCGCCAGATGCATGGAGATATCCCAGCGTACCCGTTTCACGTTGTGGGCAGCTCCTGCCCCCGCGATGGCGCCAGCGATGGTGTGGGTGGTGGAGACGGGGATACCCGCCAGGGTGGCCATGCCCAGGCTGAGTGCCCCGCCCATGGAGGCGCAGGAGCCGCTCACGGTATCGAGCTTGGTGATGCGTGTACCCATGGTCTTGACGATACGCCAGCCCCCCAGATAGGTGCCCCAAGCAATCGCCAAGTAACAGGCATACACCACCCACCTGGGCAGGGTCTCCACATCCGTGGTGGCCACACCGGCGCTGATCATCAGCAGCCAGATGATGCCGATGGTCTTTTGTGCATCATTGCCGCCATGCGCCAGGCTGTAGGCACCGGAAGCGAACAGTTGCCCGTAGCGGAACCAGGATCCCACCCGGGCGGGCGTGTGCCGGCGGAAGATCCAGGCCACCAGCACCATGAGCAGCCCGCCGAACATGAAACCGATGAAGGGTGAGACCACGATGAACACCACGATCTTGCCGAAACCGCTCCAGACGATGGGATCGAGGCTGCCGGTCTTGGTGACTGCGGCCCCCACCAGGCCACCGATCAGGGCGTGCGACGAGGAGGAAGGAATGCCATAAAACCAAGTGATGATGTTCCAGGTCAGGGCCCCGCACAGGGCACCAAAGATCACATAGTGATCCACGAGCTCGGGGTCCACCGTGCCCTTGCCTATGGTGGCCGCCACCTTGAGGTGGAACACCCACAGGGCAGCGAAATTGAAAAAGGCGGCGAACATCACCGCCTGCTTGGGGGTCAGCACCCCGGTGGCCACGATGGTGGAAATGGAGTTCGCGCCATCATGAAAGCCGTTCATGAAGTCGAAGGCCAGAGCCACCACCACCAGCACGACCAGGATCCACAGGCTGATGCTCAGGCCTTCCATGACCGCCTCCTCAGGCATTCTCGATGAGGATGCCCTCGATGGTCTTGGCCGCGTCCTCGCAGAAGTCCAGCACATCCTCCTGCAGGACATAGAACTCCTTCAGCTTGATCGCTGCCCACAGGTTGCTGTCATCGCTGAACAGGCGGGCCACGGCCTTGCGGTAGACCTTGTCGCCCTTGGTCTCGATGGCGCCGACCTCCTGACAGTAGGCCTTCACATCCTGGCGCCGCTTTTTGTCGGACAGCGCCAGCACCGCACGGTTCAGGCGCTGACAGGCGTCCGCGCCCAGGGCCGCCAGTTCCCGCGACTCCGGGGTGGAATCCTCGATGTTGTACATGTCCACGGCATTGGCCAGGTCTTCCAGGGTGTCCAGGATCTTTTCCAGTTCCACCGTCAGGGTATGGATGGCCTCCCGGCTGATGGGCGTGATGAAGGACTTGTGCAGCAGATCGGTCAGCTCGGCCTTGATGGTATCGCCACTGCGCTCATTGAGATGCACCTCCTTGATCAGCGCATCGATCTCCGCATCCTGGGAACCCAGGCCGTTGACCATGCGCAGGACGGCATTGGCCGCGGCCAGCAGACGGTCGGAATGAGCTTCGAGCAGGTCATAGAACTCCCGGCGCTGGGGCATCATCTTGCTGAACATGAACGCACTCTATCGTGGTGGGTGGGAATCTGCGCCGGGCAATGTCCGCCGCGCGGCGCGCAGTATAAACCCTGACCCGGCACCTGGGCCCGTAAGCAGGGAGTGCGTGCACTCCCTGCGCGCCAGTGAGACACGGCTAGATGGGGCCGAACCCCGAGCACGTCACCCGCGCTTCCTTCGCTGTGCACACACCGACTTGCCTCGAATCAGTCGGCGTTTCCCACGCGACCCGCCACTTCTCGCACGGTCGCGGCAATCCGTTCGGCGCAGCGACGCACCTGGGGCTCGTCGCGGCCTTCCACCATGACCCGGATGAGGGGCTCGGTGCCGGAGGCGCGCAGCACCACACGACCGTCCTCGCCCAATTCTCGTTCCACGGCACCCACCGCGTCCCGTACCGGCAACTGGCCATTCAGCTTGAAATCCCGGGTGACGCGCACGTTGATCAGCACCTGCGGGAACACCGGGCAGTCCCGGGTGTATTCCGCCAGGGACTGGCGGGCGCGGCGCAGCGCCGCCATGACCTGCAGGGCCGAGACGATGCCATCACCCGTGGTGTGCTTGTCCAGGCACAGGATATGCCCGGAACTCTCCCCACCCAGTTGCCAGCCCTCCTGTTGCAAAACTTCCAGTACATAACGATCACCCACCTTGGCACGCCTGAAATCGCAACCCATCTGCTTCAGCGCCAGCTCCGTGCCCAGGTTGGTCATCAGGGTGCCCACCACCCCACCCTTCAACTCGCCGGTTTGCTTGCGATGCCGGGCAATGGCATACATGAGCTTGTCGCCATCCATGACACTGCCGCTGGCGTCCGCCATCATCAGACGATCGCCGTCACCATCCAGGGCCACGCCCAAATCCGCGCGATGCTGACGTACGGCCCGGCTCATGGTCTCTGTGTGGGTGGCGCCGCAGTTCTTGTTGATGTTGAGCCCATCCGGTTCGTTGGCAATGGCGATGACATCCGCGCCCAGCTCATGGAACACGTGTGGCGCGATGTGATAAGCCGCGCCATGGGCGCAATCCACCACGATGCGCATACCACGCAGATCCAGGTCCGTGGGAAAGGTGCTCTTGCAGAATTCGATGTAGCGGCCATCGGCATCCTCCATGCGCTTCACCCTACCCAGATTCCTGGAAGCCTCCGTACGGATGGGGGACTCCATGGCCTCCTCGATGGCCAGCTCCACCTCGTCCGGCAGCTTGGTGCCCTGGGCGGAAAAGAATTTGATGCCATTGTCCTCGTAGGGGTTGTGGGAGGCGGAAATCACTACCCCGGCCTGCAGGCGCAAGGCCCGGGTCAGATAGGCCACGCCGGGCGTGGGCATGGGGCCGGTGAGGCGCACATCCACGCCGGCGGACGTGAAACCGGCCTGCAGGGCGGACTCCAGCATGTAGCCCGAAACCCGGGTGTCCTTGCCGATCAAGACCGTCGGGCGCTCCCCGCGCAGGGCATCATGCCCCTTGGCGGCCAGCACGCGCCCGGCGGCATACCCCAGGCGCATCACCATGCCCGGGGTAATGGGATCGTCTCCCACCCGGCCACGCACGCCATCCGTCCCAAAGAATCTTCTGCTCATTGCTGCGCTCCCAAGGTTTGCCAAATCCTCAATGCATCCACGGTGGCGGCCACATCGTGCACGCGCAGGATGGCGGCCCCGCGCATGGCCGCCAGCAAGGCCGCCGTCACACTGGCCACCATCCGCTCCTGCACGGGGCGGCCGGTGATGTGCCCCAGCATGGACTTGCGCGACACGCCCACCAGTAACGGTGCCATATCGGCCAGGCGAGCCAGTTGCTTGAACAGATCCACATTGTGTTCCAGGGTCTTACCGAAACCGAAGCCCGGGTCGATGAGGATGCGTTGCGGGTCGATCCCCGCCCGTATGCAGGCAGTCCGGCGCCGGGCGAGAAATTCCCCCACCTCCCGCGTGACGTCCTCATAGCTGGGGTCGTCCTGCATGCCACGGGGCGTACCCTGCATGTGCATGAGACAGAGGCCGCAATCGGTGCCGGTCACTGCCTCCATGGCTCCCGGGGCGCGCAGTGCACCCACGTCGTTGATCATGTCCGCGCCTGCGGACAAGGTCGCACGCATGACATCCGGTTTCATGGTGTCCACGGAGATGGCCGCGCCGCAATCCCGCAGACCATCCAGTACGGGCAACACCCGCGCCAGTTCCTCCCTTACCGATACGGGTCGGGCCCCGGGGCGCGTGGACTCCCCGCCCAGGTCCAGCAGGTCCGCCCCCGCGGCGTGCAGGGCCAGGCCGTGCTCGATGGCGCGGCCGGGGTCGAGAAAGCGGCCACCATCGGAAAAGGAATCGGGGGTGACATTGACGATGCCCATGACCAGGGGCCGATCCAGGGCATAAGTGTAACGGCCGCAGCGGAACATCCGGAATGGACTTGCGGGGCATGATCGGGAGAGGGGCGCGGACGTTCCTCAACGTCCCGCCCCCCTGCCACCGGATCAGGTTTCCTCGGCGGGGGTGGTCGTGGGGGTCGGGGCGCTGGGTGCGCTGCTGCCACCGGAAGACCCCGCGGGTGGGCTCACCGGCTTGGGCGGGCGTGGCTCCCGGCCGGCCATGATATCGTCGATCTGCTCGGCATCGATGGTTTCCCATTCCAGCAGGGCCTGGGCCATGCGTTCCACCTTGCCCCGGTTCTCCTCCAGGATGCTGCGTGCCAGGGCGTACTGCGCGTCGATGATGCTGCGCACCTCGGCGTCCACCTTGCGCAGGGTATCCTCGGACACGTTCTTGTGGGTGGTGATGGAACGGCCCAGGAAGATCTCGCCCTCTTCCTCGCCGTAGACCATGGGCCCCAGACTGTCGGACATGCCCCACTGGGTGACCATGCGCCGGGCCAGATCGGTAGCGCGCTGGAAGTCGTTGGAGGCGCCTGTGGTCATCTGGTTCATGAACAGCTCTTCCGCGATGCGCCCCCCGAACAGCACGGCAATGGTGGACAGCAGACGCGTGCGATCCTGGCTGTAACGGTCCTCGGTGGGCAGTTGCATGGTCACGCCCAGGGCCCTACCCCGGGGAATGATGGTGACCTTGTGCACCGGATCGGTCTTGGGCATGAGCTTGGCCACCACGGCATGGCCGGACTCGTGATAGGCAGTGTTTTTGCGCTCTTCCTCGGGCATGACGATGGAACGGCGCTCGGCCCCCATCATGATCTTGTCCTTGGCGCGTTCGAAGTCCTCCATGTCCACCACGCGCTTGTTGCCCCGGGCGGCGAACAGGGCGGCCTCGTTCACCAGGTTGGCCAGGTCTGCGCCCGAAAAGCCGGGAGTGCCCCGGGCGATGATGTCAGCCTTCACGTCCTGGCTCAGCGGCACCTTGCGCATGTGCACCATGAGGATCTGCTCCCGGCCACGGATATCCGGCAGGGGCACCACCACCTGGCGGTCGAAGCGACCGGGGCGCAGGAGGGCCGGATCCAGCACGTCGGGTCGGTTGGTGGCGGCGATGACGATGACCCCCGCGGTGGCCTCGAAGCCATCCATTTCCACCAGCAACTGGTTCAGGGTCTGTTCGCGCTCGTCGTTGCCACCCCCCAGGCCGGCACCACGCTGGCGGCCCACCGCGTCGATCTCGTCGATGAAGATGATGCAGGGCGCGTGCTTCTTGGCCTGTTCGAACATGTCCCGCACCCGAGCCGCACCCACACCCACGAACATTTCCACGAAATCCGAGCCGGAGATGCTGAAGAAGGGCACCTTGGCCTCGCCGGCGATGGCCTTGGCCAGCAGGGTCTTGCCCGTACCCGGACTGCCCACCATGAGCACTCCCCGGGGGATGCGCCCACCCAGCTTCTGAAACTTGGACGGGTCCCGCAGGAATTCCACCAGTTCGCCCACCTCCTCTTTGGCCTCATCGCAGCCGGCCACGTCCGCGAAGGTCACGGCATTGCTCTCCTGATCCAGCATGCGGGCCTTGGACTTGCCGAAGGAGAAGGCACCGCCCCGACCGCCGCCCTGCATCTGACGCATGAAGAACACCCACACGCCGATGAGCAGCAACATCGGGAACCAGGAAATGAAGATGCTCATGAGCATGGAGGGCTGCTCTTCCGGCTTGGCCTCGATGATCACGCCATTCTTGAGCAGATCGGACACCATCCAGGGATCCGAGGGCGCATAGGTGGTGAAACGGCTGCCGTCCGCGCGCACGCCGCGCAGCACATGGCCGTCTATGGTGACCTTGGCCACCTGGCCGCCACGCACGTCCTCGATGAAGCGGGAATAGTCCACCTGTGCCTGAGCCATGCCGGGCCGGGCATTGAACTGGTTGAACACCGTCATCAACACCAGGGCGATGACCAGCCAGATGGCGACGTTCTTGAACATGTTATTCAACTCTTGCTCCTTTGCGGCGGATGCGCGTACAGCATTCTAACGGTGTTCAGGCCGATTGCTTGAGCCCCCGTCCCAGGAGATAGCATTCCCGGCTGCGATCCCGCGACGCATCCGGATTGCGGGTGGCCACGCTGCGAAACACCCCGCGCATGGCACGCACGAAATCCTCGAAACCCGCACCCTGAAACACTTTGATGAGGAATGCGCCCCCGGGTTCAAGATGCTGACGCGCGAAATCCAGAGCCAGCTCTGCCAGGGCATAGACCCGGGCCTGATCCGACACCACGACACCCGTGATGTTTGGGGCCATGTCCGAAAGTACAAGATGGGCCTTGCGACCGCTCAGCGCGACCGCCACCTCGGCCAAGGTGGTGTCCTCGGTGAAGTCCCCCTGGACGAAGGTCACACCGTCGAGCCCCGCCATCTCCAGCAGGTCGATGCCGATGACCCGTCCCCGCCCTTGCAGGCGCCGGGCCGCCACCTGGCTCCAGCCCCCGGGGGCGCAACCCAGGTCCACCACCAGCTGGCCGGGCTTCAGGAGCCGATCCCGCGCATCGATCTGCATCAGCTTGAAGGCCGCGCGGGAACGCCAGCCCTGCTCGCTGGCCTGCCGCACATAATGGTCATTGACGTGGCGGTGATGCCACGCGCGGGTCTTGGCCTGTCGTTTCATTTTTGGAACAGATTTGGGGCGATCGTCCCCATGGCTGCGGATCCCTTCGGTGAGCCGCTCCGGGTAGGCTACCATCGCCTCCCTTTCCGGAGGGCATCATGCACGAACTAACGCCCGAACAGCGTAAATACCTCAAGGCCCGGGCCCACGGCCTGAAACCGGTGGTCACGATTGGCAATGCCGGTCTGAGCGAGGCCGTGATCCAGGAGGCCGGACGGGCCATCACCGCGCACGAGCTCATCAAGGTGCGGGTACTGGGCGATGACCGCCAGGCCCGGCAGGCCTGGTACGCGCAGCTGTGCACGGCCCTGGGAGCCCAGCCGGTGCAGCATATCGGCAAACTGCTGCTGCTCTACCGCCGTGCCGAAAAACCACGCATCCCCTTGCCCTGAGGGCCGCTCACTGGGCATTGGCCAGCTATCCCGGAGGGAGTCCCACGGCACGGCGGGGTGGCAGGCATGTGCTCAACCCCCGCCGGCCCCGAGCCTGCGCAGGGGCAACACCAGGCCAAACAGCAACGCACCCAGCGCGATTCCGACCAGCGCGTTCAGACCGTTGGTCGTCAGAACGCGCCACAACCCGCCCAGCGATCCCTGGGCCACGGCAGCCCCGGCGGCCTCGACGGCGTGGTGGAGAAGCGGCATGCCATGCACCAAAATGCCCCCTCCCACCAGAAACATGGCGACCGTGCCGGCCACGGAAAGGAACTTCATCAGCCATGGCGCCGCGCGCAACAGGACGCGTCCCAGGGCCTGAGCCCAGCGATTGCCCCGGCCGTCGAGCCACAGACCCAGGTCATCGAGTTTGACGATGCCGCCCACCAGTCCATAGACACCCACGGTCATGAGCAGCGCGATACCCGACAGGACGGCCACCTGCTGGATCAGGGGCGCGTGGGCCACCGTACCCAGGGCAATGACGATGATCTCCGCCGATAGGATGAAATCCGTACGTATCGCGCCCCGGATCTTGCCCTGCTCGAGCGTCCCTGCTTGCACGGCGGGATTGTCAGGGCCATGCGCGGCATCACGCCGCACCGCCGCATCTCCGGCCTGATCGTCCAGGAACCCATGCGCCAGTTTTTCCACCCCCTCGAAGCACAGGAATGCCCCACCCAGCATCAACAGCGGCGTGACAAGCCAGGGCAGAAAAATGCTGATCACCAGGGCAGCGGGCACCAGAATCGCCTTGTTCACCAGCGAACCCTTGGCTACCGCCCAGACCACGGGCAATTCCCGCTCGGCACGCACGCCAGCGACCTGCTGGGCATTGAGCGCCAGGTCGTCGCCCAGCACCCCGGCGGTCTTCCGCGTGGCCACCTTGGTCATAGAAGCCACATCATCGGCCACCACCGCGCTTTTGTGGGCGGCCACCTTGGTCATCGTGGCGACATCGTCGAGAACGGAGGCGATGTCATCGAGCAGAGTGAGAAGACTGGCTCCGGCCATGCGCAATACTCAAAACGGTAAAGGACGAATCCGCTCGGGAGGCCATGGGCAAGGCCCATCCCAACGGTATTGTGAGGCAGCTCCACGGCCATTCACAGATGTGCCCCCGGCCGCATGGGGTAAACCTCCTCCGCCACGGGTCGATGGGTGAGCGGACCGGCCTGCCCCAGCCCATCGGGAAGAAGCGTCGACCAACGGCCCCGGCTCAGCGATTCGTGACATCCAATGCCGGGCTCCGCTTCTCGTGAACCTCCCTCTGCACGCGGCTGGCCTCGTCGTAAGTCATTCCCATACGCCTGTGCAGCGGCTCGATGTGGTCGCGGGTGCAGTCGCTCTCGCTCCCATCGGCATCGATACCGAACCCGACCCGTCATGCCTTGCGCTGGGCGTAGTCCGGCATGGCACACCCGACGCGCGGCCAGAGTGCCGGCGTGTGGCGCGGCTCCAGGGGGACGCGTTGCTCATGGCCCACATAGCGAAACATGACGGGGCGCTGGGGTTCGAGCCCGCACACCGGGGTTCCTGCGGATCGGTGGATATTTCAGGGCGGCGGCATGCCTGGATCCACCGCCAGAAAGGGATTTTGGGGTTTCTCACCGAAATGCTAAAGCTTTGGCCGGACTGCCCGATAAGGAAGGGCTTGTTTTTGAATCACGACCTGCAAGGGCAAACCCATCGAAAGGTGGGGACGCAAAGTCACCGGTCTACAGGGCATTCGCCCCATGACGGCGGGAATGCCAGGTAGCGAGGGCCCATGCCGGCCGCACGCCCACGCACATACCGCTTGCCCCAGGTTCTTCGTATGACGGCCGACGTCACTGCGGTCGTCAGGAGCGGGATGATGGACACAACGGACAGAAAGGAAAGCGGACCGGCGAGCCCATCCGGGCCATCGGCCTGGAACGACCTGCCGCAACCCTTGCGGGAATGCGGCGAGATCGCCGTATTGCGTCTGTCCGGCATTCTGTCCGAGGCCCTGACCCAGACCGCGGATCTGCTCTTCACCGAGGCCACCGAGGCCCTGACACCGCACGAGCGGGAGGCCTTCCTGGAAGCGGCCGAATTCGCGCGCCAGCGCCAGCACGGGATCGTCTACGACTTCATGAAGCATTTCGAAACGCGCTTCATCCGTGCCTGCCAGCAGCGTCCCAATTCCCTGCTGGGCCACGTCATCGATTTCGACGTGAAGGACCTGCGCATCATCGAGCACCATGTACTGGACGATTCCCTGGAGCCAGGCAAGATCACCGAGGCCATACACAACGTGTGCTGGCGGGCATTGCAGTCCATCACCACCCAGTTTCGCGGCATGCTGGGCGTGCGTGATCTGCTGCCTGCAGACATCCCTCTGAGCCCCAGGATCATCGAGGCCGCCACTTCCGATGCCATCCGCGATCAACCCTGGCGCCACAGGGCCAAGCAGCGCCTGGCGCATGCCCTGCGCTGGCCTCTGGCGGCCCGGGTCAACCTGCTCTACCGCGACCTGCTGGATCACCTCAGTGCGCGTGATCTGAAGTCCTTTGCCCTGCCGGACACACCCCCCGCGCCAGCCCCGGCTCAGCAGACCCATCCGCCCGGGGCATTGCCGGCACCCACCCCCGCGCCACAGGCTCCTCAGGCGCGACCGGATCCCACGCCGATGACGCCTCCGGAAAGCCCCGCCAGGATGGCGGCCCGGGATGAGGTGGCGCGTTTTCTCAACGTCACCGGTCTGCCCGGTATCGTCACGGATTTCCTGTCCCAGCACTGGTACCCCCACTTGGAAGCCATCCATGCCAGCCAGGGTCCCACGAGCAGGGCGTGGCAAGAAGCGGTGCGCGTCATGGAGGAACTGGTCTGGAGCCTGATGGCCCATCCCTCCCGGGAGGATTGTCTGCAACGCACGATGCGCATGCCGGATCTGTTCAGGCGTCTTGGTGAAGGCATGGATGCCCGCAATCTGCCGGTGGAGGTCCGCGAGGGCCTGCTACGCTTCCTGACCCGTCGCCACGCGGAACTGCTGAAGCTCTCCCTGGCGCAGCCGGAGACCTCCCTGGCGACGGTGACCGTGCCAGCCCCTACGGCAGCTCCGGCGGCGGCCGACGCGCCCGTGACACCCCCGCGTTTGCCTGCAGGCCAGCCCGCTCCTGTCCACGACTGGGTAAACAGTCTGAAGGTGGGTGCCTGGCTGGCCTTTCATGAGCCCGAGGGCGTGGTGAAAGAGTTGAAGCTGGCCTGGATCAGCCCGCAAAGAAGCCTGTTTCTGCTGACCAACCGCCAGGGCGCGCGCGCTCTGTCCCTGTCCGCGGAGGCCTTGGTCCGCATGACGCGGGAAGGCAGCCTGCGGGCCCTGCAGACCACCCAGCCTGAACGTCCCACCGCAAAGATGCGAAGCAATTCCGGCGGTGCATAGTAGTCGACTGCCACCCTGCCCTCCACGGCCGCCTCAGGGCCACAGCGCCAGGGCCCAGACCAGCAACACATTCATCAGGCTGACGAATACCGCCGCGCTGCCGAGGTCCTTGGCGCGTCCGGCCAGGGCGTGGTGTTGCGTGGAAATGCGATCCACGCAGGCCTCGATGGCGGAATTCAGCAGTTCCATGATGAGCACCAGCAACACGCTGGCAATCATCAGTGCGCGGGCCAGGTTGTCATGCGCGAGGAAAAAGGCCAGGGGCACCAGGACCACGGCCAGGACCGTCTCCTGGCGAAAGGCGGCCTCATGCCGCCAGGCGGCCCGCAGGCCGCCGCAGGAGTAGGACAGGGCATGCCAGACCCGCCGGACGCCGGCCTTGCCCTTTTGCTCGGGTACCCCCGGCTGACTCACGCGGTCCGCATCCAGGACACAGGCAGCACGGGCGACAAAGCCGGCGCCACTCTCAGGGTCGCCACACCACGTCCAGCTCGCGCGCCGCCTTCACATCGTCCAGGCGTCTCACCGGCAGGGCATGGGGCGCGGATTTCACCCACTCCGGCCGGTCCTCCGCCTCCCGCTTCACCGCCACCATGGCGGCCACGAAGGCGTCCAGGGTTTCCTTGCTCTCTGTCTCCGTGGGCTCGATGAGCAGGCACTCGGGCACCAGCAGAGGAAAGTAGGTGGTAGGGGCATGGAAGCCGTAGTCCAGCAGGCGCTTGGCGAAGTCCATGGCCGTCACCCCGGTCTCGTCCTTGAGTCCCTTCAGGGTGACGATGAACTCGTGCGAGGCGCGACGCCCCGGAAAGGACAGCTCGAAGCCGGCCTTCATCAGCTCCGCCGCAAGGTAGCCGGCATTGAGGCTGGCATATTCCGCCACGCGCCGCATGCCCTCACCCCCCAGCATGCGGGCATAGACGAAGGCCCGCAGCAGCACGCCCATGTTGCCGCCGAAGGCGCTCATGCGGCCGATGCTTTCCGGACAGTCCGCCTCTTCGGCCCAGCGGTGGAAGCCCCGCTCGCTCAGCACATAGGGAATGGGCAGATAGGGCTTGAGACGCTCCGACACACCCACGGGGCCGGCACCGGGGCCGCCACCGCCATGCGGGGTGGAAAAGGTCTTGTGCAGGTTCATGTGGATCACGTCGAAGCCCATGTCTCCGGGCCGTACCCGGGCCAGGATGGCGTTCAGGTTGGCGCCGTCGTAATAGCTCAGGCCGCCTGCGGCATGCACGATGCGTTGGATCTCGACGATGGCTTTCTCGAACACCCCCAGGGTGGAGGGGTTGGTAAGCATGAGGCCGGCCGTACGCGGGCCCACGGCTGCCCGCAGGGCCTCCAGGTCCACGTTGCCCTGACGGTCGGTAGGGATTTCCTTCACCTGGTAGCCGCACATGATGGCCGTGGCCGGATTGGTACCATGCGCCGCGTCGGGAATGATGATCTCGTCGCGCGCCGCGTCACCGCGGGCTTCGTGGTAGGCCCGGATCATGGCCACACCGGCAAACTCGCCCTGGGCACCGGCCATGGGCGCCAGGCTGACCGCTGCCATACCCGTCACCTCCTTGAGCATCTCCTGCAGCTCGTACAGGCTGGTCAGGAAACCCTGCCCCGTATCCGCATCCGCCAGGGGATGACGGGCCAGGAACTGGGGCAGCATGGCCAGGCTGTTGCAGGCCCGTGGGTTGTACTTCATGGTGCAGGACCCCAGAGGGTAGAACTGGGTGTCGATGCTGAAGTTCTTGCGCGACAGACCGGTATAGTGACGCACCACGTCCAGCTCGGAGCACTCCGGCAGCAGGGGTGGATCGGCGCGCAACTGGTCGGCCGGCAGGTCATCCGGCGCGGCCGTATCGGCGGGGACCTGGGCGCGGGCGATGCGGCCTGGGCTGGAGCGTTCGAAGATGAGCATGGATCGCGGTGGGCGGTGGAAATTGGGGAGCAGGGAGGGGTGTCGGTCACCCGCTTCCCGCAGCCCGCCTTACAGGGGCTCTCCCCGGGCGGCGGCCAGGGCGGCGTCGTAGTTGGGCTCCTGCTTGATTTCGGGTACCAGCTGGGCATGGACCACCCTGTCCTGTTCGTCCAGGACGATGACCGCCCGGGCGGTGAGGCCAGCCAGGGGCGGGTCCATGATCATGACGCCGTAGTCCTTGTGGAAGTCCCGACCGCGCAGGGTGGACAGGGTGATGACGTTGTTCAGACCCTCCGCGCCGCAGAAGCGGTTCTGGGCGAAGGGCAGGTCGGCGGAGATCACCAGAACCACGGTGTTGGGCAGGCTGGCGGCGGCCGCGTTGAACCTGCGCGCGGATTCCGCGCACACCGGCGTATCCAGGCTGGGGACGATGTTGAGCACCTTGCGCTTGCCCCAGAAACTGGACAGGGAAACGTCCTTCAGGTCCTTGTCCACCAGCATGAACGAATGCGCGCTGTCACCCGGACGGGGGAAGTTGCCACCTACGGAAATGGGTTCGCCACCCAGGGTTACGGTTGCCATGTCTTGCTCTCCTGTGCTTGTGGGCCTACTTGTATGCGCAGGGCGGGGCTTCCCGCCTGCGGCTCAGAATGCGTGCCAATTGTTGCGCATAGTTTTCGAGGTCGTCATCCGTCTTGGTCTCCGTGGCGCATACCAGGATGCAATCCGCCAGCTCCGGATAATCCTGCCGCAGGGCATAGCCCCCCAGAATGCCCCGGGCGCGCAGGGCGCGCAGCACATCGGGCACCGGGCTGGACACGCGCATCACCACCTCGTGGAAGAAGGGTGCGGGGAAGACCCGCTCCACGCCGGGGATGATGGCAAGTCTTTGCGACAGGTCTCGGGTGTTGGCGTGACTTGCCAGGGCCACGTTCTTCAGCCCCTGCGGGCCCAGCAGGGCCATGTGCAGGGTGGCGGCCGTGACCAGCAGGCCCTGGTTGGAACAGATGTTGGAGGTGGCCTTGGCGCGGCGGATGTGCTGCTCCCGTGCCTGCAGGGTGAGGGTGAAACCGGACCTGCCGTCGGCGTCCACGGTACGCCCCACGATGCGGCCGGGCAGTTGTCGCACCAGGGCCTGGCGGGCGGTGATGAAGCCGAAATAGGGGCCGCCGGAGGACAGGGGCACCCCCAGGGGCTGGCCGTCGCCCACACAGATGTCGGCGCCCCTGCCGCCCCATTGCCCCGGGGGCTTCAAGAGGGCCAGGGCCAGGGGGTTCACCACGGCGATGGCCAGCATGTCGTGGGCGTGCGCCCAGTCCGTGAGGGCATCCACGGGTTCCAGCACACCGAAGAAGTTGGGCTGGGGGATGACCAGGGCGGCGGCAGGCGTGCTGGCCATGGCTTCCAGGGCAGGCAGGTCGGTGTAGCCCTTGGCCGGATCGAAGGGCACATTCACCAACTCGATGCCCTGGTTCCTCACCGTGGCCTTGGCCACAGCCCGGTAGCGGGGATGCAGGGTGGCCGGCACCAGCACCCTTTTCACCCCGTGCCTGCCGGCCCGTACCGCCATGAGTATGGCCTCGGCCACGGCAGAAGCGCCGTCGTAGAGCGAGGCGTTGGACACGTCCAGGCCCGTCAGGCTGGCCATCATGGTCTGATATTCGTACAGCAGCTGCAGGGTGCCCTGGCTGGCCTCGGCCTGGTAGGGCGTGTAGGCGGAATAGAACTCCCCCCGGGTGACGATCTGCCACACGGCTGCAGGGATGTGGTGCTCGTAGGCGCCGGCGCCGATGAAGTTGCTGTAGAAGCCGTCCCGGGCCGCCCGCTCATGCATGAGGCGAGAGACCGCCATCTCCGACAGGCCGGCCGGCACACCCTTCAGGCCACCACAGTTCAGCTCGGGCGGTATCTCGTCGAACAGGGCATCGATGCCCGGGACACCGATGCTCTCCAGCATCCGGGCGACATCGGTCGCAGTATGGGGAATGAAAGGCATGGCGTGGGGTTCCGGGGACAGGTCACAGGTTGCGTTGCACGGGAAAGACCGGTAAACGCCGACCCCGGCACCCCGTACCGCGTATGCCGATCAACGGGCCTCCGTTTCCAAGTGAGTGGCGTATGCGGTGGCATCGAGCAGGCCGGACAGTTCGCCGCTGGGCCTGATCCTGAACATCCAGGCGCCGTAGGGGTCCTGGTTGATGCGCTCGGGGCTGGCCTCCACGGCCTCGTTCACCGCCACCACCTCTCCCGCCACGGGAGCATAGATGTCGGATGCGGCCTTCACGGATTCCACCACCGCGCATTCCTCGCCGGCAGCCAACATCCTGCCCAGCACGGGGTTTTCCACGAACACCATGTCCCCCAGCAGTTCCTGGGCATGGTGGGTGATGCCCACGCTCAGGCTGCCGTCCGCTTCCTGACGGACCCATTCGTGCGACTTGGTGTATTGCAGTTCGGTGGGGATGCTCATCTTTTCTCCTGGAATGGGTGATCGGTCTTAGGGCAGGCAAACGATGCAAGGCTTCTTGCCTCCCTCTCGTGCCGATTTTCCGCCATCAGACCAAAGCCTGGCCGTTGCGTACAAAGGGGTATTTCACCACAGCCGCGCGCAGACGCTTGTCGCGAATTTCCACTTCCACCTCTTCGCCCACCCGCACCTGCACCGGTACCCTGGCAAAGGCGATGGACGCGTTGAGCGTGGGTGCGAAACCGCCGCTGGTGATTTCGCCTTCACCCTGGGGCGCGATCACCCTCTGGTGGCTGCGCAATACGCCCTTGTCCAGCAGTTTCAGACCCACCAGGCATTTGTCCCGGGGCAGACGCAGCAGGGCGTCCCGGCCGATGAAGTCGCGTCCCGATCCCAGGTCCACGGTCCAGGCCAGACCGGATTCCAGCGGGGTGGTGGCCATGTCCATGTCCTGCCCGTACAGGTTCATGCCCGCCTCCAGGCGCAGCGTGTCGCGCGCCCCCAGGCCGCAGGGCCGCACCCCGGCCTCCAGCAGGGCCTGCCAGAAGAAGGGTGCGGCCTTGGCGGGCAGGGTGAGCTCGAAGCCATCCTCGCCCGTATAACCGCTGCGTGCCACGAACATCTCACCCACCACCACGGCGTTGAACGGCTTGATGGCGCCGGCCACTTCTTCCAGGCCGGGCATGGCATGCCACAGCTTCGCGGCGGCGTGGGGCCCCTGCACGGCGATCATGGCCAGGTCCGGTCGGGGCGTGATCCGTGCATCGGCCCCCAGCCGCTCCCGCTGCGCTTCCATCCAGGCCAGATCCTTGTCGGCGCAACCCGCATTCACCACCAGGCGGAACCAGTCCTCGCGCATGAATGTGAGGATGAGGTCATCCACCACCCCACCCCCCTCGTGCAGCATGCAGGTATAGAGGGAACGCCCCGTGGTCCGCAGCTTGTCCACGTCATTGGCCATGAGCTGGCGCAGGAAGGCGCGGGCGCCCGCGCCGCGCAGGTCCACGCTGAGCATGTGGGAGACATCGAACATACCGGCATCCCGGCGCACGGCATGGTGCTCCTCGATCTGCGAACCATAGTGCAGGGGCATCTCCCAGCCGGAGAAATCCACCAGCTTGGCCTGGGACTCGCGATGCCTGGCGTTGAGGGGGGTTTGTTTGAGCATGGTCGATTCCCTGTGAGGAAGGCGCGACGGAAAGCCGGGGAGGTCCTCGAGGCTGGACCTGCGCTCCGTTCTTCCGGGTCGCGTTGTCCCGCGGTCTCGCGCATCCATGCGGCCTGCGCGGGTTGTGCACTCCGTGGCCGCGGATCCAGTACGGGTGTTGTCCCGAGTTCCTCGGCCGCGGGGACTATACCGGGCACCCCCGGGCCGGACAAGCAGGCCTCCGTGGAACGCCGATGAATCGGCCGGCGCGCAGAAACAGCGCCGCCCCCGGGGATTTTCCCACGCGTCCGGAATGACCGGCTGCGAATCCCTTTGGTGCCAGCTCAGGGATAGACAAGGCCGATGACATAGCTGGCTGCCGCCAGACTGCCGATGTCCAGATCCACCCGGACTTCCTGCTCGCTCTGGGCGGGGAAACCGGCACGCACGCCGGTACCGGGAGGCAGATAGGCCTCGGGCGGGAAAACCTTGCGTGCCACGGGAGATTCACGCACGTCGCTGAGGGTCAGGACGACATGCGGCCAGGCCTGGACCTGGCGGGTGCGGTTGGTGAGGAGGAAGGACAGGCGCACACGCGACACCTGCTCAGGGTCATGCTCCAGGCTGGAAGACACGATGGCCTGGGGGGTGAGCTGTCTGGGCAGAGGCACCGTGCAGTCCAGGACCCGGCACAGACGTTCCAGCGGGGGGCGTGCCCCGGGCAGGGCGGCGGCCAGTTCCGCGCGCAGGAAATAGGCCAGCTGTCCGACAAGGCCGGTCAGCAACGACAGGATCAGCAGGATGTACAGGGACCGCTGCCAGGCCGGCAATCGGGCAGCCGAATGGCTCAGCCGGTGCGGCAGCTCGGACAGCAGGATGGCTTCGGAACTCTCCGCAAGCGGGTTTTCCGGGGAGGCCGCCGGCACGTCTTGCACGGGGATGTCCGCGTGCCCGACCGGCATTTCGTCGCGTACCGCATCGGCCTGGAGGTGCCCGGCCGCCGCAGCCCCGTCCGGGCCGGACACCCCTCCGGGCGCCTCCTGGGAGGATCCGCCGGTGGCCTTTCCCGCCGTGTCTTCGGGCAACTCACCTCCCGCATCCGCCACCCCCGGCGGGAAGGAGGCCACGGCCACCACAGGGCCTGTCGGTTGGACGTCGAGGGCATGGTCAGACGCGTGCCTGGCCCCCTCCTCTGCCGGCGGCGCGGCCGGCGCGGATACGTCCTCACCCGCTGTTTCCGACTCCGGGGGGGCACCCTCCAGTTCCGGCCGCAGTGTGTCGTAGGCATTGAACACCGCACCGCAATGCCCACAGCGCACCAGACCCCGGCGCAGGCCCAGCTGCTCCTGGTGCACGCGGAAGACGGTGCCGCATTCAGGGCAGGTGGTCCGCATGCCCTCCTCCATTCAACGCTTGCTGCCCTCCAGACATGCCCAGCCATCCTCCTGGCGCCACAAGACCATGTCGAAGGCCCTGCGGTATAAGTCCAGTATCTCCTGCGCCTGTTCCGCCAGGATGCCGGAAAGGACGATGCGCCCGCCACGCCGGACCCGGGCGCTGAGCAGGGGCATGAGGGCCCGTAGCGGGTTGGTGAGGATGTTGGCCACCAGGATGTCGAAGGCGCCCGGCGGCAGGGCGTCGGGCAGGAAGAAGCTTGCGGCCACGCCATTGCGTTGCGCATTTTCCCGCGAGGCGGCCACGGCCTGGGGATCCAGATCCACCCCCAACACGGGGGCGGCGCCCAGGCGGGCGGCGGCGATGGCCAGGATGCCGGAGCCGCAGCCGTAGTCGAGCAGCGACTCGCCGCCCCGCACATGGGCCTCCAGCCAGGCCAGGCACAGGCGGGTGGTGGGGTGGCTGCCGGTGCCGAAGGCCAGGCCGGGATCCAGTGCGATGCTGACAGCGTCCGGGTCGGGAGGCTGGTGCCAAGAGGGCACGACCCAGAGCCGGTCGGAGATGCGGATGGGGTCGAACTGGGACTGGGTGAGACGTACCCAGTCCTGATCCTCCACGGCTTCGACCTGGTGTTCGTGTCCGGCGGGCAGACCCAGGCGCCGCAGCAGGGCCGGCACATCCGTGTCCGCCGCCAGCAGGGCCACCAGCCAGTTGCGCCGCCAAGCCCTGGGGTCTTCCAGGCCGGGCTCGCCGAACTGCGGTGCCTCGGCGTCGGTACCCGCGTCCCGGTCCTCGATGACGGCGGACAGGGCGCCCGCCGCCAGGAGGGCATCCGCCAGGGCCTCGGCCTGGTCCTGGCTGGCGGCGAGCTTCAGGGACAGCCAGGACATGGCGCCGACCTCAATGCTTGCTGAGCCCCAGTTTCTTTTCCAGGTAGTGGATGCTCTGGCCACCCTCCAGGAAGGCCTGATCCACCAGCAGGTCCTGGTGCAGGGGGATGTTGGTCCTGATGCCCTCCACGATCATCTCCGACAGGGCGATGCGCATGCGCGCGATGGCCTGCTCCCGTGTGGCGCCATAGGTGATCAGCTTGCCGATCATGGAGTCGTAGTGCGGAGGTACGTAGTAGTTCTGGTACACGTGTGAATCCACCCGCACGCCAGGGCCGCCGGGGGCATGGTAGAGGCTGATGCGGCCCGGGGAGGGCACGAAGGTGCGCGGGTCCTCGGCATTGATGCGGCATTCCAGGGCATGACCCTTGAACTGGATGTCCTTCTGCTTGCAGGACAGGGGCAGACCCGCGGCGATGCGAATGGACTCCTGCACGATATCCACGCCGGTCACCCACTCCGTGACGGGGTGCTCCACCTGCACGCGCGTATTCATCTCGATGAAATAGAACTCGCCGTCCTCATAGAGGAATTCGAACGTACCGGCCCCGCGATAGCCAATCCGGCGACAGGCCTCGGCGCAGCGCTCGCCGATCCTGTTGCGCACCTTGGGCTCCAGACCCGGCGCCGGGGCCTCCTCCAGCACCTTCTGATGGCGGCGCTGCAAGGAGCAATCCCGCTCACCCAGGTGGATGGCACTGCCATGGGTATCAGACAGCACCTGGATCTCGATGTGACGCGGATTGCCCAGGTACTTCTCCATGTACACCATGGGGTTGTTGAAGGCCGCGGCCGCTTCCGTCTGGGTCATCTGCACGGCCTGGATGAGGTTGGCCTCGGTGTGCACCACGCGCATGCCCCGGCCCCCGCCCCCGCCGGCGGCCTTGATGATGATGGGATAGCCGATGCCCCGGGCCAGGCGCAGCCATTCGTCCGGGTCCTCCGCCAAGGCGCCGTCCGACCCGGGCACGCAGGGTACGCCGGCCGTCTTCATGGCATCCTTGGCGGAGACCTTGTCGCCCATGAGGCGGATGGTGTCGGGACGCGGCCCGATGAAAACGAAGCCCGAGTTCTCCACCCGCTCGGCGAAGTCGGCGTTCTCGGACAGGAAGCCGTAACCGGGGTGGATGGCCTCCGCGTCGGTCACCTCGGCGGCGGCGATGATGGCCGGCACATGCAGATAGCTCTTGATGGAAGGGGCCGGGCCGATGCACACCGCTTCGTCCGCCAGGCGTACATACTTGGCCTCCGCGTCGGCCTCGGAATAGACCGCCACGGTCTTGATACCCATCTCGCGGCAGGCACGCTGGATGCGGAGCGCGATCTCGCCCCGGTTCGCTATGAGGACTTTTTCAAACATGCAAGACTCCCCGCGGAGTGAGACACCCGGACAGATGGACGGCCATGCGACCCCCATCCCGGCGCTTGGAGGGGGCGCTGAAGGGTTCGCGGGTTGTCATGCCGGGCACCGTGAGGAGTCTCCGGGGGCTGACATCCATGCGCCGTATGGCCCGCTCGACCGGCGCTTCCTCAACCGATGATGAACAGCGGCTCGCCGTATTCGACGGGCTGGCCGTTCTCGATCAGGATGGCCTTGACCACGCCGGCCACGTCGGACTCGATCTCGTTCATGAGCTTCATGGCCTCGATGATGCAAAGGGTATCGCCCACCTTCACGCTCTGCCCCTCCTCCACGAAGGCCTTGGCGTTGGGCGAGGGCGAACGGTAGAAGGTGCCCACCATGGGGGACTTGACCGCGTTGCCCTCGATCTGGGGCGACTCGACGGCGGCTGCAACCACCGCGGGTGTGACGGGGGCCATGACCGGTGCCGGCGGCGGCGCACCGGTGTATGGCGCGTGCTGGCCGGCCACGACGCTGGTGATGCGCACCTTTTCCTCGGCTTCGGTGATCTCCAGCTCGGCGATGCCCGATTCCCGCACCAGATCGATGAGTTTCTTCAGCTTGCGCAGATCCATTGAATCATTCCTCCAAGGCGTGAAGGGCATAGCCCAGGGCAAACAGGTACCCCATGGCCCCCAGCCCGGAAATCACCCCCACCGCCAGGTCGGAAAAATACGAGTGCTGGCGGAAGGATTCCCGGGCATGGACATTGGACAGATGCACCTCTATGAACGGTATGGACACCCCCGCCAGGGCGTCCCGCAGGGCAACACTGGTATGTGTGAAGGCGGCGGGGTTGATGATGATGAAGCCGACATCCATGCCACGCGCAGCATGGATGCGCTCGATCAGCACATGCTCGGCATTGCTCTGGAAGCATTCCACGCTCACCCCCACGGCAGCCCCCTGTTCTTCCAGGGCGGCATCGATATCCTCCAGGGTCTGCTGGCCGTAATGCTCCGGCTCACGCGCACCCAGCAGGTTCAGGTTGGGACCATGCAGGACCAGAATGCGCTTCCTCGGCTGGCCGGCCTGCAAATCCACGGTGGGTCCTGGCGTACGCTTGCGAGCCATGTACGGGCGGCCGATCAGTTGAAGTGGCGGCGATTTTGCCGGAATTCATCCGCATCAGTCCAGAATCCTGCCTGCTTTACCGGCTTGGCCCGCGGCCTGGCGCGGATGCTTGGCGGCAGGCCGCACGATCAGGTAAAACGCTCGCGGAGAAGGTCTGCATGCCGCGCCCACCCGTCCGCACCGACGCCTGGATCGCTCCGGCAGGATACTGATTTTTTCCGTATGCAAGCCGATCCACGCACTTGTCCCCGATGCCACCCGATACCTTCCACCCCTTGACCCTGTGGCGCTTCCTCGACGGCAAGCCCGGGCACGAGAAACAAAGCCTGGGACTGTGCCAGGCCCTGGCGCGCCACACACCCACGCGGCAGATCGACCTGCCGGTGGAAGCAGGCTGGAAATCCTTCCTGCGGTGGGCCACGGGCAGATCCCCCAGGGGGCGGGACCTGCCATCACCGGACCTGCTCATCGGTGCCGGCCATGCCACCCATCTGCCCATGCTGGCGGCGCGCCGTGCCCATGGCGGCCGCATCGTCGTACTCATGCGGCCCAGCCTACCTCTGGCCCTGTTCGACCTGTGTCTGATCCCGGAACACGACGCCCCCCCCTCCCGCCCCGGCGTGCTGAGCACCGTGGGGGTCCTCAACCCCCTGACCGCGTCGGGTACCCACGCCGGGAACAGGGGCCTCATCCTGGTGGGCGGCCCCTCGCCTCACTTCCACTGGGATTCACCGGCCATCATCCGGCAGATCGGCGAGCTGGCGCACAGCCGCACCGAAATGCGCTGGACACTGACGACCTCCCGACGCACCCCGGCGGGCTTTCTGACAAGTCTGGAGGGTCTGCCGCTGGAGGTGCATCGCGCGCAGGCCACGCCAGCAGGCTGGCTGGAAAGCCAGCTCGCCCGGGCGGGCGAGGTATGGGTCACACCGGACAGCGTCTCCATGCTGTACGAGGCCCTGACCGCCGGCTGCCGCGTAGGCTTGCTGCACCTACCCGCGGTAGCGGGCTCCAGGGTCGCAAGGGGGGTGGAGGGACTCCGTGCGAAGGGCCTGGTGGCCGTCCTGCCCCATGTCCCGCGCGCGACCGCCTCCCTGGACGAGGCCGGCCGCAGCGCCCGCTTCATCCTGGAAAGGTGGTTCGCATGAGGAAATTATGCGTCGCCCAGCTCCTGCCCGCCCTGGAATCCGGTGGCGTGGAGCGCGGCACCCTGGAAATCAGCCGCTATCTGGTGGCCCGGGGGCATCGCTCCCTGGTGCTCTCGGCCGGCGGCCGACTGGTGCAGACACTGCGGCAGGAAGGTGGCGAGCACGTGACCTGGGACCTGGGCCGCAAGCATCCGTGGACCCTGCGCCACATTCCGGGCCTGCGCCGTTTTCTCCGGCAACAGCGGGTGGACATCCTGCATGCGCGCTCGCGCATGCCGGCCTGGGTGGGCTGGCTGGCCTGGAAGGGCATGGCCCCGGCGAACCGGCCGCGTTTCGTCACCACCGTGCACGGGCTGTACTCGGTCAATGCCTATAGCGCCGTCATGACCCGGGGCGAAAGGGTAATCGCCGTCTCCGATACCGTGCGGCACTACCTCCTGCAGCATTACCCCGGCCTGGATGCCGGGCGCATCGTCGTCATCCCCCGGGGCATCGATCCGGCGATCTATCCCCCTGGCTATCATCCGCCTCCGGACTGGCTGCATGCATGGAGGGCCCAATATCCCGAGCTCAGCGGCAAGAAGGTCATTACCCTGCCGGGCCGCATCACCCGCCTCAAGGGGCACGAGGACTTCATCGAGCTCATGCGCCGTCTGGTCGGCAGCGGGGAAGACGTACATGGCCTGATCGTCGGCGGCGCGGAGCCCAAAAAACGCGCCTACCTGGAAGAGTTGCGGAAAAGGGTGGCCCATGCAGACCTGCAGGCACACCTTACCTTCACCGGACAACGCAGTGACCTGCGCGAAATCATGGCCGTCTCCGACCTGGTCCTTTCTCTCTCCAGCCAGCCCGAATCCTTCGGGCGTACCGTTCTGGAGGCCTTGAGCATGGGCGTACCCGTACTGGGGTACGAACACGGGGGTGTGGGAGAGCAGCTCAGCCGATATCATCCACAGGGGTGCGTGCCACTCGGAGACCTGGACGAACTCGTGAAGAAATGCCAAGCCCTGCAAGCGGGCAGCCGCATCCGGACACCCGCCGCCCTGCCCACCCTGGACAGGATGCAGGCAGAGACCCTGTCGCTGTATCAGGACCTGATCACGCAACACGCCCCAGCACACCGCGCATGACCCTGCCCCGCACGCCGACGCACATCTCTCCATCCCCGGAAAGCACACCCGCATGAAAGCCGTGATCCTGGCCGGCGGTCTGGGCACCCGCATCTCGGAAGAAACCCACTTGAAGCCCAAACCCATGGTTGAAATCGGCGGCAAGCCGATTCTGTGGCACGTCATGAAGCTGTACTCCAGCCATGGAGTGCACGATTTCGTGATCTGCTGCGGCTACAAGGGCTATGTCATCAAGGAATACTTCGCCAACTACTTCCTGCACATGTCGGACGTTACCTTTGACATGCGCAGCAACCGCATGGAGGTGCATCAGCACAATGCGGAACCCTGGCGGGTCACCCTGGTGGATACGGGCGAAGACACCCTCACGGGGGGGCGCCTGAAGCGGGTCGCCGATTATCTGCACGATGAAGAGGCCTTCTGCTTCACCTACGGCGATGGGGTGGCCGACGTCGACATCAGTGGCGAAATCGCCTTTCACCACCAGCATGGCAGGCTCGCCACCATCGTCGCCGTGCGCCCGCCTGGCCGTTACGGTGCCCTCGAGATCGAGGGTGCGCGGGTCACCCGTTTCACCGAGAAACCACGTGGTGACGGGGGCCTGATCAATGGTGGCTTCTTTATCCTGTCGCCTCAATGCCTCGATCTGATCGAGGGCGATCAAACCAGTTGGGAAAGTGGTCCACTCGATCGTCTGAGCGACATGGGACAGCTCATGGCGTATGAGCACAACGGCTTCTGGCAGCCCATGGACACCCTGCGGGAAAAGAACCTGCTGGAAGAACTCTGGGCCTCGGGCAAGGCCCCCTGGAAGGTGTGGCGATGAGTCCGGACTTCTGGCGCGGCAAGCGCGTCCTGGTCACCGGCCATACCGGCTTCAAGGGTGGCTGGCTGGTGCTCTGGCTCCGGCGGCTCGGCGCCGAGATCTGCGGCGTTGCGCTACCACCTTCGACGAACCCCAGCCTGTTCGAGCTGGCGCGGGTCGCGGAAGGCATCGACAGCCACTTTTGCGATATCCGGGAAGCCGGACGCTTGACCACCCTGGTACATGCCGCACGCCCTGAAATCATCCTGCATCTGGCCGCGCAGCCCCTGGTGCGCGCCAGTTACCGTGCGCCGGTGGCGACCTTCGCCAGCAATGTCATGGGAACGGTGCATGTGCTCGACGCCCTGCGCGACCTGGATTCGCCGCGCGTGGCGCTGATGGTGACGACCGACAAGGTTTACCGCAACCTGGAGCAGCCCTACCCCTACCGCGAGGACGACGCCTTGGGCGGGCACGACCCATACAGTGCCAGCAAGGCGGCGAGTGAAATCGTCATCTCCAGCTACCGCGATGCCTTCCTGAAAGAACGTGGGGTGGCGGTGGCTTCGGCGCGATCCGGCAATGTGATCGGCGGCGGTGACTGGTCGGAAGACCGGCTGATTCCCGATGCGGTGCGTGCATGGCAGGCCGATGCAGTCCTCGAGGTTCGCCGTCCGCAAGCGATCCGCCCCTGGCAGCATGTGCTGGAGCCCTTGCACGGCTATCTCCGCCTGGCAGAAAGACTCTGGCGGCAACCCGAACTGGCGGGCGCCTACAATTTCGGTCCGCACACCTTCGAGGCCGCCACGGTGCGCGAAGTGGTGGAACTGGCCCGATGGGCCTATGGCAGGGGCGAGGTCCGCTACGGGGATGGCGGCAGCGGCCCCCATGAGGCAGGTTGGCTGGCCCTGGAAACGGCCCGGGCCCGCGCGCTGTTGGGTGTGCGGCCCAGGTGGACCCTGACCGGGGCAGTGGCACACACCATGGCCTGGTACCAAGCCCAGCACGCCGGAGCCGACGCGCGCGAACTGTGCCTGGCGGAGATTGCCCGCTATGAGAAACGCGAGGAGGACGGGGTCCGGTCATGAATCGCTTCACGATCACGGATTTGCCGCTCGCGGGCCTCAAGCGAGTGGAACGGCAGCGCTTGGGCGACCAGCGTGGTTTCCTGGCACGTCTGTTCTGCGCCGAGGAGCTGGCATCCGCCGGATGGACCAGGCCAATTGCCCAAATCAACCACAGCTATACGGCCAAACAGGGCACGGTGCGGGGGATGCATTTTCAGCGCCCGCCCCATGCCGAGATGAAACTGGTGTCCTGCCTGCGTGGCGCAGTGTGGGATGTGGCGGTTGACCTACGGGCAGGCTCGCCCACCTTCCTGTGCTGGCATGCCGAGCACCTCTCGGCGGAGAACCACCGCGCCCTGCTGATCCCGGAAGGCCATGCCCACGGCTTTCAGGCGCTGACCGATGATGTGGAACTACTCTACTGCCATTCACAGGCCTACGCCGCCCATGCCGAAGGGGGCTTGCATCCCACCGATCCACGCCTCGGAATCGCCTGGCCGCTGAACATTGCCGAACTGTCCGCGCGCGATGCCGGACACGCGCTGATCACCCACGACTTCGAAGGAGTGCGCATTTGAAATGCCGCCACTGTGGCAGTGAATTACACCTGCCGTTTCTCGACCTGGGCAGCGCACCGCCCTCGAACGCTTACCTGAGCGAGAAGGCCGTGCACGCAGCGGAAATATGGTTTCCCCTGCGTATCCTGGTATGCGAGGGCTGCTGGCTGGTGCAAACCGAAGACCATGCCGGGCGCGAGGCCCTGTTCACACAGGACTACGCCTACTTCAGCTCGTTTTCGACTACCTGGCTGGCACATGCACGGCAGTACGTTGAGGACATGCGCGCGTGGCTGGGCCTGGACGCGGGCAGTACCGTGGTCGAGGTCGCCGCCAACGACGGCTACCTGCTGCAGTACGTGCAGGCAGCGGGCATCACCTGCTACGGCATCGAACCCACGGCCAGCACGGCGGCGGCCGCGCGCGCCAAGGGGCTGGACATCGTCGAACGCTTCTTTGGTGTGGGCCTGGCCGAGGAACTGGCCGCCCAGGGTCGCCAGGCCGATCTGATCGCCGCCAACAATGTGCTGGCCCATGTGCCGGACATCAACGATTTCGTCTCCGGCTTCTCCCGTCTGCTCAAGCCCCAGGGCGTGGCCACCTTCGAGTTTCCCCATCTGCTGCGCATGGTGCGGGAAAACCAGTTCGACACCGTCTACCACGAGCATTACTCCTATCTCTCGCTCACCGCCGTGCAGCGCATTTTTGCCGTCAATGGCCTGACGGTGTTCGATGTGAGGCAACTGCCCACCCATGGCGGCAGTCTGCGCGTGTTTGCGCAGCGTGGCGCTACCGGTACCCGGGCACGGACTCCAGCGGTAGCAGACGTGCTGCGGATGGAGGCCGACGCGGGCATGTCCACCCCGGGGTTTTACCGGGTGCTCCAGCAGAGGGCCGAGCGGGTCAAGGATGATCTGCTGCTCTTCCTGATAGACGCCAAGCGGCGCGGGCTGAAGACCGGCGCCTACGGCGCGGCAGCCAAGGGCAACACCCTGCTCAACTTTGCCGGCATCCGGCCGGACCTGTTGCCCTACGTGGTCGACAGGAATCCGGCCAAGCAAGGCAAATACATGCCTGGCAGCCACATTCCCATCGTGGATGAAGCCCACCTCAAGGCCCATCGGCCCGACCTGATCCTCATCCTGCCCTGGAACCTGCGTGCGGAGGTGATGGCGCAGCTGGCCTATGTGCGGGAATGGGGGGGGCGGTTCGTCACCGCCATACCGCTGCTCGAAGTCTTGAAGGCAGAGGCGGCATGAGGGTATTGCTGACCGGCGCCAGTGGATTCCTGGGCCGCCATGTTCTCAGGGCCTTGCGGCAGCATGACATCGAAGTGGTTGCCGTCGGCCGCACCCAACCTCGGGACTCGGTTGCACTTGTCGAATCGGACCTGCTGGGCATCAACGACTTCGCCCCGCTGCTGCGGCAAGTGCGTGCGACACATCTGCTGCATCTGGCCTGGTATGCGGAGCACGGCAAATACTGGACTTCGCCGTTGAACCTGCGCTGGCTGGAGACGACAACGCGTTTGGTGGAGGCCTTTTGCGGCGTCGGTGGCCAGCAGGTGGTGGTTGCGGGTACCTGCGCGGAGTATGACTGGGCACATGGCTATTGTCGGGAAGACAGCACCCCGCTGCATCCGGCCACGCTCTACGGGACGGCGAAGGATGCCACACGTCGCTTGGTCATGGCGGTGTGCGCGCAGCATCAAGTTCCCTGTGCCTGGGGACGGATTTTTCTGACGTTCGGTCATGGAGAAGCCTGCAGCCGCTTGATTCCTGCGCTGATCGACGTGCTCCGGGGTGCACGCGCACCGTTTGGTGTGAATGCCCATGCCTATCGCGACTTTCTGCATGCCTCGGATGTGGCGGAGGGTTTTGTCAGGCTGCTGACCACAGGCACGAACGGCGCGTACAACCTGTGCTCGGGTGAACCGACTCGTCTGGCCGTGGTCGTGAAGACCCTGGCATCCTTGCTGGCTGCGGATCCGCAGCCCGTGTTGGCGCTGAGCACAGAGCGGCCTGGTGAGCCACCCTTGCTCGTGGGCGAGAGCCTCAAGCTCAGGGCGCTGGGCTGGCGACCTGCACTCACTCTGGCTCAGGGTCTTCAGCGCAGCCTCGAAGGGGAAATGAATTGAAGCGTCACCTATGCCCGTTGTGCGCGGGCACGCGGCTGAGGCCATTTCTGCTGCGTCCCCAGGTCCCGGTCCATCAGAACCTGGTGGTGAACAGCCAAGAGGCGGCCCGCGCAGTCACCCGCGGGGAACTTGAACTGGTGATTTGCGAAGACTGTGGATTCATATTCAATCAGGCCTTCGATTTGTCGCGTCTGAGTTATGGCGAGAACTACGACAATACGCAGTCCTGTTCGGCGTATTTCGATGCTTATCTGGATGGTCTGGCGCGCGACGTGGTCGAGCGCCAAGGCGTACATGATTGCACGATTGTCGAGGTGGGCTGCGGCAAGGGTGATTTTCTCAAAAAGCTGGTGGGCCATGCGGGAGCAAACAACACCGGCTATGGATTCGACCCGAGCTATGTGGGTCCGTTGTCCGACCTGAATGGGCGACTGCAATTTCGTGCTCGCTACTACGATCAAGGCTGCACCGATATTGCCGCGGACGTAGTGGTCTGCCGTCATGTGATCGAGCATGTCCCGGAGCCACTGGAAATCCTGCGCTCGGTACGTGCCGCGCTGGCGTCATCGCCGAAGGCCCGGGTTTTTTTTGAAACCCCATGTGTCGAGTGGATCTTGCGCCACCGGGTAATATGGGATTTTTTTTACGAGCACTGCTCACTCTTTACTGCACGGTCTTTGGGGCTTGCCTTCCGCCGTGCCGGATTTCATGTCGAGCGGGTTGAACACATCTTTGGCGGGCAATATCTCTGGCTGGAAGCCCGTGTGGCAGACGTGGACGAATCATTGCCGGAGGTTGGTGAAACCCTACGCTTGGCGACGGCCTATGCAGCCGATGAACGAAGGCTTCGAGAGACATGGTTGATGCGCCTGAATGAACTGGGACAATACGGCAAGTTGGCCTTGTGGGGCGCGGGTGCCAAAGGCGCAACATTTGCGAACCTGATCGATCCGCACTGCACCTTGATCGATTGTGTGGTGGACCTGAACCCGAACAAACAGGGGCGCTACATTCCGGGTACTGGTCATCCCATCGTCTCGCCCATCGACCTTCCTGTTCGAGGCGTGAGCAACGCCATTCTGATGAATCCGAATTACCGGGAAGAGAATCTGAAACTACTGGCCAAGGCAGATATTGCGCTGAATTTGATGGATTGGAGCGAATGATGAAGCTGACTCTGGACACCAAGACCAAGACCCTGACGGTTGACGAGGCGGGGCAGACCCAAACGATGGAACTGTATTCCAAGAATGCTTTCGAGATGATCTCACGGCAGTGGGTGCGCGTGGGTTGGAATCAGAAATACCAGTACACCTTCAGTTGGATGGGACGCCCGGTGATCCAGCTGCCCGAGGATCTGGTCCGCATGCAAGAGGTCATCTACCAGACCAAGCCGGACGTGATCATCGAAACCGGCGTGGCGCATGGCGGCTCGCTGATCTTTTACTCCAGCCTGTGCAAGGCCATGGAGAAGGGACGAGTGATCGGCATCGATATCGAGATTCGTGCGCACAACCGTGCGGCCATCGAAGGGCATCCGCTGAGTGACCGCATCACCTTGGTCGAGGGCAGCTCCACCGCACCGGACGTCGTCACACAGGTGAAATCCTTGGTTAAGTCCGGCGAGACCGTGCTGGTGATTCTGGACTCGAACCACTCCTATGCGCATGTCACCGACGAGTTGGAAGCCTATGCCGAACTGGTGACACCGGGCTCATATATCGTGGCCACTGATGGCATCATGCATGACCTGACGGACGTACCACGCGGCCAGCCGGAATGGGCCAGCGACAATCCAACCCGGGCTGCACGGGATTTCGCCGCCAGGCACACGGAATTTGTGCTCGAACGACCAGGCTGGCCGTTCAACGAGAGTGAACTGGAGCATAACGTCACGCATTGGCCAGGGGCATGGTTGAAGCGCCGCTGAATGCTCACTCCATACCGACATTCTGATGCCTGCAGATTCATTTGCCCACGCCGACACCCTGCGGCATGCCCGTCTGCCTGCCATGACCGGACATTTTGGCCGGTTCCCTGATCCCTGTCGTCGCACGGATGCTGCGTGTATTACCGACTTTCCTCGACTATGACATCCGTGCTCCGCTTTTCCACCGCAGCCGCCTCGTTGCCACCCCTTCACCTGTGATATTGCAAACACTTCACGTCCACGCGCAGATCCTATGAAAAATGGGCTAACAATAGGCGTTCCCGTTCACAATGAGGAGGCAAGGATAGAGAGGACGCTGCGATCCGTCGTCGGGCAGTGCGAGACACTCATAATATCGGACAACGCATCCACCGACGGTACAGGAAAGATATGCGAGGACCTGGCCCGGGAATATGATCACGTCATCTATTTCCGGCACCCCAGGAACATCGGCGCGGCGAGGAACTGGGTCCATATACTGCAGAATATCAGTACTCCCTATTTCATGTTCGTCGGCGCACACGACCATATCGAGTCAAGCTATGCGTCCGCCCTTCTGTCCGAGCTCGACAAAGACCCCACGGCCGTGGGCGCATTCGGGCAGCTGTATTTCGACGATGGCGAACGAATAATCGAACAAAGAGCTTTCAACGGGTTACGCACCTGGGAAAGTGACTCCGTGAGGACACGCATACTCGGCACCCTGTACTCGGGCGCACCCGTGCAATGGGCCGTCTATGGTTTGTTGAGAACCGAGGCATGCAGACAGCGTCTCATCGACGCAATCGGCCAGGGGCCCAGTTATGGTTCGGACGTGCTGTTCCTCATCAGGATACTGCGCGATGGAAAGATAAGGATTGCCAGCACGGTGAGATTTTATGGATGGATACGGAAGAACGACAGCACGGATGCCTTGGCGAAGCGCTGTGATCCAGATCAGGCCATACGCTCGAGAAAGCTGGTCAAGAATGAATACCTTGCCGCACAGCATCAGGCCATGCTTGAATCACTGGGTCTGCAAGACACGTGGCCTGGCTTCATGATCAAATTGCGCAGCTATGCGCATTTCGGGCCATTCCGGTCGAACCGCCTTGATGTGCTTTATTTTCTCGCGTACATCCCGGCAAGACTCATCCACAAGACATCAAAGTTGCTCAGAAAGTGGAAGCGGGGATTGGGCCAATGAAGGCGATACCGAGGTCAACACGGTGAAAGGGTGTCACCCGCGAGGGTGCATTTTCACGCCTGCAAAGCAGGCCCGCACATCATGCGGCGTCACCCTGATACCGGTCCGATCCTCGCATTTTCCTGTGACCACATCGCCCAGGACGATATTCGCATCGACGCCATGGCAATCCTGAACAAATCGGCATTTCTTTGTATCGTCATCACGCTCGATGACGCTCAGGCCCGTCGGGATGCCATTTCCGCCCGTCTGCGGGTGCTGGGTATCCCGTTCGAGTTCGTGCCGGGCGTGGACGGACGCAAGCTCGATACCCTCATTCACCCCGGGTATGACAGCTTCCGGCGCGGCATCTACTTCGGCCGCGACCTGAGCAAGGGCGAACTGGGCTGCGCGCTGGCCCATCGCAACGCCTGCCGCCACGCTCTCGAATCCGGCCACGATGCCATCCTGATCCTGGAAGACGACGCACTGCTGGCGGATGACCTGCCGGCCGTGATAGCGGATCTCCTTGCGCTTCGGGACAAGTGGGATCTGGTCCGCTTCCTTGGGCGAAAAAAGAACTACCGCGCGTCACGTCTGATCACCCCCCTGGCAGGCAGCCAGGCCATGCTTGCCAGGCCGTTGGGAACGCCGGGCGGTGCCTACGGATACCTGCTCAACCCGCGCGCGGCCAAGCGTCTGCTGGAGCTCACGCAGAAAATCTGGCTGCCCGTCGACACCTTGCACGGCATGACCTGGCACACCGGCCTGGCAACCCTGTCGGTGGTGCCTTCTCCCATCTTGCCCAATGACGACACGCCCTCCTGTATCGATGGGCAGGACGCGCATCGCCGCTGGGACAAGTCGGTCACGCTTTCGGGGGGCTGGAGGCTGGTGTATCCACTCACGCGGGCGTCGCACAAGCTGCGTTTCGCGCTGCTGGGCAGATGTATGCGCCTGCGCACCCTGCTGCCCGATCTGCTCCTGCGGTTGCGGAACCACCGCGACACAGACACCCGGCCAGATCATTGAACACGGCCCTACCGGCAGGACGCCGATGGGAATTGCCGAGATCAGGCCCGTTGCACGAGGTACGCGGATCTCCGGCGCCACAAATCTTCAGCCGCGGTGTCGACCCTGCCAGCCGCATCGCGCGTCACCCCCTCGATGGCATCGATGAAGCCCTGTGCGTCACCTCGTTGCCAGGCGGCCAGCCGCGTCCAGGCCGGCAAGCTCGTCTGAAATTGCCTTGCCTGCCTGGAAATTGCCGTCGTGCTGGACCCTCCAATGCCTTGGATTTCCGACCGACCGCAGAGCCCTTGGCAATGGCCTTGGCGTCCTCGTTCATCGCCCGGGTGAAGTCCGTCTCAGAACTGCGGTGCATTTCCCTTGCCAGCAGCCGATGGCGCAATGCTGGCCTCAGCCAACCATACGCCGTAGCCGATGGATACGTATGGCGAGCCCCGGTCGCTGTGATGGATCGACCAATCCGGATCGGGTTCACGCAGAATCCGGACCATCTGTCCTTCGATGAATCGACCCCTACTTTCGGATGAAGCGCCATTTTTCCAGGAACTCTCGGGTCGAGGGGCTTGGGCAGGTCCTGGGGGCTGGGGAACCCGCTGTCCTTGTGCCTTTGGACCCGTGGTGCGTAGACCGTCACACCACCGCCTGCAAGTGCCTAACCCAGGTAGTACAGGGCGAGATAGGCCATGAGCACGAGCATCACCCACAGGGACATGCTGCCGGACGACCAGGAGCGCAGCAGCAGACCATCGGGCGCCCGGTTGCGCAGGATCCAGGCGCCAGCGCGACGTCCCAGTCCGGTCAGGCCGCGGGCCAGGCGGGCACGGGCCGCGCGCACTCGCGCGCGCGCCACGCCGGCCAGTGCCGGGCCGGCAACGCGCCACAGCCAGTCGAAGTCCAGGGTGATGGTTGGGGTCCGCCGCAGGTGATCGAGCATAACGAAAAAGGCCAGGCCGGAGAACAGCAGGAGCTGGAGCTGTGTCACGACATGTGCGGCCGTGTAGGGGACGTAAGCCACCGGATAGGGCAGCAGCGCGTACAACGGATCGGGCCAGATGCCCAGGGCGATGCAGAGGAAGGCCAGCAGGAGCATGGCCCAGCGCAGGCTCGCGGGGGGATCGGCGGGCCGCAGCCCAGAATCTTTCTGGAAGAAGACGAACCACGGAAACTTGATGCCGGCATGCAGGAAGACTCCGGCCGAGGCAGCGGCCAGGAGCAGCCATACGCCTTGCAGCTGTGCGTCGGCGGCGGCCTGGCTCACCAACGACTTGGAAACGAAGCCGGACGTCAGGGGAAAGGCGGAGATCGCCAGCGCGCCGATGATGCCGCAGAGGGTGGTGACGGGCATGCTGTGGAACAGGCCGCCGAGTTCGGAACACTTGCGCCGGCCCGTGGCCGCCAGCACCGCGCCCGCCGACATCAGGAGCAGTGCCTTGTAGAGGATGTGGGTGAAGGCATGGGCCGCCGCGCCGTTCAGGGCCATCTCGCTGCCGATGCCGATGCCGGTGACCATGAAGCCCACCTGGTTGACGATGGAATAGGCCAGGATGCGGCGCATGTCGTTTTCCAGCAGGGCGTAGACAATGCCGTAGAAGATCATGAAAAGGCCGATCCAGATCAGCAACTCCGTACCCGGGAAGCCGCGCAGCAACACATACACCGCCGTCTTGGTGGTGAAGGCGGAGAGGAAGACCATGCCGCTCCAGGAGGCCTCCGGATAGGCGTCGGGCAGCCAGGCCGACAGGGGAGGCGCGCCGGCGTTGACGAGAAAGCCAGCGAGAATCAGCCAGCTGGCGGGGGAGTCCAGCCGCATGACATGGAAGCCCGTATCGCCCGTGCCGAGGATCTGCCCGGCCACGCCAGCAAAGAGGAGCATGCCTCCGGCCAGGTGCACACCCACGTAACGCCGGCTCGCGGTCCATGCGGCCGGCGTGCCGGCACTCCACAGCACCAGCGTGGAGCCAATGGCCATGCATTCCCAGAACAGGAATACGCTGATCAGGTCCGCGGCCAGGGTGACGCCCACCGCCGCCCCGGCGTAAAGATAGGCGGCCGGGATTTCCAGGCGGCTTTCCTGGCGCAGGGCAAACAACCCGCCGATGCCGGCCAGCAACAGGAAGATGCTGGCGAACAGGCGTGAAAGCCTGTCGACGGCCAGGGGTGTGAGCGGATAGCCCAGCCAGTGCACCCGCCAGAGGACACCGTCCGGCAGCAGCCACAGCGCGGCCAGGGCAAGCGCCGGCAGGGCCAGGATGGCGACACTGCGCGCGCGGCCCCGCAGCAGGGGCAGCAGCAGGGCGCCGGCGATGAGCAGGAGGGCAGGATGTGGCACGAGTCCGTGCAGGCTAGTCATCGTGCCCGTCCCGGGCGTAATAGGTGTCCGGTTTCTTCAGGCACCACCCCAGCACCTTGGCGCCGACGATCATGACCAGGCAGGCCACGAAGCCGTACAGCGCATGGAAGCCAAACCAGCCCTCGATCGCGAAGTGCGGTTTCGGATCGATCAGGGCGCCGGCCAGGACGGACAGGGCCAGCAGCACGAGAAAGCCCCGCCAGAGCTTGCGGATGCTGCGCGGGTCCTCCAGTCGGTGTCCCCGTTTCATGCGGGCACCAGTTGACGGGCCAGCTGCAGCGGCAGCTCGGGGAAGAAGAACAGGGCCAGCGTACCGGCGGCGGTGGCGCACAGGGCCAGGACGATGGGCAACGGCGCCTCGCCGTGTGGCCGGGCCAGGGCCTCGGCGGACAGGGGCCGGAAGAAGGCGCGCCAGACGATGGGCAGAAAGTAGCCGGCGTTGAGCAGCGTCGAGATCAGCAGCACGCCCAGGGCGAGCCAGGCCTGCTGGCCCATGGCGCCGGACACCAGATACCACTTGCTGACGAAACCGACGGTGGGCGGCAGGCCGATCATGGACAGGGTGCCGATGCCGAAGGCAGCCATGGTCCAGGGCATGCGCCGGCCGATGCCGTCGAGCTGGCTCACCTCGGTCTTGTGCGCGGCGGTATAGATCGAGCCGGCGGCGAAGAACAGGGTGATCTTGCCCAGAGCATGCGCGGCGATGTGCAGCGCGGCCGCAACCACGGACAGCGGCGCCAGGAGGGCGGTGGCCAGGATGACGTAGGACAGCTGGCTCACGGTCGAGTAGGCAAGGCGCCGTTTGAGGTTGTCGGCATACAGGGCCACGAAGGAGGCGGCCACGACGGTGAAGCCGGCGATCGCCACCAGCCATTCGGTGGCGCCGCGCAGGGCCTCCAGGCCAAAGACGTACAGCACCACCTTGACGATGGTGAATACGCCGGCCTTCACCACCGCCACCGCGTGCAGCAGGGCGGAGACCGGTGTCGGCGCCACCATGGCGGCCGGCAGCCAGCGGTGGAAGGGCATGAGGGCGGCCTTGCCGGTGCCGAACACGAACAGCGCCAGCAGCACGGCAATGCCCTCCCTGCCCATGCCGGCCGGTAGGATGCCGCCGGCACGAAAATCCGTCGTGCCCGCCACGTGCCAGACATAGACCACCGCCGGCAGCAGGAAGAGCATGGAGGTACCCAGCAACAGGGCGAGATAGGTGCGTCCGCCCATCCTGGCCTGGTGCGTGCCGGCATGGGTGACCAGTGGATAGGTAACCAGCGTCAGCACTTCGTAGAACAGGAACAGGGTCAGCAGGTTGGCGGCGAAGGCGATTGCCAGGGTCGCGGCCAGGCTGAGGGCGAAACAGACATAGAAGCGAGTCTGGTGCCGCTCGGCGTTGCCCCGCATGTAGCCGATCGAGTAGACCGAGGTGACGATCCACAGGCCGGAGGCAATCAGCCCGAACAGCATGCCCAGGGGTTCGACGCGAAACGCGATTGCCAGACCGGGCAGGGGCTCGAGCAGCACCAGCTCGGGCTGCTGTCCGGCCAGCACGGGGTCCAGCATGCGCAGCACGCAGGCAAACAGTGCGCCGGCCGCGGCCAGGGTGAGCGTCTCGCGCATGTCCGGGGCCCGGGTCGCGAGGGCCATGCCCAGCGCGCCCAGGAGCGGCAACAGCAGGCACGCCAGGATCGGGTTCATGTGCCACTCCGCAGCAGGGACTGGGCGGCATCCAGGGCCGAACCGACGGTCAGGGAAGTGTCCAGGCCGAACCAGATGCTGGCGGCGACCAGGATCCAGGCCGGAATCAGCATGACGAGCGGTGCTTCCCGCACCACGCCACCATCGCCCGGGACGGGGCGGAAATAGGCGGCCTCGACGAAGCGCCACACGTAGGCCACGGCCAGCAGAGAGCTCAGCAGGATGGCCCCCACCAGCCAGTACTGCCGTTGTTCCATCGCCGCCAGCACAAGATACCACTTGCTGATGAAACCACCCGTACCGGGCACGCCGATCAGCGACAGACCGGCCAGCACGATGCCCAGGCAGGTGAGGGGCATGCGCCGGGCCAGTCCGGCGAGATGCTTGAAGGTGGGCACGGGCGGGGGGGCGCCCGGGCGGCCGATACCCAGCACCAGACCACCGATGAGCAGGAAGATCGCGGCCTTGGCCACGCCGTGGTTGAAGAGATGCACGATGGAGGCAGTCAGGCCGTGCACCGAATCGAAGGACAGGCCGAGGGTGATGTAACCGATCTGCCCCACGCTGGAATAGGCGAACATGCGCTTGAGATTGTCCTGGAAGACGGCGATCAGGTTGGCCGCGAACAAGGCCAGCAGAGACAGACCGAGCATGATTTCGGGCAGGGGCAGCCTCTGGAACACCAGGCTTTCACCGAAAACGCCGAAGTAGAAGCGGATCAGCACATAGACCGACACCTTGGTGGCGGTGGCCGCCAGAAAGGCGGTCACCGTCGACGGGGCATGGGTATAGGCATTGGGCAGCCACTGGTGCAGCGGGAACAGGGCCAGCTTGAGGGAGATGCCCACCGTCAGGAAGGCCAGCGCCGCCAGTACCGCGCGAGGGTTTTCCACGTCGCGCAGGCGCGCGCCCATGTCCGCGATGTTGAGCGTGCCCGTCAGCAGATAAAGAAAGCCGACACCGATGACGAAGAAGGTGGCGCCGATGGTGCCCAGGATCAGGTAACGGTAGCTGGCAGTCAGCGCGCGCCGGTCGCGTCCCAGGGCGATCAGCACGTAGGTGGCCAGGGAGGAGATTTCGAGGAACACGAACACGTTGAAGGCGTCGCCGGTGATCGTGATGCCCAGCAACCCGGCCAGGCAAAGGGCGAACATCGCGTAATAGAGATAGTGCGATGCGCGCGCAATCTCCCGTTCGATGCTGGCATGACCGTAGGTCAGGACCAGGGCCGCCGTGCCGGATACCAGGACGAGCACGAAGCTGGTCAGGCGGTCGACGCGATACTCGATGCCCCAGGGCGGCGCCCAGTTGCCGATGTGATAGGTCAGTACACCGCCGGCCGGCAGCAGATCCACCTGCAGCCACAGGGCGACGGCGGCCGCGAAGGCCGCCCAGGCCCCGGCGGTCACCAGCAGGAAGGCCACGCCACCGTGCCGCAGCAGCACGGCCAGGGGCGCGGAAATCAGGGGCAGGACGACCTGCAGGGCGGGCAGATGCTGGGCCAGGCTCATGCGTGGATTTCAGGCCCCGCCGCCTGGTTTTCCAGGGCGGTGATCTCGTCTTCCTCGATGCTGCCGTAGGCCTCGCGCACGCGCACCACCAGCGCCAGCCCCAGCGCGAGCGTGGCCACGCCCACGACGATGGCCGTCAGGATGAGCACGTGCGGCAGGGGGTTGGAATAGAGGGCGTGGTGCGGCGAGAGGATGGGGGCCGTGGCGCCGAGCAGTTTGCCCGGCACGATGAACAGCAGATAGACCGAGGTCTGGAAGATCGACAGGCCGATCAGCTTCTTGATCAGGTTGCCTTGCGCCATGACGATGTACAGACCGCTCACCATGACGAGGATGGTGATCAGGTAGCCGAAGTGGCTGAACGAACCCTGCATGCTCAGTCCGTGCCGTCCGCGCCGTCGTGACCGCGGGCGGCGAACAGGTAGAAGATCTGCAGCATGACGCCGCACACGGTCACGGCAACGCCCACCTCCACCCAGAAGATGCCGCGGTGCTGGCCATGCACCGGATTCGGGTCCAGTACGAAGTAGTCCAGATAATTGCCGCCCAGCAGGATGCCGGCGAGGCCGACGCCGGCATAGATCAGCACGCCGCAGGCCAGCATGGCCTCCACCAGCGCGTCAGGGATGACCCTGCGCGTGTTGGCCAGGCCGAAGATCAGGGCATGCAGCACGATGCCCGCCGCGAACAGCACGCCGGCCTGAAACCCGCCCCCGGGACCGAAATCACCGTGGAACTGCACGTAGAGTGCGAACAGCAGGATGAAGGGGATCAGCAGCTTGCCGAGCACGCGCGGGATCAGGTCATTGACCATGCCGACCGCCCTTGTCCTCCTGACGCGGACGCCTCCGCAGAAGCGCGATGAGACCGGCGCCGGCGGTGAACACCACCGTGGTTTCCCCCAGGGTGTCGAAGCCCCGGTAGCTCGCGAGCACCGCCGTGACCACGTTGGGCACGTCGATCTCGTTTTGCATGTAACGCGGCACCACGTGCCGGTGGATGGGGGCCCGGGGATCGGCGAATTCCGGCAGGCCCATGGCGCCATGGATCAGCAGGGCCGCCGTAGACAGCGACACGGCGAGCGGCAGCCAGGGTTTGCGCATCGGCCGGGCGTCCCGCGTGCGGCACAGGTAAAGTGCCCCCAGCAGCAACACCGTGGACACCCCCGCCCCCACCGCGGCCTCCGTCATGGCCACGTCCACGGCATCCAGCGCGACCAGCACCGTGGCCATCAGAAAACTGTAGACGCCGGACAGCACCACCACGGACAACAGGTTGCGCAGAAAGAGCAGGGCGAACACGCTGGCCACCATGAGGAACAGCAGAAAGTCGATGATCAGGGTTTCGATGCGACCTCTCCGGATTGCGCCAGCAGGGGCTTCGGTCCACGCAGGAAGGCCGCCCTGGCGAGGGCATGGCTCACCGCCGGACTGACGAGGAACACCAGCAGGCCGACCATCACGAGCTTGAGCGTCACCAGGCTCAGACCGGCCTGCGGCATGAGGCCCAGCAGCAGCAGGCCCACCCCCAGCGTTTCGGTCACGCTGGCAGCGTGCATGCGCGTGTAGAAGTCCGGCATGCGCAGCAGACCGATGCCGCCGATGAGGCAGAACACCCCGCCCGCGACCAGACAGATACCGCTGAACCAGAACAGGACGGTCGTCATGGCTTGTCCTCCGGCGCGCAGGCGGGTGCGTCGGCAAGACCCAGGTCACCCTGGCGCATGAACTTGAGCACGGCGAACATGCCGATGGCATTGAGCAGCCCGTACACCAGGGCCAGATCCAGGAATTCGGGTCGTCCGCGCAGGAATCCCAATACCGCGAGCAGCAGAATGGCGCAGGTACCGATCGTGTTGGCGGCCAGCAGACGGTCGAAGACCGTGGGCCCGAGACAGGCCCGCAGCAGTGCCAGGGCGGCGGTGACCAGCAAGGCCACGGTTACGGTGATCAGCACGCTAGCACTCCTCCAGGCGGGCGCAGCGCCGGTCCATGTCGGACCCGGCCAGCCCCTCGACCGCCTCCCGGGTCAGGCCATGCACCAGGAAACGTCCGGGTTCCGCCTGCACCGTGATGGTACCGGGTGTCAGAGTGATCGAATTGGCGTGAATGACCAGTCCCAAGCCGGTCTTCTGCAGGGGCCGGAATTCTTTCAGGGCCGGCGAAATCGGCAGGCGCGGGTCCAGGATGCGTCGGCTGACGTCCCAGCCGGACCGGAAGATCTCCTTTGCCAGCCAAGGCCAATAGGAAAACAGCGCGCACCGGGCCAGCTGTATGGGGTGCCCTTCGCGATCGACGATACCCAGGCGCCGGCACAGCAGGGCGACCCCCAGGGCACTGCCGATGCCCGCCGCGACAAGAAAGGGCGTGAACATTCCGGAGAGCAGCAACCAGAAAGCGACGAGACTCAGAAGGGCGCTGGCAAGGCGAAGCATGCCGGGATTTTAGCCGAGTTCCCGCGCCGGAAAATCGGGCGCACCCGTCGGGCCCGCGGGGTCATGCCGGGTCTGGTGGTCGTCAATCCGGGCTGGGATGATAGGCGTGTGTGACAACGAATCCTCGGCACGGCGCCGAGCACGGCCATATGACCCAGCCCGCGCGGCACCCCCTGACCCCCGCCGTTCTCCGCTTTCTGTCTCTCGAAGGTGGACGGGGTGCGGACTTTTCCGCCTGCGTGATCCTGGTGCCGCACCATCACGTGGCCCAGGACTTCCGCACCGCCTTGCGTCAGGCCCTGCCGGACCCCGTACTGCTGCCGCCGCGCCTGCTCACCCTGCCGGACCTGGTGCGCGGCGTCCTGCCCGGCCTGGCGCTGGAACCACGCAGCAAACGCCTGGCGGAACTGCACGGTTTCCTGCGGAAAACCGGGCATCTGCCCAGGTCCGGCCTGTGGCAGGCATGCCAGGAACTGGATGCCTTGCTGGAGGACATGGACCTGGCCCGCACGGATCTGGACAGCGCAGCCGCGCAACGGGCCCTGGCGGCCCGGGCCGGTAATCCCTATCTGGGCCTGGAGGCCAGCATCGCCCAATCCGTCTGGCAGGCCATGCGCCTGGGCAGGCCCACCGCTGCCCGGGTCTATGGCCAGCGTCTGGCCCACCTGCTGGAGCATGCCGATCATCCTCTCCATACCCTGGGCCTGATGGGCCTGAACCCCATGGAAGAGGACTTTCTCTGCGCCTGGGCGCGACGTCAGCCCGTACATGAACTGCCTGCCCCCGCGCCGCATGCCGCGCGCCGGGAAGCCCTGCGTGTCGCCTGGTGGCAGTCCCGCCCGCCGCTGCGGCAGCGTGCGCGCGACCTGGCCGACACGTCGACCGACAGTCCGCTGGCGTCGGCATTGACCATCCACCCTGCCCATAGCCTGGAAACGGCGGCCCGGATGGCTGAACAGGTCCTGCTGCGCTGGCTGGCGGCGGGGCACCGGCGCATCGCCCTGGTGGCCCTGGACCGCCTGCTGGCCCGGCGGCTGCGCGCCCTGCTGGAAAGGCGCCGGATACTCGTGCAGGACGAAACCGGCTGGGCCTTCTCCACCTCCGCCGTGAGCCACGTCCTGGAACGCTGGCTGAACCTGGCGGGTGGGCGTGCCGGGTATCGGGAGCTGCTGGACCTGCTGAAGTCGCCCTACGTCTTCGCCGACGCAGCGTCCGGACGTGCCCAGGCCGTACATGAATTGGAAGGCGTATTGCGGCGCCACGGCGCACCCTCGAACCTGGCCGGCTATCAGGCCCTGCTGCGCCAGGCGGGGCGAGAGTCCGGGCTGCCGCTGTTGCAGCGGCTGGAGACGGCGCAGGGACTGTTTGCCCAGCGCCGTCTGCCGCTGGCGGGTTGGACCGAGCGCCTGCGCACGGCCCTGGAGATGATCGGCGCCGAGTCCGCCTTGCGGGCGGATCCCATCGGCCGGCAGCTCCTGGAACTGCTGCACCGGCTGCAGCGGGAGTCGTCGGAACTGACCGCGCGCTTTGGCCTGAACGACTGGCGGCGTTGGCTGTTCCTGCATCTGGAGCAAGGCACCTTCACCGATGCCTCGGTGGAAAGCCCGATCCGCCTGACCCATCTGGCCGCGGCGCACCATCGTGATCTGGAAGGTGTGCTGGTCCTGGGCGCAGGCGTCGCCCATCTGCCGGGAGGGTACAGGCCAGCGGTGTTCAACGACGCCACCCGGCTGCAACTGGGGCTGTCCACCCGTCAGGCTCAGGAGGACATTCGCCAGGCCATGTTCGCCGACCTGCTCTGTCGCACCCCCCGGGCTGCGTGCATCTGGCAGGCTGAGGTGGATGGCAATCCCGCGCCCCTTTCGCCCTGGCTCATCCATCTGGAGGGCTTCCACCAGGCAGCCTGGGGCACGAGCCTGATCCAGCCCTTGCCATCGACTGCCACCGCAGCCGGCGGAGGTGCCGTCCCGGCAAGTGCCGCACCCCGCGCGCCCCGGGTGCCCGCGCGCCTGAGTGTCAGCGCCTGGCAGAGCCTGGTGGCCTGCCCCTACCAGTTCTTCGCGCGCCATATCCTGGGCCTGAACGAGCAGGACGAGGTGCCGGAAGAGATGGACAAGGCGGAATACGGTAGCCTGGTGCATCGCATCCTGGCCCATTTTCACGGACAACATCCCCGCCTCGTCGCGTCCGGCGCCGCGCACTGGCAGACCATGCTGACGGAACTGTCGCTCCAGGTCTTCGCCGAGGCGGAGAAGCGTCAGTTCCAGGCCCTGGCCTGGCGACAGCGCTGGCAGCGCCACATCCCGGCCTATGTGGCCTGGGCCCTGGAGCACGAAGCCGCCGGCTGGCGCTTTCAGGCCGCGGAAGCGCCCCTGGAACGGGCCGTGCCCTGGGGGCCCGGGGCCTCCACCGTGCTTTATGGCCGGGTCGACCGCCTGGATGGCAAGGCCGGCGCGACGGCGGTGCTGGACTACAAGACCCAGGCCGCCCAGACCCTGAGGGCCAAGCTGGATGCCAGCGGGGAAGACGTACAGTTGGCCGCCTATGCCTGGTTGTGTGATGCGGTCATGGCCGGCTTCGTGCCCCTGAACGAACAGAAGATCAGGGTCTTGCAGGCCGAGGACCCGACGGATCTGGCCAGCCGGGCAGAACGCGAGGTCGAGCGCTTGCAACAAACGCTGGCGGCCATGGACATGGGTCAGCCCCTGCCGGCCCAGGGCGCGGAAAAGACCTGCCAATGGTGCGAAATGGAAGGCCTGTGCCGGCGTGCCCACCGCGCGGACGGATGACATAATCCCCGCGCGGTATGCATGAACACACCAGGAGACGAGCTTGAAGATCGAGACCATCGCCGTGCATGGCGGTTACAGCCCGGAGCCCACCACCAAGGCCGTGGCCCCGCCCATCTACCAGACCACGTCCTACGCCTTCGACTCCACCCAGCACGGCGCCGATCTGTTCGACCTGAAGGTGGCAGGCAACATCTACACGCGCATCATGAATCCCACCACCGACGTCCTGGAAAGGCGGGTGGCGGAAATGGAAGGCGGCGTGGGCGCCCTGGCCCTGGCCTCGGGCATGTCGGCCGTGACCTACGCCATCATGACCATCGCCGAGGCGGGGGACAACATCGTTACCAGCTCCACACTGTACGGTGGCACCTACAATCTCTTCGCACACACCCTGCCCCGCTACGGCATCGAGGTGCGTTTCGCCGACTATCGCCAGCCGGATGCCTTCGCCCGGCTCATCGACGGCCGCACCAAGGCCGTGTTCTGTGAATCCGTGGGCAACCCGCTGGGCAACGTCACGGATTTCGAGAAGCTGGCGGAAGTCGCGCATGCCCATGGCGTACCGGTCATCGTCGACAACACCGTACCCACCCCCTATCTGTGCCGCCCCTTCGAACACGGTGCCGACATCGTGGTGCACGCCCTCACCAAGTACATGGGCGGGCATGGCAACAGCATCGCGGGGTGCATCGTGGATTCCGGCAGGTTTCCCTGGCACGAACACAAGTCGCGCTTCGCCCGCCTGAACGAGCCGGACATCTCCTATCACGGCGTGGTCTACACCGAGGCACTGGGGGCGGCGGCCTACATCGGTCGCGCCCGGGTGGTACCCCTGCGCAACATGGGCGCGGCCATCAGTCCCTTCAACAGCTTCCTCATCCTGCAGGGCATCGAGACCCTGCCCCTGCGCATGGACCGCATCTGCACCAATGCCATGGCGGTGGCCCAGGGGCTGCGGGATCACCCTCAGGTGAGCTGGGTCAACTATGCCGGCCTGCCGGATTCCCCCAGCCGGCCCCTGGCGGACAAGTACATGGGCGGCCGGGCCTCGGGCATCGTTTCCTTCGGCATCAGGGGGGGGCGAGAGGCCGGTGCCCGTTTCATCGACGCCCTGAAGCTCATCGTGCGCCTGGTGAACATCGGTGACGCCAAGTCCCTGGCCTGCCACCCCGCCACCACCACGCACCGCCAGCTCTCGCCGGAAGAACTGGCCAAGGCCGGGGTGAGCGAGGACATGGTGCGCCTGTCCATCGGCATCGAGCACATCGACGACCTCATGGCGGACATCGACCAGGCCCTGAAGGCGGCCCGTTGAATGCCAGGTGCGCCTCGATCCGGCCGACAGCCTGTTCGGTCAGGTCGGGTGCCTGACAATCCAGCGTCACGGCGCCTTGCCAGCCACGCAGCCAGGTAAGCTGACGCTTGGCCAGCTGTCGCGTGGCCGCCTTGCCCCGGATGGAGAGCTCCTCGGCGCTGATCTCACCCTCCAGGTGTTGCCACGCCTGGCGATAGCCCACGCAGCGCATGGAGGGCAGCCCGGCGTGCAGGGTAAATTGCTGGCGCAGGATACGCAGCTCCCGCACCAGGCCCGCCGCCAGCATCAGATCGAAACGTCGATGGATGCGCGTGTGCAGCCAGGCCCGGCTGGTGGGCACCAATGCCATCTCCAGCAAATCGTAGGGCAGGGATACGGATCCGCCCGGCCGTCCCAGCAGAGCAGACATGGGGCCGCCCGTGACCAGGCACAGCTCCAGGGCCCGCTGGATGCGCTGGCTGTCATGAGGTTTCAGGCGTGCCGCGCTGCGTGGGTCCAGGCGCCCAAGCTCGGCGTGCAGCGCCGGCCAGCCCAGGCGTGCGGCCCTGGCCGCCAGTGCCTCGCGCAGCTCCGGGTCCGCCCGGGGAAGATCGTCCAGCCCCCCCTTCAGGACCTTGAAATACAACATGGTCCCCCCCACCAGCAGGGGGACCCGCCCACGCGCCACGATCTGCGCCATCTGTTCCAGGGCCGCGTGCTTGAACTGGCCGGCGGAATAACTCGCATCCGGATCGACGACATCGATCAGGTGATGAGGCGCACGCGCGCGGGTGGCCGCATCCGGCTTGGCCGTACCCACGTCCATCCCCCGGTACACCAGGGCGGAATCCACGCTGATGATCTCCAGATCGTGACGGCCCGACAGACGCTCCACCAGCGCCACCGCCAGATCGGTCTTGCCGCTGGCGGTGGGCCCCATGAGAAAGATGGCCGGCGGGTGGCGGGAAGCTGTTGCGGACATGCGGCCCTTATGCCCAACTTGCGGATGAGGCGCAAGGCGCGGGCAACAGGAGCCCAAGACGCCTTGGGGCGAATGGGTGGGCAAGAGCGAGAAAGCCAAGGCCAGTCTCCGCGCCAAGGTGGAACATCCTTTCCGCATCCTCAAGCGTCAGTTCGGTTACCTCAAGGTCCGCGATCGGGGCTTGATGAAAAACGGCGCTCAGATTTTCTCCAGGCCCGCAGCAACCCGCAGAAGTGCCATCTAATCTAGGCAGACGGTTTTTCGGGCGGCAACCGCCCGCCACCACCCTGCAGCGCCCAATCGGCTGATGTAGGGTTGCATGGAGCACCCGAGCTTCAGAGCACGCTCCTGAACAGGATGTAGGTCGCCACCGCTGCAAGGAACCAGGCGAAGCCTTTCTTCAGCGCTTCTTGCGAGAGTCGACTGGAGAAGTGGGCGCCCAGGAAACTGCCCAGCACGGTCACGGCGGTGAAGCTGCCCATCACGCCCCAATCCAAGGCCACGCCACCCATGTAACCGGCAAAGCCGGCATAGGACTTGGCGGCGACGATGGCCAACGAGGTGCCCACCGCGGTCTTCATGGGAATGCCAGAAAGCAGCACCAGGGCCGGCACGATGAGGAATCCCCCGCCCACGCCCACCAAGCCCGTGAGCACACCCACGCCGACACCGTGCAAGGCGATGTGGCCCATGCGGGGAGACAAGACATCCTGGTATCCACCCAGCACGGCTGCTGCGCCACCCGTCCCCGGCATTCCGCCCGCCGGCGCGGCCACCCTGACGGGTTTCAGCATGCGCCAAGCGGCCGCATACATCACCAGGGCAAACAGGCCCAACTGCACCACCACCGGCGTCACCAGGCCCAGGCGTGCCCCGGCAAAGGTGCCGGCCACGCCGAAGAGGCCGAATACCGTGGCTATGCGCACGTCCACCAGGCCGCGGCGCCAGTTGTCCAGGCCGGACATCGTGGCGGTGACCGCCACCACGCCCAGGCTCATGGCTATGGCGGACTTGGGCTCCACATCGAGCAGGTACAGCAGTGCCGGCAGGGCGATGATGGAGCCGCCGCTGCCGAATAGACCGAGCACGACACCGGTAGCCAGACCGGCCAGGATCGCAAGAATGTCCATGGTCACCATCTTCAACTATTCAAATGAACAATTGAATTGTTGACGCGACCCTGCTCTCCGTCAACCCGGAATTACGGAGTACTCCTGATAGAAGTGCGTCAGGCAGATCTGTGCGGGACGGCTGGACCCGCAGCGCGAAAGCGGGGGAGCGGAGCCTTATTCAGGTGCCGCCCGGTCCACCGGGCGGTTTTCCGCCTTCCACTCCGGAAAGCCGTCTTCCAACCGACGCGCCCGATAGCCCGCTTGCCGCAACTGGGTCACGGCCTCGAAGGCCAGCATGCAGTAGGGCCCTCGGCAGTAGGCGACGATCTCCTGTTCCCGGGGCAGGGTCTCCAGGTGTCGGGGCAGTTCGTTCACGGGAATGTTGACCGCGCCGGGGATGTGTCCGGCCTGGTATTCCGCCTCCGGGCGCACGTCGATGACCATGGTCTCGCCCGCCTTGACCCGGGCCATCAACTCATCGCGCCCCACGGGGGTCAGCACGTCCCGGGCCTGGAAATGCTCCCGCACGATACGTCCCACCTCGGCCAGGTGCCGCTCGGCGATGTGCCTGATGCACCCCATCAGGGTGGGTATCTGGTCGTCGGAGAGACGGTAGATCACCTGCAACCCCTCCTTGCGGGACACCGCCAGGCCCGAATCCCGCAGGATTTGTAGGTGGTGCGAGGTGTTGGCCACCGACATGCCCGTGGCCTGGGCCAGGGCGTCCACGCTCCTCTCGCCCTGGGCCAGGGTCTCCAGCAGGTCCAGACGGTTGGGGCTGGCCAGGGACTTGGCCACCCGCGCGAATTGCTCGAAGAGTTTTTTCTTGGGGTTGGTACCGGCACTCATGCGGGCAGATTACCCCGAACGGAGGCATTCATCAGCCAAAAACCACTTGGCATCAGAAATCCGGTGGTATATTCAAGATGTCATTTGAACTTTGTAATGTATCCATGCAGGAGAGGGTCGACCCGTGGGAGGCCTGGCAGTTGCCTGCGGCATCCGCATGGAGAACCGGGGCATGGATGACAGTAGGCTGATGCCCGGCGGTGGAGCGTTCCGCCATGGAGAGACTGCCTTGCTGAAACAGTTGGGCCGACAAGCCCTGATCTTGAAGATGAGAGGAGACCACCATGTTTTTCCGCCAACTGTTGGCCAAGGAGGCCACCCTGTCCTACTTCTTCGGCTGCGGCTCCTGCCACGTGGGCGTGGTCGTGGACCCGGTGCTGGGAGACGAGGACTGGTTCATCACCGAGGCCGCGAAGCAGGATGTCAGGATCACCCACGTCATCGACACCCATGTGCACGCGGATCACTACTCCGGCGGCCGCGCCCTGGCGGACAGGACAGGGGCCCTCTATTGCCTGCACGAGAGCAACGCGGAGCGGGTGAAGGTGCCCTTCGAGCCTCTGAAGGACAAGCAGCGCATCGAGGTGGGCAACGTGTTCATCGACGTGCTGCATACCCCGGGCCACACCCCGGACTCCATCTGCCTGCTGGTCACCGACAAGCGACGCATGGGCGAGGCCAAACCCGAGCCCTGGTTCGTGCTCACCGGCGACACCCTGTTCATCGGCGCCGTGGGCCGGCCGGACCTGGCGGGCAGGGAGACCGAGATGGCGGGGCAGATCCACACCTCCCTCCACCAGCGCCTGCTGAACCTGCCCGCCGAAGTGGAGATCTACCCCGGCCATACCTCCGGCAGCGTGTGCGGCGCCGGCATGTCCGGCAAGCCGGGTTCCACCATCGGCTTCGAGAAGCGCTGGAACCCCATGCTGTCCATGGAACGAGGCGATTTTGTGGCGGCCCTCACCAGGGAGATCCCTCCCCGGCCGACGGAGATGGACCGCATGGTGGCGTTCAACCTGGGGCGGGCTGCCTGATGCTTTCCCTCTCCCCCGGCCCCTCCCCCGCTTGCGGGAGAGGGGTGCGCGACAGCGCGGGAGAGGATGCCGTTTCCAGTATTCCATTCCGATAAACCATGACCGACCTCCACTTTGGCATCCGCCACAACCTGGCCCAGTTCACCCACCAGCTCATCCAGGTCTTCCTGGTGGGCCTCACCATCGGCATGATGCGCACCGTGGTGCCGGCCCTGGCCGAATCCGAATTCGGCGTGGCCAAGGGCTCCTTCATGATGCTCATGGCCTTCGTGGTGTCCTTCGGCTTCGTCAAGGGCACCCTGAACTTCGTCGCCGGGCGTCTTTCTGAACGCCATGGCCGCAAGAAGGTGCTGTTCTGGGGCTGGCTGGCCGCCATGCCCATCCCCTTCATGATCCTCTACGCCCCCACCTGGAGCTGGATCGTCGCCGCCACGGTGCTGCTGGGCGTCAACCAGGGCCTCACCTGGTCCATGACCCAGACCGCCAAGCTGGACCTGACCCGGCCCGAACAGCGGGGCCTCACCATCGGCCTCAATGAATTCTCCGGCTACTTCGGCGTGGCGGTGGCGGGCATCGTCACCGGCTACCTGGCGGCGGACCTGGGACCGCGTGAGGGGCTGTTCACGTTTGGCGTGGCGGTGACCCTGCTGGCCGGCCTGCTGACCCTGGTGTGGGTGAAGGACACCCTGCCCTGGGCCCACGCCGAGGGCAGGAAGCACGCCGCCGGCCTGGCCACGGGGCCCGTGTCCCGCTACCCCACGAACATATCCGACCAGCCCACCACCTGGGAGGTGTTCACCCTCATGTCCTGGCGTGACCGGCGCATGTTCGCCCTGAGCCAGGCAGGCCTGGTGGAGAAGTTCGTGGATGCCCTGGTGTGGGTGTTCTACCCGGTGCTGCTCTATCAGCGTGGCCTGTCCCTGGCGGGCATCGGCTGGATAGTGGGGGTGTATGGCTTCGTCTGGGGCATGTCCCAGTTCCTCACCGGCCATCTGTCCGACAGGATCGGCCGTCGGAAGCCCATCGTCTGGGGCATGTGGCTGTGTGCTGGCGGCGTGGCCCTGACCCTGCTGGGGGAGGGGGAGCTGTGGTGGTCCCTGGCCGCCGCCGTCACGGGCTTCGGCATGGCCCTCTTGTACCCCAACCTGTCGGCGGCGGTGGCGGACATCGCCCATCCCAACTGGCGCGGCAGCGCCATCGGCATCTACCGCTTCTGGCGGGACCTGGGCTACGGCATCGGCGCCCTGCTGCTGGGGGCCGTGGCCAGCCTGGCGGGTCACATCGAGGCGGGCTTCTGGTTCACCGCCGTGGCCATGTTCGTGTCCGGCGCCCTGGTGTGGTGGGTGGGAGAAGAGACTCACCCGCGCCTGCATGCCACACAGGTCCATTCCTAGACAGGGCGTCTGTCGTTGTGCGCCTGCGCGGGGCACGCGGTTCACGCGTGTTCCAACGGGGCCGGGCAGATCACCGCCGTGCACAAACTGCGGATAACCCGCCAGGCAGGGCCAAACCTGGTGTTCAGAACGGGCAGTCACGCGGGGCATCGCCCGGCCTCACGACCGGGTATGGGATGAAGCCACCATGTCGGGTGCGCGATACTGTCATTCCGAACGCAGTGAGGAAACTTTGTCCCGTCAGAGAGATTTTCCCGCTGACCGAAACGACCGCCCCCGAGCGGGGTGGAAGGCGCCTCCCGGGGATCTCCACTGGCGTCAGCCACGTGATTCGCCCAAGCATCTGCCGTGCTGGATGAGCCGTGCTCGCGGAGGCACCATGCGCGTGATCCTCGTCCACCATGCCAATACCAGGCTCATCTGCTGAGACTTGGACATGCCATGCTGCCCCTGACTGGCGCCCCCGAAGCAAGAATTCCCGAGGGCGCGCGTCATGGTGTTTTCGACCACAAGCTAACGGAGGCTTTCGGATGGAATGCATCGCCCACGTCAAACGCGACAGGGACGGCAACTGGGGGCCGCCCCACGCCCTGGAGCAGCACCTGCGGGCGGTGGGAGAACTGGCGGCGGAATTCGCATCCTCCTTCTCTGGAGACCACTGGGCCCGCCTGGCCGGCCTGTGGCATGACCTGGGCAAATACCGGCCACGGTTCCAGCACTACATTCGTCAAGCCAGCGGCTACGAGCCCGATGCCCACATCAAGGGCGAAGCCGGCAGGGCCCCGCATTCCACCGCCGGTGCCGTATTGGCCTGCGACCGATTCGGGCCGGCTGGGCGTGTACTGGCCTATCTCATCGCCGGCCATCATGCCGGGCTGTACGACTGGAATTCCGAAAAAGACAGCCTGGAATACCGACTGAACCTGCCGGACAGCCGGCAGGAACTGGACGAGGCCCTGGCGGCGCAGCCACCGGCTGAATTGCTGGAGAGCGCCGACTTCGATGCCAGCCTGAAGGCCATCCCCGGCGGCCCCGCCGGATTCGCGCTCTGGCTGCGCATGCTGTTCTCCGCGCTGGTGGACGCCGACTTTCTCGACACCGAGCGCTACATGAACCCGGAACGATTCGAGCTGCGCAACGGCCTGCCGGAACTCGGAGAACTCCTCCCCCTGTTCGATCACCACATGGCCGACCTGTCGGCCAAGGCCCCGCCCTCCGAGGTCAACCGTCTGCGCGCGGCCATCCTTGGCCAGTGCAGGTCGAAGGCGCGGAAAGCGCCCGGCCTGTTCTCTCTTACCGTCCCCACCGGCGGAGGCAAGACCCTGGCCAGCATGGCCTTCGCCCTGGAGCACGCCAAGACCCACGGCAAGCGACGCATCATCTACGTCATCCCCTACACCAGCATCATCGAACAGACCGCCGACATCTTCCGCGGCATCTTCGGGGAGGCGGTCATCGAGCACCACAGCAACGCCGAGACCGAGCCGGACCAGGAAAGCAGCCAGAGCCGACTGGCCAGCGAGAACTGGGATGCGCCCATCGTCGTCACCACCAACGTGCAGTTCTTCGAATCGCTGTTCGCGGCGAAGACTTCGCGCTGCCGCAAGCTGCACAACATCGTCGACAGCATCGTCGTGCTGGACGAGGCGCAGTTGCTGCCGCCGGAATTCCTGCAACCCATCCTCGACGTGCTCAATCTTCTCGCCGGACATTACGGCGTCACCATCGTGCTCTCCACCGCCACCCAGCCGGCACTGTCGACCCGGGAGTATTTCGACCCCAGACAGAACCTGCGCGGCCTGGACAACGTACGCGAGATCGTCGCCGACCCGGACGACCTCTACCGCCGCCTGGAGCGCGTTCGGGCCCGCCTGCCCGCCGACTGGCACAGCCCCACCGACTGGGACACGCTGGCCAGGGAACTGGCCGGCTTTGAGTCCGTGCTCGCCATCGTCAACCGCCGCAACGACGCCCGCGAACTCTGGCAACGCATGCCGGAAGGCACCCTGCACCTGTCCGCCCTGATGTGCGGCGCCCATCGCTCCCAGGTCATCCGCGATATCAAGAACCGGCTGAAGGCCGGCATCCCGACGCGGGTGATCAGCACGCAATTGGTCGAGGCCGGCGTGGACGTGGATTTCCCCGTCGTCTACCGGGCGCTGGCCGGCCTCGATTCCATCGCCCAGGCCGCCGGGCGCTGCAACCGGGAAGGCAGGCTGGAGCGAGGCGAAGTAGTCGTCTTCATCCCGCCCGAGCCCGCGCCCGCCGGCTTGCTGCGCAAAGGCGAAGACGCCTGCCGCAGCGTCCTGCACGGTTGCGCCGGCAATGCCCTGGAGCGCGCCCTGTTCGGCCAGTACTTCGAACGCCTCTACCGCGCCTGTGACCTGGACGAACAGGGCATCGCAAACCTGCTCAAGGTCGACGGCACAACCCTGGCCATCAACTTCCGCACCGCGGCCGAGCGGTTCCGGCTGATCCGCGACGAGGACAGCGTCCCGCTCATCGTTCTCTATCGCGGCGCAGCCAGCGAAGTCGATAAGTGGATCGCCACCCTGCGCAAGGACGGTCCGCAACGCTGGCTGATGCGCAAGTTGCAGCGCTACACGGTGAACATTCGTCATCGGGATGTGGACAAGCTGCTGAGGCAAGGCGACATCAAAGAAGCCGTTCCTGGGCTTTTTCAGCAGGCCAGCGACTGGCTTTACCATCCCGCACTCGGGTTCAACCCGGACGGCACGCCCCCCACACCAACAAGCGTCATCGCATAAAGGAGGAACATGAAGAGCTATTGCCTTGAACTCTCCGGCCCCTGGGCCTGTTTCACCCGCCCCGAGATGAAGGTGGAGCGCGTCAGCTACGACGTGATGACGCCCTCCGCCGCGCGGGCCTGTTTCGAAGCCATCCTGTGGAAACCGGCCATCCGCTGGCATGTCCGCAGGATCGAGGTGCTCAAGCCCATCCGCTGGATCAACCTGCGCCGCAACGAGGTCGCGTCGGTGGTCTCCACCCGCAACGTGGAGGCCGCGATGAAGAACGGCAAGGGCGACCTGGCCCTGTATATCGAGGACGACCACCAGCAGCGTGCCGGCCTGTTCCTGCGCGATGTGGCCTACCGCGTCCATGCCGACCTGGAGTTCCAGCGCGAACGCGACCCCGACGCCTCGCCCGCGAAGTATCACGAGATGTTCGAACGCCGCGCCGGCAAGGGGCAGTGCGTGAACCAGCCCTACCTGGGCTGCCGGGAGTTCGCTGCCGCCTTCCGACTGGTCGGCGATGCCGGCGCCGTGCCGCACCCCATCGCCGAGACGCGCGACCTGGGCTTCATGCTGCATGACCTGGATTTCGCCAAACCCCACGACCCGCAGCCCCGTTTCTTCCGCGCGAAGCTGGAAAACGGTGTGGTCGAGGTTCCGGCCTGGGAAAGCGGGGAGGTACGGGGATGATCCTGCAAGCGCTTAATCGCTACTACGAACGTGCCGAGGACATGCCGCGGGAAGGATGGGTGAGGCGCGGCGTCGACTATGTACTGGTCCTCGACGAACTGGGCGAGTGCATCAATATCGAGGCCATCGGTGAACAGAAAAAAGGCAAGACTGTCCCGCGTGAAATGCTGGTCACGGCTATCGGCAAGCAAGCCATGAAGCACACCAACAGCGGCAAGGATGCCAACTTGCTCTGGGACAACGCCAGCTTCGTGTTTGGCACTGGCAACAAGGGCCACATCAAGCTGGACAGCTTCATCTCAACGATCCAGGAATGGCTTGAAGGCCTCGACGACAAGGGCGTTAAAGCGGTCCGCCGGTTCTGCTCTCGCATTTTGGCCGATCCCGGTTCGGCCATTTCGTTGGTTGAGCGCTTTCAGCTCAAAGAAGATTTTGACAAGCGTGATCCGGTTCTCATATTTCGCCTTGTTTCCGACCTGGATGGCATTCACTTGCGCCCTGCCGTCAGAACCGCATACGAAGCCGCGCTCACTTCCGCCAAATCAGGCAGCGATCTTCGCGGCAATTGCCTGGTGACGGGCGACAGGGATGTACCGCTCGCTCCCAACGAATCCGTAATCAAAGGGGTCTGGGGCGGCCAGCCGGCCGGTTGCAACATTGTTTCCTTCAATGCCCGTTCGTTTGAGTCTTATGGCAAACGCGAACGCAATGGTGAAAATGCGCCCGTTAGCTTGCGCGCCTCGTTCGCCTATACGACAGCGCTCAATCATTTACTGTCCTCGAAGCAACGCATGCAGGTGGGCGACACCTCCACGGTGTTCTGGGCGGAGGAGGCCCACGACCTGGAAAGCGCCCTACCCGACCTGTTCGGTGAACCGCCCAAGGACGACCCGGATCGGGGCACGGACGCCCTCAAGGCCCTGTATGCCGCCGTGCAGTCCGGCAAGTTCATGGTCGGCAGCGCCGATACCCGCTTCCACGTCCTCGGCCTGGCGCCCAATGCGGCGCGCATCGCCATCCGTTTCTGGGAGACGGCACCGGCCATCGACCTCGCCCGGCGCATCCGGCAGCACTTCGAGGACATCCGCATCGTCCACGCGCCCCGCGAGCCGGAGCACCTGTCGCTGTTTCGCCTGCTGACCGGCATCGCCGTGCTGAACAAGGCCGACAACATCCCGCCCAACCTGGGCGGCGAGGTCATGCGCGCCATCCTGGAAGGGCTGCCCTACCCCGCGCCCTTGCTCAACCTGGCGGTGCAGCGCTGCCGGGCCGAGCAGGCCAGGAAAAATCAAAACGGAGAACCTCTTCCCAATGTCAGCTATCCCCGTGCGGCGGTCATCAAGGCCAGCCTTAACCGGCTCATTCGCAATCGCAACACCAACGAAAGGGAGTACCTGCCCATGCTTGATCCATCCAACACCAATCCCGGTTACCTGCTCGGGCGCCTTTTCGCCGCGCTCGAACGCATCCAGGAGGATGCGGCTGGAGGCGCGCGCAATCTCAATGCCACGATTCGCGACCGTTACTACGGTGCAGCATCCAGCACGCCCGCCGCGGTCTTTTCCACTTTGTTGAGACTGGAAAAACATCATCTCGGAAAGCTACCCCAAGGTCTTGCCATTGTGCGCGAGCGGCTTGTGGGGGAAATCATGAACGGTTTCGACCCCGGCACTTTCCCTCCACGTCATCTTGCCATGCCGGACCAAGCACGATTTGCTCTCGGTTATTACCACCAGCGCCAAGCCTTCTTCACCAAATCCGAATCCGCTAACGACAACCAGGAGGAATCCAAATGAGCCTGACCAACCGCTACGACTTCGTGCTGCTGTTCGACGTGAAGGATGGCAACCCCAACGGCGACCCGGACGCCGGCAACCTGCCGCGCCTGGACGCGGAGACCGGCCATGGCCTGGTGACCGACGTGGCCCTGAAGCGCAAGGTGCGCAACTTCGTCGGCCTGGTGAAGGGTGAGCAACCGCCCTATGAAATCTACGTGAAGGAGAAGGCCATCCTGAACAAGACCCATGAACGTGCCTACATCGCTATCGGTGCCGAGGATGTCCTCAAGGGCGAGGACAAGAAGCGCAAGGGCGGTGGCGACACCGTGACCAAGGCACGCGACTGGATGTGTGCCAACTTCTTCGACGTGCGCACCTTCGGCGCCGTGATGTCCACCGGTGTCAACTGCGGCCAGGTGCGTGGCCCGGTGCAACTCACCTTCGCCCGCTCCATCGATCCCGTCATCGCCCAGGAGCACTCCATCACCCGCATGGCCGTTGCCACCGAGGCCGAAGCCGAGAAGCAGGAAGGCGACAACCGCACCATGGGCCGCAAGCACACCGTTCCTTATGGCCTCTACATGGCCCACGGTTTCGTATCGTCCTTCCTGGCCAAGCAGACCGGCTTTGGCGAAGACGATCTCGCCCTGCTCTGGCAGTCCCTCAGCCAGATGTTCGAGCACGACCGCTCCGCTGCCCGCGGCGAGATGGCGACGCGCGGCCTGTACGTGTTCAAGCACGATTCCGAACTCGGCAACGCCCCCGCCCATGCGCTATTCGAACGCATCCACCCAAAGCTTAAAGAAGGCGTCACGGCCCCCCGCTCGTACGGTGACTATGACGTGGAGATCGACACAACCGATCTGCCAGCCGGGGTAACCCTGCTGAAATTGGTCTAACGCATCATCGCCGCCCGCCCCAATACCCCGGCCGGCGGCTTTGATTGGCCACAGCGATCACGCGAACCGTGTCTTGCTGAATCCGATAAATCAGGGAATAGGGGAAGGCATGCAAGGGCATCACGCGGGTGTTGAGCGGCCCCCGGGCACCCATGTTGGGAAATTGACGCAGAAGCCCGAAGGCATATTCGAGCGCATCGATGAAATCGCTTGCTGCCTGGGGTGCACCGACCCCGATGTACCACTCGCCGGCTTCATCCACTTCGGCCAGTGCCTTAGCGCTGACGCTGATCCGCATGGGCCTGGGCGGCTTTGATCTTCGCTCGCATTTTGGCGATGACTTCCTCGCCCGGTATCCATTGGGTCACACCCGCGTCCATGTCGGCGATTCTTCGCGCGATTTCCTCTTCCCATGCTCTCGCGATTGCCTCGGGCGAATCATCAGACGCTTCATGCAGGCTCAGGATGAGTTGGTGGGCCAGTTGGCTGCGTTCCTCCGGCGTGAGTTGCATGGCCTGGGCTGCTAGGTCTTTCAATTCGGCTGTCATCTGGTGCTCCAGGGATTTGGATACTCGGCATTCATGGTAGCAACAAGCCCATGAACGAAACAGGGCAGGACCCCATCTCCCTCTCCGCCCTGCAGCACTGGGCCTACTGTCCGCGTCAATGCGGACTGATCCATCTTGAGCAGGCCTTCGAGGACAACATCCACACGGCCCGCGGGCAGGCGGTGCATCATCTGGTGGACACGCCGGGCTACGAGATGAAGGCCAGCGTGAAAGTGGAACGCGCCCTGCCCCTCTGGTCCGACAAGCTGGGCCTCATCGGCAAGGCCGACCTGGTGGAGTTCCACCCGGACGGCACGGTCTTCCCGGTGGAGTTCAAGCACGGCCGCAAGCGCCAGAAGATCCACGATGACATCCAGCTCGCCGCCCAGGCCCTGTGCCTGGAGGAAATGCTTGGCCGGCCCGTGCCCAAGGGCGCCATCTACCACGCCAGCAGCCACCGGCGCCGGGAGGTGGCCATCACCCCCGAACTACGCCGGCTGGTGGAGGAGACAACTAAGGCCGTCCGCGCCATGCTGGCCAGCGGCAAGCTGCCTTCCCCGGTCAATGACGAACGCTGCCGGGAATGCTCGCTGAAGGACCTGTGCCAGCCCGGCCCCATCGCTGCATCCACTCTTCTGCATGAACTCGGCGTGAACCTATACGACCCTGAAAGCTAACGTGTACACCCTGCTCAACACCCTCTACGTCATGACACCCCAGGCCTACGCGCACCTGGAAAACGCCACCGTGCGCATCGACGTGGAGCGGGAGAAAAAACTGCAAGTGCCGCTGCTCCACATCGGCGGGCTGGTCTGCTTTGGCAACGTCATGGTGTCGCCAGCCCTCATGCATCGACTGGCGGAAGAAGGCAAAAGCCTGGTCCTGCTGGAGGAACATGGCCGCTTCAAGGCCCGCCTGGAAGGGCCCGTATCCGGCAACATCCTGCTGCGCCAGGCCCAGCACAGGCTGGCGGCGGATCCCGCTTTCGCCCTGGAAGCCGCGCGCGCGATCATCGCCGGCAAGCTGAAGAACAGCCGCTCGGTCATCATGCGCGGGGCGCGGGAGTCCTTCGACGGCGGTGAAGCCGCGACGCTTACCCGCGCCGCCGAAGATCTGGCCGCGTCCCTGCGCGCCCTCAAGGACGCGCCGGACCTGGACACCATCAGGGGCGTGGAAGGTGAAGCCGCGCGCGGCTATTTCGGCGCTCTGAACCTCATCGTCAAACCCCAGTTCCGTGCGGCATTTTTCCTGGACGGCCGCACGCGCCGCCCACCCCTGGACCGTTTCAATGCCCTGCTCTCCTTTCTCTATTCCATGCTCATGAACGATTGCCGCTCGGCCCTGGAGAGTGTGGGGCTGGACCCTCAACTCGGCTTCCTGCATGCGGTCCGCCCGGGCCGCGCCGCCCTGGCCCTGGATTTGCAGGAGGAGTTCCGCGCCATCCTGGCGGACCGGCTGGCCCTGACCCTGATCAACCGTGGACAGGTCACCGCGGAGGACTTCGATCTACGCGCAGGCGGCGCCGTCATGCTCAACGACAAAGGCCGGCGCAAGATTCTCGCAGCCTGGCAGGAACGCAAGCAGGAAGAGGTCACCCACCCGCTCGTCGAAGCGAAGATGCCCCTGGCCATCCTGCCTTTCCTGCAAGCCCGCTTCCTTGCCCGCACCCTGCGTGGCGATATGGAAGCCTACCTGCCCTATCTGACCAAATAGCCCCCATGCTCATCATCGTCACCTACGACGTCTGCACCGAAACCCGGGAAGGCCGGCGTCGCCTGCGCCGGGTCGCCAAGGTCTGTGAAAGCATGGGACAGCGCGTGCAGAAGTCCGTCTTCGAGTGCCAGGTCAATGACATGCAGCACGAGCAACTCGAACGCGCGTTGCTGGCGGAAATCGACGAATCCGAAGACAGCCTGCGCTTCTATCGCATCACCGAACCCGTGCAACTACGGGTCAAGCAATATGGCACTTACCGCTCCATCGACTTCGAAGGACCCCTGGTCGTATGAAGCGCGAACCCCAAGCGGCCACCAATATCCTGCCGGTTCGCGATGCGGGTAACTCACTGTTCTTTAACAAATTGGACTACCCGTTGAACACGATTGCTCAGGCCTGGAATTCACATCCTCGTGCTTTCGCGCGATCATGGTGGAATCCGCAATCGGAACGCCAAGTTGCGAGCGCGGAGCATCGCCCGGCCTCACGGCCGGGCGCGGATTGAAACTTCAAATACCGTTTGCGTCGAAACGCGGCCCCAAAGCATCGCCCGGCCTCACGGCCGGGCGCGGATTGAAACGCGTACTGCGATAGCTTCGCGGTCGCCTGCGCGTTGCATCGCCCGGCCTCACGGCCGGGCGCGGATTGAAACAACCAAGCCGGAAGCTTCGTCGCATTCGGGCCGCGCATCGCCCGGCCTCACGGCCGGGCGCGGATTGAAACGACGAACTTTGCAAAGTAAGTCGCGTCGCAAATTGCATCGCCCGGCCTCACGGCCGGGCGCGGATTGAAACGTCGCTTCCTGTTGGATGCTTACAACAAGTCGGGGCATCGCCCGGCCTCACGGCCGGGCGCGGATTGAAACGATATGAACGGGAACGAACCGGGCAAGGCTGGCGCAGGCATCGCCCGGCCTCACGGCCGGGCGCGGATTGAAACGAACATATCGCGCAATTGCTGCGAACGGTACGAAATGCATCGCCCGGCCTCACGGCCGGGCGCGGATTGAAACTTCCCGGTGCCCACGATTAAACAAGCGTTGTTGCCGCATCGCCCGGCCTCACGGCCGGGCGCGGATTGAAACTAAAACTTTGCAAGCGTTACGACATACATTTTTTGCATCGCCCGGCCTCACGGCCGGGCGCGGATTGAAACTACTTTGACGTTACGCCAGCGTTTCGCGTCGCATCGCATCGCCCGGCCTCACGGCCGGGCGCGGATTGAAACATGACGATGCGGTCGTAGCGTTCGGCGAGGTCGATGCATCGCCCGGCCTCACGGCCGGGCGCGGATTGAAACGCGTTGTCGGAACTTATGCCGACGTGGCCTTCGTCGCATCGCCCGGCCTCACGGCCGGGCGCGGATTGAAACTCTCTGGCGTGTTGATCGGGTGTCGGACGGCCTCTGCATCGCCCGGCCTCACGGCCGGGCGCGGATTGAAACCGGTGCCAACCTGAAAACACCCCCGAGCAGGCCACGCATCGCCCGGCCTCACGGCCGGGCGCGGATTGAAACCAATGAGCTTCATGCCGCCTCCTTGGTTACGCGGGCATCGCCCGGCCTCACGGCCGGGCGCGGATTGAAACAGGAACTTGGTCATGCGCTCGGCGTCGGCGAAGTGCATCGCCCGGCCTCACGGCCGGGCGCGGATTGAAACACGGTGCCAGGTGAGCCGCAGGGCAAGGGCCGGCCGCATCGCCCGGCCTCACGGCCGGGCGCGGATTGAAACGCGCGTTGGGCAGACGCTCAGGATTCCGGATTCCCGCATCGCCCGGCCTCACGGCCGGGCGCGGATTGAAACCTTGATGCGGGCGTTCAGCTTGGCGATGGCATCCAGCATCGCCCGGCCTCACGGCCGGGCGCGGATTGAAACTCTCTGCCGGAAGCCTTCGTCGCCGAGCCGCCCAGCGCATCGCCCGGCCTCACGGCCGGGCGCGGATTGAAACCGCTGGAGGACTTCATCAAGGAAATCCTCAAGCACGCATCGCCCGGCCTCACGGCCGGGCGCGGATTGAAACAACTACGGCATGTTCTACGGAGGTGTGTAATGCCGCATCGCCCGGCCTCACGGCCGGGCGCGGATTGAAACTCGGCGGACCGGGCGGAGACCATCGCCCGCACCGAGGCATCGCCCGGCCTCACGGCCGGGCGCGGATTGAAACGAGTTCGACGTGTTTTTTTCCGGGCGTGATCGGCGCATCGCCCGGCCTCACGGCCGGGCGCGGATTGAAACGTTGCGGCAACATCGGCGCTGGTAATGGTGGCCGGCATCGCCCGGCCTCACGGCCGGGCGCGGATTGAAACGTGTTGCTGGGGTTGCTGCGGTGTTTGCTGTTCGCGCATCGCCCGGCCTCACGGCCGGGCGCGGATTGAAACGCCGTCACCCTCACCACGTTCGTGCCGTCGCAATAGCATCGCCCGGCCTCACGGCCGGGCGCGGATTGAAACTATTATATACACACTAGGTGGTATTTTGTGCGCATGCATCGCCCGGCCTCACGGCCGGGCGCGGATTGAAACGCGCGCAAGATGCTCGACGCCATCGAGGCCACCCTGCATCGCCCGGCCTCACGGCCGGGCGCGGATTGAAACGCCGTCCTCCAGCCCGCGCCGGTAGGCCCACTCCACGCATCGCCCGGCCTCACGGCCGGGCGCGGATTGAAACCAGGGACTTGCCGGAGTTGATCCAGTTGTCCGCGGCATCGCCCGGCCTCACGGCCGGGCGCGGATTGAAACTTGTGTGTCTCACCCCAAGCGTTGCGGGTTGTGGTGCATCGCCCGGCCTCACGGCCGGGCGCGGATTGAAACATGCGGCCCTGGCTGGGTGTGCCGGCTGCACCGAGCATCGCCCGGCCTCACGGCCGGGCGCGGATTGAAACTCGCTGCTCTGGGCGTATTGTTGGGCACCGTTCCGGCATCGCCCGGCCTCACGGCCGGGCGCGGATTGAAACAGCTCCGTCATGCCGCCGACGCTGGATAGCGTGACGCATCGCCCGGCCTCACGGCCGGGCGCGGATTGAAACCAGGGCTTCCTGGCCCAGCACCCGGCCGTAGGGGGCATCGCCCGGCCTCACGGCCGGGCGCGGATTGAAACCATCTCATCGGCACCATCACAGACGTGGTGCTGAGCATCGCCCGGCCTCACGGCCGGGCGCGGATTGAAACTTGTGTGTCTCACCCCAAGCGTTGCGGGTTGTGGTGGCATCGCCCGGCCTCACGGCCGGGCGCGGATTGAAACTTGTTGGTGTGGTCGTTGATGGTGGTCCAGGTGCCGCATCGCCCGGCCTCACGGCCGGGCGCGGATTGAAACCAACGGAAAAG
>JAKQCX010000004.1 GCA_029558905.1 Pseudomonadota bacterium
ACCGCGCTGTACCGGGAGTTTGTCGGCTTGTCCAGCGTCGAACGCATTCCGGACCGGGTCAGCATCCTTCGATTCCGGCACCTGCTGGAAGAACACCATCTGGCCGAACGAATCCTGGCCACCGTCAACGCCACGCTCACCGACAAGGGCCTGATGCTGCGCCAAGGCACGGTGGTGGACGCCACCTTGATTGCCGCACCCAGTTCCACCAAGAACAGCACCGGCACCCGTGACCCCGAGATGGTGAGCGGCGATGAGTCGGAGCCGCGAACGGCCAAGAAGGGCAATCAGTGGCACTTCGGCATGAAAGCCCACATCGGCGTGGATGCCGACTCTGGGCTGGTTCACACCGTGGTGGGCACGGCAGCCAACGTCAATGATGTGACGCAGGCCAGCAAGCTGGTCCATGGTGAAGAAACCGATGTCTTTGCCGACGCGGGCTACCGGGGCGTTGAGAAGCGCAAAGAGATTCAGGCCCAGCACCCCGACGTGAACTGGCACATTGCGATGATGCCGGGCAAGCGCCGTGCGATGGACAAGGGCACGCCCATGGGAGCCATCCTGGAGAAGCTGGAGCAGACCAAGGCCAGCATCCGGGCCAAGGTGGAACACCCCTTCAGGGTCATCAAGCGGCAGTTCGGCTACGTCAAGGTCAAGTACCGGGGGCTGGCCAAGAACACGGCCAACCTGATGACGCTGTTTGCGCTGAGCAATCTGTGGATGGCTCGGCGCAGGCTTTTGCAGGGGCTGCAGGGATGAGTGCGTCCACAACCGGCCAAAGGGCCGTCCACAAGGGCGAAATGCCCTTGTTTGAGACCGCAAAAACGCCAGATTAGTCACCATGTGGAATATCTCGCCTCAGTGGCCATCGCCGCGGGCGTTTTGAACACCTTCCCTAGGTAAGCGCTGGAGGGCTATTTTGTCTCAAAACCCACAGATCAAGGCGCAGGCGCCTGGATGCCCAGGGCCACCAGTTCTTCGGGGCTGAACACCCGCGAGCGGGTGTGGAAGGCCTTGCCCTCGGGCCCCTCCAGCGAGAAGGTGCCGCCGCCATGCCCGTCGATCACATCGATGATGAGCTGCGTGTGCTTCCAGGTCTCGTACTGGGCCTTGCCCATGTAGAAGCGGCAGCCGCCAATGTCGCCCAGG
>JAKQCX010000009.1 GCA_029558905.1 Pseudomonadota bacterium
TTTTCTCGGTTCTGTAGTCTAGTCATATGACTAGATTATTGGGGAGGTGCTGCCATGGGCTATCCCACCAAGGTGCAGCTGATCAAGCGCAAGGACAGCGAACAGTGGTACATCAACTTCCCTTCGGCCGTGGCGCAGGCCATGGAGTTCGAGCGCGGCGAGGTGGTGGAGTGGATCATCGAGGACAAGGGGCAGCTGGTGCTGCGTCGGCAGCGGGTTCCGGCCACGGCGATGAAAAAAAAACGCCCGGGCTGATCGAGGCCTTCGATGCGCTGTGGCACGAGACCCGGCCGGCCTTCGAGCAGGAGCGCACCTGGCTGCGGGCCCGGACCCTGGCGCTGAGTGCCCTGGTGGGGCTGGGGCGCCGGACGGTGACGGGGATGCTGACGGCCAGTGCACAGCAGGGGCTGGACTGGTCGGCGGCCTACCGGCTCTTTGCCCAGGAGCGCTTCGAGGGGGAGTGTCTGTTCGCCCCGGCGCTGCGGGCGGTGGTGTCGCGGCTGGGCGAGCCGGAGCCGCTGGTGGCGCTGATGGATGACACGCTGATCCGCAAGCGGGGCCGCAAGATCCACGGGACGGGCTGGAAGCGCGACCCGCTGGGCCCTGCGTTCTGCAACAACTTCATCTGGGGGCAGCGCTTCGTGCAGCTCTCGGCGGTGCTTCCCGAGCGCCCGGGAGCGTCGCGGGCCCGGGCCATCCCGGTCGACTGGACCCACAGCCCGCTGCCTCCGAAGCCCCGCCGCAGAGCCCCGGCCGAGCAGTGGGCGCAGTATCGGGAGCTTCAGAAGACGATGAAGGTCAGTGTGGTGGGGCTGGAGCGCATCCGGGCCCTGCGGGCCGCCCTGGATGCCCAGGGGCAGCAGAGGCGCAAGCTGCTGGTCGCCCTGGACGGCACCTTCACCAACCAGAGCGTCTTCCGGGCCCTGCCGGAGCGAACGGTGGCCATCGGACGGCTGCGCAAGGACGCCAAGCTCTTTGCCGTGCCGCAAGAGTCGGGCTCTTCCCGGCGGGGGCGCAAGCGCTACTACGGCCAGCCGCTGCCGAGCCCCGAGCAGCTGCGGAAGGATCCCTCCATCCCCTGGATCGAGGTCGAGGCCTGGGCTGCCGGCAAGCTGCAGCGCTTCGAGGTCAAGACCTGTTCGCCTGTCCGCTGGCGCGGCAGCGCAAAACGCGACGTGCGCATCGTCGTCATCCGGCCCCTGGCCTATCGTCCCCGCAAGGGGGCCCGGCTGCTGTATCGCAACCCCGTCTACCTGGTGTGCTCCGAGCCCGAGCTGCCCCTGCCGCGGCTGCTGCAGGCCTACCTGTGGCGCTGGGAGATCGAGGTCAACTTCCGCGACGAAAAGACCGTCCTGGGGGTGGGCGAGGCCCAGGTCCGCACCCCCGCAGCCGTGCAGGCCGTCACCCGCTTCATCGTGGCCGCCTACGCCTTCCTGCTGCTGGCGGCCGCCCAAACCGGCCGCATCGCGCTGCCCCCGCCCAAGTGGCGACTGGCGCAACCCCCACAGCGCGACTCCACGCCCCGGCTCCTGGGGGCCCTGCGACACCAGCTCTGGGCAAAGGCCCTGGGCGTGAATTTAACCC
>JAKQCX010000012.1 GCA_029558905.1 Pseudomonadota bacterium
GACCCGGCTCTCCTTGCCGGCAATGCCGGACGGCAGGATGCGCCCCTGCACGCGGCCCGGGAAGCTGGCCGCTTCCAAGGTGATGGCGCGTGCCGACGCCCATTCGATCCCGGCCTTGATGCGCGTGCTGCCCGACTCGCGAATCAGCCAGTCGACGATCTCATCGCGGCGATGGTCGAAGATGGCGACCGCCCTCAGCAGCACGGCCGAGCGTTCGGTCGGCCCAGTGGCCGCCCAGGCCAGCTGGACCTGCGCGGCGCATGCATAGGCGTCATCCAGGTCTTCGCGACTGGCCATCGGTATCGTGGCCAGCAACTGCTGGTCGTAGGGCGAGCGGTCTTCGAGCGTCCGCCCCGAGCGTCCTGGGCGCCACTCGCCGGCGATGTACTGCAAATGCAGGTTCTGGTAGGCGCCCGGTTGGCTCATGGCACGAGTTTCCTGGTCAGACTGAAGAAATCCGCACGATCGGCTTGAGGGTGATGCCTTTGCCGAACGTGACGCCCACACTTTAGGTTCGCAAGTCATTCTCCGTAAGTACTTACACGGGGGTAAGCCATGAGCGACACCCTCGAAGGGTCAGGCAAGTACGGGACTTCCGCCTCTCGCTCCAAAAGCTTCCACTGAGAAGTCGAGAAAACTCCTGAGCTTGGGGGTGATGCGCCGATCCGGCGCGTAGAGCAGGTGCATGGGCCGCGACGGGGCTTCGTACTCCGGTAGCAGGCGCACCAAGCGGCCATCGTCCAGCGCCGCCTGCACCACGTCCTGCGGTTGCAGCAGGATGCCCATGCCGGCGAGCGCGGCGCACAGCAGGGTTTCATCATGGTCCGAGGCCAGCCGCGAGCGCACCGGCACTGTGACACGCCCCGACGGCCCATCGAAGGTCCACTGGTTGCGCAGTTCCGTGTACGCGAAGACCAGGCATTCGTGCTGCGTCAGATCTTCGGGCTTGCGTATGGGCGGACGGCCTTCGAGATAGCCGGGCGCGGCGCACAGGACAAAGCGGTAGGGCGCCAGCGGCCGCGCAATCAGCTCGCTGTCGGCCAGTACGCCGATGCGGAATACCAGATCGTAACCCTCATCGACCAGATCCACCGCACGGTTGCTCAGACTCAGTTCCACGTCCACTTTCGGATGGCTGCGCAGGTACTCCGGCAGCCGGGGGGCCAGGGTCTTCATGCCGAAACTGACCGGGGCATTGATGCGCAGCCGCCCACTGGGGATCGCCCGTGTCTCGGCAGCCAGACTCTCGGCGATCTCGACTTCCGCCAGAACAATCTTCGAGCGCTCATAGAAGACACGGCCAAAGTCGGTCAGGCTTTGCCGGCGCGTGGTGCGGTTGAGCAGCCGCACTCCCAGGCGTTGTTCGATTTCCAGGACATGCTTGCCCACCAGTTGCGGCGACATCTCGAGCGCCTCCGCTGCCGCAGTGAAGGAGCCGAGATCGACCGCCTTCACGAACACCGCCATGCTGGTCAGTCTGTCCATTAGAAATCTTTGGTTTGTAATTAAGAAATATTTAAATCATTTATCCGTTATTTGATCAAGTTTAGTCTTCGTCTTACCCCAACCCCACATGGAGAACAGTCATGAAAGTCGCAATCATTGGTACCGGCAACATCGGCGCGGCCTACGCCCGCGCCTTGGCACAAACTCCTTACGAAGTCGTCATCGGCGACCGCGACCCCGGCAAGGCGGCCGCGCTGGCGCAGGAGATTGGCGCCCAGGTCGAAGGCGGCGGCATCGCGGCCGCCTTCAAGCTGGCGGATCTGGTGATCCTGGCCGTGCCCTATCAGGCCACGGCGGGCGTGCTGGCCCAGGCGGGCGACGTGAAGGGCAAGGTGCTGGTGGACGTGAGCAATCCCGTCAGCGCAGACTTCAAGGATCTGGTCGTCGGCCTGACCACCTCTGCCGCGGAGGAAACCCAGGTTGCGGCCCCCGGCGCCCATGTCGTCAAGGCGTTCAACACGATTTTTGCCGGCCTGGTGGCCGCGCAGGCCCGCGAGGGCCGCAAGCTCCAGGTGTTCGTGGCCGGTGACGATCCAGGCGCCACGGCTCAGGTACGCGCGCTGGCGCAGGCGCTGGGCTTTGTCGCCGTCGATGCCGGGCCGCTGCGCAACAGCCGCTTCCTCGAGCCGGTCGGGATGATGAACATCCAGTTCGGCTTCTTCCTCGGTGCCGGCCCGGCCACGGCCCCGTCGTGGGCACACGCCTGAGACCCCAGGCAACGAACCCCGGCAGTCCCGCCGACTCGAGAAACTACCGGGAACCGACCAACCGCACTCCAGCGCGGAGGATTTCATGAAGAGCCACAAGTACCACATCAGCGTCACCCGGGTCGAAGACAAGGATGGCCATGCCACCGACGGACCGTCGATCACGTTTGCCTCGTTCAACCATGACGAGATCATCGAGATCGTCCGCCGCATACAGGGTGCCGGGGTATTCCCGGCAGACGAAGCCGCGTCCTTTGCCGTCGGGCTCAAACTGTTTGGTGAGGCCATGCTCACACACAAGGATTCGGAACTGTTCACCGAGCTCAGGCCGCATTTCATGGCCTTCATGAAAAAACTCAAGGCATCCCTGAAAGACGGCTGATCATCGAGGGGAAACGTCATGAACAAACTGGGCGCCATTTGTCTGGCATTGAGCGCTGCGTTCAGCCTGACTGTCGAGGCATCGGCCACGGATAGGCCGCAGCAGCCCATGGTCCAGCGGTCTGCGGCCCTGCCGCCTGCCGCCGTGCAAGCCGCGCAAACCATGCTGGCACGGGGATCGGGCGGCTTCAGCGTGGGCACCGGTGTGCGTGGCCAGGAAGTCTCGTTGACCCGCTTCGGCGACATCGAGGCAGACACGCAATACCCCATTGCCTCGGCCTCGAAGTTTCTCGCCACGGCCACGGTCATGGCCATCGTGGACGAGGGCAAGCTGCAGCTCGATGCCCCCATTGCCACCTGGCTGCCCACACTGCCGCCGGCAGCGGGCCAGCTGACCCTGCGCCAGTTGCTGTCACAGACCTCGGGACTCGCGGGGGTAAATGGCGAGTATTACGACCTCGCCCAGGACCACCGCATTACGCTGGAGCAATCCGCCCTGGACGCAGCCCAGCGCCCCTTGGTCAGCGTGCCGGGCGAGGTATTCGCCTATGGCAGTCCCGGATTCCAGCTCGCCGGCGCCGCGGTGGAGGCCGTCACCGGTCAGCGCTGGGCCAGGGTTTTCCAGGACAAGATCGCCAGGCCGCTGGGCATGACACACACGTACTGGACGCATCTGCGCCTGGATTCGGCCGACGAGCTGTCGGTGGACGAAACGCTCAACCCCGTGCTGCAGGGCGGCGCCGTCAGTACGGCGACCGACTACCTGCGCTTTCTGCGCATGATCGCGCAGGAAGGCATGTACGAGGGCCAGCGCGTGCTCTCGCGCGGCAGCATCGACGAACTGCTGAAGGACCAGACGCCCAAGGCGCACATGACGCCCGCGCCCGAGAACCCCATCCAGGGCGGGCACTACAGCCTGGGCAACTGGTGCGAATCCCCGGACGCCGCGGGCGCCTGCCTGCGCAACTCCAGCATCGGCGCATTCGGCACCTACCCCTGGGTGGAGCGCAAGTCGGGCCGCTTTGGCATCGTGTTCATCTACCAGCGCGAGAACGCCTTTCGACTGTGGCCACAGATCCAGGCCATTCGCGATGCCGTCGATGCAAATTAACGGGCGACCATGAACGCCCCCTTGAACGAGGAAGTCGAGCATGCAAAACGAAATTTATTCCCTCTACCACCTGAGTATTGATCCGGCCAACTACGATGCGCTCAAGGCGCTGGTCGACGAGCTGGTGGCCGCCACCGCCAAGGAGTCCGACACCATCGCCTACGAATTCCTGGTCAATGCCGATCGCACCAAGGTGCACATCATCGAACGCTATCGCACCCAGGGCCTGCTGCCGCACGTGCGCCAGACCTTCTCCCCCTATGCCGAGCGCTTTCTGGCGCTGGTGAAGATCGATCAGCTCTACGTCTACGGCGACACCACGCCCGAGATCCGTGAAGTGCTGGACGGATTCGGCGCCATCTATCTCACCTCGTTCGCTGGCTTCACCCGTTGATCCCCGCGCGCCGCGCAGCCCGGCCCGCGCGTCTTCTCAGCTGCTGCCTGGAGAGAGGCTCAGTCTGGCTGGAGCTATCTGCACCTGTTTGCCGATGAGCACGGCGTCTCCCGCGTCAAGCAAGGCGCAGATCTGCAACTGCAGGTGCTGGCGTTCGTGCCACCCGCACCGCCCATGCAGGTCTCTGCCGCCGCTGATGCCCCGGCACTGGTGATGGTCGAGTTGCCCATGGGTTGGCAAGGCGGCTGGCACCCCAGTCCCCGCAGGCAGTGGGTCATCTGCCTGCGCGGACGGATGGGCTATGCCGCCGGGGATGGCACACAATGCACCCTCACGCCCGGCGCGTGCATCCTGACCACCGGCACCTGGGGCAAGGGCCATGACAGCTGGAACACCGGCAGCGAACCGGTGCGGCTGGCGCGGATGCAGTTGCCTGTGTAATTCATCAGCATCCACAGGCACTCCAGCAGGCGTTGGAGGATTTGCCAAAACTCCCGGGGCTTCTTTCTAACCCCGCAGCGCGTGGGTACCTAGCATGGGTCGCATGGAACAGGGGCCATTGGGCCCGTCACTTCGACGACACTTTTCAGGGCACTCACATGCATATCGATTTTTCAGGCAAGACCGCGCTGATCACCGGCGCGGCATCGGGCATCGGCCTGGCCACGGCCATTGCCTTCGCCGAATCCGGCGCCGCCGTGGTGCTGGCCGACATGAACCTTGAGGCGGCGCAGGCCGAGGCACAAAAGCTCGTGGCCGCCGGGCACCAGGCCATTGCCGTTCGCTGCGATGTCACCCAGGAAGCCGATGCGGCCGCCGCGGTGGCCGCGTGCGTGGAGCACTTTGGCAGCCTGGACTTCGCGTTCAACAACGCCGGGCTGCACGTGCCGGTTGCCAACACTGCCGATGCCGAGGCCAGCGACTTCGATCTGGCCATCGCCGTGAACCTGCGCGGCGTGTGGAATTGCCTCAAGCACGAGCTGCGCCAGATGCGCGCACAGGGCAGCGGCGCCATCGTCAACTGCTCGTCCAACAGCGGGCTGGCGGGGCTGGCCAATCTGGGGGCCTATACCGCCTCCAAGCACGGCGTTGTCGGTCTGACCAAGAGCGCCGCGCTGGAATACGCACCGCTGGGCATTCGCATCAATGCCGTATGTCCCGGCCCGGTGGAAACGCCCATGGTGCAAAAAGCCCTGCGCGATGCGCCGGAGCATATGGCGGAGGTGATCAAGGAAATCCCTGCTGGACGTTTGGGCAAGCCCGAGGAGCTGGCCGGTGCCGTGCTGTGGCTGTGCAGCTCGCTGGCCGGGTTCGTGATCGGCCAGGCCATTGCCGTCGATGGCGGCTTCACCACCAAGTAAGCGAGTAGACGATGAATCCATCCTCCTCACAAACAAGTGGATCCTGGGGCGCGGTGCTGTCGATCACCGCCTGCGTGGCGGGCCTGATTACGGTGGAATTTCTGCCCGCCGGCCTGCTCACGCCCATGGCCGAAGGCTTGCGGATTTCGCAAGGCATGGCGGGGCAGACGCTGACGGCCACAGCCTTTGCCGCCATCTTTGCCAGCCTGTTCGCATCCCGGGCAACGCGCGGTGTGGATCGCCGCAAGGTGATCCTGGGCTATTCGCTGCTGCTGATCCTGTCCTGCCTGCTGACGGCTTTGAGCACCCGCTTTGCCGTCTTGCTGCTGGGTCGGGTGCTGCTGGGCTTGGCGCTGGGCGGGTTCTGGGCCATGGCTGCCGCCATCACCATGCAATTGGTGCCCGCCAAAGACGTACCCCGCGCGCTGTCCATCGTCTTTGGCGGGGTGTCGGTGGCGCTGGTGCTGGCGGCACCGGCGGGCAGCTTTCTGGGCGAGATTGTCGGCTGGCGCGGGGTGTTCCTGCTGGCCGCTGGGTTGGGCTTGATATGTCTGATCTGGCAGGCGCTGGTGTTGCCCCAGCTGCCTGCACGTGAGCATCGCCCGGCACTGGCGGCGTTTTTGGTACTCAAGCGCGCAGGCGTGCCGGCAGCCATGCTGGCGATCTTCGCCGTGTTTGCCGGCCAGTTTGCCTTTTTCACCTATCTGCGGCCGTTCTTCGAGGCGGTGCCGCACTTCGATGTGCAGCAGATTTCGGCTGTGCTGCTGCTGTTTGGCGTGGCCAACTTCGTCGGCACTTCGCTGTCGTCCTTCTTCCTCAAAGGCGAGCTCAAGACCACGCTGGCATTTGCGCCGCTGCTGTTGGTGGTATGCGCGGCGGTGCTGATCACTGCCGGACACCTCCCGCTGGTGACCACCCTGGTCGTCGCCTCCTGGGGCATGGTGCTGGGGGTAGTGCCGGTGGGTTGGTCCACCTGGGTGGCACGCAGCCTGGCCGATGACGCGGAAAGCGCTGGTGGCCTGCAGGTGGCGGTGATCCAAGTGGCCAACACCTTCGGTGCAGCTTTTGGCGGCTACCTGCTCGATGCCAATGGTCCGCAGGCCATCTTGATGGCCAGCGCGATTCTGTTTGCACTGTCGGCCATCACCGTGCTGGCGGCGGTGCGGGTGCGCTCAAGCGCTCCTGAATCTACCGGCGACAAGAAGCAGCCGCTGAATACCTGCGAGGCCTGCTCATGAAACGCGTTTTGATGCTTGCGCTCGCCCTGCTGCTGGCGCTGATCGTCGGCGCGTGCGCCTATCTCGAACCCCGTCTGGGACAGTTGCCGCAGGACGAGCGGCTGCAACGTGTGCATGCCTCGGCGCAATACCGTGACGGCGAGTTCCGCAATGAGCTCGCCACGCCGCAGCGTTTGAAGGGCATCCAGTTTCTGATGGCGGTCATTCGAGGTCGCTTTGAATCACGAGACCGGCCTGAGCCGCCGGTGGCACTGCCGGCCATCAAGACGGATCTGTCGGCCTTACCGGCAGATCAGGACGCCGTCGTGTGGCTGGGCCATTCGTCCTTCTTTGTTCAGCTTGGCGGCCAGCGTGTGTTGATCGATCCGCTGTTCAACGACCACGCTGCGCCGCTGCCCTGGATGGTGAGGGCGTTCGAGGGCACCAGCCTTTACCGCGTGGAGGATCTGCCGCCCATCGATGCCGTGCTGATCTCCCACGACCACTATGACCACCTGGACTACGCGACGATGAAGGCGCTGCAGCCGAAGGCTCGGCTGGTGGTCGTTGGCTTGGGCAACGGCGCGCACCTTGAGCGCTGGGGCTATCTGCCGTCGCAGATTCGTGAAGTCGAATGGGACGAGAGTGTGACGCTCGGGCTCGACCTGCAGGTCCACGCGCTGCCTGCCCAGCACTATTCGGGGCGCTTTGTGCAGCGCAACCAGAGCCTGTGGGTCAGCTTTGCGCTGGAGTCCCCGCAACGCCGCCTGTACTTCAGCGGCGACACCGGCTTCGGGCCGCATTTTGAGGCCATTGCCCAGCGCTTCGGTGATTTCGATCTGGTGGCGCTGGATGCGGGCCAGTACAACGAACGCTGGAGCGATATTCACATGACTCCGGAGGAAGCCAGCCGCGCGGCGCAGATCCTGTCGGCCCAATCGCTGCTCACCGCCCATGCCGGGCGCTTCAGCCTGGCGCGCCACGCCTGGGACGAGCCATTCGAGCGCGCCGTCGCTGCCAGCCACGGCCAGCCATATCGCTTGCTCACGCCCCGCATTGGCGAGCCGGTACATCTGGAAGAAACAGCGCAGCCGTTTGACCTCTGGTGGCGGGGCATCCAGTAGCGACGACCCTGGCAGCCGCGGCGAGCCAAGGAACAAGCCGGTGCCTACGGCTGCAGATATCGGCGCCTGGCGGCGCACGTCCGTTTCCGACTCGGTCTTTCGAATGGAACTGCTGTCACCACCAAGACCCGAGAGGAAATGCGCGGAGGCGTCCCGTTTTCCCTCGGATGCGCGACCTGTGTAGAACAACACCCACGGTGGCAGTGTCCGTGCGGCAGGATAGTTTCATTTGCCGCGGAACTACACCACCAATCACAAGGGTCTGGATAGCCTCCAGGCCCTTTTTCTTGCCTGAAATCACCACGCCACGCGGGGCTGCGGCCATCACTGCTGCGGGTGGCCACCAGCCGAAACGCCCGAAATCGGCCACTTTCTCGGCCGGAGCCGTCTCTTTTCTCTGTTTGGTCTGCGGGTAGGCGCAGATGGCGACCTTGCAAAATCGACAACTTACGCTCGATGGTTCATCGTCAACCAAGACGAGCGGTCAGGCATCGAACCCCGCCACCACCGCCCGCTGCGCCGCCCAATGCACCGGCAGCGGATTGCGCTGGAAGCACAGCAGGCTCATACAGCGGGGCTGTTGATAGCATCCGATTCGGGCATCTTGTCGCAAGACCATAAAAAGACTAAATTAAGTCTTTGTCTAATCTAGAGCACTGCCATGCGCTACTCATCACAGGTCAAGCCGATCAGCTATCTCAAAGCCAATGCAGCCGAGGTTCTGACGCACCTCGCGGAGCAGCGAGAACCTATGATCATCACTCAAAACGGTGAGGCCAAGGCTGTCCTGCAGGATGTAGCCTCGTTCGAAGAGACGCAAGAAACGCTAGCGCTGCTGAAAATCCTCGCGCTGGGCAATCAGGACGTGGCCGCTGGCAAGCTCAAACCCGTGGCCGACGTTGTCACCCGCCTCCGCGCCAGGCGAGCCTCCGTCTGATGGCTGGCACGTCAGCCAAGTTTGAAGTCCTGCTTACCGAGGGTGCGGAGCAAGATTTAGAGGCCATCCACGACTACATCGCCGAATTCGACTGCGTGGCCAACGCCAACTATGTGTTGGATGAGTTGATGAGCGTTGTGGAGAGCCTGTCCAGGTTCCCGGAACGCGGTAGCTATCCGAAGGAATTGGTCGGCCTTGGCATCAAAGAATACCGCCAGACCTTCTTCAAGCCGTACCGCGTGATCTACCGTGCCACAGGCAACCACGTCATCATCTACCTGATTGCAGATGGGCGCCGTGACATGCAGTCAGTGTTGGCAAAAAGGCTGCTTGGCGCTTGAACTGCGACAACACGCAGCAGGCTTGGACAAATGACCACGAAAAAGCCGCCACAGGCACGAGATTCGCCTCTCGGAGCGCAAGTTTTACCAGAAGATCACCGACATCTACGCCACGGCCATTGACTACGATGTGACGGCGCAGGCCACCAAGCGCTTTTTTGCCACGGTGCAGAACAAGCTGCATGGGCCATTCACGGCCAGACAGCAGCGGAGATGTCCAGGTAGACGGGCCGCGCCATCCCTTATGTCAACCTGCCCGCGACAGAGTACGCCGCCGCACTCAACGGTGCCGCCCACAGTCCGAATCGCGGCACCGGATCGAGCGCTTCGATGCGAACCCTCAGCGCGCGGTATAGCCGCCATCGGCGACCAGGGCAGCACCCGTGATGAAACCGGCGCCGTCCGACAACAGGAAAGCCACGGCATGCGCGATTTCATCGGCTTGCGCCAGGCGGCCGATCGGATGCTGGTCGACAAGCCCTTCAAGCGCCTTGGGGTCGACCGTGTCCAGGATCGGCGTTCGCACGCCGCCGGGGTGGACCGAATTGATGCGGACACCCTGACTTGAATACGCCAGCGCCGCCGACCGTGTCAGCCCGGTGACGCCGTGCTTGGAGGCGACATAGGCCGGATCGGCAGGGCTGCCGACCAGGCCCATGATCGAAGACGTGTTGACGATGGCGCCGCCGCCGCCGGCGAGGATGGCCGGGATCTGATGGCGCAGGCCGTAGGCCACGCCGCTCAGGTTGACATCGATGACGCGCCCGCCAGTCCGCCGGTTCCAGCTCGCCTACCGCCGTCGCAGGGCCGACGATGCCGGCATTGTTGACCGCGAAATGCAGGGCGCCAAAGGCCTCGATCGCGCGATCGACCGTGGCCTTGGCATCGGCGGCGCTGGAGACATCGGCAACGTGCCCCACGGCACGCCCGCCGGCTGCGGTGATCGCAGCCACGACGCGCTCCACCGCATCGGCCTTGAGATCCGATACGACGACGGACAGACCGTTGGCCGCAAGCAGGCGGGCGGTGGCCTCGCCGATGCCGGATGCGGCACCGGTGACGAGAGCGGATTGGCCACGGAACGAATAGCGCATGGGTTGTCTCCTCGGTGGGATGAGGGAAACGTGATGCCGATCAATCGAAAGGATTCATGCCGCTGCCGCCGCCGCGATCAGGTCGAGCACGACCGTGCTGATGCCGGTGATGATGAACTGCGTGCCCATGCAGACCAGCAGGAAGCCCATCAAGCGCGAGATGGCAGCAATGCCGCCGCTGCCCAGCCGTCGCTGGATGCGCTTCGATGCCCGCAGGCACAGCCAGAGGATGAGGCTGAAGGACAGAAAGACCAGTGTTGGCGTAACGGCCAAGACCCAGGGCGTGACACTGGTGCCACTTTCGATCTGGGCGGCGGCGCTGATCAGCATCGCAATGGTGCCGGGGCCGGCGGTGCTCGGCATCGCCAGCGGGACAAAGGCTATGTTGACCGCGCGCCGCGCGTGCTGGTCGTGCATCTGCGCAGCCTTTTCTTCGGCCTCGGCGTCGCTTCTGGACTCCCGGGGCGAGAACAGCATCTGCAACCCGATCAGCCCGACGATCAGGCCGCCCGCAATGCGCAACCCGGGAATGGAAATGCCGAAGACGCGCATCACCATCTGACCGCCATAGAAGGCCACCATCATGATGATGAACACGTAAATGCAGGTCTGCACGATCTGGCGACGTTGTTCCTCTTCGGGCATGCCATGGGACAGGCTCAAGAACAGCACCAACGTGGTCAGGGGGTTGGCCAGGGGCAGGATCATCAACAATCCCAGGCCAATGAGTTCCAGCAGTTCCAGCATCAGCAGTCGTCCGGGGAAATCGTGCGCACGCGGGCGCGAAGCGCTGGCGGGCGGCGCGCCAATCCGCGCTGATGCTCGACATGGCGCGTGGTGTGCAGGCCCGCAGTCGGGAAGTTCACGGTCACAGCCAGCACGTCGGCATGCAGACCGCCTCTCATCGACGGCCAGCGGCACCTCATCATTCGTGTGTTCATGACTGGTCGCGTATCGTTCCTGGCTGTGCTGACGCGGCGGGAGAAACCGCGTGCGTCGCTGGCACCGGAAGATGCGGACTCGGCGGTCGCGGCGCCAGCAACAGCGGCACGAACTCGTGCAGCGTCGACGTCAGCAGTTCGCGGTCGAGGTCAGGTTCACGGGTCTCGCGGATCTTGAGTCCTTCGAACAGGCACTGCAACAGCAGTGCGCGGCCTGCAGCGGCGGCGGCCGGCATGCCCTGTCCGCCGCTGGCACGGTCGCGGGTCAGCCAGTCGACCAGCGCTGCACGCAGGGTGGTATCGAAGCGTTGCAGGGCGGCGGCCACTCGCCGGTCGCGGGTGGCCTCGGCGGAAATCTCCAGCAGCAGCGCTGCATTCATGCCCCCGCTGTCGCCTTCGTTCGCGCGGCCATAGTTCTGCGCCATTTCGCTGGCCAGGTCGACCTGGCGATTGAGCTTGATGTCCTCTCGCAGCAACTCCAGTTGGTGTTCGACGATGGCCAGGATGATGTCACTCTTGTTGTCGAAGTAGCGATAGATCAGTCCCGCACTCATGCCGGCGGTATCGGCGATGTAGGCCATGCTGGCGGCATGGAAGCCGTGCTCGATGAAGCAGCGCCGCGCTGCATCGAGGATCCGGTTGCGTTGTGCCGTGGCACGTTCCTGCGCCTTTTTCGACACTGCTGTTTCATGCTTGCCGCTCATATGCCCCCCTCTCTCCAGCCACCTCCCAAGACTTTGTACAAGGTGACGCGATTGGCCTGTTCCGCCAACTGGGCCGCCACCAGCGACTGCCGTGCCGAGTACAGGGTGCGCTGGGCGTCGAGCAGGACCAGGTAGCTGTCCTGACCGGCCTCGTATCGGGCCTGCGAAAATGCGTGCGTACGGCTGGCCGCGGCGAACAGTGCCTCCTGTGCACTGCGTCGGGCAGCCAGCGTACCCGACAGCGCCAGTGCATCGGCAACCTCGCGGAATGCGGACTGGATCGCTTTCTCGTATTCGGCGAGGGCGATATCGCGGTTGGCCTGGGCCACGCCCAGCGCCGCGGTCAGGCGCCCGCCCTGGAAGATCGGGATATTGATCCGCGGCACGAAGCTCCACACGCCGTTGCCGCCGTCGAACAGATCAGAGAGTTCCGCACTGCTGCTGCCGATGTTGCCGGTCAGGGTGATCGACGGGAAGAACGCGGCGCGGGCGGCGCCGATGTTGGCGTTGGCCGCACGCAAGCCGTGCTCGGCAGCCAGCACGTCAGGCCGGCGCAGCAGCACCTGCGACGGCAGCCCGGCTGGCAGATTGGCGAGGCCGCTGACCTGCGGAGTGAACGCGTCCGGAAGCAGCGTCTCATCCACTGGAGCGCCGACCAGCAAGGTCAGCGTATTGCGGCCCTGCAGCACCTGGGCTTGATAGCGGGCCACGTCCGAACGCGCGGTTTCGACCACGGTGCGCGCCTGGCTGACGTCCAGCCCGGACACCGCGCCCTGCGCGTGGCGCTGCTCGGTCAGCCTGAATGATGCCATGTGGTTGTCCAGCGTCGCCTGAGCGATGGTGAGCGACTCCTGGTCGGCGGCCAGCGCCAGCCAGGTGTCGGCAACTTCCGCGATCAGCGCCAGCTGCGCGCTGCGATGCGCTTCCTCGGTGGCGAGAAACTGCTCCAACGCCGCCTGGCTGAGGTTGTGCACGCGACCGAACAGGTCCAGCTCGAACCCCACGACACCGGCGCTGGCGGTGTAGCTTTCGGAGACGGCCAGGCTATCGCCGCCACTGCGGGTCATGCTGGCCTCCGCACCCAGTGACGGCAGACGGTCGGCGCGCTGGATGCGGTATTGCGCACGCGCGCGCTCGACTTTGAGCACCGCCACCCGTAGGTCACGGTTGTTTTCAAGCGCCAGCGCAACGAGTTGGTCCAGTCGGGGATCGGCGAAGAAGTCGCGCCAGCCGATATCAGCTGTTGCCGTGGCGTCGCCGACCGTCTGCGGTGTTTCCGCCGGCAGCGGCCAGTCGGCCGGAATCGCCGGTTTGGCTTCGGGCAGCGGCGGCTGCAGGTTGGCGCAACCGGGGACGAACAGGGCCGTGGCCAGCGCAAGGCTGGTGATCAGGGGGCGAATCATTGTGAGGCTCCTTCCGGCTCCGCTACGGCCGGCGTGGTGGTGGCCTGGCGCTTGCCGAACAGGCGCTGCACGACCACGAAGAACAGGGGAATGAAGAACACGCCGAGCAGAGTGCCTACAGCCATACCGCCGACCACGCCGGTACCGATTGCACGCTGCGCACCCGAGCCCGCGCCGCTGGCCAGCGCCAACGGCAGCACGCCCAGGCCGAAGGCCAGCGAGGTCATGATGATGGGGCGCAGGCGGTCGCGCACGGCCTGCATGGTGGCCGCGATCAGGTCCATGCCGCTTTCAAGGTTCTCCTTGGCGAACTCCACGATCAGGATCGCGTTCTTGCTGGTCAGGCCCACCGTGGTAAGCATGGCGACCTGGAAATAGACGTCACGGTTCATGCCCATCAACGTGTTGGCCAGCACCGCGCCGAGGATGCCAAGCGGCGCCACCAGCAGCACCGCCGTGGGCACTGTCCAGCTTTCGTACAGCGCCGCCAGACACAGGAACACGATCAGCAGCGACAGCGTGTACAGCAGTGGCGTCTGCGCACCCGACGCACGCTCCTGGTAGGACACCGCCGTCCACTCGACACCAAAGCCGGAAGGCAGTTGCTTGGCCAGGCGCTCGATCTCGTCCATGGCCGCACCCGAGGATACCCCCGGCGCGGCCTCTCCCTGGATCTCCAGCGACGGCACGCCGTCATAGCGCTCCAGGCGCGGCGAGCCAAAGTCCCAACGAGAGCTGCCGAAGGCGGTGAACGGCACCATCTCGCCGGCATTGTTCTTCACCGACCACAGATTGAAGTCATCCGGGGTCATGCGGAACGGCGCATCGGCCTGCAGGTAGACGCGCTTGACGCGGCCGCGGTCGATGAAATCGTCGATATACTGGCCGCCCCAGGCCGCCGCGAGCGTGGCGTTGATCGCGTCCAGCGACAGACCCAGCGCACCCGCCTTGGCGACGTCGACGTCGATGCGCAGCTGCGGCGTGTCCTCCTGGCCGTTGGGACGCACGTTGGCGAGCAACTTGCTCCCCGCCGCCAGGCCAAGCAGCTGATCACGGGCGGCGATCAACGCCTCATGACCCTTGCCGGCGTTGTCCTGGAGGTAGAACGAGTAGCCGGTGGCGATGCCCAGCTCAGGCATCGCCGGCGGCGCGAACACGAAGGTGACGGCATCCTTGATCTGGCTCATCGCCGCCATGCCACGCCCCGCGACCGCCTCGACGCTGAGTTTGGCATCGCCGCGTTCGCCCCAGTCCTTGAGCTTGACGAAGGCGATGCCGGTGTTCTGGCCACTGCCCGCGAAACTGAAGCCCTGCACCGCGAACGTGGATTCAACCGCGTCCTTCTCGTTCTCGAGGAAGTGCTTCTCCAGCTTCGCGATCGACTGCAGCGTGCGCTCCTGGGTAGCGCCCACCGGCGCCTGGATCGTCGCCATCAGCACGCCCTGATCCTCGTTGGGCAGGAAGGCGCTGGGCAGGCGCGCGAACAACAGCCCCATCGCCAGCGCCAGTGCTACGAAGATCGCCATGAATCGCCACGGACGACCGAGGATGCCGCGCACGCCACGCTGGTAGTTGGCGCTGGTCTTTTCGAAGCCGCGATTGAACCAGTGGAAGAAGCGGGCGAACAGGCCGCCGCTGCTGTCGTGGTGCTCGCCCTTCTTCAGTGGCTTGAGCAGGGTCGCGCACAGTGCCGGCGTCAGCACGATCGCGACCAGCACCGACAGCGTCATCGCCGACACGATCGTCACCGTGAACTGGCGGTAGATCACGCCCGAGGAGCCGGACATGAAGGCCATCGGCACGAACACCGCCGACAGCACCACGCCGATGCCGACCAGGGCACCGGTGATCTGGTCCATCGACTTGCGCGTGGCCTCGAGCGGGGACAGGCCTTCCTCGCTCATGAGGCGCTCGACGTTCTCGACCACGACGATGGCGTCATCGACCAGCAGGCCGATCGCCAGCACCATCGCGAACATGGTCAGCATGTTCACCGAGAAGCCGAGCGCGGCAAGCACGCCGAAGGTACCCAGCAGCACCACCGGCACCGCGATCGTCGGGATCAGGGTGGCGCGGAAGTTCTGCAGGAACAGATACATGACCAGGAACACGAGAACGATCGCCTCGAGCAGGGTCTTGACCACGCCCTTGATCGACACCTTCACGAACGGCGTGGTGTCGAACGGAATCACCGCCTTGAGGCCTGGCGGAAAGTACGGCTCCAGTTCCGCCAGCGCCTGCTTCACGCCGGCGGCGGTATCGATCGCGTTGGCGCCGGTGGCCAGCGAGATCGCCACACCGGTGGCCTGCTGGCCGTTATAGCGGGAATCGAACTCGTAGCTTTCGCTACCCATCTCCACACGCGCGATGTCGCCCAGGCGCAGCTCGGAACCGTCCGGGTTCGAACGCACGATGATGTCGCGGAACTGCTCGGGGGTCTGCAGCCGGTCCTGGGCATTGATGGTGGCGTTGAGTTGCTGACCCTTGACCGCCGGCGCACCACCGAGCGTGCCGAGCGCGACCTGTGCGTTCTGAGCCCGGATCGCGGCGGTGACCTCGGGAACCGACAGCTGATAGGTCTGCAGCTTGTTCGGATCCAGCCAGATGCGCATGGCGTACTTGCCGCCGAACACCTGGATGGTACCCACTCCGGGCACACGGCTGAGCGGGTCGACGATGTTGGCACCGACATAGTCGGCGATGTCGGTCTTGTCCATGCTGCCGTCTTCGGACACGAAGCCGACCACCTGCAGGAAGCCCGCCGTCGACTTGCTGACGCTGACGCCCTGACGCTGCACCTCCTGCGGCAACAGCGGCATCGCCAGCTGCAGCTTGTTCTGGACCTGGACCTGGGCGATGTCGCCGTCGGTGCCGGTCTCGAAGGTCAGGGTGATTGTCGCCATGCCGTTGGACGACGACTGCGAGGAGAAGTACATCAGGCCGTCGAGGCCCTTCATGTTCTGCTCGATGATCTGGGTCACCGAGTCCTGGACCACCTTGGCGGATGCACCCGGGTAGGTGGCGCGGATCTCGACGCTGGGCGGTGCCACGATCGGGTACATCGATATCGGCAGCGTGAAAATCGACAGTGCGCCGGCCAGCATGATGATGATCGCGATGACCCACGCGAAGATGGGCCGGTCGATGAAGAAACGTGCCATGGGGGCCTCCGCTTACTTCTGCACGGCGGTACCGCCGGGAGCAGCGGTAGCGGTGGGACCGGCACCGTTGATCTCGACAGCCTGCACGGGAACACCCGGCCTGATCTTCTGCAGGCCCTCGACGATGACCCGGTCGCCGGTCGCAAGCCCGGACTCGACCAGCCACTTGTCTCCGATCGCCTGGCTGACCACGACCTGACGCTGCTCGGCCTTGCCGTCCTTGCCCACCACCATCGCGCTGGTATTGCCCTTGGGGTCGCGCGCAATACCTTGCTGCGGCACCAGGATCGCGTTTTGGCGCTGGCCGCTGCCGAGCACCGCGCGCACATACATGCCCGGCAGCAACACGCGGTCGGGATTGGGCACCACCACCCGCAGCGCGTAGCTGCCGGTGGATGGGTCCACGGTGACTTCGGAGAAGGCCAGCTTGCCCGCGTGCGAAAACTCGCTGCCATCCTCGAGCACGATCTTGACCGGCAACCCTTCGGTGCTATCCAGCACGCCCGATGCCAAGTCCTTGCGCAGGGCCAGCAGTTCGCTGCTGGACTGAGTCAGATCGACGTAGATCGGATCGAGCTGCTGCACCGTGGCCAGTGCCGTGGCCTGTCCCGCGGTGACCAGGGCGCCCTGGGTGACCGTGGACTTGCCGATGCGCCCACGGATGGGCGAGGTGATGCGGGCGTAACCCAGGGTCACGCTGGTCCCGTCTACCGTCGCCTGCGCCGCCTTCACGTCGGCTTCGGCCTGCCGCAGCGTGGCTTGAGCGTTGTCGTTGTCCTGCCTGCTGACAGCGTCGATCTTGACCAGCTCGGCGCTGCGCTGAGCCTGGAGCCGGGCGGTGACCAGTGCGGCCTCGGCACGGGCCAGCGCTGCGCGCGCACTGTTGTTCTCGGCACGGTAACCGGCGTCGTCGATCTGGTAGAGCGGCTGCCCAGCCTTGACCTCGCCGCCTTCGGTGAACAGGCGATTGCGCACGATGCCCGAGACCTGCGGGCGCACTTCGGCCACCAGGAACGGGCTGGTGCGACCGGGCAACTCGCGGGTCAGCGTGATCGGCCCGGATGTCAGCGTCACGACGGACACCGGCACGGCCTCACCCTGCGTGAGCGGTCCTTCCCCGCCGGAACAGGCAGCGAGCGACAGGGAAATTGCCATGGCAGAGACTATGTATTTGAACTTAGAAGACATTTCCTCACCCATCAGAAATTCGGAAGAAGTTCGATGAGCGAAGAATGAACGATCATTCTCTTTTTGTCAAGTCGTCGATACGCGAAGCAACCCCGCCCCGGCCGAACTGGTAGGCGTCGTTGCCGTTGGCGTAGAGGGTGGGCGTGGTGTTGCGCAGGACCCGGTACTGGCCGTTCTCGTAAATCCAGTTCCAGCCGGTGGCACCGATCAGCGTGTCATTGCCCGCCTGGCCGGTGATCGTGTCCCCGGCGGACGAGCCGTGGATGGTGTCGTCGCTCTCGGTGCTCGCGGCCACGGTCGCACGCAGTGCGTCGTCGTGGCTCCACACCGTGCCGTCGTCAAACACATACTGGCCGACGCCGTTGCTGCCCCACCACCAGCCGCCGCGCGGTATGGAAAGCGTCTCGCCCGTATCGACGATGGTGAAGATGAGGTTGTCGTTGTAATCCGCCGTGACGCGGATATCCGCCGGATTCAGCCCCGAGAAGCGCACGATGTCGCGCTGGGTGCCCGATTCCACCGCATCGCGCACCGTATCGTTGCCAGCTCCCCGACCAAAAATGTACGTGTCTGCTCCGGCGCCACCGCACAAGTCATCATCCCCCCGCACCACCGTCGAGCACGTCATTGCCGGAGCCACCGATCAGGGTGTCGTTGCCGCCAGGCGCGCCACCAGCGTGCCGGTGGGCCGCGCTTCGAAGTACGGCAGCGGCAGGTGCAACAGGTGCTTGAGCACCTTCTCGCCCAGCACGGCATCGATGCGGCTGCCGGTGTGCAGCACCAGGTATTGGCGCAGCCAGCTCATGCCGCTGGTAAAGAGCATGCACACCACCAGCGCCACGCCCAGCACGATGAGCGTGCTCTCGGAGTGATGGGCGATGACCTTGTCGATGATGACCTGGGTGAACAGCGGCGTGGCCAGGCCTACAAGCTGGATGGCGAGGCTGGCGAGCAGCACGTCGCGCCAGATGCGTTTGTGGTGCAGCAGTTCCGGCACGAACCAGGAGAAGCCGAAAGGCTTTTTCTGAGTTTCAGGCGATTCGTTTTTGCTGACCGATTCGGAAACAGGTGGTTCGGCCTGCGCCACCAAGAGCAGCACCGGTGCGGCTTGGGCGCGGGCCGCATCAAGCGCCACGGTTTCCGGGGCCGACTGGCCGGGTTTGACCCAAGCCAGGGTGTCGTCACCATGTTGGACGATCAGCGCCGGGGTGAGTGTGGTGCTGGGTGATGGTTGGTGAGAAGCGGCACTTGCATCTTCGCCAGAGTCCGCTTGCGAGGTTTCAGTCGTGGGCGTGGCCAGCAACGCCACGGCGGGCAGCGGCAAAGTCGACAGCCCCGCTTCGGGCCAGTGCGCCAACCCGGCCTTGAGGCCGAGCGCGTCCAAGGCCTCGATCAGCGTGGGCAGATCGATCGGCGGCGGAAAACGCTTGATCACCAGCTCGGCATCAAAGGGCTGGCGATAGAGGCCGGCCAGGCTCGCCAAGAGCCACAGCGCGGCCTGCGTGCCTACGTGCCCTTCCGGATCGGCAACGGCGTTGTCATGCACTCCCTGCATGCATTGTTCTTCTTTGTCATGGGTTATTTATGTCAAGCGCATTGTGTGACACTGGCGGGGAACCATCCATGCCGAGGCGATATTCGGCACAGGGTTTTGCTGAGCTACCACAGCCGTGGCACGTATCGCCACCCACGCAGCCCCAGGTGAGCATATGGCCACAACGGGCGACCGATCATCCAGCATGCACGGCCACGGTGCTGTGCAGCGCGGGATGCTTGCAAGCCACAGCATCCCCTCCACCGACGGGGATAACCGCTTCGGTTTGCTGTTAGACTGCGGCATCCATCTTTCCTGCCCAGCCGTGCCGGCTGGGCAACCATCCATTTGAGGTTCCATCCATGACCGACACCTGGCTGCCCACCCTCATCACCGATACACCTCAGGCCGGATTCGAGCTGGCCATCACCCTGAGCCGCCGGGGCGTGAAATACACACAGCCCGATCCCGAGGTTCTCAAGAAGCTCAGGCCCGTATACGCGGAAAGCGCGGATGCGCTGATTGCCTCTTCGCAGGTGGTCGCCATCAATTTCCAGACCATCGCGGCCGCCAACGATTACTGGCGCAAGTAGGCGAGCGGCACCCGGACTGCACGAAAGGGAAGATCACCAGGCGGGCAGGCCCGCCCGTTAGCCGCAGGGTCATGGCTGCCGGCCTGGCTTCAATCACTGGCCGGTGCGATGCGAAACTCGTGCACCGTACCCAGGGCGTGCAGTGCTTCGGCCAGCCGCGAGATGCCGGTCCGATCCGTGCTGCACAGCACCATGCTGTGGCGCCGCAGGCGCTCTTCGCCATCCAACCGGTAGCTGAAGTTGGCTATGCTGAAGCCGAAACTTTCCACCAGCTTGCGCAGCGTGCCCTCCGTCATGCCGGAATCAGGTGTGTAGCGCACCTCGAAGTGGTAATACGCCTGTGTCGGCATGCGTGCCTCGATCAGGCGGAACAGCGACAGCATGCCGAGCGTGAGCAGTACGGAGACGACCAGTGGCAGGTAGAAGCCAATGCCCGCCAGGATGCCAATCGCCGCCGTGATCCAGACGGAAGCGGCGGTGGTCAGGCCGCGCACCGACAGCCCCTCCTTCATGATCGCGCCTGCCCCGAGAAAACCGATTCCTGTCATGATGCCCTGCGCCATCCTGGTTGGGTCGAGGCGCACAAGCTCCGTGGCCGTATTCACCCACCGCGCTTCATAGGCCGTGACCAGCATCAACAGGCTGGAGGCGGTACAGACCAGGGCGTGGGTACGGAAGCCAGCGGGCCGTCCATGATAGGAGCGTTCGTAGCCGATGAGCGCCCCGGCGACCATGGCCGCGCACAGGCGCAGCACCATTTCCAGGTCGTCGCCGCTCAGGGGCATGGCCGCCCGTCCCCGCCTTCCATATTCCGACCCACATGATAAGTCAACGGGTGCCCGCCTGGCCGATGCGGGCGCCCACGGAGCCACGTCGGGCATGCCGGTCTCCCGCGCGTGGATATCCCGTGCCGCCGCCTCATGTCATCCTGGCCGCCGATCGCGCCGGCTGGACAGACGCGCACACTCCACAGCCGGCATCCTTGCGCAAGCGCATGTCCCGCCACTCCCCGGCCAGTGCATCGTAGAGCAGCAAGCGGCCCGACAGGCTGTGCCCTGCGCCGATGATCAGCTTCAGGGTCTCGGCGGCCTGCATGGCGCCGATTACGCCCACCAGGGGCGCAAACACGCCGAATTCCGCGCAACGCATCTCTGCGTCCCGGGCCTGCTCTGGGAACAGGCAGGCATAGCAGGGGGCGTCGTCATGCCGCAGGTCGAAGACGGCCACCTGGCCGTCGAAGCGCACGGCGGCGCCCGACACCAGGGGTTTGCGATGACGCACGCAGGCCCGGTTGACGGCCTGGCGGGTCGGAAAGTTGTCGCAGCAGTCCAGCACCAGGTCCACGGCCTGCACGGCCCGATCGAGCGTGTCACCGCACAGTTTCTCCTGCAGCGGATGCACCCGTATGCCCGGGTTCATGGCCTGCATGCGGCGTGCCGCCGAGACGGCCTTGTTGACCCCAAGGCTGTCCATGTCGTGGATGACCTGACGCTGCAGGTTGGTCAGCTCCACCACATCGTGGTCTGCCAGGCTGATCTGCCCCACACCGGCGGCGGCCAGGTACAGGGCCACGGGCGATCCCAGTCCCCCCGCGCCCACCACCAGGACATGGGCACGCAGCAGACGCTCCTGACCTTCGATGCCGATCTGATCCAGCAGGATGTGACGGGAATAGCGCAGCAGCTGAGCGTCGTCCATGGGAGCGACCGGGGAGCGGGGGCCATGCCCACCTGTCATCTATATTGCCGCCACTCTTCGGGCGTGGCGTCGTGATCCCCATGGGGCTGGTGCTGCCAGGCCTGCGCGAAGGCCTTGTAGTTCTTGGTGCGCGGTGTGGGCAGGCCCAGATTGTCGCGCTGGATACGTTCGCAGTGGTAGGCCAGGGCACGCCGGATGCGGATCAGGACCGTCGCCTCCAGGTGAAAACCCCAGGAACCCAGAAGGTTCTCGAGTTCCTCCAGGGTGTACTCGCGCACATCGTAGGCCAGTTGCAGGCTGTATTCGCCCGTGCTGCTCACTTCCAGCCCGGGCAGACCGGACAGCCTTTCCAGCGCGCGCACGGTCTGGCCGGGAGGCAGGGGCTTGAAGATCAGATCACGACGTTTCCAGATATCACCGGGCGCCGTCATCCCGTCCCATCCTATTGCTTGCGGTCCTGCAGCAATGCAAGGCCTTTGAGCAGGGTCAACGCCTGATTGAACTGGAAATCGTTCTTGCGCACGATCTCCCGCCCGGTCTCGCCTTCCTCGGGCTTGACGTCCTTTTTGCCTGAGGCTTTGCCCTTGGTATCCCTGTCTGCCTCGGCCGGCGTCTTTGTCACCTCGGGCTCCTGGCTGTTGCTCAGGTGCTTGTCCAGGTCCGCCTCACGGATTTCCAGCCCCCCGGTCTCGCCCGTGCTTACCGTGCCTTCCTCCACGACGATGTCTGGCGTGATGCCCTTGGCCTGGATGCTGCGACCATTGGGGGTGTAATAGCGTGCCGTGGTGAGCTTGATGGCAGTGCCATTGTTCAGGGGCAGAATGGTTTGCACCGACCCCTTGCCGAAGGACTTCGTGCCCACGATGAGCGCGCGCCTGTGGTCCTGCAGGGCACCCGCCACGATCTCGGAGGCGGAGGCGGAGCCGCCATTCACCAGCACCACCAGGGGCACGCTCTTGCTCCAAGCCGGCAGGCCCTTGAGGTAATCGCTCTCCCCCAGACGCAGGTAGTTTTCCCGATTATTGGTGAGACGCATCTTGGCGTCTTCGGTACGGCCGTCGGTGTACACCACCAGTTCTCCCGGCTTGAGGAAGCTGCCGGCCACAGCCACGGCGGTGTTGAGCAGACCACCCGGGTCGTTGCGCAGATCCAGCACCAGACCCTTGAGGCTGCCCTTGTTCTGCGTGCCCAAATCCTTGAGGGCCGCCACCAGGTTCTCGCCGGTGTGCTCCTGGAACTGTGTGATGCGCACATAGCCGTAGCCGGGCTCCACCAGACTGTATTTCACGCTTTTGATCTTGATGACCGCCCGGGTGAGGGTAATGACCAGGGGCTTGGCTTCCCCTTTGCGCACGATGGTGAGGGTGATGCCGGTGCCCGGTTTGCCGCGCATCTTCTTCACCGCATCGTTCAGGGTCAGCCCCTTCACCGGGCTGTCGTCCAGCTTGATGATCAGATCACCGGACTTCACCCCGGCCTTGAAGGCTGGGGTGTCCTCGATGGGGGAGACCACCTTGACGAAGCCATCCTCCATGCCCACCTCGATGCCCAGGCCGCCGAATTCACCCTGGGTACCCACCTGCAGGTCCTTGAATGCCTCCATGTCCAGGTAGGAGGAATGCGGATCCAGACCCGCCAGCATGCCGTTGATGGCCTCGGTGATGAGCTTCTTGTCCTCCACCGGTTCCACATAGTCACTCTTGATCTTGCCGAAGATCTCGGTAAAGGCACGCAGATCCTCGATGGGCAGCGGCTCGGGCTCCCGATCGGCGATGGCGGAAAAGTTCAGGCTGAGGGCGGCGCCGAAGACGATGCCCAGACCGATCAGACTGAATTGCTTGAGTTTGCCAGACATGGTGCCTCGGAGTGTTGCGGAACGGGTGGGCTCAGCTTGCTGCAGCCCGGCTCATCGGACCCAGGCCATGGGGTTGAAGGGTTTGCCCTGGCGGCGCAGCTCGAAATACAGACCGGGCTCATCCTGCCCACCGCTGGCGCCCACGGTGGCCACCACGTCGCCGGCCCGGACCGGGTCTCCTGCCTGTTTATACAGGCTTTCATTATTGCTGTACAGGCTGAGATAGCCGTCCCCATGGTCGATGATGAGCAGGTTGCCAAAGCCGCGCAGCCAGTCGGCAAAGGCCACCTTGCCGGTACCCACGGCGCGCACCTCCTGACCCTGGCGGGCACGGATGAACAACCCCTTCCAGGCTGGGCCGCCACCGGGGCGGTCCTGGCCGAAGCGGTGCAGGATTTCCCCGGCCACCGGCAGGGCCAGCTTGCCCTTGAGACGGGCAAAATCCAGGCCGGCCAGGCTGGCATCCGCCACCCGCTCCACCTTCTCCCCGGGCCTGGTCTGCACGGGTTTGGCGGCCTTGCGCGCGGCCGCCAGACGGGCCAGTCGCTCGATCAGCTGGGTGAGGCGTTTCTCGTCCCGTTCCAGGGTGCGGATCTCGTTGCGCTGTCGGCGAATCTGGCTGGACAGCTTGAACAGCACCTGCTGGCGCGCGGCCTTTTCCGTTTCCAGGCTTTTCTTTCGTGCCACCCTTTCCTGCTTGGTCTGTTCCAGGCTGGCCTGTCTTTCCCGTACGGTGGCCTGCAGGGCCTGCATGCGCGCCAAGGAACCCTGGTAGGCGCGAATCAGCTCCCGTCGGGCACGGCCTATGTATCCGTAATATTCCAGGCTGCGCGCGGATTCACCGGGGTTCTGGCCGTTGAGCATGAGCTTGACGACATCGTTGTCGCCGTGGATGTACCGCTGCCGCAGCAGTTCCGCGAGGCGCTTGCGCTGTGCATCGATTTCCGTGCGGGTGGCTTCGGTGTCCCGCGCCAGCTGCTTGAGATCAGCGGAAAGTCCACGCTGTCGCTGTTCCAGCTCCCGCAGACCACGGTTCATGTCGGAGATGCCACGCTCCGATTTCTTGAGCGCATCCGCAGCCTCGCTGCGATCCTCGGCGGCCTGCTCCACCTCCTTCTGCAGGGCCCGGATGCGGGTTCGCAAGTCATCCAGCTCCTCCTGGCGGCCATCCGGCGCGGCCTGCGCCGCCGCCACCCAAAGGCCGAAGCACAGCCACAGGAAACCACGCAGCAGGCATGTGCACACGGAGCTAATCGAATTCGATGAGCGGGTGACCCGTCATTTCCATGGGTTGTGGCAGGCCCATCATGCGCAGCAGGGTAGGGGCCACATCTTCCAGGGCGCCCTTTTCGGCAATGTGCGCCGGGCGGCCAATGTAGAGGAAGGGCACCAGGTTGAGGGTATGGGCGGTGTGTGGCTGTGCCTTGTCCAGATCCATCATGTTCTCGGCATTGCCATGATCGGCGGTGATCAGCACCTCGCCACCCTCGGCCAGCATGGCCTCCACGGCCCGGCCGACGCACTCGTCCACCACTTCCACCGCCTTCCTGGCCGCCTCGAACACGCCGGTGTGCCCCACCATGTCGGAGTTGGCGTAGTTGCAGATGATGGCATCGTACTTGCGGCTGTGGACGGCCCGCACCAGCTCGCCCGTGACTTCACGGGCGCTCATTTCCGGTTTCAGGTCATAGGTGGCCACATCGGGGGAATTCACCAGGATGCGGTCTTCCCCCGGATACACGGTTTCCTCGCCACCATTGAAGAAGTAGGTGACATGGGGATATTTCTCCGTCTCGGCGATGCGCAGCTGACGCAGGCCCAGGTTGGCGATGTACTCGCCAAAACCATTGCGGACGCGTTCCGGTGGGAAGGCCACCTCCACGTCGAAGTCGTCACTGTAACTGGTGAGCGTGCAATAACGGGACAGCCTGGGGGTGGTCTCCCGCTCGAATTCCACGAAATCCGGCTCGATGAAGGTGCGGGTAAGCTGTCGTGCCCGATCGGAGCGGAAATTCATGAAGACGATGGCGTCCCCATCCTGCATGCGCGCCGCTTCCTGGCCGGGTGGGACGATGACGGTGGCCTTGACGAACTCGTCGGTCTCCCCCCGGGAATAGGCCGCGTACAGACCCTCCAGGGCATCCCCGGCGACGAATTCGCCACGACCCTGGGTAAGCAGGTCATAGGCCGCCTTCACCCTCAGCCAGCGCCGGTCCCGGTCCATGGCGTAATAGCGGCCGATGAGTGTGGCGATACGGCCTCCGCCCAACCGGTCGATCTTCTCCTGCAAACGGCGCAGATGTGTATCCGCGCTCTTGGGCGGTGTGTCGCGTCCATCCAGGAAGGCGTGCACATAGACCCTCTCCAACCCGTGTCGCAAGGCAAGGTCCAGCATGGCGTGGATGTGGTTCTCGTGGCTGTGCACCCCGCCATCCGAGAGCAGACCCAGGATGTGCAGGGCGCTGCCCTGGACCTTGACCTGGGTTACGGTATCAACCAAGGCCCGGTTGAGGAAGAAATTGCCGTTGTTGATGGCTCGATCGATGCGTGTGAACTCCTGATAAACCACCCGGCCGGCACCGATGTTCAGGTGTCCCACCTCGGAATTGCCCATCTGCCCCGCCGGCAGGCCCACCGCTGCTTCGGAGGCCTGGATCAGGGTATGGGGATAGGCCTTCCACAGATGATCCCAGTTGGGTTTTTGGGCGCGGGCGATGGCATTGAAGTTGTCGGCGTGACGGCAACCAAAGCCATCCAGGATGATGAGCAGGACAGGTTTGAGGCTGGAGGGGGGCATCAGAAGATTTTATCTGCTTTTTTCATTACATTCCTCGTGGGTATTTTAGTATATTTGAATACGTGCGCACGTCACTGAGGGCCCGCGCATGCTTTCGAACGGTTCACCAGACTCACCATACCCATCACGGAGACGCAATGATTGACGAGTCCTTGGAACTCATCGACAAAGACGAGCACATCGAGCAGGCCTCCCGCGCCCTCAAGGCCATGTCCCACCCCCTGCGCCTGAAGATCCTCTGCGTCCTGGGCGACAAGGAGGTGAGCGTACAGGACATCGTCGAAAACGTGGGTACCTCCCAGAGCAACATCTCCCAGCACCTGGCCATCCTGCGGGACAAGGGCGTGCTGCGCACGCGCAAGGATGCCAATCGCGTCTACTACCGGGTGGGGGATACGCGCACACTGCAGCTCATCAGTATGATGCGCGACGTGTTTTGCGGTTTTGCAAAATAGTCGTGCGATTCGTCACCACAGCCTGTCTTATCTGGACATAAAAATATCTAATAGGTATATTAGCACCTACTGATTTTGCTGCCCCCCGGGCGCAACCCCTTTTCAGCTAGGAGTGTTGATATGCGCACTGCCAGGTTGGGCACCCTCACGGGTGTCTTGTTTTTGGCCTTGGGCTCGGCCCTGTCCGCACCCTTGACCCGGGCGGAGACCCTGAGCTTCCAGCAGGCCGTGGAAAAGGCCCTCAGCCAGAACCCGGACCTGGCCGTGAGCCAGGCCCAGATCCAGCAGGCCGAGGCCGCGTTGCGCCAGGCCGAAGGCAACCGGAAGCCGCGCCTCAATCTGTCGCTTACCGCCACCCGCAGCAACGACGCCCTCAACGCCTTCGGTCTGAAGCTGTCCCAGCGGGGGGCCACGTTCAACGATTTCGGTGCCGCCCAGTTTACCGGCCCAGCCGCCCTGGGCGTTGCACCCCACAACCTCAACCACCCCGATGCCGTCACCAACATCAACCCCCGGGTGGAGTTGCTCATTCCCGTTTACAACGGCGGCATGGTGAAGCGCTACGTGGAGCAGGCCCAGGCGTATGTGCGGGCCGCGCAATCCGGTGACCGTCAGGCCCGCCAGGAGGTCATCAAGCATGTGCTCATGGCCTACCAGGGCGTACATACCGCCCGGGCCTATGTCCAGGTGGCGGAGCAGGGCATCGCCGCCGCCCAGGAATACGTACGCATCACCGAGAAGCTGCACAAGCAGGGCATGGTGGTGAAGAGCGACCTGCTCTCCGCGCGGGTGAACCTGGAGGACGTGAAGCTCAAGCGAGTCGAGGCCAGAAACGCCGAGGCCGCCGCCCTGGACCAGTTGCACCTGCTGCTGGGCAAGCCCCTGGACGAGCCCCTGGACGTGGGCGCCCCCGTGACCCCCGGCATGCTGGCGGGCAGCGATGCGGACCTGCGTCAGCAGGCCCTGGACAGCCACGCCGGCCTGCAGGCCCTGCGCAGCCAGCTGCAGGGTGCCGGTGCGGCCGTGGCGGCCGCCCGGGCAGGGCACAAGCCCCAGTTCAACGTCATGCTGCGCGGCGACGTGAACGACGAGGCCCTGGGCTTCGGCGCCACCTCTTACACGGTGGCCGGCGTACTGTCCTGGGCCGCCTTCGACGGCGGTGTCACCAAGGCAGGGGTGGACCGGGCCGAGGCCCAGCGCACGGAACTGGCCGCCCGGCTGCGCCAGGCCGAGGATGGTGTGCGCTACCAGGTGGGCGACGCCCGTCGCAAGGCCATGGAGGCGGAGGAGAAGATCGCCGCCCGTCGGATAGCGGTAGAGCAGGCCGGCGAGGCCCAGCGCCTGGTGCAACGTCGCTACGAAAACGGCGTGGCCACCCTCATCGAGCTCTTTTCCGCCCAGGCCCAGCTGGACAAGGCCCGTGCGGAACTGGTGGCGGCTCGCTACGACCTGGCCGTCAGCCGTGCCGAACTGAAGCGCGCCGTGGGCGTGCTGACCCCGGAGCAACTCTGATTCAAGGTGAGCAACATGACCCGCAGTGCACAGACCAAATCCCTGCCCATCATCCTGTCCCTGGCCCTGTCGCTCGTCCTGGCCGGCTGCGGCAGTGGTGATGCGCAAAAGACCAAGACCGGTGCCGCCGTCACCGTCCAGGCCCAGATCACGGTCATCCAGCCTGTGGAGGCCACGCGCACCCACGTCACTCCCGGCAGCGTGGTGGCCCTGGAGTCGGTGAAGGTGGCGTCCCGCCTCATGGGCTACATCAAGGACATCGCCGTGGCGGAGGGACAGCGTGTAAAGGCCGGCCAGCGCCTGTTCACCATCGATCCACTGGACATCGAGGGTGCCGTGGCCCAGGCCCGCCTGGGCCTGCAGCAGGCCGAGGACGCCCTGCAGGATGCCAAGGCCGATTACCAGCGCTTCCAGGCCCTGTACGAGGACGAGGTGGTCAGCCGCCAGCAGTACGAGAAGATGAAGCTCAACTACGACATGGCCGTGACCCGGGCAGCCCAGGCCAAGGCCGGACTGGGTACCGCCCAGGGTCAGATGCGCTACGCCACGGTGAACTCCCCCATCAACGGCGTGGTGACCCAGAAGCTGGCCATGGAGGGTGATATCGCCGCCCCGGGCCATCCCGTCCTGCTGGTGGAAAACCCCGACAGGTTGCAGGTGCAGACCAGTGTGCCCGAGGCCGTGTTCAAGACCCTGAAGCTGGGCCAGACAGTCGAGGTGCAGGTGGATGGCCAGGAGCAAAGCGTGCAGGCCCGGGTGGCACGCCTGTCTCCCGCTGCCGACCCCATGAGCCACACCTACATGGTGAAGCTGGACGTGGCCGGCGCAGGACTGCAGAGCGGGGCCTTCGCCCGGGTGCTGTTCCCCACCGGCCGCCAGCTCATACTGACGCTACCCAGGTCCGCCGTGCAGGAGCGGGCCGGCATCACCGGTGTGTTCGTGGTGGATGACGCAGGCATCGCCCGCTATCGCATGGTGCGCACCGGTAACGAGATCGACGGCCAGGTGGAGATACTCTCCGGCCTGAACCCCGGTGAGCGGGTGGTGAGCGGCAACGCGGACGCCGTCAACAACGGCAGCAAGGTGCAGGGCTGAGCCATGGATAACCAGGCCCATGACAGCCCCATGAACCTGGCGGGCAAGCTGGCCCGTGCCTTTCTCACCTCCAAACTCACGGCCCTGACCATCCTCGGCGTGACCCTGGTGGGTCTGCTGGCCCTGGCCATCACCCCCCGGGAATACAACCCCCAGATCGTGGTACCGGCGGCCAACATCATCGTCGCCAAACCCGGGGCCTCCGCCAGCGAGATCCACAACCTGGTGGTTCGCCCCCTGGAAGCCATCATGAACGCCCAGTCCGGGGTGGACCACACCTACGGCTATGCCAGCAACGACTTCGGCCTGGTGACCGTGCAGTTCAAGGTGGGGGAGAACCAGGAAGAGTCCCTGGTGAAGATGTACAACCAGCTCATGCAGAACATGGACCGTATCCCCCCGGGTGCCATGGAGCCCCTGGTGCGCCCCATCAACGTGGACGACGTGCCCATCATGACCCTCACTCTGGCCTCCGCCAGCCTGGATGACTTCCGCCTGCGCGAGGTGGCCCAGCGCCTGCTGGAACAGGTGCGCAACGTGCCCGGCGTGTCCTTCACACAGATCGTCGGTGGCCGGGCCCGGGCGGTGAACGTGTGGCTGGACCCCCAGCGCCTGGAGGCCGCCGGCCTGTCCCTGAACCAGGTGGACCAGATGCTGCGCGGCACCAACGTCTCCGCCCCCCTGGGCGAGCTGGTGCGCGACAATCAGGCCACGCCTTTGCGCCTGTCCGGTTTTCTCGGCTCCGCCCGGGAGGTGGCCGACATCGTGGTGGGCATGTCCCGCCAGGGCCGTCCCGTGTACCTGAAGGACGTCGCCCGGGTGGAAGACGGCGCCGCCGAGATCGACGAGGCCAGCCGCTTTGCCTATGGTCCAGCGGCGCGGGCCAGTCTCCAGGGTGAGCACCCCGCCGTCACCCTGGCCATCGCCAAGAAGGCCGGTACCAATGCCGTGGTGGTGGCGGATGCGGTGCTGGCCAAGGTGGAGGCACTGAAAGAACAGGCCATCCCCGCCGAGGTGGAAGTGGCCATCACCCGCAATGATGGTGAGCGCGCCAACGCCGCCGTGAACGAGTTGGTGTCCCACCTGGGCATCGCCATCGGCTCGGTGGTGCTCATCCTGGTGATCTTCCTGGGTTGGCGCGAGGCGAGCATCGTCACCCTCACCGTGCCCCTGATCCTCTTCGTGGTGCTGGCCGTGGGTCTGGCCTTCGGGCAGACCATCAACCGCATTACCCTGTTCGCCCTCATCCTGTCCCTGGGCCTCCTGGTGGACGCGGCCATCGTCGTCATCGAGAACATCCACCGCCATCTGCACCACGGCGGCAGCCGGCCCTTCGGCGAGACCCTGGTGATCGCCACCAACGAGATCGGCAACCCCACCAACATCGCCACCATCGCCGTGATCCTGGCCTTCATCCCCATGGCCTTCGTCACCGGCATGATGGGACCCTTCATGGCACCCATTCCCTTCAACGTACCGGTGGCCATGATCGCCTCCATCGTCATCGCCTACATGGTGGTGCCCTGGGCCGCCAACATCTGGCTGGCGAAAAAGGCTGCGCGCCAGACCTCCGATGCCCAGGAGAACCAGGCACCCGACCTGCTGCAGCGCGCCTATGTGGCGGTGATCACCCCCCTGATCCATTCCGCCGGCAAGCGCAATCTCACCTTCCTGGTGGTGCTGGCCCTGCTGGCCGGGGCCATGCTCATGCCGGCCTGGCAGTTCATCCGCCCCGCCGGTCTGAATGGACCCCTGTCGCCCCTGGGGGTGGAGCTGAAGATGCTGCCCAATGACAATACCAACACCATGCTGCTGCAGGTGGACATGCCCGCCGGTACCGCCCTGACCGCCACGGACCAGGTGGCCCGTGCCGTGGGCGAGGTGCTGGGCAGACAGCCACATGTACGCGATTACCAGACCTTTCTGGGCATGACCGCTCCCATCGACTTCGCCGCCCTGGTGCGTGGCGACATGATCAAGAAGGGCCAGAACCTGGCCCAGATCCGGGTCAACCTGGTGGACAAGCACGCCCGCGGAGCATCCTCCCACGACATCGCAGAAGCCCTGGATGAGGCCCTGGCCGGAGTGCGCCAGGCCTTCCCCACGGCCAGGCTGAAGCTCTACGAGACCCCACCGGGGCCGCCGGTCCAGGCCCAGATCCTGGCGGAGCTCTACGGCCCGGACTATGACGTGTTGCGCAGTGCCGCGCCCCATGTGGACCAGGCCTTCGCAGACATCTACGGAATGATCAACGTCGATGACTCCGTCACCGCCAACCTGGACAGCTTCCACGTGCACGTGGACGCGGAAAAGGCCCTGCTCTCCGGCGTGGCCCCGGGTCAGGTGGCGCAGCTGCTGCGCCATTACGTGTCCGGCTTCGCCATCGGTACCCTGCACGCCACCGGTGCCCGGGAACCCATCGACATCCAGGTGCGTCTGCCGAGGGAGCTGCGCGCCAGCCCCGACACCCTGCTGGCCCTGCGGGTAAGCAACCCTCAAGGCATACAGGTACCCCTGTCCACCATCGCCACGGTGGAACGGGTCAGCGAGGCCAAGCCCATCTATGCCCGGGATCAGCACCCCATGGTGATGGTAGGGGGCGAACTGCTGAAGTCCAGCCCCGTATACGCCGTGCTGGCCCTGGACAAGGTCCTGGATGGCAAGCGGTTGCCCAACGGCGCCACCTTCACCACGGGCAACCTGGGCTTCACCGCGGCGTCGCCCAGGGATGTGGTGGACTACACCCTGCTGTGGGGTGGCGAGATGCGCCTGACCCTGGACGTGTTCCGGGACCTGGGCTCCGCCTTCATCGTCGCCATCATCCTCATCTATCTGGTGCTGGTGGGCTACTACAAGTCCTTCCTGCTGCCCTTCATCGTCATGGGCGCCATCCCCCTGACCCTGGTGGGCGTGTTCCCGGGCCACTGGGCCAGCAGTCAGGCCTTCACCGCCACATCCATGATCGGTGTCATCGCCCTGGCCGGCATCGTGGTGCGCAACTCCCTGCTGCTCATCGATTTCATCCTCGACTACCGCAAGCAGGGTTACGGCCTGGAGCAGGCGGTGATCGAGGCCGGCGCAGTGCGCTTCCGCCCCATCCTGCTCACCGCCCTGGCCATCATCCTGGGCTCCGCCATCATGATCACAGACCCGGTGTTCGGCGGTCTGGCTGTGTCCCTGATCTTCGGCACCTTCGCCTCCACGGCCCTGACCCTGGTGGTGATCCCTCTGCTGTACTTCCTCTGGCAGAGAAAGGCCGTCGGGGCGACGTAATCAGCCAATGAGGAACGGGCCCCCCACCCCCCTTTTCCCTACCCCTTAAAGGAGCTTCCATGTCCATCGAACGCATCGTCCGCATCGTCGCCGGGTTCTTCATCCTGCTATCCCTGACCCTGGCCCACATCGGCGGCCAGGCCGACCTGAGCCACATGAGCTGGCTGTGGTTCACCGCCTTCGTCGGCCTGAACCTGTTCCAGTCCGGTTTCACCAACCTGTGTCCCCTGGTGGGGATCCTCAAGAAGCTGGGGTTCAAGGAGGGTGGCACCTGCTGCAACTGACGGTAAACTCACCCGTCTCGCGCTCAGGCTTGGGGTTGCCCCATGGAATTCGTCACGCAAAACATCTGGCTCATCCTGCTGGCGGCCGTGTCCGGCTTCATGCTGTTCGGCGGCGGTCTGTTCAACCGCCTCTCCGGCATCCGGCAGATCGGCCCCCAGGAGGCGGTGCGCCTGTTCAACCAGGAGGACGCCCTGGTGCTGGATGTGCGCGAGCAATCCGAATGGGCCGACGGCCACATCGCCAGGGCCCGGCATGTACCCCTTGGCCAGCTCAAAACCCGGCTGAATGACCTGGAAAAGCACAAGGACAAGCCCATCATCGCCGTGTGCCGCAGTGGCAGCCGCTCCAACCATGCCTGCCGCACCCTGAAAAAGGCCGGATTCGAAAAACTGTACAACCTGGCCGGTGGCATGCAGGCCTGGGAACAGGCCGGTCTGCCCCGGGATCGATAAGGCCCCAGCCGCGCGGACCATGCAGGTGTCCTGCCGGACAACCTTGCCCCTTCACCCTCCAGCCAAGGAGTCGCCATGCCCCCCATCAAGATGTATTGCACCGCCGTCTGCCCCTACTGCGTCATGGCGGAAAAGCTGCTCAACAAAAAGGGCGTTACCGAGATCGAGAAGATCCGCGTTGACCTGGACCCGACACAGCGCGAGCACATGATACGTATCACCGGCCGGCGCACGGTGCCGCAGATCTTCATCGGCGAGCGGCACGTTGGGGGCTTCGACGACATCTCCGCCCTGGACGCGGCCGGCGAGCTGACTCCCCTGCTGACGGCTTGAAATCCCCGGCAGGCGGCGCCACTTCCTGTCGAAGTCCCGGTTCTTCAGGAGGAAGCCATGCAACTCGTCTGTCCCAGCTGCGGTACGGTCAACCGTGTCCCGCAGGAGCGTCTGGGCGATGCCCCCCAATGCGGCAAGTGCGGCAATCCCGTGCTGGGCGACCAGCCCGTGGAACTCAGTGCCGCCACCTTCGAGCGCTACATCGAGCGCAATGAGCTGCCCGTGCTGGTGGACTTCTGGGCCCCCTGGTGTGGCCCCTGTCAGCAGTTCGCTCCCGTCTTCAGTCGCTTGGCGGGTCCTTGGGCCACACGGGTGCGTTTCGCCAAGGTAAACACCGAAGCGGAACAGGCCCTGGCGGCCCGCCATGGCATCCGCAGCATCCCCACCCTGGCCGTGTTCAAGGGTGGCCGCGAGGTCGACCGGGTGTCCGGCGCCCTGCCGGCGCAACAACTGGAAGCCTGGCTCCGGCGTTTGTGACGCCAGGGAAAACCCGCCCCGTGCGCACGGCTATAATGGGCCGCTTTTTCACTTTCCTGCCGGGACCACCATGACCGATCAACAAGAGCAGCAAGCCTCCATGCCCGTGTTCAACATCGAAAAGATCTACATCAAGGATCTTTCCGTGGAGGTGCCCAATGCCCCCGCGGTCTTCCTGGAGCGGGAGGCGCCCCAGATGGAAATGCAGCTCAACACACAGAGCGCGCCTCTGGAGAACGGCATCTACGAGACCGTCCTGTCCATCACCATCACCGCCAAGATTCAGGACAGGACCGCCTTCCTGGTGGAACTGAAGCAGGCCGGCATCTTCCGCATCCAGAACATTCCCCAGGAGGCCATGGAGCCGGCCCTGGGCGTGGGTTGCCCCAATATCCTGTTCCCATATGCCCGGGAGGCGGTGTCCGACGCCGTGCTCAAGGCCGGCTTCCCGCCTCTGATGCTGCAACCCGTCAACTTCGAGCTGATGTACATGCAGCAACAGCAGCAGCTGCAGGCCCAACAGCCCAACTGACGCGGCAAGGGCCCGGCCTGGCATGAAATTCGGTGTGCTGGGGGCGGGTGCCTGGGGCACGGCCCTGGCCATCCGTCTGGCCCGCACCCGGCCAGTCACCCTCTGGACCCGCTCTCCTCGGCACGCCGACGACCTCAGGACCCGACGCGAGAACCGACGCTATCTGCCGGGCCATCCCTTTCCGGCAAGCCTCCAGACCACCGCGCAGCTGGACCGGGCCATCGCGGACGCGGACTGCCTGATCTGCGCTGTACCCAGCAACGCCCTGCGGGAGCTGGCCCAGACCCTGCGGCAGCGTGCCCCGACGCAACCCCTGATCTGGTTGTGCAAGGGCTTCGAGAGCAACAGCCGTCTGCTGCCTCACCAGGTGCTGGACACGGCCTGGCCGGAGCACCCCGCCGCTGCGGTGCTGTCCGGCCCCAGCTTTGCCCAGGAGGTGGCACGGGACCTGCCCGCCGCCCTCACCGTCGCCTGCCCGGACCTGGCATTCGCCCGAACCATGGCCCGGGCCATGCACGACCCCGGATTCCGCCTGTACGCCTCCACCGACGTGGTGGGGGTGGAGCTGGGAGGCGCCTTGAAGAACGTCATCGCCATTGCCGCCGGCATCTCCGACGGCCTGGGCTTCGGCCTCAATGCCCGCGCCGCCCTGCTGACCCGTGGCCTGGCGGAACTCAGCCGTCTGGGCAGGTGTCTGGGAGGGCGCGCCGAAACCTTCATGGGCCTGTCCGGCATGGGGGACCTGATCCTCACCTGTACCGGCGACCTGTCCCGCAACCGCCAGCTGGGCCTGCGCCTGGCCGCCGGCGAGCACCTGGAAGCCGCCCTGCAGAGTCTGGGACATGTGGCGGAAGGCGTCCCCACCGCCATGGAGGCCGACCAGCTGGCGAAGGAACTGGACGTGGACACTCCCATTACCCAGGCCGTGGCCCAGATCCTCAGGCAGGAAACGCCGCCCCACGAGGCCGTGGGCGGGTTGCTCTCCCGCAACCTGAAAGACGAAGGCCTGTAAGCCCTGGACCCTGATGGCGTTGGACCCCACTGCCTTCCACCTGCGCTACCGGCGCTGGCAGGACCTGCATCGACAGGCCGGTGCCGGTCGTTCCTATCCGCATGCACGGCGCTTGCCTGGGCTGGCCCGGCCCCTGGGTCCGGCCGGACGGCACACGGCGGAAAACGCCCTGGCTCTGGATCTCTACAGCCTGGGCCGTTTCCAGGAAGCCCTGGCAGTCCTGTCCCCGGACAACACCAGCCCACCGGCCGGAAATCTGCGGCAACGCCTCGCCCTGCTGCGGCACGGGGCCATTCCGGCGGGTGTGCAGCCCGGTCCGGCGCAGGCTGCCTATCTGGCCTATCTGGCCGACCAGCCCCGCACCTGCGTCCAGGCATTGGCACGGACGCAGGGCGGGGAGGCGGATCCGGCCTGGCTGACCGTGCTGGGGGTGTGGGCGCGGGCCCGCCTGGGCCAAAAGTCGGACCCGGGCCCCGGTCACCAGGCCCTGGCCAGCCTGCGTCGCCCGGATTCCGCCCTAGCCGCCCAGGCCGAGGCCCTGCATGCCGAGGCCGCCTTTCACCTGGGTGCCCGCTGGGCCGTGGTGTGGCTGGACCTCGCCCTGGAGCAGGCGGAGCGCTTCGGCCAGCACCACATGAAGGCCCGCTTGCTGTTCTTGAAGGCCTACGCCCTGGAAGCCGCCGGCGAGCCCGGGGAAGGGGCGCGCTTCCGCAACCTGGCCCGGTGCCTGGCGGAGCGCCAAGGGGCCTTCCTGTACCTGGAACTGTTTCTCACCCGCCGGTGACGGGCGGGAAGATGGCCACCTCGTCACCGTCCGCCAGGGCGGCCTCGGGGCCGGCGATGTCCTGGTTGACCGCCAGGCGGAAGGCACGGCCCTGGGCCAGCTCCTCGGCCCAGACCCCACCCCGGGTGCGCAGGGCCGCCAGCAGGTCTGCCAGGGCGGCGGGTGAGGACAATTCCAGGGCCTCCCGGTCACGGCCGAAGACTTCCCGCAGTCGCGCGAAATAAAGCAAACGTATGTTCATTGCAGCCACTCTCCAAGGGGTAGGAAGCGCACCGTATCACCCGGCCGTACCGTGGTGCCGATGGGAATGTCCACCAGCCCGTCGGCCCAGGCCAGGGAAGTGAGCACGCCGGAGCTCTGGTTGGCATACAGGGTCACGCCCCCGGCTTCCAGGCGGGCACGCAGGAACTCCCTTCGGCTACCCGGCCTCGGCCAGGTGAAGTCGGCCGGCACCTGGAAGCTCAGGGGCGGGCTGGTCGGGGCGCCCATGCGGGCCAGCAGGAAAGGCCGTGCGAACAGGGTATAGACCACGAAAGCGGAAACGGGGTTGCCCGGCAGGCCGAGGAAGTCCGCATCCCCCACCTGGCCATAGGCCAGGGGCTTGCCAGGTTTCATGGCCACCTTCCACAGATCCAGGCGACCCAGTCGCTGCACCGCCGCACGCACGTGGTCTTCCTCCCCCACCGACACCCCCCCGGTGGTGATGACCACATCCGCTTCGCGGGCAGCCTGCTCCAGGGTGGACACGGTGGCCTCGGCCCGGTCGGGTACCTGGCCCAGGTCCAGGATCTGCACGCCCAGGCGTGTCAGAAGGGCCAGGAGGGTGGCGCGGTTGGAGTTGTAGATGCGTCCCAGTGGCAGGGGCTCGCCCGGTGGGATGAGCTCATCTCCGGTGAAGAACACCGCCACGCGCAAGCGGCGATAGACCGGCAAACGGGTGCTGCCCACGGCAGCGGCCACACCCAATTGGGCCGGACCCAGCCGCGTGCCCTGCGCGAGCACGGCCTGGCCGGCACGAATGTCCTCGCCGCGGTGGCGCACATGATCGCCGGGCCGGGGAGGCCGGTTGATGCGTATCCCTCCCGCGCCGGTCTCGGTATCTTCCTGCATCACCACGGCATCGGCCCCCAAAGGCAGGGGAGCACCCGTGAAGATGCGTGCCACGGTACCGGCCTGCAAGGGATCTCCCAGGCTGCCCGCCGGGATGCGCTGACTCACCGGCAAGCAGGCCCCGGCCTGCCAATCCGCCGCCAGCAGGGCATAGCCATCCATGGCGGCGTTGTCCAGGGGCGGCACATGCACCCCGGATACCACGGGTTCCGCCAGCACCCGGCCCAGGGCCGCATCCGCCGGCACGGATTCTATTTCCACCAGGGGCCGCGCCGCCTGCATCAGGCGCTGCAGGGCATCATCGAAGGACAGCATGTCACTCATGTTGCATCCACTCCAGGATGAAGGCGGCCACCGCCGCCACATCGTTCAGATCCAGCCAGGGCAGGTTCCCCGGTGGGGCGGCATCGGCCGCCACGGCCATGATATGGGGGTCGTGGGGATGCAGCCAGGGGCGTGAATTCTCCTCACGCCAGACCTCGATCTTGGCCAGCGCGACATGACGGAAACCCTCCACCAACACCAGGTCACAGGTGGACAGCCGACCCAGATGGTCGTGCAGGCCAGGTTCGGCGGCGCCCGCCAGCTCGTGCACCAGCATCCAGCGGCGCGGCGAGGTGAGCAGTACCTCCCGGGCGCCGGCCCGGCGATGGCGCCAGGAGTCCTTGCCCGGCACGTCCACTTCGATATCGTGGTGGCTCTGCTTGATGACCGACACCAGCAGGCCACGATCCCGCAGCCGCGGCAGCAGCTTCTCCATCAGGGTGGTCTTGCCGCTACCGCTGTAGCCCGCGAAACCCAGGGCCTTCATGACCGGACATCCGGATGGCCGGCGACCCCATGCGCATGATTCAGGTCAAGGCATCTATACCGGACTATGCACAAGATGGAACGTATCATTGCTCGATCCTTCTCAAGGGCTCTATTGTGCCCCATGGCTAAGTTCATCACACCCCAGCTCGTCGACCGCTTCGGTCGGCACATCAATTATCTGCGCCTGTCGGTCACGGACCGCTGCGACCTGCGCTGCGCCTATTGCATTCCCGAGGGTTTCAAGGGCTTCGAAGAGCCGGAGCACTGGCTGGACTTCGACGAGATCGAGCGGCTGCTGGGACTGTTCGCCGGCCTGGGCCTGAAGCGGGTACGTCTGACCGGAGGCGAGCCTCTGCTGCGGCGCGATGTGGTGGGCCTCTGCCGCCGGCTGGCACGCCTGCCCGGCATCGAGGATCTGTCCATGTCCACCAACGCCACGCAACTGGCGGATGTGGCCATGGCACTGCGACAGGCCGGCGTGCACCGCCTGAACGTGAGTCTGGACTCCCTGCGCCGCGAGGCGGTGGCCCGCATCAACGGTCGTGACGTGCTGCCCCGCGTCCTGGCCGGCCTGGAGGCCTCCGCCGCGGCCGGTTTCTCCCCCATCAAGGTGAACATGGTGGTGATGCAGGAGAACGCCGCCGACGTGGACGACATGGTGGCGTTCTGCATGGAACGTGGCTATGTGCTGCGCCTCATTGAACTCATGCCCATGGGAGACACCGCGCGGCGTATGGGCTATGTGGACCTGCAACCCGTGAAGACGCGTCTGCAGGCACGCTTCGGCCTGGTGGACCGTATGCTGCCCGGCGGGGGGCCGGCCCGTTACCTGGGCAGTACGGACGGCCGTTTCAGCGTGGGCTTCATCACCCCGCTGTCGCAGCATTTCTGCGCCACCTGCAACCGCGTGCGCCTCACCGTGGACGGTGTGCTGCACCTGTGCCTGGGCCAGGAAGAGCGTCTGGATTTCCGTGCCCTCATGCGCGCCGGGGCCAGTGATGCCGAGCTGGTACAGGCCATTCACCGTGCCATCGACCTGAAACCCGAACGCCACGAGTTTCAGGAACAGCCGCGGAAGCTGGTGCGCTTCATGAACATGACCGGCGGCTGAGCCGCTTTCCTCGCAAGGCAAACCGGCTCCGCCGAGGCCAGGCCACCAGGGCCTGTTGCCAGAACTCCGCCAGACTGGCCACAGGTTCCAGATTCATGCCCAGGAATTCCGCCGCCCGCAGCAGACTGGGCAAGGGGCGAGCGTCATCCAGGGGAGTGGCGCGGGTCTGCTTCGAGAGCTTGCAGCCGGCTGTATCCAACACCACGGGCAGGTGCATGTAAGCCGGTGTGGCCAGGTTCAGGGCCTGCTGCAGGACGATTTGTCGTGGTGTGGAGGCCAGCAGGTCAGCCCCCCGCACCACGTGGGTGATGCCTTGGGCGGCGTCATCCACCACCACCGCCAGTTGATAGCTGTACACCCCATCCGCTCGGCGCAGCACGAAGTCGCCACACTCGCGCGACACCTCGCAAGCCACCCGTCCCAAGGCGCCATCCACGAACAACACACGCTGCGCCGGCACGATCAGACGCAAGGCCTTGCCTGGCTGGGGCCGCCTGCCACGGCAGGTGCCGGGATAGACCGGGCCCTCCACACCCCGCGGTGCGGACCCGGCCAGCGCCTTGCGCGCACAAACACAGGCATAGACCCGGCCCGCATGCACGAGTCCCTCCAGCGCGGCCCGGTAGGCCTCGTCGCGTCGACCCTGCCACATCACGGCACCATCCCACTCGAAGCCGTGGACCTCCAGACTGCGCAGGATGGACTCCGCGGCGCCGGGCACCACCCGGGGCGGATCCACATCCTCCATGCGCACACGCCACTCACCTCCATGGCTGCGGGCATCGAGACAGCTGCCCAGGGCCGCCACCAGGGAACCGAAATGCAGGGGGCCGGAAGGCGTGGGCGCGAAACGCCCACGGTAGCCGAAAATTCCGGCACCCGGGGAAACGCACGGGGTGGGGCAGAAGATCATGCGCGAGGACCGCCACGTCTCCGCCCGGGCGATGCCCATCCAGGACATCCGACACCCGGGTCGCCGGGCATCCCTTTGTTGACGCGGCAAAATGGGGACAATTATAGTGCCGGCATCATGCAGGCTGAACTGGACGCACTGGAGACCAAGCTCGCTCAGATCCTCGAGCGCTATCAGGCCATGCGTGGTGAAAACCTCAAGCTGCGTCAACAGGTCGTCAGCCTGGAAAACACGAACAAGCGTTTGCACGAGCGGCTCGAAGAGGCACGCACGCGCATGGAATCCCTCTACAACAGGTTGCCGGACTGACATGCCCGCCCATCCGCAAACCATGAGTCTGGACGTGGCCATCATGGGCCGGGAGTTTCGCGTGGCCTGCCCGGAGGATGGGCGCGAGGGGCTGTTGCAGGCGGTTTCCTACCTGGATCGCAAAATGCGCGAGATCCGCGATACCGGCAAGGTGATCGGGCTGGAGCGCATTGCCATCATGGCCGCCCTCAACATCACGCATGACTATCTCAGCGCCCGCCCGCCGGAGGCGGATACCTCGGCCTACCGCGAGCGCCTGAGTCAGATCACGAACCTGCTTGATCAGGCCCTGGCACAGCAGGATAATCTCTTCTGACAATCTCCCTGCTGCGTACGCGAGAGGCGCATATTTTTTGAGCCGATACGCACTGCGTAAGGTCTGGCAACAATGTCATGGGCGTGCGCGTGGCAATGTCCATGTGCCCGATGTGGCTGAACCGGACCGACCTTGAACCAAGGGGTTCAAGATAGCGTCCCGGACGGCGCAAGCGGGGGGACCCCACCCATGCAGGAAGCGCACGCCTCCCCTCCACCGCCTGACAAGTCGGACCTGCGCCGCCAGTTGCGCGTCACGCGCCAGACCGTGCCCCGGGAGGCCCGGCGCAAGGCCGGCAAGGCCTTGGTGCGGCATGCCCTGCGACACCATCTGCTGGCGGCAGGCAAGCGCGTGGGCTTCTACATGCCCACCCAGGCGGAGATCGATGTCCTGCCCCTGCTGCGGCGTGCCTACGTCATGGGCGTGCACTGCTACCTGCCCATCGTGCCGGGCCGCAACCAGCGCAAACTCTGGTTCACACACCTGGATCGCCCGATCCGTCGCTGCCCTCACTGGTATCTGAACCGTTTCGGCATCCAGGAATACCAGCCCCCGGGCCAGCGAAGGATACGTGGCGCCTGGCTGCGGACGGTCTTCATGCCTTTGCTGGGTTTCGACCGCCGGGGCCATCGCATCGGCATGGGCGGCGGCTATTACGATGCCAGCCTGGCCTTTCGCACGCGCCGCATGGCCTGGCATGGCCCCCGCCTGATCGGCGTGGCGTTTTCCGCCCAGGAGATCGGCTGGCTACCCAATGATGCCTGGGACGTTCCCCTGGATGGGGTGCTCACCGAGCGTGGGCTGTTGCGTTCCCGGAACCGGACCCCGTCAGCAAGCCTGGGGTGACACCGAATCATTCGCAGGCTGTCATTTCGAACGCGGTGAGGAACCTTCGGAGAAGGCACCCCTTCGCCGTGATGACCCCTGACCAGCCTTCCCAAGCCGGGGGCAAGCAGCACCCGCGTCGGAACGCGAGCCCATGGCCCATGCCGAACGTCGACGCAAAAAAAGGGTGGAACTCGCGTTCCACCCTTCTGCCTGCATGTGCCGCCGGGATTACTTGGCAGCGGGTGCCGCGGGCGCGGCGGGCGCCACGGGTACCGGGAAGAAGCCGGCGAGCGGGTTGGCGATGTTGCCGTAGGTAGCGGGGTTCATGAAGGCGCCCCAGGTGCCGTAGGTGGCGGGGTTAGCGGCCGCCGCGGCCCACTGGGTGTACAGGTTGGGGTTCAGGGGCGCCATCATCAGATTCATGTTGGCGGGGTTCAGGGGGGCCATGGCCCAGTTCAGGTACAGGTTGGGGTTCAGGGTGTTCAGGGCCATGTTCCACACGCGCGGATCCAGAGGCGCCATCATCCACTTGACGTACATGTTGGGGTTGAGGAACGGAGCCATGGCGGCCATGTAGAAGTTGGGGTCCATACTGGCGGCCAGCCACTTCATGGCAACGGCAGGGTCAGCGAAGTTGGCATAGGTCTTGAGGATGTCGGGAGACATGCCGGCCTGCAGCATCTTGGTGTAGGTGGCGGGGTCCATGCCTTTCTGCATCATGATGATGGAGGTGGCGGGATCCATCAGGTTGGTCATGGCGGCCACGGCAGCCTTGGGATCCTGAGCGGTCTGGGCAGCCTTGGCGGGATCCAGCAGGGCGGAGGCGGTGGCTTCGGGGGTGGGCTGATCGGCGAAGGCAACTTGCGCCATCAGGGCCATGAGGAGGGCGGAAAACTTCTTCATTTGGATGCTCCTTGAGGGGGGGTTGATGAAACGGTGAATTCGTGGAAGCGAATTATAGGCAACCGGATTTGCGGACCCATCAGTTTCGTGCTGGTTCTTTTGGGCCATCGCTTGCGCGTTGCGGACACGCAACATTGTGATCGAGCTCACTCGCCGAGATAGGCCGCGCGTATCCGTGTATCCATCGCCAATTCCGGGGAGTTGCCGCTCAGGCTGATGCTGCCGCTTTCCATGACATAGGCCCGCTGACTGATGCGCAAGGCCAGATGGGCATTTTGCTCCACCAGCAGGATGGTGACGCCCTCGCGCGCAACGGTGGTCACGGTTTCGTAGATCCTGCGCACCATCAGAGGGGCCAGGCCCATGCTGGGCTCATCCAGCAGCAACAAACGCGGACGGCCCATGAGGGCCCGGGCGATGGCCAGCATCTGTTGTTCCCCTCCCGACAGGGTGCCCGCCAGCTGATCCCTGCGCTCTTCCAGGCGCGGAAAGAGGGCGTGGACATGCGCCATATCGACGCGTATCGCTGCGTGATCGCGGCGACTGTAGGCCCCCATGGCCAGATTCTCCGCCACCGTCAGCCGCCCGAAGATCCCGCGGCCCTCCGGTACCAGGGCTATGCCACGGGTGGCGATTTCATGCGTGGCCCTGCCGGTCAGACAGGCTCCGTCGAAATGCACCTGGCCCTCATGGCCGACCAGGCCCATGAGGCCCCTGAGGGTGCTGCTCTTGCCGGCGCCATTGGGGCCGATGAGACACACCAGCTCACCCTGGGCGATGTCCAGGTCGATGCCACGCACCGCCTGGATGCCGCCGTAGGCCACACGCAGCCCCCGCACAGCAAGCAGGCTCATGCCCCGTCACCGAGGTAGGCCGCGATCACTGCCGGATCACGCTGCACCGAGGCCGTATCCCCCTCGGCGATCTTGCGGCCGTAATCCAGTACCGCCACCCGGTCGCACAGGCCCATGACCAGCTTCACGTCGTGCTCGATCAGCAGCAGGCTCAGGCCGCCATGTCGCAGCTTCAGGAGCAGCTCCCGCATGTGCTGGCGCTCGACGGGGTTCATGCCCGCCACGGGCTCGTCCAGGGCCAGCAGCTTCGGCTCGGTAGCCAGGGCACGCGCGATCTCCAGGCGGCGCTGGTCGCCGTAGGCCAGGTGACCGGCGATCAACCGTCCCTTGCCGCCCAGGCCAACGTAGTCCAGCAGCTCCCGGGCCCGGGCCCGGACCGCGGCCTCCTCCTCGCGCGTGCGGCGGCCGCGCAGCACTGCCCCCAGCACGCTGGCGCGCGAGCGGATATGACGGCCCACCATGACGTTCTCCAGGGCCGTCATATTGGCGAACAGACGGATGTTCTGAAAGGTGCGGGCAAAGCCCCGGCGCACGACCTCGTGGGGCTTGCGGTTCTGGATCGCCGTCCCCCGCAGCAGCACCTGGCCGGCGCTGACGCTGTACAGGCCGGTCATGCAGTTGAACAGGGTGGTCTTGCCCGCGCCGTTGGGGCCGATGAGGCCATAGATCTCGCCGTCATTCACCGTCAGGCTCACGTCCTCCAGGGCCGCCAGGCCGCCAAAGCGTTTGCATACTCCCTGCACGGACAGCAGAGGCGTCATGCTCAGGCCCGGCTGTCGTAGAGGCTGGCACGCTCCTGCTCGGCCACGCCGTCCTCCGCGGCCCACTCCCGCCTGTGTTGACGGGAAGACAGCAGACCCGTGGGCCGGAACAGCATCATGCTCACCAGGGCCACCCCGAAGAGCAGCATGCGCAGGTCCGTGGGTTCCACCACCACCTGGCCCAGCACCGTCCTTTGCAGATCCCCCAGGTAACGCAGGGCCTCGGGCAGGATGGTGAGCAGGGCGGCACCGAGCAGGGCGCCAGCCACGTTGCCCATGCCGCCCAGCACGATCATGCACAGCACCAGGATGGACTCCCACAGGGAAAAGCTCTCGGGGCTGATGAAGCCCTGGAAGGCGGCGAACAGCCCCCCGGCCACGCCGCCGAAGACGGCTCCCATGGCGAAGGCCAGCAGCTTGGTGTTGCGCAGGTTGATGCCCATGGCCGCGGCCGCCACCTCGTCCTCCCGCAGGGCCGCCCAGGCGCGGCCCACGCGGGAATCCTGCAGGCGCATGGCCACGCCTATGGCCAGCAGGGTGAAGGCCAGGAACAGGTAGTAATACAGGTAGGTGGGAGGCAGGTCCAGGCCGAGGAACCGCGGGGGCTCGGCGAAGGACAGCCCCGCGATCCGTACCGGATCGATGAGATTGATGCCCTGCGGTCCATTGGTGAGATTGAAGGGGGCATTCAGGTTGTTCATGAATATGCGGATGATCTCGCCGAAGCCCAGGGTGACGATGGCCAGGTAATCGCCGCGCAGACGCAGCACGGGGGTACCCAGAAGCACGCCGAACAGACCGGCGAAGGTGGCACCCAGGGGCAGGATGACCCAGAAGGGCAGGTGCAGGCCGAAGTGCGGGCTGGCCAGCCAGGCATACACATAGGCCCCCAGGGCATAGAAGGCGATGTAGCCCAGGTCCAGTAGCCCGGCGTAACCCACGACGATGTTCAGGCCGATGGCCATGAGCATGTAGAGCAGCACGAAGTCCAGCACCCGCACCCAGGAATTGCCCAGACCGCTGCCCACCAGGAAGGGCAGCGCGATCAGCAATGCCGCCAGCAGCGCGAAGGCCAGGCCGGGGCGCGCATGCAGAAAATCCAGGCCGGGAAGTCTGCGCACCGCCGTCCTGTCTCAGGCCCGGTTGGCGACCCGCTCGCCCAGCAGGCCGGAAGGCCGGAACACCAGCACGGTGATGAGCACGAAGAAGGCAAACACGTCCTGGTAATGGCTGCCCAGGAAGCCCCCCGTCAGGTCACCGATGTACCCCGCGCCCAGGGCCTCGATGATGCCCAGCAGCAACCCCCCCAGCATGGCGCCGACGATGTTGCCGATACCTCCCAGCACCGCCGCCGAGAAGGCCTTCAGACCCAGCATGAAGCCCATGTAGTAGTGTGCCAGGCCATAGTATGCGCTCACCATCACACCCGCGACGGCGGCCAGGCCGGAACCCACGATGAAGGTCAGGGAGACGATGCGGTCCACGTTCACGCCCATGAGCTGGGCCACCTCCCTGGACTGGGCCGTGGCCCGCATGGCCCGTCCCAGCCGGCTGCGCTCCACCAGCAGCCACAGGCCGCCCATGATGGTGAAGGACAACAGCACGATGAAGATCTGCAGGTCGGTGATCTGCGCACCCAGGATCACATACCGCCCCTGGGGCAAGAGGGGCGGAAAGGACACATACTGGCGCCCCCAGACGAGCATGGCCGCGTTCTGCAGCACGATGGACATGCCTATGGCGGTGATCAGGGGCGCCAGACGGGGGGCGTGCCGCAGGGGCCGGTATGCCACCTTCTCGATGCCGAAGCCCAGGAGCATGCAGGCGGGGATGGCCACCAGCACGCCACCCAGCACCACCACCAGGCCGGGCAGCTGCGGGAACACGCCGAGCAGGGCGCCGATCACCGTCAGGGCCACCATGGCGCCGATCATGGTGACCTCGCCATGCGCGAAATTGATCAGCTCCAGGATGCCGTACACCATGGTGTAGCCCAGGGCCACCAGGGCATAGATGCTGCCCAGGACCAGGCCATTGACGAGCTGTTGCGCGAGGATGTCCATGCGGCCATTCAGGGCAGGGGGCGGCCTTGCGCGTGGGTTACTGGATGACCTCCAGCACGCTCCAGGCGCCGTTCTTCACGCCATACACCGTCACCGCGCCACCCAGGGTGTCGCCCTTGGCATCGAACCTCAGCGGTCCGGTCACACCCTGGTAATCGGTCTGGCGCAGGGCGGCCACCACCTTGGCGGGCGCAGCGGAATTCGCCCGTTTCATGGCCTCGACCAGCACATAGACCGCGTCATAGGCATAGGGGGCATAGACCTGTATGGGGCCATATCGGGCCTCGAACTTGGCCTTGAAGGCCTTGCCGCCGGGCATGGCTTCCAGCGGCAGGCCTGGGGAGGAGGCCACCACGCCCTCGGCGTCGGCGCCGGCCAGCTTGAGGAAGTTGATGGTCTGCATGCCATCGCCGCCCACCAGCGTGGCGTTCAATCCCAGACGCTTCATCTGCCGCGCCATGGGGCCACCCTGGGGGTCCATGCCGCCAAAAAACACCAACTGCGCCCCCTTGCCCTTGATATTGGTGAGGATGGCGGCGAAGTCCGTGGCCTTGTCGCTGGTGAATTCCCGCGCCACCACCTCGACACCGGCGGCCCGCACCGCGCGCTCGAACTCGTCCGCCAGGCCCTGGCCGTAGGCGGTGCGGTCGTCGATGATGGCCACTTTCTTCGCCCCCAGGCCGTGCACCGCGAAGCGGCCCAGGGCCTGGCCCTGCTGGGCATCGTTGGCCATGACCCGGAAAGCGTTGGCGAAGCCCTGGGCGGTATAGGCCACGGCGGTGGCGGAGGGGGAGATCTGGGGTATGCCGGCGTCGTGGTAACGCTTGGAGGCGGGGATGGTGGTACCGGAATTCAGGTGGCCGATCACCGCCACCACGCCCGCATCCAGCAGCTTGTCGGCGACGATGGTGGCGGTCTTGGGCTCCGCCTGGTCATCCTCGGCCAGGAGCTCCAGCCGCACCGGCTTGCCCGCCAGCACCAGGCCCTTGGCGTTGATCTCGTCCACCGCCAGACGGGCGCCGTTCTCGTTGTCCTTGCCGATGTGGGTCTGGGGTCCGGTGAGGGGGGAAACGGAACCGATGCGGATCACCGTCTCGCCCGTGTCGTCGCCTTTCTGCCCGCATCCCGTCAGGATGCCGACCAGGAGCATGCTTGCAAACCATTTGTGGGCGTTCACCGGACTCTCCGATAGGCATAAAAATCACGCGGGTTTATATCACAGCGGCCCGAAAAACCGGCGGCCCCGGTTTTTTCGTTCCCGCGCCGCCCTACTGGGCCAGGACCCAGTGCACCAGCCTGCGTGCGTCGGCGTCGGATATGCGCGGCTGGGGTGGCATGGGGATATCGCCCCACACGCCCTTGCCACCCTGCTTGATCACCGCCAGCAGATGCGCCTCGGCCCGCGCATCGCCCCTGTATTTCCGCGCCACATCCCGGAAGGCGGGGCCCACCACCTTCTTGGCCGTCTGATGGCAGCTCATGCAGGCATTCTTCCTGGCCAGGGTCTCGTCGGCGCTGGTCAGGCCGGCGGACAGGGCCAGGGCAGCCACACCCGTGATCACAACGGCCTTCATGTCTTGTCTCCTCGTTTGCCCGATGCCGTGCACGGCCCGTGCCGGCATGGTACTGAACATCGCGGCGGCCAGGAACAACCCCGCGCGTGGCACGGACCGGGTGCCGCGCGCACAAGAAAAAGGCCGGGCGAACCCGGCCTTTTTCCGGCTGTGGCGGGATTTACAGCGACAGCACCCAGGCGGCCAGGGCCTTGGCGTCACCCGCAGCCTTGGGCTGGGGGGCCATGGGCACGGGACCCCACACGCCCTTGCCACCCTTGACGATGACTTGCTCCAGGTGCGCGGCGGCCCCGGCGTCACCCTTGTACTTCTTGGCCACGTCCTTGAAGGAGGGGCCCACGACCTTCTTGGCCACCTGATGGCAGGCCATGCAGCCATATTTCTTGGCCATGGCTTCATCGGCGGAGGCCACACCGGCGGTGAGGGCCAGGGCAGCGGCAGCGGCAATCACAACAGCTTTCATCTCGGATCTCCTTTTTGCAAAAAGGCAACTCTCGTTGCGAACGGGATGCTACGCAACATCCCCAGTCCTGAAAACATCCACTCACTAGGATGATTGGATCATTTCCGGCATGCAGGTAACGCCAGGGCGCAGCCGCGGGTTGACAGCCCGGTCCGGATTGGAGCGCGGAGAGGCGGCGCCGTGCGTGTGTCCACCGGGTTTCAGGAGCGGGCGGCACGCTCCAGGTTCAGGTCCAGCAGGCGGCGCAGGATCTCCGCGTCGGGCATGGCGGGGGTGTAGTCCGCCCAGCCGTAGGCGGCGGCCACGGCCGCGTCCAGGGCCTGGTGGACCTGGTCCAGCCATGCCGGGCGCTGGTTGTAGAGGTGGGTGAGGGTGCGCTGCTTCAGCTCCGCCTCGTGACCCGCCCTGGCCACGGGGCGGGCGGGGAAGCCGGCCTGTTCCTCCTCGGGCGTGCGCACCCAGTCCACCCACTCGGACGGGTTCAGCCAGTTCTCCCGCAGTTCGTCGAGGCGCCGGGCGGCGGCGGCGATGTTCGCCGCGACGATGGAGTTGGCCAGGCAGGTGGGGGAGGAGCGGTCCGCCGGGGCGGCCGTGTCCCGGGGCGTGAGACCGGCGGGGAAGGGGAAGGTCTCGAAGGTGGTGGTGGGGGTGTAGCGGGGCCGGTCCTCCAGGCTGGTGCCCAGGCGCAGGGACCAGATCTCGTGGAAGCGGGAATGGAGGATGCCGAAGGTGGTGTCGTCGGCGCGGGCGATGACGATCAGCATCTTGTCCGGCAAGACATGCGCATCCAACCAAACGAATACTCTGTGCTTGGATACGTGAGGTGTGGCGATATAGCGCTTTAGTCCCGACAAGTTTGCCCGCATTGCGACACGCGGTTCTCCATGCCGCCACCAATACTTGCGGTAAGCCTCTCGGTTATTTCGGTCACGTTCCGGTTTTACGTGCTCAAGGGCATACGCAAATGGCCTCTCATAAAGAGCCGATTCGGTTACAGACAAGGTTGTGCCGAAATCAATAATCCAGCCATCCCGAGGCGAACGAGTCACATCGATCCCGTTCCAGCTTGGCTTCAGAACCTCGCTATTGCTCTTGCCATGTGGGTTTGGCATTGGAAGCCATTGCCGCGCCAACTCACCAGGAATGTCGAAGGCACCGATTTTTTGGGATCCTTGAAAAGAAACACCCTGGTTCTCCAGCAATCCTCTGGCGAGAGTCAAATCCACCGTCTCGGTTTCCACCCCCGCCGTCAGGTCGGCGTGAATCAACACCACCGGCTCGCCGTCCAGTACGGCGGCCCTCTCCTCCAGCCCCTCCCCCGCATGCGGGGGAGGGGTGCGCGGCAGCGCGGAAGAGGGTGGTTTTCCGAAGCACAGCAGACTCACCCGCACCGCCGCGCCGTTGTTGACCCAGGGCTCGTCGCTCCAGGCGGCGAAAATGGGCATGGCCCTTTCCGCCGCCCCTTTATTCCCTTCAGGGTGCTCTCCCGCTTGCGGGAGAGGGGTGGAAAGGATACGTTCCAGCACCTTGCGGTTGGCGCCGCCGCGGATGGAGCTGGTGGCCACCAGGCCGGCCCGCTCCGCCTTGCCCGACTCGATCTGGGCGCGGGCTTTTTCGAACCAGTAGGTCACCAGGTCGGCGCCGCCGGGCACCCGGCCTGCGTAGAGCCGGCGCAAAGTATCCACATAGGCGTCACCCAGTTCGCCGCGCATCTTGCTCCCCCCCAGGAAGGGCGGGTTGCCGACGATGACGTCCACGGCGGGCCAGTCGGGCTCGCCGCCCTGCGGCGTGAGCACCGCGTCCCGGCATGCGATGTGGTCCAGGGGGGCGAGGATGGGGTCGCGGCGGATGGCGTAGCCGTGGTCCAGCATCCACTGGATCTCGCCGATCCACACCGTCACCCGCGCCAGCTCGGCGGCGTAGGGGTTGAGCTCGATGCCCAGCACATTGGCGGGGCTGGCCTGGATGCCCACCTGGCGGTGCAGGCCCAGGGTTTCCGCCTCCAGGTTGGCCCGGTGCTCCAGGTCCTTGAGGGTCTTCAGGGCCAGGTAGAGGAAGTTGCCGGAGCCGCAGGCCGGGTCCAGCACGCGGTAGTCCTTCAGCCGTTCCAGGTAGCCGATGAAGGCGGCGTTCTTCGCCTTGGCTGATTTGGCCTTGGCGATGGCGGCCTTGGCGGCTTCCCACTCGGCCATGAGGGGTGCCTCGATGACCGGCTGGATCAGCTTCAGGATGGTGGCCGGGTCCGTGTAGTGGGCGCCCAGCTGGCTGCGCATGTCCGGGTTGAGGCCGCGCTCGAACAGGGTGCCCAGGATGGCGGGTTCGATGGCGCGCCAGTTCATGCGCGCGGCGGCCAGCAGCTCCACCACGTCGGCGGTTTCCAGGGACGGCACTTTGATGCGGGCGAACAGGCCACCGTTGAACCAGGGGATGTCGTGCAGGGCGAAGTCGCCGCCGGCCTGCATGGCGTGGAACAGTTCCGCCAGGCGGCTCCGGGCCTTGGCGCCATCCGGGTTGGAGCGGTCCAGCACGGTCTCGAACAGCTTTTCCGGCAGCAGGCGGGCGTCCTCGGCGAACATGCAGAACACGCACTGGATGAGGAAGTGGGCCGTGGCCTGCGGGTTGTTGCCCCGCTTGGCGAGACGCTCGGCAATGGCGCCCATGCGTGCGGCGGCCTCCTCGGTGACGGCGAAGGTGGAACGCTCCGGGCGGAAGCTGTTGGGGGCGTCGAACAGGCGGCGCAGCTTGTCCAGGTTGGCCGGCAGACCGATGTCTTCCAGGGCGATGGTGTGGACCTCGGAAGGCGTGCCGGTGAAATGGGTGTGGATCTGGATGATCTCCCGGTCGCACACCACCAGCAGGGGCGGGTTGTCCAGGGCCAGGGCGTAGGTCATGAGCTGCTTCAGGGCCGCGCCCAGGTCCCGGCCCGGGGCCTTGTTCTCCCAGGCGAAGCAGCCCCGCTTCCACACGTCGGCCCAGCCCGATTTTGCGTTCACTCCGGCGCCGGTGCGCACGGCGCCCCGCTCGAAGCAGTAGTTGTCCGGGTCGTTGGGCTTTTCAACGCCCAGCAGCTCGCACAGGTCGTTGAAGAAACTCTGGGCACCGGCCCGCTCGGACAGCGGGTTGTGCCGCCATCTGGCGATGAAGGCCTGGGGGGTCATGGAGGTCAACTGCGTGGACTCCCTGGTGTGGCGAACAGGGGAGGGGGGTGCTCTTGGCAGCGCCTCACCCTGCCCGGCCGTCCGCGGCACTCAGTCGGCGTTGCCCCACAAACCGTCCGGCTGGCGGCAGGCGGTGCCGCGCACGTGCCGGGCCCCGCCGGCGCCGGGGACAGCCACCTCGTAGTCCCGGCAGTAGCGGCCGTCCGGGCGGTGCTCGATGGCCCCGGGGATGACGGCGTAGTCCCGGCCGCCACGCGGGTCCCGCCAGGTGACCTTCTGGCCCGTCTCGGCGAACTCCAGGGCGTGGGCGACGCAGGCCTGGTCCTGGGCGTCCATGTCACGGCCGATGGCGCCGCCCAGCAGCACGCCGGCGATGGCGCCGCCGATGGTGGCGACGCTGCGGCCGTCGCCCTTGCCGATCCGGCTGCCCAGCAGGCCGCCGGCCACGCCGCCGATGACCCCGCCGATCACATCCCGGTTGCAGCGGATGATGCCGCCGGAGGGGGGCTCCGCCACGGGGGGCGGCTCCCAGCCCGGACGGTACACCGGGCCGGAGGGTTCGCGCAGGATCCAGGGCGGCTGGGCGATCACCACCCTGGCGTGCCTGCCGGGGCGGTGGTCAACGGCCTTGCAGTCGATCTTCTCCTTGAAGCTGCCGTCGCGCTTCCACTTCCGCTCGATCTTGCAGGGGCCGTCACGGAACTTTTCCGTGTAGTCGCCGCGCGGGTGGCGATAGGGCCCTGCACGCACCCCCTTGCATTCCCGCTCCTCCTCGTAGCCGCCGTTCGCCTTGTATTCGCGCTCCACCCTGCAGGGGCCGTCGCGGAATTTCTCCTGATATTCCCCACCGTGGTGACCATGCCGGTGCCGGTCGTCCCGGTCGGCCCGGACCGCCGTGGAGAAGGCCAGGCAGGCGGCCAGCAGCATGAGGGTGCGCGGGTGTAGTCTCATGGGATATCTCCTGGACGATGGCCGGTCCCCGCCATGCGCGGCGCACCCGGCCAAGGGTGAATCGAGGTGCAAGGTATCACAGCCGGCGCGTGCCGGGCGTCCTCGGCCCTGGCCGGCCTGGGCCTGCGCCGGCCCGACAATGCGAGGCCGGGAAAACCCGGGCATCACGACGGTGCAGACGGAGACGCCAGCCCATCCATGGGTCGGCCACCCAGCATTCCCAGGCCAGCGGCCGTGCCATGCGCGCCGCGCGTCACCGTGGCGTGGGCGTGCAGTTCATGGCCGATGGCCTGCGGACATCACGGCCTGCTCAGTCCAGGAGCCGCCGGACCACGCTGGCCATCAGCCTCATCTCTTCCTCCTCGACCACATAGGGCGGCATGAAGTACACCGTGTTGCCGATGGGGCGGAGGAACAGGCCCATTTCCAGGGCGCGCCGGTGGAAGTCCATGCCGAAGCCGGGGGCGGCATCCCGCACGTCGAAGGCCCAGATCATGCCCAGACTGCGAAAATGTTCGACGCGGGGATGGGCCGCCAGCGGGGCCAGCAGCCCGGTGAAGCGGGCGGCCTTGGCGCGGTTGGTCCGGATCACATCGTCGGCTTCGAAGATGTCCAGCACCGCCAGGGCGGCGCGGCAGGCCAGGGGGTTGCCGGTGTAGGAGTGGGAGTGCAGGAAGCCGCGGGCGGTGGCGTCGTCGTAGAACGCGGCATAGATGTCGTCCGTGGTGAGCACGCAGGACAGGGGCAGGTAGCCGCCGGTGAGGCCCTTGGACAGGCAGAGGAAGTCGGGCCGCACCCCCGCCTGCTCGCAGGCGAACAGGGTGCCGGTGCGGCCGAAACCCACGGCGATCTCGTCGGCGATGAGGTGCACCCGGTGGCGGTCGCACATCTCCCGCGCGCAGGACAGGTAGATGGGGTGGTACATGGCCATGCCGGCGGCGCCCTGGACCAGGGGCTCCAGGATGAGGGCGGCGGTGGCATGGGCGTGCTCCGCCAGCCAGGACTCCAGGCTGGCGGCGGCGCGCAGGGCGCGGGCCTCGGCGCTCTCCCCGGGCGCGGCCAGGCGGGCGTCCGGACTCATGGCCTGGTGGGTATGACGCAGCAGGGTGGCATAGGTGTGCTTGAACAGGGCCACATCGGTCACCGACAGAGCCCCCAGGGTCTCGCCGTGGTAGCCGTTTTGCAGGCTGACGAAGCCGGTCTTTTCCGGCCGGCCCGCGTTGCGCCAGTAATGGAAGCTCATCTTCAGGGCGATCTCCGTGGCGCTGGCGCCGTCGGAGCCGTAAAAGGCGTGGGACAAGCCGGTGAGCAGGGCCAGGCGCTCCGACAGCTCCACCACCGGGGCGTGGGTGCAGCCCGCCAGGATGACATGCTCTATCCTGGCGAGCTGGTCGGTGATGGCCGCGCTGATGCGGGGATGGGCGTGGCCGAACAGGTTGACCCACCAGGAGGCGATGCAGTCCAGGTAGCGCCGGCCGTCGTAGTCGATGAGCCATGGGCCTTCCCCGCGGGCGATGGGCAGGGGCGGGACCTGCTCCAGATGCTTCATCTGGGTGCAGGGGTGCCAGAGGGCGGCGCGGGTGCGGTCCTGCCAGTCGGCGTTGGTCATGCCCCTGGAGTTTCCGCGTTTACTGGAAGAACCCCTTGGACAGCAGTTCCATGGTCAGCAGGCGGTAGTCGTGCGCCCCGGCCGACTCCGTGGCGTAGGTGAAGATGTCCAGGCCATGCGCCGGGCTCTCGGCCAGGGCGGGATCGTCGGTGACGCGGCTCTCGCACAGGCGCAAGCCGTAGCGCTGCTTCAGGCTCGCCAGGGCCTCCCGGCATTGTGGCCTGCCCTCGTCGAAGCGGGTGAGCACCACGGCGCGCTCGATACGGCGCTTGAGCGGCCCTTCCAGCACGTTGAGGGCCAGGTCCAGGCGGTTGAGGCCCTGGATGGACAGATAGTCGGCAGTGACGGGGATGAGCACCCGGTCGGCCGCCACCAGGGCGTTGAGGGACAGTACCCCCAGTGAGGGGGCGCAGTCGATGAGCACCGGGCCTTCCGCGCGCGCGGCGGATTCCGCCAGACCCTTTTTCAACAGACCCGCCACCCCGGCAGTGGAACCCAGCAGGGCGTCCACCTTGGACAGGTCCGCATGCCCGGGCAGCAGCCGCATGCCGCCGGACAGATGGCGCACCAGGCGGTCCAGGGGGACCTGTTCGCGAAAAAACGCGGCCGTCGTGACGCCCGCCGGCAGATGCCGCACGCCCAGGGCCAAGCTCACATGGGCCTGGGGATCCAGGTCCACCACCAGGGGCCTGCGCTCCAGCAGGGCCAGGGAGGCGGCCACATTGAGGCAGGTGGTGGTCTTGCCCACCCCGCCCTTCTGGTTGAACACCGCGATGACTGCCATGCCTACTCCACGGTGACGGACTTGGCGAGGTTGCGCGGCTGGTCCACATCCGTGCCCTTGAGCACGGCCACGTGGTAGGCCAGCAGCTGCAGGGGCACGCTGTAGACGATGGGCGCGGTGCCGGGGTGGATGTCCGCCAGGGTGAGGTTCTGATAGTGGTCCAGCCCGATTCTCACGTTGTGGTCGGAAAACAGGAACAGCTCGCCGCCGCGCGCGCGCACCTCCTGCAGGTTGGACAGCACCTTCTCCAGCAGGGGATCGTCGGGCAGGGCGCAGACCACAGGCATGCTGGCATCCACCAGGGCCAGGGGGCCGTGCTTGAGCTCGCCCGCCGGGTAGGCCTCGGCGTGGATGTAGGAGATCTCCTTCAGCTTCAGGGCGCCCTCCAGGGCGATGGGATAGAAGGCTCCCCGGCCCAGGAACAGGGCATGCTGCTTGTCACCGAAGGCCTCGGCCATGCCCCGTATGGCGTTGGACAGCTCCAGCACCACTTCCACCTGACGGGGCAGGGCCTGCAGTTCCTCCACCAGGCGGGTCTCCTGCTCCGGTGTCATGCCCCGGCGCCGCGCCAGAGCCAGCACCAGCAGGCGCAGGGCGGTGAGCTGGGTGGTGAAGGCCTTGGTGGAGGCCACGCCGATCTCCGGGCCGGCGCGCGTCATGAGGGCCACGTCGGATTCGCGCGTGAGCGAGGACTCGGGCACGTTGCAGATGGTCATGCTGCCCACATAGCCCGCCTGCCCGGCGCCACGCAGGGCGGCCAGGGTGTCGGCAGTCTCGCCGGACTGGGAAATGGACAGGAACAGGGTGCCGGGCGGTACCACCACCCTGCGGTAACGGTATTCGCTGGCCACCTCCACGTGGCAGGGCACACCCACTTCCTCCAGCCAGTACCTGGCCACCAGACCGGCGTGGTAACTGGTGCCGCAGGCGATGATGTGCACCCCCCGGGTGGCGTTGAACAGTTCCTGGGCCTTGTGGCCGAAACTCTCCTCCAGCAGGCGGCCCTTGTGGATGCGGCCTTCCAGGGTCTCGGCGATGACGGCGGGCTGCTCGAAGATCTCCTTGAGCATGTAGTGGGCATAGGGCCCCTTGTCCGCCGTGGCGGCGGACAGCTGGGAGATGCGTTCCGGTCGGGTCACCGGGTTGCCTTCCAGGTCGAACACGCGGATGCCGTCACGGGTGATCTCGGCGGTGTCGCCCTCCTCCAGAAAGACGAAGCGGTTGGTGACGGGCAGCAGGGCGAAGACGTCGGAGGCAAGGAAGTTCTCCCCCTGGCCCAGACCGATCACCAGGGGGCTGCCGGCGCGTGCCACCACCAGCCGGTCCGCGTCCTCCGGCGTGGCCACCGCCAGTCCGTAGGCTCCCACCAGGCGCTGCGCCGCGTCCTGCACGGCCTCCAGCAGGTCCGGCGTGGTCTCCAGGATGTGCGCCAGCAGGTGGGCGATGACCTCGGTATCGGTCTCGGAGCTGAAGGAATAGCCGCGCTCGGTGAGTTCGGCGCGCAGCTCGGCGTGATTCTCGATGATGCCGTTATGCACCACCGCCACCTTCTCGCCACTCATGTGCGGGTGGGCGTTGCGCTCCGCCGGCATGCCGTGCGTGGCCCAGCGCGTGTGGGCGATGCCCAGGTTCCCTGGCGCGGGGCTGCGCTCGGCCATCTCCTTCAGGCGTGCCACCTTGCCCACGGAACGGATGCGGCGCATGGCGCCATCCTCGCCCCGCACCGCCAGACCGGCGGAGTCGTAGCCGCGATATTCCAGACGTTGCAGGCCCTCCAGCAGGATGGGGACCACGTTGCGATGGGCGATGGCGCCGACGATGCCGCACATGAGCGAACTCCTCCGTTATTTCTTCTTCACCGGCCGCTGCCAGCCGCTCAGGGTGAGCTGCTTCACCCGCGAGAGGGTGAGTTCGCCCGCCGGTGCGTCCCGGGTAAGGGTGGTGCCCGCCCCCAGGGTGGCGCCCCGGCCCACGGTCACCGGCGCCACCAGCTGGGTGTCGGAACCGATGAAGACCTCATCCTCGATGGTGGTGCGGTGCTTGTTGGCGCCATCGTAGTTGCAGGTGATGGTGCCGGCACCGATGTTCACCTTGCGTCCCACCGTGGCGTCGCCGACGTAGGACAGGTGGTTGATCTTGCTGTTGCAGCCCACCTGGGCGTTCTTCAGTTCGACGAAGTTGCCCACGTGCACTTCTTCCGCCAGCTCGGTGCCGGGGCGGATGCGGGCATAGGGGCCGATGCTCGCCCGCGCGCCCAGGCGGGCGGATTCGATGTGGCAGAAGGGCTGGACCACCACGCCCGGGCCCAGCTCCACATCCCGTAGCACGCAGTTGGCACCCACTTTCGCACCATCCCCCAGGACCACACGACCCTCGAACACGCAGTTGACGTCGATGCTGACGTCGCGGCCGCACTCGATGTGGCCGCGCACATCCAGACGCGCCGGGTCCGCCAGGGTCACACCGGCCTCCATCAGGCCGCGCGCCACCTCGCGCTGATGGATGCGTTCCAGCTCCGCCAGCTGGGCCTTGCTGTTCACCCCCAGCACCTCCCAGGCATGCGCGGGTGCATGCGTCTCCACCACCACGCCATCGGCCACCGCCATGGCGATGATGTCGGTGAGGTAGTACTCGCCCTGGGCGTTGTCGTTCTTCAGGCCCTGGATCCAGGCCTTCAGACGGGCCGTGGGCAGGGCCAGGATGCCGGTGTTGACCTCGCGGATGGCGCGTTCGGCATCGTCCGCGTCCTTGTGCTCGACGATGCGGATGACCTGGCCGTCCACGCGCACGATGCGGCCATAGCCCGCCGGGTCATCCAGATCCACGCTGAGCAGCCCCACACGGCCGGCCCGGGCCGCGCCCACCAGGGGCTCCAGGGTGGACGGCCGGATCAGGGGCACATCGCCATAGAGCACCAGGGTCACGCCCGCGTCCACGAGCCACGGCAGGGCCTGACCCACGGCATGGCCGGTACCCAGCTGCTCGGCCTGGAGCACGAAGCTCAGGTCCTCGGCGGCCATGGCCTGGGGCACGGCCTCGCCGCCAAAGCCATAGACCACGCAGATGCGTGCCGGTCCCAGGGTCTTGGCGGTATGCACCACATGGGTGAGCAGGGGCTTGCCGGCCAGGGGGTGCAGGACCTTGGGCAGGTCGGAGCGCATGCGCGTGCCCTTGCCGGCGGCGAGGATGAGAATGTCCAGGGATGGGGCCATGATGGGTCGGGTTGAAGCCACGTTATCGAATCGGATCCTGCCAAAGGCGGCCAAGTATAGCGTCACGCGCGGTCCGTAAAGGCAGCCCGGAACGCGCGTCTGTCCGGCACCGGGGCCAGGCCGGCCAGCGTGCCGCCTGCTTATCGGCACTCGACCCGCCCGGCTTAAATGCCGCGGCGATCGTGCGCGCGGTTGCCGGGCTCAGGCCCTCCCTTGTTCCAGGCCGTGGCGGAAATTGGCCAAGAAGGTGGCGATGGACTCGATGAATTCCGGGTCACCCCGGGCCACGTTGATGCTGGCATGCAGGGTGGTCTCGCCGTTGCGCGTGGTCACCGTCCATTGCAGGGCATTGGGACACGAGAGCAGTTCATAACGCACGCCGTTGCGTACCGCCGTGCAGCGCGCATCGAACAGCCCCCACACGCAGCTGATCTCGCCCCGCTCGGCATCGCCCACGGCGTCCACCTCATGGACATCGGCGCACAGGGCCGGCAGACGCGCCAGCGTACAGCGTGCCCGCAGCTCCGCTTCCGGGATCGCAGGGGTGATGACATGCAGCCATTCCATGGGTCCACCTCGCGCATTACGCCCTGGGATGACCCGGCGTTTACAGATTGCTCCAGAACACGAACACCACCCCCAGGGGCGCGATGAAGCGCGCCACCAGCAGCCAAAGCGCGAAACCCGGCCGGCCCAGACCCAGTTCGGCCCGCACGCCCCGCTGGTCCAGCTTCCATGCGACGAATACGATGGCCCCCAGGCCTGCCAGCGGCAACATGAGCTTGCTGGTGACGTAATCCAGCAGGTCGAAGATGTTGAGGTCGAAGAGCCTGACCCCGCTCCACAGGCTGAAGGACAGCAGGGCGGCGATGCCCAGAGCCCAGCTGCCCAGACCTGCCGTCACGGTGGCGGTGGCCCGTCCCAGGGGGGTGCGTTCCTCGAGCAGTTCCACCACGGGTTCCAGCAGGGAGATGGACGAGGTCAGGGCGGCGAAGCCGAGCAGCAGGAAGAACAGGGTGCCGACCGGCACGCCACCCGCCATGTGCCCGAAGGCCAGGGGCAGGGTGACGAACACCAGGCCTGGGCCGGAAGCAGGATCCAGGCCGTGCGCGAAGACGATGGGGAAGATGGCCATGCCGGCGCATAGGGCAAACAGGGTGTCCAGGAACACCACCGTGCGCGCGGTGCGCAACAGGTCCACTTCACGGCCCAGGTAGGAACCGTAGGCCATCATGACGCCCATGCCCAGAGACAGAGTGAAAAAGGCGTGCCCCAGCGCGGCCAGCAGCACCTGGGCATCCAGGCGGCTCCAGTCCGGGGCAAAGAGGAAGCGCAGACCTGCCAGGAAGCTGCCCGTGCTCATGCCATAGCCCACCAGCACCAGGAGGATCAGGGCCAGTGCCGGCATCATCAGCCGGCTGGCGCGTTCGATGCCCGTGGACACACCCAAGGCCACCACACCCACAGTAAGGGCCATGAAGAGGGTGTGCCAGCGCAGCAGGTCCATGGGCCGGGCGAGGAAACGCTCAAAGTCACCGGCGATGGCCAGCTTGTCCAGGCCGTCGAAGCCCCCCAGCGCAGCCTTGCCGATGTACGCCAGAGCCCAGCCGCCGATCACCGAATAGAAGGACAGGATGAGAAAGGCGGCCAGCACCCCCATGCCTCCCACCAGGGCCCACTGGCGGCCATGGCCGTGCTGACGGGCCAGCCGCGCCATGGTGTGGACGGGATTGCGCTGACCACGCCGTCCCAGCATCCATTCCGCCACCAGAATGGGCACGCCGATGAAGGTGACGCACAGCAGATACACCAGCACGAAGGCCGCACCCCCGCTCTGGCCCGTCATGTAGGGAAATTTCCAGATGTTGCCCAGGCCCACGGCGGAACCGGTGGCCGCCAGGACAAAACCCAGGCGCGAGGACCAGTGGCCGTGGAATTTCCGACTCATGCCGGGCTGGCCCCGCGTGCCTCGGGGCGGTGCCCACGCCGGCACCGAGGGCGCAGACGCCCGCGCATGGCTTGCGGGGTGGTCCGTGGCGGCATGCGGCCGGTCCTTCCGCCCGAACCCGTGGCGGGTCTCAGTGCTTGATCTTGCGCAGCTTCTGGATGGTGGCCAGCTGGGCCACGGCCTCGGCCAGTTCGGCCTGCGCGCGCGCGTAGTCCAGGGAGGCGCCGCGGTTTTGCATGGCCTCCTCGGCCAGGCGCTTGGCCTCCAGGGCGCGGGCCTCGTCCAGGTCGGCACCACGAATGGCGCTATCGGACAGGATGGTGACGATGCCCGGCTGCACCTCCAGCAAGCCGCTGGAGACATAGATCACGTCCTCCTCGCCCTTGTCCGGGGACTTGATGCGCACGGAGCCGGGCTTCAGGCGGGTGAGCAGCGGGGTGTGGCGGGGATAGATACCCACCTCGCCCATCTCCGCCGGCACGATCACATACTCCGCCAGGCCGGAATAGATGGCGGCCTCGGCACTGACGATATCGACATGAATGGTCATTGCCATGTCAAATTTCCTGAAAGGGGGGAAGAGGCGAGGTGGAAAGACTGGTGGGCGTCCCGCTCTCCACCCCATGCCCCGCGCTGCGCATGCCTCACGGATTTACTGGATCGTCCGGGCCTTTTCCACGGCCTCCTCGATGGTGCCCACCATGTAGAAGGCCTGCTCCGGCAGGTGATCGTACTCGCCGGCGACGATGGCCTTGAAAGCGGCGATGGTGTCCTTGAGGGACACGTACTTGCCCGGTGCGCCGGTAAATGCCTCGGCCACGAAGAAGGGTTGCGACAGGAAGCGCTGGATCTTGCGTGCGCGGGCCACGGCCAGTTTGTCTTCCGGCGACAGCTCGTCCATGCCCAGAATGGCGATGATGTCGCGCAGTTCCTTGTAGCGCTGCAGGGTGGCCTGCACGGAACGGGCCACCGAGTAATGCTCCTCGCCCACCACCAGGGGGTCCAGGATGCGGGAGGTGGAGTCCAGGGGGTCCACGGCGGGGTAGATGCCCAACTCGGCCACCTGGCGCGACAGCACCAGGGTGGCGTCCAGGTGGGCGAAGGTGGTGGCCGGCGACGGGTCGGTCAAGTCGTCGGCGGGCACGTACACGGCCTGGAAGGAGGTGATGGAGCCGGTGCGGGTGGAGGTGATGCGCTCCTGCAGGGCGCCCATCTCCGAGGCCAGGGTGGGCTGGTAGCCCACGGCGGAGGGCATGCGCCCCAGCAGGGCGGACACCTCGGTACCGGCCAGGGTGTAGCGGTAGATGTTGTCGACGAAGAACAGCACGTCGCGGCCCTCGTCACGGAAGTATTCGGCCATGGTCAGGCCGGTGAGGGCCACGCGCAGGCGGTTGCCCGGCGGTTCGTTCATCTGGCCGTAGACCAGGGACACCTTGTCCAGCACACCGCCTTCCTTCATCTCGTGGTAGAAGTCGTTGCCCTCACGGGTGCGCTCGCCCACGCCGGCGAACACGGAGAAGCCGCTGTGCTCCACGGCGATGTTGCGGATCAGTTCCATGAGGGTCACGGTCTTGCCCACGCCGGCGCCGCCGAACAGGCCCACCTTGCCGCCCTTGGCGATGGGCATCACCAGGTCGATGACCTTGATGCCGGTTTCCAGGATCTCCACGGCGGCGGCCTGGTCGGCGTAGGCCGGGGCCTTGCGGTGGATGGGCATGCGGGTCTCGGCCTGCACGGGACCGGCCTCGTCCACGGGGTCGCCGAGCACGTCCATGATGCGGCCCAGGGTGGCCTGGCCCACGGGCACGGAGATGGCCGCGCCGGTGTTCCTCACCGCGGCGCCACGACGCAGACCGTCGGTGGAGCCCATGGCGATGGTGCGCACCACGCCGTCTCCCAGCTGCTGCTGCACCTCGAAGGTGAGCCGGGGTTCGTCCATGGTGATGGCGTCATAGACCTTGGGGATGGAACCACGGGGGAACTCCATGTCCACCACGGCGCCGATGATCTGCACGATTTTTCCTTCGGTCATGGTCGTTTCCTAATTTCCTGAAAGCGAATGCGGTACCTGGAGACTCATACGGCGGCGGCGCCGGCGACGATCTCGCTGATTTCCTGGGTGATGGCGGCCTGACGGGTCTTGTTGTAGACCAGCTTGAGCTCGTCGATCACGCTCTTGGCGTTGTCGGATGCGGCCTTCATGGCCACCATGCGGGCGGACTGCTCACAAGCCATGTTCTCGGTCACGGCCTGATAGATCAGCGCCTCGATGTAGCGCACCATGAGGCCGTCCACCACGCCCCTGGCCTCAGGCTCGTAGATGTAGTCCCAGTGGTGTTCGGCCTTTTCCTCCGCCTCTTCCGCCGACAGGGGTACCAGCTGCTTGAAGGAGGGCTCCTGTTTCATGGTGGAGACGAAGCGGCTGTAGATCAGATACAGGGCATCGATGCGGCCTTCCTTGTAGGCGTCCAGCATGACCTGCACCGGGCCGATGAGACGCTCCATCTGGGGCGTGTCTCCCAGGCCGGTGACCTGCGCGGCCACATTGCCCCCGAGGCGCTGGATGAAGCCCAGGCCCTTGTTGCCCACCGCGCAGACATCCACCTCCACCTGCTGCTCGTCCCAGGCCTTCATCCTGGCCAGCGCCACGCGCAGGGCATTGGTGTTCAGGCCGCCGCACAGACCCTTGTCGGTGGTCACCAGGATGACACCCACGCGCCGGATGCTGGCGCGGGGCACCACGAAGGGGTGGCGATACTCGGGGTGGGCCTGGCTGAAGTGGGCCGCCATGCGGGCGATCTTCTCGGCGTAGGGACGGGCGTGACGCATGCGCTCCTGGGCCTTGCGCATCTTGGCAGCGGCGACCATCTCCATGGCGCGGGTGATCTTGCGCGTGTTTTCCACGCTCTTGATCTTGGTGCGAATCTCTTTTCCGGCGGCCATCGTACAGTCCCGGTCAGTAGGCGGCGGAGGTCTTGAAATCCTCGATGGCGGCGGCCAGCTGCTTTTCGGACTCGCCGTCCAGGTCGCCACTGTTCAGGATGCGTTCCAGCAGGCCGCCATGCTGGGCCTTGATGTAGGACTGCAGGGCGGCCTCGAAGGCCAGGGCGCGCTTCACCTCCACATCGTCCATGTAGCCCATGTTGACCGCGAACAGGGTCACGGCCATCTCCGCCACGTTCATCGGGGAGTACTGGAACTGCTTCATGAGTTCCGTGACCAGCTTGCCGCGATCCAGCTGCTTGCGCGTGGCCTCGTCCAGGTCGGAGGCGAACTGGGCAAAGGCCGCCAGCTCGCGGTACTGGGCCAGGGCCAGGCGGATGCCGCCGCCCAGCTTCTTGATGACCTTGGTCTGGGCCGCGCCGCCGACGCGGGACACGGACAGGCCGGCGTTGATGGCGGGACGGATGCCGGCGTTGAACAGGTCGGATTCCAGGAAGATCTGCCCGTCGGTGATGGAGATCACGTTGGTGGGCACGAAGGCGGACACGTCGCCGGCCTGGGTCTCGATGATGGGCAGGGCGGTGAGGGACCCGGTCTGGCCCTTGACGGCGCCGTTGGTCAGCTTCTCCACGTAGTCGGCGTTGACGCGGGCGGAGCGCTCCAGCAGGCGGGAGTGCAGGTAGAACACGTCGCCGGGGTAGGCTTCGCGGCCCGGGGGACGGCGCAACAGCAGGGAGATCTGGCGATAGGCCCAGGCCTGCTTGGTGAGGTCGTCATAGACGATGAGGGCATCGCGGCCGGTGTCGCGGAAGTACTCGCCCATGGCGCAGCCGGCGTAGGGGGCGATGAACTGCATGGCGGCCGGGTCGGAGGAGGTGGCGGCCACGACGATGGTGTGACCCATGGCGCCGTGCTCTTCCAGCTTGCGCACCACGTTGGCGATGGAGGAGGCCTTCTGGCCAACGGCCACGTAGATGCACAGGATGCCCGTGCCCTTCTGGTTGATGATGGTGTCGATGGCCACCGCGGTCTTGCCGGTCTGGCGGTCGCCGATGATCAGCTCCCGCTGGCCGCGGCCGATGGGCACCATGGCATCCACGGACTTGAGGCCGGTCTGCATGGGCTGGGCCACGGACTGGCGGGCGATCACGCCGGGGGCGATCTTCTCGATGGGAGAGGTACCGGCGGCGCTGATGGGACCCTTGCCGTCGATGGCCTGGCCCAGGGCATTCACCACCCGCCCCAGCAGGCCTTCGCCCACGGGGACCTCCAGGATGCGGCCGGTGCATTTGACCGTATCCCCCTCGGAGATGTGCTCGTATTCGCCCAGCACCACGGCACCCACGGAGTCGCGCTCCAGGTTCAGGGCCATGCCCATGGTGCCGCCGGGGAACTCCAGCATTTCGCCCTGCATCACGTCCGCCAGGCCGTGGATGCGGACGATGCCGTCGGTGACGGAGACCACGGTCCCCTGGGTGCGCAGCTCGGAGCCGGATTCCAGATTCTGGATGCGGTTCTTGATCAGCTCGCTGATTTCGGACGGGTTGAGTTGCATGGCTACTCCGATTCTCTTTCAAGTCTCACGCCAGCCGGACCGGATGCCTATCCAGGACGGCGGCACGTCGCATCAGGCCTTCAGGGTGACGGCCAGCTGTTCCAGCCCGCCGCGCACCGACGCATCCATCACTTCGTCACCCACCTGGATGACCACGCCCCCGATGAGCCCGGGGTCCGTGGACTGGGTAGCCTTGATCCTGCGCCCATAGCGGCCTTCCAGTTTCGTCACCAGACCGGCCAGCTGGGGGGGGGTCAAGGCATACGCACTGGTGACGTGGGCCGTCAGCTCGCCCTCCTGGACCGCCTTCAGGGCCTGGAACTGGGCGGTGATCTCCGGCAGCAGGGTCAGGCGCCGGTTTTCTGCCAGCAGATGCACCAGATTGACACCCTCGGCACCCAGGGCGTCGCCGCACACGGCCAGGATCACATCCGCCACGCGGCTGCTCTCCACGCCCGGATTGGCCGCCATGGCCTGAATGCGTCCATCGCCCACCACGGCATCCAGCAGGGCCAACCGCCGCGCCCAGGGCTCCCAGCTGCGGGTCTCGGCCGCCAGCTTGGCGGCGGCCTCGGCGTAGGGGCGGGCTAGGGTCGCGCGTTCCATGATGCGTCCATCCCCTTCACAGCTCGTTCTGGATGGCCTGCAACAGGTCCGCATGCGCCTGCGCATCCACTTCCCGACGCAGGATACGCCCGGCACCGGCCACCACCAGCGCGGCCACCTCGCCGCGCAGGGCCTCCCGCGCACGGTGGCTCTCCTGCTCGATCTCGGCCTTGGCGGCGGCGAGCAGGCGATCACCCTCCTCACGGGCCGCGGTCTTGGCCTCCTCGATCATCTGGCTGGCGCGTTTTTCTGCCTGGGCGATGATCTCGGCGGACTTCTGCTTGGCCTCCACCAGGTTCTCGGTGGCGCGCCGGCTGGCCAGCTCCAGCTCGTGCCTGCCGCGATCGGCCGCAGCCAGGCCATCGGCGATGCGTTTCCTGCGTGCCTCCAGGGCATTGACAATGGGCGGCCACACGAACTTCATGCAGAACCACACGAAGATTGCGAACGTGATGGACTGCCCGATCAGGGTCAGATTCATGTTCATGAGCGGTCCTCGCGCAAAGGGGTCATGCGCACGGTTCAGGCGGCAACCGCGAACAGCACGTACATGGCCAGGCCCACGGCGATCATGGGCACGGCGTCCACCAGACCCATGACGATGAAGAACTGGGTGCGCAGCATGGGGATCAGCTCGGGCTGGCGGGCGGCGCCTTCCAGGAAGCGCCCGCCCAGGATGCCGATACCCACCGAGGCGCCCAGGGCGCCCAGGCCCATCATGATGGCGCCGGCGATGAACAGCAGTGCTTGTACTTCAGTCATGGTTTTCTCCTAGGGACGATGCACGAATACGAAATCAGTGGTGTTCCTGATGCGCCATGTCCAGATAGACGATGGTCAGCGTCATGAAGATGAAAGCCTGCAGGGTGATGATGAGGATATGGAACACGGCCCAGGCCCACTGCAGCACGCCACCCGTAACGGCCAGCACGACACCGCCGGAAAACATGATGGCGATGAGGATGAAGATCATCTCGCCGGCGTACATGTTGCCGAACAGGCGCAGGGCCAGGGAAACCGGCTTGGCGATGAGGTTTACCCCTTCCAGCAGCAGGTTGGCGGGCATGCCCCACTTGCCGAAGGGCTGCAGGGTCAGCTCGCCCAGGAAACCGCCTACACCCTTCATCCTGAAGCTGTAGTACAGCACCAGGGCGAACACGGTGAGGGACATGCCAAAGGTGGCATTGGGATCGGTGGTGGCAACCGCCTTGAGATAGGGCAGGCCCAGGAGGCCGGACAGACCCGGAATCCAGTCGATGGGCAGCAGATCCAGCAGGTTCATGAGGAAGATCCAGATGAAGATGGTCAGGGCCAGGGGCGCCACCATGGGATTGCGGCCGGTGAAGGAGCCCCTCACGCTGGAGTCGATGAACTCCACCACCCATTCCACGAAGTTCTGCAGGCCGCCGGGCACGCCGGAATCGGCGATCCTAGCCGCCTTGCGGAAAAAGTAGAGGAAGATGGCGCCAAGGACGATGGAAAAGCCCATGGTGTCCAGGTTGATGGCCATGAAGCCCATGTCCTTGGCTTCCTGCGGGGAGTGGGCAATGGTCCAGGTGGAGTGCCGCAGGACTTCACCGTCGCTGCGCGTATAGCCGGCGGGCAGCTGACCATAGGTCAGATTCTGCAGGTGGTGCTTGATGTATTCCGTCGAGGTGTGCGCTTCCGCGGACATGGTATGTAACCTGTTATTCCGTTTTCAGGCCCGCCGCCGCGACCACCCACGTCAGCTGCCCCACTACAAAACCCAGCAATATGGCCCAGGCCCCCGGGCCGGACTCGCCCGAGCCCAGCCATAAACCCATGGCCAGCAAGCCTGCAACAACAAAAAGCCGCTCCAGGAAGGAACGGTGCAAGCTCTTCAGGTGCCTGTGACCATCACAGTGGTAGTCATGCACCCCCTTGCGCCAGCGCCAGGCCAGCAACCACGCGCCGACCATGGACACCGCGCCCCCATACAGAACGCCCCAGCCCGCCTGGCCCCATGCCAGCCCGACCAGGATCGCCGACACCAGGACAGCGATGCCCTGCCAGACCACAATCAAAAAATTAGCGGAAAATTGTATTTCAATTAGCGAGGCTAATGCAATCATCAAAGCCTTTGATGATTGCCGCGCGTCAATGGATTCGTTCCAGGATACCGTCCAGCTGTTCCAGGCTGCCGAATTCTATGCTGACGCGGCCCGCACCCTTGCGATCGGCCCGGATACGCACGCTGGCGGCGAGGCGTTCGGACAGTTCCTCCTCCAGGCGCACCACATCCCGATCCCGTTGCACCGGGCCGGCGGGCGGCTTGAGCAGCCGGTTGACCAGGCGTTCCGCCTCCCGCACGGACAGGCCCCGTCGGCTGATTTCATGCGCCGCATCGAGCTGGCGTGCCGGACTCAGGGACAGCAGGGCACGGGCATGTCCCATGTCCAGGTCCCCCGCCATGAGCATGACCTGCACCGGCTTGCCCAATTGCAGCAGGCGCAGCAGGTTGGTCACCGCCACCCGCGAGCGGCCCACGGACTCGGCAGCACTCTGGTGGGTCATGCTGAATTCCTGGATGAGGCGCTGCAGCCCCTGGGCCTCTTCCAGTGGATTGAGGTTTTCCCGCTGGATGTTCTCGATGAGGGCCATCTTCAGGGCGGCGGCGTCTGGGACCTCCCGCACCAGCACGGGCACCTGGGTCAGACCCGCCAGCTGGCAGGCACGCCAGCGCCGCTCGCCGGCGATGATCTCGTAGCGGCCGCCGGGAATGGCACGGGCCAGGATGGGCTGCATCAGACCTTGGGATTTGATGGATTCCGCCAGCTCCGCCAGGGCCCCGCTGTCCATGCGGGTGCGGGGCTGGTACTTGCCGGGCACCAGGCTTTCCACAGGCAGCGTGAGCAAGCGCTCACCTTCCGGGGTTTCACCCTCCCCCAGCAACGCATCCAGACCACGTCCCAATCCCTTCAGCTTCGCCATGTCTCATTCCTCCTGCCGTGCATGCTGTGAAAGTGACGAACCCCCGAGGGATTCCCCGTCCCTACGATGTCCGCCGGGCCATCAATTCCCTGGCCATCCGCAGATAGGCCTGGGCCCCCTTGGAGCCCCTGTCGTAGCCCAGGGCCGACAGACCGTGGCTGGGTGCTTCCGCCAGGCGCACGTTGCGCGGCACCACGGTGTCGAACACCTTGGCACCGAAATGGGCCTTGAGCTGGTCCGAGACGTGCTGGGCAAGGGTATTGCGGGGGTCGAACATCACCCGCAGGACGCCGTCGATGCTCAGCCCAGGGTTCAGACGGGCCTTGATTTTCTTCACGGTGTTGACCAGGTCCGCCAGGCCCTCGATGGCGAAGTACTCGCACTGCATGGGGATGATGACCGCATGGGCGGCAGTGAGAGCGTTCACCGTGAGCAGGTTCAGGGCGGGCGGACAATCGATGAGGATGGTGTCGTACTGCTCCATGACCGTCTTCAGGGCCTGCCGCAGGCGAAATTCCCGTTCTTCCGCCTGCACCAGCTCCACTTCCGCACCGGCCAGGTCCCGGTTGGCGGGCAGTACGTCGAAATCCCCGGAGCCGGATGGCACGCATACCCGCGCGAAGGGCTGCTGCCGCAGCAGGAGGTGATAGACGGTATGGTCCAGGCGCTGCTTGTCCACGCCGCTGCCCGTGGTGGCATTGCCCTGGGGGTCCATGTCGATGAGCAGGATGCGCTGCCCGAGATGGGCCAAGCATGCCGCCAGGTTGACGGCGGTGGTGGTCTTGCCCACACCCCCCTTCTGATTGGTGACCGCCAGGATACGCGTCATGCTCACTCCGCTGTCATGATGATGAGATGCCGGTCCGCCTCCAGACCCGGTACATGCAGGCACACATCCGACCTGACCCGGGCCCCCTGCAGCTGGCCGACCTCCTCGTGGGGATACAGGCCCTTCATGGCCAGCCACTCTCCCCCCGGAGCCAGCAGCCGCCGGGTGAGGGCGACGAATTCGCGCAGATCGCTGAAGGCGCGGGACACGATCCGGGGAAAGCCCCCGGCCCAGACGAAGGCCTCCACGCGCGCATGCACCACCCGCGCGCGCGGCAGGTTCAGTTGGAGGGCGGCCTGCCGCATGAAGCCGCACTTCTTCTGGCTGGCATCCAGCAGGGTCACTTCCAGGTCCGGCCTGGCGATGGCCAGAGGGATGCCCGGCAGGCCCCCGCCGCTGCCCACGTCCAGCAAGGGGCCCGTACCGATATGGGGCAGGATGGCCAGGCTGTCCAGCAGGTGGTGGGTGAGCATGCGCTCCGGCGCGCGGATGGCGGTGAGGTTGTAGACGCGGTTCCACTTGGCCAACAGGCTCAGGTAGTCGAGCAGGGCGGCCTGCTGGCCAGGTTCCAAAGGCAGTCCCATTTGCGCGAGGGCCTCGGCCAAAGGCCCGGACAAGGCCTTCACGGCTCTTCCCCTCGGCGCGAAGTGCCTCGCTTCAGATGCACCATGAGCACGGACACGGCCGCCGGCGTCACCCCGGGAACCCGGGCGGCCTGACCCAGGGTGACGGGACGCGCGGCCTCGAGCTTCTGGCGCACCTCGATGGACAGGCCGGCGAGGGCCATATAGTCGAAGTCGTGGGGCAGGGGCTGATCCTCCAGGGCACGCTGGCGCTCCACCTCCTCCTGCTGGCGCGCCATGTAGCCGGCATATTTGGCGGCGATCTCCACCTGCGCACGGGCCTGTGCATCCTCCAGGCCGGGGCTGCCCCCGGGCAGGGCAAGGAGGTCGGCGTAGCGCACTTCCGGGCGGCGCAGCAACTCGAACAGGTTGTGTTCCCGCTCGATGGGCTTGCCCAACACAGCCTGGGCCCGTTCAGCCGCGAGTATGGAAGGGTTCACCCAGGTGGACTTCAGGCGCTCCGTCTCGCGCGCCACGGCCGATTGCTTGGCCTGGAAGCGCTCCCAGCGCGTGTCATCCACCAGACCCAGCCGCCGGCCGATCTCCGTGAGACGGGCGTCGGCATTGTCCTCGCGCAGGGAGAGGCGGTATTCGGCCCGGCTGGTGAACATGCGATAGGGCTCCAGGACGCCCCGTGTGGTGAGATCGTCCACCATGACACCCAGGTAGGCCTGGTCCCGCCGTGGCCACCATGCCTCCTGCTCACGCGCGCGCAGGCCGGCATTCAGGCCCGCCAGCAGCCCCTGGGCCGCCGCTTCCTCATAGCCCGTGGTGCCATTGATCTGGCCGGCGAAGAACAGGCCTTCGATGGCCTTGGTTTCCAGACTGGGTTTCAGGCCTCGTGGATCGTAATAGTCATACTCGATGGCGTAACCCGGGCGCAGGATGTGGACCTGCTCCAGACCCCGGATGGAGCGCACCAGGTCCAGCTGCACATCGAAAGGCAGGCTGGTGGAAATGCCGTTGGGATAGACCTCGTGGGTGCTCAGGCCCTCGGGCTCCAGAAAGACGTTGTGGCCGGCCTTGTCGGCAAAGCGGTGAATCTTGTCCTCGATGGAGGGGCAGTAGCGCGGGCCCACCCCCTCGATGACGCCGGTATACAGGGGCGAGCGATCCAGGCCCGCACGGATGATCTCATGGGTGCGGGCATTGGTCTGGGCGATCCAGCAGGGTAGCTGGCGGGGGTGCATGTCTCGCTCGCCCAGGAAGGAAAATACCGGAACCGGTTCATCCCCGGGCTGCCGTGCGAGTACGCCATAGTCGATGCCGCGACCGTCGAGCCGGGGTGGCGTGCCGGTCTTCAGGCGGCCCACGGGCAGGTCCAGCTCGCGCAGCCGATGCGCCAGGGAAACGGCCGGTGGGTCCCCCATGCGACCAGCCTGGAAGCTCTCCAGGCCCACATGCACCCGTCCGGCCAGGAAGGTGCCCGTGGTGAGCACCACGCTGCGGGCCCGGAAGGCGATGCCCAGCTGGGTGCGCACCCCCGCCACCGTGCCGCCCGCCAGGATCAGATCCTCCACGGCCTGCTGGAAGAGGGTGAGGTTGGCCTGATTCTCCAGGCGAGCGCGGATGGCCTGCCTGTACAACACCCGGTCGGCCTGGGCGCGGGTGGCACGCACCGCCGGCCCCTTGGAGGCATTGAGGATGCGGAACTGGATACCCGCCTCGTCCGTGGCCAAGGCCATGGCACCCCCCATGGCATCCACTTCCTTCACCAGGTGACCCTTGCCGATACCGCCAATGGATGGGTTGCAGGACATGGCTCCCAGGGTCTCGATGTTGTGCGTGAGCAGCAGGGTGCGCAGACCCATGCGCGCGCATGCCAGGGCCGCTTCGGTGCCGGCATGGCCACCACCCACCACGATTACTTCGAATACCTCCGGAAAATCCATGAATTTCAGCTTCTTGCCGGCTACAGGGACATGCATTCTAAGCCGCCCACACGCGGGTTTCACGTGGAACAATGCGCACCGCGCACGCAGATGCCGACGGGTCCGTCGCCTGCAGGGCAACCTCGTCACCGGATTGCCCCGTCGTGGGTCCGACCCCTGGCCATCGGTATTTCCGCATTCATGCCAGCGTCGGAAGGGCGCACGGTGGATGGTTCAGCGCCCTATTGGCGGCACCCTGCGCTCAACCCGTATTACGGATGCCGGCGGTGATGGCGTTGATGGCGCGCAGCAGCGGTTCCATCCAGGGGCTGTCCGCCTGGGAATCCAGCGGCTGGCCAGGGACATGGCCGGCTCCGGATTTTTCCGCAGCAGGGTCCGACTTTCCGTCACTGTCAGGATCTCGCGACAGGTGCGCACGAATTCAGCCTGGGTGAAGGTGAATACCCGCCGGGCCGTTTCCTGGTCCGTGCTCCGCCGCGCACATTCTTGCGCCAGGCCCATATCCACCTTCGCCAGGGCCATCTGCGCATGGGACAGCCGGGTGCGGAAGCGCATACCCAGGCGATGGCGCGCACCGACCCCTTCGAGCGCGCCTCCATCCTGTGATGCGAGGGGCGTGAGCCGATGTGCATGAGGCCGATCTCCCGGACCGGCGTGGCCTCGTGAAAGTAGTCGAGAAAACCCGCGGTGCGTTCCGTGAGCAGATGGTAGAGGGTCTCGCCCAGCCGGACCTGTTCCGCCACGATCCCCGGAGCTGCCGCCTGGTCCGGCACCACACGCCCGGGCAGACGCGCACTGGCAAGGATCAGGCCGCTGACGCCCAGGGTGAGCTCATGGGTCGCGGTCTCCAGGTTGTTGTGCCTGCAGAACGCCATCCCGCCCTGTTCGGGGAAGCGGGTCTCGCCCCGCACCATACCGGCGGCAGGGCTGGAATGGCCGAATAGGCGGGACCGTCCCCCCCGACCATGGAACAGGCGGCAGGGCAGGTCTTGCGCATCTGCCAGGGCGATGATGCGTTTCTGTGCCTCGTGCAGCCCCAGGCCGAGACCAGGATGTCCGCAACGGCGGCGTGTGCCGGGACGACTCCTGCAGCACGTCCAGTTGCAGGATGTGGAACCGTAAGTGCGCACCAGCAGGATCAGGCCCTGCAGATCCTGGGCCGCCACCTCGGCTTCACCGTGCGCCACCAGGGAGTCCCGGATCAGCAGCAGGTCGTCGAGAAACACCTGGGCACTGGCATAGGCCGCCGGCCGGGGATCCACGTCCTGGCCTTCGATGGCGCGCCGCACCCGCTCCAGATCGCATCGCAGGCGATGGCCCATGATGGCCGGCTTGCGTCGGTGGGGCTGGCGTGCATTGCGTGGGGCGCGTACCAGAACTCCTGCGCGAACCGACGATCGTCGCGCGTCGACGCACTCATGAGGGCCGGCGTGGGTACTGCCGCAGGGAGAAGGAGAGCATTGCCGACACGGCCTGCACGCGCCGCATGTATTCCTCGTGTACGGTCTGGGCCTGCATCCACCAGGCCAGAGCGGTAATCTCCACCCTCAGCCCGGGATGGCCGTCCCGGCCACCGATCCGGAGCCGAATCGCAGGAATACGGGAGGCTCCAGCACCGGCAGGCTGTCGCCATAGAGGTCGCTGCTGGGCACGGTGAAAGTCGCGATAGAGCTGCACCGTGGCCTGAAACAGGGATTGCGGGAAATCGCTCAGTCCGGCGCGAATCTCGCCGCGCACCTCCGGGCCGTCAGTTGGTGGCCTTCCTCCGCCTGGTTGAGGAGGCTGAAATAGACGTTGTAGGCCCTTACGAACTGCGCCAGGGCCTCGGGCGAAAGCCGCTCGACGCTTGCCACGAGGGCCATCCGGATCTCCGCGTCATCCTTGCGCCACAGCCCGGCGAACCATGATGCAGGCGCCTCGGGGCGGCATGGTGGCTCCACCTGCCACCGCAGGATACAGTTGGGCAGCATGACCAGTTGGCGGGTGCGCTGCCGCAGGGCCTTGTCCTGGTTGGGCGTGATCATGGCGGGCCGGGAAGGGTGACGGATGCGTGCATATCCGTGGCGTGCCCCGCTTGCCCGAATCGCATGCGAAGAACCTGGCTCACGCGAAGTTTCACGTGAAACGGCACTCAGGCATGGGCATACAGTTTGTGATACAGCCCGCCCTGCTGCATCAGGCTGGCGTGGTTGCCCTCTTCCACGATGCGGCCGTTTTCGAACACCAGGATGCGCTCGGCCTGGCGCACGGCCGACAGGCGGTGCGCGATGATGAGCGTGGTGCGCCCCGCCAGGAAGCCGGACATGGCGGTCAGCAGGCGGTGTTCGGTCTCACTGTCCAGGGCGGAAGTGGCCTCGTCCAGGATCACCACCTTGGGTTGGCCGAGCACCATGCGGGCAATGGCCAGGCGCTGGCGCTGGCCTCCGGACAGGCGCACGCCGCTCCTGCCCACGATGCTGTCCAGGCCCCCCGGCATCCCGGCGATGAAATCCCTGAGCTGCGCAATGTCCAGGGCCTGCCACAGCTGCTCGTCACTCAGCCGGCGGCCCATGCAAAGATTCTCCCGCACGCTGGCGTTGAACAGCACCGGATGTTGCAGCACCACGCCCACATGCTCGCGCACGCGCTCCCAGCCCACCTCGCCCACTTCCACGCCGCCAAAGAAGATATGCCCACCGCGCAGGGGATACAGTCCCAGCAGGGCCTGCACCAGGGTGGACTTTCCGCCTCCCGAGGCCCCTACCAGGGCCACCTTCTCCCCCGGGGCGATGTCCAGGCTCACTTCATCCAGGATGGACTCACCCTCGTCATAGGCGAAGCTGACCCTCTCCAGACGGATGGCCACGCTGGGCTGGCCCGCAAAGGGGTCCGCGCGGCCGTGGCCGTCCTCCACGGTCTTCAATGCCAACAGGCCATTGATACGGGTCAGCGCGGCCGTGGCCGCATACCAGGCGTACTGGATATTCAGGATCTCCTGCACCGGCGACATCATGAACCACAGGTAGCTGAACACCGCCAGCATCTCGCCGATGCTCAGGTCCGAGAACACCACCATCAACATGGCCACGGCCCGAAAGACGTCGAAGCCGGTGACGAAGATGAAGAAGGACACCCGGTTCATGGCATCCGCCTTCCACGCAAAGGCGGCGGCATGCCTGCGTATGTGGGCCGCCTTGTCCGTCACCCGCGCGAGATAGAAGCGTTCCCGGTTCATGGCGCGGATCTGGTGCAGGGCATCCAGGGTCTCGGTCAGGGCCTCCTGAAACACCTCGAAGGCCGAGTTCTCCCGCTTCTTCATCTCCTTCACGCGTTTTCCCAGACGCGTGGAAAAGGCGATGACCACGGGATTGAGCAAGAGGATGAACAGCGCCAGCTGCCAGTGCATCCACAGCAGGATGGCGGCCACCCCCACCAGGGACAGGACCGCGACGATGAAGCCGGAGATGGAAGCGCCCAGGAAACCGTCCACCGCATTCATGTCCGTCACGAAATGCGAAGTCACCCGCCCCGAGCCCAGGGTCTCATACTCGGACAGGGCAATGCGTGACAGGCGCCGCAACATGCGTGCGCGGATGTGGTACACCAACTCCTTGGAAACCAGGGAAAAGGTGCGCAACTGCCAGACGTTGAGCAGGATGGATGCCAGACGCAGCCCCACCGTCAGCAGCAGGGCCAGAAGGATGAACAGCACCGGCCCGTGCCAGGATGGTGGAAACCAGGGTGCAAAAGTGGCCACGAAGGGCCCGGGCTTGCCGAGCAGCACCTCGTCCACCAGTACCGGCAGGAAGAGGGGCACGGGCACTGCGCAGATCACCGCCAGGATGGCGATCAGGTTGCCGCGTGCCAAGGCACCTCGGTGGGCGCGCAGTTCCCCCAGGATCTCGCGCCAGCTCAGGGGAGGAGGGGGCGCCATCGTCAGGAAGTCGTCATTAGCGTCGGATTCGCCGGATCAAGTGGCCCACGCACCTGGGAAACACACGTGCCATACATGTAACACATTGATATGCAACCATTCTTGTCTAAAAAATATGGCACAGGTATTGCTAGGTAAAGGATAAATCCTTACTGGAGGCCGTTATCATGTGGGACCTGATCAATGAATTGAAACCCCTGGCTGCGCCGATACCGACGGACAAGGAACGCTCGGCCATCGAAACCCGATTTCCGCATATCGCGCGCGAACTGTGCGCCCTGTGGAAGACCGGTCAGATCGACCTGTACCTGGACGATCTCCTGCTGGACAGCAGGGGCGGACGCCAGGGCTTCCCCGCCGATGTCCTCGACGAGCTCATGTCCCTCTCCGGCATGCGCTGGCATCTCTATCACGAAGTGGAGCGGGCGCAGCCACGGCCGGGCCTTTTTTCCTTTGCCGCCATGAACGAAGCCGACCTGGCGCATGGCCGCAGCGCCAGGGCCTGGGTGTTCTGACGGCTCTACCCGGTCGTTCCTGAAAACCCCCCGGAACCGGCATGGACACATGCCTGCTGGGGTGATAGCCGAAGACCGGAACGCACGGCTTGAACTCGCCAAGAGGCAGATCTCCAGGTGTTCTGCCTTGCTGCCTGCCCGCCCGTCACCGAAGATTTCCTTCGCTCGCGCGTCAACGATCTGATCGCCCCACGCCATCGAACGTCAGCCCACCATCGTCGGGCTTGCACGGCGCGGTATCGAGCGCAAGGCCAGCGCCAAGGCGGGCATCGGGGCGGCGGTGTAGGAGGCGCTGGGGCAGACCTTGAGAAGGCGCCACCCCAGCTTCACGCCCGGCATGCGCCCGCGGTCGTGTGCATCCGCAGGGGCATGGCCAATCTGTGCGCAACATGCAAGCCGACCGCGGGACAAAAAGCCCGCAGTTACGCGGGCTTACGGGGGTTTTGCGGAAGGCTTCGGACTATGCCGGAAGGCTTGTTATTTTCCGATGCAGAACTGCGCGAAGATCACACCCAGCAGGTCGTCGGCGCTGAACTCGCCAGTGATCTCACCCAGGGCCCGGTGCGCCAGACGCAATTCCTCGGCGAGCAGCTCCAGCTGTCGGTCCGCCTCCCGGGCAGCCCGGACATGCACGCGCGCGCGGGTGAGGGCTTGCACGTGTCGCACACGGGCCATGTAAACACCTTCCCCGCTTTGCTGCCATCCCGCCAGTTCCAGCAGACGCGCGCGCAGCAGATCCAGGCCGCTGCCCGTGCGGGCTGAAAGCCAGATATCGCTACCGTCCTCGCCGATCCGGGGCGCCTCCCCGGTCAGGTCGATCTTGTTGTGCAGGGTGAGTACCGGGATCCCGGGCAGGCGTCCGAGTATGGCCGTTTCCGCCTCCCCCACGCCGTGTTGGGCATCGATCAGCAGGAGTGCGATATCGGCCTTGGCGACGGCCGCCCAGGTGCGTTCGATGCCCAGGCGTTCCACGGAATCCGCGCTGTCCCGCAGGCCGGCGGTGTCGAGGATATGCAGGGGCACGCCCTCGATCTGGATGACCTCGCGCAGGGTATCCCGGGTGGTGCCCGCCACATCCGTGACGATGGCTGCCTCGAAGCCGGCCAGCCGGTTGAGCAGGCTGGACTTGCCCACGTTGGGTTGGCCGATGAGCACCACATCGAGGCCGTCCCGCAGGAGCACGCCCTGGCGCGTGCTCGCAAGCACACCCTCCAGCTGTCCGGCAATGGCCTCCAGTCGCCCCCAGGCATCCGCCTGCCGCAGGAAATCGATGTCCTCCTCGGGAAAGTCCAGGGTGGCCTCCACCAGCATGCGCAGCTGGATCAGGGCCTCCTTCAGCGCATTGACCTCGCGCGAGAAGTCCCCTTCCAGTGCACGCAGGGCGGACCGCGCGGCTTGGCGGCTGCCGGCATCGATGAGGTCGGCGATGGCCTCGGCCTGCGCCAGGTCCAGCTTGTCGTTGAGGAAGGCGCGGCGGCTGAATTCACCGGCCTGCGCCAGCCGGGCACCCAGCTCCAGACAGCGTTCCAGCACGCCCTGCAGGACGAAGGGCCCGCCATGGCCCTGGAGCTCCAGCACATGCTCACCGGTAAAGGAATGCGGGGCAGGAAACCACAGGGCGATGCCATCGTCCAGCACCCGGCCGTGGGCGTCGAGGAAGCGGACACGATGCGCATGCCGGGGCCGCAGGTCACGACCCAGCAGGCCCTGCATGAAGGGTTTCAGATCCGGCCCGGACAATCTGACCACACCGATGCCGCCGCGCCCCGGGGGCGTGGCGATGGCGGCAATGGTATCGGTACTCAAGGACGGGACCCGATCCCGGCGACTGTCCCAGAATGTCAGTGCTTACTATCGTTGGCAGCCTTTGCGCCAACCTCGATCATCCTGTTGATCTGCCATTGCTGCAGGATGGACAGGACGTTGTTGACCAGCCAGTACAGCACAAGGCCCGCCGGGAAGAACAGGAACATCACCGAGAAGATGATCGGCATGGCCATCATGACTTTCTGCTGCACCGGGTCCGGTGAGGAGGGCGACAGCTTCACCTGGATGAAGGAGGTGATGGCCATGATGATGGGCAGCACATAGTAGGGGTCCGGCTTGGACAGGTCGGTGATCCACAGCGCGAACGGCGCCTGACGCAGCTCCACCGCGCCCAGCAGCGCCCAATACAGGGCGATGAAGACGGGAATCTGGATGAGGATGGGCAGGCAGCCGCCCAAGGGATTGATCTTCTCCTCCTGGTAGATCTTCATCATCTGTTCATGCAGCTTCTGGCGGTCATCGCCATAGCGCTCCTTCAGACGCTGCAGGCGGGGCGCGAGCTTGCGCATCTTGGCCATGGACTTGTAGCTGGCGGCCGACAGGGGGTAGAAGGCCAGCTTGATGAGCACGGTGAGCAGGATGATGGCCACACCCCAGTTCTGCACCAGCCTGTGCAGCCAGCTCAGGGCCACGAAGATGGGGTAGGCGAGGATTTTCAGCCAACCGTAATCCACCACCAGGTTCAGGCCGGGGGCCAGGGTCTTGATCTTTTCCAGTTCCTGAGGGCCCGCGTACAGCCGCATGGACAGGGTTTTTTCCGCGCCCGGCTCGACGCGGATGGCGGGCTGGATGATCCCGGCGCTGTACTGGCCCTGCCCCAGGGCGCGTGTATAGAAGTCACGCGGGGAGGTATCCGCCGGGTCCGGGCTGAGCCAGGCGGCGAAGAAGTGGTGTTGCACCATGCCCAGCCAGCCATCCCTGGCCTGGCGCACATAGTCCTGCTTACCCTTGGCGATGTCCTCGAACTTGATCTTCTGGAACTTGCCTTCCTCCGTATACACCGCCGGACCGGTAAAGCTGTAGAGGAAATAGGACTGGCCTTCCGGCGGGTTGCCATGGCGCAGGAACTGGTAATAGGGATTGCCCGAGACCGGCGTGGTGCCGTGGTTGACTACCTTGGTTTCCAGATCCACCACATAGCTGCCCCGGTGGAAGACATAGGTGCGCTGTACCCTCACGCCGTTCATGTCCGCGCTCAGCACCACGCGCAATTCATTTTTTCCGTCCTGCATGCGGTATTCGCCCGGAGTGAGCTGAAAAACCGTCTTGTGGCTGGGCAACTGGCCGCCCACGAAGCCCGATTGGGCAAAGTAATTGTGTCCCGGCTTCTCCTCGAACAGACGGAAGGTCTGGTCGGTATCGCCATCCTGGCGATAGCGCAGCAGTTGCATGTCGCGCAGGTCGCCGCCATGCGCATCGATCTCGGCCGTGAGTACATCGGTGACCACCCTGGCACGCGCGCCCCGCTGCACCACGGCGGTCTCGGGCCGCGCATCCGTGCCCACCCGTCCGGCCTGGGCCGGCGCACTGGGGACGTCCGCCTCCTGACCGGTGACGCCGGCAGCCCTGGTCGTGGCGGCCGGCTTCGGATGGTTGTATTCCTGCCAATTCCCCCATAGCAGGAATAGGGAAAAGGAAAACACGACGAAGGCGAGGATGCGCTGGGTGTCCATGAAGGCTATTCAGTATCGTTGGGATGATGCCGGCGGCCGCGTACGCAGGCCCGGCATGCGGCCATTCCCTTGAGGAAATCATCCCGCAGGCGGGTTTCATCCGCAGGATGGTCCGTGGCGCTGGCCCTGAGACGGGCAATGATATCCAAACCGGCGAGTTCCGACTGCCGCTGCCTGAAGCATTCGCGTATCAGGCGCTTGATGCGGTTGCGTTTCACCGCACTGACCACCAGGCGCTTGGGCACGATCATGCCCAGGCGGCCGTAGCCCAGGCCGTTGGGGCCTGCACGTACATCCATGAGTCGACCCTGCCAGCCACAGCGAAAGCGCAAAACGGATGAGAACTCATCCGCTTTGCGCAGCTTCCTGTACCAGCCGAAGGATTGGTCCGTCACGCGCGGGTGTCCAGCACGGCACCACGGCACCCGGCTGGCGACAGCGAGCCCGTTTCCCCCGCTACGTCCCGACGGGTTCCCCTGCGCGCCGGCTCTCAGACCGCCAGGCGCTTGCGGCCCTTGGCACGGCGGGCATTGATGACCGCCCGCCCGCCGCGGGTGCGCATGCGCGCGCGAAAACCATGGGTGCGTTTGCGGCGGACAACGGAAGGCTGATAGGTGCGTTTCATGGAGGAACCTCGTAAACGGCCGCCAGGAGGCGTCTGGAGAAAAGCGTGCCATTAGACGCATAGACCCATGATTTGTCAATCTTTTCCTGCGTTCTAGGGGGCGGTGATAGAATGCATACCGACTTGCCGTCACCTCCATTTTTCTCCTTCTCTGCCTCTCGACGCCGCTCATGGACGATTTCTGGAGCCATTGCCTTGCCCATTTCGAGCGGAGTCTCAACCCACAGCAACTCAATACCTGGATCCGCCCCCTGAGCGTGCGGCAGATGCCCGGTAACGTGGTACTGACGGCGCCCAACAATTTCGTGGCGCAGTGGGTGCGCAACAGGTTTCTGCCCGAGGTGGAGGTCCTGGCACAGACTTTCTTCCCGGAGCACACCCGGGTGTCCCTCGCCATCGCCAGCGGCAAGGCCCCGGTTGAGCAGGATACCGGCGCGGTGCGGCACGTGACCGGCGATCCTCCGCCACGGGAAAGTACCGGGAAGACCGAAAAGGCCCAGGCGGCAAGTATCGAGCCCCGTGCCAACCCGGACAGCCGCATCAACCCCCTGTTCAACTTCGACAGTTTTGTCCCGGGTAAGGCCAATGACCTGGCTCGTGCCGCCGCCCTGCAGGTGGCGGACAATCCGGGCTCCGGCTACAACCCCCTGTTCGTATATGGTGGCGTGGGTCTGGGCAAGACCCACCTCATCCAGGCCATCGGCAACCGGGTCGCGCAGCGCAATCCCAAGGCCAAGGTGTTGTATATCCATGCCGACCGCTATGTCTCGGACATGGTGCGGGCCCTGCGCGCGAACGCCTACGATGCCTTCAAGCAGCGCTACGACTCCCTGGACCTGCTGCTCATCGATGACATCCAGTTCTTTGCCGGCAAGGAGCGCACCCAGGAGCAGTTCTTCTACACCTTCAATACCCTCATCGAAGAGCACAAGCAGGTCATCATCACCAGCGATACCTTCCCCAAGGACATGGAAGGCATCGAGGAAAGGCTGAAGTCCCGCTTCAGCTGGGGCCTTACGGTCATGCTGGATCCACCGGAGCTGGAAATGCGCGTGGCCATCCTGCTGAACAAGGCCCGTCAGGACAAGGCCATCCTGGACGAAGGCACGGCCTTCTTCATTGCCAAGCAGGTGCGTTCCAACGTGCGCGAACTCGAGGGCGCGCTCAAGCGCGTCGTCGCCTACGCCCGCTTCAACAAACTGCCGGTGTCCGTCGAGGTGGCGAAGGAGGCCCTCAAGGACCTTCTGGCCGTGCAAAACCGACAGATCTCCATCGAAAACATACAGAAAACCGTGGCGGACTATTACAAGATCAAGGTAGCGGACATGTTCTCGAAAAAACGTACCCGCAACCTGGCACGTCCCAGGCAGATGGCCATGTTCCTGGCGCGCGAGCTCACCGCCCTGTCCTTTCCGGAAATCGGCCAGTCCTTTGGCGGGCGGGACCACACCACCGTCCTGCATGCCTGTGCCAAGATCGAGGAACTGAAGGCCACGGATCCGTCCCTGCGTCGAGACCACCATCTGCTCGTCCAGGTCCTGACTGGGTAGAACGACGCGCATGGTATGCGGGATTCTGTGGATCATTACTGTAGCCGGTGTGGACAACCGCGGAAATTTCAGGGTGAGGCAGACTTATCCACAATGCCTCCCGATCCGATCCCCAGGACGTCAACCCTCTTGTGCACAGTACAATGCGTTGATTTTTATATGGATTGCGCACTTGTTCACAGCCCGACCCGGGATACATCATCACCAACAGGAAGAGACAAATGCTTGTAATGAAATCTTCGAAGGACGCCTTGCTGAAGCCGCTGCAGGCCGTGGCCGGCGTGGTGGAGCGTAAGCACACCCTGCCCATACTCTCCAACGTATTGGTGGAAGTGAGTGGCGGACGGGCAGCCTTCGTAGCCACGGATCTGGAGATGGAGATCAGTACCTGGGCGGAAGAACAGGGCACGGCGGATGTCGCCTTCACGGTTTCCGCACGCAAGTTTCTGGATATCTGCCGTTCCCTGGATGGGATCGATCCGCTTTCCTTGGACCTGACGGGAGAGCAACTCAGGATCCAGGCCGGGCGCAGCAGGTTCAGCCTGCATGCCCTGCCCGCGCGGGAATTTCCCAGGCTGCAGGTTCCCGAAGGCCAGGGCTTGTCCTTGAGTCTGCCGCAGGCACAGCTGCGCCGGCTGCTGAGCCGGGTGCAGTACTCCATGGCCGTGCAGGACATCCGCTATTATCTCAACGGCATGCTGTTGTCCCTGCGCGGCGGACGCCTGACCGCGGCGGCCACCGACGGGCACCGTCTGGCAGTGGATGCGCTGGATCTTCCGCAAGAGCTCGATCAGGAGGTGGACGTAATCCTGCCGCGCAAGGTCGTGCTCGAACTGGTCAAGCTGCTGGGAGACGGTGATGAGGCCGTGCACCTGCGGGTGAGTCCGAACCAGGTGGTCTTCCGGCGCTCCGACTTCGAGCTGCGCAGCAAGGTGGTGGATGGCAAGTTCCCGGACTGGCAGCGTGTCATACCCCAGGGGCATGACAAGGCATTCGTCATCGAGCGCGCGCGTCTGTCCCAGTCCCTGGCGCGCGCGGCCATCCTCACCAATGACAAGTACCGGGGCGCGCGCCTGGCACTGACCACCGGCAGTCTGCGCATCGCCTGCAGCAACAACGAGCAGGAAGAGGCCCAGGAAGAACTGGACATCGATTACCAGGGCGAACCGCTGGATATCGGTTTCAATGTCCAGTACCTGCAGGATGCACTCAACAATCTGGAGAGCGATGTCGTCGCCTGCTCGTTCGGAGACCCCACCAGTTCCATGCTGATCAGCCTGCCGGAGAACGCCAGTTTTCATTATGTGGTCATGCCCATGCGCATCTGACATGGGTGGAGCACCAAAGAGCATGAAGCGGGAGCGCGCCTGCGCCGGCCCGTCTCTTTCCATTCCCTAGCTAAGAAGGTTTCACGTGGAACAGCAAAACGGCGGCAACGGTGGTTACGACGAGTCCAGCATCCAGCAGCTGGAGGGACTGGAAGCGGTGCGCAAGCGCCCGGGCATGTATATCGGTGACACTTCGGATGGCACCGGCCTGCACCATATGGTGTTCGAGGTCCTGGACAACGCCATCGACGAGGCCCTGGCCGGTTATTGCGACGATATCAAGGTCATCATCCACCCGGACAACTCCATTTCGGTCAGCGATAACGGGCGCGGCATTCCCACGGGCATCAAGTTCGACGACAGGCACGAACCCAGGCGCTCTGCGGCCGAGATCGTCATGTGTGTGCTGCATGCCGGCGGCAAGTTCAATCAGAACAGCTACAAGGTTTCGGGGGGCCTGCATGGCGTGGGGGTGTCCTGCGTCAACGCCCTGTCCAGATGGCTGCGCCTCGTCATTCACCGGGATGGCAAAAGGCACCTCCTGGAGTTCGAGCGTGGCAAGCCGATCAACCGCGTCGTGGAGATCCACAATGGCGTGGAGGTATCGCCCCTGCGTGTCCTCGGAGATACCACGCGCAGCGGTACGGAGGTGCATTTCATGGCCGACGAGGAAATCTTCGGCCAAGTGGAATTCCATTACGACATCCTCTCCAAGCGCATCCGCGAGCTTTCCTTCCTCAACAACGGCGTGAAGATCGAGCTCATCGACGAGCGCGACGGGCGTACGGAGAACTTTGCTTTTTCCGGCGGAGTGAAGGGATTCGTGGAATACATCAACCGCAACAAGCACGTGCTGCACCCCAACGTATTCCATGCGAGCGGAGAAAACAACGCCAGCGGCGCCGTCATCAGCGTCGAGGTGGCCATGCAGTGGAACAACGGCTACCAGGAACAGGTACTGTGCTTCACCAACAACATCCCGCAGCAGGATGGTGGCACCCACCTCACGGGCCTGCGCGCCGCCATGACGCGGGTGATCAACAAGTACATCGAGGAAAACGAGATCGCCAAAAAGGCCAAGGTGGACATCAGCGGTGATGACATGCGCGAGGGCCTGGCCTGCGTACTGTCCGTGAAGATGCCCGATCCCAAGTTCTCTTCCCAGACCAAGATGAAGCTGGTGTCCTCCGAGGCCCGCCCGGCAGTGGAGGAAGTGGTGTCCGCCAAGCTGGCGGAATATCTGCTGGAAAAGCCCCTGGATGCCAAGACCCTCTGCGGCAAGATCGTTGAAGCTGCGCGCGCCCGTGAGGCCGCGCGCAGGGCACGTGAGATGACACGGCGCAAGGGCGTGCTGGATTCCGCCGGTCTGCCGGGCAAGCTGGCCGATTGCCAGGAGAAGGACCCGGCCCTGTGCGAGCTGTACCTGGTGGAGGGTGATTCCGCCGGCGGTTCCGCCAAGCAGGGCCGTGACCGCAAGTTCCAGGCCATCCTGCCCCTCAAGGGCAAGATCCTCAACGTCGAGAAATCGCGCTTCGACAAGATGCTGTCCTCCCAGGAAGTGGTCACGCTGATCACGGCCCTGGGCACCGGCATCGGCAAGGATGACTTCGATCCCACCAAGCTGCGCTACCACCGCATCATTATCATGACCGATGCGGATGTGGACGGCTCGCACATCCGCACGCTGCTGCTGACCTTCTTCTATCGCCAGATGAGCGAACTGGTGGAGCGCGGTCATATCTACATTGCCCAGCCACCCCTGTACAAGGTGAAGCAGGGCAAGCGGGAGACCTATCTCAAGGATGATTACGAGCTGAAGCAATATCTGTTGCGGGAGGCCCTGAACGGCGCGCAGTTGATCCCAGAATCCGGCGCCGAGCCCCTGACGCACGACGCATTCGAGCGCATCGCGCGCGAGTATCTCCTGTCCGAGGCCATAATCGAGCGTCTGGCGCGCCGCATGGATGCGGACGTGCTCTACAGCCTGCTGCGCGTGCCCGCCGTTTCGCTGGGCGATGAGGTCGGGGCGCACGCCGCGGCAGATAGCCTGCGCGAGGAGCTGGGCAAGCTCGGGCCGGTGCGGGTGGTGCCCATGCCGCCGGAAGCCGATGCCGGTTCGGCCTGGCGCCTGGAAATCACCCGTACCCGCCACGGTATCGCCCATACCAGTTATCTGGACGCCTACTTCATCGAAAGTGGTGACTACGAGCAGCTGCGCCACACTGCCGAGATCCTCGCGGGCCTGCTGCGCGCGGGCGCCGAAATCCGTCGTGGCGAGGCCCGCTCTCCGGCCCAGGACTTCCGTCAGGCCCTGGACTGGCTGCTGGGAGAAGTGAAGAAGAACCTGGGCATCCAGCGCTACAAGGGCCTGGGCGAGATGAACCCGGAGCAGCTCTGGGAAACCACCATGGATCCGGCGGTGCGCCGCCTGCTGAAGGTACAGATCGAGGATGCCATCGCCGCAGATGGCATTTTCACCACCCTCATGGGAGAGGAGGTGGAACCGCGCCGCAATTTCATCGAGACCAACGCCCTGGGGGTCCGCAACCTGGACGTCTGAGGGAGCGACACCCCATGCAAACGGCGGCTACGGCCGCCGTTTGCATGGCCTATGGGCAGGGATTCGGGTATCAGGCCCTGCGCGCGCGTGCCACGAAGCCCAGCAGGCCAAGACCGGCCAGCATCATGACCCAGGCCTGGGGTTCGGGCACGGGCATGGCCGTGCCCACCAGGTGCCCGTCGTCTGCCAGGCCATTGGCGGCGGTGAAGCCGTAATACAGCGCTACACCATGCAGGCCCTCGGCATTGCCGTCGACGTTATCGACCACGCTGAAACTGACCAAACTGCCTTGATATAGCCCACTCACCATGCCTGTGAGGATCCCGGTCTGATCGCCATTGCCGGATGGCACATAGCTGATGTACGCGTACCAGGGATCCTCCGAATCGTCGTTGAGGAGATCATCGATATCCAGACCGGATTCCGTATATGCGAGCGGGATGCCGGAATCGTTGCCGAGCCACTGGATGCTGGGCGCCACGGGTTCGCCCGGAAAATTGAAGGTATCGATGGCGAACGCGCGGCCACCCAACCCCGTGTAGGCGTAGCCCAGGTCGGAACCCGTGCTGGGCACCAGCCCGGCCCCGCCGTTGATCGTTTGTGGGTCATTGGGGCTGAGGACAAAGGTCATGCCATCGCCATGGATGGTGCCCGGTGGCACCATGAAATAAAAACCCATGCTGAAAGGCAGGTCGAAATCCAGCATGGTTGGGGTGGGAGCAAAGGCCGCACCACCCTGATTGCCGGTACCCGCCTGAGTCAGATGCAGGATGCTGAACTGATAGCCCTCGTCAATGAAATTGACCGCCGTGGCAGAGCCGTACAGGTTCCAGGTGGTGAAATCCGTGTATTGGTCCAGGTTGAGGCTGGGATTGCCCGCAAGGGCAGCCGTGGCAGGAGACGGCAGGGCGAATTGCACCGTGAGCAACAGGGTGAACAGAGAAAGCCTGGATTGCATGATTCTTCTCCTTCAAGGACTGACCGCAGCGTGAAACACATCTTCCTCAAGCAATATTCAAGCCATGCAAGAAACAACTGAACAAGCCAATGAATAAACATGATATTTTTTGACCTTTCTGGCAGGTCTCGGCGCCGCACCTGGGCATGTGTAAACTCACGTCATGATGCATATGCACCATTCCGTGCGGGTCTTGCATGACGGGACGGGGTAGCCTGGTGTGGCACCGTCACACCCAACATGCCGAATACGGTTTTCATCCTGTACGCGAGGTGCCGCCATGCCCGCGATCCCCACGCTCAGCCTGGAGCGCATCCTGCACACCCAGGGCTTCGGCAGCCGCAGGGCTTGCCGGCAAATGATTCGTGATGGCAGGGTACGGGTGGGGGAGGCCGTGATCGACAACCCCCTGTGTGAACTGCCGCCGGCGGAACTGGCGTTCACGGTGGATGGCCAGCACTGGCGCTACCGGGAAAGGGCCTATGTGATGCTGCACAAACCGCCCGGATTCGAGTGTTCGCGAGCACCCCGGCAGCATGCCGGCGTGCTCGACCTGCTGCCCGCGCAATTGCGGCAACGTGGGGTGCAGCCCGTGGGCCGCCTGGATGTGGATACCACCGGCCTGCTGTTGCTCACCGATGATGGTACCTTCCTGCACCGCCTCACCTCGCCCAGATATGCCTTGCCCAAGGTGTATGAGGTGACCACCCGGCATGCCCTCACGCAGGAACAGTTGCGTGCCCTGCGCCTGGGGGTGGTGCTGCGCGACGACCCGGAACCTGTTTCCGCCTCGGTCTGCGAGCAAGTGAGCGGACACTTGCTGAGGCTGACGATCACGCAGGGACGCTATCACCAGGTCAGGCGCATGATCGCCGCGGCGGGGAACCGGGTGGAGGCCCTGGCGCGTGTGTCCGTGGGCGGTTTGCGGCTGCCGGCGGACCTGCCCGTCGGCGCCTGGCGCTGGCTGGGGCCGGACGAGCTTGCGCGGCTGCGGCCCGCGTCGTCACGCGAATGACCGTGTCCCGCATGCTCCGGCACGCACCGTTTCAGCCGATCACCAGGCCGAGCAGGCCCAGGATGAAGACGACGATGCCAGCGGTGACGATGCGTGGGTCGGGTTCGTGCAGGTGCTGGCGCACCTGCAGCTGCATGCGCTCGATCTGGATGACGGGCGGCTTCAGTGCCGTGACTTCCATGCGGTAGGTGCCGGGCTGGACGTGCTGCATGAGCAGCAGATGCTCGCGGAAACTGGGGTTGGTGTCGGTCACCTGACTCACGCCCAGGGAGATCTGCAGCGGCTGCGCGGCCTCCCCCTGGCGGTACAGGGTGACGGCATACAGGTCGCGCGGGGGCTTGCTCTCGTCCATGTTGGGAGAGAAGTGCCCCTGCGCCAGCAGGACCAGGCCCACGGGTGCCATGTCCGGATTCAGGACGAAGTCCGGCGAGACCCAGCGCCGCGCCTCGGCCGCCCAGCCTTCGGCCACTGTCAGGTCCAGCCGCTGTGCCTGGCTGCCGGTATAGAACTTGGCGTACACCCAGTAGGCGGGCGCCAGCAGGGCACCCAGGGCGATGAGCGCGAGGGAAAGCATCTTGATCATACGCTGGGGGGAGTGGCGGATTGCGCCAGCAGGTGTGAGAGAAAGGCCCGTAGTTTGGCGGGCTTCAGTGGTTTGTGCAGCACCGGCAGGCCAGACAGGTGCAGGGCCTGGATGGTGTCCGGGGCCGTGTCGCCGGTGATCAGTGCCGCGGGCAGGGGGCCGAAGGCCGCCTGCAGGCTGGCGATGGCCTCGATGCCGGTGCGGCCGTTCTTGAGTCGGTAGTCGGACAGGATGACGTCCGGCCTGCGGCCCAGCTCGATCAGTTCCTGGCGTACCTGCTCACCGTCCTCACCGGCGGCCAGGGCCACGCCCCACTGATCGAAGACCTGCACCATGGCCTCCAGGATGGCGGTATCGTCGTCGATGAAGGCCACCAGGGCGTGTTCCAGGGGCATGGCGATGCCCCTGGCCGGGCTGTGCGCCTGTTCCTCCTGCGTACGGGGATGACAGCGGGAAAAGCGCAGGTGAAAGCATGAGCCCTTGTCCAGCTGGGATTGCACGTGAACCTGGCTGCCCAGCAGGCGGGCCAGGCGGGCGACGATGGCCAGGCCCAGGCCCAGGCCCTTGTCGCGGTGGCGCTCGGGGTTGGACAGCTGGAAATATTCCTCGAACACATGTGTCTGGAAGGCCTCGGGAATCCCCTTGCCCGTATCGCGCACCTCCAGCCGCAGCCAGTTGTCCTGCACGCGTCGGACCCCCACCAGGACACCACCCGTGTCCGTATAGCGCAGGGCGTTGGAGATCAGGTTGGCGAGGATGCGTTCCAGCAGGACCGGATCGGTGAAAAGCCAGGCATTGCCGGCGTGCATGCGCAGACGCAGGCCCTTGGCACTGGCCATGTGGCTGAACTGCTGTTCGAGGCGGTCCATCACCTGCCTGAGAGGAAAGCATTCCGGCCGGGACTGCACCGCACCCGCATCCAGGCGGGACAGGTCCAGCAGGGCATTGAGCAGGCTTTCCATGCTGCTGGCGGAGGCACCGATATGTTCGGCCAGGCGCAGGGTCTCGCCGTCCGTAAGGCGTTCACTGAGCGCTTCCACCAGTAGGGTCAGGGCATGCAGCGGCTAACGCAGGTCATGGCTTGCGGCAGCCAGGAAGCGGCTCTTCGCCAGGTTGGCGGATTCCGCCTGCTGCTTCTGCGCGCGCAGCTCGGCCGTGGCTTCCAGGATGCGCTGTTCCAGGATGCGCTGGTTTTCCTCCAGTCGTATGGCCATGCGGTTGATGCCCTGCTGCAGCGCGCCGATCTCGCCCGGTGAGTCCTCGCGGATGCGCTCGCTCCATTCACCCTGGGAGATGCGGGCCACGGCCCGGGTGATGGCCTGCAGGGGCTGGCTTACGACCCCGGACAGGCGCCAGGCCAGCACCAGGGCCAGGCCGATGCTGATGATGGACATGCCGGCCGCCGCCAGGCTGACCTGGGAGCGGGCCAGTTCGACGGGTGCGCGTGTCATGGCCAGCACGACATAGGCAAAAGGCTGGTCGGGTGGCGGATGGGCGTCCAGATACGGGTCCTGCTCGCCGGGGGCGGGCAGGGTGACCGGATACGTGAAGAAATACAGGCGATTCCGGCGCTGCACCAGGGGGGGCGTGGATCCGTTGGGCAGGGGCAGGGGATCGGCCACGCCGCTGAGCAGGATCCATTCGCGCCGGTCGGCGACCGCCACGGTCTGGGCAGCCAGGCTGCCGCGTTCGAGATCCATCTGGCGTTTGACATTGGGCAGGTTGCCCGTGAACAGGTCGAAGGCGATTCCCTCGGCCAGACGGCGCGCGGCATCCGTGCCCCGCATGGTCAGATTGGCTTCCGCCTTGGAGATGCTGCGGTGGGTGAAGTAGGCGGCGAACAGGCCAACCGCCACCAGCATGGGCAGCAGGGCGACCACCAGGATGCGCAGCCGCAGGTTCAGGGTGTGGGACGGATTGGAGATGGGCGGAGAGGCAGGCAAGGGCGGCTCGCGCGGGAGGGGTGTACGTGGTTCAGCGGCGCTTGTGCAGCCCCATCTTCTGGGCCACCAGTACCGCCTCGGTGCGGTTGTTGACCTGGAGGCTGCGGAAGATGGCGGCCAGGTGGATTTTCACCGTGCCCTCGGTGACCTCCAGGGTCTTGGCGATCTGCTTGTTGCTCAGGCCCTTGGCCAGCTCGCCCAGCACCTCGATCTGCCGGGAAGTCAGGGCGCTGTTGCGGACGTGCGTGGACAGGCCCACCGGCACGCCGGGCCTGTCCAGCAGGCTGGGCGGGATGAACACCCCACCCGCCAGCACCAGGCGCAGGGCACTCAGGATGACGTCGCTGGGCGAGGCCTTGGTGATGTAACCCAGGGCGCCGGCGGCCAGCAGTTTCTGGATGTCCATGACCTGTTCCGCGGCCGACAGCACCACCACGGGTATGTCCGGGAAGGCCGCACGGAAGCGCAGGATGCCTTCCACGCCGTCCATGCCGGGCATGTACAGGTCGAGCAGCGCCAGGTCCACGCCGCCGTGCAGGTGGCGCATGCGGTGCATGGTGGCGAAGGCGGTGGGGTAATCCATGGCCTCCACCAGTTCAACCTCCGCATCCAGCTTCGCCAGGACGGGCTTCAGGCCTTCCCGGAACAGGGGATGATCGTCTGCCAGCAAGATGCGCATGTTTGCCTCCTTGGTGCACGCTACTTATATAGGCGGTTCCAGCCGGGGGCTGCGGGCCGCGTGCCCGTGCGTCGGTCTTATTCTCCCAGGCCCAGGCGCTGCCACAGGGTGCTGGTGAGACCGGCCTGGTTCAGGGTGTAGAAGTGCAGTCCCGGCGCGCCGCCCGCCAACAGGCGCTCGCACAGGCCGGTGACGAAATCCAGGCCGAAGGCGCGGATGGAAGCGGTGTCGTCCATGTAGCCTTCCAGCTTGCGGCCCAGCCAGCGCGGGATTTCCGCGCCGCACAGGGTGGAAAAGCGTGCCAGCTGGCCATAGTTGGAGATGGGCATGATGCCGGGCACGATGGGCAGGCTCAGGCCCAGCTCAGCGCAGTCGTCGAGGAAGTTGAAATAGGCATCGGTATTGAAGAAGTACTGGGTGATGGCCGCGTTGGCGCCGGCCTCGCACTTGCGCCGGAAGTTGAGCAGGTCTTCCCGGTAGCTGCGCGCCTGGGGGTGGGTCTCAGGATAGGCCGCCACCTCGATCTCGAACCAGTCGCCGGTCTCCTGGCGGATGAACTCCACCAGCTCGTTGGCGTAGCGCAATTCACCGGGATCGGGCATGCCCGAGGGCAGGTCGCCGCGCAGGGCGACGATGTGGCGGATGCCATGTGTCTGATACAGCCGCAGAATCTGGCGGATGCTTGCCCGGGTGGAGCCCACGCAGGACAGATGCGGCGCTGCGGCCAGGCCCTCGGCCTGGATCTCGCGCACGGTCTCCAGGGTGCGATCCTGGGAGGAGCCGCCGGCGCCGAAGGTCACGGAGAAGAATTTGGGCTTGAGCTGGGCCAGCTGTTGGCGGGCGGCCCGCAGCTTGAGGATGCCTTCCTCCGTCTTGGGGGGAAAGAACTCGATGCTGAAGGTACGTTTCATGGCCTGGTGCGCGCGATGACGACCCGTGAGTTTAGCCGAGAGCCATGCCCAGCGCCCGGCCGATCGCCCAGGTCGACGCGCCGGCTGCGCCACCGATGAGCAGCATGCGCAGGCCACCCGACAGGGCCGGCCGGCCGGTGAACAGGCTGAGGGAGGCGCCCACGCCGAACAGGGCGATGCCGGTCACCGCCACCACGCCGCCCAGGGCGTGCGCACGCCCCAGCAGCAGATAGGGCAGCACGGGCAGGCCAGCCCCCAGGGCGAAGGCCAGGAAGGAGCTGGCGGCCGCCCCCCAGGGCGAACCCAGCGCATCCGGGTTCAGGCCCAGTTCCTCCCGCGCCAGGGTATCCAGGGCGCGATCCGGGTCCTGCAGCAGACGGTCGGCCAGCTGGCGTGCCTGGGCTGCATCCATGCCCTTGGCGGCGTAGATGAGGGCCAGCTCCGCCGCCTCCTCCTGGGGGTATTGATCCAGCTCCTGGCGCTCCAGGGCCATCTGGTATTCGTGGAATTCCCGCTGCGAGCGCACCGACACGTATTCTCCCGCCGCCATGGAAAAGGCGCCGGCCAGCAGACCGGCCAGGCCGGAGAGCAGCACCACCCTGGCGTCCACGCCGGCCCCGGCCACTCCCAGGATCAGGCTGGCGTTGGAGACCAGGCCGTCGTTCACGCCGAACACGGCGGCGCGCAGGTTGTTGCCGTCCTGTGCACGCTGCTGGCCGGCATCGATCTGTTCCAGGCGCATGGGTATGCCATGCGGGCGCGGACCCCGATACAGGCTCATGCCGCGCACCTTCATGGCGGCCAGGATGCCCTTCATGGTGCCTACCCCCAGGCGTGGGACGAGCCAGCCGATCAGGCGGGTGCGCGGATCGGGACGCCAGATCGCGGGCACGTGCCGGCCGTCCCGCCGCAGGGCGTCCGCCCACGCCTCGGCCTGGCGTTCCGCCGCGCGCGCCAGCTCCAGGAACAGCACCTGGCGCGGGGTGCCGGATTCCGCGTCGGAGACGATGCGGTACAGCCAGGCGGAACGCTTCTCCTCGCGCCAGTTTTCCAGCGGCTGCATGGCCATGTGGCTCAGCCGGCCGTGCCTGCCAGGCGCCGGTACTGCACGGCCTCGGCCACGTGCGCGGGCGACAGGGTCTCGGCACCCGCAAGGTCGGCGATGCTGCGGGCCACGCGCAGGATGCGGTGGTAGCCGCGGGCCGAGAGGTCGAGACGGCGAATGGCCTGCTTCAGCAGTTCCAGTGCGGCCGTCTCGGCGCGGCAGTGCAGGTCGACCTCGCGTCCCGCCAGGTGGGCATTGGGCTTGCCCTGGCGTCGGACCTGGGCTTCCCGGGCGCGCGACACGCGTGCGCGCGTCGGCATGGAGGCCTCGCCCGCACCGGCCTGGGTCAGTTCCGCCTCGGGCAGGGCGGGCACCTCGATGTGCAGGTCGATGCGGTCCAGCAGCGGCCCGGACAGACGGCTGCGGTAGCGGGCCACCTGCTCCGGCGTGCAGCGGCAGCGGCCGGAGGGGTGGCCGAGGTAACCGCAGGGGCAGGGATTCATGGCCGCCACCAGCTGGAAGCGGGCGGGAAAGTCCGACTGCCGCGCCGCCCGCGAGATGGTGATGCGCCCATTCTCCAGGGGTTCGCGCAGCACCTCCAGGGCCTGGCGAGAGAACTCGGGCAGCTCGTCCAGGAACAGCACGCCATGGGTGGCCTGGCTCGCCTCTCCGGGGCGGGGCGGATTGCCGCCCCCCACCAGGGCCACGCCCGAGGCGGTGTGGTGCGGCGCGCGAAACGGACGCCTGCCCCAGGCCTCGGGCCGGAAGGCGCCGGACAGGGACAGCACGGCGGCGGATTCCAGGGCCTCGTCCTGGGTCATGGGCGGCAGGATGCCAGGCAGGCGCTGCGCCAGCATGGACTTGCCCGTGCCCGGCGGACCGCTCATGAGCAGGGAATGTCCGCCGGCGGCGGCCACCTCCAGGGCACGGCGGGCGCCATGCTGGCCCTTCACGTCCGCCAGGTCGGGATAGGCCAGGTCGGCCATGGTTTCACGTGGAACAGCCTGGACCAGGGTCGCGCGCTGCAGCAGGTGCGCGCAGACCTCCAGCAGGCTGTGCGCGCCGAACACCCGGGCATCGCGCACCTGTGCTGCCTCCCGCGCATTTTCCACGGGCAGGATGAAGGCGCGCCCGTCGCGCGCGGCGGACAGCATCATGGCCAGCGCGCCACGCACCGGGCGCAGGCCACCGGTGAGCGCCAGCTCGCCGGCAAACTCGTAACTTTCCAGCGCCTGGGCAGGGATCTGGCCCGAGGCCGCCAGCACGCCGAGGGCCATGGGCAGGTCGAAGCGGCCCGATTCCTTGGGCAGATCGGCGGGCGCCAGGTTGACGGTGATGCGGCGCTGGGGGAAGTCGAAGCCGGATTGCTGCAGGGCGGCCCGCACCCGGTCCCGGGCCTCCTTCACCTCAGCCTCGGGCAGGCCCACCAGATTGAAGGCGGGCAGGCCGTTGGCCAGGTGGGCCTCGACGACGACTTCGGGTGCCTCCATGCCCGCCAGGGCACGGCTGCGGACGATGGCCAAGGACATGTTTCCTCCCCGTCATGCTTATGCCTGTATCAGTGTTTGCGCCGCAGGCCCTGGCGGCCCACCCAGTCGCGCGCGAACTGCTGCGCCACCCGGCCGGAACGCCCACCGCGCTGGATGGCCCATTGCAGGGCCTCGGCGCGCATGGACGTGTCGCGCTTGCCGCCCAGGGCCTCCACCCAGCCGTCGACGATGGCCAGGTAATCGTCCTGGCCGAAGGGCCAGAAGCTCAGGGTCAGGCCGAAGCGATCCGACAGGCTGACCTTTTCTTCCGTGCTCTCTGCCGGCCGCAGCTCCCCTTGCCCGTCGTGGCGGGCGGCGGTGTTCTCGGCCATGAATTCCGCCATGAGATGACGCCGGTTGGAGGTGGCGGCGATGAGCACGTTCTCCGGCAGGCCCGCCACCGAGCCGTCCAGGGCAGCCTTGAGGGGCTTGTAGGCGGCGTCTCCCGGCTCGAAGGACAGGTCGTCGGTGAACAGCAGGAAGCGCCAGGGCTGGCCCGCCAGGTGTTCGCCGATCTCCGGCAGATGCATGAGGTCTTCCCGTTCCACCTCCACCAGACGCAGCCTCTGTCTGGCAAAGCGGGGCAGCAGGGCCTTGATGAGGGACGACTTGCCACAGCCACGGCTGCCGGCCAGCAGCACGTTGTTGGCCGGCAGGCCCTTGAGGAACTGGCGGATGTTGCGCTCCAGGGCGGCCTTCTGCGCGTCGATGCGGGCAAGCGCCTGCCAGGGCGGACAGTTGAGCTGGCGCACCGGCATGAGCCGGCCATGCCCCATGTATGTGCGCCAGCGGCAGGCCAGGGTGGCGCGCCAGTCGATGACGGGAGGGGGCGGCGGCAGCCAGGCATCCAGCCGGGCCAGCAGATCGCTGGCGCGGGCGACGAGCAGGGCCAGTTCGGGGGGGACGTGTCCGGCCATCAGCTGCGGTACTCCGCGTTGATCTTCACGTATTCGTAGGAGAGATCGCAGGTCCATACCGTGGCCTCGGCTTCGCCTCGCGCCAGGTGCGCACGCACGCTGATCTCGGCTTCCGCCATGACCCGGGCACCCTCGGCTTCCTGGTAGGTGTCGGCGCGGCCACCGTGCTCGGCCACCAGGACATTGCCCAGCCACAGGCGGACGCGCTCCACGTCCAGGTCCTGGATGCCGGCATAGCCCACGGCGGCGAGGATGCGGCCCAGGTTGGGGTCCGAGGCGAAGAAGGCGGTCTTCACCAGGGGAGAGCGGGCAATGGCATAGGCCACCTGCTTGCATTCCGCCTCGTCCCGACCGCCTTGCACGCGCACCTCGATGAACTTGGTGGCGCCTTCGCCGTCGCGGACGATGGCCTGTGCCAGTTCAACTGCAACGGCAACGATGGCGGCCTTGACCTCGGGCCAGCCGGCATCGGAGTCGGATGCGAAGGCGGCACCGGACTGGCCGGTGGCGATCATTACGAAAGAGTCGTTGGTTGAGGTATCGCCATCGACGGTAATGCAGTTGAAGGAGGCGTCGGCCGCTTCCTTGACCAGCTTGTCGAGCATGGGCTGGGCAATGCCGGCATCGGTGGCGACGAAGCCGAGCATGGTCGCCATGTTCGGCTTGATCATGCCGGCGCCCTTGGAAATACCCGAGATCGAGATCGTTTTGCCACCTACCGTGACGCGACGCGACGCAGCCTTGGCAAGGGTATCGGTGGTCATGATGGCGTGCGCTGCAGCGTGCCAGTTGTCGGCCCTCAGATCGGCCCTGGCGGCGGGCAGGCCGGCCTTCAGGCGGTCCACCGGCAGCGGCTCGAGGATGACGCCGGTCGAGAAGGGAAGCACCTGGTCGGCAGCAATGCCGAGCAACTCGGCCACCGCAGCGCAGGAGGCCTGCGCCGTCTGACGCCCCGGCTCGCCGGTACCCGCGTTGGCGATGCCGGTGTTGATAACCAGGGCGCGGATTTCCTTGCCCGCTGCCAGATGGTTACGGCAGAGCTGCACCGGCGCCGCGCAGAAGCGATTCTGCGTAAACACGCCAGCCACCGTGCAGCCAGCATCGAGCGCAACCAGGGTCAGGTCGCGACGGTTCTTCTTGCGGATTTCCGCTTCGGCAACGCCGAGGCGAACACCAGCGACCGGAAAGAGCTGATCGGCGGCGGGGGTAGCGTAATTGACAGGCATTCTCGTGGCTCCAAAAGCATCAAGGCACCGTCGGGTGCCTTGGGATCAGATCAGGACAGTTTTCCGTGGCAGTGCTTGTATTTCTTGCCTGAACCGCAGGGGCAGGGATCGTTGCGGCCGATCTTCGGCCCAGCCTCGGCCGGAGAAACGTCCTGCAACCGGGCTTCGCCCTCACCCAGCGTCTCGTCAAAACCGGCGTGCTGATACTGGACGTTCTGCACATCGGCAGGCGCGGTTTCCTCAACGTCTTCCGGCGAACGGATCTGCACGGTGAAGACGATGCGGGTCACTTCGCGACGCACCATATCGAGCAGGCCTTCGAACAGCTCGAAAGCTTCACGCTTATATTCCTGCTTCGGGTTCTTCTGGGCATAGCCGCGCAGGTGGATGCCCTGGCGCAGGTGATCCAGTGCCGCCAGATGCTCGCGCCAGTGGCTGTCCAGGCTCTGCAGCATGACGTTGCGCTCGAACTGATGGAAGGTTTCAGCGCCGACCAGTTCGACCTTGGCCAGGTAGGCCTCGTCGGCCTCCTTGACGATGCGCCCGAGGATTTCCTCGTCGGACAAGGTCGGCTCGTCCTTGAACCACTGGCCAACCGGGGCGGCAATCTGCAGCTCGGTGGCCAGCGTCCGCTCCAGGCCTTCCATGTCCCACTGCTCCTCGACGGAGTCTTCCGGCACGTGGGCGCGGACGACCTCGGTGATGACGCTCTGGCGCATGGCGGAAATGGTTTCCGAGATGTCGTCGGTTTCCAGCAATTCGTTGCGCTGGTGGTAAATCACCTTGCGCTGGTCGTTGGCAACGTCGTCATATTCGAGCAATTGCTTGCGGATGTCGAAGTTGCGGGCCTCGACCTTGCGCTGCGCCGACTCCAGCGAACGGGTGACGAGCGGATGCTCGATGGCCTCGCCCTCCGGCATCTTCAGCTTGTCCATGATGGCGCGCAGGCGCTCGCCAGCGAAGATGCGCAGCAACTGGTCGTCGAGCGACAGGTAGAAACGCGACGAGCCGGCATCGCCCTGGCGACCGGCGCGGCCGCGCAACTGGTTGTCGATGCGGCGCGACTCGTGGCGTTCGGAACCGATGATGTGCAGGCCACCGGCCTCCAGCACGGTGTTGTGCACCTGCTGCCACTCTTCCCTCAAGGCAGCGACCTTCTGTTCCTTGTCGGCCGCCGACAAGGCTTCGTCGGCCTGAATGGCGTCGACCTGCTTCTGGATGTTGCCACCCAGCACGATGTCGGTACCGCGACCGGCCATGTTGGTGGCAATGGTGATCATGCCCGGACGACCGGCCTGGGCGACGATCTCGGCTTCGCGGGCGTGCTGCTTGGCGTTGAGCACCTGGTGGGCCAGCTTTTCCTTGTCGAGCAGAGAAGACAGCAGCTCGGAATTCTCGATCGAGGTTGTGCCGACCAGCACCGGCTGGCCACGCTTGGCGCAATCCTTGATGTCGGCAACGATGGCCGCGTGCTTTTCGTCGGCCGTCTTGTACACCAGGTCGTTCATGTCCTTGCGGACCATCGGCCGGTGGGTCGGGATGACGACGGTTTCCAGGCCGTAGATCTGCTGGAATTCGTAGGCTTCGGTGTCGGCCGTGCCGGTCATGCCGGACAGGCGGTTGTACATCCGGAAATAATTCTGGAAGGTGATCGAGGCCAGGGTCTGGTTTTCAGCCTGGATATCGACGCCCTCCTTGGCTTCGACGGCCTGGTGGAGGCCGTCCGACCAGCGGCGACCGGCCATCAGGCGACCGGTGAATTCGTCGACGATGACTACTTCACCGTTCTGCACGACGTAGTGCTGGTCCTTGTGGAACAGCGTCAGGGCGCGCAGGGCAGCATTCAGGTGGTGCATCAGCAGGATGTTGGCGGCATCGTAGAGGCTGCTGCCTTCCTTGAGCAGGCCATGCTCGGCCAGCAAGCGCTCGGCGTTTTCGTAGCCGGCTTCGGAGAGGTGAACCTGGTGCCCCTTCTCGTCGACCCAGTAATCGCCTTCGCCCTTCTCTTCCATGGCACGGGTCAGCGTCGGAACGACGTCCTTCATGCGCAGGTAAAGATCGGTGTGATCATCGGCCTGGCCGGAGATGATCAGCGGCGTGCGCGCTTCGTCGATCAGGATGGAGTCCACTTCGTCGACAATGGCGAAATTCAGGCTGCGCTGCACGCGCTGGTCGGCCGTATAGACCATGTTGTCGCGCAGGTAATCGAAGCCGAATTCGTTGTTGGTGCCGTAGGTGATGTCGGCCGCGTAGGCAGCCTGCTTGGCCTCGTGGTCCATCTGCGACAGATTGACGCCGACCGACAGGCCGAGGAAGCGGTGCAGGCGTCCCATCCATTCGGAGTCGCGGGTCGCCAGGTAGTCGTTCACCGTGATGACATGCACACCCTTGCCGGAAATGGCATTCAGGTAGGCGGGCAGCGTGCCGACCAGGGTCTTGCCTTCGCCGGTCCGCATTTCGGCGATCTTGCCGTAATGCAGGACCATGCCGCCGATCATCTGGACATCGAAGTGACGCATGCCGAGCACCCGCCTGCCAGCCTCGCGGACGACAGCGAAAGCCTCGGGCAGCAAGTCGTCGAGCGACTCGCCGTTGGCATGGCGCTGACGGAACTCGTCGGTCTTGGCCCGCAGTTGCTCGTCGGTGAGCGCCTGCAGGGCGGGCTCGAACGCATTGATGCGCTTGACGGTCTGGGAGTATTGCTTGATCAGCCGGTCATTGCGGCTGCCGAAAATCTTCTTGAGTAGGCCGGATATCATCGCGATGGTAGGTGGTTGCGCGGGTGGCGGCAAAGGGCTGATTCTAGCATGCCCCCACCCGGCGATGATGGCGACCTAAATCAAGTGCGGCGTTCCTCGCTTCAGCGCCGCCTGACCTGCGCGTATTCCTCGCCCTGTTTCAGGAATTGAGCGGGATTCTGGGCGACACCCAGCATGCGCACCTCAAAATGCAGGTGCGGGCCGGTGGACCGACCGGTGCTGCCGACCGCGCCCAGGCGCCCCCCCCGCTTGACCAGCGCACCGGGCGTCACGTCCATGCGGGACAAGTGGGCATAGCGCGAAGTCAGGCCCTGGCCGTGATCGACTTCGATCAGGTTGCCATATTCCGGGTGATAGGTGGCCGACAGCACGACGCCATCTGCCGCGGCAACCACCGGCGTGCCGGTTTCGGCAGAAAAGTCGAGACCTTCGTGCATCGAGCGCAGGCCGGCGATCGGGTCGGCCCGGTAGCCGAAGGACGAACCCAGCGTCGCATCCTTGACCGGCAGCATCGTCGGCAGCAAACGATCCTTGACCCGTTTTTCGAGCAGCTTGAATTCGAGATAGACCAGATCGTCGCTGTGACGCTCCACTTCGTCGGCCAGGCGGTCGATTTCCGACTGCATGGCGTTCGGCGAGGTCGGCGCCGGCAGATAAGGGCCGCCCTGACTGGGTTTCACGATACCGAGGGACGCCTCGCGCTTGATGCCGGCCAGGCCGGATACACGATCGCCCAGGGCATCGAGTTGCAGCACCTGCCCCTGCAACTCCCCCAGACGGGTGGCCATCAGTTGCAGGTTGTTGTCGAGGTAATTGCGGGTTTTCTGGCTCTCCTGCAACTGCAACTTGACGAGCAGGTCCTCGATCAGCGGCAGGCGAAGGTGCACCGACAACCAGGAAAACAGGGCCGAGGTGGAAAAAACCAGGGCCAGGAAGACAAGCAGCGTGGCAACCACATGCCAAGGCATAATGGTGAATGTGCGCGCCGCCTTCAGATGACGCGAAACCAGAATGATCTGCACGGAACCTCCTATGTACAAAGGGCCAGAGCACTATCTCGACAGCGACGCCAGCACGAGCCGGATCATGGCCCACGCCCGTCTGCTGCAAAAGCTCTCGCGTCGCTTCGAAGCAATAGCCCCTTCCGGGCTGCGGCATGCTGCGCGCGTTGCCAATTACAAGTCGGGGAAAATCGTTATCCACGCCGATAACGGCGCAGTCGCCACCAAAATCCGCCAGATGAGCCAGCGTTTGTGTGACGAGTTATCCAAGGGAGGGGCGGAGTGTAGCCTCATGGAAGTCAAAGTGCAACCCCGCCAAAACCCTTACCAAACAAGGACTTCAACACCAAAACCCCTCTC
>JAKQCX010000035.1 GCA_029558905.1 Pseudomonadota bacterium
CGAGAACGTCGCCACCCAGCAAGGCTTCACGCAGGACCAGATCCAGGACATGGTGGGCTCGCTCGAGGCGCGCCTGAAGGAAGAGCCGGATAACGCCGAAGGCTGGGCCATGCTCGCCCGCACCTATCTGGTGCTCGAGGACCTGCCCAAAGCCTCCACTGCCTATGAGCAGCTCGACCGCGTGGTGCCGAACAATCCCAATGTACTCGCCGACTGGGCGGACGTGGTGGCCGCGATGGAAGGCTTCGATGGCAAGGCGGCCGAACTGGTTCAGCGCGCGCTTGCGGCCGCTCCCGGCCATCCCAAGGCGCTCGCACTGGCCGGCACGGCCGCCTACCAGCGTAAGGACTTCAAGGGGGCGGCGGAGTACTGGGAGCGGATCCTGGTTCAGATCCCCTCCGGTGACGAAGCCGCGGCTGGCGTGCGTGCCAGTATCAACGACGCGCGCGCCAAGGCCGGGATGCCGCCGCTGGGTGAGAACGAAGGTACAGCGCCGGCGGCGGTCGGTGCCTCCGCGCTCAGAGTTGCCGGACGGCTCGAACTCGCCGGGGCGCTGGCGGACCAGGTTGCGGCCGGGGACACAGTGTTCGTCTTCGTGCGCGGCGAGGCGGGCGGTCCGCCGCTGGCTGCGCTGCGCTTCACCGGCGGGGAGTTGCCCCTGGCGTTCGACTTCGACGGCGCCACACTCATGATGGGCGATGCAGCGGTGCCCGAGCGCGTGGTGATCGCGGCGCGGGTGGCCAAGGGCGGTGACGCCACTGCGCGTGCGGGTGATCTCGAAGGGGAGAGTGCGCCGGTTGCCCCCGACGCCTCCGGAGTGACGGTGGTCATCGACCGCGTGCGGCAGTGATGCCTGCCGGGATGGCCGCGCCGTCGCCGGCACGGTCATTCCGGAATACCTTCAGTCGCGGTACTCGAAGCGTACGCGCTTCACGTTGCACAGCAGCTCGTAGGCGATCGTGCTTGCGGCCTGCGCCACGGTGTTGACCGCAACCTCATTGCCCCATAGTTCCACCCGGCTGTCGATGCGTGCGCCGGGGTGGTCCGTGAGGTCGACCGTAAGCATGTCCATCGACACCCGCCCGATCACGCGAGACGGCCGTCCGTCCACCGTGACCGGCGTGCCGTCCGGCACCACGCGCGGATAGCCGTCCGCGTAGCCCATGGCGACCAGGCCGATGCGGGTCGGTCGCTGGGCCACGAAGCGCCCGCCATAGCCGAGCGGCTCGCCCGACCCGATCTCCCGTGTCGCCATGACTGCGCTCTCGAGCGTCATCACCGGCTGCAGGCCGTGTGCGGCGTCGGGCATCGGGTCGGCACCGTAGAGCAAAATGCCGGGTCGCGCCCAGTCGCGTCTTGCCTGCGGCCAGCCCAGGACGGCCGCAGAGTTCGCTAGGCTGCGCGCGCCGGGCAGGCCGGCTGTCGCCGCGTCGAAGCGTGCGATCTGCTCCAGCGTTGCCTGCTCGCCAGGCTCATCGGCGCGCGCGAAGTGGGTCATGAGCGTGATTTCGCCCACCCGCTCACAGGCGCGCAGGCGCTGCCAGGCGGCCGAGGTGGTTTCGGGCGTGAAGCCGGCGCGGTTCATGCCGCTATTCACCTTCAGCCAGACCTGCAGCGGATGGTCGAGCGGCGTCGTCTCCAGCATGCGCAGCTGTGCTTCGTGGTGCACGACGATCCAGAGTCGGTGTGCGGCCGCCTGCGTCAGCTCAGCGGCGTCGAAGACCCCCTCAAGAAGCAGGATGGGAGCGACGACGCCGGCCTCTCGCAGCGCGAGGGCTTCGTCTAGAAAGGCCACCGCGAAACCGTCCACTTCATCGGCAAGCGCCTGCGCACAGCGCGTGGCCCCATGGCCGTAGGCGTTCGCCTTTACCACGGCAAGCGCCCGACCGCCATGCAGGTGGCGGGCGATGCGGTAGTTGTGGCGTAGCGCAGCGAGGTCGACGAGGGCGCGTGCAGGTCGCATGTGGGCTTCCGGGGGCGGGGCGATACGGGTAAACGCGTGATGGTGCGGGGAAACGCGCTCGCCTGCAATGCCGCTGGGGCGGGGGCGCCCGGGATCAGGCGGTGCCTAGCATGCGGCCGCCTTCCGTCCGGGGTTGCCGTCCGGCGTTCCCGCCGTGGTAACGGGTGAGGCCCAGGTCCTCGTGACGGATTGCGGGCTGGCGGCCGGTGACCAGATCGGCCACGAGCTGGCCGGCGCCGCAGGCCATGGTCCAGCCCAGAGTGCCGTGCCCGGTGTTCAGGAACAGCTCCGGGAAGGGCGTGGCACCGATGATTGGTGTCGAGTCGGGCGTCATCGGACGCAGGCCGGTCCAGAACTCGGCCTTGTCCACCGCGCCGCTGCCCGGGAAGAGGTCGCTTACCACCAATTCCAGGGTCTCGCGGCGGCGCGGGTTCAGGCGCAGATCGAAGCCGCCCAGCTCAGCCATGCCGCCGACGCGGATACGGTCGTCAAAGCGGGTCACGGCCACCTTGTAGGTTTCGTCGAGCACGGTCGATACCGGCGCCCGGGCTGCGTCGATGAGCGGAATGGTCAGCGAATAACCCTTCACCGGGTACACCGGGAGATCCAGCCCGAGGCTGGCAGCCATTGGGCGCGAATAGCTGCCGAAGGCGAGCACGTAGCGGTCAGCGGTAAGCAGCTCGTTTTCCGCCTGAGCGTCATTGCCGGCGGTGCGTACGCCCGCAATGTGGCCACCACGCTGCACCAACTCGCGCACCTCCACGCCAAAACGGAACTGCACCCCCGCCTGCTCTGCCATCTGTGAGAGCCGCTCGGTAAATAGGCGGCAGTCGCCGGTTTCGTCGTTGGGCAGACGCAGGCCACCTGCGAGCCTGCTGGGACGCTGCGCCAGCGCCGGCTCCGCCCGCGCCACATCATCGCCGGTGAGCAGTTCATAGGGTACGCCGCACTCATCGAGCACGGCGATGTCGCGTGCCGCCGCGTCCAGCTGCGCCTGGGTGCGGAAGACTTGCAAGGTGCCGCGGCTGCGCTCTTGTAGTGCAGGCCGGTCGTTTCGCGCAGCGTGCGCAGGCAGTCGCGGCTGTATTCCGAGACGCGCATCATGCGTTCCTTGTTCACCGCGTAGCGTGCGCCTGAGCAGTTGGCCAGCATCTTCGCCATCCAGCGCAACTGGAAGAGGCTGCCATCGGCGCGGATGGCGAGTGGGGCGTGGCGCTGAAACAGCCACTTGAGCGCCTTGAGCGGGATGCCGGGTGCGGCCCAGGGCGTGGAGTAGCCGGGTGATACCTGACCGGCATTGGCGAAGCTGGTCTCGAGGGCTGCACCAGGTTGGCGGTCGATCACGGTGACCTGTGCACCTTGCTGCGCGAGATACCATGCTGTCGTGGTGCCGACGACGCCGCTGCCGAGTACGATGACGTGCATTTCAGGTCTCCTGCCGGATATAGGTTGAATATCGGCAGTGTAGGAATGCTTGTGCAGAGAAAGTCACCTATTATTGGCGGTTAAATAGCGATAACGCCTGAATCAGGTGGTGCCTTGGTAGGGATGGGAGTGAAATGCGCGAACTCGACCGTATCGACCTGAAAATCCTCGATCTTCTGCAGAAGGACGGGCGCCTTTCGATGACCGAGTTGGCGCAGCGCGTCGGCCTGTCGGCGACCCCGTGCACCGAACGCGTGCGGCGCATGGAGCGCGAGGGTGTGATCACGGGCTATCACGCGCGCGTGGATCCACACGCGCTCGGCCGGGCGTTGCTGGTGTTTGTCGAGCTCAAGCTGTCGGCCAAGTCCAATGATGCCTTCGACCGGGTGAAGAAGGAGCTCGCCTTCGTGCCGGAGGTGATGGAATGCCATCTCGTGTCGGGCGACTTCGACTACCTGATCAAGGCGCGTATCGCCGAGATGAGCGACTACCGCCGCCTGCTCGGCAACATCCTGCTCAAGCTGCCCTCGGCGACCGAGTCGCGCAGCTACGTGGTGATGGAGGAGGTGAAGGAGTCGCTCTACCTGCCGCCCGAGCTGTGAGCGAGGGCGGGCGTGCAAAAGCAAAAAGGCCAGTCCGGTGCGGGACTGGCCTTGTGCAGGAATGGGGCTGGAGCGGGTGAAGGGAATCGAACCCTCGTATGCAGCTTGGGAAGCTGCCGTTCTACCATTGAACTACACCCGCGATGTAAACTTGCGGGCGTGGATTGTACTGGATCTGCCCGCTTGCGCGGCCCCCGAATGAGCGACCTGCATCGTGATTACCCTCAACATCAATGGTGAGCCCCACCCTTTTGCAAGCCCGCTGAGCATCGAGCAGCTGCTGGCCCGTCTGGAACTGGCCGATCGACGCGTGGCGGTCGAAAAGAACGGTGCAATCGTGCCGAAGAGCCAGCATGGCCAGGTCCTGGCCCAGGACGGAGATGCGTTGGAAATCGTCGTCGCCGTGGGGGGAGGCTGACCCAGGTTCAGAGCACCATGGATTCCCTGTTCATCGCCGGTAAGGCCTATTCTTCCCGTTTGCTGGTGGGTACCGGCAAGTACAAGGACTTCGATCAGACCCGACTTGCCATCGAGACCTCGGGCGCCGAGATCGTCACGGTAGCGATCCGCCGCACCAACATTGGCCAGGATCCGAGCCAACCCAGCCTGTTGGACGCCGTGCCGCCGTCGAAATACACCTACCTGCCCAACACCGCAGGCTGCTACACGGCGGAGGACGCCATCCGCACCCTGCGCCTGGCGCGCGAGCTGCTGGACGGTCACGATCTGGTGAAGCTGGAAGTCCTGGGGGATCCCCAGAGCCTGTATCCCAACGTGGTGGAAACCCTGCAGGCCGCCGAAGTGCTGGTCAAGGAGGGATTCAAGGTCATGGTCTACACCAGTGACGACCCCATCGTCGCCAGAAGGCTGGAAGACATCGGCTGTGTGGCGGTCATGCCGCTGGCCTCCCTCATCGGTTCCGGCATGGGCATCCTCAACCCATGGAACCTGGAGATCATCCTCGCCCGCCTGACGGTGCCGGTGATCGTCGATGCCGGCGTGGGCACCGCTTCGGATGCCGCCATCGCTATGGAGCTGGGCTGCGACGCCGTGCTCATGAACACCGCCATCGCCGGGGCCAAGAACCCGTTGCTCATGGCCTCGGCCATGAAAAAGGCGGTTCAGGCCGGCCGCGAGGCCTTCCTGGCCGGGCGCATGGCCAAGAAGGTATACCAGGCCAGCCCCTCCTCGCCCACCTCCGGCATCATCGGCTCTTGAAGGCGGAGACGGCCAGGCCCCATGTCGGGGCGCGGGCGGATACCCCAGACCCGCGTTCGGTACGCTCTTTCGTGCTGCGCGCCGGACGCATGGGCACTGGCCAGCAGCGCGCGCTGGAGGAACTGGGGCCCCGCTTCCTCGTGCCCTACAAGACCGCGCCCCTGGACCTGGATGCCGTATTCGGTCGCCAAGCCGCCCGGGTGCTGGAGATCGGTTTTGGCATGGGGGCGGCCAGCGCCGCCATCGCCCAGGCCCACCCCGAAACCGACTATCTGGGAGTGGAAGTGCACACCCCCGGGGTGGGCGCCCTGCTGAAGTGGATCGGGGAGCTGGGCCTTGGCAATGTGCGCATCATCCGGCATGACGCGGTGGACGTACTGCAATACATGCTCGCCGACGCCAGCCTGGAGGGCGTACACATCTTCTTCCCCGATCCCTGGCCCAAGAAGCGTCATCACAAGCGCCGTCTCATCCAGCCGGCCTTCGTGGCCCTGCTGACACAAAAACTCAAGCCGGGGGGCTATCTGCACCTGGCCACGGACTGGGAGGACTATGCCCGGCAGATGCTGGAAGTCCTGGGTGCCGATGCCAACCTGGTCAATACCGGCGAGGGCTATGTGCCGCGCCCGGATCACCGTCCGCTCACCAAGTTCGAACAGCGCGGGGTTCGCCTGGGCCATGGTGTCCGGGACCTGCTCTTCAAACGCCGCTGAACAGCCCACCTTGCGTGGATTTTCGCCGCTACAATCGGGCGGGTTCCCGATTCACCGGCCCATGCCATGAAAAGCCGCGACATTCGCCGCCAATTCCTCGATTTTTTTGCTTCCAAGGGACACACCGTCGTGGCCTCGTCCTCCCTGGTGCCCCTGGGGGACCCCACCCTGCTGTTCACCAACGCGGGCATGAATCAGTTCAAGGACGTGTTCCTGGGTTTCGACAAGCGTCCCTACAAGCGCGCCGCCACCTCCCAGAAATGCGTGCGCGCCGGTGGCAAGCACAACGATCTGGAGAACGTGGGCTACACCGCGCGGCATCTCACCTTCTTCGAGATGCTGGGCAACTTCAGCTTTGGCGACTACTTCAAGCAGGACGCCATCGTCTATGCCTGGGAACTCCTCACCCAGGTCTTCGCGCTGCCCGCTGGGAAACTCTGGATAACGGTCTATGCAGAGGACGACGAGGCCTTCGACATCTGGACCCGCGTGGTGGGCCTGCCCGACGAGCGGGTCATCCGCATCGGCGACAACAAGGGTGCGCGCTACGCTTCCGACAACTTCTGGATGATGGGGGATACCGGTCCCTGCGGCCCCTGTACCGAGGTCTTCTACGATCATGGCGAGCACATCCGTGGTGGCCTGCCCGGCACCCCGGAGGAAGACGGCGACCGCTACATCGAGATCTGGAACCTGGTGTTCATGCAGTTCAATCGGGACGAGGCCGGCATCATGCATCCCCTGCCCAAACCCAGCGTGGATACGGGCATGGGCCTGGAGCGGGTCTCCGCCGTGCTGCAGGGCGTGGATTCCATCTATGAGATCGACCTGTTCCAGGCCTTGGTCCAGGCCGCCGCCCGGGAGACCTCCACCGCGGACATGGGCAGCCCCTCGCTGCGCGTGCTGGCGGACCACATTCGCGCCTGTGCCTTCCTCATCGCCGACGGCGTCATTCCCGGCAACGAAGGCCGGGGCTATGTGCTGCGCCGCATCACCCGCCGGGCCATACGCCATGGCTGGAAGCTGGGTGTCCGGGGCGCCTTCTTCCACAAGATGATACCGGATCTGGTGGAGCAGATGGGCGAGGCCTACCCCGAACTGGCAGCCGGCCAGTCCAGGATCATGCACACCCTGCGCCAGGAAGAGGAACGCTTCTTCGCCACCATCGAGCACGGCATGGCCATTCTGGAGGGCGAACTGGCAGAAATGCTGCAGGGCGGCGGCACCGTGTTCAACGGCAACACCGCCTTCAAACTGCACGATACCTATGGCTTTCCCCTGGATCTGACCGCCGACATCTGCCGCGAGCGCAACATCCGTGTGGACGAGACCGCCTTCGACGCCGCCATGGCCCATCAGAAGGAGCAGGCCCGGGCCGCCGGCAAGTTCAGGATGGCCCTGAATCTGGAATACGAGGGGGCGGCTACCACCTTCCACGGCTACGACACGCTGGAACATGCCGCCACGGTACGGGGCCTGTACAGGGACGGCAGCCCCGTACAGGTCCTGCACGAAGGCGATTTGGGCGTGGTGGTACTGGACCATACCCCCTTCTACGCCGAGTCCGGCGGCCAGGTGGGGGACCGGGGTGAACTGCGTGCCGGCAACGGCATCTTCAAGGTGGAAGACACGCAAAAGATCCAGGCCCAGGTTCATGGTCATCATGGCGTGCTCCGCACCGGTACCCTGACCGTGGGCGACAGCGTCAGCGCCCGGGTGGACGGAGCGCTGCGCCAGGCCACCATGCGCAACCACTCCGCCACCCACCTCATGCACAAGGCCCTGCGCGAAGTGCTGGGCGCACATGTGCAGCAAAAGGGCTCCCAGGTGGATGCGGACAAGACCCGCTTCGACTTCGCGCACACCCAGCCCATGACGGCGGAGGAAATCCAGCGCGTGGAGGCCCTGGTGAACGCGGAAATCCTGGCCAACTCCGCCACTCAGGCCCGCGTCATGCCCATCGAGGAAGCACAGAGAAGCGGCGCCATGATGCTCTTTGGCGAGAAGTACGGTGACGAGGTGCGGGTCCTGGACATCGGCAGCAGCCGAGAGCTGTGCGGGGGCACCCATGTGGCGCGTACCGGCGACATTGGTCTGTTCAAGGTCACGGGAGAAGGCGGGGTGGCGGCCGGGGTGCGCCGGATCGAGGCAGTCACCGGCCTGGGCGCCCTGGCCCGAATCCAGCGCCAGGAAGACACCCTGCTTGCGGCCGCGGACCGGCTGCATGTCCAGCCCGCAGACGTGGCCGCGCGCATCACCCAGATCCAGGACCATGTCAAGGGCCTGGAAAGGGAACTGGAACACTACAAGTCCAGGCTGGCCGCCAGCCAGGGCGACGGCCTCGCGGCCCAGGCCGTGCGGGTACGCGACGTGCAGGTGCTGGCCGCGAAGGTGGAAGGCGCCGATGCTAAAGCTTTGCGGGAACTGGCCGATAAGCTGCGCGACCGGCTGAAATCCTGTGCCTTGGTTCTGGGAAGCATCCAGGACGGCAAGGTGGCCCTCATCGCCGCGGTTACACCGGATCTGACCGGTCGCCTCAAGGCCGGCGAACTGGTCAATTTCGTGGCCGCCCAGGTGGGGGGCAGGGGTGGAGGCAGGCCGGACCTGGCCCAGGCAGGCGGCAGCGAGCCCGGAAAGCTCCCGGGCGCCCTGCGCGCCGTCGTGGCCTGGGTGGACGCCAAACTCGACGGGTAAGAACTCAGACGCATGTTCGGATTCTTCAAACGCAAGTCTTCCAGTGCGGACGACCAGGATCCCCTGAGCGACCTGAAGACGGTTTCACGCTGGCTGGAAAATCTGCCCACAGGGGACATCTACAGTGCCCAGGAGCAGGTGGTGCAGAATCTGATCCAGTTCAACCATGCCGGCCTGGCCATGTCCAGGGACCGGCTGCTGGCTCTGATGCACCTGGATGAGCAGGCACGCGACATGCAGTACTCCCTCTGCCTGCAGTATCTGCGCAATCCACGCATGTCCAAGGTGATCGAGTCCCGCCTGTGGGCCGCCATCCATGCCTTTTACTGGGAGATCACCCGTGGCTACCATGCCTTCCTCATGGACTTCGTGGCCAACCCAGGCGGCAGCAGGATCCAGCAGCACATTCCCCTCATCGCCGCCCGTGCCCTGCGCGGGTTCGGGGACATCTTCAAATGGCGCTATTTCCGCTACGAGCGGGCCGAGGAAAAGCTTTGGCTGCGCATGCACAACATCTTCCGCATCAGCGAATTCGACAGCTTCCAGCAGAACCGCCTCAAGCTGTACGAGCAGGAGTCCGCACCCTCCAGCTGCATGGACGAGTACTCGCGCGCGCTGCTGCTCTCCCCGCTGGGCACCGGCAGTCTGACCCCACGCCAGATCGAAATGGTGGATCGCTGGCTGGCCGGCTGGTCCAGTCTCTATGGCCTGGACAGCACATACGGCCCGGAACGCCATTTCTTCATCGTCGATACCGCCCACGGCCTGGGGCTGCGCCGCATCCGCACCCAGAAAACCACGGAACCCACCTACCGCTATCTGGATACGCATCGGCTGCTGACCCATCTGGATGAAACGGTGCATGCCCTGCAGGGCGGTGCCATGCCGGCATCCCTGGGCCTGGGTGAGGACTTCCGCCTGCCGGACGGTTACGATCTCATCGCCCATGTACGCAATGAATGGTCTCCGGCCAATACGCGTGAACGCCGCGCCAGCCCGCGGGAATCCGTGGACGGACGTTGCGAGGTGGTACCCGAATTGCGCAACATCGCCGCCCGCATGCAGCGGGACCAGCAGATCGCCACGGGCGTGCACGCCTCACAATCGCTGACGCCCGAGGAAATCCTGGACATCAAGCTGTATGGCTTCGTCACGCAGCGCACCAAGGCCGGCGTCAGCCAGCGCCTGGCCGCAGCCGACGATCACATGCTGGAACACTGGGCACTGCGGGACCGCAGTGAAACGGGTGTCGGCATCGCGCTCAAGGACGAGCAGAGCGAATGGGTGCGCGTGGGCAAGCTGCTGGCCCTGCGCCCGGACCCCTCCGGGCCATGGCGCATCGGCATCGTGCGCCGCATCACACGCCAGGAGGAGGGATGGCGCCTGCTCGGCGTGCGTGTTCTGCCCGGAGTGGCAGAACACGCCGGCATCCTGCAGGACGCGGACCAGCAGACCGCATCCTACGCGGTGGACGGGCCCGCCTTCGGCGCCGAGGAACCCGCCATCCCGGCTCTCATTTATCCCGATTCCGAAGGTGGGCCGCGCATCATTCTGGAAACCGCCCGATATGCCCATGGGCGCCAGTACCTGCTGCGTCATGCGGACCAGGTCCTGCAGATCCAGCTCGAATCCGTGTTGGATAAGGGAGATGGCTGGCTGCTGGCCAGCTATCAACGACTGAACTGAAATCCACGGGCTATCCGCCCGGAAAAAAGGGAAGCACGCGTGAACACCCAGATGAAACCGGGACTCCTGATCGTCGATGACGATCCGCTCATCACCGACACCCTGCATTTCATGCTGTCCCAGGACTTCGAGATCTTTGTTGCGGAAACCCGCAAGCAGGTAAAGAGCCTGCTGACCCAGCTGGACACCCCGCCTCCCCTGGCCCTGGTGGACCTCGGCCTGCCCCCCACGCAGCACAAGCCGGACGAGGGCTTCGCACTGATCACGGACCTGCTCAGTCATTCCAAGCGCATCAAGATCCTGGTGCTGTCCGGCCAGAACGACGAGGCCAATGCCCGCCATGCCCGGGCCCTGGGCGCCATGGACTTCATTGGCAAACCGGCGGAACCGGAGCGCATCAAGGCTGCCCTGCTCTCCGCCCTGCGCTTCGACCAGGGCAGCGCGGCCCCGGCCCAGCCAGCGGACACGAACACGAGCGGCATCATCGGTGTCAGTTTCGCCACGGACAAGTTGCGCAACCAGATCAAACTCTATGCCGATGCCCCGTTCCCGGTACTCATCGAGGGTGAATCCGGCAGTGGCAAGGAACTGGTGGCCACCAGCCTGCACCAGTGGTCCAAGCGCCACGCCCGGCCCTACCTCGCCCTGAACTGCGCCGCCATCTCGGCCACCCTGGTGGAACCTACCCTGTTCGGTTATGCCAAGGGTGCCTTCACGGGAGCCAACCAGGCCCATTCCGGCTACTTCGAGGATGCGCGCGACGGCACCCTGTTCCTGGACGAGATCGGCGAATTGCCGCTGGAGCTGCAGGCCAAGCTCCTGCGCGTCCTGGAAAACGGCGAATTCCAGCGCGTAGGGGAAACCACCAGCCGTTTTTCCAATGCCCGCATCATTGCCGCCACCAACCGGGACCTGCGCAAGGAGGTCCGGGAGGGCCGTTTTCGTGGCGACCTGTACCATCGCCTGTCGGTGTTTTCCGTGCACGTACCGGCATTGCGCGACCAGGACGAGGACAAGATGGTGCTGCTGGAGCATTTCCGCGCCCGATACGCGCAGGAGGCCGGCATGCCGCCCTTCAGCTTCTCCACCGATGCCACCAGGCTCTGGGAGGCCTATCACTTCCCGGGCAATGTGCGGGAACTGCGCAATATCGTCATCCGCCTGACCACGAAATACGCCGGCAGGACGGTGAATGCCACCGAGCTGGAAGGGGAATTCGACCTGGACCTGGTCAATCCGGCCAGCATCCCCCTGCCCACGGACAGTCAGGCCCTGCAGGACTACGCCAAGAGCCACTTGCGCGGTGTGCATGCCTTCGATCTGGACAAGGTGGTCCGGCAATGGGAAAAGAGCTATGTGGAGGCGGCCCTGTCCATGACGCATGGCAACCTGTCGCAGGCGGCGAAGATCCTCGGCGTCAACCGCACCACGCTCTACAGCCGCATGCAGACCTACCAGGCGGACTGAGGCGGGCGTCTCCCGCCATCACCGCCGCGCCGGGCAGTCCTGGGGCACCAGACCTGGCGGCCATGGGCCCGCCAGGGCCCGGTGCATGGCCGGGGATTCCCGCACGATCTCCAGGCGCACCGCGCCGACCCCCGGGCGGGGGGCATAACGGACCCCCTGCAAGCCTTTTTGCTCCATTTCCGCTGCATGCCTGCGCGCGCCATCCAGGCTGGAGAATGTGCCCAAGGCCAGGGCGTTGGCCAGCGGGCCACCGCGGATGGGAGACATGTCCTGGATCCCCCGGGCACGGGCATCGTCCATCACCGCCTGCACGGCCGCCATGGACGCCATGGGTGGAATGAACACCCACCATCCCTGGCGCGTGGACAGCACCAGGTCGTAATCCCTGGCACCCACGCCATCCCGGCGCAGGTACGCCTCCACCTGGGCCACGCCGGCCGCGTCCAGCCCATCCTTCCAGATACGGCAGTTGCCGCCGGCAGGCGGTGTTTGCGCCGCAGAAGGCCCGCCGGTTTCGGCCTCACCGGCCTGCATCGGGCGTACGTCCCGCAGTAGGCGGATCTTGTCCGCGTTGAAGGTCTGCAAAGGGTTGGCTGAACCCAGCCAGCGGGAACCCGCCCAGCCCGCCAGCAGGACCGCAACGTTCAATACGAGCAGCAAGAGCGTCAGGCGGCGTAGCCCAGATCCCGGGCGATGCATGCCAATCCCTCCAATACCAGTTGGTCGACTTCGGTGATTTCCGGATCCAGCCACGGCCGCAGCACACCGCGCGCGCCCCCCGACAAGAGTACCGCCGGTGGCTGGCCCTGGGCCAGGGCCATACGCCGCGACATCCCTTCCACCACGCCACGCAGGGCAAGGGCCATGCCTTGGGCCACGGCGCTCGGCGTATCCCGGGGCCAGGTTTCCGGGGCAGACCCCGGTGCCATGGCTTCCCATGGAGCGAGCGTTTCCGCCACCTGTATCCCCGCCGTCCCCCCGGCCAGGGATGCGCGCAGCAGGTGCGGGCCCGGTGCGATGGCACCTCCCAGGAACTCCCCCGCCGCCGTCAGCATGTCCGCCGTCAGGGCCGTGCCCACAGTCACCACCAGCCAGTCCACCGCGCGCAATCTGTGCGCCGCGACCAGGGAGGCAAAGCGGTCCGGACCCAGCGTCCCGGAGGGCTGATAATGGCTGCGCAGGCCATGGCCCTGGGCGGGAGAAACCAGCCAATGCTCCACACCGGTACGCTGGAGCGGCACCCACAAGGCCTGGCGCAAGGCCGTATCCACGCTCTCGCCGGCCACGCTGCACACCACCGCCGCATCGGCCCGTAACCCGGCCCAATGCCGCGCCAGCGTGTCGCAAGCGGATGTCGGCAGCGTGCCCTGCGCCTGGCTGCGCGCACGCGCCAGCAGCCGCCACTTGATGCGGCTGTTGCCCGCATCCACCAGGAGAATCACGCGCCCGCACCCCGCAGACTGACCTCGCCGGAATGAAAACGCCGCACCCCCGTGCGCGTTCGCAACAGCAGGGCGCCCTGCCCGTCCACGCCCATGGCCACGCCGGAAATGCACTCCCCCTGGATGGTGAGGATGTCCACCGGCCGGTCGTGGAAGGCATGCGCAGCGTTCCAGTCCTGGTGGAAAGCCGCGAAGCCCTCCTGCTCGAAGCGCGCCAGGCCCTCATCCAGGCCCCGCACCAGATCCAGAAACAGGGCATTGCGATCCACCGCCTGCAGATGACTGCCCAGATCCGTGATCGGCTGCCCCAGACTCGCGCCCAAGGCCGCGCCGCCGCGCAGGTTGATGCCCACGCCGATCACCGCCGCACTGGGGCCCAGCGCCTCGCCGGAAAGCTCGATCAACACCCCGGCCAGCTTTTCGCCGGCCACGACGATGTCATTCGGCCATTTCACCTGGGCCCGAGCCAGACCCATGCGCCGCAACCGCATGCTCAGCACCACCCCCACGGCCAGGGACAGGCCCGACAGCTCCGCGGCCGGGCGCAGGGAACGCCACAGTAAGGAAAAGGTCAGGCTGTCCCCCAACCCGGTTTGCCATTTGCGACCCCGTCGCCCCCGGCCCCGGGTCTGCCACTCCGCCAGCACCACGGTACGATGCTCCGCACCGGCACGGGCCGCCTCCAGGAGATGGGTGTTGGTGGAATCCAGGCGTTCGAAGAAGCGCAGCGCCATGCCCCGGGCCGACAGGGCCGCGGATAGGCTTTCCACGGCCAGCCAGTCCATGGGCTGGGCCAGGCGATAACCCCGGCCCTGGACCGCATGCACCTTCACCCCCAGTTCTGCCGCTGCCTGCAGGGCGTTGTGCACAGTGGCGCGGGAGCAGCCCAGGGCCTGGGCAATGGCCGCGCCGGACACGAACTCGCCACGGGACAGATGTCGCAGGGCGGCATACAGTGTGGACGTCATGGCACCCGTCCGCCCCGACGGCCAGACGGCTCAAGGCGATGGTGGCGCGCGGGGCCCATCCTCCGCCACGGCCGCTCAGCGCGGCCAGCAATCCGCCAGCCTGGCCCCCGTGCCGGTAACCCCGCGTCGGCCACGCTCATCCAACAGCAGCGTGCCGCAGTCATCCGACTTCTCCGGCTCGGACAGGAGCGTGAACGTATCCGGACCGGCCCCCGGGAAGACCTCCTTGGGATCGCTGGCGACCACCTGTCCCCTGGCCAGGGAGATGCGATAACCGGAATCCGCGAGCGTGGAAGACCAATCCGGGGCCAGCAGGTCGGCAAAGCCTGTACGCGTGGCGCCGCGCTGCATGTGCAGCCACTCGGCCACTTCCTGCAGCCGCTTGGTCGCCTGCTTGCGGGCCTTCCGGGCCTGGTGCTCGTAGAGGGAAGCCACCGCCACGACGATGACCAAAACCAGAATGGTCACCGCCAGGCTGAGCTCCAGCATGGTAAAGCCCAGCTGCCCCCTGAATCGGTTGTATGTCTTTGCATCCATGCGCATAGCAGTCATTGTCTCCAGCAATCCGCGACAGTGCCTCCGGCCCCCTTCACCCCCGCCTGAGTCAGGGTGAGCGCTCCGCAAGCATCCCCCGCCATGGTACCCGTTGGCGTGGCCGTCAGGGTGAAGGTCTGGGCGGGGGCCGTGCCATAGGCCGCGGCGATGGTGTATCTGGCCGGCCCGTCGTTCGGTCTGGGCGACGTAGTGATGATGGGCGGTGCATTGCTGGCGGTATCCAGGTCGTAACGGTTCGCCTGGGTGTAGTTGCGTTCCAGTATCTGCGCATTCTCCAACAGGATGCCCGCTGCCTGGGCCCGGGCACTGCGGCGCACGAACTCCTGGTATGAGGGGTAGGCCACCGCCGCCAGGATGCCGACGATGGCAATCACCAGCAGCAGCTCGATCAGGGTGACGCCGGCCTGACGACGCCGGCGAGTCGCGAAAGTGATTGCGGCCATGGTAGTCGTCCTCATTGCACGAGTTCGCGCCAGTTGACACGGCCGTGCGCCCCTGCCCCGAAGTTGAGAGAGGTGGAGCTCAGGTTGCCCGTGGTGAGGGATGAAACCCCTACACCCTGGTTGCTGGTACTTGTGCCCTGGATCAGGGTGGTGCCCCCCAGGGCAGCCCCCACCTGGAAACCGGCAACCTTGTTGGGGTTCTGGGTGAAGACCGCGAACGGGGGATTCCCGCCGGTAAGATAATCGATCGCCATCAGCCAGCCCGTGCCGCCATAGTCGCAGGGCGCGCTGGATGGAATGAAGGTGTTGAGGTAGAGCACCCCGTTGATCAGCTTGGGGATGCCGGACGTGCGCTCCCCGCTGGTGGGCAGGTCCACATACCAGCCCATGTACTGCCCGGAACCGTTGCCCCAGGCAGAGATGGCATTGCCGGAGACCGTGCGGTAGTTGTAATTCACTCCACCCGAGGTAATGGTGGATACCCCCGTGACGGTCTGCGCCAGCAGGTTGGTGCTGCCCACGCCCGCGGTGGTGGTGTTGTCGTGCTTGTCCCAGATGCCGTAGACGCTCTGGGCAGCGGAGCTGGTATTGTCCGTGCCTTCCAGATATTTGCCGGTGCCGAACAGCACCAGTGCGCCCGTACCTTGCGGATGCCTGGTCACCTCGGCCGGCCAGATGATGGGCTGCCGGTTGCTCGAGGCGTCCTGGGCGACGAACAGGGGTGTGCACGTGCTGCCGGCGCCGCAGCCGGCGGTGGAGAAAGCCACCCGCCAGTTGGCCGGGTTGGCATCGCCCACGAGAAACTTCCACATGTTGCCCTTGAGATCGCCGGCATAGACCACGTCCACCACGCCATCCCCATCCATGTCGAAGGGCACCGGCGAGGACAGGCCATTGTTGCCGGCGGAATCCGCGACGATCTTGACGTAGTCCGTGTTAACCGTCCACACACCGTCCATGCCTTCCTTGATGAACAGCACATACAGGGCGGCCTTGCCCGCGCTGCTGTTGTAGCCGTTACCCAGGATGACCGCCCACTGGCCATTTTTCATCTTCACCAGCTGCTTGGGCTGGTTGTTGGTGGCATGCATGGGGGGGTGGTTGAACACATGGCCCATGTCGGCGTCATCGGTGGCCGTGAATTCCCACAGCAGGATGTTGGCGGCATTGGCCGCGCTGAAGTTTGCCGGATTGCTTACATCCAGGGCGAACACGCCCTTGCCGCCCGCACCCATGACGCCCACCAGCACGCTGCGCCAATCCGGTGTAGCCGTGGCGCTCAGGTCGGCGTCCCCCACCAGGGGAGAGCCGTCCACGTAGTAGCGGTGATTCTTGTTGTAGTCCCGATCGGTCAGCCTGCTGAGACTGGCATAAATGGGCGAAGGCACATAGGCCAGGACCTCCTTGCCGGAGTTGGCCGTGGTCTGCCCGGTGGCGATGCTGGTGAAGTCCAGCTCGGCGTTCACGCCATGCAGCATGCCGTCGTTGCCGCCCACATACACCACCGGTGTACGGTTCAGCTTGGCGGCACGATAGGCGCCGTAGCCCGGGTGGTCCACATCCGAATAGCCCGCTGCGGGTGCACCGACATACCAGGGATTGGAATTGACGATATCCCCAAGCCTGTTGTTGCGCACACGGAACTTGGCAACGGTATTGGCGCCGCAGGTGAAGGTGCCGGATACCCCTTCGTTGCTCGGATCGCCGCGCAGGTACGCCACGCGCGCGGTCCCGCAGCCGTCCTTGAAACCGGCCTTGTCCGTGTCGAGATCATTCTGCTGTGCGCTGCTCAGATTCGCATACTGGAAGTCCACGCCGCCACCGCCAGCGCGGGTGAGGATCACGCGCGCGCCGGCTGCCTGACCATTGATGAGGCTGCCGGCATCCCACTCCGGCGCGCCCAGCACGCCGCTCAGGGTGACTGGAAACTGCAGCAGCTGCCCGCTCCACTCCACGCTGGAGAATTTGGCCTGATATACCCGGCTCCTGGCCTGCAGGCTGGTGGAGTTGGTGGCCACCGCAGCGGCGGAGCCTATGCGCGCCAGGATATTGGTGAACGCGCTTTTCAGGCCCGTCACCAGTTTCCCCGGATCGTTGGCCAGGACGTAGTTGTCGGGCACGCCATCCCCGTCCGCATCCCACTCCGCGCTGGCGCTGCCGGCACTGGACACATTGGGGTTGCCGTCGCCGTTCGTGTCGATGAAACCACCGTATTTACCCGCCAGCCAGAGCATGTTCTTGTTGCCGTCCAGGGGGTTGCTGTTGTACTCCTGGGTATCGATCATGTAGGTGGCGATGGTCTGTATACCCTGATGGTCTGGACGGATGTCCTGGGTGTTGGCGTAATAGGCCAAACCGGCAATGTAATAGCTGTTTTGCTTTTGCGGCGCCGGGCAGGTGCCCATGACCTCGCCCAGCCCGGGGATGGTCTTGTTGACGGTGCAGGAGTTCGGGTTGGTGTCATTGAGAAAGTAGCCCACCACGTCATTGGCGCCACTTGCCGTGCCGCTGGTCCAGGTACCCGTTGCCTGCCAGGTACCATGGAGCCCCTCCATCTGCCCCACGGCATTGGTGAGATTGGTGACATTGATCGCCGGGTCCGGATTGCTGGGCGGATCACAATCGTTGGCGGTAAAACTGCCCGGCATGCCTGACTTGCCGGCCTGGCTACAGGTAAAGAAGGTGCCCGGCAGCCGCTTGTCCAGCCAGGGGTTGGCATCGTTGATACCGACAATGAAGTTCTTCTGGCACCAGTCCTGGATGGGGTCATCCCAGTTGGTGATGACCGGAAAACCGTCTTTCATGGTGGCAGTCAAGGCATTGGAATATTCCGGTGTGGGCCCCAGATTTTTGAAGTAACGCAGTGCTTCGTAATAGAGCTCGCCGGCGGGGTCACTGCCCTTGTAACCCTGCGCGCCAAACTTGTTGATGTAATTGATGATGCCGCTGTTGGATACGCCGCTGGCACTGGCGTCACTGCTGTCCGGATCGGCAATCAGCGTGCCGTCCGCGGCGTTCCACTCCGCCTTGGGGTTGCTGACGGTGCCCGTTCCCGGGCCGGTTCCCAACACGTATTGGGTGGGCCCTGTGTATTTCATCCTGGCGCGCAGCACGCCGCCATCCCGATTCTGCGAGCTGTCCAGCAGATAGCTCACCAAAGAAAAGCGCATGCGGTCGCCATACGTCTGGATCAGGCCCTCAGGCTTGTAGCTGGTGCCGTAGGCCTTGCAGTTGGCTTCCAGGCCTGCCGTGTTGTCACACACCTGCACCCGCACATTGCGGTTGGTAAATTTCTCGTTGGTGGCAATGGTCGTCCCCACATCCAACTCTGTGCCATGGCTGTGCAGATACAGCGTGGCATCGCCATAGGGCGAGACCGTGGCAGGCGCCACATTGCCGGGGGCAATCCCGCTCCCGATCTTCTTGATGGGGAACCAGGCATTTCCCTTGCTGAGGTTCTGATTGGCGCGTTGCAACACGGTCAGGGTGGCGGTATCCGTGCTGCGGTGTCCACCCGTCATCGCCCAGCGAAACTCGTCGATGGCGGTCATGGTGGCCCAGTTGAGGAAATTGCCGCTCCAGTCCCCCGAACACGTGGCACCGGCGCCGATGGCATAGGTCTTGTTCGCTACCGGCTCGAAGCGGCTGTTGTTGTAGACATAGCACTTGCCCGGGTCGAAATAACCAAGATAGGTCTGCGTCGCAAAGTAGCATGTGCCGATTGCGAATCCGCCTTCATTGCCCGGCCTGCCCGTGCAACTCGGCACCGAATTCGGCTCATCGTTATACGCCGCCCCCACCATGGGCGACTCAATGGACAGGTCGATCATCACGTTGGGGTCCAGGCGGTACTGCAAAAACAGGGGCGTATCCGCCAGGTTGAGCGCGCCGGCCGGTGCGCCCGCCAGCATGACAAGCATCCCCGCAGCAATCCGATAGCCTGATTTCATGTCGTTTCTCCTTGCATGCCCGCCTACTGCCGCATTTCCAGCACCTCGACGCGAATCGCGGCGCCATCACGCAGCACGACCCGGGCCCGGTGGATGTAACCGATGCCCGCGAGCGTGCCGCAGGTGGTGCGCTCTCCCGCCCAGCATTGGGTCATCCGGGGCGAGGTGGAGCGCATATCCTGGGAGTCGCCTTGTAACAGGGGGTAGCGCTTGCCTTCGATCTCCACATGCTTCATCGTGATTTGAGAGACATAGCCCGTGATTTCCGTATCCGCCCAGCTGATAGCCGCGACGGATGCCAGGCAAGCGGCGAAGAAGGATTTCAGGTGTGTGTGCATGGACCCTCCCAGGGCAATCAAGGCTTGAATACTTCCTGCAGCCAGACGACGGTATTGGCGTTGGCGCCCACGGCGCGCACCGTGATGCGGTAGAAGAAGGTATCGCCACCGGAGCCGGGCGCCTGTTTGCGAAAACCCTCGATGAGATAGCGGGGCGGGTCATCCACCAGGGGAATGGCGGCGGCACCGGAAAACGTCCCATACGCCACGCTGGGGGTGCCGGTCATGCTGAAGCTCAGCCATACGGGTGTTGTGAAGCCGCCCGTGCCGTTGTAGCAAAGGCCGGCCTGACACGTGGCGTTGAAGGAGGAAATGCCCGAAATCGCCGGGCTGCGCGGGGCGGTCCCCAATCCCAGGATATCCCGCTCCGCGTCGCGCAGAGCCAGTTCGGCGGCCTGCATGGCCAGGGCCCGGTCGCGCATGTTGCCGGCCATGCGTTCCTCCAGGCTGGCCATGCGCGCGGCGGTGATGCCGATGATGGTGAGCACCACGACGAAGATCAGACCGGTCACCAGGGCGGCGCCGTTCTGACGCGCGGCGGGTGGGGTGCTCGGGTGCGTGCGTATCATGCCATGACCCTCACGGCAGATTGGAGATGCGATTGCGCAGGTTGTAGGTGGCCACGAAAGCGCGGTGCAGGCGTGTGTCGGCGATTGCCGCGGGCTGGCCGGCGGCGGTGCCCAGCAGACGCGGGCAGTCCCAGGGCCGCTGTCCGCTCCGCGCCAGGCCCGTCTCGGTGGAACGCGCCATGACGCAGACCCGGGCGGTGACCACGTTGGGCCATTGACCCGCGGTGGGCGTGGCCGTGTAGCTGTTGGCGGACTGGTCTCCGTCCGAGTCCACGCCATAGACGATCTGCAGATCCTCGATGTTGGCAACCAGGGGCTGGACCTGGGCCGCAGCCGCGCCAACCGTAGCGGTACACCGCAGATTGTCGCCGCTCAGGTCGTAGGTCTCGGTTACCATCTGATCGGCATTGGCGACGTTGCCAAGGCAATTGCGCGATTCCCGCACCCCGTCTCCGTCGCTGTCCGGTTGCTCCTGGCCCGCGTAATACTGCACCGTCATGGTATCCGCGGATGTTCCGTTGGTGGAATTGTCCGTACCGCCGATTGGCGTGCATGCAGGTGTGGCCGTGGGCAGACATTCCGTGGTCACCGCCGCTACATTGGCCGTGATGTTGGCGTCGGCCCCCGCCTGGCGCAGGCTGCGGCCGACGACTTCCAGGGCGAAGCGGCCGGTCTCCTGCAGGCGGGCGTTGGCCTCCTGCATGCGGTAGGTCTGGCGGCTGCCCAGATAGATGGTGCCGATGCCCACCACCAGCAGCAGGCCCAGGCCCATGGCCACCAGGAGTTCCACGAGGGACATGCCACGCTGACGCGCAGAACTGCCGCCTGTGCGGACTTTCCACATGCCGCGGGCGCGCATCATGGCGATACCTCGGCAATGAAACAGTCCGTGTTGGCGAACAGCAGGGTGCCCGCGCCATCCCGGCAGTCTGTACCGGTTTGCGGCCAGCGCACGAGGATGCGCAACACGCGCAGGGCACCCGGCGTGTTGCTGCAATTTGCCCCGGGACCCTGCACGCAAGTCACCGTCCCCACCCCTCCCGGCAGCAGGCGGCTATTGCCGGTGTTCCATTGGGAGTGGTCCGTCACCGCCATGTTGGCGACCGAGCAGCCGGTCTGGAAGCAGCCGGGATCGGTGGGGATGGTGGCGCTGAGGTTGTCGTAATTTCCGGCCGTCGCGCCCGCCTGGTTGGCGCGGATGCGATCCGCCATGTCGTACACCTGCTGGGCGGCGATGCCGCGGTAGTAGGCCAACTGGTTGTTGCGCAGGCTGGCGGCCTGCAGGCCGGCCAGGCCCAGCAGGCCCAGGGAGACGATGACGATGGCCACCAGGATTTCCAGCAGGCTGAAGCCGGCCTGGTGCGGCGCGGAAAGGGCCTTCGGAAAACCCCGCTTCATGGGCATTGCGCCGTCCCCGTCGTCGTGGTCATCCGTCCCTGGAGGGACAGGACCAGTTGCCGGGCACTGCCCGTTCCGCGGGCATCGCAGAGCCTGAAGGTGTCAGCGAAGCCCGGGTTGAAGCCGGTGGACTGGAACGTCACGCGCCGCAGGTTGGCGGCCCGCAGGGTATTGCCGCTTTCCAGCGGCGCCCGGACCCGCAGGATGACCTCCCCCGTATCGACCGCGCCATCGCCATCGGTGTCCACGAACACCAGCCAGCCATCATCCCAGGTGGCGGAGGCCGCGCAGGTCGTATCGTTCTGCCGGCTGCACACCGTCACGCGCACGCCCCGCTTGACCGCCTCGCTTCGGGCGTAGGTCAGGCCCAGCACCAGGTCGTTGGCCTGGGCGGTGAGGCGGTTGTTGCGCACGAAATCGAGAAAGCTGGGGATGGCGACGGTCATGAGGATGGCGGCAACGACTATGGTGATCAGCAGTTCGATCATGGTGAAGCCGCCCACGCGCGACGCTGGGCTCCCGGTCCCGGGGGTGATTGATCCGGCCCCGGGGTTCTGGGGACTGGGGTGCATGTTCCGATCCTCCACCGGTTCTTGCCGGCGCGCAGCGCGCGCTGGGCGGCATTCGTTTCCTGAGACAAGCATAGGCCTGTGCCCTGGACCAGCATTCAGGCACGGGACGGGCGGTCCACATGGTGACACGAACGGCAGGGGGAGAACGGCGGCATGCACGCCGGGCCGCTGGCAGGCGGGCGGGTTTGGCCGTATCGTCCGGCCCCATGCGCAGCGACATCCTCATCCTGGGCGGTGGCATCATCGGCCTGCTCAGTGCCCTGAATCTGGCCTGGGCGGGGCTGGAGGTTGCCGTCCTGGACCGGGGGGAAATGGGCCGGGAGTCCACCTGGGCCGGGGCGGGCATCCTTTCGCCCCTGCTGCCCTGGGACTATGGGTCCGGGGTGAATGCCCTGAGCGAGCGCGGGCGGGCGTTGTGGCCCGCATTGGCAGACTTCCTCGGGCAAGGCACGGGCATCGATCCGGAATACTGGCGCTGCGGCATGCTGGCCCTGGGGGATTTCGACCTGACCGCCGCCCAGGCCTGGTGCGCAGCATGGGGCTGGCGATGCGAGGCGCCGGCGCCCCAGCAACTGGCGGCTTTCCCGCCCGCAAGCGCCGCGCTTTGGCTGCCGGATGTGGCCCAGGCCCGCAATCCACGGGTGGCCCGGGCCCTGGTGGCGGCCTGTCGGCAGGCCGGGGTACGCCTGCTGGCACACCGCGTCGTGACCGGCCTGGTGGTGGAGAATGGCCGTGCGCGGGCCGTACACACCCAGGCAGGCACGTTGCACGCCGAGCGCTTCGTGGTCTGCGCGGGGGCCTGGAGCCCCGCGTTGCTGGGGCCCCATGCCCTGGGGCTGCACATCGTGCCGGTACGCGGTCAGATCCTGTTGCTGCGCGGTCCACCAGGTATCCCGCGACACATCGTCCTGCGTCAGGGCCGCTACCTGGTGCCGCGGCGGGATGGCCTCATCCTGGTGGGCAGCACCCTGGAAGACGCGGGTTTCGACAAGACCCCCACGCCGGAGGCCCGGCTGGCCCTGCTGGACTTCGCACGCGGGACCCTGCCGGCCCTGCATGCATGCACGGTCGTGCTGCAGTGGGCCGGACTGCGGCCGGGATCGCCCGGCAACCTGCCCACCATCGCCCGCCACCCCGAATTGGACAACCTCTTCATCAATGCCGGCCATTTCCGCTACGGCGTGACCATGGCCCCGGCGGCGGCGGAGCTGCTGGTGCAGCTCATGCTGGCGCGGCCCACCACCCTGGATGCCCTGCCCTATGCCTGGCCCCGCACCTGAGCCGGCCCCCCGCGCGCGGAAGGGCCCGCCGCCACCGGATTTCCGCAATCTGGGCACCCTGCTGCGCGTGATCCTGCTGGCGGAGGGGGCCGGGTTTGTGTACCACCTGGCCCGTCAGGGCAGCCTGGGCGGCGCCTTGCTTGCCATGACCAACGACGCCCCCATGTATCAAACGGCCCTGCTGGGCAGCCTGCTGCTGCTGTTCCTGGCCTCGCCCTGGCTGATGCGCCTTCCCTTCGTCGTCAGCGCCGGCCTGGGCAGCCTGCTGACAGCCCTGACGGGCATGGCGACGCAGGCGTTTTTTGTTGACTCCCTGCCCGAGCTGTATCGGGGCAGGCCCCTGCTGACCGGGTTTCTGGCGACCGTCCTGGCGGCCCTGATCTATTTTTATTTCCACTGGCGTCAGCTTTCCCTGTCACCGGCTCTGTCCGACGCCCGCCTCATGGCCCTGCAGGCCCGTATCCGCCCCCACTTCCTGTTCAACAGCCTGAACAGCGTGCTGGGACTCATGCGCCAGAACCCGGGACAGGCCGAAACCGTGCTGGAAAACCTGGCAGACCTGTTCCGGGCCCTGATGGCCGACACCCGCGCCCTGGTACCCCTGGAGCGGGAACTAGAGTTGGCCCGCGCCTATGTGCAAGTGGAAACCCTGCGTCTGGGGGAACGGCTGCGGCTGGCCTGGCACTGCGACACCGCGCCCGGCGATGCCCTGGTGCCCCAGCTCATCCTGCAACCCCTGATCGAAAATGCGGTCATGCACGGCGTGGAACCCAGCCCCGGGGGTGGGGAGGTACATGTCAACCTCTTCGTCAGGGCGGACCGGCTGTTGCTGGTGGTGCGCAACCCGCTGGCCGCGCGGTCCGGGCCGCGCGGCGGCAACCGCATCGCCCTGGCCAACATCCGCGAACGCCTGGATCTGCACTTCGACGCGGAGGGGCGCATGACCCATTTCGTGGCGGGGGGTGAATTCGTGGTGCAGATCGAGATGCCCCTGCGACGCGGCAACACGACGTCGCCTGTTGCGAGGGTCCGAGGGTCACCGGATTAGACGCTGTTTAATTCGACGACTAAAATCTCCAGAAGTAGGCGTTGAACCCTCCGAAGATCGCCATAGCGAACGCAGAGAAAGTTCTCCGGGGGTAGCCGCGCCGAGCCGAGTCATGGATCAGCCCTTCCCTTATGTCTTGAATGGATGAGTTGCGATGTCGAGTGCGAACGGCCACACCCTGTCCCGATCCGAGATCACGGATCGCCTGCGTGCCCACGGCATTGTCCCCACGCACCAGCGGGTAGAGATTGCCGGTGTGCTTTTCTCCCGCCACGAGCACCTGTCGGCGGACCAGATCCTGGTGGCGGTGAACGTGCGCCACAGCGAGACCTCCAAGGCCACGGTCTACAACACCCTGAAGCTGTTCCTGGAAAAGGGCCTGGTGCGGGAAGTCATCGTCGATCCCAGCCGGGTGTTCTATGACTCCAACACCGCACCCCACCACCACTTCTACAACACGGCCACGGGCGAGCTCACGGACATCCCTGCCGCGTCCCTGCGTTTCCTTGGCGTTCCCCAGCCTCCCGCAGGCATGTTGGCGGAGAGCATCGACGTCATCGTGCGTATCCGGCCACAATAGCCTATTCACCAATCTCCGGCCCAGGCCGTGCGAACGCGAGGGAGACTGCATTGCAAAGACGCGCATTCCTGAAAGGGGCCGGCGCCGGCCTGGCCAGCTCAGCCGCCATCGGCCTGTCGGGTTGCGGCCCGCGGGCCGGCAAACCCCAGACGGGAGCCCTGCCCACGGTGCACTGGCGCCTGGCCTCCAGCTTCCCCAAGAACCTGGACATCATCTATGGCGCCTCCGAGATGCTGGCGGAGCGCCTGGCGCAACTCACCGACGCCCGCTTCCAGGTCAAGGTACACGCCGGTGGCGAACTGGTGCCCGGCCTGCAGGTGCTGGACGCGGTGCAGAACGGTACGGTGGAATGCGGCCATTCCGCCAGCTACTACTACGTGGGCAAGAACCTGGCCTTCGCCTTCGATTGCGCCGTGCCCTTCGGGCTCACCGCGCGGCAGCAGAATGCCTGGATGTACCACGGCGGCGGCCTGGCCCTGCTGCGTGAACTGTTCGCCAAGTACCACATCATCCACTTCCCCGGTGGCAACACCGGCGCGCAGATGGGGGGCTGGTTCCGCAAGGAGATCAGGACCCTGGCGGACCTGCAGGGCCTGAAGATGCGCATCCCCGGCATAGGCGGCCAGATCATGGCCCGACTGGGGGTGGTACCCCAGACCCTGGCGGGCAGCGACGTCTACCCTGCCCTGGAACGGGGCGCCATCGATGCCGCCGAATGGGTGGGCCCCTACGACGACGAGAAACTGGGCCTGCACAAGATCGCGCCGCACTATTACTACCCAGGCTGGTGGGAGGGTGGGCCGCAGCTCTCCTTCTACGTCAACCTGGACAAGTGGAACGCCCTGCCCGAGTCCTACCGGCAGGCCTTCGAGACGGCATGCGCCGCGGTCAACGGCGACATGCTGGCACGCTACGACACCGAGAACCCCAAGGCCCTCATGCGCCTGGTGCAGCAGGGCGCGCAACTGCATGCCTACCCGCGCGAGGTGCTGGAGGCCGGTATGCAGGCCACTTTTCAGGTCTACGACGCCGAGGCCGAGAAGAACCCGGATTTCGCGCGCATCTACCAGCCCTGGAAGGACTTCCGCAGCGCGGAAATGCAGTGGTTCAAGGTGGGGGAAGCCAGTTACACCAATTTCCTTTACTACAACCGTTGAAAGGGGTCCGCATGCAGACCCGACACCTGATCCCCCTTCTGGCCCTCGTCAGCGTGGTCGCCTGCGGCCGGCAGGAACCCGCAGGCCCGGCGGAACCGGAAATGCCCCCGGTGGCCGAGACCCCGACCACACCGCAGGAGAGCCCGTCGGTAGCCGGGGCCGGTGTGGCGGCCCCGGCTACCGACGCGGGTGCTGGCGACCTGACGGAGCATGGCCGCATCCGTTACAACAGCGTGTGCGCTGGCTGCCATGGCAAGAACGGCGAAGGCCAGGGCATGTTTCCCAAGGTGGCGGGCCAGGGCGCGGAGATCCTGGCTGCCAAGCTACGCGACTACAAGGCCGGCAAGAAACTGGGCCCCCAGTCCGCCATCATGCACGCCAACAGCCAGAACCTCAGCGAACAGGATATCGAGGCCCTGGCGGCGCACATGGCGGGGTTCGGCGGCTGAGCCCGGCGCCATGCAGCGGTCGGGGCGGCGCAAGGGTGTCACCCGGAAAGATTCCTCACTGCGTTCGGAATGACACCCTCGACATTCGAGACGACACCTCGACATTCGAGACGACACCTCGACGTTCGGGGCAACACCGCGACGTTCGGGATGGCAATCCTCCACGCCCGGAGTGACGGCCCTAGGCCCCAGTACGGCTATCCTCGTAGAGAAAAAACGGTCCACGGCCATCAGGATGCCGGGCCGCGCATTGCGGTGCCTTTTCAGCTCACCGCCAGCAGTTCCACCTCGAACACCAGGGTGGCATTGGGTGGGATCACACCACCGGCACCATAGGCGCCATAGCCCAGGTGGGGCGGGATGGTGAGCTTGCGTCTGCCACCCACCTTCATGCCGGCCACGCCCTCGTCCCAGCCGAGGATGACCTGGCCCCGGCCCAGGGCGAAGGCGAAGGGGTCATCACGGTCCACGCTGGAATCAAATTTTTTGCCATCCGTGAGCCAGCCCGTGTAGTGCACGCTGACGCGCTGCCCCTTGCTGGCCTCGGCGCCCTCGCCCAGCGTCAATTCCTCGATGATCAGGCCGCTGGGGGTGGTGTGTACCGACATATGCCTACTCCAAAGAAAGCGTGGAGGGGGGATGCCGCTCCACGCCGGGGTGAAAAACGATCAGCGCAATACTACCAGCACCACGCGGCGGTTCTGCGCACGACCCTGGCGGTTGACGTTGCTGGCGATGGGGCGTGCTTCGCCGTAGGAGATCACTGACATGCGGTGCAGAGGGATACCCGCCTCGATGTTGAGATAACGGCGCACCGCCTCGGCTCGCATCTCGCCCAGGCGCAGGTTCGTCGCGGCCTCGCCACGACTATCGGTATGGCCCTGGATCTCGATGAACACCTTGTCGTCGTCGCGCTTGAGCTTGGCGGCGAACTCGTCCAGGGCGGCCCTGGCCTGCTTGCCCAGGTTCGCGCTGTCGCTCCCGAACCTGAGGCTGTCGTTCTTGAGAACCACCTCGTACAGCAGCTTGCCTTCGGCCAGGCGACCAGCAGCCGTTGCACGCTCCAGGGCCTCGCGGGTGTTGTCGGACAGGCGCGCGATCTCGCCCTCGTTGCGGGTGAGGCGCGCGGCGTGCTCCTCCAGGGTGGCCTGGACGGCGGTCTGGGCCTTGGCCAGGCTGCCGACCGATTCGACATTCTGATTCAGGCGCTGGTCCATGTCCTTGACATCCCCCTGGACCGTGCCCAGGCGGGCCTGCACGTAGTCATGCACATACTCCTTGGTGGCGCAACCCGAGACCATGACAGCGCCAAATGCGGCAATCCATAGAGACTTATTCATCCCTCACCTCATGTTAAAAACGTAAGTACATGATTCCAGTGTAACTTATCGACACGGATCATGTGAACTTAAATGTGGGCCTGGGTGCCCGCACATGCCCTGGGCGTCTGGGGTCACGGCCGAACTCATGGGGGAGGTACCAGATAGCCGGGATCCGGCACATCCAGACGTATCTGCGCGGGCGCGGTCCGGCCCTGCTCGGGCGTGGAGGACACCATTCCGGGGAAGGTCAGGACCGCCGCCACCATCAGTATCTGGATCCCCAGGAAGGGCATCGCACCCCAGTAGATATCCGTGGTCTTCACTTCCCGAGGGGCCACGCTGCGCAGATAGAACAGGGAAAACCCGAAGGGCGGGTGCATGAAGGAGGTCTGCAGGTTGATGCCCAGCAATACCCCGAACCAGACCAGATCGATGCCCAGCTTGGCGGCCACGGGGGCCAGCAGGGGCACGATGATGAAAGCGATCTCGAAGAAATCCAGAAAGAAGGCCAGGCCGAACACGAGCAGGTTCACCACCAGAAGGAACCCCAGTTCGCCACCCGGCAACGCGGTCAGCAGGCCTTCCACCCAGTCGTCCCCATCCAGCAACTGGAACACCAGGGAAAACACGGTGGAGCCGATGAGGATGAAGATGACGAAACTGGTCAGGCGGGTGGTGCGTTCCAGGGCCTGACGCAGCAGTTCCAGGTTCAGCCGGCCCTTGCCCAGGGCCAGGATCAGGGCACCGGTGGCCCCCATGGCGCCCCCCTCGGTAGGGGTGGCGATACCCAGGAAAATGGTACCCAGCACCAGGAAGATCAACAGCAGGGGGGGTGCCAGCGCGGTCAGGGTCTTGCGCCAGAGACCCGTGTCGGCCAGGCCGTGGGCCAGTGCGGGGGTCGCCTCGGGCCGCACCAGGCTCACGCCCAGGACGTATAGCATGTAGAGGGCCGCCAGGCTCAGGGCAGGGATCAGGGCACCCCGATACATGTCGCCCACGGGCACACCCAACTGGTCGCCCAGGACGATGAGCACCAGGGAAGGCGGGATGATCTGTGCCAGGGTGCCGGAGGCGGCGATGACACCGGCGGCCAGGCGTTTGTCGTAGCCATGGCGCAGCATGATGGGCAGGGAGATGAGGCCCATGGCGATCACCGAGGCGGCCACCACGCCGGTGGTGGCCGCCAGCAGGGCACCCACGACGACCACGGCATAGGCCAGCCCGCCGCGCATACGTCCGAAGATCTGACCCAGGGTATCCAGCAGTTCCTCGGCCATGCCGCTGCGTTCCAGGATCAGGCCCATGAAGGTGAAGAAGGGAATGGCCAGCAGGGTGGCATTGGCCATGATGCCGAACACCCGGTCCGGCAGGGCCTGCAGCTGCTCGAAGCCCATGAAGCCCATCTGGCTGCCGATGAAGGCGAAGAGCAGGCCGTTGGCGGCCAGGGAGAAGGCCACCGGATAGCCCAGCAGCAGGAACACCACCAGACCGGAGAACATCAGGGGGGCCATGAACTCGAAGCTCATGCCACATCCTCGCTCCGTTCCTCGGAGTAGGGCATGCCCCCCCACAACACCCCTGCACGCTTGATCACCTCCGCCAGGCCCTGCAGCCACAACAGCGCAAAACCCAGGGGGATGGCCAGCTTGATGGGCCAGCGCGGCAGCCCCCCCGCATCCGGCGAGGTCTCGCCTATGGCATAGGCGGTCAGGAAAAACTCCCAGCCCAGCCAGGCGATGAGACCGCTCATGGGCAGCAGGAAAAACAGCCCTCCCAGTAGGTCCACCCAGGCCTGGGTACGGGGACTGGCGCGGCCATAGAGCACGTCGATGCGCACATGGCCGTTGTGCTTCAGTGTGTAGCCGGCGCCCAACAGAAAGATCAGGGCGAACAGATACCACTGGATCTCCAGCCAGGCATTGGAACTGGCGTTCAGTCCATAGCGCACCAGGGCGTTGCCGGCGGAGATGAGGGTGGCGGCCAGCACCAGCCAGATGGCCAGGCGACCGACCCGCTCGTTGAGGGCATCGATCACCCGTGCCAGGGCAAGCCAGGCCTTCACCGCGGTCTTTCCCCTCCGTGGCGCGCCGGCCACGGTTTCATTCCCCCGCCACCGTCATGCGGCCGATGAGGATGGAGCCCACGCGACGCGAGCCCCGGGTCTCCACGTCGGTGCCCAGGGCGACGATATCCCGCAGCATGTCGCGCAGATTGCCGGCGATAGTGATCTCCTCCACCGCATGGGCAATCTGGCCGTTCTCCACCCAGAAGCCCGCCGCGCCGCGGGAGTAGTCGCCGGTCACCATGTTGAGGCCATGGCCCAGCAGTTCCGTCACCAGCAGGCCCGTGCCCATCTTGCGCAGCAGGGCATCGAAGTCCTCGCCGGTGGTGGACACGATGAGATTGTGGTTGCCGCCCGCGTTGCCCGTGCTCCGCAGGCCCAGCTTGCGGGCGCTGTAGCTGGACAGGAAATAACCCTGCACCACGCCATCACGCACCACGTCCCGCTCGTGGGTGGCCACGCCCTCCGCATCGAAGGGCGAAGAGGCCAGACCCCGGGGCAGAAAGGGCTGCTCCTGGATCCGCACGAAGCCGGGAAAGATCTGCTGCCCCAGGCTGTCCAGCAGGAAAGAGGACTTGCGGTACAGATGACCACCGGAGATGGCGGACACGAAGCTGGCGAGCAGGCCGGAGGCGACGGGGGCCTCGAACAGCACCGGACACTGGCGCGTGGACAGGCGGCGGCCGCGCAGACGGCGCAACGCGCGCTCCCCGGCCCGACGCCCCACCACGGCGACATCGTCCAGGTCTCCGGCGGCCCGGGCCGTGGTGTACCAGTAGTCGCGTTGCATGGCGCCGTCCTCTTCGGCGATGACGGCACAGGACAGGCTCTGCCGACTGCTGGGATAGCCGCCGCTGAAACCCAGGCTGTTGGCGTATACGAACTGGCTGTTCTGGCTGGAGAGGCTGCCCCCCTCGGAATTGCGGATGCGGGCATCCACCGCCAGCGCCGCCGCCTCGCAATCCCGCGCCAGGGCACCGGCCTGATCCACATCGATATCCCAGGGGTGATAGAGATCCAGATCCGGCACCGAGGTGGCGAGCAACGCCTCGTCCGCCAGGCCGGCGCAGTCATCCTCCGCGGTGTAGCGGGCGATGCTCAGGGCCTTGTCCACCACGCGCGCCAGGGCATCGGCGGAAAAATCCGAGGTGGAGGCATGTCCACGGCGCCGGCCCAGATACACGGTCACGCCGATGCCCTTGTCGCGGTTGTGCTCGATGGTTTCCAGCGCACCCTGGCGCACGGACACGGACAGCCCGCTGCCTTCGGATACCTCGACCTCGGCGGCGCTGGCCCCGTCGCGCCGGGCAAGGTCCAGCGCCTGGCCAGCCAGATCCGCGAGGGACTGGGACGTATAGCTGAAAGGGCTGTCCGACACGTTGGGGTCCGAAAAATGCGAAGACCGCTATCATACCAACCCTTTCGTCATCGCCTCAGCACCATGCAAGACGAGGATTCCCAGGGTCGGGCCACGCCCAGCAAGAGCCAGCGCAAGCGCGAGGCCAGCGCCCTGCAGGACCTGGGTGGCGAGCTCGTGCGGCTGTCGGCGCAGCGCCTGGAACGGATGGACCTGCCGGACGCCCTGCGCAGCGCGGTCCTGGAGGCCAGACGTCTTGCCAGCCATGGCGCCATGCGCCGCCAGATGCAGCGCATCGGCAAGCTCATGCGGGCAGTGGACGCGGCGGCCATCGCCGCCCAGCTGGCGGAAATCCGGGGTGAATCGAACACCGCCCGGGCCGCCTTCCATGCCCTGGAACACTGGCGGGACCAGCTGTTGCGGGACGACCAGGCGCTCACCCGGTGGCTGGCGCTGCACCCGCATGCGGATGCCCAGCAGCTGCATCGGCTCATCCGCAATGCGCGCAAGGAGCATGCGGCGGGTCAACCGCCCAGATCCAGCCGTGCCTTGTTCCGCATGTTGCGACAGGTTACCGGAGGCTGAAACACGTCGGACGATCCGGCCGGCGTCGGTTTTTTTTACAGGCATTCCCGACCCCCTTGGAAAGGCTGTTCAAGACGTTGATTGCAGCGGGATTTCGCGGAACGTGACAAAGGCACGATATTTGCTAGATCAAGCATATGCCTTTTGTTATAAGCCCACCCATGGCGCAGACCGCGACTCAACCCCCTCAGGACACAGCGTCCACGTTCGAGTCGGGCTGCATCAGCCACCCCGGCGTTCTGACCCAGCTCCTGCGCCACCTGGGCGGCAGCCCGGGTCTGGATGCGCATGCGCGCCAACTCCTGCTTCTCGACCCGGTCCTGAGTCTGCATGCCCTGCGCCTCATCGCCGACGCCCATCCCGATGCCCTGCTGACGGAACTGAATCTGCGCCAGGCCCTGGCAAGCCTGCCGGCACACATCCTCAAGCAATGGGTCCTGAACGGCGTGGTGGATCACCTGCTGCATGCCTCCGATCGACAGGCAGCGCTCCTGGACCAGGACTGGCATCAGGCCGTCACCACGGCCGCGCTGTGCAGGGCCCTGGCGGAGCTCCATGGCTATCGCAATCCGGAGGAGGCCTGGCTGGCGGGGCTGCTCGTGCACCTGCCCGCCTTCGTACGCCATGCCCAGACGCCGGAAGCGGCCCGCCTGACCAGCCTGGCCGCGCTGGAGAGCATCCCCCTGCGCGGTTTCCTGGCCGACACGCTACGCTATCGTGACGCCCCCCCCGCGCGCCTGCAGGACGCTGCCCCGCTGGTCAGGCTGGTCCTGAGCGCCCTCAGGCTGTTGTCCGATCCCGTACCCGACGATGCGGTATTCTTGTTGCCTGCCTTGCCCACGGAAACCCTGAGGGAAATGTTGCACAACGCCAAACAGAACGCGGACCGGCTCACCCGCACGATACAGGCCACGCCCCCCTCCCAGGCCGGAACCGAAGTCATGCGCTTCAGTCGCCTGGAAGCCGCCGCCGGACTGCCAGACCGGGGGGGCGATGCGGTCATCGAGGCCCTGGCCGCCAGCCTGGCGGCGGAGGAAGGACTGTACGACCCCATCTATCTGGCACTGGACAAGCGCAGCAGCAGCCTGGTCTCGCAGGCCCTGGGCGGACGCATTCCCCCGGCCATCAGCCTGCGCATGGAGGGCAGCAACGCCGCCGCCGTGCGGGCCCTGTTCACCCGTGGTTGCGTGGTGGTCTTTGCCCAGGACACCGACACCGCCCTGCTGGATCAACAGATCATCCGCCAGGCCCAGGCCGATGGCCTGGCCGCCCTGCCCGTGGGCGAAGGTGGCAACCGGGGCGTGCTGATGGTCTGCGGACATCACCATGCCCTGGAAAAGCTGGCGGCCAACCCCCAGCACTACACCCGTCTGGCCAATCTGGTGGGACGCGGCCCTGCCTCCGCCGGCGAGCAGGCGGCAGGCGGCATCCCGGTGGTGGAGGAGGTATATGCACGCGTACGACGTGCCTGCCACGAGGTGAGCAATCCGCTGGGCATCATCAAGAACTATCTGACCATCCTGAACGTCAAGCTGGGGGATGACGCCCTGGTGGTGGACGAGCTGCGCATCATCCACGAGGAACTGGACCGCATCACGCGCATCGTGCGCGGCATGCTGCACGATGGCGCGCAGAACGGCGAGGCGCGCAAGGACACGGACATCAACCTGCTGGTCCAGGACATGGTGAAGATGGCCACTCCCACCCTGCATGGCAAGGGGGTGCGCGTGGATACCCAGCTGGCCGCCGGCCTGCCGCGTCTGACACATGACCGGGACGCGCTCAAGCAGATCGTCCTCAATCTGCTGCTCAACGCCCTGGAGGCCAGCCCCGAGGGGGGTACCGTGCGCGTGGGAACCGCCATCCTGCTCAATCAGCATCGCGAGCGTTTCCTGGAGATCTCGATCACGGACAACGGCGCGGGCATTCCGCCCGAGCGGATGGATACCCTCTTCGAGCCGGTGGAAACCGGGAAGGGTGCAGGCCACGCGGGGCTGGGCCTGTCCATCGTCAAGCATCTGACCGAATCCCTGGATGGCACCATCCTGTGCAAGAGCGGCGCCGCAGGTACCACCTTTCAGATCTCCCTGCCACTGGTCTGATGCGCATGCGTACCGATACCCTGCCCACCCGCGCCACCACAGTGAGGCCCTGATGCAGGCGTTCTCCCAGGCACATCCATCCCAGCCCGCCCGGGTGAGCCTGCTCATCGTGGATGACGAACCGCGTTACCTGGACAGCACCCGCCTGCTCCTGACCCCCGTGGTGGACGGCATCGATACCGCCCTCGACGGTGCGCAGGCCTACGCCAGACTCGAACAACGGCTGTATGACCTGGCGCTGCTGGACCTGCACCTGCCGGACACCACCGGCCACGACATCATGGCCTGGCTGCGCATCCACCAGCCCCAGTGCCGTGTCATCATCACCAGCGGCGATGACCACATCGAGGCCGCCATCCAGTCCCTGCGCCTGGGTGCCTACGACTACCTGCGCAAGCCCTATGAGCCGGAAGAGCTCATCCAGACCCTGCGCAACGTGGTGGGACGCATCCATCTGGAGCGCGACAACCGGCGCCTGCAACAGCAGATCGAGCATTCGGAGGAGTGGTATCGCCTGCTGGTGAACAACTCCCCGGACATCATCTACACCCTCGATGCCCGGGGCAGCTTCACCTTTCTCAACGAGAGCGTGCGCCGTACTCTGGGCTACAGTCCGGAGGAACTCATCGGCCAGGACTATCTGGTACTGGTGCCGCCCGGCGAGATCGACCATGTGCGCCACCGCTTCAACGACCGGCGCACCGGAAATCGGGCCACGCGCAACTATGAAATGCGTCTGCGGCGCAAGGACGACCTGCTCACCAAGCTGTCGCCGCACGCGATCGACAATCAGGTCATCGTCGAACTCTCGGCCATGGGCATGTATCGCGCCCAGCCCGACGGGGACGAGGAGTTCCTGGGTACCTACGGTGTGGCCCGGGATGTGAGCGAGCGCAAGCAGGCCGAGGCCACCATCACCTTCCAGGCCTACCACGACCAGCTCACCAGCCTGCCCAACCGTACCCTGTTCCATGATCGCCTGGGGCAGGCCATGGTGCAGGCCAAGCGCCATGCCCAGAACATGGCCATCATGTTCCTGGACCTGGACCGCTTCAAGGTGGTCAACGACACCCTGGGCCACCCCATCGGCGACAGCCTGCTGCAGGCCGTGGCCCAGCGCTTGAAGGCCTGCCTGCGGGAAGGCGACACCCTGTCCCGCATCGGCGGCGACGAGTTCATGCTGCTGCTGCCCCTGATCCACTCGCGCGAGAACGTTATCTTCATCGCCGAGAAGATCCTGTCGGCCCTGAAGACCCCCTTCAACATCGAGGGCCACGAGATCTTCATCGGCGTGAGCATCGGCATCGCCCTCTACCCGGAGGACGGCGACAACCGCGAGACCCTGATCAAGCACGCCGACATCGCCATGTACCACGCCAAGGACCATGGCCGGAACAACTTCAAGTTCTTCACCCACGCGCTGAACAAGGCCCTGAGCGGCCGCCTGTCGGTCGAGAACGACATGCGCCGCGCCCTGCAGGAAGGACAGTTCCAGGTCTACTACCAACCTCAGGTGGATATCGAGTCCCGGCGCATCCGCGGCATGGAGGCCCTCATCCGCTGGCAGCATCCGCGCCGCGGCCTGGTGCTGCCGGATGATTTCATCTCCATCGCCGAGGACTGCGGCCTCATCAACCCCATCAGCGACTGGGTGCTGGGCTCCATCTGCCGTCAGGCCAACCTCTGGGCCGCCAGTCGCCTGCCCATCCCCACCCTGGCGGTGAACGTCTCGCCCCGTCAGATCGAGCATCCCCACTTCGTGGACCGCTTCATGGAGATCCTGCTGGGGGGCTGCGCGCGCAGCGACGCCATCGAGGTGGAAATCACCGAGAGCGCCCTCATGCGCGACGTGGACGGCGCCATAGGCAAGCTGCGCAAGCTGGCCGATCAGGGCGTGAACATTTCCATCGACGACTTCGGCACGGGCTACTCCTCCCTCTCCTATCTCAAGAAGCTGCCCATCCACACCTTGAAGATCGATCGCAGCTTCGTGCAAGACCTGTTCCGCCACCAGAGTGGCGCCACCATCGTCGCCGGCATCGCCGCCATGGCCAAGGGCCTGAAGCTCCACGTGGTGGCCGAGGGCGTGGAGACCGAGGAGCAACTGAACTACCTGCGGGAGCTGGGTTGTGATGCCTACCAGGGCTTCTATTTCAGCCACCCTGTGGATGCCGGCAAGGCGACCGAGATCCTCAGCGCCCAGCTCCCGGGCTGACCCATCCGACCAGCCTTGGGCAAACGGCCCGGTCTGGTTAAGCTCCCCGCTCTCGTCGCCCACGATCGCCGCCTTCCGCCATCCCGCCATGGCCCTTGAACACCTGCAGCCCGATTCCCCGGGACCCCGCATCACCCTGAGCCAGTGGCGTGCCGCCCTGGCCCTGTTTCCCTACGTATGGCAGTACAAGGGCCGGGTGATGGCCGCCTTTGCCCTGCTGCTGGGCGCCAAGCTGGCCAACGTCTCCGTGCCCCTGATCCTGAAGGACATCGTCGATGGCCTGGAACACCCGGACACGCATCTGCTGCTCCCCACCTTTCTCATCCTCCTCTACGGTCTGCTGCGCTTCGGCAACACCGCTTTCACCGAGCTCCGCGACGCCCTCTTCGCCCGGGTACTGCAGCGCGCCATGCGCGGCGTGATCCACGACGTGTTCCGCAAGCTGCACGCCCAGTCCCTGCGCTATCACCTGGAACGGCGCACCGGTGGCGTGGCGGCGGAGATCGACCGGGGCGGGCGTTCCATCCGCTTTCTCATCAATTTCTCGCTGTTCAACATTGCCCCCACCCTGCTGGAGATCCTCATGGTGGCCGGGGTGCTGTTCGCCAAGTACGACCCCTGGTTCGGCGGCATCACCCTCATGACCCTGGGGGTGTACATCTCCTTTACCGTGACGGTGACCAACTGGCGGCTGCGGCATCGCCGCGCCATGAACGAGACCGATGCACTGGCCCAGGCCCGGGCCGTGGACAGCCTGCTCAACTACGAGACGGTGAAGTACTTCGGCAACGAGGCCTACGAGGCGCGGCGCCTGCGGCAGGATCTCAGGGCGGCGGAAGACGCGGCGGTGCGCTCGGAGATATCGCTGGCCTGGCTCAACGGCGGTCAGGCCTTCATCATCGCCTGCGGCGTCACCGCCATGATGGCCCTGGCGGCCCAGGGGGTGGCCAGCAAGACCATGACCATCGGTGATCTGGTGCTGGTGAACGCCTACCTGCTCCAGCTCTTCATCCCCCTGAACTTCCTGGGCACGGTGTACCGCGAGATCCGCAACGCGCTGACGGACATGGAGAAGCTGTTCGGCATCCTGCACCGGGCGCCGGAGATCGTGGACGCGGTCGATGCCAAGCCCCTGCAAGTCAGCCGTGGCGAGGTGCGCTTCGAGGCGGTGCGCTTCGCCTACGATCCCCGCCGGCCCATCCTGCAAGACATCGGCTTCACCATCCCGGCCGGGCGCAAGCTGGCGGTGGTGGGCAGCAGCGGCGCGGGCAAATCCACCCTCTCCCGTCTGCTGTTCCGATTCTATGACGTCAGCGGCGGGCGCATCCTCATCGACGGCCAGGACATCCGCCAGGTCACGCAGGCCTCCCTGCGCGCGGCCATCGGCATGGTCCCCCAGGACACCGTGCTGTTCAACGACAGCCTCTACCACAACCTGGCCTACGGCCGCCCCGAAGCGCGCCGGGATGAGGTGATGGCGGCGGCCCGCGCCGCACACCTGGATGGCTTCATCGCTACCCTGCCCGACGGGTACGAGACGGTAGTGGGGGAACGCGGCCTGAAACTGTCCGGTGGCGAGAAGCAGCGCGTGGCCATCGCCCGCGCCATCCTCAAGAACCCGCCCATCCTGGTGTTCGACGAGGCCACATCCTCCCTGGACACGCCCACGGAAAAGGCCATCCAGGCAGAATTGACGCGCATTTCGCAAGACCGCACCACCCTGGTCATCGCACACCGCCTCTCCACGGTGGTGGATGCGGACGAGATCCTGGTGCTGGATGCCGGCCGTATCGTCGAACGCGGCAGCCATGCGGCACTGCTGGCACGCAACGGACACTACGCCAGCATGTGGCGCCTGCAGCAGCACGCGCGGCAGGAGACCTGAACCGCCTGCACGGGACCGGCGCCAGGCTCAGGGCCGGCGCCCCTCCACCCAGGTCAGCATGTCCAGGTAGGCCTGCTGGCTGCCGGGCTCGAAACCGTCGATACCGATCTGTCCGAGGATGGCCTTGCCCCTGGAGGTCTTGTCCAGGGCCAGGAAGGCGGCTCGCAGCTGGTCCGCCACGGCCGCATCCACCCTGGGGGAGACGATGATGGACCAGTAGGGCAGCTTTCCCCGGGTATAGAGCAAGCGGCCCCCATTCTTCTCCCAATCCCGGCCCACCCTGGAATAGGAGATCACCACCCCGGCATCGGCCAGCCCCTGCCGCACGGCATAGCCCACGGCCTCCTGGCGGTTCATGTACTGCACCCGTTCCGCTCTGGGGTCGATGCCCGCGTCCCGCAGGATCGCCAGGCCCAGGGCGGTGGGATAGGCCAGGCTGTCGGGAAAGACGGTGAAGCGGCCGTGCAGGTCCTGGAGGGACTTGAGGGGGGAATCCCGGCGCACGATGAAATGCACGCGGGATTCACCCCTGGCCGCGACCAGCAGACGGTAGCCCTGGTCACGCATGGCCCGCGCAGCGATGTGGCTGGGTCGCACCAGCAGCACGTCATAGCGCTGACGCTGCACGTTGCGCACCAGGATGGGCAGGATATTGGAGGTCTCGATCTTCACGGGCCGGTGCACGGCGCTGGAGAGGTAGGCCGCCAGATCGGCATACTTGTCCCGCCGGAACAGGGCGTCACTGGCGCTGGAGGTGCCTTCGTTGACGGCGAACAGCAGGTCGCGGGCGGCCCGTGCCGGAGTGGCCAGGACGCAGGACAGCAGGGCCAGTGCCAGACCAAGGCAAGCGCGGCGGACGCGGACACGCGGGGCGATGGACATGCGGCCTCCTCGGCAGATCGATCGGGACCGATTATCGCTCAGACGGCTCCCCGCGCCGCACGGGAGCGGGGCGCATCCCGGTCTCGAGCCGGTGGATGGCATAATTCGTGCTGCCCGTATGTTCCCTGCCACCCGCCCCGCAGCCATGTATCCCTGGCAAGCCCAACTCACCCAGGCCAGCCCCTATGCCGGCTGGCTGCAGGTGCCCGGATCCCTGACGCACGCCCTGATGCGGCGCTGCCCGAAGTTCAACGTGCTGCGCCTTTGTCAGGACCTGGATCTCCCGCACGCCGATGAGGTCGAGGCGCTGGCGTTGGTGCCCGGCCAGCAGGCCATGGTGCGCGAGGTCCTGCTGCGCTGCGCCGATATCCCCCTGGTGTTCGCGCACAGCGTGATCCCCAGCGGCGGCCTGCGGGGTCCTTGGAAGCAACTGACGGACCTGGGCAGCCGCCCCCTGGGGGCGGCCCTGTTTGCCGATCCGCGCATCCATCGCCACCCCCTGGAATTCAAGCGCGTGGACCGGGAGCATCCCCTGCACGCCAAGGCCGGCGTGCACCTCGGACAGCCACCCGCCAACCTGTGGGCACGGCGTTCCCTGTTCACGCTGGAAGACCAGCCCATCCTGGTCACGGAAGTGTTCTTACCCGAGGTGTTGAACCTGCCATGACGCTCACCGAACGCCTGAACGAATATGAAAAATTGATGCGCCTGGACAAGCCCATCGGCATCCTGCTTCTGGCCTGGCCCACCCTGTGGGCCCTGTGGCTGTCCGGCTTCGGTGCGCCGGACTGGGAGGTGCTGTGGGTCTTTGTCCTGGGCGTGATCCTCATGCGTTCCGCCGGCTGCGTGGTGAACGACTACGCAGACCGGCACTTCGATGTACACGTGGCGCGCACCCGGGACCGCCCCCTGGCGGCCCGGCGCGTCAGCGAGAAAGAGGCCCTGCTGCTGGCGGCTGGCCTGGCCCTGCTGGCCTTCCTGCTCATCCTGCCCCTGCGGAACCGGTTGCTCATCGAGCTGTCCTTCGCCGCCGTCTTCCTGGCCGCCTCCTACCCCTTCACCAAGCGCTTCCTGGCCATCCCCCAGGCCTACCTGGGCATCGCCTTCGGCTTCGGCATCCCCATGGCCTTCGCAGCGCACCTGCAGGCCGTGCCCGGCATTGCCTGGATACTGCTGCTGGCCAACGTGTTCTGGGCCATGGCCTACGACACCGAGTACGCCATGGTGGACCGGGAAGACGACCTGAAGATCGGCATCAGGACCTCGGCCATCACCTTCGGCCGCTTCGATGTACTGGCGGTGATGGCGTGCTACGCGGTGACCCTGGCCCTGCTGGCCTGGGTGGGGCGGCAGATGCAGCTGGCCTGGCCGTGGTACCTGGGCCTGGGGGTGGCCGCCGGCATCGCTACCTACCACTACACCCTCATCCGCGCGCGCCAGCCGGACTCCTGCTTCAAGGCCTTTCTACACAACAACTGGTTCGGGGCGGTGGTGTTCGCCGGTCTGGTGGCCAGCTATCACGTCTAGCCGTCCCGGATCGCGCATGCACACCCCACACGATATCCAACAGGCCCTGGAATTCGCCTTCGCGCGGCAATTCGCCCTGCTTGACAGCCTGTCCACGCAGCAGCTGGCACCGCCCTATCACCCGGGCATCAATCCCCCCTTGTGGGAAGGCGGGCACACGGCCTACTTCTACGAGTTCTTTCTGCTGCGCCCCTGGCTGGGACAGCCACCCCTCATGCCCGGCCTGGACCCGGTATGGGACTCCTTCGATATCGACCATGAGGACCGCTGGACGCCCGGCGTGGTACCGGAGCGGACGGCCACCCTGGCCTACATGCGGGCGGTACGCGAGCACATGCTGGAATGCCTGGCGACACGCCCGCTGACCGCTGGTGACCGCTACCGCTACCGCTATGCCATCGCACATCAGCACATGCACATCGAGTCCATGATCTGGGCGCGTCAGACCCTGGGTTATCCGCCACCTCCGTTCGCTACCCTGGAACACGACCTGCCCGCCGCCGCACCCATGCCAGGAGGCGACGTGGAGGTTCCCGCCGGACGCTACCGCATCGGCATGCACATCTCCGGTCCGGCCGCAGACCAGGCGGACGAGGACTTCGCCTTCGACTGCGAGAAACCCGGCTTCGACCTGGACCTGCCCGCCTTTCGCATCGGTCGCGCCCTGGTCAGCAATGGCGAGTTCCTGCGCTTCGTCGAGGCCGGCGGCTATGACGACCCCAAGTGGTGGAGCTGGGGGGGGCGAAAATGGCGCCGGGCCCTGGCCCCCAGGGACCCCGATCCGACCCGGCCCGACGCGCCCGCGTCCGTCACCTGTCCCATCTACTGGCGCAGGGCCGACGATGGATGGCAGGAACGCCGTTTCGACCGCTGGCTGCCGCTGGATCCCGAGGCCCCGGTCCTGCATGTGAGTTACTGGGAAGCGGAGGCCTGGTGCAACTGGGCCGGGCGGCGTCTGCCCACGGAGTTCGAATGGGAGGTCGCCGCCCTGGCGCGGTCGGCCGGCGCAGGCCGGCAGCGTTATCCCTGGGGTGACCGCATGCATGCGCAGCGTGTGGACATGGATGCGGCCCGGCCGCGGCGCGTGCCGGTCAGCGCCATGGCGGCCGGCGACAGCCCCTTGGGCTGCCGTCAGATGCTGGGCACCGCCTGGGAATGGACCGCCAGCCAGTTCCTGCCCTATGCCGGCTTCACGCATGACATGTATCCCTACATGTCCACCCTGCAGTTCGGCTATCACAAGACCACCCGGGGTGGTTCCTGGGCCACCTCGTCCGAGATCATCCGCGCCACCTACCGCCAGGCCTATCTGCCACAGCGTCGGGACGTGTTCGTGGGCTTCCGCACCTGCGCCCGATAGGCGGAGCCGGTGACACGGGGTTCCGGCCAACCCCCGCTTCAGGGGGTGCTGGCCGGGCGCGCGCGGAATGGCCCCATGCTCATGCGCCACGCGCCGCATGGCGGCGATACAGCCAGTGCGCCAGCAGGGCCAGCGCGATCAAGCCGCCGGCCAGCCAGTGTTCATAGCGGTGCAGATGGGCGTCGTAGCGCGAGATGAGACTGCCAAAGGCCCAACCCAGGCCGGCCACCAGAGGCGCCCACAACAGGGCGGAAAGCAGGTTGAGCAGCAGAAAGTGGCCGGCGTGCAGCCTGCTCATGCCGACGGCGACGGGCAGCGCGCTGCGCAATCCCCAGGCAAAGCGCATGGCCAGGACCGCCGTGGCCGGATAACGCGCGATGAGACCCAAGGCCGTGCGCATGCGCGCGGCCAGACCGGGGCGACGCGCCAGCAGCCACCTCCCATGCCGCCGGCCCAGCCAGAACCAGGCCTGGTCGCCCAGCATCGCGCCCAGACCGGCCACGGACACCACGGCGGCGAAATCCAGGTAGCCCCGATGCGCGGCATAACCCGCCACGAGCAGTACGGACTCCCCCTCCAGCACGCTGCCGGCGAAGACGGCCCACAGCCCATATTGACTCACCAGGGTCGCTACATCCATGCCGGGATTGTATGCCGCACTTCGACGGCGCGGGCACGGGTGGGGGCATCGGCTAGACTGGGTACAGCACCTCCCCTGAACCCCCGGCGCATCCAGACCCGATACCATGGCCCGAACGACTCATACCCCCAGTGAGCGCACATGAGCAGCACGGTGCGTCGCGGCTACTGCGCCCTGTGCATCTCCCGCTGTGGCTGCGTGGGGCATATCGAAGACGGCAGGCTCATCCGGGTGGAACCTGACCCGGAGCATCCCACCGGCCAAGCCCTGTGTGTCAAGGCACGCGCGGCGCCGGAAGCGGTCTACGCACCGGAGCGCATCCTCCATCCCCTGCTGCGCACACGGCCCAAGGACTCGCCCGACCCCGGCTGGCAACGCATCTCGTGGGACGAGGCCCTGGATCGGTTGGCAGCCAAAATCCGCGATGCCATCGCCCATCATGGCCCGCGGGCCCTGGCCTTCGGCGTGGCCACGCCCAGCGGCACGGCTGTGGCCGACGCCTTCGTCTGGATACACCGCCTGGCCCATGCCCTGGAAAGCCCCAACCTGGTGTTCGCCACGGAGAACTGCAACTGGCACAAGGATTTTGCCCCGGCCTACACCTGGGGCGCGGGCATCGGCATGCCCGACTACGCCCGTACCGGCTGCATCCTGCTATGGGGCTTCAACCCCTCCACCGCCTGGCTGGCCCAGGCCACCCGCATACGCCAGGCCCGCAGACGGGGTGCACGATTGATCGTGGTGGATCCCCGCCGGGCGGGGCTGGCCACCAGCGCCGACCTCTGGCTGCGTCCCACGCCCGGCACGGATGCCGCGCTGGCCCTGGGTCTAGCCCATCTGCTCATCGACTCGGACCGGATCGACCAGGATTTCGTGCGCAGCTGGAGCGACGCCCCTTTTCTGGTCAGCGAGGCGGACGGGCGCATATTGACCGCCGCCGACCTGACGGCGGGGGCGGCAAGCAGCCGGCCTCTGGCCTGGGATGACACGGCCGGCGAGGTAATCGTCTGTGCCGAGCGCCCACCCAACCCTGGGCCGCCGGCTCGACTGGCCCTGTCGGGACGCTACCGCATCCAGACCCTGACGGGCCCAGTGGACTGCCGGCCGGTATTCGCGCGGCTGGCGGAACGCTGCCAGGCCTGGCCGCCGCCCCGGGTGGAGGCTGCCACCGGCATCCCCGCCGCTCAGGTGGCTGCGACGGCGGATCTCCTGGCCAGCAGCGGGCCCGTGTCTTTCTTCACCTGGACCGGCACCTGCCAGCATGGCAACGCCACCCAGACCGGGCGCTGCATCGCCGCGCTCTATGCCCTCACCGGGCATCTGGACGCACCCGGAGGCAATGTCTGGTTCGGCAGGCCCACGCTGGCCGATATGTCCGGCTTCGACAGGGTGAGCGCCGACACCCGCGGCCTCACGCTGGGGATGGACACCCGCCCCCACGGCCCGCCGCAAAAGGGCTGGATCACCACGCGCGACCTGTTCGCCGCCATCGCCGAGGAAAGGCCCTACCCGGTGCGCGCCCTGCTCGCCTTCGGCGGTAACTTCCTGCTCTCCAAGCCCTATACCCGACTACAGGAGGAGGCCCTGCGAAAGCTGGATTTCCTGGCCCTGGCGGAACTGCTGGAAACCCCGACCGCACGGTACGCAGACCTGCTCCTGCCGGTGTGCACGGCCTGGGAGCGGGAAGGGCTGCAGGCCGGTTTCCAGGTGGATGCCGATGCCGAGGCCCACATCCAGTTACGTCCGGCCTTCGTCCCGCCCCGTGGCGAAAGCCGTTCCGATACATGGATCGTGTTCGAGCTGGCCAAACGACTGGGTCTGGCGGACCAGTTCCACGGGGCCGAACCCGAGGCCGCCCTGGCCGCCAGTCTGGCACCCGCCGGCCTGACCCCGGATGAGCTGCGCGCCGTCCCCGGTGGCATCCGGCTGCCGCTGGAGCAGCCCATGCGCAAGTATCGCGATCAGGGCTTTGCCACGCCCAGCGGACGCATCGAATTCCACAGTGCGCGCCTGGCCAGCGTGGGCTTGGACCCTCTGCCGGACGCCCTGCCCCCGGGTCCACCGCCCGAGCCCGGCTACCCCCTCATCCTCACCACCGCCAAGTGGCCCCAGTATTGCCACAGCCAGATGCGTCACCTGCCCTTCCTGCGCCAGCGCATGCCGGAACCCCTGGTGGAGCTGCATCCACGAACGGCGCAGGAGCGGGGCATCGGGGAGGGTGACTGGATACAGGTGGTCACCCACCTGGGCGCCATGTCCGCACGTGCCCGCCTGGATGTTCACCTGGATCCGCGGGTGGTCTGCGCGCAGTATGGCTGGTGGCAATATCCGGACGGGGCCGGGGATGCCAACCGGATCATCGACGGGGAATGCTTCGATCCGGTGGCGGGTTCCAACTGCCTGCGCCATATTCCCTGCCAGGTGCACCCCCTGGCGGGAGCCATCCCTCAGGCCTCCGCCTGAGCAAACTCCTCCAGCAGCATGCGCAACTCGTCCTGGTGCAGCCGGGCGATGCGCTCCAGCCGCTCCTCGCCCGGGGGCAGCAGATGGATTTCCACCACGCGCCGGTCCGTGCGGCTCGGCCGGCGCTCGACCAGCCCCAGTCTCTCGCAGCGGTCTATCAGGGCCACCACACCATGGTGCTGCGCCTGCAGGCGTTCCGCCAGCTCGGCGATGGAGGCCCAGTCCCTTCCCGGGAAACCCCGCACGTGCAGCAGCAACTGGTATTGCAGGGGGGTGAGCCCCTGCTCCTGGCAGATGCGTTCACTCAAGCGCATGAAACGCCGCAGGCGGTAGCGGAAGCGGGACAGCCGCAGGTAGTCCAACTTGCCCAGGGGGGGATATGGGGTTTGTGCGCTTGACATCTCTGACAGACCATCCTAAAAATAAGCATCATGTTGTGATATATATGTACTATGCAGCATGCATGATAGGCCCACGTCCATCGAAAGGAGCTTGAAAATGAAACTGCGCACCCTTTCCCTTCTGCCTTTTTCCGCCGATTCGGGCTGGCCGGAAATCGAACGCCTGCACCCCATGCTGGCAAAGCTCTTCGCCTTCATCGTACTGCCGTTGTCCCTGCTGCCCCCCCTCATGCTGTATTACGCGGGCACGCGGCATCCCGAGGCCTTTTTCGCGCAGGCGGCAAGCAAGGACTGGGGTGTGATCGCCCTGGTGTTCTTCCTCACGGAAGTGGGCACACTGCTGGGCATGGGCTGGCTGATCCGCCAGATCGCGGACACTTACGGGCTGCGCGTCGATGGCCATAGCGCCTATCTGCTGGCTGGCATCGCCCCCATTCCCCTGTGGTTGTCCTCGCTCGGGCTGTTCGTGCCCAGTCTGGCCTTCAACGCGGTCCTGTCACTTGTGGCCTTGGGCCTGTCCTGCGGCATCATCTACCACGGCATCGAAGGCTTGGGCCACACGCACGAGGACGCCACCGTGGGCAGCATCGTGCAGTCCGTCATCGGCGCGGGCCTGATCGCCTGGGCCATGCTGCTGATGCTGGTGGTACTGCTCTGAATCTCCCGCACGCTGTCACGGCACTGTCGTGCATTTGTGGGGCCGGGCGTCTGCACCGGCCCCTTTTTCATCCGTCTGAGCGACCCGCGCGTCGCGCAACAGTGACGCGCATGGACAGCCATTCGACCCGGACTGCGCCCGCGACCAGCCGCCACGCACCACGCATTGCCAAGGCGCCGGGACATGCCAAGATGACAATCTGTGAAACCATAAAAATCGGATGGGTATCCGACGCGCACCCATGGGTAAACCAGGCAAGCTGGACCGCCCCGGCGAGGTAGACAACATGCTGGATCTGCCCCGCAATCTGACCTGGCGCCGCCGGCGCATCACGCCCCTGCCCAAGGAGGAGCCTGGCCTGACGGAACTGGCCAGGCGCATGCACCGGTTCGATCTGTTCGCCCCCCTGCCCGAGGCCCTGTGCCGGCAACTGGCGGCATCGGCCCGGATCGAGTCCTTCCGCGCGGGTGAGGTCCTGTGGCATCAGGGGGAACCCAACCGTCGCGTACTGTTCATCGAGCGGGGCCTGGCCAAGACGGAACGACGTATCCGCAAGGACCTGAGCCGCACCTACGGGCTGTATGGCCCGGGCGATTCCATGGGTATCTATGCGCTGTGGACCGGCATGCGATACCCCACCGATGCCGTGGCCCTGAACGACGGCATGACGGCGCTGACCCTGTCCGCCGACGCGCTGGTGCAGGCAGTGCATGACCAGCCACTGCTTTCCGTGCCGTTGATGGAGGAAATCGGCCGCTTTACCGAGGCCTTCATCCGCAAGATCGAGATCGTCAGCGCCGGTACCGTACCGCAGAGGATCGCCAGCTTCATGGTGATGCTGGTGGAACGGTACGGCACGCAGGATGGGGACGGCAGTGCCCACCTGCCCATCTACCTCACCCTCACCCATATCGGCGAGATCGTTGATGCGCGTCTGGAGACCGTGGCCAGGGTGCTGGGTGACTGGAAGCGCCAGGGTTGGCTGGTGATGGAGGGTGACGGTTTCCACTTCCAGCGCTTCGACCGGATATGTGCCCTGTTGCCGGAATGAGCCCGGCGAACCGGGCCGTCCTCGGCGCTAGGTGTCGATCCGTCGCGCCGGTTTCCCCTCTTCTCTTTGATCGTTACCGCCGCAGACGGGCCACACCCGGCGGGCGAGACCGTGTCCGGATTCACGCGCGCTGCACCAGGCCGGGAGGCATCCCTGACAAGGAGGTTACGGTACACAGGCGGGCCCGCCAGGCAGTCGTTCTTGTAGGGGGAAGGGAAACCCGCCTCATGGGGCAGAAGGAGACGGTCCTTGTGCAGACCAGGGGCTTTCACCGGGTGTGGGCGGCGGCGTCGGGCTCTGGATAGCCAGGGGGATGACCAGGGCCTGTGCGGTCGGCTGGGCGACCTGGGCGTGCGGCAGGACACAAAAAAAGGGGGCGATGCCCCCTTTGTCCAAGGTGATGGAACGCGTTTACAGGACCATGCCCGGGTTGCCCGCCATGCCCACGACATTGGGCTGATTGAGTTGCACCGGCTTGATGACCTTCTGGTCGCGCAGGTATTCGGCCACCACGTCCCAGATGGGCGTGCCTTGCACGCCGTCAGCCACGGGTGCCCAGCCGGCCACCTTGTATTTCTTGTTGGCATCGACCGCCTTGCCATTCAGCACCATGTTGGTGATGCGCTTGCCGATGCCCTTGTTGGGATCGATGGTGTACTGGATGCCACCCACACGCACCATGTCGCCCCCCTGTTGATAGTAGGGGTCGCTATTGAACAGGTTGTCGCACACGTCCTCCATGATGGTGTGGATGGTCTCGCCGGTCATCTCCGTGAGGGTGGTGGCGGGATAGGTGATGGCCACCTGGTCCATGAGCCGCTCCATGGTGATGACATCGCCGGACAACAGGCTGGTGCCCCAGCGGAAGCCTGGAGAGAAGGCCGCATCGGCGCCCTTCACCTTGATGAGGGCATCGCAGATCATCTGGTCATAGGTACCGTTGAAGTTGCCGCGGCGATAGAGCACACCCTCGGTGATGGCCAGCTTCTCGCTCAGCTTGTCCTCGAAGGGCGCGCGGATCTTCTTGATGAGGGCCTCCATGCCCGCATCAGCCGGCAGGAAATTCGAGAATACCGGCAGCAGACGGTACTTCCAGCCCTTGACCTTGCCATCCCGCACGTCGAAGTCCATCACGCCCAGGAACTTGCCATTGGAGCCGGCATTGGTGACCAGGGTGACCCCGCCATCGTTCTTCACCTGCACCGGCTGCGGCACGCCATCGTGCGTGTGGCCGCCGAAGATGCAGTCGATGCCGCTGACCCGGCTGGCCATCTTCAGGTCCACGTCCATGCCGTTGTGGGAAATGACTACCACCACCTGCGCCCCCTTGCTCCGGGCCTCGTCGACGAATTCCTGCATGCTGTCGTCGCGGATGCCGAAGGACCAGTCCGGAACCATCCAGCGCGGGTTGGCGATTGGGGTGTAGGGGAAGGCCTGGCCGATGATGGCCACCTGCACGCCGTTGATGTTCTTCATCACGTAGGGCTTGAATACCTGGTCACCGAAATCGTTGGTGATGATGTTCTGGGCCACGAAATCCAGACCGGCCTTCTTGAAGTCACCGTTGACGATCTCCATGACCCGCTCGGCCCCGTAGGTCATCTCCCAGTGCGGACACATGACGTTCACGCCCAAGGCGATGCAGGCATCCACCATGTCCTGGGCGTTGGTCCACAGTGCCGTGGCCGAGCCCTGCCAGGTGTCGCCGCCATCCAGCAGCAGGGAACCGGGGCGCTGGGCCCGTACCCGATCCACCAGGGTCTTCAGATGCGCGAACCCGCCCACCTTGCCATAGGTGCGCGAGGCCGCCTCGAAATCCAGGTATGTAAAGGCGTGCGCATCGATGGAGTTCCTGGGGATATTGAAATGCTTGAGCAGATAATCACCCACCAGATGGGGCACCTTGCCCACGGCCTCGCCCACACCGAGGTTCACGTTGGGCTCTCGGAAGTACACTGGCAGCAACTGTGCATGACAGTCGGTGATATGCATCAGGGAACAATTGCCGAATGCGGGTACATCGTAATAGCCGGCCGGGGCCGTTCCAGCCAGGACGGACTTGCTGTCCAGGGCGAAACCGGTGGCTGCGGCGGCGGCAAGAACCTGCATGAATTCACGACGGGTCATGGACATGGCTTATCTCCTCGTTTGGTGTGCACGGCATTCTCACGAGACGCAATGGTCCCGTAAATGGTAGCGTTGGGCCAGTGGTGAGGGTGGAATGCACCATCCACACTGGTACGAAGCACCCAGGCAAGGGCCCGCGCCGAAGATGCACCGCGAATCCGGCGAATCGGAACTACTTCCGGAACACGGAGGCCTTCATCTCCAGGCCATTGCTCAGGTAAGTGTGAAAATACTCCAGATTGTTGAGACGTTCGCTACCCGGTCGGTCCGACACATGACGCATGTAGCGATAACAGTCGGTATAGCGCATCTGCAGGGTCATGGGCTGGTCTCCGCCTCGAAACACGGGCCAATGCACGGCCTGACCGGTCGCCGTGGACAGGACCTCGGAACGCAAGCGGTTGCCCGCCGCCGCCACATGGCAGGACGCACAGGAGAAGTTGAGCTGACCCATGCGCTGGTAAAACTCCCTCTTGCCCGCCTCGAAGGCGCGCAGGGCGGCGGGCGATTCCACCTTGACATCCACCTTCATGCCATCGGACAGGCTGCGCGCATGGGCGGTCACCAGGCCCATGGTGCCGGGATCGTCATAGGCATAGGGCTCTTCGCCATTATCGGCACGGCATTGGTTGATGAGATCCTCGAAGGTCACCACCCTGCCCCGGGCCTCGTCGAACAAGGGGTAGTTGCCGGCAATCATCCGGCCACCATTGGGCAGGCAGTCTGCATAGGTCTTGCCGTTGCGGAAAGGGGTCTCGAACAAAAGCTTGGCCTTTTCCAGTTCAGCAGTGAAGGGAGGGTATTCCATGATGGCGTCGTACTGATCCCTGGCATCCGGGTCGAACGCCAGGGCACCATATACATGGTCCGCGTGCCTCAGGTCCGGAAACTTGCGGGCGAAGTAGTCCACCAGCTTCGTGCGTTCTTCCCGCGGACCCGCATGTGCGATCACGCTGCCCGCCATCAGCGCGATTCCCAAGCCTCGCAACCAGGCTTTTGTCATGTTGTCCTCTGCCGCAGGGAAATCACAACCCGTAAATGAAATCGACCACCTTGTCGATTTCCTCTTCGCTCAACACCCGATGCCTGCCGAACGGGGGCATCATGCTGTCGGGATTGAAGGCGGTGGCATCCCAGACCAGGGCGCGCAGCAATGCCTTGTCCGGAAAGCGGGCCCGCATGGCTATGATGGGGGCACCGGAGTTGCCGGTCTGCACGGCGTCGGGCTGGGTCGGAAAGGCATGACAGGCCAAACAGTTGCCCCGGGAGCGGTCATAGGCGATTTCCTTGCCCGTCGCCCTTTGCTCTTCCACCTTCCGGCTGTCCTGGGCCCAGGCCGCCGCCACGAACAGCATGGTCAGCACACCGGCCACGAGTCTCGTACATGGGCAGGGTCGAAGCGACATGGCCCTAGCTTCCCTCCCGCAATGGCCTGAATGGCCCTGAAGTGTAATAGAACCAGGCGCCGCGCATGGCGAGTCTCATTTGCCGAGGTCCTGGGCATGTCTGGCCTTTAGCTCACGCAGGCGGGCATCGACGATGGAATGGGTATAGAAATCCCCTCCCTTGTCCCGCTGGGCCAGCTGCAGCTGCTCGATGGCCGGCCCGATACGATCCTGCAGTACATAGGCTTCGGCCTGGGCCAGGCGGGAACGCACGCTCTGTCCCAAGGCCTGATGCGCCTCCGCCGCCAGGGCATGGAAGTGGGCATCGGATGCCCAGAAGCGCTGTTGCTCGCGAATGAAGGACAGGGCATCCGCGGGCTGGCCGGCCTGCAGCAGGGCGCGGGCGTATAGGTAGGCCAGGGGACGATAGCCGCTGGACTGTTGCAGGGCCGCCTCCAGCGCATTGGCCGCCTCACGCGGCTGATTCGCTGCCAGCAGGATTTCTCCCCGCAGCAAGGCTACCAGGGGCGTACGCGGCGCATAGGGCGTCAGCATCTCCAGCGCGGCCTGGGCACGCTTGACTTCGTGCGCGCGCAGGGCCGCGCGCGCCAGGCCATACCAGTCGCCCGGCTGGCCGGATTCCCGGGCACGGGCCTCGAAACGGCGCAGGCTGTCCTGCGCATCTCCTTCCTCAGCCTGGATGCGCGCGCGCACGAACAGATATTCCAGGCTGTCCTCGCGCTGTCGATAGGGTAGCTGGTCCATGCGGTTCTGCATGTCGGCGATACGCTCATGCGTCAGGGGGTGGGTGCGCAGATAGCCCGGGGCATTGTTTTCATACAGGCGGCCCTGGGCCTGCAGGCGCTCGAAGAAGCTGCCCATGCCTTGTGGAGAAAACCCTGCGGCGGTCATGGTCTGCAGGCCCACCCGGTCCGCCTCGCGTTCATTTTCGCGGGTGAAGTTCAACTGATTCTGCATGCTGAGTGCCTGGGACGTGACCAGAGCCGCCTGGGTGACATCGCTGTTGGAGCGGGCCGCCAGGATGGCAACGGCCAGGCCCAGCAGGGACACCAGACCACTGGTTTTCTGGTTGTCCACCATGCGGGCGATGTGCCGCTGCGTGACATGCCCCAGCTCGTGTCCCAGCACGCCGGCCAGCTCCGACTCGTTGCGGGTGGCGGACACGAGGCCCGTATGCACCCCGATGTAACCTCCGGGCAGGGCGAAGGCATTGAGGCTGGGGTCCCGCACGGCGAAGAACTCGAAGCGCATGCCCGGTTCGGGCGAAGCGCTACCCAGACGCTCGCCCAGTGTGTTCAGGTAGTCCAGGATCACCGGATCATCGAGATAATCACCGCTGTCCCGGATCTGACGCATGATCTCGCGCCCGATGCGATCCTCGTTCGATTCGCTCAGGCTGGTACGCGAGACTTCGCCCAGATCCGGCAGATCCAGGGCATGCGCTGGCTGCATGACGCCCAGCATCACGGCCAGCAGCCAGACGAGGGGAAAGGGTCGCGGGGGACGCGGGTGTGGCATGGAGGCTATGATAACCGGCGTACGCATCAGTTCCACGGACGATCCCCCCATGTCCTCATTCACACATTTCGACGAACAGGGCCGCGCCATCATGGTCGGCGTGCAAGCCAAACCCGAGACGCATCGCGTGGCCGTTGCCTCCGGCCGCATCCGCATGCGGCCGGAGACCCTGCGCATGATCCTGGCGGGCCAGAGCAAAAAGGGGGATGTACTGGGTGTGGCCCGCCTGGCCGGCATCATGGCCGCCAAGCGTACCCCGGATCTGATCCCCCTGTGTCATCCCATCGCCCTTACCCGGGTCAGCGTGGACTTCACGCCCGAGCCCGATGCGCACAGCATCCAATGCCGCGCCATGGCCGAGACCGTGGGCCGTACGGGCGTGGAAATGGAGGCCCTCACCGCCGCCGCCACTGCCCTGCTCACCCTCTACGATATGTGCAAGTCCGTGGACCGCGGCATGGTGATCGAAGGGATACGCCTGCTGGAAAAGCTGGGTGGAAAATCGGGGCACTGGCAGGCAGATGCCTGATGCGGCCGCCTCCAGACATGCCCCCGCCGCGCGTCCAGGACATGACACCCGCACGCCTGCGGGCGTGGCAGGCCGAGACCGCCAGCCGTTGGGGCCTCGACGTCCGCTTTCGGGACTGGCTGCAGAGCCGGCTACCCGGACCAGAGCTGATGGTCATACCGGCGGGCATCTCCGACCTGGGTGCAAGCGCGGAGGAACGTGGCTTTCAGGACCAGGCCCGGCACCAGGCGCACATCGCGACCCCCTTCGCGTTGGGCCGGTTTTGCATCACCGCCGATGAATTCGAGACCTTCGTCCAGGCCACGGATTTCCGCTGGGCGGACCACCTCATGCGCAGCGAGGGCCGCCAACCGGTGATCAATATCGATCGCCTGCAGGCCGACGCCTATCTGGACTGGCTGAGCGCGCAAACCGGACAGCGCTACCGCCTGCCCACGGAAACGGAGTGGGAGTACGCCTGCCGCGCCGGAAGTGCCGGCAGGTACTGCTTTGGCGAAGCCTTGGGTTGCAACGAGGCCAACACCGGCTCATTTCGCCTGGAGGGCCGCAGCAACCAGGGCTGGCGTCGTCTCCTGCCCTTTTGTGCCCCCCTGGGGCGGACGGTGGACGTGGGTCTTTACCCCGCCAACCCCTGGGGCCTGCATGACATGCACGGCAATGTATGGGAGTTCACCGCCGATCCCTGGGTGGGACCCATCGACCCTTTGCGTTCCGCCCCTCTGGGGTCCGAAAACCCCTGGTTCGTCACCAAGGGGGGGTCCTGGTTCGAGTCTGCCTGGCAATCCCGATCCGCCGCCCGCAAGCCCCGGCGGATCAATGAACTGGATACCAACCTGGGTCTGCGCGTACTGCGCGAGCTCGGCTGAACCGGGCCGCGCACATGCACCGCGATGCCCTAGCGGAAACGTCCCAGGCCGCGCATGATCTCGCAGGGATCCCCCTGAATGGGAGGCAACACCACATGCCCCTCCTTCGCGCGCCTGTCCAGTTCCAGGTAGTGTGCCTGCATGGTCGCACGACACTCATCGAAACTCCGCACTGCCCACAAACGCGCCACATAAGCCTTGCGTTCTTCCGGGGTCATCAGCTGGGCGCCGCGGATGTTGTCGCCATGGATGAACCACGGAAAGGACTGGACCTGGGAAGCCCAGCCTAGCAGGGCAATGACCAGAATTTTGCGCATGAAAAGGCCCCGTATGGCGACGGGGCCAGTGTAGTACAGAAAATATGCTCAGACGCAGCCCGTGGGCTTGGGTGTGCCGGCATAGCGGCCCGCCTGTTTGGCCGGGCCATAGGGAAACAGGTCGAAGAGAAACTTCTTGTCCCCCCACTCGCTGCCGAACTCGTCCTTCAGGCCCTTCTGCAGAAGACGCAGGTTGGGCGCGGTGCCATATTCGTTGAAGTAGCTCCGCATGTAGTGAATGATTTTCCAGTGGTCTTCCCGCAGCTCCAGCTTGTCCTGGCTCGCCAGATACTCCGCCACGTCTTCCGCCCAGTCGGACAGATTCACCAGATAGCCCTCGGGATCGGTCTCCACCGCGCGACCGTTGATGTGCAGTTCCATGCTCTCTCCTCTTCTCAGCCGGTTGTGTTGCATCGATGGCCCCTAGCCACCGACTTAGACTCATTCTAGTTATTGTTGAGTCACAAGGTCAAGTATTGCCCGCCTCTCCCTCAGCCCCTAAAATCCGCCCGTCTGATCGGGACAACTACTTGAAGGAGAAACACGCAATGCAACACCAGCTCCCAGCCTTGCCCTATGCCATGGACGCCCTGCAGCCCCATATGTCCAAGGAAACCTTTGAATATCATTACAGCAAGCACCATCAGGCCTACGTCACCAACCTGAACAACCTCATCAAGGGTACGGAGTACGAGAACCAATCCCTGGAAGACATCGTCAGGAGCGCACCGGCCGGCGGCATCTACAACAACGCCGCGCAGGTGTGGAACCACAGTTTCTTCTGGAACTGCATGAAGCCCAACGGCGGAGGCGCTCCCACCGGCGCCCTGGCCGACGCCATCCACAGGAAGTGGGGCTCCCTGGACGAGTTCAAGAAAGCCTTCCAGACTGCCGCCGTGGGCAACTTCGGCTCCGGCTGGACCTGGCTGGTAAAAAAGGCCGACGGCAGCGTGGACATCGTCAACATGGGGGCGGCCGGCACACCCCTGACCACCGACGACAAACCCCTGCTGTGCGTGGACGTGTGGGAACACGCCTACTACATCGACTACCGCAACCTGCGTCCCAAGTACGTCGAGACCTTCCTGCAGAACCTGGTGAACTGGGACTTCGTCGCCACCTGCTACACGGGCTGAGCCCACCCGCAGACGGAACATCCCGCAGCATGCAAGGGGCCGTCCGGGCGGCCCCCTGTTTTTGTACATGCAGCGGTTTACGGCGTTCAGCCCCGGTGTGGGTACAGCAAACCCGCGGCATCCAGTGCCGACAAGGCAAGGTGGCGGACCCGGGAGACCGGGCAACCGCGGCGTGCCGGAAGACCCCCTCACCAGACCACCTCCGACACCCGCCAGGTCGCAACCGCCCCCTACGCAGCATGGTCATGCCTTGCCGAGAAGCGCGGTGCGTCACCCGCAACCCGGGCAAGACCGCTCACGGGCAGCGGAGCTTGTCTCGGAGCACTGTCGCCGTCACCCGTCAAGGTGCCACCGGCCATCCCGGCAAGCCGGGGGTTCGGCGTTCCGGACGCCGATACCTCCACGCCCGCCAACGCGCCTCCGCCAAGCACGGAGATTGCCAGCACAGCCAACGTGAATCGGATGAACCTGTGCATGACCGTTACCTCGAAAGACATTCCCGCACATATCAAGCAAACCACACGCTGTTTCAAGAACGCATTTTTAATCAACGGTTTATCGAGGCCAAGACATATAAGGCGGCTGAACCTTCCAGCTATTCCCCAAGCGTCCGGTCATTCCATGCCTACCCCGGTTTCTGGTCAGATGTCCGGCAAGACGGTAAAACGCCGACTGACAGGCACCATTTTCGACGGACATGCGCACTACCCTCATTCTGCTCATCTGCCTTGCGCTCCTGCCGGCCGCTGCCAGCCAGGCAAACGGGGGAAACGCACCCGGCGCGGACAGCGCCTGGTTGAGCCATGCCCAGGCCCTGGAAAGGCAGGGTGACTGGCTGACCCTGCTGGCCCTGGGCAGACGTTGGACGCAGTCCGGGGAGAGCGGCCCACTGGCCTGGTTCGTGCTGGGGCGTGCCTATGCCGCCATGGGGCACCATGCCGAGGCGGTGGAGGCCTATCGGGAAAACCTGCGCCAGGATCCCGGCGACCCTTATGCCCACAACAACCTGGGCAACAGCTACCTGGCCCTGGGCTGGATCCGACCGGCCCTGGAGTCCTACCGGAAGGCCGTGCGCAGCGATCCCGGCTACCTGCTGGCCTGGCGCAACCTGGGGCAGGCCTATTACAACCTCAAGGGCCCCGCCGGCATGAGCCAGGTCCTGCACAGGCTGCAAGGCGCGGACCCGGAACTGGCCCAGGCCTGGCGCCGTCTGGCCACGCTCTACGCCCTGCGCCGGGATGCGCGTGTGGCCCAGGCCGCCGTGGACATCCTCGGTGGCCTGGGTACGGCGCGGCGTGAGCGCCTGTTCGACCTGTTGCTGGCGGATATCTGAAACATCCCGGACTCGCGCGGGACGCGAATTTGGTAGGCTTCGGGCCCATTCCCCGCCACACTCCACGGAGCCTCCCATGCCCAAGATCGTGCTTGCCAGTCCCCATGCCCCCCAGGCCATCGGCCCCTATTCCCAGGCCGTCCAGGTGGGGGACAGCGTCTATCTCTCCGGCCAGATTGGCCTGGACCCGGCCAGCATGCAGCTGGTGGAGGGCATCGAGGCCCAGATCCATCAGGTATTCAAGAACCTGCAGGCCGTGGCGCAGGCCGCCGGTGGTGACCTGGGGGACGTGGTCAAGCTGAATGTCTACCTCACGGACCTGAGCCACTTTGCCCAGGTGAACGAGATCATGGCCCGGTACTTTCAGCCCCCCTATCCCGCCCGGGCCGCCGTGGGCGTGAAGGAGCTACCCCGAGAGGCCCTGGTGGAGGCGGATGGAGTGATGGTGCTGGGCTGAGGTCCACGGCCCACGCCCTATGCCTCCGGCCAGGCCGACCCCGGAAACAGTGGCCCGCAAGCTGGGCTACCACGCACCGGGCGAGCTCGCCCTGCACCTGCCCCTGCGCTACGAGGACGAAACCCGTCTGACCCCCTTGCATGCCCTCCGCGCCGGCGACATCGCACAGGTGGAAGGCTGCATCGCGCATGCCCAGATCCAGCCCCGGCCGCGTCGGCAGCTGGTGCTCGAGGTCAGGGAGGCGGAACCCCGCTCCCACCCGGCGGAAGATGGACGGACGGGGCTCTTCTGCCGCCTGATCCACTTCTATCCCAATCAGGTGGAGCAATTGAAACCGGGCGTGCGCGTGCGACTGTTCGGCGAGGTGCGGGCCGGTTTCCTCGGGCACGAAATGGTGCATCCGCGGCTGCGGGTGGTGCAGCCCGGCACCCCCCTGCCCACCAGTCTGACGCCGGTCTACCCCGGGGTGGCGGGCCTGTCACAGAACGTCATTCGCCAAGCCGTGCGCGCCACCCTGGCCCAGATCGACCTGACGGAATCCCTGCCGCAGGATCTGCTGCGTCATCTGCGGCTGCCCGGCTTCGCCCAGGTCCTGTGGCAACTGCATGCACCATCTCCGGATGCACCCCTGGATCTTGCCAAGCGCCATGCGCCCGGCTGGCGACGCCTGAAGTTCGATGAACTCCTGGCCCAACAGCTGTCCCTGCGCCTGGCGGCGCGTCAGCGCCATGCCCTGTGCGCCCAGGCCCTGACGCAGGATGGCGGCCTCGGCGAACGTCTGCTCGCCCTTCTGCCCTTTTCTCTCACGCCGGCCCAACATCGGGTGCTGGAGGAAATTCGCCGGGACCTGGCCAGACCCCATCCCATGAACCGGTTGCTGCAGGGCGATGTGGGCAGCGGCAAGACCCTGGTGGCGGCTCTGGCCGTGCTGCCCGCACTGGCGGCGGGCACCCAGGCCGCGGTCATGGCCCCCACGGAAATCCTGGCGGAGCAGCTCTATCGCAAGCTGCACGAATGGCTCACGCCCCTGGGCCTGCGGGTGGCCTGGCTGACGGCGGCGCTGAAAGGCAGAGCCCGACGGCAGACCCTGGTGGACATCGCCACCGGCCGGGTGCATGTGGCGGTAGGCACCCAGGCCCTGTTCCAGGCCGGAGTCATCTTTCACAACCTCAGCCTGGCGGTGGTGGACGAGCAACACCGTTTCGGCGTGGAACAGCGTCTGGCCCTGCGCGAGAAGGGCCATGGCGCGGACGGCTTGACTCCCCATCTGCTCATGCTGTCCGCCACTCCCATCCCTCGTTCCCTGGCCATGAGCTATTACGCCGACCTGGATGTGTCCGTCATCGATGCCCTGCCGCCGGGACGCACCCCCGTCCGCACCCGGGTCATGTCCCTCGACCGGCGCGATGAGGTCATCGCCCGCCTGAGGGACTACTGCCTGGGCGGCGCCCAGGCCTACTGGGTCTGCCCCCTGGTGGAGGAATCCGAAAAGCTGCAGCTCAAGGCGGCGGAGGCCTCCCACGCGGAACTCACGGCGGCCCTGCCTGAATTGGCCATCGGCCTGGTGCATGGGCGCATGAAGCAAGCAGAGAAGGCCGCGGTCATGGCCGCCTTCAAGGCGGGGAAGCTGCACCTGCTGGTGGCCACCACGGTCATCGAGGTGGGGGTGGATGTGCCCAATGCCGCCCTCATGGTCATCGAGCACGCCGAGCGTTACGGCCTGGCCCAGCTGCATCAGTTGCGGGGCCGTGTGGGTCGGGGTGCGCGGGAGTCCAACTGTCTGCTGCTCTATGGCGGTCCACTGTCCGACGCGGCCCGACAGCGTCTGCACATCATCAAGGAGAACACGGACGGCTTCGCCATTGCCCGGGAAGATCTGCGCCTGCGGGGGCCTGGGGAATTCCTCGGGGCGCGTCAGAGTGGTCTGCCCATGCTGCGCTTCGCCGACTTGGAAGAGGACCTGGACCTGCTGCAGGCCGCGCGCGGGGCGGCGGAAGACCTGCTGGCGCAACGATCCGATGCCGTGCACCGGCATCTGGAGCGCTGGCTGCCCCGGGGTCTGGACTACTTCAGGGCTTGACCGGGGTCCGCCCCATCCCGGTCCGGCCCCCTCGGATTCCGGGGCCGGACGCCGCGATCCTCAGTGGCTGGTGCCGGCAGACAGATTGGTCTTGTTCCAGACGTTGTACTTGCCCACGGGACGCTTCATGGGCAGGCGCTTGATCTCCTTCAGGGTCCTGGCGTCATAGACGATGATGGCGCCATCCATCTCCCACAGAGACACCAGGGCGTACTTGCCGTAGCGGTCGAACTCCACGTGGGTGGCGGTCCTGCCCGGCTCCGGCCTTAGATCGGCGACGATCTCCAGGGTACGCTTGTCGATGACGTGCATGACATCCCGGTTCTTGCCGAAGAACACATCGGCCCAGGCGTAGGGCGTATTTTCGTGGCTGCGCAGGAAGAAGCCGGGGCCAGCGGTGGGAATGACCTTGAGGGTCTTCCACGTCTTCATGTCGATGATCTGGATGTGGCCATCCCTCAGATTGGGCGAGGCCATGACCGGGTGGACCACGCCCTTGTCGTCGGTCCAGTCCCAGGTGATTCCGGAGCCCAGGTGGGGCATGCCCGGGATGTCCAGGTCGGCGATCTTGCGCCCGGCCCCCAGGTCGATGACCTCGCCCCTGGGATTGTCCCGGGAAGCACCGATGAGGTGTGCGTAATCCTGATCGAAGAAGAAGTCGTCCAGGATCTGGTCCGTGGCGATCTGTCGCACCGGCAGGGGGCCGGGCTCGGGGATGACGTCCCTGTTTGGGTAATGATGGCTGCGACCGTCGCCATGCGGCTTAACGCCGGCCTTGCCGGCATTGGCCTGCGCCGAAACTTCGTTTTCGTGCACCGGGTCCTTGTAGGCGGATAGGCCGTCATAGGGAATCTCCCATACCTCGGGGATGTCCTTCAGCGCGGCGATGAAGCTGTGACGCGGCCTGGCGTCGTACACTGCGGAGACCCGGGAGCTTTTTCCGTTGGCCGCCACCACCGGGATCGCCTGCACCAGGGACAGGTCCTTGGCGCTGAGGGCGACGAGGGTGTGGGGCAGGTAGTTGGCCACCATGACGTAGCGGCCGTCGCTGGACACGGCCACGTTGCGGGTGTTGATGCCGGCACGGATCTCGGCCACCACCTTCAGGTTCCACAGGTCGTACTTGGTGATCCAGCCGTCCCGGCTGGCCCAGTAGACGAAGCGGCCATCAGGGGTGAACTTGGGCCCGCCGTGCAGGGCATAACGGGTCTGGAAGCGGTGGAAGGGCTCCATGCTGTCGCCGTCCAGCACGCTGATGTGGTGGTCGCCGTGCTCCACCACCAGGGTGACGTTGGTGGGGTCCGCCTTGAACACCGGTCTTGCCGGCAGGTCCATGTTCTCGACATTGACGATGTGGGACGCCTGGATGTCCTCCACGTCCCACCTGGGGGGAATCTTGTTGGGGGTGTAGATCCAGTCCGCCAGGACCTTGATCTCCTCGGGCTTCAACACCTCCTTGAAGGCGGGCATCTGCGTGGCGGGCAGGCCCTCGGCGATGGCCTTGTAGGCATCGGGCTTGCGCAGCCGGGCCAGGGATTCGGGCAGCAGGGTGGGTCCCATGCCTCCCAGGCGGTTGGGGGCGTGGCAGGACAGGCAATGGGTGGCATAGAGGGCTTCCGCATCGGGGCTGCCGGCGGCACCCAGGCCGGAAGCGTCGGACAGCATGGCCAGGGCAAAGCCCACGCGGCCCAGGTGCATCTTCATTTCAAATCTCCAAAACCAGGTCCTGGGTCATCACGCCCACTTCCTCATCCGTCAGATAGCAGCCCGGGTCTTCCGCCCAGAAATTCCCGGTGGTCTGCCAGGCCCGCACGCGGGTGTTGCCGTTGCAGATGTCCACATGGCGGCACTGGCCGCAACGGCCGCCGATCGCACGCGGGGATTGTTTCAGGCCCGCCATGAGGGGGTCGGAAACATCGCTCCAGATATCACCGAAGGCACGCTGGCGCACATTGCCCAGGGGGTAGTTCCACCACATGGTGTCCGGATGCACGACCCCCAGGTTGTCGATGTTGGCCACGTTCACACCACTGGCATTGCCCCCCCATTGCACCAGCTTGCCGCGGATGTGCTCGTATCTTTCCGGGAAGCGGCTGGCCACCCAGTGCAGCAGATACACGCCATCGGCATCGTTGTTGCCGGTGACGAACTCCCGCTGGCGCCCGGCCTGCACATACGCCCAGCAACGCTCCAAGAGCAAATCCATGGCCTGACGCGTAGTGCGGAAATGGGCATCGTCCTTGCGGTTCTTGTTGCCCCGGCCGGCATAGTTCAGGTGGGAGAGGTAGAACTTATCGATGGCCTCGGCCTCCATGAGATCCAGCAGGGCAGGAAGGTCATGGGCGTTTTCCTGGGTGATGGTGAAGCGGATGCCCACCTTGGCGCCGGCATCCCGGCACAGACGCACGCCGTTCAGCGCCGCATCGTAGGCCCCTTCCTTGCGGCGAAAGCGGTCATGGGTGGCCTTGATGCCGTCCAGGCTGATGCCCACGTAGTCGAAGCCCGTGGCGGCGATGTTTTTGACGTTCCCATCGTTCACCAGGGTGCCGTTGCTGGACAGGCCCACGTAGAAGCCCATGTCCTTGCCCCGCCGGGCGATGTCGAAGATGTCCGGACGCAGCAGCGGCTCCCCTCCCGAGAGGATGAGTACCGGTACCCGGGCGGCCTTGAGGTCATCCATGACACGGAACACCTCGTCCGTGTTCAGCTCGCCTGGGAAGTCCTTGTCGGCGGAGATGGAATAGCAATGCTTGCAGGTGAGATTGCAGCGCCGCACCAGGTTCCAGATCACCACCGGGCCCGGTGGATTGCACCTGGGGCCCACGGGTGTGGGATGCATGAGTTCCTGCATGAATTGCGTCACTCTGAACATGGCTCGGGGCTCCTGATGCTGTGGTCCGCGTCCGCCGTGCTCAAGGGGCGATGCGCAGCCCGGTCTTCTTGAGGATGCGGTTGCTGTAGAGGATATCGTGCTGGTGGCAGGCCAGACCCAGTATCCGGCCGATATGGGCCGCGTACTGCTCCACTTCCTTACGGTCATGACCATGCACCATGGCGAACAGATTGTAGGGCCACTGCGGCGGGTGACGTGGGCGGCGATAGCAATGGCTGACGAAGTCCAGATTGCCGATGCGCTCGCCCAGGGCATCCACCAGGGCATCGTCCACATCCCACACGGTCATGCCATTGGCCTTGTAGCCCAGGGCATAGTGGTTGGGCACGACACCGATGCGGCGGATGGCGCCGCTGGCCTGCATGGCGCGCAGGCGCTGCATGACCACTTCCGCAGGGATGCCCACCTTTTCCGCCACCGCCGCATAGGGTTCCGGCACCAGGGGCAGGCCCGCCTGGGTGGCCTGGATGATGCGCTGGTCCACCGCATCGAGGACGAATTCCATGTCGTTCCGTCCGTTCACGCCCGCAGCATCAGCTCCACGAAATACTCCTGTTCCTTGGGAAACCGGAAGACCGGGTAGCCTGTGATGTCCTCGATGTAGCGAAAGGCCGCCTCCACCTTTTCCGGTGTCTCGGCAGCGCCCACGAACCACATGTTCAAACGATGTTCACGCCGGTAGTTGTGCGCAATTTCCGGCTGCTGATTGACGAACTGGGCGATGCGCTCGAAATCCTGCCTGGGGATGGACATGGCTGCCAGCACATTGGCGCCGCCAAAACGGCTGGCATCGAACAAGGGCCCGAACCGGGTCAGCACCCGCTCGTCCAGCAAACGCCGCAGGCGCGCCAGAAGTTCCGCCTCTTCCAGGCCCAGATCGCGCGCGGCCCGAGCATAGGGACGCGTGCACACCGGGAAACCTCCCTGCAGGCCATTGATGATGCGCCGGTCCACATCATCCAGCAGCGCGGCTGACGCGTAATCCGCAATCGGCGGGGGGACACTGTGTGGATGCATACCGCGGACTTCTCATGCCGCCTTGGACAGGCTGGCATAACGGGCACCACACTGCTTGAAACGGCGGTGGGAGAACAAGGGCGCGTGACACAACCTGTCCACGCCCAGCTGCCGGCTCAGGTCCGCGTGCAGGTGCTCGATCTGTGTCAGCACCGCTTCGCGCGCCTGCCCATGCACCATGGAAAACAGGTTGTAGGGCCAGTCCGGCGGACGGCGGGGACGCTGATAGCACAAGGTCACGGCAGGCTGGGCCGCCAGCAGCTGTCCCGCTTCCTCCGCCCGGCCCTCGGGAATGTCCCACACCACCATGGCATTGGCGGTATAGCCCAGTTCCCTGTGGCGTACCACCACGCCAAAACGACGGATCACGGACAACTGCAGGAGACGCTGCAAGCGGGCAATGAAATCCGTCTCGCTCATACCGCAACGCTTGGCCAGGTTGGCGTAGGGGTGCGCACTGAATTCCAGCCCCTCTTCCAGCACGGCTGCCACGGCGTAATCCCGTGGCTCCAGCTGGCCGCGCAACTGGGCCGTATCAACGGATTTGCTGGCCGCGTCCAGATGCGAATGAACCAGCTGGCCCCCGAGCCGGAAACCCAGGTCGATGTGGTAATCCGCCAGCATGGGCAGATCCAGGGGTTTCAGCCCGGTGGCACGCTGGATTTCCGCCAGCACCTGCGCCACGCGCTCACCGTCGGCGGATGCCACCACGAACCAGAGGTTGAACGCGTGTTCACGTTCATAATTGTGATTGACCTCCGGGAAGGCGTCGATGATGCGCGCCACCTCTTCCAGGCGTTCCGGCGGACAGGCCACCGCCGCCAGGGTGCTCCAACCCAGTACATGCGGGCGGAAAACGGCCCCCACGCGGGAAATGTGCCCCTGGGCCTTCAGCCCCGCCAGGCGTTCCAGCACCGTGTCTTCATCGCATCCCAGCCGGTCCGCCATCGCGGCATAAGGTCGCGGCATCAGGGGGAAGTCCCGCTGCCAGTCGTTGAGCAGACGGAATTCCAGACTGGTCAAGGCCGGGGTCATAACCCGATCCGGTGCGCGCGGGAGGTGAAAAAGATGCCGCTGGGCGCATCCGCCGGCAGTTCAGCCAGCTTCCTGAAGGTATGGGTGTCGTACACCTCGAGACGGTTCGCGTCCCGCACCGATAGCCAGACCTGTTCACCCCGGGGCGTGAATTCCATGTGCAGGACGGCCTTGCCGGGTTTCATTTCATGCACGATCTTCTGGCTCGGCACGTCGATGATCTGCACGGTGTCGTAATGAGGAAAGGCGAAATTGACCCACAGGCGACGGCCATCGGGCTGCGCCATCACGAATACGGGTTGGCCCGCCACGGGGATGACGCCAACCTGCCGCCAGGTGCCGACATCCACGATGACCACTTCGTGGCGTCCCACGCCGGGAATGAAGGCCAGGTTGCCCACCATGGCCCAGCTGTCCAGGTGCGGCATCTTGTACACGGGCAGTTTTTCCTCGCCGCGGCCATAGTCCGGCAAGACGCGCCGCATGCCCTGTTCCGGGTTCCACATGTCCAGCACGGCGATCCCGTTTTCCCCGTACAGACCGGCCACGTACCAGCGTCCATCCGGGGAGATGAGGGCATCATAGGGCTGCGTGCCGGTGCCGGTAAGGCGGGTGATCTTCGGGTTTCCGGGGTCCTCGGACAGATCGGCGATCCAGGTTTCACCCTTGTCCCATAGGCTGAAGACGAAGCGGTTACCCGGCACGTCCTCCAGGCCGACCACCTTGGTCCCCGTGGGAATATCGGCCACCAGGGCCAGGGTTTCGGCGTCGAAGATCTTCACGCCACCCGGGGTGTAGTTGGCCGCGGCGATCCAGCGGCCGTCCTGGGAGATGGCGCCGCCGATGGAGTTGCCCGACTGGATGATCCGCTTGACCACCTGGCCGGTCAGCATGTCCACCTTGGTCAGGCCTCCGTCGCGGCCAAACACATAGGCATAGCGCGCATCCCGGGAAAATACGGCGGAGGCGTGAGACAGATCCCCCAGACCCTCGATGCGCCCCAGGCTGGAAAGTTTGCTGGTATCCAGCCACTGCAGGCTACCCTTGGCCCGTTCCACGGCGATGCCCAGGTCACCGCTGCCCCGCAGGGGACCATTACCGGCGGGATCGGCGGCCTGCGTGGGCACGGACATGGCACAGGCCATGAGCAGGCAGGCCAGGACGCCGTGCACCCATCCGCCGCGAGCGGAGACGCGACCGAAAAAGGAGGCACGCGCGCGGTCGCATTCCGGCACGGCCGGCATCGAAACAGGCAACACATCACTCATTTGGAAACCCTTCCTGCAGACGCTGCACGATCCAGCGCGCTTCATCTTCTGTCAGAAACGATGCCCATCCCGGCATGGCGGTCCCTCCCCGGCCATGCAGGATGGTGTCCACCATGGCCTCGAACGGGCGATCCCGCATGGCCTCGGCGGTCAACGCCGAACCCAGGCCTCCCGTGAGACGCAGACCATGGCAGAAACCGCATTCCTGACGCACGAAGTGCGTGAGTTCCTTCTGGCGCGCGGAATCGGGGACGGCGGAGTCCGCGCGCGCTGGCGTAAGCGCAAGGGAGAGGAGCAGGCCGCACAGGGCCGCGAGTCGTGCGCAGCCCACGTTCTCCATCGTCCGCTTCGTGCGGGATGGCACCGGGCCGGATTGTGCCCGTGCCCTTGCGCTGCGGCCGCATCGACGCGCCGCGGCGAACTGGCTTTCAAGCATGATTCATTCCTCTCGGGTTTGCCGGCCACCCTCGAGGAAGATGGCCGGCAAACCCGGCCACCCGCGGGTGGCCGGCGGAACCAGGAAGGATCAGTAGATATCCTTGATCGTGTTGTAGAGGTTGAACTTGCCGGTGGGGGTGATCAGGCGCGGGTCCTTGATCACGGCCTTCACCTTGCGTGTCTTGTCGTTCATGACCACGATCGCGGATTCACCCGTCTTGGGTCCCCAGACCGAGAACCACACCTCGTCACCCGCCTTGTTGTACTCGGGATGGGTGACACGGCCCTTGGTGATGCCGGCAATCTCCGCGATGTTGATGACCTCGGCCGGTGCGTCCAGATTCTTCAGGTTGAAGACGGATACCGACTTATGGGCGGCATCATCCGGAGACAGGGCCGCATCCGCCCACAGGTTGCTGGACTTGGGATGGGTCTTGACGAACAGCGAGCCGTTGCCGTGGTTCTTCAGGCTGCGCACCACCTTCCAGGCATTCTGCTTGTGCTTGGCGGGATCGGTGCCGATCACGGCGATGGTGTCGTCGCCCAGGTGACCCGTGGCCCAGACCGGACCGTATTTCACATCCTTCCAGTTGGCACCGCGGCCCGGGTGGGGCTTGTTGCCCACCTTGACGTTGGCGGCCAGCTTGCCTTCCTTGGTATCCACCACGGACACGGTGTCGCGCATGTTGGCAGCCACCAGGAAATAACGCTTGCTGGAGTCCCAGCCGCCGTCGTGCAGGAATCGTTCGGCCTCGATCTCGGTGGTCTTCAGATTCTTCAGGTCCGAGTAGTTGACCAGCAGCACCTTGCCGGTCTCCTTCACGTTGACCACGAACTCGGGCTTGATGTGGGAGGAGACGATGGAGGCCACGCGGGGTTCCGGATGGAACTCCTGCTCGTCGTAGGTGTAGCCGCGCGTGGACATGACCTTCTTGGGTTCGAGGGTGAAGCCGTCCATCAGCACATAGGCGGGTGGCCAGTAGGTGCCGGCGATGGCGATCTTGTCATCGTAGCCCTTGAACTTGGAGGTATCGATGGAGCGGGCATCCGAGCCGGTGCGGATGGTGGCCACGGTCTGCGGTGTTTCCATCCACAGGTCGATCAGGTTGATCAGACCATCGCGGCCCGTGGTGTACAGGTAGCGGCCGGAACCGGAGAAGCGGGTGATGTGTACCGCGAAGCCGGTCTTCAGGATGGTGATGATCTTCTTGGAGTCGCCGTCGATCAGGGCCAGTTCGCCGGAGTCGCGCAGGGTCACGGAGAACAGGTTGTCCAGATTGATGTTGTTCATCTTTTTCTTGGGACGCTGATCCGGCGGCACCAGGAGCTTCCAGGAGGCGTGGATCTCCTTCATGCCCCACTCCGGCGGCAGCGGCGCCGGATGCTGGATAAAGCGGGCCATCATATCGATTTCCTTCTCGGACAACTCGTTGGAGGTGCCGAAGCCGGGCATGCCGCCGGCCGTGCCATAGGTCATGAAGACCTTCAGACTCTCGGTGCCCAGGTTCTGCATGAGCTCGGGCAGCAGGGGCTTGCCGGTGGCGCCCTTGCGCAGCACACCATGACAGCCGGCGCAGCGGTCGAAATAGATCACACGCGCAGCATCGAATTCCGCCTTGGTCATGGGGGGGGCCTTGGGATCGGTGGACTGGTACATCTCCAGTTCGCCGGTAGCACTGCCGGTGCCAGCCAGATACACCTCCGCCGGCTTAGTATTTGGGTGCTCCTGCGCCCAGGCCATGGAAACCGACAGCGGCAATAACGCCAGCCCCAAACCACGCATCAATTTCTTCATTACACTTTCCTCCAAACATGGCTGAAAAAACCCGGATCGGGCTAAGGGCAACGATACGTCTACCCCCCGGGGGGGCAGCCTTTTGTTGACATTGATCAAGTGCATCGGGCGAGTATATCGCCACCATGCGCCGCAACATCACCAAAGTGGGGACCAGCATGATCCAGCCCGTGGAACTCGCCAATTTCTTCGCCGTATTTTTCAGCGCCGCCTCGGTCATCCTGTTCGGCACCGCCTATGCCCTGCTGTTTGCCTGGTCCCGTGTCAGGGGTCGCCCCGGGCTCATGCCACTGGCCTATCTGGCCTATGCATGCCTGTTTGCATCCGTCCTGGTGTTGGGCTTCACCGCCAACCTGTTCGTCAACGGCTTCTGGACCTCCATCGTCCTGCTCATGCTGGTCGGTTATCTCGTCGCTCCCCACGGCATCTGGCACCTGTGCGTGCAGACCCACGAGCAAGAACATGAAGATGAAGGTACTTCCGTCAAGGTTTATCAACAGCGGTAACAGGAGGCATAGCCATGTCGCAATCGCAGCCCGTGTGGTGGGCATCCGAATCCCTCTGGCGCAAGGTCGCCATATGGGTTACGGGTGGCTCGCTCGTCGCACTCATCTTCCTCACCTTCGACACCATGGCCTACATCAAGGCGGGAGGGATCAACGTGCCTGCCTACTCCATCATCAACAAGCGGGTGGGGTACGAGTTCAACGAGGAGCATAACCGCTATGAGCCGGTCATCGGCCCGGACGAACCCCTGTTCGGCAAGATGCTGTCCGAGGAGGAAGCCAAGGAACTGGTGTCCAAGGGCAAGCTCAACGTCCAGGCCAAGAACTGCATGGGCTGTCACACCCTGATGGGCAATGGCTCCTACTACGCACCGGATCTGACCAAATCCTGGCTGGATCCGGCCTGGGGCTCCAAGGAGATCCGTGAGGATCAGATGGTGGCCTTCATCATGGACCCCAGCGACAAGCTGCATAACGGCCTGGGCCGCAAGATGCCCAGGCTCGGCATCACGGAGGAAGAGGCGCGTGCCACGGTGGCCTTCCTGAAGTGGATGAGCGCCATCAATACCATGGGCTTCCCGCACAACTTCAAGGCCATCGACCAATCCGACCCCGAGCCGAGTGCTTCCGCCACGGTGGTGGAAACCGTGGATGTCATGGATACGGGCGGCGCGGCCGACAACGCCCCGGCCCAACAATAAGGAGCGCGCAATATGGCAACGCTAGGAGTTTTCGATACCGCCAATCTGAACGGGGGCCAGAAACTGGCCATCAAGTACTTCTCCGTCGCATTGGCCCTGTTTGGTGCCCAGGTCCTGTTCGGGATGTTCGCCGCCTTCCAGTACATCGCCCCGGACTTCCTCTACGAAGTGCTGGATTTCTCGGTCAACCGCACCGTGCACGTCAACGCCCTGGTGGTGTGGCTGCTGTATGGCTTCCTCGGCGGGGTGTACTGGATCCTCGAGGATGAAGCCGGTGTGCCCGTGGTGGGTCTGGGTCTGGCCAACCTGATCTTCTGGATCCTGACCCTGGCCGTGGTGATCGTGGTCCTGGTGTATATCCTGGTCCAGGTCGGTCCGGCGGACATCAAGTCCATCTGGCTCATCATGGAAGGCCGCGAGTACATCGAGGCACCGCGCTGGGCCGATATCGGCATCGTGGTCTCGGTGCTGGTGTTCTTCTTCAACGTCGCCGCCACCTTCTCCAAGGGCAAGTACACCGGTATCGGTGGTGTGCTGGTGCTGGACCTGCTGGCCCTGTTCGGCCTGTACCTGGCCGGCATGTTCTATACCCCCAACGTCTCCGTGGACCAGTTCTGGTGGTGGTGGGTGATCCACATGTGGGTGGAGGCCACCTGGGAGGTGATCGTCGGCTGCATCATGGCCTACATGCTGATCCAGACGCTGGGTGTGCGTCGCAAGATCGTCGAGACCTGGCTGTACATCGAAGTGGCCATGCTGTTCGGCTCCGGCATCCTGGGCCTGGGACACCACTACTTCTGGATCGGCACGCCGCAGTACTGGCTGGCCATCGGCGGCTTCTTCTCCGCCCTGGAACCCGTCCCCCTGGTGGCCATGGTGGTGCACGCGGTGTTCGACTCCGGCGTGCACAAGCTGAAGAGCAACAACCATCCGGCCCTGGCATGGACCATCGCCCAGGCCGCGGGCAACCTCTTCGGCGCCGGCGTGTGGGGCTTCATGCACACCCTGCCGCAGATCAACCTGTACACCCACGGCACCCAGTGGACCACGTCCCACGGCCACCTGGCCTTTTACGGCGCGTACGCCACGGCGGTGATCGCCTTCTTCTACCTGGCCGCGCAGAAGTCGCGTGGCAACGTATGGATGAGCGGTGGCCTGGTGGGTGACTGGAAATGGAAGTGGGCCCTGGCCTTCCAGTGGATCGGCATGCTGGCCATGGTCATGGCGCTGCTCATCGCGGGGTACGAGCAATCCCAGGTCGAGCGTGCCATGGAGGGCGCCACCTGGATGGGCTACTTCGCCGGCCAGAGCCATCCCTGGTTCATTCAGGGCATGAACTGGCGCATGGTGGGAGGCTGGTTCTTCAGCCTGGGCTATGTGTTGCTGGTGTGGGATATTCTCACCATCGGCAAGCGCGAGACCCGTCCCAGCCAGGTCCTTGCGCCTGCCGCACACTGAGGCGCTGTTCCACACGGGCTCCCCAGTGTGAAAACGCCGGCGCAAGCCGGCGTTTTTTTTTGCGCCATCATCGGAACGGGGTCAGGCGCGGACCTTCCCCACGTTCCACTCAAATCCCCGCAAGGGTCTTGATGTGGGTGGCTACGCTGCGCCCCAGGGAAGAAAGGTCGTAGCCACCCTCCAGTACCGAGACGATGTGCCCCCGGGCATATCGGGCCGCCACCTGCATGAGCTGCTCGGTGATCCAGGCATAGTCGGCCTCCACCAGGCCAAGCTGGCCCATGTCATCTTCCAGATGGGCATCGAAGCCGGCGGAGATCAGCAGCAGCTGGGGTTGAAACGCATGCAGGCCCGGCAATATCCGCGCCTCGAAGGCCAACCGGTAGTGCTTGCCCGTGGTTCCGGCTGGCAAAGGTACGTTGACGATGTGCGCGCTGGAGCTCTCGGCCCCGCTGAAGGGGTAGAAGGGATGCTGAAAGGTGGAACACAGCATGACCCGGGCATCCTCACGAAAGATGTCCTCGGTACCGTTGCCGTGATGCACGTCGAAGTCCACGATGGCCACCCGTTGCAGGCCGTGATGTGCCAGGGCATGGGCCGCCGCGACGGCCACATTGTTGAACAGACAGAAGCCCATGGCCTGGTCGCGGGTGGCATGGTGCCCGGGCGGGCGGACAGCCACGAAGGCATTCTCCACCTCTCCTCGAAGCGTCAGATCCACGCCGTACGCCGCACCACCGGCGGCATGCAGGGCCGCTTCCAGGGAATGGGGATTCATGGCCGTATCGCCATCGAGCCACACCAGACCCACGGTCGGCGCAGCGGTGATGATGTGGTCCACATAGGCCGCATCGTGTACGCGCAGCAATGCTTCGCGCCCCACCCCGGGGGCAGGCCGATGTAGCAGATGGTCGAACAGGTGGGCGGCGTGGAGCCGGTCGTCGATGGCCTTGAGGCGAGCCGGGCCCTCGGGGTGTCCATCGCCCATCTCGTGTCGCAGACAGGCAGGGTGGGTGATGTAGGCCGTATGCATGTCAATACCGGGCTATGCGTGACGATATGGCCTATTATCCCCCGCGGCACGGCCATGCCTGTGACGACAGACGCGTGGGATACAGAAACTACACACCCGTCTGCCTGCAACCCGACACCGGATCTCGCATAACCATGACCCAACACTACCTGCATGCCCTGCTGTATCCCCGCTCCGTGGCCGTGTTCGGCGCCAGCGAGCGGGAGGATTCCGTCGCCGGGGTGATCTTCCGCAACATGCTGGCCGCCGGCTTCCACGGTCCGGTCTTCCCGCTCAACCCCAAGCGCGAACAGGTGCTGGGCCAGCGCTGCTACGCCAATGCCATGGCCCTGCCGGAAAGGCCGGACCTGGCCATCATCGCCACCCCCGCCGCCACCATTCCCGGCATCCTGGAGGATTGCGGTAACCGGGGCATACGCAATGCCGTGGTCCTGTCCGCGGGTTTCCGCGAGGTGGGTCCTCAGGGAGTCGCCCTGGAAGAAAGACTGGTGCAGACGGCCCAGCGCCAGGGCATCCGTTTCATCGGCCCCAACTGTCTGGGCATCCAGCGCCCGGCCATCGGCCTGAATGCCACCTTCGCCCAAGGCACCGCCCTGCCCGGCGAGCTGGCCCTGGTCTCCCAGTCCGGCGCCATCTGTACGGCCATGCTGGACTGGGCATCCTCCAACGGCATCGGTTTTTCCAGTGTCATCTCCACGGGTGCCTCCGCCGATCTGGACTTCGGTGAGTTGCTGGATTACCTGGCGCATGATCCGAGTACCAAGGGCATCCTCATGTATATCGAGGGCATACGCAATGCCCGCCGCTTCATGAGCGCCCTCCGGGTGGTCTCCCGCATCAAGCCGGTGGTCATGGTCAAGGTGGGCCGTCAGGAAGCGGGCTCCAAGGCCGTGGCCTCCCATACCGGCGCCTTGGTGGGCTCCGACTCGGTGTTCGATGCCCTGGTGCGGCGCGCCGGCGTGGTACGCGTCACCACCATCCTGCAGCTCTTCGCCTGCGCACGGGCCCTGTCCGCCCACTTCCGTCCCACGGGCAATCGCCTCACCATCCTCACCAACGGAGGTGGGCCCGGTGTCATGGCCACGGACCGTGCAGTGGAGCTGGGCGTGCAGCTGGCGGAGCTGGCCCCCGCCACCCTGGAGCGACTCAATGCCGCGCTGCCCGCCACCTGGTCCCACGGCAATCCCGTGGACATCATCGGCGATGCGGGTGCCGATCGATACCGGGCGGCATTGACGGCCTGTCTGGCCGATCCGGGCGTGGACGGGGTGTTGACCATGCTCACTCCCCAGGCCATGACCAAGCCTGCGCAAGTGGCGCAAACCGTCATCGATGTGGCCAGGACTTCCCACAAGCCCGTACTCGCCTGCTGGATGGGGGAGGATCAGGTGAAGGAAGGGCGCAAGCTCTTCAAGGAAGCCGGCATTCCCTACTTCACCACACCCGAGCCGGCGGTGGAGGTGTTTTCCTATCTCTCCGCCTTCTACGAGAACCAGCGCCTGCTCATGCAGACTCCGGGGCCCGTGTCGCGTCAGGCGCCGCCGGATGCGGAAGGGGCCCGCCTGATCGTTGAAGGGGCCTTGGCCCAGGGCCGATTCCTGCTGTCCGCTGTGGAGTCCAAGGCCCTGCTGTCCTCCTTCCACATCCCCGTGGCCCGCACCAGCATCGCCCGCAGCCCCACGGAGGCCATGCTCATGGCGCAGCAGATCGGCTACCCCGTGGCCATGAAGATCAACTCCCAGCAGGTGACCCACAAGTCCGACGTGGGCGGCGTGCGCCTGGGTCTGTCCAGCGGTCAGGCGGTGCGGGCCGCCTATACCGGCATGATGAACGAGGTGCACAGGCATGTGCCCGACGCCGCGCTGGACGGGGTGGTGATCGAGCCCATGATGAGCCGGCCCAATGCACGCGAGGTGCTGGTAGGGGTGGTGACGGACCCGGTGCTGGGTCCGGTCATCGCCTTCGGCACCGGGGGCGTGGATGTCGAGGCCCATCAGGACCGGGCCGTAGCCCTGCCGCCGCTGAACACCTTCCTGGCCAACGATCTGGTCAGGCGCACGCGCGTCTCGAAACTGCTGGGGGAGTTTCGCAACCGCCCGGCCGCCGATCTCGCGGCCGTGGAACAGGTGCTGCTGCGTGTCTCGGAGATGGTGTGCGAGCTGCCGTGGATCACCGAGATGGACATCAATCCCCTGTTGGTGGACGAGCAGGGGGCCGTCGCCGCCGATGCGCGCATCGTCATTGCCCCCCGGGCCCCCACGGGGGACCGATATGGCCACATGGCCATCCACCCCTATCCCGGTCATCTGGTGAGCTCCTGGCAGCTGCCCAACGGCCTGGACGTGACCATCCGCCCCATCCGCCCGGAAGACGCCGAGATGACCCAGACGTTCGTGCGTGGCCTGTCGGCGCAGACCAAATACTTCCGCTACATGGACGCGGTGCAGGAGCTCTCCCCTGCCATGCTGGTGCGCCTGACCCAGATCGACTACGACCGTGAAATGGCCATGCTCATGGTGGCACAGATCGATGGCCGGGAGGTGGAACTGGGCGTGGCCCGTTATGCCGTCGACGCGAACCGGGTGAACGCGGAATTCGCCCTGGTGGTGGACGACCACTGGCAGCAACAGGGCATCGGCCACAAACTCATGAACGTGCTCATGGATGTGGCCCGAGCCAAGGGCGTGCAGGTATTCGAAGGTGAGGTGCTGAGAAGCAACCGCAGGATGCTGAACCTGGTGGAGCGGCTGGGCTTCCGCATCGAGCCCCACCCGGACGACAAGGATATCAAGTGGGTCAGCCGCAGCCTGTGATCGCCCGGGTGCCCTGCCTGGCCTTGGGGGGATGACACCTGGTTCAGGCCGTCTTTAGTGCCTGATCCAGGTCGGCCAGCAGGTCGTCGGCGTCTTCCAGCCCCACGGACAGGCGAATGAGCCCCTCGGTGATGAGATGCTCGGCCCGTTCTTCCGGGGTGTAGCCGGCATGGGTCATGCTGGCCGGGTGCTGGGCCAGGCTCTCCGCGTCTCCCAGGCTCACGGCCCGGGTGAACAGGCCCAGGGCATCCATGAAGCGGCGCCCGGCCTGGATGCCGCCCTTGAGTTCGAAGGCCAGCATGCCTCCGGGCCGGGCCATCTGCCGGCCGGCCAGCTCATGCTGGGGGAAGGAGGCCAGGCCGGGGTAATGCACCACGGCCACCTTGGCATGGCCTTCCAGGAAGCCTGCCACCCGGATGGCGCTGTTGCAATGACGCTCCATGCGCAGGGCCAGGGTTTTGATGCCGCGCAACACCAGAAAGGCGTCCTGGGAGGACAAGACTGCCCCGGTCATGTCCTTGACCCCGTGGAAGCGTACTTGGTCCAGCACATCTTTCGGACCGATGATCGCACCGGCCAGCAGATCCCCATGGCCTCCCAGATACTTGGTGGCGGAGTGCACGACAAAATCGGCCCCCAGTTCCAGGGGACGCTGCAGGTAGGGGCTGCAATAGGTGTTGTCCACCACTGTCACCGCGCCATGGTTACGGGCCATGGCCGCTACGACGGCGATGTCCACCAGGCGCATGTTTGGGTTGGCGGGAGACTCGAAGAACACCACCTTGGTGGCCGGGGTGAGGGCCGCCTCCAGCCTGGCCGGGTCGCTCATGTCCACGTGGGTGACACGCACGCCGAACCTGCGCAGGCCATGGTTGAGATAGGCGAAGGTACAGCCGTAGAGTGTCTTGTCGGCGATGATCTCGTCCCCTGGCGCCAGCAGGGTCCACAGCAGGGAGGTGGTGGCGCCCTGACCCGAAGCCGTGACCACACAGGCCTCACCCCCTTCCAGATTGGCCAGACGCGCCTCCAGCAGTGCCGTGGTAGGATTGCCCACGCGGGAATAGACGAAGCCCTCCTGTTCGCCGGCGAAGCGCGCGCTGCCGTCCGCCGTAGTGGCAAAGGTGTAGGTGGAGCTGAGGTACAGCGGTGGGTTCAGGGCCCCGGCGCCGCCGTAGGCATCGTAGCCATGGTGGATGGCGCGGGTGGAAAAGCCGCTGGCGGCCTTCGGATCTTGGGTCATGGGGAATTCCGGATCAGTGCTCTAGGGACGCGGGCTTGTCCAGAGGCGTGTGCCAGTGGTCGTCGGCCCCGGGATCGGGATGGAACCAGTTCAGTTTGGCATGCAGGCTCACCACGCTGCCCACGATGATGAGGGTAGGCGGCTTCAGGTCCGCCTGGGCGGCCAGGGTCGGCAGGCTGGCCAGGGTGCCGGTGACGGTCTTCTGGTTCAGGGTGGTGCCCTGCTGAACGATGGCCGCCGGGGTATCTCCGGGCAGACCGTGCCGCATCATCTGCTCGCAAAGGGTCACCAGGCCCTTCAGCCCCATGTAGATGACGATGGTCTGACGTGGGCGACAAAGCATGTCCCAGTCCAGGTCCATGCTGCCGTCCTTCAGGTGGCCAGTCACCAGAACCAGGGCCTGGGCATGGTCGCGATGGGTCAGGGGGATGCCGGCGTAGGAAGCCACACCGGCCGCGGCCGTCACCGCCGGCACCACCTGAAAGGGCACGCCGTGCTCGCGCAGGGTTTCGATCTCTTCACCGCCGCGGCCGAAAATGAAAGGATCCCCGCCCTTCAGACGCAAGACCCGCTTGCCCTCCCTGGCCAGACGCACCAGCACCATGTTGATCTCGCCCTGGGGTACGGCATGCTTGTCACGCTCCTTGCCCACGTACAGGCGATCCGCATCGCGTCGGCACATCTCCAGGATGGGCGGCGAGACCAGGCGGTCGTACACCACCACATCGGCCTGCTGCATGAGGCGCAGAGCACGGAAGGTGAGCAGGTCCGGATTGCCCGGGCCCGCGCCCACGAGGTAGACCTCACCCGTGGCCGGCGCGCCCTCCCCGGCCTGCAACATGGCCTGCAGGCCGGCTTCCGCCTCCTGTTCCCGACCGGAGAACACCATCTCGGAAATGGGCGACAGAAAGGCCCTCTCCCAGAACTTGCGCCGCTCGGCGGTACTGGTGAATTTCTCCCGCACCGTCTTTTTGAAGCGTCCTGCCAGAGCCGCGAGACGGCCATAGCCCGCGGGGATGAGCGTCTCCAGCCGGGCGCGCAGCAGACGCGACAGCACGGGGGCTTCACCACCGCTGGATACCGCCACCATCACCGGCGAGCGATCGATGATGGAAGGCATGATGAAGGAACACAGGCCTGGCCTGTCGGCCACGTTCACGGGGATGTGACGGGCCCGGGCGGCATCGTGCACCCTCCGGTCCAGCGCCTCATCCCCGCTGACCGCGAACACCACATCCATGCCCTCAAGATGCCCGTCGGTGAAATCCGTACGCAGGTGAATGAGGCGGTCGGTGCCGGCCAGTTCGGCAAAGGCTGGGGCCAGGATCCCGGGGGTGACGGCGGTCACCCAGGCGCCGGCTTGGAGCATGAGGGCGGCCTTGCGCGCGGCGGTGTCGCTTCCACCCACCACCAGGCCTTTGCGGCCGCGCAGGTCGAGAAATATGGGCAGGTAATCCATGGTTCGGGAAACGGGAAGCTTGGGGAAGTCCTATTTGTGGGGTCCGGGCGGGGGGAGGCCACCGCGGAAGCACGCATGCCGCATTCGGGATGGCGGCCTTCGCACTATCCGGTGTCGCCTCGGAGGGAAACATGAAGGGAGCAGTCTGGCTCTCGGCCGAGCCATCGTGCTTCCTGCCCCTCGAATCCCGCCCCGGTACTTGGCAGCCGGTTGGCAGTCAGCTCCCACACCCGCCGGAGCCGCACCCGCCGGAGCTGCACCCGCCGGTATCGCACCCCCCCTCGGCGCCAGGCTTCATGAATACGAAGCGGGACTCGCCGGGGCTCACTTCCGCGAAATCTATGGTGACATCGCTCAGCATGGGGGCGGACTGCCTGTTGATGAGCAGGGTCACTCCCCAGGAATCCACGGCGGAGTCGCTTTCCCGCTCGTCATCGAAGCCCATGCCGAACTCCAGCATGCCGGCATCGTTGACCCGCGCGGCGATACGCAAGGCCATGCTCTCGGCACCGGCATCCTTCTGGGCCACGCGGATTTGCTCGGCGGCTGCCTTGGTCAGACTGATCATGTCTCGTTTCCTTCTTGGTTAGGCGGCCTTGAGGGCCGAATTGCGTTGTAACCGATGGGCCCTGACCTTCTCCATGAACGGGCCGATCCACCCTTGGGGGCCGCTGCCACGCCGATGGCAATAGCTGGCCAGCAGATGCTTGTGCAGAAAACCGTCCTCCTGTTGTGCGATGCCATGGCCGCGCACGACGCGATAGGCGTAGCTCAGGCCCGGCGGCAGATTTTCCACGTGGGAATAGTGGAACTCGTGTGCGGGCAGGTGCAGGTGGGGGTCCGTCCGCGGCGCATCCTTCTCTTCCAGGATCGCATAACCCCGACCCACGGGGCGCTTGTCCATGACGACATCCCCAGGAATCACGCCCACCATGGCGTGGCGCAGTCCTTCCCACTGCAGGCTGCGACACAGATACATGAGCCCACCGCATTCGGCATACACGGGCAGACCGGCCTCGACGGCACGGTGGATGTCCGCACGCAGATCGGCATTGGCCGCCAGTTCGGTCGCGAACATCTCGGGAAAGCCACCGCCGAGCAGCAGGCCATCGCAATCGGGCAGGCGCGTGTCCCTGCAGGTATCCACGGGCAGCAGCTGCACACCCGCCTCGCGTAGGGTGTCGAGGTCTTCCTGATAGTAGAAGCCGAAGACCCGGTCACGCGCGTAGGCCAGGCGCAGACCCGATGCGTGCTGGATGGGCGCCGCGGCCGGGGTTTCCGGGATCATCCGGCTACGGGCCGCCCTGGCCAGTGCTAGGACCGCTTGCAGATCCACCTGTTCGGCCAGACGGTTGGCTATGGTCTCGATGCGCTCCTCCGCGCTTTCGGTCTCGTTGGCAGGCATGAGCCCAAGGTGCCGCTCGGCTATGGTCAGCTGGGCATCCGCACGGATCGCTCCCAGGACCCGCACGCGCGTATAGCGTTCCAGGACGGCGCGCAGTTTTTCCTCGTGACGCGGTCCACCCACCTTGTTCAGAATGACGCCGGCGATGTGCACGTCGCGGTCAAAGGCCTCATACCCCAGGACCAGTGGTGCCACCCCCCGGGTCATGCCCTGGGTGTCCAGCACCAGGACGACGGGGGCGCGCAGCTGCTTGGCCAAGGCCGCATTGCAGTTGGAGCCTTCCAGATCCATGCCATCGTACAGGCCCTTGTTGCCTTCGATGAGGCTGATGTCCGCGGATTCCGCATGCCGGGCAAAAAGCGCACCGATCTCGTCACGGCGCATCATGTGGAAGTCCAGGTTGTAGCACGGTCTGCGGGAGGCCAGGCCATGCCAGATGGGATCGATGTAATCAGGACCCTTTTTGAAGGTCTGCACACGCAGTCCCAGATTCACCAGGGCACGGCTCAGCCCCAGCGTGATCGTGGTCTTGCCGGATGATTTGTGCGCGGCGGAAATAAACAAACGGGCCATGACGGCGATTTTACCGGCTCGAAGGCAAAAAGCCGACAAGGTTTGTCGGCTTTTTGCCTGTCGCGGCTACGGGTCAATGCCTCTGCGGATGTGTCTCCATGGCATGGAAATCATCCTGAGGCAGGAACTTGAATACCCGCACACCAATCACCGTAAGCACGAAGGTGATGGCGGGGCCGCCCAAGCCCAGCAGCCATTCGTAGACACCCGGCGCGTAGTCCGCCACCACGCCATCGTAGAACGTGCTGCTGACCTCGTGACCCGGAAAGATCGGCATGGGGAAGGCCTGGACCCCTATGATGGTGACGTACATCTGGGCCAGTCCGCCCAGGATCACGAGCAGAGCCGCCAGGATATTCAGACCCGTGCCGCGGTGGTTCCCGGAGCGGGGCGCCAGGAGCAGGATCAGGGGAAGAATACCCCCCAGGATGATCTGCCCCACCCAGAACAAGGCAGGGTAGAGCCCTCCCTCCAGCAGGATCCAGCGTTCGAAGTCCCACTGCTTCGCAAAATAAAGATTGGTGAGATGCAGCACCACGGTGAAGTACAGCGAGGCACCCACGAATACCGCCAGCAGGTTCTTCATGCGGCGCTCGATCCCCGCATCCAGGCTAAGCCTGTTCCAGCTGTACATGCTGGCCTGCACCAGCATGAAGATGGCCAGACCATAGGCAAAGGAGAAAATGATGAACATGGGCGCATAGAGCGCGGCATCATAACCGGAGCGGGCCACGATAAAGCCGAAGATGGAGCCTGTGGCAGTGGTGAGGATGAGGCGCCATATGAACGCGGCAAAGCCCGCCGGCTTGGACCAGGACTTCAGTTTTCGATCCATCAGGGTGATCAGGTACAGACCCACGATGGCGAAGAAGCCGTTGTAGAAAATCATGTTCCAGGCAAAGATGGACTTGAAGTTGTAGTGCGTCATGGCCACGATCAGACGATCGGGCCTTCCCAGGTCCAGCACCAGCACGGCCAGCCCTCCGGCCAGCAGGGTCAGGGCAAGCATGCCGGACAGCGGCGCACGCCGCTTGTAGACCTCCTTGCCGAACACCGAGCCGATGGAGGCGACGTTCAGCGCACCCGAGGCGGCGACGATCAGGAACACGGCAAACACATGCGGCAGGCCCCAGACAATCTGGTTGCTCATGCCGGTGAGCACATGGCCATGGTGCTCCAGGGTGAAGAACGCATACAAGGTGCCCAGGACCACCACCCCGCCCAAGGCCAGCAGGATCAGGAACAGGCTGGTGCGACACTCGCCCTGGTTGATGCAGAGTTGCTGTGACATCGCTTAGATTCCCTGATAACGCACACCGGTGTTCAGGCCCAGGTCCGCCCGGATCTCCGTGCTACGGGCGATCTTCAGGGCCTGGGAGATTTCGCTCTCGGGATCCTTCAGATCGCCGAAGTACATGGCCTTGTGACCCGCGGCATTGCAGGCCTCGACGCAGGCCGGGGTTTCATCCCGATCGACGCGCTGCACACAGAAGGTGCAGGACTCCACGCAGCCCATGCCACGCGGTACCTCGGGATTCTGATCGGTTAGTGGTTCGTGCACGAAGGAGCGTGCCTTGTAGGGGCAGGCCATCATGCAGTAGCGGCAGCCAATGCAGGTATGCCGATCCACCAGCACGATGCCATCGGCACGCTTCATGGAGGCCCCGGTGGGACACACATCCACGCAGGGCGGGTTCTCGCAGTGCTGACACAGCATGGGCAGGTTCAGCTCGAAGCCGGTCTGCAGATCCCTGATGTGGACCTTGCGGATCCACTGGCTGTCCTGAGGGCCGGTCTTGCCGGAGAGGCCGTTCTCAGTGTTACAGGCGGTGACACACTCGTTGCAGCCATCCCCACACTTGGTGGTATCGATGAGCATGCCCCAGCGCTTGTCCGGACTGGCCGGCTCTTCCGGAGCACGGCTGTACGCCACGCCGTAGAGCAGGACACCGGGGCCCACGGTCAGACCGGCGGCCATGGCGCCCGCCTTGAGAAAATCACGCCGCTCGCTGTTCGGATTGTCGGTGGCTCGACTCATTTGATCACTCCACTGGCGCCATGCCACAAGGGGGTCGGGTGGGATGCGCCGCCGAGCGCACCGGCCTGCCGCACGGGCTTGCGGGCCGGCTTGGTGGCATGGCAGTCCCAGCAGTCCAGTTTCACGGCCGCGTAACTATGGCAGGCCACGCAGAAATCCTGCTTGCTCGCGGCAACGCTGCCGGTCTGCTCACTGGCATGACATTCCACGCACTTCTTCAGGCTGTGCCGGGTGGTGCGGATGCCCCTGCGCAGGGTGTCGTCGCGCTGATGCTTGAGCAGGGCCGGATGGAGACGGCGGATGGTGTCCACATCTTCCACGCATTGCTCCCCCTTGCCACGCTCCAGCTTGGGTAGGTCCACCCCCGCCACGGCCTGCATGGCGGGGGTGGCCAGGCAGGCCATCCCCGTCACAAGCGCCGCGGATCGCAACCAGACACCCAGGATGCGAAAACTCGCCATACCGATCTTCCTTTGCCGATTCGCCGTCTTACTCACCCATGCCCATGACGATGTAGCCGGTGGGGCACACGTCTGCGCAGATGTGGCAGCCGATGCACTTGGTGTAGTCGGTATCCACATAGCGGCCGGTGGTGGGTCCATCCTTCTTCCTGACCTTGAACACGGCGGTCTGCGGGCAGTAGATCACGCAGTTGTCGCACTCGAAGCACAGCCCGCAGGACATGCAGCGCTTGGCCTCGTCCACCACCTGCTTGTCATCCAGCGCATGCAGGCGGTCGTCGAAGTTCCCCAGGGCGGAGTCCTTGTCCAGCACGGTCATGCCGCGTTTGTTGCGCGGGGTATTGACGAAATGCCCAAGGAACAGATCGGAGGCGGGAATCACGTAACGTTGGGAACGATCCTCGTAGTTATGCAGCAGTTCCTTGTCCGAGTCCGTACCCCAGGCCGCGCCATGTCGATCGGCATACTCGTGGCCGGATTCCAGCCACTTGCGGATCATGTCCCAATGCGCCACGTCCACCTTGGGGCGCTTCTCCACATCCTCGCCCTTCAGGAAATCATCGATACCCTGGGCGCAGATACGCGCATGGCCGATGGCCGTGGTCAGCAGGTGGGGGCGGATCACGTCTCCGGCCACGAACATGTTTTCCTTGCCGGGGAAGCGGTAGGTCTTGTCCGTCTTCATCAGGCCATTGTTGTTGTTGAACTCCTCCAGGCCGGTGAAATCCACGGCCTGGCCGATGGCGGAGACGATCAGCGTGCCGGTGATGTCGCGCTCGGTACCCTCGATGATCTTCATTTCCCTGCCCACCATCTCGAACTCGGCCACACGCAGGGCGGTGGCGCGACCGTCGGCGCCCTTGATCACCTCGACAGGGGTCACGCCGCCAATCATGTCGATGCCTTCGGCCTTGGCCTGTTCCACCTCGTGCTTGTTGGCGGCCATCTTGTCGATGGTGGCACGCGAGATCAGCACCACCTCCACACCCTGGCGGGCGGCGATGGAGGCCACGTCGTGGGCGGCATGGCCGGCCAGCACCATCTCGGGCAGATCGGTGCTGGAGACATTGGTGATCTTGCCCAGACGGCGAGCGACCGTGGCCACGTCGATGGAGGTATCGCCGCCGCCGATCACCACCACCTTGTCACCTACGTGCTGCAGGCGGCCCTCGTTGAAGGCCCGCAGGAAGGAGACTGCGGTCACGCAGTTGGGCGCGTCGGCACCGGGCACGGGCAGCGCGCGCCCGCCCTGGGCGCCCAGTGCAAAGATCACCGCGTCGTAGTCCTTCTCGATCTGCTCCATGCTGATGTCGGTGCCGATGCGGGTGTTCATGCGCGTCTCGACCCCCATGTCGATGATGCGCTTGATCTCGCCATCCAGCACTTCGCGGGGGGTCCTGAAACCCGGAATGCCGTAACGCATCATGCCGCCCAGTTCCTCATGGTCATCGAAGATGGTGCAGCCATGCCCCATGCGACGCAGCTGGTAGGCCGCCGCGAGTCCGGCGGGACCACCGCCGATGATGGCCACCTTCTTGCCGGACTCCTGTGCGGGCATGGCGAAGCCCATGTTGTTATCCAGCGCCCAGTTCCCCAGGAAATGCTCCACGGAGTTGATGCCCACGGTGTCTTCCACCTGGTTGCGGTTGCAGCCGGACTCGCAGGGGGCAGGGCAGACGCGGCCCATGACGGCGGGGAAGGGGTTGGCGGAGACCAGCCGGCGCCAGGCGTATTCCTGCCAGCCCATGCCGCCACTGGGCTTCTCGATGCCACGGATGATGTTCATGTAACCCCGGATATCCTCGCCCGAAGGGCAGGAGGCCTGGCAAGGCGGGGTGGAGTGCACGTACTCGGGACACTGGTGGGACCAGCTGGCCTGATGGATGATGTCCTGGTAACTGCGGTAATCCGCCTCGGATTCGCCGTCCTTGAAGCGACGCCAGATCATGCCCTCGGTCTTGGCAACATTCTTGGATGTGACTGCCATCTTCGCTCTCCTATCGTCAAATGCCCGCGGCCTGAAACCGTACTATGCCGCTGATCTCATTCAGTGCAGGCATCCACGACGCCGCACCCTGTTTGGTTCAAATCAATCCAGTTTGATGGCGGTGCTCACCAGTTGGTGCACCCCGCCCACCATGCCCCGGTCAAACCCGTAATAGGGCAGTACCTTGGTGAACTGGGCCTTGCAGATGGCGCAGATGAGGGCGAGGAAATTCACCCCGTCCTTGCGCACCACGCTGTTGTAGGCATTCATCCTGGGCAGGGCCCCCTTCACCCTGGCCTCGATCAGGTCATCCGTGAGCATGCCGCCACCGCCGCCGCAGCAGAACGTGGCCTCACCGATGGTGTCCTCCGGCATGTCCCGGAAATTGTTTGCCACCGCGCGGATGATGTTGCGGGGAATGGCGAACTGGCCTCCGGGCTCGTCACCCATGCGCGAGGCCCGGGCCACGTTGCAGGAATCATGGAAGGTGATGACCCGGTCGTCATTCAGGGACTTGTCGAACTTGAGCACGCCCCGCTGGATCAGGTCCCAGGTGTACTCGCAGATATGCGTGGGCTGTGGGTAGCGCAGGTCGAGCTGGTCCTGCAACTGCTTGGAGAAGGGGTCCTCCCCGCCCCAGCCGATGCCGGTCAGGGTGTTCCAGTAGGCATAGGCCACGCGCCAGGCGTGACCGCACTCACCCACGATGATGCGCTTGGCGCCCAGCTCGAGTGCGGCATCGCGGATGCGCATGGCCACATCCCGCATGGTCTCGTAGTTGCCGTTGAACAGGCCGAAGTTGCCGGCCTCGGAGGCATACGTAGAGAGGGTCCAGGACACGCCCGCGGCATGGAAGACCTTGGCGTAGCCGATGAGGGACTCCACATGCGGCTCGGAGAAGAAGTCGGCGGAAGGCGTAATGAGCAGGATCTCGGCGCCCTTCACATCCAGAGGCATCTTGATCGGCAGGCCCGTGTCGGCCTCCATGTCCTCTTCCAGCCCCTCTAAGGTATCCGCCAGGGCAGGACCCGGCAGGCCCAGGTTGTTGCCCACCTTCTGGACCTTCATGAGGATCTCGCTGGAATACTTTTGGCCGTAGCCCACGTAGTTGAGGATCTCCCTGCCGGCCATGGTGATCTCGGCCGTGTCGATGCCATAGGGGCAGTACACGGAGCAGCGGCGGCACTCGGAACACTGGTGGTAATAGTTGTACCACTTGTTCAGCTTGTCCTCCGTGAGGTCCTCCGCGCCCACCAACCAGGGCGCGATCTTGCCCGGCAGCGTGAAATAGCGGCGATAGACCTTGCGCATCAGTTCCTGTCGCGCCACGGGCATATTGTTGGGGTCGGCCGTACCCAGGAAGTAATGGCACTTGTCCGTGCAGGCGCCGCAATGCACGCAGGCATCCAGGAAGACGCGCACGGAGCGGAACCTGTCGAGAATCTGGCCCATGCGGTCGATGGCGCGCTCCTTCCAATCCGCGGGCAGCTCGTACGGATAGCCCAGGTAGGACTGGGAGGCCTCCGCCGCCAGGAACGACTTCAGATGCGCCATGGCCCCTTCCTGGATTTTGGGGACTTCCGTGTATTCCGTCAGCGAGGGGACTTCGAACTCGGGACCTGCCACGTTTGCTCCTTATTTCACTCAGCTCTCTGCGTTGCCTGCCTGAACGCCCGGTCAGGCCTTGTCGCGTTCCAGGGCCGCGGCCCAGGGCGCCAGATGACGATGCTCACGCGGGTTGTCCACCATGTTGCGGGTGGGACTGAAGAAGACACCCGGGGCATGCAGCAGCTTGCTGATCGGGAAGATGATCATCAGCACGGCCACGAGCGACAGGTGGACGAGCAGCAGCCCATCCGCGGGCAGTGGGTGCCAGTCGAAGGTGACAAGGCCCAGGGCGAAGGCCTTGAGGGCGACAATATCGGTATGCGCGACGAAGGTCATGCCTGCGCCCGACAGGCCGATGGCGATGAGCAGGGCCAGCATCAGGTGATCCGAGGGGGTGGAGATGTAACGCACGCGATCCACCAAGAAGCGGCGTGCCCAAAGCCCGGCCAGGCCGGCCAGCATGGCGAAACTGGCATATTTTCCATAGGGTTGAACAAACTCCACCAGAAACCAGACGGGCTCCTGGAAATAGCGCACGTGACGCAGGAGCACCAGGGCAAGGCCGATATGGAACATCCAGCCGAAGATCCAGATCCATTTGTTGGACTTGAACAGGGATTCGAAGAAGACCACTTCACGGGTCATGCGCAGGGCCACGCCAGTACGCGTGGTGGGGGCAGGCGTAGTGGGAATGACGAGCGGGGCCGGCGTACGGCTGTACTCGTAGATGCGATAGGCCACACCACCGACGAACGCCAGGGTGGCGAAGTAGAACAGCCCGATATAGAAAACCGTCAGCGAAGTCATCCGTTCCTCTGCGCTTGCAGACTACTCAGCACTCGCCCTTCCTGGAGAAGGGCGGGGTTACCGCAACAATTTTGTGTTTCCCGGCGGGCAGGCCCGCCGGGCCGATCAGGTGTGGGCCGTGCGGGCCCCTGTGCGATCGCTCAGATACAGCCGGTGGGCTTGGGCAGACCACCGATCTTGCAGGCCTGCTTGGCGGGGCCATAGGGGAACAGTTCGTACAGGTACTTGTTGTTGCCCTTGTCCGCACCGAGCTTCTTGCCGATGGCCTTGGTCAGCACACGGATGGCTGGCGCGATCTGGTACTCGTCGTAGTACTCACGCAGGAAGTCGATCACCTCCCAGTGGGCATCGGTCATGTCCACCTTTTCTTCCTTGGCCAGATATTCGGCCACATCCCGATTCCAGTCCGCCAGGTTGGTCAGATAGCCTTCCTCATCCACTTCGATGTCCTTGCCGGCGATGTTTACGGTAGCCATTGCGTTACTCCTTCAGTTAGAAATTACAACCAGGATTGGCAGTTGGCCTGCTCAGCGACCAGATCCACAAAACCGCCGTAATCCACCAGATTGACGCCATCGATCACCCGATCGGCCATGCCACGGGCGGCCAGATCAGGCTGCAGCGCATAGATGGTCACATCGGCCATGGCCGACCTGACCCTCGCCTCGGCGGCACCACCTTTCGTGGCCGCGTAGACTGCGTCCTCGATCAGCAGCACCTTGGAGCCTTTTTTCGCATGGGCGAGACAGCTCTCCACGCTGTTCCGCTCAGTGGGAGACTTGTTGACGATATGCAACATTTACGTGTTCTCCGATCAGAAGCTGAGGACCACGTCCTGCTCGTTCATAAGATCCGCCATTTCGGCCGCGCTGACCACCTGCACATCGACGATGAGGTCATCCTCACTGATACCACGCGCCTCCATGGACTCACGGTCCACATAGAGCTTCTCGATGTCATAGCCTTCCAGCGCGCGATAGGTCTTGGCAAAGCTCTTCATCTCGATGCCGTCGGTATTGATGCCCTTCATGAGCTGATAGACGCCGTCATCGACGAAGGCCAGGCTCACATCCTGCTCGAAGGCAGCGGAGATGAGCACCACCTCCAGGCTCTCCAGGGCATAGATGGTGCCGTAGGGAGCCTTGCGGTTCACGAACATGAACTTCTTGATCGTGCCGCCCTCTTCCATATCCATTTCCTCAGACATTTCCGCCCCCTCAATCACCAAACACGACCAGACGGTCGCACTGGATGCCGGCCTCCACCAACTGGCCCAACCCGGAAATCCTGAAAGACGGGTGGATGTTGTCGGCATCCTTGCCCTGACGCTTGGACTCGTTGTCGTCCATCATTCCCCGACGCTGCGCCGCGGCAATGCACACCACCATGTCAAGCTTGTGCTCGTCCGCCAGGGCGGCCCAGCGGTTGACGATGTGCCGGTCGTCCGCGGGCGGCACGGTCAGACGGGAGGCGTTGTTCACCCCGTCATGGTAGAAAAACACGCGGAAGATCTCGTGCCCCTTGGCAAGGGCGGCCTTGGCGAACAGATACGCCGAGTCGGACGCCTGGTGCTGGTATGGGCCTTCGTTTACCAAAATTCCGAATTTCATTTGAATATCCCTATCTCCGAATATCCGAGCTGTGCTCGGTCCCGGCCCAGCCGGGACCGCATCGCTCAGAAGCGGATGTGCGCGGATGCGTTCAGGCTGTTACGACCGCCACGCCAGTTGTCGATGTGATACTTGGTGAAGGGCAAGCCGGTCTTCTCGAAGAACGCAGGCCAACCGATCCGCTCGATCCAGTCGTTCATGCGCTCCCAGGGCCGGGCGTCCGCCTTGTAGGTGTAGAGGATATTCTTGACGGCCGCGGACACCTCGGGCCAGCGTGGCGGGTTGTTGGGGATGCCAGCCGCCACGAGCTTGTGGAAGGTGGGACGCGAACGCGCGTTGGAGTTCTTGCCGCCGACCCAGATCGCGAACTTGGAATGCTCCGGATGGTTGATCTCCATGGGTGGGCAGGGCGGGAAGCAGGCGCCACAGCAGATGCACTTCTTCTCGTCCACTTCCAGGGAGGGCTTGCCGTTCACCAACGCCGGGCGGATGGCCGCCACGGGGCAGCGGGCCACGACCGAGGGGCGCTCGCAGACGTTGGCCACCAGGTCATGGTTGATGCGTGGCGGCTTGGTGTGCTGGATGATGATGGCGATGTCGGCCTGACCACCGCAGTTGATCTCGCAGCAGGAGGTGGATAGCTTGACGCGGTTGGGCATCTCGCAGTTGGTGAACTCGTGATAGAGCTCGTCCATCAGGGACTTGACGGCACCGGAGGCATCCGAGGCGGGAATGTCGCAATGCAGCCAGCCCTGAGTGTGGGCGATCATGGATACCGAGTTGGCGGTTCCGCCCACGGGAAAGCCATTGTCCTGCAGGGCCTTGATCAGGGGCTCCACCTTGGCCTGCTCGGACACCATGTACTCGATGTTGGAGCGCACGGTAAAGCGCACGTGGCCATCGGCGTACTGATCGGCGATGTCGGCCAGCTTGCGGATGGTGTAGTGATCCATCTGGCGCTGCGTACCGGCCTTCACGGTCCAGATTTCGTCGCCACTGGCGGCGCGGTGATACAGCACACCCGGACGGGGGTGGGAGTGGAACACCCACTTGCCGTAGTTTTTCTTCATCAGGGGATGCATGTAGGGCATCGGATCCGGTGCCCCGGATTCGATGGTCTCGTGAGTTCTTTCAGCCATGCCTATCTCCAGTCTATTGAGATGATGAGATCGTCTTCCTTGCAAAGGACCGACCCGGGACACCGTACCGGGCCGGTCCTTCGGTATTACGCAGCGGCCCGCTTGCGCTCAAACCACTTCTCGGCCTCCTCGTCCCAGCCGTCCATGCGGATGAACGGGTTGGTACGGGGGTGGATGACCATGTTGGGATCCACCTCGATGCCGATGCCCTCCAGGAAGTTCATCAGGCCGATGCGCTCGATCATTTCACCGGTACGCTCGTGCTCCAGGGCATTCTCGGCGAAGAAGTCGATGACGGTACGGCCCAGATCGTTGAACTTCTCGAAATCCTCGTCGGATTCCAGCTTCATGAAGGGGATGATCACGGTGCCCATGAGGTCACCGATCTTCAGGGTGCGCTTGCCGCCCACCAGGATGGTGACGCCTCTGTCCTTGCCGGGTAGCAGGGCACCCGGCATGACGTTCAGGCAGTGCATGCAGCGCACGCAGTTGTGGTTGTCGATCTCCAGGCAGTTGCTGTCAGAAACAGCCACCTTGGTGATGCCCTCGCCCGCGGCCACGCCATCGTTCTTGACCAGCCGGATGGCACGCGTCGGACACATGCTCACCACCATATTGGTCAGGTCTTCCATGCTGTGTGCCGCCATCCAGTCGCGCGCCAGCTTCTCGTCGGCCTGCATGTTGTCGCGCCAGGTGCCAATCACGGCCATGTCACCCCGCTGGACGGAGTTGGAACAGTCGTTCGGACAGCCGGAGAACTTGAACTTGAACTTGTACGGCAGCGATGGCCGGTGCATGTCGTCGATGTTGTTGTTGACGGCCACGCGCAGGGCACGTGCCTCGTCGAAGCAGGACATCTCACAGCGGGCCGCGCCGACACAGGAGATGGAGGTACGCAGGGCCGGCCCCGCACCTCCGAGATCAAAGCCCATCTCGTTCAGCTTGTCGAAGGCCACCTGCACGTTCTCGGTCTTGACGCCCTGGAACATGATGTCGCCGGACTGACCATGAAAGGCGATCAGGCCGGAACCGCCGGTCTCCAGCCAGGCGTCGCACAGCTGGCGCAGCAGATCGGAGGTGTAATGCATGCCGGCCGGCGGTTGGATGCGCAGGGTATGAAATTCGGCTGCCTCGGGAAACTTGGGCCTCCCATCCGGATTCTTCAGCTCGGTGAAGCGCGGAATCACGCCACCGCCGTAGCCCACCACGCCAACCGTGCCGCCCTTCCAGTAACCCATCTTGGTCTGGTAGGAGGTCTCCAGCTGGCCGAGGAGATCGACCATCATGTCATTGTCTTTCGCCAGGCGCTTCAGACCGGTGACAAAGGAGGGCCACGGACCGCCCTCGAGCTGATCCAGGTTCGGCGTATCAATCATTTGTTTAGCCATCTGTCTTTCTCCTTGAAGTCTTTAACCACTGGGTGTCGTCGCATCCAGAAACTCTTTCTCGGCCCTATGCCGACCGGGAACAAGTATCCGCATATTAGGGAGCCCTTATCCGGGCGACCATCATTCCGTTGGAGTAAGACACCCTACACTTCGGGTAGTCCGGACCTACCCGATAGGGTAGGTCTGGCAATTCCCGGCAAGGTCCCCACTTACGTCGGGCCAGGAATGTCAGGTACATTAGCAGATCGACGAAACCTTATGGATTATGGACCAGATAACCTCCCTGACCAAGTTCAGAAATCCCTTCGGCAACCAGGAAATCGAGTTCCTGGACGTGCGCTACGCGGCCGGTGGCACCCCCATGCTGCGGCTGCGCATCCGCGAACGGGGCGCGCGCTTCACGATCTTCGACGTGGATCCCCTCACCGCGAAATTCTGGGCCGGCGAGATGCTGAAGTGGGCCGAATCCCTGGCGGGCGACCCAACGCCCGGCACGGCGGGAGAGTGAGCCATGCGCCTCTTTAGCCCGGAATGGGATGCCATCAAGGATTTCGCGCATACCGCCCTGTACCGGGATGTACAGTTTGATCTCTCGGGACACGCACTGCCGCAAGACCACGGTTATGCCCTGTATGAGGAACTCGCCCGCCATCTGCCCTGGCTGCGGGAGACACCGCAGGCCGGGGTGCATCCGGTGCATGCCGCGCCCAGCGGCCGCGACGCGAATCTGGTCCTCAATCGGCGTGTCAAGCTGGTGTTGCGCCTGCCGATCGAGCGCATCGAGGCGGCACGGGCCTTGGTGGGCATGCGCATCGATCCCGGCGCCGGCGAGATCGTCATCGGCGACCTGCACGAAAAACCCCTGATCCCGTTCACCACACTGTATTCCCATTTCGTCGACATGGGCACAGCCGACGAGGCCGGGTTCATGGCAAAGGCACGCCAGGAACTGGAATCCCTGGACGTTCGCTGTGGCATGATCCCCGGCAAGCATCGGCTCATGCACACGCCCCAGGGGGGAATTGGTGGCTACAGCCTGATGCTGCACGAGATCAGCATGGAACAGTCCATGACCGTGCAGGAGCGTGGTCTGGGCCTGCATCGAGGGTATGGTTGCGGTCTTTTCGTACCGCATAAGTCCATCAAGGAAGTGAGTGGTGGCTGAGCACTAGGCCAACACACACCCATTTTCAACTTGTCTGATAGGAGAAAATCGTGGGTTACGTTGTAAACGGCGAAGAACTGGAAGTGGATGAAGAAGGCTTTCTGCTGGAGGCCAACTTTAGTGATGACGTGGTGCCGGTCATCGCCGCCGCCGAAAAGATCACCCTCAGCGATCTGCATTGGCGGGTGGTCAGGTTCATGCGTACGCAGTTTCAGGAAAACGGCCACACCCCCAATTTCCGCAACATGGTGGCCCTGCTGACGGAGGAAGACGACAGCGTGGACTGGAAAAAGACCCTGTATGAGCTGTTCCCCCAACAGCCCAACCGTCAGGCATCCAAGGTATCCGGCCTGCCCAAGCCTTACGGCAAGGGCGGCTACTGACCCCGTAGGCAGTTTCCAGCCGGCCGAGGTCGGCTGCGGACTGCCTACCGAAGCCCCCGCATGTATTCCACCACCCTCGTTACCACGGCCGATCTGGCCCAGCACCTGGATGATCCCGGCTGGATCGTGTTCGACTGCCGCTTCACCCTCACCGATCCGGAAGGTGGGCGCCGGTTGTATGAGAAGAACCACATCCCAGGCGCCCGCTACGTCCATCTGGATGATGACCTCTCCGCCCCCATCACGGAGAGCACCGGCCGTCATCCCCTGCCCGACCCCCAAACCTTTGCGGACAAGGTCTGTGCCTGGGGCGTGGGCGTGAACAAACAGGTGGTGGTTTATGACGACAGCTTCGGCGCCATGGCCGTGCGCTTGTGGTGGATGCTGCGCTGGCTGGGTCACCCGGGTGTGGCCCTGCTGGATGGCGGCTTTCCCAAATGGCAGCGCGAGCAACGCCCACTCACCACCGCCCTGCCGGATGTGCGCAAGGCCAACTGCGCCTGCCTGCCGGAACCGTCCCATATTGCCGGCATGGATGACGTGATGCACGCCTGCCGCAGCGGCGATGCCCTGCTCATCGATGCCCGCCCGGATCGCCGCTTCACCGGTGAGTTCGAACCCCTGGATACGGTAGCCGGACACATACCCGGCTCCATCAACTGGCCCTTCGAGGAAAACCTGGATATCGACGGCACCTTCCTGCCTCCCGAGGCGCTGCGCGAGAACTACCAGGCCCTGCTCCGGGGGCGCGCGCCCTGGCAGGTGATCCACACCTGCGGGTCGGGCGTCACCGCCTGCCACAACCTGCTGGCCATGGAGATCGCCGGCCTGCCCGGTTCACGTCTGTATCCGGGTTCCTGGAGCGAATGGATACGCGATCCCTCGCGTCCGGTCGCCACCGGCGAGGCCTGACGCCAGCCCGCCCCACTACACATCATTCCCGGCCCATGGCGGAAACGGACAACCTCCCGCACATGGCCCGACAGGAGTCCTGACATGGTCAAACCCGTACGCGTGCGCACCGTCTGGTTCAAGAAAGAAGGGGAGCGCCCCGCCCAGGAAGTGGCCACCGTGCTGGCCTCCACCGCCTGGCGCCTGGCGGACAAGGCCGTGGACAATCTGTCCAAGGCCGACTACGACATCGTCACCCCCGAGCGCGGCTTTCGCATCATCGCCGAATTGACGTGCTTCCTGGTGCACTACATGGACCGTCTGGTCTATGGTCGGGTGGACGAAGGCCGGCGTGCGGAGATCGTGTCTGCCACCGGTCTGAGCCTGGCCCAGAACATGGAAGACAACATTCTGGAATTCACCGGCGGGCAAAAGGACCCGGAATACGATTACCAACGCGGTTTCATCGATCGGCTCAATGCCCGCATGGCGGATTACGCGGAATTCGAGTTTCCCGTGGACAAGGCCAGTTTCCAGGCCCTGCGCTTCCTCTCCCTGCAGATCCGCGACATCATGGTAGACAGCGACAAGAGCTGGATCCAGGACCAGCTCATGGACATCGAGGTGCCGGAGATGATGGCCACCATGAAGAAGGCCGTGGATGGCTTTTACCCGCCCCCCGCCCCGGCAGGATGATCCCCCCGGACAGTCCCTTCCATCCGGATAACGTCGCAGGCTATGCCGCCTGGCGGGCTGCCAAGCTGGCGGACTACCCTGCCCGGGCCGCGGATTTGGTGGTCGCCATCCAGGATCCCGCCCGGCTCGCCGCGGCGGAATACGAGGCCCTATGGCGCTGTATCGCCAGGGCCAACATGGTGGTATACGCCACCCGCATTGGCGAAACGGAAGACAAATGCGTGCCACGGGACATCGCCGCCCAGTTCGGCCTGACCCGCCTGGATGCCAACTGGCTGGCGGATGAAGATGGCATCTCCAGCCTCACGCCCCAGGATGGGGATCCAGGGGGCCAGACCGGCACGGACCCCGCCAGACGCGGGGACTACATCCCCTATACCCACCAGCGCATCCGCTGGCACACCGACGGTTACTACAATCCAGCGGCGCGACGCATCTACGCCATGGGCCTGCACTGCGTGCGGCAGGCGGCCGAAGGCGGCGAAAACGACCTGTACGACCACGAGCTGGCCTACATGGCCCTGCGGGACACCAATCCGGACCACATCCGCGCCCTGATGGCCGAGGACGCCATGACCATCCCGGCCCGGGTAGACGAGATGGGCGTGGCCCGGGAGGACGAAACCGGTCCGGCCCTGCTGGTGGACCGGGGCAGGCTGCACCTGCGCTATACCGCGCGCACCAGGAGCATCGCCTGGAAACAGAACGCCGCCACCCGCGCGGCCCTGGCGGCACTGGAGGCCCTCTTGGCAAGCCGGCCCTATGGCATGTTCACCGTGCGTCTGGAACCCGGCATGGGCCTGCTCTGCAACAACGTGCTGCACACCCGCGCCGGCTTCAGCGACCGTCCCGGCCACCGGCGCCTGCTGTACCGCGCACGCTACCATGACCACCTGCGCGATCTGCGCCAGGGTGTGGTGCACGCGCCGCGGGCAGAGCGGATCTAATCCCGACGGATCTCCAGGCCGGGGGCGAGCCTGTGTTCCACGGCGAACACGGCCGCCTCCACACGGGAGGACAGGTTCAGCTTGGCGAGGATGTGGCGCACATGGAGCTTCACGGTGTCGTAGCTGATGTCCAGTTGCCGGGCAATGGCCTTGTTGCTTTCGCCCCGCGCCAGGTGAGCCAGGATTTCCCGCTCCCGCTGCGTCAGCGTCTCCAGCAGAGGCACGGCGTTGCTGTCCTTGTTGTCCAGCAGCTTCACCAGCTTGGCGGTCATGGTGGGCGCCACCACGGTCTCGCCCCGGGCCGCGCGCGCGATGGCATCCAGCACCTCGTCCGGTTCCATGCTCTTGAGCAGGTAACCGTTGGCACCGGCGCGCAGGGCCCGGGCCATGTCCTCCTCCGCCTCGCTCACCGTCAATATCAGCACCGGCAGGGAAACCCCCGCGTTGCGCAGGTCCTGCATGACGCTGATACCGTCCGAGCCGCCCAGGTTCAGATCCAGCAGCAGCACATCGGGCCGATGCAGGCGCAGCAGTCTGGGGACTTCATCGGGATCCCCCGTGATGGCGGCCACGCTCACGGCGCCCTCGCGCTCCAGGAGTTCCGCCAGGCCCTTGCGGAACAGGGTGTGATCGTCCACCAACACGATGCGCAACATGCCGCTCATGCCTTCTCCTCCACCGCATGGCGCGAGGGAAAGACCAGGCGCACGATGGTGCCGCCGGCGGGACGGCTTTCGATGCTCAGGTGGCCGTTCAGCTTGGCGGCGCGCTCGCGCATGATGGTCAGGCCGAAGCTCTTGCCCTTGCTGGTGGTGGCGTTCTGTTTCAGGCCCACGCCGTCATCCGCCACGTTCACCACATACTGATCATCCTTGAGGTCCAGGGTCACCACCACATGGCGTGCCCGGGCGTGCTTGCAGATGTTGTACAGGGACTCCTGGATGATGTGGTAGACCTGCACCTCGTCTTCCGGCGTCAGCACCACGTCCTGGGCCACGTTGAGGAAATCCACGTCGGCGTTGGCCTTCCTGCTGAAGCTCTCGGCCAGTTCCTGCAGGGCCGGCACCAGGCCGCGTGGATCGATCCGGTCACGGAACTGGGAGATGAGGTTGCGCAGTTCCGAGTAGGCCATGTCCACCGCCTCTTCCACATCGCCCAGGTAACGATTGGTCTGTGCCTCGTCACCGCGCGCCAGGGCCTCGTTCAGCACGGACAGGCGCATCTTGGCATAGGCCAGGGTCTGGGCCAGGGAATCGTGGATCTGGTTGGCCAGCATGGTGCGCTCGTTCATGAGGGAGATGCGCATGTTCTCCCGCGTGAGGCGGCTGTTCTCCAGAGCCATGCCCAGGTGTTCGCTGATGGAGTTGAAGAGAAAGCGGATATCCTGGGGCAGAGGTACCGCGTCATCCATGAACAGGTTGTAGACCCCCATGACCCGGCCCTTGTGGCGCATGGGCACGGCATAGACCGTGCGGCACTCCTGCGCATAGTACAGATGGCGCACCTGCTTCTGGCAGGTCTCCATGACGTCCTCGAACTGCGCGTGCCGATCCAGGGTGGCCTTGCCGCAGGCCCCGCACTCCAGGGGGACATAGCGCTCCTTCTCCACCAAGGCCGGGGCCAGGCCGATGGAACCGGCCAGGCGCCAGTGCGCGCCATCGGCGGTCAGTACACGCACGGCGCCGGCCTTGGCACCGGAGATGCGCACCATGATCTCCAGAAAGCGCATGAGCATCTGCTCTGTGTTGGCGTCGGAATTCATGCTGCTGGCGATTTCCGCCAACACCTCCACCACCGGCAGACGGTCGCCCGCGCGGGCACGCCGTGCCGGCGCGGGCTGCGCGCGACCGATGCGGTCTACGGGAATGCTCTGCACGTCCAAGGATGGGCCTGTGATCGGTGGGAAGGGGGTGCGCGAAGCGCCAACGTATGTTAGGACGCCGCCCCGCGCGGGGCAACGCCGTGCACCGGCATCAGAACGTTTGTGTTGCCCTGTTGCGCGCCATGGGTGGGTTTTTCTCGAAATAGCGACGAATGCCATCGACGATGGCCGCTGCCATCTTGTCCTGGTAGGCCTCGTCGTTGAGGCGTTTTTCTTCCTCTGGATTGGAGATGAAGGCCGTCTCCACCAGGATGGAGGGGATGTCCGGAGCCTTGAGCACGGCAAACCCCGCCTGTTCCACATGGGCCTTGTGCAACCGGTTGATTTCTCCCAGCTGATCCAGCACCGCCTTGCCCAGCTTCAGACTGTCGGCGATCTGGGCGGTCTGCGACAGGTCGATGAGGGTCTGTTTCAGGTAGACATCCTGCACGTCGATGTTCACGCCACCGATGAGATCGGCCTCGTTTTCGCGCTTGGCCAGCCACTTGGCCGCCGCCGAGGTGGCGCCCTTTTCCGACAGGGCGAAGACCGAGGAACCCCGCGCATGGGGCTTGATGAAGGCATCGGCATGCACGGATACGAACAGATCCGCCTGCACCCGCCGGGCCTTGTTCACACGCTCGTGCAGGGGGATGAAATAGTCGCCATCGCGCGTGAGGTAGGCCCGCATGTTGGCTTGCTGGTCGATCATGGCCTTGAGGCGGCGGGCTATGGACAGGGTGATGTCCTTTTCCAGGGAACCGTTGGCCCCCTTGGCACCGGGATCCTCACCGCCATGACCCGCATCGATGGCCACGGTGACCAGGCGCACGTAACCGGAGGCGGCGGGCCCGGCGGCATCCTTGCCCCTGCCTGACACCGCTGCGGCCGCTGGCTCGGGTTCTCGCCCCGCATCCGCCCTGTCCTGGGACGGCGACGGGTCCCGCACGTCCACGCGCGCCGGGTACAGGTCCATGACCACGCGAAAACCATAGTCCTCCACGGCCTTCAGGCTGAAGACCTGTGGCCGGATCTCGTTTTTCAGCTCCACCACCATGCGGGTGACACCCGGGCGGTTGCGCGCGACACGTATGCCGGAAATGTATGGGTCCTGGGCCGAAACCTTGTCACCCAAGGCCGCCAGGATGGCTTCCGCTTCCACGCCTTCCATATCCAGCACCAGCCTGTGGGGGGCCCTCAGGCTGAAATACTTGTAACCCACGCCGGTGTCGAACTCCAGGGCCACGCGGCTGTATTCCGGCGAGGGCCAGATGCGCACGGCCTTCACCCCGGCCGCCTGCGCGCCGAGATGCAGGAAGAGGCCGAGCAGGCTCAGCAGGGTGACAAGCGTGCGATGCATATCTTTCCCTCCTCCGTCAGTCCGTCCAGCCGGGCAGCACGCCCGGCACCCCTGAATTCCAGCCGTATCCGCACATCCGGCACGGGCAATCGCCCCGCTACCCTTTCAGGCCATTCCACCAGGCAGACACCGCTCTGATCGAAGAATTCGCGGAAGCCTGCATCTTCCCACTCATCCGGATCGGCAATCCGATACAAATCAAAGTGATAAAGATTAAACCGCGACAACGTATAAAGTTCAACCAGAGTATAGGTCGGGCTTTTCACCCTGCCGTCGTAGCCCAGGCCACGCAGCAGCCCGCGGGCCAGGGTGGTCTTGCCCGAACCCAGGTCTCCCACCAGCCAGATGGACAGCCCCGGCACCAGTGCCTGGGCCAGACGCCCTCCCAAGGCCAGGGTAGCGGCTTCGTCGGGCAGATCCAGGCTCAGGCTATCATCGCCCCCATGCATCAGACGGCTACTCCCGAAACCCTGGAGGCAATGAAGCCCACGCTGCGACAATGCGCGTCGGAGCTGGGTTTTTCCGACCTGGGTTTTGCCACGGCAAGGCTGGAAGGGGCGGAAGAACGGCTCATGGACTGGCTGTCGGCAGGCTATCACGGCAGCATGGATTATATGGCCCGGCACGGCGCCACCCGGGCCCGCCCGACGGAACTGGTGCCTGGCACGTGCTCCATCCTCACGGCGCGCATGGACTATCCACCCGGCGCGCAAGAGGCCTGGTCCACCCTCGAAGACCCGCGACGGGCCTATGTGGCGCGCTATGCGCTGGGTCGGGATTACCACAAGCTCATGCGTCAGCGTCTGCAGAAGCTGGCGGGGCGCATAACGGAGATCCTGGGCCCCTTCAGCTACCGTGCCTTCTCCGACAGTGCCCCGGTCATGGAGGTGGAGATCGCACGCCGCACCCGCCTGGGCTGGGAAGGCAAGCACACCCTGCTGCTCACGCGGCAGGGCTCCTGGTTCTTCCTCGGGGAGTTGTTCACCAGCCTGCCCTTCCAGCCGGATCCGCCCCATGTCCCCCATTGCGGCGATTGCCGGGCCTGCATCGAGGTCTGCCCCACCCAGGCCATCCGGAGCCCATACAGACTGGATGCACGGCGCTGCATTTCCTACCTCACGATCGAACACGCGGGACCCATAGCGGTGGAACTGCGCCCGCTTCTGGGCAACCGCATCTACGGCTGCGACGACTGCCAGCTCATCTGTCCGTGGAACCGTTTCGCCCGACCCCCAGCGCTGCCGGACTTCCTACCGCGCCACAACCTGGACCAGGCCAGCCTGCTGCAGCTCTTTGCCTGGGATGAGGCCACCTTCCTGGCTCGCCTGGAAGGCTCCCCCATCCGCCGCATCGGCCACGAGCGCTGGCTGCGCAACCTGGCCGTGGCCCTGGGCAATGCCCCGTACCGATCCGACATCGTCAGCGCCCTGGAGGCACGCGCGGATCACCCCTCGGCCCAGCTGCGCGAGCATCTACAATGGGCGCTGGAACGCCAACACCTTGCCCGCCGGAGCCCGTCCGCATGAACCTGCGTCTCGACCCCTGCAGCCCCATCGGGGTGTTCGATTCCGGCGTGGGTGGCCTCACCGTGGTGCGCGCCCTGATGGAGCGCCTGCCCTTCGAGTCCATCCATTACTTCGGCGACACGGCGCGCGTGCCCTATGGCATCAAGTCGGTACAGACCATCGCCCACTACACCACCCAGATCACCGAATTCCTGCTGGCCCGGCAGGTCAAGCTGCTGATCATCGCCTGCAACACCATGGCCGCCGTCTCCGCCCAGGTGGTGCGGGACCTCTCTCCTGCCCCCGTGCTGGACGTCATCGAGGCAGGCGCCCTGACGGCCCTGTCAGCCAGCCAGAACCTTCGCATCGGTGTCATCGGTACGCCCACCACCATCAACAGCAATGCCTATGCCCGGGCCATACATGCCGTCGAGCCCCGGGCCCGGCTTACCTCCCAGGCCTGCGCCCTGTTCGTGCCCCTGGTGGAAGAAGGCTGGCTGGAACACCCCGTCACCCGCCTGACGGCCCAGGAATACCTGCGGCCCGTGCTGACGGAGGGCGTGGACACCCTGGTCCTGGGCTGCACCCACTATCCCCTGATCAAGCCCCTGCTGCAGGATGTGACGGGCCCCGGGGTCACACTGGTGGATTCCGCCGACGCCATGGCGGAGCGTGCGGCCGCGCTGCTCACGGACATGAACCTGCACAGCCCGCGGCATGCCGCACCGCAATATCACTACTGGATCACGGACGTGCCCCTGCGCTTCCAGGCCATAGGCGAGCGCTTCCTGGGCCGTGGCCTCGGCAATGTGCACGTCGTCGGTCTGTAAGGGCCGGCCGGGTTCCGCGGCGAGGACTTGCGTTCCCGCGACATCCGGCCATGCCTTCACACCACCTGTTCCCTACTTTCCTGGCGCCTCATGGCCATCGCCACCACCCGTATACCCAATACCAACAGCAGGGCCTGCGGCAACAGCGATTCTAGGGTTGGAAACACACCCAATAAGGAGAACTCCGGCGCCCAGGGCAGCCGGGTTGCAGGCACCCAGCCGGCAGTCTGCAATTCCACCACTCCCTTACCAGTAAAACTGAAAGCCAGCACATAGAGGAGCACCGCCGTCACACCGAAGAACTGACCCAGGGGCAGGCGCCGGGAGCCGGAATTCAGGACCAGGTAGACGCCCGCAAGACTCATGGCGGCCACCAGGGCGCCGACCAACATGGCCAGACCCTGTCCCGGCTGGCCGACGATCAGGGCCTGGTAGAAGAGCACCGTCTCGGCACCTTCCCGGTACACCGCCAAAAAGCCAGCCAAGGCCAGGGCAACCAGGCTACCCCGGCTCACCGCTGCCTGGGCCCGGTGCTTGATGTAGGCCTGCCAGCGGGCCGCCTCCCGCTTGGCAAAGAGCCAATAGCTCACGTAGAACAGCACCCCGGCGGCGGCCAGCATGGAAACCCCCTCGATAATTTCCCGCGTGGCCCCTGAGTTGGCTACCAGCCTGGCCAGCGCCCAGGCGGAAATCAGGGACAAGGTCACAGCCGTCGCCACCCCGCCCCACAGGGCCCTTGCCTGGGCGATGGAGCCCTGCCGCCTGACGTAGGCGGCCAGGGCGGCCACGACGAGCAGGGCCTCCACGCCCTCCCGCAGCAGGATCAGGAAGCTTTGCAGCCCGGCGCTCCAGGGGTTGGCCTCGGTGGGCGCGCCGAAACGGGTCTTGACCTCCAGCAGGGCGATGCGCAGTTCATCCCAGGTGGCGCGCAGCTTCTCCGGCGCCGCGCCGCGCAGGGCCTGGGTGTTCAGAGCGGCGAAACGCGACTCCAGATTCAGCTTGAGGTCGTTGTCCTTCAGGCCCAGTTCCAGTTCCAGGCCGCGCGCCTCGAACACCTCGAAGTACAGCGCCGACAGCTCAGTGCCGGTTTCCAGCCGGGCCTGAGGGGTATAGGCAGCCACTGCCGCGTCGCCGCGGGCGAGGATCTCGTCCACCACGGCGGCCACGTCCACCGGCCCCTGGGCCCGGGCGGGCGCGGGCATCATCCAGGACAACAGGGCCAGGACGAGAAACACGAGGGGCAGCAGTCTGGAGGGCATGGCGGTCTTTCCTTGCAAAGGTCAGAAGGGGTTGGGCTTGAAGCGCCGGGCGGCGGCGCGGAAGGCGGCGGTGTCGGCGCCGGCCGGCGCGTAGCGCAGGCGGGTCCAAAGATGGATAACGGGCACGGCCAGGGGGGCCAGGTCAGGCCGGTCCGCTTCCAGTCGGGCGGCCAGCCGGCTGGGGCACTCGGCCGGATCAAGGACCACGCCGGCCTCCCGCAGGCGGCGGGCAAAGCCCCGCCAGGCCCGTTCGTCGGCAGGCACGGCGCGGCGTTCCTGCCAGCGGGACCAGGCCCAGCCAGCGCCGGACACGCCGGCCACGGCCAAGGCCAGGGCGGCCAACAACCACAGCCAGCCCGGCCCTTTCAGGCCCGCGCCGCTGATCCAGCGGGCCTGCCGGCCGCCGTCCAGGTGGATCACCCACTGGCCCAGCCAGTCCTCCAGGTCGGGCAGCTTGAGGCCGCCGCCGGCCGGGGCGGTGGCGGCCGGCCGGGCGATTTGCTCAGACGGTGCGGCGGCGGCCGGCGCCTGGGACGGGCGGGGGGCGGCCTTGGGCTGCACGGCCTTGCCCGCCTCGCCGGCGAAACGCTCCGGCGCCACCAGGTCCGAGGGATCGGCCCGGCTCCAGCCCTGGCCCGGCAACCAGGCCTCAACCCAGGCGTGGGCGTGCTGGCGCTTGACCACCACGAAGTCGGTCAGGGCCATCAGCTTGCCGCCTCGGAACCCAGTGACCAACCGGGCCGGAATACCCGCGGCACGTAGCAGTACGGTGAGGGCCCCCGCATACTGCTCGGCGTTGCCGGTCTTGTGCTCGAACCACAAACGATCATAGCCCTCTGGCCCGCCTGGAAATGGAGCATCCTCGGCATAGCGGTAGCCGCCCCGGTTCAATAGGGCCAGCGCAGTGGCGAAGGTCGTTCGGGGCTCCTCATATGCGTGCGACAGTTCGGCCCCCAGGGCCTTCAAGCGCGGATTGCCCGCGGGCAAGGCCAGGGCGCGACGGCGCAAGTCCGCGTCCAAGGGCTGTGCATCCCGGTAGCGCAGCCAGGATTTCAGCCTATAAGTGCTCTCTTCCCGCATGGGTGTGATGGACATCACCTGCCAATCCCGCGAAATGTAGGATTCCGTGGTCAGCCCCGCCGGTACGTCCAGGCCGAATAGCCAAAGACCACCGTGGGGCGATAGGCGCACGGAGTAATCCGTGAGCTGCCGGGCTTCGGCCAGGCTGTCCTTGAAGGACGTGCTGCGACGCCAGCCCTCCTTCAACATGCGGGCACGATTGGGGAAATCCGCGTCCAAGTGCCATGCCTGGCCATCGTAGTCGTAGAACACGGGGCCGCGCCAATACAACAAGGCAGTGGCCGGTACGTAGTTCTTGAACTCCGCCACCAGCACTGGCCGTTCGCTGCCTGGTCCGTGCAGTGAACTGCCTCCCGGTTTCAGGGTAGTGGACATGCCCAGACCCGTCTGGCCCTTCTCAGCGAACACGGTAAGAGGCAGGCCCAGGGTATATCCCACGTCCCATAAGGGGCCAGGAATGCGCGGGAAGAAGATGAACAGGACCACGGCCAAGGGAGCAGCCAGGGCCAGGCGCTTGAGGGCGTTGCCCAGCCGTGCGCCAGCGCCACCCACCCGCGCGTGGAAAGCGGCCAGCGCAAGCACCAGGCCCACCGTCACCCAAATAAAGCCCAGCAGGTCCTGCCAGGCCAGGATACCCAGGGCCAAGGCCAGCAAGGACGCAGCGACCACCAAACGGTGTTCGCCATCCACGCGCGACTCGGCCCACTTCAGAGACAGGACCGCCAGCAGGCCGACACGGATGGCCAATCCCACACCACCATGGAACCAGGCCGCTCCCGTCAAGATCACCAGCAGCACCAGACGCGCACCCGCAACGGCCAATGCTGGCCAGGCGGGCGGCAGGATCCGGCTCATACAGGCCAAGATCAATCCAGCCAGGGCCCAGGTGGGTAACGCGGGCGCGTGGCCCGCCAATGCCAAGGCCAGCAGCAGACCACTCCAAGACGGGGGGGCGGCGAACCACGGCAGAATGGAGCGCGTCATGATTCCCTGTACCGGGCAAGAGCCGTCAGGCAGGCATGGCGATGGGCCTCGCCACTATCAGGCTCCAGACACTGCTCGCCAAGGCGCATGCCCCATTCCCGCCCTGCCTCTTCCGCAGCCAGCACCTGTCCCGCGAGGCGGGACAAACGCGCCTCCAGCCCGCCGACCTCCCCCGCAAGATCCAACCACACCGCGGCGCTACCCTGGCCGCCATCGAACTGGTTTACCACCAGATCGTCCCGCTTGGCCGCGACCTTCCAGTTCACCCGCACCAGGGGATCACCAGGTCGGTAGGGGCGAATGCCTTCCAGGGCATCGCCTCCCATGTGACGGTGGGCCGGCTCACCCCACGCACCTGGCAGGGCCACCCCCCGCTCCACGGCGGGATAAATCAAGACCGTAGCCTTCCGCGCCGACCGGGACATTCGCCACAGTCCCAGACTATCGGTGGCCGTCAGTCTGAGGTCGTCCAGTACGTGTTCACCCCGCTCTAGGCCTGGTACCGGCAGGACCAGCCGCGTTTGACCTCGAGCCGGAACCTCGTTCACTGGGCCATTCAGCCGCCGCCAAGACAGGCTCAGACCCTGCGCTGCACGCCGGCTGTCCACGCGGACATGAAGCACCGGGATCTCTCCCGCGTGGGCCGATACGGTGCGGACCTCCCCCACATTCACCCCGGCCAGGTTACGCCATGCCTCCCAGGCAGCCTGCCCCCATGCCGCCAGCACGAAAAAAGCCATGGCAAAGATCAGGTTATTGGCATAGTTGATGGCCGTGAGCAGCAGCAGCAGGGTCGTCAACAATAGAAAGACGCCGCCGGGCGTGGGGTACAGGCCAGTCCACAAATGACGCTGCGTGGCGTCCAACCCGGAAGGGTCACGCACAACCCTCACCGAGGAGGCTGCTCCGCTTCCTGAGGGGCTCGGCAAATACTCCGAGGGCTTCCTGGAAAGTGAATTCACGCCACCGCCACCGTCGCCAGTATCTCCCGTGCCGCCGCCTCGGCCTTGGCGGTATCGGCCCCCAGACCAAGGCGATGGGCGGCCACGGCTGGGAACACCGCCTGCACGTCGGCTGGCAGCACGTGATCTCCGCCACGCAATACGGCCCAGGCCCGAGCCGCCGCCAACAAGGCTTGGGCGGCTCTACTGGACAGGCCGTAGCGGAAGCGATCGCTGTCCCGGGTGCGCAGCACCAAGGCATGCAAGTAAGCCAGCAGGGCGGTGGAGGCATGCATCCGGGCGGTGACGGCCTGGAAATCGAGCAGTTCCTTCGGGCTCAGAACTGGTGTCATGGCAGCCAGCCGGACGCGACGGTCCTCGCCGCGCAGGATGTCCAGCTCGGCAGCAACGCTGGGGTAGCCCAGGCCGATGCGCATGAGGAAGCGATCCAACTGGGCCTCGGGTAGGGGATGCGTGGATAGCTGATCGACCGGGTTCTGGGTTGCGATGACGAAAAAAGGTCTGGGCAGCTGCCTGGTTTCCCCATCGACGGTGGACTGTCGCTCCTCCATGACCTCCAGCAGAGCCGACTGGGTCTTGGGCGAGGCCCGGTTGATCTCGTCCGCCAGTAACACCTGCGTGAACACCGGGCCGGGATGGAAGCGGAAACCGTTTTCTTCCCTGTGGAATATGCTCACTCCAAGCAGGTCGGTGGGCAGCAGATCGTTGGTGCACTGCACGCGCTTGAACTCCAGTCCCAGCGTTCGAGCCAAGGCGTGGGCCAGCAGGGTCTTGCCCAGCCCGGGCAGGTCCTCGATGAGCAGATGACCGCCGGCCAGCAGGCAGGCCAGAGCCAGGCGCACTTGGGGCTCCTTGTCCAGGACGATGGTGGAGATGGCGTCGACGACATTGGTGGGAGTGGTTTTTGGAAGGATCGGATCGTCCATGATGTGGCCCGTAATTCAGAGGGTTGTGTTCGAATGCCGGCGGATGGCGCACGGTGTCGCTGCACGACGTGACCCGCCAGGGGAAGGGGTTGCGCTAGGGTTTTTCTTTACTCTGCTTCTGATCCAGGCGTGGCCTGGGCGGATTGCCCGCACCACCCAGGGTGATCACCGCGCGACCGCCGTATAGATTCCAGTGCACCACGTCGTCGGCACTTTCCACGCCATCCGGCCCTAGAGACAGCAGTTCGTAGTTCCTCTCCCTGCCGGGATTGCGATAGACATAGGGGCGCCCCCAGGGGTCGTCGGGAATGCGCTCCAGGGTGCCGTCCGCTACCAAGGCTTGCAGTCCTTCCGTCGTGCCAGGCAATTCCACATCACCGGGTCGCGGCAACAACAGGGCTGCGTTGAGGGCGCGCACCATCTCCCTGGCCTGGGACAGGCGTGTCATCTCGTCCGTTACGCGGCGCTCGTGGAGAACGAGGGCCATCGAGATTCCCACCAGCAGGATGAGACCCCACACCACGGCCTCCACGAGGCTCAAGGAACCGATGCCCGCTTTCACATCTCGCGTTGCAACCGTATCACTCATGGCCGGCCTTCCGATCGATCTGTCAAGACAGCCAAGCGGGCTGCCGGCATTGAGACAGTCTCGGACGTAGCCATTAGCAGGGGTGGGATGATGACGTCTGTGTGGTCCCCCAGACCTTCTTCCTTGACGTTGTCGAGAATCTCCTGAAAAGCGATGCGATACCAAAGCCTGGCTTGCACGCGATACGGCTCGGGGCTCCCTGCTGGCAGCGGAACATCATAGTTCACCAGTTGGCTTCCCCCGGCGGGAATGGGTCTGCGCGGGTAATTCAGGCGCTCCACATCGAACAGGGTATGTCGCAGGTCCAGTCTGCCGTCCTTGTCCTCCATGCGCTTAACCCACATTACGGCACTCGCGTCGGTCCTGCCGGTCTCGGTATCGAATGCGCCGCTGTGGAACACTGTCTCACCCGCGCTATCCAGCACCTTTACCTCCAACCACATGTGGCGTTGGTCGAGGGGACCGGTAGGCAGGGCGTGGCCCGCGCCGGTGTTGCTAACCCGTACCCGTATCTTTAGGGTACCCGGCTTGCCCATACGGCTCTCCACCTCCACTTCCGCCGCGGACTTGAGCAGGCCTTCCACCTGCTGGTGGGTGATATCCAGCATCCGCATATATTCGTCACGGTCAAAGAAGCGGTTGATGCCGGTGGGTGGTCCGCCGCGCAAGGCGATAACCAGATCGTCGGGGAGATGAGGGTTGGTGAGCAGGTAATTTCCGCCCACCAGACGGTGGGACACCCCACGCGGCGGTCTCTCGCCACGCTTCAGGGCGGTGATGTAGGCACCTGGGTCCCTGGCCATGTGGCAGTCCTGGCAGTGCACCCCCTTGGCGGGGAAATCAGACTTCCTCCATTCCTCGAAGGTGGTCTGGAAATCCATGCGGTGCTGGCCGTTCACCTCTGTGGGCCGTATTTCCGTGTGGCAAGCGCCACACAGGCCGCTTTCCCCCATGTGCGGGGAAACACGGCGGGCCTGCATGTCCCTGGCGTGACGTGAGGGTGCGGCCATGATCAGCCCTTCGTGCAGGTGACGGAAATAGCCGTTGATGCGAGAGGTGAGGGCACCATTGCCGGCCAGGGGCTCAGGATGCGTGGCGGTATGGCAGACAATGCAGCTCACCCCTTCCTCGATGGCTTCGGTCTCCTGCACGGCTATGATGGGATTCACTGCCCCGGTGAGCGTGCCCAGCGGGTTGTGACAGGACTCGCACCAGCGCCCCTTCTGGTCGCCGATGCCCGCCGCTGCATGGGCACGTCCCGCGTTGCGCCGTACCGAGGCGTCATAAATGCTGTCCAGGTCGGAAACCGCGTGCAGCGAGGTGTTCCACTCCATGAACTCCTGGCGGTGACATTCCGCGCAGTTGCGTGCCGAAGGCACTCCTCGCCAGTTGACCAGCGTGCCGTCTGGGGTCTTCCACTCGCCAGGCGCGAAAGGATTCTTGCCGAACGGCAGGCTGTAGAAAGGCAGGTTTTCGGTCACCACGCCGATATCACGATCAGCGGGCAGAAAGGCGTAGCCCATGCCCACCAGGACCAGTGTCAGGAAGACCGCGACGATGAGCCGGCGCCAGCCAGAATGCAGATTGCGGTAGCGGCCGGGCACGTTCATTTCCGGTCTCTCGCTGGAAAATGGAGGAGCATGAGCGCCAGGCTGGCCACAGTCATGACCTGATGGCCGACGAGCAACCATGCGCTGGCGCCATAGGGCAGAGTCAATGGATGGCCCGCCAGGTACAACACTGCGGGGAAGGCTGTAACGAATCCAGAAAGCAGCAGCAGGCCGTTGCTCCACATGAGCAGATGGCCATGCAGGCGTTTCCATGCATAGGGTTCCCAGCGCAGCTCAGGGATCAGGCGCCACGGCCAGACCAGATTCAGCCAGGGCTCCCTGCCATCCTTGAGATGAGTGAGCAAATAGGGGATGAAGAAGATCAGTCCCAGGGCACCTGCCATCAGATGCGTGACAAGCATGACCGTGACCAGGCTGGCGCCACCCCAGTCCAGCCAGAGCAGTAAACCAGTGACCAGGCAGACACCGAAGCCGCCGAGGTAGGCGTGCAACAGATGGCGGGTGGTATCCCGGGTGCGCCAGCGCAAGGCAGGCAAGTACGCGGCGTCGACCTTGCCCGCCGTGCCCCGGAGATCTGGGGCCGGCACCATGGTGGCACCCGCCGCCATTTTTGGAATCGCATTCATGAAATGCCCCACGCCCTGTCGCCCACCGCCGCGGTGACGCGCCTCGGGATACCGCCTCTCGCAAACTCCACCGCCCCGCGCGGCCGGAATGGTTATCCGTGCTAGCCGGATTGCGCATCCATGTGAGCCTCCCCTGGTGAACCGAAAGGACGCATGCCTTCTCTGGCGCTCCCGCGGCAACCACGCCTTAGCCTGGCGGTTCGGATCAGAAGGTCCATGCCAGTTCCAGCTTCCATATCTCGCTATCCCACAACACCTCATTCAAACCGGTGGGTACATTGCCCATCCCTGTGAAGTGGGTGATGTCCGTGCCTGAATCGGTGCGGCCCCTCACCCTTTCCCAGGCAAGGCCCAGCCGACCCGACTTGCCCCAGTTCCGGGTCAGCCCGGCCTTGAGGCCGGTGATCCGGCCTTCGGCCAGATGGGTGAAGCTCTCTGGGTGATCGAACTCGCTGCGCAAGGCCCAGTTGCCCGTGCCCTCGTAGTCCACCCACTCGCGCCAGGCGGAGAGCCCCAGGCGCCAGCCGCCCCCCAGGGCAAGGTCCAGGTCGAGGGCCAGGTGGGGGCCCCACCAGCTGGCCGAATAACTGCTCATGGCATCGAAGGTGGTGCCCACGGGCGGTAGCGTGAAGCCGAAGGAATTGGGCTGGGCGACCACCTGGGTGGCCTTGCTGAACCTGAGGTTCTGGTCGTGCCAGGCATAACCGAGACGGACACCGAGGGTATGAGCCCCGAAGTGGAAGCGGTGGCCACCCGTCAGCAGCACGTCCAGCATGTCGCCATCATCCGCCTGGCCCACGGAGCGGGACCATTCCTGGGTGCGGCCGTCGGCGTCGTAGTCCGAATCCTGAACCTCGCCCTGCAATTGCGCGCCCAATCCCGCCTCGGAGGTCAGCAGCCAGCCGGACGGCCATACCACCTCCCCACGGACGTTGAGCATCAGGCTCTTCTGGTCGCGCCAGGTGAGTTCCGAGAGCACGTCGGGAGAGCCATCCACGTCGGCGATGCTCCAGCGCAGGTCATCCCTGCGCGGGCCCACGCCCAGAGTCAGGCTGGTCTTCAGTGGCAGGCCGGCGTCAGTTAAGGCAGCGACGGGCCGAGACGCGGATTTGGTCGGAGACAGGCGTGCATCGGTCATGCGCAGCAGCACGGGCGCTGGTGGCATCGCGGCCGCCGCGGCCGGCTCGCGCAGGCCTACCCCGGCTGGCGTCTGTTCCAGGAGGATCAGTCGTGGCCCTTCCCCTCCGACGGCGATCTCCCCCCCCGAAGGGAAACGCATCAGGACCAGCTCATCGGCCAATACCCCATCCCCCAGCATCAGGACCATGGCACAGGCAAGGGGCGCGCGCTTCATGCTCATGGCGCCCGGTAGGCCATCCCCACGCGGGAAAGGGCCTGGTCGAAGGGGCGGTCGGAGATCAGATAGACCCTGCTCCGGCTGTCGGCCGCACCAGCCGGAGCCAGCACGGAGCGCTCCAGCGCCACGGCCAGCCAGGCGCCAGGAAAATCATGGGTGCCCAGGCTTCGGGCGCGCTTGCCCAGATTGGCGATCTCCAGGGCGGCGACCCAATGGCCGGCGCGTTGCCAGCCGCCCAGAGGACGGACGGACAATTGCCTGCCGGTGTCGCGGAGGAAGGCGCGTGTGGGATCGATGGCCACCTCATGGAGGCCATCGTCGAACGCATCGTGGGGACGGTCCAGGCGCGCGGCGGCGGCGCGGGCGAGGTCCGCCAGGGGGTCGTCGCCGGTCCGTGCCTGGGGCGCGACCAGGCCCGGGTCGTTGCCCGGGTCCATGGGGTGGGGGGTGGCCGGAGGCCGGGCGCGGGCCGGCAGGTCCGCCTCTTCCAGGTGCCGCACGCCCTCCATCTGCCGCTGCGCCACCGCCTGGGCCTCCTCCGCGTCCCGCAGCACCCTGGGGGTGACCAGCAGCAGCAGCTGGCGCTTCTCGGTCACCCGTTCCTCGCTCCTGAACAGGGCGCCCAGCAGGGGCAGGTCGCCCAGGAGGGGCACCTTGTCCTGCACGTTTTCCACCGTGGCCCGCACCAGCCCGCCGATGGCCACGGTCATGCCGTCCTTGGCCAGGGCGGTGACCTGGATGGCGGCGGTGTTCACCGTGTCGATGGGAAAGTCCAGGATCTCGCCGTCGGCGGTGGCGATGGGCAGGGTGGTCTCGCCCTTCTTTACCGCGGAGTTGTCCTGGTCGATGGTCAGACTCACCGTGCCATCCTCGTTGATGCGCGGCAGGATGGACAGGCTCTGACCCACGTCCCGGGTCTCGGTCTCCACGGTGATCTGGGTGGTCGTGGCGCCAGTGGTGCCGGTGACGCTCTGGGAGCTGGCCCCCACCACCAGTACCTGCTCGTCGCCGATGAACAACCGTGCCGGCTGGTTGTTGTATGCGATGAGGGTCGGCGCCCCCAGGGTGCGTAGCCGTTGTTGGCTTTCCAGCAACTGCAAGTTGAGACGAATGCGGTCGTTGACAATCTGCCACAGGCCAGTGGCGTTATCCACCTTTCCGAAGTTGCCCAGTGACAGGGCGTGGGAAGGGTAGTTGCCCCGGGTGCCGTCGGGCAGGATGGCCGGGCCGGTGGTATTGCCCTTGCCAGAGATGTCCAGATCGAAGGCAGAGGTGAAACCCGAGCCCAGGGTCACCTCCAGAATCTTCAGCTCCAGCAGGACCTGCCGGGCGGGGCGGTCGATCTCCTTAAGCAGCCGTTCGATCTCGTCCAGGGCTCGCTCGTCGCCGCTGCGCGCGATGAGCAGGTTGTGCAGCTTGTTGTAGGTCAGATGGATGGGTGCCCCCTGGCTGCCAGGCAGCTCCTGGAGCAGGGACAGGGGCAGGCTGGACTGACCGGACTCGTCCTGGCGCAGGGCGCCCAGGGCCCGCTCCACCGACAGGCCGGACAGGTCCCGGGGTAGCGCGTCCGACTGGCCGCCCGCTGACGCGCCGCCTCGCCCGGCCACGGCAGCCGGCTGGTCGTTGAAGGCAACGCCGAAGCCCGGCGACACTTCGCTGAAACCGCCGCCGAATCCGCCACCCCCGGTATTTCCCGAGGCGCCGGCACGTCCACTGCTCCCGGTCCGGTTGCTGCTGCCCGCGCGGTTGCCCCCCGTGCCGCCGACGCCGCCCGTACGGGTGCGGGAACCACCCCCCAGGCTGGTGGGGGGCGACTCCTCCACCGGCGTGGACAGGCGCACCCGCTTGCCGAACAGGGCCTGGATGGCGTTGGCCGCGCTCACCACGTTGTAGTGGCGCAGGGTGTGTATCCGGGTCTGCTCGTCCCGGGCGATGGCGATGTCCCGCTGGAATTCCTCGGCGGTGAGCAGGAAGTAGGTGCGGCTGTCCGCGTCGTAGCGGTGCCACAGGGAGGCCACCCGGGCCAGGGTGCGGATGAAGCTGTCCACCGTCGCCCCCCGCAGGTACAGGGTGACCGGCGTCTGCGCCGCCTTAGCGCTCACCACCACGTTCACCCCGCCGGCCTGGGCCACCATGCGGGCCGCCTCATCCAGACGCACCTGGCGCAGATCGATATCGCCCAGAATGGAGCCGGGCGCAGCCGGACCTGGTGGCGCGCCGTGTACCACATCGCCCCCCCAGATGCTCAGAAGCAGGGTCAGTGACAGCGCGCTAGCGGACCGGAATCGTTTCATCGCTGTTCATGCTCTTCAAAGTCAATCCATTCGGGCCGATCAGGACCCTGTAGCCGGCGTCCCCCCCTGGCAGGGAGATGATGTCCCCGGCCACCACCGTTACCGGCTCGCCCTCGCCCAGGTCGATGCGCGCCAGGGTGCGCAGGGGGCCGCGCACCAGGGCCACCAGGCGCAGCTCCGGGCGCGGTGTGCCCGACAGGGTGGCGCCGCGGCTGACGGACCGGCGGCTGACCCGGGGGCTGCCGCCGCGTAGCACCGGCGACACCAGGAAAGGGTCGCGGCCGAAGGTCTCGGGGGAGGTGTACTGGGAAGGACGGCCGCCGCGCGGGGGTGGCGCCGGTCTGGGATAGGCGGGGGGTGCTACCGTAGCCGGCGCGGGGCGGGCGTTCACCACACCCACGCGCCGCTCCACCTCTTCGGAATAGGTTTTCAGGGTGGCCAGACCCTCCCGGATGGCCGGCGGCGTCTCCGGCGGCAGGGGCGGAGCGGCCTGGAGGGGCAAGGCCATGGCGATGCTCAGAATGAGGAAGAACCGGCCCATGTCAGCCCCCCGAGGACACGGCGAAGATCGCCTGAAAGAAGGCGTAATAGACGAAGCCGACGATCCCGCCGATGACCAGGGTGAGAAGGGGCTCGATGGAACTGGCCAGCACCTTCACTCGGGCATCCAGCTCCTTCTGGTAGTAGCCGCCCACGGATTCCATCACCACTTCCAGCTCGCCGCTCTTCTCGCCGATGGCGGTCATGTGCCGGAACAGGTGCGGCAGCACCGGCTGGTCCAGGGCTGCAGCCAGGCTCTTGCCTTCCAGGATGCGTCCCTCGGCCCGGTCCAGGGCATGGCCCAGGGCGTGGTTGCCGGTGATGCCGGCGCAGGCGCGCACCGCCTCCAACACGGTGAGCCGGCTCTTCATCAGCATGCCGAAGGTCCAGGCGATGCGCGCCATGGCCGAGGCGCTGGCCGCGCCTCCCACCAGGGGTATCCGCAGCAGCAGGGCATCCGCCGCCACCCGGGTGCCAGGCAGGGTGCGCAGCAGCAGCACGCCCACCACAGCCCCGGCCAGACCCAGAGCCAGCCAGAAGCCGTAGCGCCCCAGCCAGTCGGCGATGTCCATCATGGTCTGGGCTGCCCAGGGCACGCCCTTGCCCCGACCTTGCAGGAACACCGCGAACCGGGGCACGACCGACAGTACCAGGAAGGACACCACGGCGATGGCCATCAGCAGCACGATGGCAGGGTAGATGAGGGCATTGATGAGCTGGCGCTTCACCTCCACGGCTCGTTCCTCCAGGGCCGCCAGGCGGTTGAACACCCCGTCCAGCTCGCCGCTCTGCTCCCCCGCCTCCAGCAGGCGCACCGCCAGGGGCTGGAACAGGCGCTTCTCCCTGCCCAGGGCTGAGGACAGGGACAAGCCCTCCTGCACGCCCAGGTGGGCACGACGCAGGGCACGGGCCAGGGCGAGCTTGCGCGCCATGGTGGCGGCGGATTCCAGGGCCTCCAGCACCGTGTGGCGGGAGCGCAGCATCAGTTCCATCTGCTTGAAGAACAGGATGCGGTCGCTGGAGCGCACGGGCAGCCAGGCGGCCGGGAAAAGCAGCTTCAGGCCCAGGCCGGGGGCGGCATCGTCCACGGCCGGCGCCAGGGTCATGGCCAGGATGCCCTGGGCGCGCAGGGCCTCCCGTGCCTGGGCCTCGCCAGCGGCGGCGATCTCTCCGGCCACATCCTGGCCCTGGGCGGTGAGCCCCACGTAGCGGAAAGCAATCATGGCAAGCACACCCCACAAACCGCTGGAAGTTTCATTGGAACTCCATCAGATAGGGCCGCACTTCATCCAGGCCGGTCAGGCCCGCCAGCACCTTGGCGCGGGCATCGGCGGCCAGGGGATACCAGGCGTCGCCAGCCAGACGGACCAGTTCCGCCTCGCCGGCCCCCATGGCGATGGACCGGGCCAGTCCCGCGTCGAGCCACAGACTCTCGAACAGGCCGACGCGGCCGCGGTAGCCAGTGTTCAGACAATGGGCACAGCCTCGGGGCCGATACAGGGTCCCTCCGCCCTCCTGAGCCATCCCCAGCAGCCGGCGCTCCCCGGCGTCGGCGGCCTCCGGTTGGCGACAGCGGGGACACAGGCGACGCACCAAACGCTGGGCGATCACACCTCGCAGAGAAGCGGCGATCATGTAGCGCTCGGCACCCAGGTCCGCCAGGCGGGCCACGGCTCCCGGCGCACTGTTGGTGTGCAGGCTGGAGAGCACCATGTGACCGGTGGTGGCGGCCTTCATGGCCATGTCGGCGGTATCCGCGTCGCGCACCTCCCCCACCAGGATCACGTCTGGGTCGTGGCGCAGGAAGGCCCTCAACGCCCCAACGAAGGTGAGCTTGCCGCCCACCTGCACCTGGGTGATGCCGGGCAGCACCTGCTCCACAGGGTCCTCGGCGGTAAGCACGTTCAGTCGCGTGCAGTCGATTTCCCTCAAGGCTGCGTACAGGGTAGTGGACTTTCCCGAGCCGGTTGGCCCGGTGAGCAGCAGGATGCCATGGGGATGGCGCAGGGCGGAGCCCAAAGCCGCCATCATGGCCTCGGGCATGCCCAGGCTGTCCAGGCTGGATACATCGCCATCTGTCTTCATCACCCGCACGGTGATGCGCTCGCCAAACTTGCTGGGGATGGATGCCACCCGATATTCGGTGGCCGCGTCCGGTGCTTCCGCCAAGGCGTGACGCAGGGCACCGTCCTGTGGCAGGCGGGATTCGGCGATGTCCAACCCAGAAAGCACCTTGAAGCGCGATACCAGGGCCTCCCCCACCTGCCGTGGGAGCGGCACGCCGAATGGTTGGAGCAACCCGTCCACGCGCAGGCGCACGCTCAAGGCGTCCCGCCCCCACTCCAAGTGCACATCCGAGGCACGGCGCAGGGCTGCCTCTCGCAGGATCTGGTCGAACACAGTGACCGGGTCGGCCACCTTGCCCAGACGGGTGTTGGGCAGAGCCGCCAGCCAGGCCTCGATGGCCTCGGGCTCGGTCAGAGCCGCCTGACGCTCCTGACTGGTGAGACGGACTGCCTGCTCCACCGCCGGCAGGTGCTCCGGATCCGCTACCACCCAGTAGTCACCTCCCTGGCGCAGACGCACCGGCGCCACGGGTGTGCGCGCCTGCAGGCTGGCAGGCAGACGGGCGAGCAGGGCCAGATCGGCCTCCACCTCGCCGGCGGCCAGGAAGGGCAGGCCCCGCATCTGCGCCAGAGCGATGTGGAAGGCGGACCGGGGCAGTTTCAGCTCCCGGGACAGGGTATCCAGCAACCCCTGACCCCTGGCGCGGGTGGATACCCGCAGACGAGCCACGGTCTCCGCATCCAACAGCCCGGCCTGGAGGCCGGCGTTGATGAGGGTGGCCTCGCTCAGGGCCATGGCGATCTCCCTTGGAAGGTCATGTACGTCCCCTGCCCTTTAGCGGGGTAATGGCGGGTTCCAGCTTGCGTGGGTCGCGTGCCAGGGCGCGGGCCTCCTCAATGCGCACGACGCGCCGCCGCACCAAATCCGCCAGGCACTGGTCTGCGGTCTGCATGCCCAGTTCGGCGCCCGACTCGATGGCCGAATAGATCTGGGCAGTGCGGGCGGAGGCGATAAGGTTGGCGATGGCCGGCGTGGCGCGCAGGATCTCCAGTATCGGCACCCGCCCCTGGCCGTCGGCGCGGCGGACGAGCTGCTGGGCCACCACCGCCTTCAGCACCAGGGACAGGCGGTGGCGCACCCTGTCCTGCTCGTCGCCGGGAAAGCCGCCGATGAAGCGCTCCACGGTGCCGGCCGCGTCGTTGGTGTGCAGGGTGGAGAACACCAGATGGCCGGTCTCCGCCGCCATGAGGGCGGCGCGCATGGTCTCCGTGTCCCGCAGCTCACCCACAAGAATCACATCCGGGTCTTCCCGCAGGGCGGCGCGCAAAGCACCGGCGAAATCCGGCACGTCCAGGCCCAGTTCCCGGTGGGAGATCAGGCTAAGCCGGGAGGCGTGCAGGTACTCCACCGGGTCCTCGATGGTGAGGATGTGACGGTGGTGGCGCTGATTGATCTCGTGCACGATGGCCGCCAGGGTGGTGCTCTTGCCGCTGCCAGTTGCGCCAGTGACCAGCACCAGGCCGGCATGGATGTCGGCGAGTTCCCGCAGGCTCTCGGGCAGGCCCAGGGAGGCGAATCCGGGCAGCTCGCCGGGCAGATGGCGGGCCACCAGGGCCGGCTCACCCAGCACGGTGAAGATGTTGACCCGGTAGCGCTCGCCGGCCCGGGAGCTGTAACCCAGGTCGGCGCTCCCGCGCTCATCCAGGTCCTGGCGACGGAGGTCGGTAAGCAGGTGGGCCAGGATGGTCTCCATGTCTTCACGGCTCACGGGCTCCCCCTCCAGGGCGGTCAGGTGGCCATGGCGGCGCAGGCTGGCTGGACGGCCGGCGCACAGATGCAGGTCGGAGCCCTCCTCCGATACCAGGCGGGCCAGCAGTTCCTCGAACAGGCGGGGTGGAGGCGAAGGCAACAAGGTCATGGGGACAGATTTCCAGATCTAGATGGCCAGCCTGAATTCCAGCTCCAGCCATTGACGCTGGCCGCCGCGCTCGCCACCGGACGCCGAATCGACGCGCACCGCGATGTCCGCCCACACCGGCGCCGCCATCCGGGGCAGCTCCCGTAGGCCATAGAGAAACTGCATCAGGCCCCGGTAGCTGGCGCGGGCCTTGAAGCGCAACAGGGGCCGGCCGTAGCGATTTGCCTTGGCCAGCTCGGCCAGCATCTCCGGCCCCGGCGAACGGTCCCGGTCGTCCGCACGGGGCAGCACGTGATCCAGGGCCAGGAATTCCATGTCCCCGGCCCGGGCCAGCTCGGTGATGCGGTCCTTCAGGTCCTGCAGGTCTCCTGCCCGGTCATAGGCCAGGAAACGGGGTTCCAGCTGCGCCAGCCGCGTCCGGTCGTCCTTGAGGCGGGCCTCCACCAGGGCTAGCTCCTGCTTCATCTCCGGCAGACTGGCGGCCCCCAGCTTGACCGGCGCCCGGGCCGCCTGCCTCAGGCGCACCGCCTGCTTTTCCAGCTGATAGGCCAGGTTTCCCCGGGCGCTGTGCAGGGGCCACCAGGCCGCCAGGAAGACCAGGGCCAGCAGCAGCATGCCCACCCCCGCGGTCTGGTTCTTGCGCAAGTCGGGCAGGTCGGTCCATTGCCGTCGCATGCGGCGCCACCAGGCGGTCGGATTCATGCCCCCTCCTCCGGCGCCAGGTCGTCCTCCGCCCCCGGCACCAGCCAGAAGGTCACGCCATAGCCGGGAGCACCGTCACGCCCCGGTGCCTCCACCACCTCAGTGCGGGATACGGTGTAGCCCAGTTCCGCCACCTTCTCCCGGGCCCGGGTGGCGAAGCCCTGGGCGCTGTCGTAGGCCGGCGACCATGCCATCACCCGCACCCGCGCGGAATCCGCTTCCACCGTCGAGTGGCCCAGCCGGTCGATGGCCACCTCGTCGCCGGCGGTCTCCGCCAGGGTGGTGATCAGCAGCGGCAGGTGGTCCAGGGCGGCGGCAATGGACCCCAGGCGCTCGGCCCGGTTGTGCACCTCTTCCAGTTCCCGGCGCTGGGCGGCCAGGATCATCTGGGTGGCCTTCTGCTCCTGGAGCAGGCGGCCCTCCAATGTGGCCATTTCCTTGTTGCGTTCCTCCTCGGAGGAACGGGCCTGCCACTGCAGGTCCACATGCCGCCACTGGGCGAATTCCCATCCCCAGGCCGCCAGCAGCGCCAGGGCCAGGATGGCCGGAGCCAGTACGCGCCAGGCATGCGGACGCTTCCAAACGGGCTGGCGCCGGCCGCTGGGGGCCACACGGGGCAGGGACTGGCCCTTGGCGGCCCGGGCCAGACGGGTCAGCAGGCGTTTCGTCATTTCCTGGGTCGGCTCCGCCGTCACCGGCCGTCCCAGGGCCTGGCCCAGCTCCGGCGCCCAGGTCGCCAGCAGGGCGGTGTCCTCCGGCCGGGCGGCCAGCAAGCGCAGGGGGCCGCCGGGGCCCTCCGCCGTGAGGATGGAGAGCAACCAGGTGCGTTCCAGCCCGCCCTCGGGCCGTGATTCGGTGCGGCTGGCATGCACCCGTCCCCCCTCCCGCTCCACCAGCAGGGCCTCCTCGGGGTGCAGCTCCAGGGTCAGGTCATGACCTTCCCGTCCATCGGGTTCGGACAGCAGCCAGGCCAGGGGCAGGATGCCCTCCAGACGGATGCGCCGGGCCGCCAGGGCCTCGCGCCAGGCCTCGCGGCGGGACGCTGCCAGGGCGCAAACCAGCCAGCCGGCGTGGCCGTGCAGGCTGGCGCCGGGCCGCACGTCCAGGGCCATGTCTGCGTCCAGGTTCTGCAAGTCCTCCTGCACCTGCAAGGCCTCATCCACGTCAGGGCGGGTGACGAAGCCCAGTGTCAAGGCGTGCTCGCCGTAGCGCGCCAGGCCATAGCCCTTGCCGCTGGCCAGAGCGCTGTCCAGTACGGCGCGGCGCTGCTCACGCGGCAAGGCGCCCCGGGCCGCCAGCACCGCCCCCACGGTCCACTGGGCGTTGCATTCCGCCAGGCGGTGCTCCAGTTCGCCTCGGGCCAGGGCGGCCATCTGCTCAGGGGAGCGGGGCTTGTCCGGATTCACCGGCAGGTCGACCCGGCCCACCACGACGTTGCGGGCCGACAGCCAAGCCCGGGCGGGGCGGGGCTGGCCCAGGGCAGCCAGGCATTCATCCAGGGCAGCGGTGAAGCCGGGCTGGCGGGAGTGGACTGGGTGGCCAGGTCCGGTCTTGCCGGCCAGGGCGGCGGTGAGCCCATCCACGTCCCACACCAGCAGCAGATCGGGCCGGTTGAAGGCGGCGGCCAGGCGCGCGCCCAGCCCGGCCAGGCGTAACGGGATAGATGCGCCACCGACCATCAGCGCAGCTCCAGAGTGACGGCGGGTCGGTCGGCGCCGGGGAACAAGGCCACCTGGATGGCGATGGGCACGCCGCCAGCGGCGAGCACGGTATCGTCCGAGGTATGGGCAAGGCCATCCGCGTCGCTTAGCAGCACCACAAGATGCCGGCCCATGGGCACCTTGCTGTCGGGCGTGGTGGCAATGCCTGGATCACAGGTGGCGTCGAAGGCGAGCTGCACCCGGTCGGTACAGGGCACGCCGCCCACCAGGCCGTCGCCGGTGCCGTCCAGGCAGCCTGAGTAGGACTGTGTGGTGACACGATGCCATCCCCCCCCCGAGGCGCCGTTGCGAAACCACAGCAAACTGGCTCGCAAGGGCGGGTCAGCGACGGAGCGATCCGCTCCGGTACGGTTCACCACCGTCACCTGCCAGCCATTCAGATCCACTTGCCAGTCGTGTGTGCCGATGATCAGGATCTGATCGGAGTCGTACACGGCGCTTCCCCCGGTCACGCCGTCCCCCCCCAGGCTGGACAGAGTCAGGCCACCTCCTGCCGCCACAAGAACCCAGCCGAAGTTGCTGGCGTCGTCCGTGGCACCCCGGTTGGCAAAGCCATCCCGATATTCACCGTTGACGGCCGCCCCTCCCAGGTAGTCGCCGCGGTGGCCTTTGAGCAGGCGTTGGGCGGCGGTCCAGGAAAGCGGGGACTCGCTGCCATCCTGCGCACACAAGGCATCGGGCCGAGGGTCGAAGATGGGATCGACGGCGGCCTGCACGGCATGGCCAGCAGGGCTGGACAAGAGCTCTGCTACGCTGGCGGGCAGCCGGCCGTTGTCCGCTACATGGCCGAACAGCCGCCAGTCTCCGTCCCAAGCCGGGCCGATAGGGCCCAGGATAGCCAAGCGCAGGCGCTCCATGCGCGCACGGGTATCGTTGTAGCGAACCTGTCCCTGGTCCTCCGCCACCACGGAAAAGCCCGCCAGGGCCAGCGCGGACAGCAGGGCCACCACGACCAGCAGCTCCATGAGGGTGAAGCCGGCGGCCAGGGCGGGGGAACATCTCACGATCACGCCACGCTCACTCGAAGGACACCACCAGCAGGGCCGGCCCCAGGCGGTAGTTGTAGACGTGGTAGGCGTAGAAGGTGAGTTCCTGGCCTTCCTTGGCTTCCTTCTGCATGCGTGCCGCCGTGGCGTCCTCAACGTAGGCCGGCAGTGGCTTGTCGCCGCCATATCCGAGACCCACCCGGTAGCCCACCCGAGGCGGCTTGGCCAGACCCATGAAGCCCAGGACCTTTTTCAGATAGTCCGTTTTCTGAGGGCTGGGAGCCTGGGCCAGGCGCGCACGGAACTTCACAGGCCGGGGAGCGAATATGTAGCGCTCGCCGTTGGTGCGAGCCTGAGGAATCAGGGTGGCCAGATCGATGAGAGTAAATTCCTTGTCTGGACTGCGTATCGCCGCAGGAGAAGCGGAGAACCGCATCGTGTCGGCGGCGGAGCCGGGCGCGACGACCATAAAGACGGTCGTCAGAAGACAAATCAAGAGAGTCATATCCGGTTTCTTGCTTCAGTGGGCCTGTAGCGCAAAGCGCCGAGCCGATGGGCAGTCTCATATGCAGGCAAGGGGAATGCGCCGAACTCAACACCCTGGGTATGGACCCGCATCGGGATGGCAATAGGTTCAGAGTACGTGCGTGCAAGCATGGCCTTAGCGTCCCAGGCAAATCACTCGATCATCCTGGCCATCGTTATTCAGGACGTTGGGCAGACATGGATCGGAGATATTGACGCCGCCGTATCGGCCGTCGGGGCCAGCATGGACCAGGCGTGGCACGTCACCGTTAGTCAGACCGAAATGCAGCAGCGGCCTTGGGTGTGCGGCAAATAGGTGTTTCGCCTCAACATAACCGGGCATGTCTGCCCGCACCGCACGCCAGAGCAGCATGCAGTTCGAGTCGGCAGGGCTGGTGCATCGCCACCAGGAGGCATCAGCACCGGGCCAGGGAGCACCCGCACCGACACCAGGCACGTCTTCCAGTCGCATGCCCACCACCGTTGAACCCAGACCGGTGGCCTCGTCCAGGTCGTCACCCAGGCTAACCTGATGTCGCATCGCACGGGGCAGATAAGGTCCGCGCCAGCCACGCTGAGCCACAGGGTCCCAACGGTTAAGATGCGCCAAGGGATGGTTCTGGCACAGGGCTGGTGTTTCGAAGAGCTGCAGGAGATTGGCCGGCGAAGCGAACCAGGCATCACGCATGGCGTCGTCTGGCTCGGGCAGGGACTCCCGTACCACGCCGATGATGCCGCCGCCGGGCGGCGCACAGGTGTACAGGCCGCTACCCGGGCTGGTCTCGGTGGTAGCGGTGCCGGCGGAGGACAGCGCGAAGGGCCCCTGGCCTGGCCAGTAGCCGGTGTCACGGAAGAACTGAAGAAGGGCCCGCGACACTTGGGTTGCTTGCGCCTGGGCGGCATCTTCCTGGGCCCGGGCCTGGACGTCCCAGAGGCTGCCATAGGCCATGAAGGCCAGTGTGGCCAGCACGGCCGTCACCACCAGGAGTTCCACAAGGGTGAATCCCCGTACACGGAACTCCTGGTGGTGACGGCCGATGATCGGGCGAAGAGTGATGGGCATGGCGAGAACGAAGGAAATTCTGGGGAGGCGGCCCTCCCCAGGACAAGGATCGATTCCCCACCGGGACCGGCCGGAGCCGGTCCGGTGGTCATGGAAGTGCGCTTAGGTCGCCCGCAGGTTGTCCACCTCACCCAGTTCCTCGTCCTTGGTATCCCCCGCACCATCGATGATGGCCTGGAAGGTGGCCTGGCCACCCGGGTCGGAGACATTCCACAGCACAATGAAACGGTTGTACTCACCAGGGGCCGTATGCCGATAGACCGGAACGTTGGACAAGGCGCCGATGATGGAAGGATTGAACAGCGTGGAATCCGGGCCCGCACCCACGGCGATGAGGCGGTCGGCTGCATCGGCGTTCACCCGGTCGTTGCCACCGGTCCACAGCATTACCGAGTTGGCGGCGACACTTATGGATTGGGGCGTGAGAGGATCATTGCCGCAGCCATTTGCCGCAGCAGGCCGGAAGATGTTCTGCGGCGTCACATCATTGGTCTTACTCAAGACAAAGGACGCGATCGAAGCCGGGGCACATTCCCCACCCTGCTGTGTTTCATCGACGTAACGCAACTGGGTGATGCCTACGGCATTCAGGGCAGCCACCTCATCGGTGGTCAGGGTGGTGGGGGCCACCATGCCAGCCAGGGCGCTTTCCAGTATGGTCAGCTCGCTCAGGGTACCCGCGGTCGTGCCATCGGATGAGGACACCAGGGAATCCCAGTTATCGGGGTAGACACCTTGGTTCAGCACCCGGAAGGTCTGGATGCCTTTGGACAGTTCATCCATCATGGCGACATGGGCAGCGGCCATGCCTTTGCGGTCGGTATCCTGCAGCATGATGGTGGCGGTGCCGGCGATAGCCGCCAGGATGGCCACCACCACCAGCAGTTCCAGCAGGGTGAAGCCATCCTGCTTCCTGCCCTTCATCCGCTCCAGCTTTCGGCGCAGACCTCGACCCGGAACCTGGGCGGTGTCGATGCCTGCAACGACTTCGGCCTGTGCCTTGCGGGACAGGGACAACAGTTTGCTCAGCTTCATTGCATTTCCTTTCGATTGAGTTGAGAGCCTGACGAGGCCCATGCCCCGTCTTTCGCCTGACGCCGCAACCCCCTCGGTCTGCCGGTCGCCCAGATTCAGTGTGTTGTTGCCGGGGCCACCCCGGCCAGATCGCGCTCCCCTAGAGCCCTGATGTGAAGGCTATGTGCGCTGGCGCCGGTCCCTTCCGGAACGCTTGTCCGGAAAGCCGATGGCACGCGCCTCACGGCGGCGATCCCCGCCCGTGCGCTTATCCTGTTTTTCCTCCCTGGCCGCGCTGCCGGGCCTTTCCTCCACTACCCGCCAGACGCCCCAGCGCAGGGGCTGACGCTCGGCGTAATCCACCACGAAGCGATACTGCTTGCCGCAGTGGAGGATGACCTCCTTCTGACCTTTCCTGAGGATCTTCATCTCCACACGGATTTCTCCGAACCCGTCGTGGGTGAAGACCTCCTCATACAACCGCACGAAACGGTTGAGTACGTCCAAATTACCCATGCGACACCTCTGTCAAGACCATGCCGGCATGGCCGGCATGGCGAATATTTCGAGGCAGGTAAGGGAGGGGGATATCGCCCTTTCCGCCGGCTCAAGGCCCCTCATCCGGGGCAGCACTGGGGCTTGGCTGGCGTGCCGGCAACTTGGACAAGGCCGGCGGCTGGCGATCAAAATCAGATGTTCACTACATGTTTACATGCTAATGATATATCACGCGGATGACAACCATTCTCATTATTTATTCTCATGTCAGAGCGCGCGCCCGGGGCCACCCTGCACACGGTGGGACAGCCAAGACAGCACGTTCACCCATGCGTCGCGGGTCAATCTCAGGCCCAGTGTCCAGTCTTCCGGCGTTGTCTGGGAGTGGATGGCCAGCCGTCGGAGCTGCCTTTCCATGGCGCCCAGGGTATCGCGGCTGGGCCGTTCCCTGTGCCGCGCGGATAACCACAGCCGGGACGTCAGGATGGTCCGGATGGGCACGACGACTGCTTCGTCATGGACTCCAGGTGACGCCACCAGGATGGAAGTGTCGATTCTACCGGTGCTCATTTCGTCAGAATCAACCTGTTCTGGCTGGTGATGCGCAGGAAGTAGTCGGCACCGCCATGGCGTATGACCAATTCCCTCCCGCTCTCGAACAGAGAACGGCTGTGGATAACTTTCCGGTTGTATGGGGTTGCCCGGCCAGGATCGGCACGGATGACGGCATGCCTGGCCCGGGCCCCTGCGCCGTTATCCAGGCTTTCCGGTGGTGCCTTGGTCTTTGCTGAATTTGCCGTGTTCATGGCCTTTCGCCTTCTGCTGGGAACAATTCAACTCAAAAACGGTGGGCCGGTGCCCACCGCAGGCGTGACGCAGGGTCCCGAAAGTCCCGGATATCGAACTTGACGTGCGTGGATCTGGCATCGCCCCGGGTCATAACGCCTCCCTCAGCCACTCCCATGTCAACCACGACCTGGATCCGTCTGACAGGCATCGACTCTGCACGGGATCAGCAAGTGATCCTCCAGTACCTCGGACAGGTAGCGCCCACTTTCGCGCAGATCACGGGAAGCGGCGGGATGGGTGGCAATGTGATTCAACAGCAGCCGGGCCTGATGTATGGAGCGGGGCCGTCCAGTTAGCAAAAAGCAGGCCATGTGCTCCAACAAACCCGCCATCAGACCATCCGACAGCCATTCCCCCTGAACGCATGAGACCGACTCGAAGGATTCCAAGCCGCGTCCCAACGATTCATCTTTCGGCTCACGGAATCCCGCCGCAGGCCGTGGTTCGTGGTCTACCTGGGCACGAAGCCACACACCCTTGCCGACAAAGTCACTCCCTAACCGTTTCTCCGCTACTGCGGACTCAAGGTTTTCAGCCATTCCATCACCCCGCCTGTGATAGTGGTTCCAAGGACTGGCTGGCTGGAGAGGCATGGGCCTCGGGCTGGCTCATCGATCACCCGGCATAGCCGGTGCCACCCAGGGAATCATCCCATGTAGATGGCTATGTCCGCATAGTAGATGAGAATGATTATCACGTAAAGTATTTTTTCTTTAACGGCAATGTCCCTGAACTCGCGCAGCCAGGGCCCCTAAACACAGGTGGGTAAGCATAGGCGCACCGCCTAGTGCTGGCTGCGGATGAGGAAATCGAAGGCGGACAGGCTGGCCTTGGCGCCCTCGCCCAGGGCGACGACGATCTGCTTGTAGGGCACGGTGGTGCAGTCCCCCGCCGCGAACACGCCGGGCAGGTCGGTGGCACCCCGGGCATCCACCTCGATCTCGCCATGGCGCGACAGGTTCACCGTACCCTTGAGCCAATCGGTGTTGGGCAGCAGACCGATCTGGATGAACACCCCTTCCAGCGCGATATGTTGGCTCTGCCCGGTGAGACGGTCGGTGTAGTTCAGGCCGCTCACCCTACCATCCGCGCCGCTAATGTCGGTGGTCTGCGCACTCTTGATGACCGTGACGTTGGGCAGGCTGTGGAGCTTGGTCTGCAGCACGGCATCGGCGCGCAGCCGATCGCCGAACTCCAGCAGGGTCACATGTCCCACCACACCCGCCAGATCGATGGCTGCTTCCACCCCCGAGTTGCCACCCCCCACCACAGCCACGTGCTTGCCCTTGAACAGGGGGCCGTCGCAATGGGGACAGTAGGCCACGCCCTTGCCTCGATATTCCTGCTCGCCGGGCACGTTCAGCTCGCGCCAGCGCGCCCCGGTGGCTAGGATGATGGTCTTGCCCTGCACCACCGCACCGTTGGCCAGGCGGATGGCGTGCGGCGCGTCCGCAGCGGCGGGGATGAGGGCTTCGGCCCTTTGCAGGTTCATGATGTCCACCTCATATTCCCTGACGTGCTCCTCCAGGGCACGGCCCAGCCTGGGCCCGTCGGTATGGGGTACGGAGATGAGGTTCTCGATGGCCAGGGTATCCATGACCTGACCGCCGAAGCGTTCGCTCAGCAACCCGGTGCGGATGCCCTTGCGCGCCGCGTAGATGGCCGCTGCCACGCCGGCCGGGCCGCCGCCCACCACCAGCACGTCGAAGGGGTCCTTCTCTGCCAGCCGGGCGGCCTCGCGCGCGGCGGCGCCGGAATCCAGCCGGCCCAGGATCTCTTCCAGGCTCATGCGGCCGTCGTCGAAGGGCTCACCATTGAGCCAGACACTGGGCACGGCCATGATCTGGCGCGCCTCCACCTCGGCCTGGTTCAGGGCGCCGTCGATCATGACATGCCGAATGTTGGGATTCAGGGCCGCCAGGGTGTTGAGGGCCTGAACCACATCCGGGCAGTTGTGGCAGGACAGGGAGATGTAGGTCTCGAAGCGGAGTGGTCCGCTCAGGGATTTGATCTGCTCCGCCTGTGCGTCGCTGATCCTGGGGGCATGGCCGCTGGCCTGCAGCAGGGCCAGGATCAGGGAACTGAATTCGTGGCCCATGGGCAGACCGGCGAAGGCGATGCGCGCCGGTTCGCCCACCCTGCCGACCGTAAAGGAGGGGCGCCGGGCCTCGGCGCCGTCGTCCCGCAGCGACACCTTGCCGGACACCCCGGCGATGTCCTCCAGCAGAGCGCGCATCTCGGCAGACTTGGGACTGTCGTCCAGGGAGGCCACCAGTTCGATGGGGGCCACCAGCTTTTCCAGATAGGCCCTGAGTTGGGCCTTGATGTTGGCGTCCAGCATGACGGTTCTCCAGTGCAAGAAGGCAATAGCCAGGTCCCGCAAGACCAGGGCCTGGCTATTGCATTCTGGGGGAGCCCCCCCGCCGGGGGGGAGGAAGGGTCAGATCTTGCCGACCAGATCCAGGGAGGGCGTCAGGGTGGCTTCACCTTCCTTCCAGCGCGCCGGACAGACCTCGTTGGGGTGCGAGGCCACATATTGGGCGGCCTTCAGCTTGCGCAGCGTCTCCTTCACATCGCGGGCGATGGCGTTGTCATGCACTTCCAGGGTCTTGATGATGCCCTCGGGGTTGATGACGAAGGTGCCGCGCAGGGCCAGGCCTTCCTCCGGGATGTGCACGCCGAAGGCATTGGTCAGCGCATGGGTGGGGTCGCCCACCAGGGGGAACCGTGCCTTGCCCACGGCCGGAGAGGTTTCGTGCCAGACCTTGTGAGAGAAGTGGGTGTCGGTGGTGACGATATAGACCTCGGCACCGGCCTTCTGGAACTCGGCATAGTGATCGGCGGCGTCCTCGATCTCGGTGGGGCAGTTGAAGGTGAAGGCCGCCGGCATGAAGATCAGCACGGACCATTTGCCGAGCAGATTCCGCTCGGTCACTTCGATGAACTGACCGTTGTGAAAGGCCTGAGCCTTGAAGGGTTGAACCTGGGTATTGATCAAAGTCTGCATTTTCGCGATCTCCTTGTGGTGGGTAGTCGTGGGGGTCTGGGGTCAGGCCACGGGACGTACTCTATGGCAATGCCATACATTTGCATAATTGATTATTGTAATTACAATTATAGCTATATGCTATCTTTTGGAAGATGCCCGCAGCCCCGGCTGGCGCGGATATCCGCCAGACTGGCACAGCCACACAGGGCCATGGTGGCTTCGAGCTCATCACGCAGCAGGCGCAGGACATGGGCCACGCCCAGGGCGCCGGCCCGGGCCAGCCCCCAGACATAGGGGCGCCCCAACAATACCGCCTCGGCACCCAGCGCCAGGGCACGGAAGACGTCCCGGCCATCGCGTATGCCGCTGTCCAGCAGCACCGGTACCCGGCCCGCCACCTGATGCACGAGACCGGGCAGCAGTTCCAGGCTGGCCGGCATGCCGTCCAGGACGCGGCCACCGTGGTTGCTCACCACCAGGCCGTCGCAGCCCAGAGCCAGGGCGCGTTCCACGTCGTCCGCATGCAGCAGGCCCTTGACCAGCAAGGGCAAGCGCAGATGCTGCCGCAACCAGGCCAGATCTTCCCAGTCCGGGGCCCTGGCCATCCAGCCCTGGAACACCACGCTCTGCCCCGGCCCTATTGGGGCTGGGGTCAGGGGGGCCTCCAGATTCACGGCCTCGATGCCGGCGGGCAGCACCAGGGTGGAGGGCTTCACCGGCGCGTCCAGGGTCAGCATGAGCACCGGGCATCCGGCGGCCTCGGCCCGTTGGGCCAGGCGCAGAGTGGTGGCGCGCTCCCCCTGCCAGTAGAGCTGGAACCAGGCTGTGCCGCCCGCCCCCCGCGCGGCGGCGGCGATCGACTCCAGGGGCTGGCTGGCCAGGCTGCTGACCGTCAGGCAGCTGCCCTGCGCGGCGGCGGCCATGGCGCTGGCCATCTCCCCTTCCGCATGGAAGAGGCGCTGGTAGGCGATGGGGGCCAGCAGGATGGGGTGCTCCAGCGCCTGTCCGAACAGGACGAGCCGGGTGTGGCCCCGGCTCATGTCCGTCAGGGGACGCGGCAGCAGGCCCTGGTGTTCGAAGGCTCGCCGATTCGCCGCCATGGTCAGGCCAGCGCCACTGCCTTCGCTCAGATAGCGCCAGACTTCCGGATCCAGGCATGCCCGGGCCAGGGCCTCGTAATCGCCGGCACCGCGCGCCGCGGGCGCCAGCCCGTCCAGCCTGGGTTCGAACGGCCCCGCCGGCCGGGCGGCAGGCCGGTTCATGAATCCGCCCAGCGCCGCAAGAGGTTGTGGTAGACGCCGGTCAGACGCACCACCGGACCCGTCTCGCCCAGTTGCGCGCGCAGCTCCAGCAGGGCCATGTCCAGGTCGAACAGCAGCCGGCGCTGGCCCGGGTCACGCACCATGCTCTGGATGAACATGAAGCAGGCGGTGCGCCGTCCGCGGGTGACGGGCGTGACACGGTGGATGGACGACGCGGGATAGAGCACCATGCCACCAGCCCGCAGCTTGATGCCATGGCTGCCAAAGGTGTCCTCGATGGTCAATTCACCGCCGTCATATTCCTCCGGTTCGGACAGGAACAGGGTGGCGGACACGTCCGCCCGCACATGGCCGCCCCCGGGGGCCTGGCGCATGGCGTTGTCCGCATGCCAGTCATAGTGGCTGGCCTCTTCATCGTAGCGATTGAAGAAAGGGGGCAGGACCTTCAGCGGCAGGGCGGCGGTGATGAACAGGGCATTGCGCTGCAGGGCTTGCAGCACCAGGTGGCGCAGGGTGGGCAGGTGTTCGGCATCTTCCGGCAGCTGCCGGTTGTGCTTGGCCACGGCCGCCTGAGGCCCGGCGGTGATCCGTCCGCTGGCCCAGGTGGAGCGGTCCAGCAGCACACGGGCCTGGGCCAGCTCTGCCGGGGTCAGCACATCCTCGAGGGTGATCAACATGGCGACTCGCCTGCGGCGATGTCATGCCGACCCGCGAGCGGGCCCGCCGGCACGCTCGGGGAGGACCCGGGCCGGACTTGCCGGGGGACATGGGCTGGACCCGACCCTGACGCCCAGCCTCATCCGCCTCCCGGACACGCGCGGCATCGTGGGCAGGCTCACCGGGCGCGCAGCAGGATGCGGCGTGTATCCGGTGGTGTACCACGGGCACGCCACAGCCACAGGCCGATCAGGGTGAAGGCCAGCGCGCGGATCACCACCGTCGCCCCGCCGTGCAGGCCGAGATGGTCGGTGACGACCGCCCCCGCGAACCAGTAATAGATGCCGATGGCCAGGGCACCCAGCAGGTGGATGGCCGCCTCGGCGCCCAGCTGCAGGCCTCGCACCACGAGCTGCGTCAACAGATAGCTGGTGCCCGTGCAGGCGGCGATGGAGAGATAGATCTCGCCCGCCATTGCGATCGGGCCGTTGGCGGTGAGGTAGTAGCCCAGCACGAAGCCCGGGAACCCGGCGGCAAAGGCGCCGAATCCGGTCTGCAGCCAGGCATGCGACAGGCGCGCGCTGCCCAGGGTCTGGGGGATGGACTTGCCCGGCGCGACATCCAGGCATCCACGTGACACGCACTGCACACAGGTGGAACAGTGCGCATTGGCCACGTTCAGCAGGGGGCTCTGACCGTACAGCCGCTCGACCGGGAGCACCGGGCAGATTGCATTGCAGAAGCCCGCCTTGCGGCTGAACAGCGCGCCCAGCAACAAGGCCAGCAGCGCTACGGTCAGGATGGCGATGGCCAGGGCCGGGCCATTTTCGTTGAACAGGAAACGGCGCGCCGGCACCATGAGCAGGAGCAGCACGATGCCCACCAGGCCCGCGCCGGGCAGCAGCCGCTCGGGCAGGCCGCCGACCCGCAAGCGACCATGCGCCAGCATGTTGAGTGTGCCCAGCGGACAGACATTGCGCCACAGTTTCGGATTGATGAGGAACACCGCGGGCAGCACGGGGATGGCCACGTCCCAGAGCAGACTCAGTGCGATCCCGGGCACGAGCAACAGCCCCGGGACGAGCAGGAGCGTCACGACGAGAACGCCGATTTGCGCGCCGCGCCACAGGCGGCCACACGCCGCCCCGCCCGGGCCTGGCATGGATTTCACCTGCATGCCGCCGCCCTCAGGCCTCTCCGACCAGTACCCAATGGTTGTCGAGGGCCATGGGCCGCGGCCAGGGCAGGATCTGGGCCTGGGCCTCCGGATGCCAACGCACCAGGCCCAGCGCCGTGGCAACCAGGGCACCGCCGCCCCGGCCCGGTCCGTGCCAGGGGGCAAGGGCATAGGCCTCCTTCATCTCCACGATGGTCTGCATCTTTTCCGGGATGCCGGGGTGCCAGAGCAAGGCCTTGTGCGCCGTGCTGGTGAGGGCGAAGCCACCGCGATGCGCGGGAGCGATGTTGCCGCAATAGCCCACGCCATCCCCCAAGGAGGTCGGCACGGACAGGGTTTCCCCGTCGAAGATGGCCAGCACGGGAGCCTCGCGGCGGCTCGCAGTGGAGGCGTGCTCGGCCTGCAGGGCAAGACCGAGCAGCGCGCCGGGTTCACCGGCTGGCCGGTTCCAGGCCATGTGGCGCAGGGAAAGGCGCGCATCCTGCAACCGCCACTGACCGAGCAGCCGGCCGGTGCGTCCGTCCAGCCGGGCAAGGGAGGAATCCATGTCATCCAGGCTGAGCTTGCCATCGTCCTCGGGACGGCGCGCTACGCCGCCGTTGGCCACCAGCAGCGTGCCGTCATGGTCTACCTCGGCCTGATGAGGATCCTTCCCGTGGGTTTCCCACTCACCCAGCTTTTTCAGGCTGAGCGGATCGCGCGCGCTGATCCAGCCCCGACCCGTGCGCGTATCGCTCTCGGTGGTGTACAGCACCGAGCGGTCCGGGGCGTACACGGCATGGCCGCAACACCGGCGGTTGCCCTCGTCCGCGAGGGAGATGCGCTGCACGGGCTTGCCCTGATCGTCGCAGCGCAGCAGCCAGTCGCCCCAGCGGTAGGCGACCACCAGCAATCCCCCCTGTGGCTCGGCCAGTATCTCGTGCGCGCGTCCCGGCAGGGGCACGGCATAGCGGACGCCGAGCCGTTGCGCCTCCCAGTCGGCCATCAGCTCGCCGGCGAAATAGGGATCGTTCCTGTTCGGCCCGCGCCAGGCGGCGCCCAGCGTGGCCTGGCGCGTGGAACCGGCCAGGGCCAGACGCGGCAGGGCCGCCAGGGTGGCCAGCCCGGAGAGGGTGAGCAGGGCTTGTCTTCTGTCCATGTCGATGCCTTTCCTGATCAGAACTTGTACTCGCCGGTAAGAATGTACTTGCGCTTCGTGCCCGGCACGGCAAAGGCGCCGTTGTCGTAGACCGCATCCCAATAAAGCTTGTCGAACAGGTTCTGCACGTTCAGGCGCACCGCCCAGTTCTTGCGCTCATAGGACAGCATGGCGTCCCAGCGCGCATAGGCAGGCGCCGTATTGGGATGGAACGCGGTACCGCCCGGCAGGGTGGGAATGGGGCCCGCGCCACTGGGGACGTAGGCGTAGCGATCGCCCTTGGCCTCCACGCCGCCCCCGATCTTCCAACCGCCACCCAGCTTGTAGGTGGTCCACAGGTTGACGGTGTACTTGGGGGTGTTGCGCGCACGCTGGCCCTTGTAGGCGGGGTTGGCGGGTGTGATGACACCCGTGGTGGCGTTCACGTTCTCGGCCACTTCCAGGATCTTGGCATCCATCAGCGCCAGGCCGGCGAAGACCTCCCAGTCGTCGCTCACCCGGCCCGCCGCTTCCAGCTCCAGGCCATCGGTGCGGCGCTTCTTGGTGAGGATGGCGGCGGTGGCCTCCAGGTCCGTATTGCGCTCCCATTCCTTGTCGGCGCGGTAGAGGGCGGCGCGCAGGGCCAGGTCCCCCTCCATCAGGAGCCACTTGGCGCCCAGCTCCAGCACCTTGGAGCGCTCCGCCGGCATGGGCGCGACGGTGAGCTGGTACAGGTCGGCCGTGGGACTGAAGGAATCGGAGTAGCCCAGGTAGTAATGCGTCTCGTCGCTGGGGTGATAGGACAGCGCGGCGCGCGTACTGACCTCGTCGTACTTGAGCTTGGGCGAGGTGAGGCTGGAATAGTCGGCATCCATCCAGTCCTTGCGCAGGCCGATGGTCGCCTTCCACTGCGGGATGAACTCCACCGTGTCCTGCGCGTACAGCGCATAGGAATCGGACTCGAACTTGGTCGCCAGACCCGTCGTCGACACCTGGTAGGGCCGGATGTCCGGTGGATTGAGGGCGGTGGTACCACCGAAGTTCTGCAGCCCCTTGCGGAAGCTGTCCTCGCGCAGGTATTCCACGCCGGCGAGGAATTCGTGCTGCATGTCCCAGGCGCGGAACTTGTTGTTGAAGTCCGACTGCAGGGTCAGGGTCTCGTAGTCCATGGCCCGGGTCGGTCCGACGTTGGTGCTGGGCAGATTCAGGCCCGTACTCCCCGGCGCCACCGTGCTGCTGGGCGTGCGCACCCAGTAGCTGCGTTCGTAGTCGGCGTAGCGCAGCTGGGTGCGCCACTCGCTCTTGGGCGAGAAGCGGTGCGTATAGGTGGCCGTGCTGATGTTGGTCGTGCCTTCGTCGAAGTTGGCGTGCACGCCCCAGTAGTAGTGGTCGGGAAACGCCGTGCTCGGCCGCCGCGTGTTGGCGTCGAAGCTGATGCCGTAGTCCAGTCGGCCATCCGTGGTGGTCACGATATGGCTCAGAAGGAACTCGTCGTCCGTGGCGAGCCCCATCCCCAGACTGACGGCCAGGCCCTCGCGGTGGATCTCCGGCTCCGCGCCTGTAGCGGGGTTGGAGCGCCAGCTCTCCTCGTCCCGATGCATGACGTTGACGCGCAGGGCCGTGCTCTCGCCCAGACGCTTGTTGAAATCGCCCGTGCCCTCCAGATAGGCGTAGCTGCCCACGCTGGCCGTGAGCTTGTGCCGATCCGTCAGCATGGGGGTCTTGCTCACCTGGTTGATGACGCCGCCGGCCTGGCCACGGCCGAAGAGCATGGCGCCGGCGCCGCGCAGCACGTCCACCTGCTCGAGGTTGAAGGTCTCCCGGTCGTACTGGGCGGTGTCGCGGATGCCATCCAGATAGATGTCGCCGAAGGTGTAGAAGCCGCGCAGCATCATGTTGTCGCCCGAGCGCCCGCCCTCGGCGGCGTTGAAGCTGATGCCCGAGACGTTGCGCAGGGCCTCCCTCAGGCTGCCCACCTGCTGTTCCTCCATGATCTTGTTGGTCACCGTGGTGATGGCCTGGGGAATGTCGTGCGGATCCTGCAGCACCTTGCCGACCCGGGTGGCGCTGGCGCGATAGCCATCCTGGGGGATGTCCGCGTCGGCCTGGACATTGATCCTGGACAGGGTCTTCTCCTTGTCCGTCGGTGCGGGCTGCTGCGCGGCAGCATGCAGCGATGCCGCCATCAGCGCGGCTCCCAGGGGCAGCAGGCCGGGCCGCCTGGTCGGCATCGCGGCACAGGCGGTGGCGGATTCGGCCGTGGCCGAGGCGAGAGGGGATGTCTTGGGTTTCACCAGTAGCTCCTTGTTGGGATGGAAGACTTGGGCTGGCTGGCGAAAGTGGCTGGCTGGCGCGCGGAAGGGTAGGGGTGGGATCAGGGACCGTCTCTCGGGTCGGTGACGAAGCCGATGCGCGTGAGACCGGCGCGCGCCGCGTCCGACATTACCCTGGCCACCTGACGGTAGGCCAGGTCCCCATCGGCGCGGATATGCAGTTCCGGCTGGGGCTCCAGCCGCGCGGATTCCGCCATGCGGGCCTGCCAGTCCTCGGCGCCCAGGGCGGTGCCGTTCCAGTACACCGTGCCGGCGGCATCGATGGAGAGATGGATGTTTTCGCGCTTCACCAGATTGACCTGGCTGCTGGCCTTGGGCAGTTCGATCTTGACCGCATGCGTCAGCAGCGGGGCGGTGACGATGAAGATCACCAGCAGCACCAGCATGACGTCGATGAGCGGGATCATGTTGATCTCCGCCACGGGCTGCTGGCCCGGGTCCCGGGTGAAACCGCCGAAGGCCATCACGCCGCCTCCGCCACGCGCCGGAACGTGGCCACCTGGCCCTTGGCCGCTCCGGCCTGGCTGCGATTGCCGGTGGACATGTAGGCGAACAGGTCGTGCGCAAAGCCATCCAGTTCCGTCAGTGTCAGGCGGTTGGCACGGGTGAAGGCGTTGTAGGCCAGCACCGCCGGAATGGCCACGGCCAGGCCCAGGGCGGTCATGATCAGGGCCTCGCCGACCGGACCGGCCACCTTGTCGAGGGTGCCCTGGCCGCTCATGCCGATGGCCAGCAGGGCATGGTAGATACCCCATACGGTACCGAACAGACCCACGAAGGGAGCGGAGGAGGCCACTGAGGCCAGTACCGTATGACCGTACTCCAGGCGGGCGGTGTCCTGCTCGATGGCCCGGCGCAGGGCACGCGTGAGGAAATCTTCGGCACTGCCGGATTCCACCATGCGCTTGCCGGTCCGGGCAGCATACTGCTCGGCGGCACGCAGGCCATGGTGGGCCAGATGGGAGAACGGATCGTGCACTCCGTGCTGCCTGATGTGCGCAGCCACCGCCTCCATGTCCGGCGCCTGCCAGAACTCCTCCTGGAAGCGGCGCGCATGGCGACGCATGGCCTGATTGGACCAGGCCTTGGTGAAGATGAGATACCAGGTGGCCACGGACATCAGCCCCAGCACCAGCAGGATGAATTGCCCCACAGCGTCGGTCTGCGAAAGGAAGTGGGCGAAGCCCATGTTGGTATCCATGCATCAACTCCGGATAGAAAAGGAAATGGGCACCAGCACCCAGGCGGCGACACCCCGGTCGCCCTGCCTGGCGGGCACGAAACGCCAGCGGCGCACGGTGTTCAGGGCGGCCTTGTCGAGACGTTCGAAGCCGCTGGATTCACGTATCTCCACCTGCGCCGCGCCCCCCTCCGCGTTCACGTACACACGCAGCAATACCTGTCCCTGCTCGCCCAGGCGGCGGGACAGGGGCGGATACACGGGCGCGGGGTTGTCCAGGTAATCCGCGTCGAAGCGCGGCGGCACGACTGCGGGCGGTGCCACGGGTGCGGCCGCCTGCGGCACGGGCCGGACCGGCTCGGGTACGGGCGTGGGCTCGGGCAGCACCACGGGCAACGGCACCGGCTCGGGTGGTGGCGCGGGCGCAACCAGCGGGGTGGGCGCCTCTTCCCGGGCCACCAGCACGGGCGGCGGCTGCGGTGTACGGGGCTGGACCTGGGGCTTGGGCGGCAGGGGTTTGGGAATCTCCTCGGGCTCCGCCTCGGGAGCGGGCAACAGGCTCACCATGAGGGGCTGGGGCAGGCCCACCACCTCGGCCATGGGGGTCATGGTCAACAATACCGCCAGCACCACGCCATGCAGGACAAGCACGCCCAGCAGGGAGCGCCAGGTACCCGGCTGTCCGTACGTGGCACTCATTTGGTCAGGATCAGCTTGTTCTGGCGCGTGATGCGCAGGCGGTAGTCCTGACCGTCATGCCGGATCACGACCTCCTGGCGCGATTGGAACAATTCGCCGGAGTCGATCCATCTGGATTCCTGGTGGGCGGTCTGATCGGCCGCATCGGCCGCATCGGGAAAGACCACGGTGCGCATACACCACCTCATTCTTGCTACAGGGGACACGCAGACCAGCACGCGACCGGCTCTTGCGAGGCAACCAGCCGCGTGTCGCGGCACCGGTTTACATGGTGAGGAATGATAATGATTCTTGCTTGTATGTTCAAGCATTCGCATATTCTTTTATGCATGCGCGGCCGAGCCGTGGTCGCTGCCCCGCCAGACGCGGCACGACGCCCTTCCCGGATGAGCCAGTCTCCCGCTGACCTACCCAGCCGGATGGCCCGTGTGCCTGCGTGACGTGCGGCATGCAAGGCGGCGGGGATCCGCGTGCCGCTGCCGGCGATCTGCGCGCGGTGCTCCCGTTCGGCATGCACTGCGCACCAGTGCGCCCGGATACAGGGGCGGCATGCCGCGTGCGTCCGGGTCTGCCTCTGTGCCTTCATGTCTGTGCCCGGATCTGCACACGACCCTCGGCCAGGCGTGTCAGGGCCGCCGCGAAACCCGCCACACCGGAGCTCTTGGTCAGCACGCAGGGCTTGCCGGTCTGTTTGCAGTATTTCTTCAGTTGGTAATAGGCCAGATGGCCCACACAGTCCGTCGGACAGATCACCGCGTCGGACGCATGCAGGAGCTCGGGCAGGCGGGCCAGGGCCTCCTCCCTGCCGCCATCGTGGTGGATCAGGCGCGCACCCAGGCGTTCCGCCAGCTGCCGGTACTGGGGCAACAGAGGCACGCGCCCGCCTACACAAAGCACACAACGGCCCTGGAGGCGAGGATCGCAGTCCGCGCAGGCCCCGGGGCATGGGGTGTCCGGGGTCTTGGCCTCCTCTCCCCAGAGGCGTTCCAGGGCGTCCCGCTCGGCCACGGCATCCTCCAGCTCACGCGTGAGGTACACCTTTTCCGCGGCCAGCTGGCCCACCCTCCTCTCCAGGACCTGCATGCGCGCCTCCAGCGCCGTGGCCCGATCCGCCTGGGCCTGCGCCAGAAACAGGCGCCGTCCCATGGCCACCATGGCCTCGCCACTCTCGAAGTCCTGCAGGCGTGGGCGCAGCGTGGCCAGCGCGGCCTCGGCCGCGTGCAATTGCGCGCGCATGTCCTCCAGCTCGCGTCGCAGTGCCTGGTTGGCACAGGCCGTCTCGGCCTCGGACTCCTTCACGGCGGTGTGGGCCGCCCGCAACATGTCATGCTCTCTCCGCAGGTGGCTGGCACGCCGCAGATCCGCAGCCTGCCCCGCGCCCAGCTGATGCGACAGCATGTGCACGTCGGCATAGATCGCGTAGCGGGTCTCCTCTCCCGCCAGTTTGTGGGTCATTGCCCCCCACAGGGGACCGGCGACCTCGCCCCGCTCCAAGCGGTGCTTCCACAGGGCGAGCACCTCGGCATCGGTGCGCAGGCGGGAAAACTCATGCACCACCAGGCTGTACTTGCGTTCCAGCAGTTTGTGCATGGCCTCGGAGGCCGCGTTGCGCTTGCCCGCCAGATGGACCGCCTCGACATGCAGGCGATAGGCATCATGGTCCGGCTCGGCAAAGCCGTTCCGGCGGGCGATCCGCTTCAGCTCGTCCATGGACAGGCAGGTGCCGATCACCGGGCAGAGGTATTTTCCCTCCAGCTCCCAGAGCTTGAGGCGCCGCGCAGCCGTGGGCGGTTGCGCGGCAGCGCGCTCGCCACCCTGTTGCGGGGCTTGGCCGGCCGGCTTGCCTGGAATGGGTGTGGCGGGAGTCAATCCGGCGTGGGCCAGCAGACCGTTCAGGATTCCCCTGCCAGTACGCTGCTCAGCCACGCGCCACCCCCATGCCCGCTTCCAGCTTGTCACACATGCGCACGCACAACCCGCGGGTGTCGTGGTCCAGGTCGGCGCATTCGGACAGACGCTCCAGCAGGCGCGCGGCCTGATGTGCGGCCTGCCCGCAACCGGTGAGACTGTGACGCATCAACTGATCCAACGCGCCGGCGAAGAGGGCGGTATTGCTGTCCATGCGAACCTCCTGGAAATGGTTGAAATTACAGGCAACGGACCCGCTGGCCTGTTCAGTACGAGGCCTTGGCGCGCAGCCCCCAGACCGTTACGTTTCCCTGCCCGCCCGCGGCGTGGCTGATGTACTGCACGCTGGGGCTGAGCTGCAGATAGTCATTGGGTCGCCAGGCATAGAACAGCTCGTAGATGCGCTCCCGCTGCGAACCGTTGCCAGCGGACTTGTACGCGGAGCCGGGCCGCAGGCTGCCGATGGCCAGGCCGAGCCGGTCATCCGCCCGCCCCCACAGGTCACCGGACAACTGTCCGCCCAGGGTCAGGCCGCGGTCAAAGGCCAGCACGCCGCGGGTGGAGTGCCCGTAACGTGCGAACAGGCCGACTTGTTCGCCGACCTGCTGGTCCAGGGAGAGACCCCAGCCGGCATGTCGCTCGCGCACGCCCTGATCGGCAATGCCGTCGCCATCCGTATCCAGCGTCAGGTTCACCTGGTCGTTGGCCCGGGAATTGTTCCAGGCATAGAGGCGATAGGCGCCCTCCCGGCCGTTCCAGGTCTTGCCCGCGTATTCCAGCTGGGCAATGGTGAACGGCCTGTTGAAGCTGTCCTGGAAGTCCGCGCCGGGGCCCGCGCCGAACATGCCGAGGGAGGCGGTGAGGCGATGCCCGTCGCTGAGGCCGTGCACATAGGCCAGACGCAGGCCGGGACTGGCGCCGTGGGCACCCACCCCCACATCGCCACCGGCGTCCAGCAGAGGGTTGTGCACGAAGGCCAGATTGAGGAAGTCCTCCGATTCGTCGGCGGCCAGGGCATTGCCATCGAAGAAGACGAAGGGGTCGATCTTGCCCACGGTCAGCTCCAGCTGATCCTGCTGCCCTCCCGACCCACCCATGGGCAGATCCAGCTGATACCAGGCCTGCATGAGCACGGGCCTGGGTTCGTTGCCAAAGGCCGTGGCGTTGGAGGTGGCGAAGGCGTTATTCACCACCCCCCCGCCGTCCCCCGCGCGCAGATGCGCGAAGAGCCTGCCCTGGGCATCGCCGATGGCACCACCGGGTAATTCCACTTCCAGATCCCCCCGCGATGTGAGCTCGCTGGCATGCACCCCGCCACCCCTGGCGCGCTGCGCCACCATGGTCAGGCTGGCCCCCACCTGGATGTCACGCAGTTTGTCCAGTGGCGCGGACTTCTGCCGCAGGGCCTCCAGTTCATGCGCCAACCCTTCCACCCGGGCCTGCAGGGGCGCCTCCCGGCCGGTGTTCGCCGCTTCCGCCAGGCGTCGCTCCAGCTCGGCGTTGCGCGCCTCCAGCCGATCGAGACGCGCCTGCATGTCCTGCAGGAGCCGGGCAACTTCGGGGTCCAGGGGTTGTGCCAGGGCTGGCAGGGCAGCCAGGCTCAACAACCAGGGCAGGACGCGCGGACGTAGCGCAAAGGCGGACGGCATGAGTTTCTCCTATCGGTCAGGTTGGAAGTCACGGGTTTCGGATACGGCGGGCTGCCTGGGCATGCGTCTGCGCTGTTCCTCCGGCACGCGGACCTGCGTATCGCACTGCGCCTGCTGCCCCCGGCGATGCCACGATGGCATGCGATATTATTGAGAACCATTCTCATAAATACATATTGCGAATAATTCTCATCTTTGCTGTAATGCCGGCACCTTCCCCCTGCAATCTCCTGGAGTTCCCCATGCGCAAGCTTCTTCTGGCCTCCCTGGCCCTGCTCGTCACCGCCGCCAGCGCCTCCGCCGCCGAGGTGGTGGTCTATTCCGCCCGCATCGAGCAGCTCATCAAGCCCCTGTTCGATGCCTACACGAAGGAAACGGGCGTGCAGGTGAAGTTCGTCACTGACAAGGAGGGTCCCCTCATGGCCCGACTGAAGGCCGAGGGCAAGAACACCCCGGCCGACCTGCTGATCACCGTGGACGCGGGCAACCTGTGGCAGGCCAGCGACCAGGGCCTGCTGCGTCCGGTGGAATCCAGGATCCTGGAGGCCAACATCCCCGCCCACCTGCGTGACCCGGGCAAGGAATGGTTCGGTCTGTCCGTGCGGGCCCGCACCCTGGTCTACAACAAGAACCGGGTGAAGGCTGGGGAGTTGTCGACCTATGAAGACCTGGCCAGCCCCAAATGGAAGGACAGGCTCTGCCTGCGCACCTCCAAGAAGGTCTACAACCAGTCCCTGGTGGCCATGCTGATCGGCGAACACGGCGAGCCCAAGACCGAGACCATGGTGCGCGGCTGGGTCGACAACCTGGCCACCGCGCCCTTCCCGGATGACACCAAGGCCCTGGAGGCGGTGGCCGCCGGCCTGTGCGACGTCACCCTGGTGAACACCTATTACTTCGGCCGCCTCATGCAGAAGAAGCCCAACCTGCCTCTGGCCATCTTCTGGCCCAACCAGAACACCGGTGCCGGCAACGCGGGTGTGCACGTGAACGTCTCCGGCGCCGGCGTCACCCGCTATGCCAAGCACCCGGAGGAAGCCATCCGGCTGCTCGAATGGCTGTCCTCCGACAAGGCGCAGAACCTGTATGCCGACATGAACATGGAATACCCCGCCAACCCAGCCATCAAGCCCGACCCGCTGGTGGCGTCCTGGGGCAGCTTCAAACCCAACCTCATCAACGTGGCGGAGGCGGGCAGGCTGCAGGTGCGGGCGGTGAAGCTCATGGACCGGGCGGGCTACAAGTAAGCCGACGTCCGTCCCGTTCTCCCCACGGGTGGTGGCCAGGCCGCCGCCCGTGTCCCGCATGCCCTGGCCCCTCATCGCTGCCGCCCCGCCCCGGGGCGGGTCGCGCCTTTCCGCTGCCCTGGCTCCCTGGCTGGCGGTATTGCCCATCGCCCTGATCAGCGTCATCCCCGTGCTGGTGGTGGTGTCCTCCCTGGTGAACCCGGACCGGGAGACCTGGGATCACCTCTGGCAGTACGAATTGCCCGAGGTCCTCGGCAACAGCTTCTGGCTGGTGCTGGGGGTGGGCCTGGGAGTGACCGTGCTGGGGGTGTCCCTGGCCTGGCTCACCGCCACATGCCACTTTCCCGGCCGTGCCTTCTTCAACTGGGCCCTGCTGCTGCCGCTGGCCCTGCCGGCCTACGTCACGGCCTTTGTCTGGCTGGGCCTGCTGGATTTCAGCGGTCCGCTGGCCACCTGGCTGCGGGAGACCCACGGCATCCTTCGACTGCCCCCCATCCGCTCGCGGGGCGGCGTCATCCTGGTGATGAGCCTGGCCTTCTATCCCTATGTCTACCTCACCGCCCGGGTCGCCTTCCAGGGCCAGGGCCGGCGCCTCATGGAGGCCGCCCAGTCCCTGGGGCTGTCGCGCCAGGCAGCCTTCTGGCGCGTGGCCCTGCCCATGGCACGCCCGGGCATCGTGGCGGGCCTGATGCTGGCACTCATGGAGACCCTGGCGGACTTCGGCACCGTGGCTGTGTTCAACTACAACACCTTCACCACCTCCATCTACAAGGCCTGGTTCTCCCTCTTTTCCCTGCCCGCCGCCTCACAGCTGGCCTCTTTGCTGATCTTCTTCGTCCTCATCGTGGCCCTGTTGGAGTATCAGTCGCGGGCGCGGCGCAGCTATGCCGTCTCCACCCGGGCCGCCAGCACCCCCGGCCGCATCCGCCTGCGGGGCTGGCGCGCCGCTCTGGCCCTGGCCTGGTGCGGAGTCGTCTTCACCCTGGCCTTTGCCCTGCCGGCAGGGCAGATCCTGGCCTGGGCGGCCGGGGTCTGGGCCGCGGACTTCGATGCGCGCTACCTGCAGTTTGCCTGGCATTCCCTCCTGCTCTCCGGTCTGGGGGCCCTGCTGGTGGGAGGCCTGGCGATGACCCTGGCCTATGCCCAGCGCCTGCACCCCACGCCGGCCATGCGGGTCACCGCGCGCCTGTCCACCCTGGGCTACGCCTTGCCCGGCGCGGTACTGGCGGTGGGTTTCTTCATCCCCGTGGCCTGGCTGGACAATCTGCTCATCGACCACCTGGGTTTCGCGGGCCAGACCCTGGGCGGCACCCTGGTGGTCATGCTGCTGGCCTACTGCACCCGCTTCCTGGCGGTGAGCTTCGGGCCGGTGGAATCCGGGCTGACCCGCGTCTCGCGCAGCGTGGACGAGGCCGCCCAGTCCCTGGGGGTAGTGGGTGCGCGGCGCCTGTGGCGCATTCACCTGCCCATGCTGCGGGTGTCCATGCTCAGTGCCGCCGCCCTCACCTTCGTGGACCTCATGAAGGAGCTGCCCATCACCCTCATGACCCGCCCCTTCGGCTGGGACACCCTGGCGGTGCGGGTGTTCGAGATGACCTCGGAAGGGGAATGGGAGCGCGCCGCCCTGCCCGCCGCCGCCATCGCCCTGGTGGGCTTGCTGCCCGTCGTCTTCCTGATGCGCAATACCGAACATGCTCACACTTGAAAATGTCGCCCAGGCCTACGGCCGCAAGCAGGTCCTCCAGAACGTGAGCTTCGAGCTGGCCGCCGGTGAGATCGGCTGTCTGCTGGGCCCATCCGGCTGTGGCAAGACCACGGCCCTGCGGCTCGTCGCCGGCTTCGAGTCCCTGCAGTCCGGCCGCATCCTGCTGGACGGCGGGCAGGTGGCCGGTCCCGATCAGGCGCTGCCGCCGGAAAGACGCCGTCTGGGCCTGGTGTTCCAGGACTACGCCCTGTTTCCCCATCTCAGCGTGACGGGCAACATCGGTTTTGGCCTGGGCAGTCTTCCCCGGCGGGAACGTGAAGCCCGGGTCGACGAGATGCTGCGGCTGGTGGGGCTGAGCCAGGAGGCTCGCCAGTATCCACACCAGCTCTCCGGCGGTCAGCAGCAACGCGTGGCCCTGGCGCGCGCCCTGGCGCCCCGGCCCAGGCTGCTGCTGCTGGACGAACCCTTCTCCAACCTGGACGTGGAACTGCGGGAAAAGCTGTCCATCGAGGTGCGGGACATCCTCAAGCACGAGGGCATCACCGCCCTGCTGGTCACCCACGACCAGCACGAGGCCTTCGCCATGGCGGACCAGGTGGGGGTCATGCACGCGGGTGTGATCCAGCAATGGGGTACGCCCTATGACCTCTACCACCGGCCGCGCAACCGCTTCGTCGCCGGTTTCATCGGTCAGGGCGTGCTCCTGCCCGGCGTGGTGCGCAGTGCCCACCAGGTGCAGGTGGAACTGGGCATGCTGCAGGGCGTGGACGCGGCCGAATGTGATGGTGGCAGTTGCCTGACCTTCGGCATCGGCACCGAGGTGGAGGTCCTCATCCGTCCCGACGACATCCTGCATGACGACGACAGCCCCCTGCAGGCGGAGGTCGAGCGCCGCGCCTTCCGTGGCGCCGAATTCCTCTACACCCTGCGCCTGCCCAGCGGGGCCAGGGTGCTCACCCAGGTATCCTCGCACCACGACCACGCCATCGGCGAGAAGATCGGCATCCGCCTGGATGTGGGCCATGTGGTGGCCTTCCGCAGGCCACCACCGGATGCGCCCCGGGGCCGGGCCTGAGCCCCCTGCTCAGGCCGCCGGAAACTCCAGCCTCACCACCAGCCCCGGCCGGTTGTCCTCCAGCTCCAGCCTGGCCCGGTGCAGGGCCGCGACACGGGCGACGATGGACAGGCCCAGGCCGCTGCCCTCGACCTCCTGTCCGGCCAGGCGGTGGAAACGCCGTAGCACCTGGGCGCGGGCCTGGGCCGGGATGCCGGGCCCGTCGTCCGCGACGGACAGGCCGCGCCCCGATACCCGCACCACCACGCGCCCGCCCCGGGACGTATGGCGCAGGGCATTGTCGAGCAGATTGCGCAGCAGGATGCGCAACATGTCGGCCTGGCCGGAGACCATGGCTTCCTCTTCCACCTCCAGTTCCAGGCTGATGTCTCGCGCCAAGGCCGCGGCGCCGTGTTCCGCGCATTCATCGGCCGCCAGCCGGTCCAGGCGCAGGGGCGTCATGGGCAGGCCAGCGGCCGGATCCAGACGCGCCAGGGTCAGCAGCTGTTCCACCAGGCGCCCGGCACGCCGCCCGCTGGTGGCGATCTGCCCCAGGGCATGTGCACGTTCGGCCGCATCCCGGGCGCGGCCCGCCACCTGGGCCTGGGCCACGATGGCCGCCAGGGGTGTGCGCAGTTCATGCGCGGCGTCGGCGGTGAAGCGGCGTTCCTGCTCCAGGGTCCGGCTCACACGCCCGAACAGGCTGTTCATGGCCAGAACCAGGGGCCGGATTTCCCGCGGGGCCACATCGGGCGTCACCGGTTCCAGGGTCTCCGGCGCACGCGCCGCGATCTCCCTGGCGATGTCGTCCAGCGGCGCCAGGCTGTGCCGGGCACTGAACCAGATCCAGACCCCCAGCAGAGGCAGGCCGAAGGAGGCCGGCAGCAGCAGGCGGCTGGCGATGTGTCCGCTGATTTCCTCGCGCACGTGGTGGTTCTCGGCCACCTGCACGCGCAGCCGGCCCTCACGGTCCCACAGGCTGTAGCAGCGCCAGCGTCCCGAGCCCAGGGCGTGCGTGTCCGAGAACCCGTCCCGCGCGGCCAGGGCATGGCGTGGCGCCCCGGGGGAGCGCGCCAGCAGCCGCCCCGACTCATCCCAGATCTGGAAGACGAAGCGCTTCTCCACCTTGTGCCCCCTGTCCGTGCGCCAAACGAGGTCCTCATCGTCGTCGTATTCCTCTGCCAGGGCCAGCATGACCCGGGCCACCTGGACAAGCTGGTCGTCGAACAGCTCGTCGATCTCGTGATGGGCATCGAAGTAGGTGAACACCAGGGCCGCCAGCCAGCCCAGGCTAAGTCCCCCCAGCAGCCATACCAGCAGCCGGCGGCGCAGGGAATACCAGCGGGTCGGCTCAGGGCGTGCGCTCATTCACCCGGCATGGTGTAGCCGATGCCGCGCAGGGTGCGGATGCGCTCGACGCCCAGCTTTTTGCGCAGACGATGGATGTGCACTTCCAGGGCATTGCTGTCCGGTTCGTCCTTCCAGCCATAGACCGCGGCCTCCAGCTGGGCCCGGCTCATGACCCGGCCCGGGTGCCGCATCAGCACCTGTAACAGAGCAAACTCCCGCGCGGAAAGCTCGATCGGCTCACCCGCCAGGGTGACCTGGCGCATCGCCGGATCCAGCACCAGTTCTCCCAGCCGCAGACAGGGTCGGGCATGGCCCGCGGCCCGGCGCAGCAGGGCCCGCACCCGCGCGGAGAGCTCATCCAGGCTGACGGGCTTCACCAGATACTCGTCCGCGCCGCCGTCCAGACCGGCGATCTTGTCATGCACCGCATCCCGGGCCGTGAGGATGAGCACCGGCAGGGACTGCCCCCGCCCACGCAGGGCCCGCAGCACCGCCATGCCCTCCTGTCGCGGCAGACCCAGGTCGAGCAGCAGCAGGTCATAGTCCCCGCTCTTCAGGGCCAGGTCGGCGGCCTGGCCGTCCTTGACCCAGTCCACGGCATGACCGTCCTGGCGCAGCCAGATGGTGAGGCCATCTCCCAGTTGGGGGTCATCTTCGGCAATGAGCAGGCGCATGGCCCGATTCTATTGGGCGAACCACCAGGCGCACAGAACGGCGCAACCCAGGAGCACCAGGACTGGCAGGGGCCGGGCCGTGGCGATGGCCGCATGCGCCGGGCCCTGCTTGAAGCCGCTGAACATGGCGTGCACCAGATTCTCCCTGTGCGCCAGACTGCCCAGCAGCACCCCGGCCACATGCAGCAGGACCATCCCCAGCAGCATCGAGGACAAGCCTTCATGCAGGTCTTCCGCCCACGTGCCGCCCGCATCCTGGTAGACGAACCAGCCGCTGGCCGCGCTCAGCAGGGTCAGGCCCAGCAGGGCCAGGATGGCCCATCCCCCGGCCGGGTTGTGGCCCACTACATGTGGAGGGCTGTCCGTGGCCAGGCCGCGGACATAGGCCAGGGCAGCCCCCGGACCGCGCACGAAGCTGGCGAAGCGGGCATGCCGGGTACCCACCACACCCCAGAACAGACGGAAGATCACCACGCCCGCCATGGTGCCGCCGGCGCAGGCATGCACCAGCCGCCAGGCTTCGCTCTCGCTGCTCAGCCAGGCCAGGGCAAAGGCGCCGACGAGCATCCAGTGGCCAATGCGCACCGGCCAGTCCCATACCAATATCTTGTGCATGCTCAGTCCTCCCAGCGCCGGCCGTCGGGCAGCACGATCTCCCGCTCGCGGTAGCTGCCCTGGGCCGCACGGGTATGGCACGCCCCACAGTTGGAGGGGGTCTTCACCTTCGGATGGGACCAGTCGGCACGGGGCACCTCGCGGTGCTTGCGCGTGAACCAGGGAGTGGCGGTCAACCGGGGCAATGCGCCCGGCCTGGCCGCCCCGCCGCCGGCCCCGACCTTGCTCGGGGGACCGGCATGCCCGACAAGGAAATCCGCGATGGTTCGGCGCACAGCCTCATCCAGGCTGGCATTGTCGCCATAGTGCCGGTCGAGCGTGGCCATCACCTGCCGCCAGTCCCCGGCCCCCAGCAACTGGGGCGGGAATGCGATGTGGCAACTGCCGCACTCGGCCTGATAGGCGGGGGGCGCATTGGCGAACAGACACAGGTCGTCCGCCTTCACGGCAACGGACAAGGGCAGCAGGGAACAGACCAGCAGGATATTCAGCATGCGCGGGGTGTTCATGTCAGCGCCCTTCCATCACGAACGTCATGAAATCCGCCTTCTCGGCGGCGCTGCATTCCCGGCCCACCACCTCGGTGCAATTGCGGCGGAACCATTTCTCCACCTTGGCCGGATCGGTGAAGCGCTCGGCGTTGGCCGTGGGCGCCAGGGGCTTGATGGCCTTGTCCGTGACCACATGGCGGCCCGGCTGGGACGGCCTGGCGGTATGGCAGCCGCTACAGGCCGGCATCTTCTCCGAGACGCCGAACTGCCGGCCGTACAGGTGTGCACCCTGTGCCACGGAAGGCCGGTAGCCGGGCGAGACCCTGGTGGCCTCGGCCCGGTAGGACGCCAGGATTTCGCCGGGCGTGGCGGCCTGGACCAGGGGCGTGCCCAGGACCAGCAGGATGATGGCGGTGCCCTTCATGACCTTTTCTCCTTCAGGGGTTGAACATGGCCTGAACTCTGGCAACCCAAACTTACCGCCGGCTTACCCCAACCTTAACCCTGCCTTACGGAGGCCCCGCACGAGGCGAAGGCTGTCATGCCACCCCACATCTGTGGATAACCCGATCCGCGCGCGGCGACTCGGCGGGCCATGCCTGGACTGCCACGCCATGCCCGCCTGTCGACAAGCCTGTGGACAGCCTGTGCGCAGACTGTGCACAAAAAAGTGGTTGACGCACTCCGGTCGAACACTAGAATTAGCGCAAAAAATCCTGATTCGACACTACATATAGTGGATAAAAATGAGCCGTGCCTATCCGGGCGGACGGCCGTTTCGTTATCTAGGAGACACCAAGATGCCCATTTCCGCCGCAATTTCGTCCGCCCGCTCGACGACGACCCGCCCCGACGCCCTCCCTGGTCTGCTGGACGCGCAGGCCGGCGGCCTGGACACTGGCGCGCCGGTCCCAGACCTGTCCGGCCACAAGCTCATCCGCCGCAATGGCGCGGTGGTGGCCTTTGTCCCCAACAAGATCGCCGTGGCCATCACCAAGGCCTTCATCGCCGTGCACGGCGGCCAGGCCGCCGGCTCCGCCCGTATCCGCGACACCGTGGAGACCCTGACCCAGGCCGTGGTGGAGAGCCTGCTGCGGCGCAAGCCCGCTGGAGGCACCTGCCACATCGAGGACGTACAGGACCAGGTGGAATTGGCCCTCATGCGTGCCGGCGAGCACGAAGTGGCCCGGGCCTACGTGCTCTACCGGGAGCGTCGCGCCGAGGAGCGGGCACGTCACAGGCAGGTCCAGGGCACGCAGGAAGCGTGGGCCCAGGCGCTGAACTGCGTCGAGGACGGCCAGACCCGGCCCCTGGACCTGGACGCCCTGGCCTCCGTGGCAGCCGCCGCCTGTGCAGGCCTGCCGGATACCCACCCACAGGCCATCCTGCAGGCCACGGTGCGGGACCTCTACGACGGCATCCCCATGGCCGAGGTGCGCAGGTCCCTCATCCTGTCCGCCCGCGCCCTCATCGAGCGGGACCCGGACTACTCGCTGGTCACCGCCCGTCTCCTGCTGCACGACATCCGCCGCGAGGTGCTGGGCGAGGAGGCGTCCCAGGCGGAAATGGCCACCCGCTACGCCGAATGTTTCCCACGGTGCATCAAGCGGGGCGTGGACGCCGGACTGCTGGACGAGAAGCTGCTCCAGTTCGACCTGACCCGTCTGGCCGCAGCCCTGGATGCCCGACGCGACCTGCAATTCCAGTACCTGGGCCTGCAAACCCTGTACGACCGCTACTTCCTGCACATCGACGCGCACCGCATCGAGCTGCCCCAGGTCTTCTTCATGCGCGTGGCCATGGGTCTGGCGCTCAACGAGATCGATCGGGAGGCCCGGGCCATCGAGTTCTACGACGTGCTGTCCAGCTTCGACTACATGAGCAGCACACCCACGCTGTTCAACGCCGGTACCCGCCACAGCCAGCTGTCTTCCTGCTACCTCACCACCATCCCGGACGACCTGGACGGCATCTACCAGGGCATCAAGGAAAACGCCCTCCTGCAGAAGTACGCCGGCGGTATCGGCAATGACTGGACCCGGGTGCGCGCCCTGGGCGCCCACATCAAGGGGACGAACGGAAAGTCCCAGGGCGTGGTGCCCTTCCTCAAGGTGGCCAGCGACACCGCCGTGGCGGTGAACCAGGGCGGCAAGCGCAAGGGCGCGGTATGCGCCTTCCTGGAAACCTGGCACCTGGACATCGAGGAGTTCCTGGAGCTGCGCAAGAATACCGGTGACGATCGCCGCCGCACCCACGACATGAACACCGCCAACTGGGTGCCTGACCTGTTCATGAAGCGGGTCATGGACAACGCCGAGTGGACCCTGTTCTCCCCCTCCGACGTACCCGACCTGCATGACAGGTTCGGCCAGGACTTCGAAGCCGCCTACCTGGCCTATGAGGACAAGGCTGCGCGCGGCGAGCTCAGGCACCACAAGAAGGTTGCCGCCGTGGGCCTGTGGCGCAAGATGCTGTCCATGCTGTTCGAGACCGGTCATCCCTGGATCACCTTCAAGGATGCCTGCAACGTGCGCTACACCAACCGGCACGCGGGCGTGGTGCACTCCAGCAACCTGTGCACCGAGATCACCCTGCACACCCACGACGACGAAATCGCCGTGTGCAACCTGGGCTCGGTCAACCTGGTGAACCACCTGAAAGACGGGGGTCTGGACATGGAGAAGCTGTCCCGCACCGTGCACACCGCCATGCGCATGCTGGACAACGTCATCGACCTCAACTACTACAGCGTCGGCAAGGCGCGCAACTCCAACCTGCGCCACCGACCCGTGGGCCTGGGCCTCATGGGCTTCCAGGACGCCCTGCACGCGCTGCGCATCCCCTATGCCTCGGCGGAGGCGGTGGAATTTGCCGATCGCAGCATGGAGGCGCTGGCCTATCACGCCTACCGGGCCAGCACGGACCTGGCCGAGGAGCGGGGCCGCTACTCCAGCTTCAACGGTTCCCTGTGGAGCAAGGGCATCCTGCCCCAGGACTCCCTCAGGCTCCTGGCCGAGGAGCGGGGCGGCTGGCTGGAGGCGGACCTGTCCGAGACCTTCGACTGGGCCGCCCTGCGCAGCCGCATCCAGGACGTGGGCATGCGCAACTCCAACTGTCTGGCCATCGCCCCCACGGCCACCATCGCCAACATCGTCGGCGTGTCCGCCTCCATCGAACCCACATACCAGAACCTGTTCGTCAAATCCAACCTGTCCGGGGAGTTCACCGTGGCGAACCGATATCTGGTGCGCGACCTGAAGGCCCTGAACCTGTGGGACGAAGTCATGCCGGGCGACATCAAATACTTCGATGGCTCCCTGGCCCCCATCGACCGCATCCCGGCCGAGCTGAGGAGTCTATATGCCACCGCCTTCGAGATCGACCCGGCCTGGCTGATCGAGGCCGCCGCCCGGCGCCAGAAATGGATCGACCAGGCCCAGAGCCTGAACCTCTACTTCCAGGGGGCCTCCGGTAAAAAACTGGATGAGACCTACAAGCTGGCATGGATCCGGGGCCTGAAGACCACCTACTACCTGCGCGCCCTGGGAGCGACCCATGCGGAGAAATCCACCGGCAGGGGCGACGAGCTGAATGCCGTGCAGGCCGGGCATGGCAACGATTCCGGCGGCCGCTTCAACGCCGGCCCGACCCCGGCCACCCAGCCCCTGGCGCGGACGGAATCCGCCGTCCCGGCCTGTATCCTGCGACCCGGCGATGCGGGTCACGAGGAATGCGAAGCCTGTCAGTAAGCCACGAAAGGCCCATGCCATGCAGCCCCAAACCCTGGCCAGCGAAGTCTCCAGCCTCTACACCCTGCCGGAGCTGGCCCTGCGCGTGAATACCCTGCTGGATTCGCCCGACGCTTCGGCGCGTGAACTGGTGGAGGTCATCGAACTGGATACGGGCCTGGCGGCTACGGTCCTGCGCCTGGCCAACTCCGCCATGTATGGCCATGGTCGCGTCAACAGCCTGCCCCACGCCGTGGCCACGATCGGCCATCAGGCCCTGCGAGGACTGGTGCTGGCCGCCGCCGCGGTACGCGTGTTCCGCGACATCCCGGCGGAATTCGTCAACATGGACAGCTTCTGGGAAAACAGCATCACCTGTGCCGTGCTGGCCCAGCTGATCGGCCAGCGCGCCCACCTGCCGGAGAGCGAGGCCCTGTTCCTGGCCGGCCTGCTGCACGGCGTGGGCCGCCTGGTGTTCTATGCCCGCCGGCCCAGGGAATACCGCGAGGTGCTGCAACGGGTGCAGGACAGCGACCTGGCGGTGGAAAGCGCCGAAACCCTGGTCTTCGGCTTCAACCACGCCCAGTTGGGGGCCGCCCTGCTGGGACAATGGGGTCTTCCCCGCAAGCTGCGCCAGGCGGTGGCGCAGCAGCTCACCCCCAGCTCCGCCTTTTCCCGGGAGGCCGCTGCCGTCCACCTCGCCGTGGACATGGCCAACCACATGGCCCCCTGCATCCGCCGCCCCCAGGAGGCCACCGTCTACAGCCCGGGTCCCAGCGCCAACACCGCCCTGCGCAGCCTGGATCTGCGCGCGGACGACCTGGCCGACATCAGCCTGGAAGCCCTGGCCAGCAGTCTGGAGATCGTCGAGATCCTGCGCCCGGGTGCGGGCACCATCTTTTGAACCACAAGGAGACCCGCCCCATGCTCGGCTTCGACGAGGACCGCACACCCGCCACCGCCCCCCTGCAACCACCCGACCCGGTCCCCGCCCCTGCACGGCACGCCTACGGGTACGCCACGGCCGCCCCGTCAAAGGCGGTGGCGAGCGGGATTTCACCCGCGGCGGCGGATAGCCGGCAGCGCCGTGTACGACTGGAAGACAAGCGCATCCTCAACGCCAGCGCCGACGTCAATCAACTCGTTCCCATCAAGTACAAGTGGGCCTGGGAAAAGTACATCGCCGCCTGCGCCAACCACTGGATGCCACAGGAAATCAACATGCACCGGGACATCGCTACCTGGAAGGACCCCAACGGCCTTTCCGAGGACGAGCGGCGCATCGTCAAGCGCAACCTGGGCTTCTTCGTCACCGCCGACTCCCTGGCCGCCAACAACATCGTGCTCGGCACCTACCGCCAGATCACCGCCCCGGAATGCCGCCAGTACCTGCTGCGTCAGGCCTTCGAGGAGGCCATCCACACCCACGCCTACCAGTACATCGTCGAGTCCCTGGGCCTGGACGAGGGCGAGATCTTCAACGCCTACCACGAGATCCCCTCGATCCGCGCCAAGGACGAATTCCTGCTGCCCTACATCGACGTGCTCGCCGACCCCAATTTCCGCACCGGCACCCCCGATGCGGACCAGACCTTCCTCAAGAGCCTGATCGCCTTCGCCTGCATCATGGAAGGACTGTTCTTCTACGTGGGCTTCGTGCAGATCCTGGCCATGGGCCGGCAGAACAAGATGACCGGCGCCGCCGAACAGTACCAATACATCCTGCGCGACGAGTCCATGCACTGCAACTTCGGCATCGACATGATCAACCAGATCAAGCTGGAAGAGCCCCGTCTGTGGACCAGCGCGTTCAAGGCCGAGCTCAAGGCCATGTTCATGCAGGCCGTGGAGCTGGAATACCAATACGCCGAGGACACCATGCCGCGCGGCGTGCTGGGTCTGAACGCCCCCATGTTCAAGGAGTACCTGCGCTTCATCGCCAACCGCCGCGCCACCCAGATCGGCCTGGACGCACTCTTCCCCGGCGCCAGCAACCCCTTCCCCTGGATGGCGGAGATGATCGACCTGAAGAAGGAAAAGAACTTCTTCGAGACCCGCGTCATCGAGTACCAGACCGGCGGCACCCTGAACTGGGACTGAGCCCATCCACCCCTCCCCCAAGACTCCAAAGGAAAAAACCGCCATGACTACCCCTCAAGTCCTGATGACCAAGGCCCGCATCGCCACATTCCTGGCCAGGGTCAAGGCCGGAAAGCACGTCAGGGCCCGATATCCCGCAGACATGGAACAGGCCATCGCCATACCGCGACATGGCTGCATGACGCGGATACCGGGCCCCGTCGCCGTCCACGGTCTGGGCATCGTCCAGGAGCATCCCGGCCAGGAGGCGGCGCAGGATTCGCCGGCTGTCATCCCGCGTGCCTCCTCCCCGCGACCCGGTCCTCCTGCCAGGCCGGCACACGACACAGGCGGCGCTTGCGGATAGACTCGCCTCCACGTTCATTCCCCCAAAGACCAACCCATGAAACGCGTTCTCGCTCTCCTGGCATCCGTTGTGTTTGGCTGGTCATCCGCCTGGGCGGCGCCCGTCCAGGGCAAACCGCATCGCGCCACTCACCTGGGCAATCCCGCCACACGTTTCGCCCCACCCCTGAAGACCCCGGAAGACCTGCGCCGCACCCTGTCGAGCGAAGCCCTGCGGGAGGACGTGCAATCCGTGGCGCGCAAGACGGGCTACCTCGGCGACATGGCGGATTTCATCCAGGCCGTGCAGACCGCTCCCATCCAGGAAATGAGCATCGCGCCCAACACCCTGTTGCCGGCCATGTCCCGACGCAGGAACGGCAAGGCGGATGTCCTCTACAACGTCCTGTGGGCAGGCAAAAAGCCCATCGATGCCTACGTGTTCTCCTTCGTCTCCGGCGAGCGGCGCTACCGGGTGATCACACCCAAGTCCTGCGCCAACTTCTGGGTGGAAGAGCAACAGCCCCCTCCCAGGCCTGAACTGGCCCTGCGCTGCAGCGCGCCGACCCAGGCCGGCACGGATACGCTGGTGGAAGTGTGCTGTACCCTGAAGAACGTGGGCGATCTGACGGAGCCCCAGGCCATTCTCGCGCTGCCCTTCCCTGCCGATGCACGGGTGCGCTGCGTGTCCGGTGGCCCGGATGTGAGCGACCCCAGCCGCGTAACCTGGCAATTCCAGCATCTGGAGCCTGGTGCCGAGCGCACAGTCTGTGCCAACTTCACGCCGCTGCGGCCGGGTACCGTCACCTTCGCGGCCACGGCCAGCGCGCAGCGCGCGGCGGGCGTCGCCAGCACCCGGGAAACCCGCGTTCAGGATTGAACACGGGGGAAAGTCTGATTTTCGAGGCGGCCGCGTCATCCACGAGCACAGCCACATCCGGGTGGTTTTGCAGGGCATATAGACCGCGTCGCGCGCGGACTCGGGGCCCAGCCCCCTTCAGCGTGCGTGTGGGGCCGTCACCGATTCCCGCCTTGCGCGCACGACGGTGCCGCCATGGGACCGCAAGTCCGGCAGGAATACGGTCAGCAGACCGATGAGAGGCAGGTAGGAGCACAGCACATAGACCCTTTCCATGCCCCAGTGGTCGGCCAGGCTGCCCAATACGGCGGCCCCGACACCTCCCAGGCCGAAGGCCAGACCAAAGAACAGGCCCGATATGGTGCCCACCCTTCCGGGAACCAGTTCCTGGGCGTAGACCACCATGGCGGGGAAGGCCGAGGCCAGTACGAAACCGATGATCAGGGTCAGCGCCGCCGAGGCGGTCAGGCCCACATGGGGCAGCGCCAGGGTGAAGGGTGCCACACCCAGGATGGACAGCCAGATCACCTGCCTGCGGCCGATGCGATCGCCGATGGGACCACCCAGCAAAGTGCCGGCCGCCACGGCGGAGAGGAAGATGAACAGGTGATATTGGGCCGTGCGCGTGTCGACACCATGGTGCTGCATCAGATAGAAGATGAGATAACTGCTGATGCTGGCCAGATAGAAGAACTTGGAAAACATCAGCGCCAGCAGCACGGCCAGGGTGCGCAGCACCAGAGCGCGCGGCAATACGGCCTGCACCCCGGCCTGGGTCGCCCCGGGTGTGCGGTGCCGGTGGCGATACCACACCCCCACGCCGCCCAGAACGATCATGCCCAGAAGGGCCACCAGGGCGAAACCGGCCAGACTGCCCTGACCATGGGGCAGGACGAACCAGGCCGCGAGCAGGGGTCCGAAGGCAGTCCCCGCGTTTCCTCCCACCTGAAAGATGGACTGCGCCAGGCCGTGCCGCCCGCCCGAAGCCATGCGCGCCACCCGCGAGGCCTCCGGGTGGAATACGGACGAACCGCTGCCCACCAGGGCGGCAGCCAGCAGCAGCAAGGGGAAACTGCTGGCCTGGGAGAGCAGCAACAGACCGGCAAGCGTCAATCCCATGCCGGCCACCAGGGAGAAGGGTCGTGGATGCCGGTCGGTATAGGCCCCCACCAGGGGTTGCAGCAGGGAGGCCGTGCACTGGAAGGCCAGGGTGATCAGCCCGATCTGGGTGAAACTGAGATGCAACCCATATTTGAACAATGGGTAGCTGGCCAGCATTACCGATTGCAGCGTGTCGTTGAGAAAGTGGGAAAAGCTGATGGCACCCAGCACCCTGAAGGCAGTGTGATCGGTGCCGGCATGCGGGGTGTTCATGAGGAAAGCTCGTGTATGGGCAGTGCCACTATAGGGGCACGCGCGTATTCTGTCTGCGGCCACGCGCGGCGCGTCTGTTCCGGGGACGGATCGGGGCCTGCCCGCAAGTCAGTCCTGTCAGCCGAGCCACGGCCTCCCGCGTTCCACAGGCGTCGGCCAGGCTGGGCCGGCCTCATGTGTACCGCACCCTGTTGCTTGACCAAGGAGAACTGCCATGCGCACCACCCTGCTCTGCACCCTGACCCTGTGCGGCCTGATCGTCGCTCCCGCCCATGCCGGCTGGCTGGATGATCTGCAAAAGCGCCTGGGTGAGCTGCAGAAATCCCCATCCACCGCCAGCGCTGGCGTGGGCAGCACGGCGACTGGCGCCCTGACTGAAGAGGAGGTGGTGAAGGGTCTCAAGGAGGCCCTGTCCAAGGGTACCCGGCAGGCCATTGCCCAGCTTGGCAAGGACGGCGGGTTTCTCAACAACCTGGATGTGAGGATTCCCCCGCCGGAAGAACTGCGGAAGGTGGAAAGGCTGCTGCGCACGCTGGGGCAGGACAAATACGCCGATCAGTTTATCGCCACCCTGAACCACGCCGCGGAGAAGGCCGTGCCGGAGGCCGCCAGCCTGTTCGGGGATGCCATCGCACGCATGAGCGTGAGTGATGCGCAGGCCATCCTGCGGGGCCCGGATGACGCCGCCACGCAATACTTCCGCAAGACCAGCGAGGCCAGCCTGAAGGAACGCTTTCTGCCCATCGTCCAGGCGGCCACTGATCAGGCCGGGGTCACCGCGGCCTACAAGGCCCTGCTACAGAAGGCCGGCCCCACGGTGCACCTGCTGGGGGTGGGCGGCACGGACCTGGACCGCTATGTGGACGACAAGGCCGTGGACGGCCTGTTCAAGATGGTGGCCGCCGAGGAAAAACGCATCCGCCAGGACCCTCTGGCGCGCACCACGGACTTGCTCAAGAAGGTGTTTGGCTCCCTGTTCTGATAGGCGGGCGGACCCGGCATGCCCGCGGAAACAGGTTGTAACCCTCCGGCCCCGAGCGGAAATACAACGGATACAGGAACTCGCCAGAATGGGCGCCAGGATCTCCTCCATCGGAGGGATCCGGGCCGCAAACCTTCAAAGGAGTTCACCATGTCCAAGATCCAATCCATCTCCGGCAAGGGCCCGATACTTGCGGGCCTGCTCGCGGGCGCGCTCGCCCTGGCCGCTCCTGCCTACGCCATGCCCGGTGCAGACGGAGCACGGGCCGACTGCAAGGCCAGACTAGCCTGTTCGATGGACAGGCAGGCACAATACCCTGGAGTGCGCCAGGTCAAGCGCGCGCAACGTCTGGCCGATCTGAAAGACAAGCTGCAACTGCGGCCTGAGCAGGAGGCCGCCTGGCAGGATTTCATCCGTGCCATGCCCGACAAGGATCGCACGCGGATCGGGCAACGACCGCCCGCACGCCAGGATTCCACTGGAATGAGCACGCCCGAACGCCTGGATCACATGCTTGCCCGGGCCGAGTGGCGCAAAGCCTTCCTGGTGCGGCGTGCGCAGGTGGTGAAGGACTTCTATGCCCAACTCAGCCCCGCGCAGCAACAGGTGTTCGACAACCAGGCCCGCCTCTGGCGGGCCGGACGGGGTGGGCCTCACCGGCAATGCAATTTCGTCACATCGCGCGCCCAATCCTGATCGTGCCGCAGGCCGGCACGGGTGGAACCTCCACCCGTGCCGGTGCCGTGCAGCCTATCCATCCATGCACCATCAATGCGGCGATGACCTGCCGCCCCCATGGATCCTTCGCTGCGTCCGGGGCGCCGATCATCAAATAGTCAAATTATTCGGTGTCTCCCTGTCGTTCGCCCAAGGTACGCCGCATGATGGCTACCCAGCCCAAGGCCCACACCAGGTGCGTGTCCTTGTCATGACCATGCGTGGTGTCGTAGCCCAGCATGGCACACACACTCCAGCGCGCGCCTTGCAGGCATTTTTCCAGGCCCAGCCGGCGTGCCGCATCCTCCTCCTTCAGGGCATTGCACAGGGCCATGACGGCGCCGAAGAGCGTCGCCCGGTCGATATCCGATTCGGCCGTGGCGGCCAGCCAGACCAGTTGTTCAAATTTGGCAATCGCAAGGGAGGGATCGATCATGCTGGCGCTCTCGGTCGGCAATATGGAATCGCGGGGATCCCACCCGGCCTTTCCAGGCCCGGCCGCCAGTATCGTGCACTCCCGGCTGCTTGCCTACCCCCGTACGGAGGGACGGCATCCGTTCCGCCGTCCGACCTAGAAACCGAGTCGCAGGGCCAAACCCCAAGGTCTGTCGCGTTGCAGACGCGGGTCTTCCTGCGCCCACGCCCCGGCGGGATTCTGCAGCAGTTCCACCCGCCAGCCGGACAGGCTCGCCGTTGGCTTTGCCGACACGGCAAAGTTCGTCCAGCCCAGCAGGGACTGGAGCCCGGAGAACCTCTCCCACGCGCGCTTCATCGATACGCGCCCGCCCAACGCATCACCGTCCACGCGCGCGGCCGACTCCATCACCAGGTTGCTCTCCACGTCCGCCAACGCCGTAGCGGAATGTTTCTGACCGGCGTGAACGGTCTTGCCTTCCTTGGCCAGACCCACCCCCGGCATACCCGTCATCACCGCCACACCCATGAGCATCGCCTTGCGCTTCATGCCAGCCTCCGGAATCAGAACCGAGCACTTTGTATATAGTCCGCATAGATCGAAAGTGGAGTGTGGACCGGACCACGACAACGGGCGCGCGCAGGCTGGCGCCTGGTCCGATGGGTGCCCTCAGGCCGCACTCAGGCCTGAGCCGCGGAGGCCGGCATGCCGACGGCCGACCCCCGCGCTTCCGGCACCCTGGCATGCAGGGTGGCCAGACGATAGATTTCCAGCAGATCCCGTTCGTCGATATCCATGTAGGTATCGATCTGCGACAGGGCATAGACCAAATCGCTGTGCGCGATGAGCAGCTTTTCCTGCTGACCGGCCACATGGCTGCCGTCCGCCGGCCCAAGCCTGGCCAGCCAGAGGGGATAGCGCCGGTGCTGGAAGGGCGCATTGAACAACATGCCCACACTCAGCAAGACCAGCACATTGATCAACACCGGCATCACCAGAAAGATGTAACCCAGGGTCTGTACCGGTTCGCCACCCATGACCACAGCCAGGGCCGCGGCGCCACCGGGAGGGTGCAGGCAGCGGGCGTAATACATGACCACGATGGACAGGGCCACGGCCAGGGCGGCCGCACTCAGGGTGTCCTGGATGTACAGCGCGCAGGTAATGCCAATGGTGGAAGAGAGCAGATGCCCCCCCAGAATCGCCCAGGGCTGGGACAACGGGCTGTGCGGCGCGGCAAACAACAGGACGGCCGATGCCCCCATGGAGGTCACCACCAGGGCTACGCCATGGGCGTCCAATACCCCCTGGCTGACGACCAGCAGACCCATGATCCCCAAAAAAGCCCCCAGGGCGGACAGGAATTTTTCCCCATGGCTGGCCGGATGGGGATTGTCCCGGACCCAGCGTACCCACGCTTCCTTTAGGCCCATGCGTTATTTTCCTTCCTTGTGTGCGTGCCGGTGTGGAGCGCGGACACTTTGGCCCTTGAGCCCGGATGAGTCCCCTACGGCCCCGGAATTGGGCATGCCGGCAAGCCTGCAGACCTGTCCCAGGTAGCCCGACGGAAAGAGCTCGTGCAGTTTCCTGGCGGCCTGGTCACCCCAGCGATGCGCGAGATGGTCGACGACTTGGCGCGCATCCGGAATAACCCGGTGGGCCTCCTGGAACTCGCGCACGAAACGCAGCACCTCCCAGTGATCATGGCTGAGGAGGATGTTTTCCCTGCCTGCCAGGATCGTGGCCACGGCCACGTTCCAGTCCGCCGGATCCAGCAGGAAGCCCTCTTCATCCAGGGCAGGCAATGCTTGACGCGCAGTGTTTGCCATGGCCAGAGGACGTTCCATCAGTCAGCAAGGCGCGTAGTGTATAGAAAATGCTTATATTCTTATAATGATTTAATTTGCTTAAATGTATCGTTGTTGTCGATATTATGGCCATGGATACGGAACTTGCCCGAACCTTTCTGGCGGTGGCCGCCGCCGGCAATTTCGTGGGCGCGGCGGAACGCCTGCACGTCACCCAGTCGACCGTCAGTGTACGCATCCAGACCCTGGAAGCGCAGATGGGCGCGCGCCTTTTCCGGCGTGGCCGCGGCGGCGCCGAACTGACTTCCGCGGGACAACGATTCCTGCGCCACGCCAAGGCCCTGTTGCGCACCCTGGAACAGGCTCGTCACGAAGTGCGCCTGCCCAGCGGCTTCAGCGCCAGCCTGACCTTGAGCGGTCGCATCGCCCTGTGGGAGGGTTTCCTGCCGCAATGGGCCGACTGGATGCGTGCGAGCCAGCCGGACATCTCCCTGCGCCTGGAGAGCGGCTTCGAGGAAGACATCATGCTGGGGCTGTCCCAGGGCAGCGTCGACATCGGCGTGATGTATACCCCGGAGCACCGTCCGGCCCTGGCGGTGGAACGCCTGTTCGACGAATCCCTCGTCCTGGTGAGCAGCGATCCCTCCCGACACTGGCCGGATCCAGGGTATATCCATGTGGACTGGGGTACGGAATTCCATATCCAGTTCGCCGCGCGCTTTCCCGAGTTGGATACCTCGGCCCGTACCGCCAACATCGGCTGGCTGGGCATGCAACTCATCCTCGCCCATGGCGGCTCTGGTTATTTTCCGGAACGCATGGCACGTCGCTTCATCAATCAGGGACGCCTGTGGCGCTTGGAGGAAAGCCCCCTCATCACCCTGTCGGCCTATATGGTCTTTCCTCTGGACCGGGATGACCCGGCCCTGCTGAAGGGCGTGGCCAGGCTTCGGGAATTGGGCGCAGAGGAACAGGTCCGACGCGGCGCGAGCTAGGCCGCCGCCCACACCCCGGACCAGTCCAGCGCGGGAATCCGTTGGGGCAGGTGGGCATATTCCCGAATGGCGAACTCGGCACGTGAGGTATCTCGTATCCGATGTTCGTCCATCGGCGATCCCGTGGCCTGCAGGAGGCTGACCACATAATCGGGGCGGGCGTGGTGCTCGAACCAGCGCGTCACCAGGGCCACCTCCCGGTTCGCAAGGCGCACCACGGTACCCGGGGGGTAGTAGCCCATGCCGTGGCGCAGGGCCAGCAGGGTCGAGCCGTCCAGCTTGCCGCGCTCGCGCCGGAAGAGCTCGCGCAATGCCTGGCGGGGTGGACGCCCGCTGCGGTGATGGCGATGGCTCAGAAAGGCACACCATACATCCGCCGTGCGCAGAATGCGTGCCTCCAGGGTTATGGCGGGGTCGGAGATGCCGAAGGGGTATCCGCTGCCATCCAGATTCTCATGATGCTGCCCTACCGCCATGAGCCAGCGTGCATCGCGTACACCCAGACGCGCCAGGGTTTCGGCGGCGTGCCAGGCATGCATGCGCAGCCTCGCGCCGCTCGCGGCATCGGGCTTATTGCCCTGGCGGGAGAGTTGGTCCTGCAGTTCGTGGACGCTCGGATTCATGGTGAGGGCCGCGCACGCCAAGAGGTGTTGATCCTCCAGCGTCAGCCCCATTTCCCGCGCCAGCAGTATGCCCACGGCCGCCACGTGCAGGCTGTGCCGACGCGCCAGGCTGGGCATGTCCAGCAGATTGGGCATGCCGATGCTCAGTTCAGGATGTCCCCGCGCCAGGTGGCAAAGCATGTCGGCCAGGCTAACGATGGCCCGGATGTCCAGATCAGCGTGGGCATCCAACAGTGCATCATAGCGAAGGGCGATCTCCCACAGGGTGTGATAGGCGGATGCCCGGTCGCCGGCACCCGACGAGGCGGGGCTCGAGCGGATCGGGCCGCGTCCCGTACGCGGGGCGACCGATGCGTCCGCGACGTCATCACGGGCCACCCACGCCACCCACCGCCTGCCGACATCGGGCGCCGGGAATTCGTGCGGGTACGGTTCCGCTGCGTCGGGGGGACGGCTGCGCATGCCCTGTCTCCGAAGAGATACGGAGCCATTCTAGGGAAGCGCTGATTTGCGGGTCAACTCTGTCATGAAGCGCCGTCCCCAGAGTTATCATGGCGCGCAGCATGACGGCCCTCGAACCACTCCGTGTATGCCTGGCGGCCCGCATGCCTCCCGCTGGACGGCAGGATTCAGGCGAAGCTCAGCGATTCAGGTAGCGATGGTCATCAAAGGTGGCCACCCACTCGGGGCGCCATACCACCATGATAGTGATGAGCATGCCGGTGAGAAAGGCCTCGCTCCAGGCGATGAGCAGGAAATAGGGCAGATACTCGCCGCGCAGATAATCCAGGCTGTAGGCCCCGGACAGGGCAATGAAGGCCGTGGAGAACAGCCCAACCATCAGGATGGCAACGGCGGCGCCAAAAAAGGCGTTGAGAAAGATGTAGATGAACAGGTGGTTGGGCAGCCGCCCGTCCACCAGGCGGAAGATGGACCAGCTCACGCCCACGGGCAATGCCCCCAGCATCAGCCAGTTGACGGCAAAGGCCGCGAATTCACCCTGCCACACGCTCAGGGCCGCGGTGATGAGTCCCACGGACAGCAGCGCGAACAGGGGCCGGAACATGAGGGTCAAGGCCGTGGCTCCCAGCAAATGGAAGGCAAGTCCGGGTTTGATGCCCGTCTTGATGAGCCACAGCCCCAGCACCGCCACGGTCGCCCCGAGAAACACATTCAGGTTGGCGCGGTCCCGGAGCATGAACCAGGCCGCACGTCGGGCCACCAGCAACATCAGAACCAGGGCCAGCAGCCAGCTGAGCTGGAGCCAGGGCGCGGGTATGTGGGCGGAGAGCAGCTGCATGCCGAAGAAGTGGGTTGCGTGACCTCGAGTAGAATACCGAATTAATTAGACATCACTAATGGACTCCGTGATGCGGCTTGCCCTCTTCGATCTGGACAACACCCTGCTGGCCGGGGACTCGGACTTCGAATGGGCCCAATACCTGATCGAACGCGGCGTGCTGGACGGCGAAGTCCATGCCGCGCGCAACCAGACCTTCTACGACCAATACAAGGCCGGCACCCTGGATATCCACGAGTTCCTGGATTTCCAGCTCAAGCCCCTGGCGCGGCATGACCGCGCCCAGCTGGATGCCTGGCACACCGATTTCATGCAGCGCAAGGTGCTGCCCATGGTGGCAGCCGGCACCCGAGCGCTGCTGGACAGGCACAGGGAACACATACGCATCATCATCACCGCCACCAACAGCTTCGTCACGGCGCCGATCGCCCACCATCTGGGGGTGGAACACCTGATCGCCACCGAGCCGGAGCAGCATGCCGGACGGTTCACGGGGCGGGTCGCGGGTATCCCTGCCTTCAAGGATGGCAAAGTGGCACGCCTGGAACAGTGGCTGGCGAACCGGGGCAGTGCCTGGGCCATGGTGCAGGAAAGCTGGTTTTACAGCGACTCCATCAATGACCTCCCCCTGCTGGCGCTGGTGCACCATCCCGTGGCGGTCGATCCGGACACCGCCCTGCGGGCCCATGCCGCGCGGCACGCCTGGCCGGTCATCAGCCTGCGCGGAAGCTGAGCCCACGCCACTGGCGCCTCGCTGCGCTGGAGGCAGCGGGCCTGGGCGGCACCCGCCCGGGGCCGGCGGGAATGAGGCCCACACCATGCAGGGGGTGTTTTCTTACTTGCCGGGATGCGCATATGATGAAACGCACCTTCCCCAAACCAAAGCAAGGAGACAGACCATGAAAGTGCAGGCCTCACTTGTCGCGCTGACGCTGATGCTGGGAACGGTGTTCGGGCCTCCTGCCCGCGCCGCCGATGCCATCGTCATCAAGTTCTCCCATGTGGTGGCCCCCAACACGCCCAAGGGCAAGGCCGCGGATTACTTCAAGAAACTTGCCGAGGAACGTACCAAGGGCCGGGTGAAGGTGGAGGTGTATCCCAACTCCCAGCTCTACAAGGACCGCGAGGAAATCGAGGCCCTGCAGCTGGGAGCCGTACAGATGCTGGCCCCCAGCCTGTCCAAGTTCGGTCCCCTGGGCGTGCGTGCCTTTGAATTGTTCGACCTGCCCTATATCTTCCCCAACAAGGAGACCCTGTACCGGGTCATGGACGGGGAGATCGGCAAGAAGCTGTTCAAACTGCTCGAACCCAAGGGCATCATCGGGCTGGAATACTGGGACAACGGTTTCAAGCACATGAGCGCCAACAGGCCTTTGCGCAAGGTGGAGGACTTCAAGGGGCTGAAGATGCGCATCCAGTCCTCCAAGGTACTGGAAGCCCAGATGAAGGCCCTGGGAGCCAATCCACAGGTGATGGCCTTCTCCGAGGTCTATTCCGCCCTGCAGCAGGGCGTGGTGGATGGTACGGAAAACCCCATCTCCAACCTCTACACCCAGAAGATGCACGAGGTGCAGAAACACCTGACCCTGTCGCAGCATGGCTATCTGGGCTACGCCGTCATCGTCAACAAGAACTTCTGGAATGGCCTGCCCGACGACCTGCGCAAGACCCTGGAAAAGGCCATGCAGGACGCCACGCGCTACGAGCGCGAGATCGCCCAGAAGGAAAACGACGATGCCCTGGCCGCGGTGCGCAAGGCCGGCACCACCGAGGTTTATCTGTTGCCCCTGCAGGAGCGCCTGAATTGGTGGAAGGTCCTGCTGCCGGTACACAGGGAGTTCGAAGACAAGATCGGGCGTGACCTGATCCAGGCGGCCTATCGTGTGGCCGCGGATGTCGAAAGGGAGGGCAAGGACAAGTAGACCCGCGGGGGATCGACATGATCAACCGTGTGCTGGACCGCCTGGAGGAGTGGCTGATCCTCTCCTTCATGGCGGTGGCCACCCTCACCACCTTCGTGTCCGTGGCCCTGCGCTATGTCATGGGCACGGGCTTCACCTGGGCCACGGAACTCACCATCTACCTGTTCATCTGGATGGCCAAGTTCGGCGCCGCCTATGGCGTGCGCACCGGCATCCATGTGGGCGTGGACTATGTGGTGGAACGCGCGAAAGGCAGGACACGCACCGCCCTGATCAGTACCGGCCTGGGACTGGGGATCCTGTTCACGGGTGTGGTGGCCTTTCTGGGGGGGCGCTGGGTAGTGTTCGTCCACGGCACGGGACAGGTGTCGCCGGACCTGGAATGGCCCATGTGGATCATCTATCTGGCCATCCCCCTGGGCTCCGGCCTCATGTGCTACCGCTTCATCCAGGCCCTGGCAGGATTCCTGCGTACCGGCGATACCGTCAACGCCGGTCCGAGCCATGAATATCGCGAGGCCACGGGCAAGGAGCCGCCATGACCGCACTCATCATCATGATCATCCTGATGCTGCTGCTCATCACCGGCACCCCCATCTCCATTGCCCTGGGCATGACGGTGCTGGCCTTCCTGGTGTTCTTCTCGTCCTTCGACATGGTGACGGTGAACATCATCTCCCAGCGCCTGTTCACCGGCCTGGAAAGCTTCGCCATCATGGCCGTACCCTTCTTCGTGCTGGCCGGCGCCTTCCTCACCGATGGCGGCGTGGCCCGCCGCATCATCAATTTTGCCGTGAACCTGGTGGGCTGGATGCCGGGCGGCTTGGCCATGGCCTCGGTGCTGGCCTGTGCCTTTTTCGCCACCATGTCGGGTTCCAGTCCCGCCACCGTCATGGCCATCGGCTCCATCATGCTGCCGGCCATGATGCAACAGGGCTACCCCAAGGGGTTCAGCACCGCCGTCATCGCCAGCTCCGGCAGCCTGGGCATTCTCATCCCGCCCTCCATCGTGCTCATCATCTACGCCGTGGCCACTTCCGAGTCCGCCGGCAAGCTGTTCGTGGCCGGGGTGGTGCCGGGTATCCTGCTGGCCATGGTGCTCATGGGCACGACCTTGTTCTACGCCAAGAAGCACAACTTTCCCACCGTGCCCCGCGCCAGCTTCAAGGAGGTGGTCAAATCCTTTGTGGATTCCTTCTGGGGCCTGATGCTGGTGGTCATCGTCCTGGGCGGCATCTACGGTGGCATCTTCACCCCCACGGAGGCGGCGGCGGTATCGGCGGTCTATGCCTTTGTGTGCGCCGTCTTCATCTACCGCAGCCTGCCTCCGCGGGATATCGGCAAGGTGCTTTTGCACGCGGCCAATACTTCGGCCATGCTGATGTACATCATCACCAACGCCATATTGTTCAACTTTCTCCTCACCTCGGAGCAGATCCCCCAGACCCTGGCCCAGTGGGTGACGGACCAGAACCTGGTGGCCTGGCAATTCCTCATCGTGGTGAACCTGGTCCTGCTGCTGGCGGGCCAGTTCATGGAACCCAGTTCCATCATCCTCATCCTCGCGCCCCTGTTCCTGCCCATTGCCCACCATCTGGGCATCGATCCCATCCACCTGGGCATCATCATGACCGTCAACATGGAAATCGGCATGCTCACGCCGCCGGTTGGCCTCAATCTCTATGTCGCCAGCCACCTGTCCAAGATGGGCCTGACCGCGGTGAGTCGCGCAGCCCTGCCCTTCGTGGGCGTGATGCTGATCTACCTCATGCTCATCACCTACGTGCCGGAAATCAGCCTATGGCTGGTGGACCTGCTCTATCCGGACGCGGTCTCCACCGCCCCTGCGACAGCCGGGCAGGTGTTCGACTGACCGCCCGGTCTCCCTTGTTGCCGTTTCGGCAATAAATGGTAAGTTGTGAAGACGCTCACTGTCTTATCCAGGGATAGTGGGATAAAGTGCGGGAGCTGATGCAATTTCGATCATTTCGTACCTCTGTCACAGCATTTCGTGCCCATTTCTTCATAACCCATCATCAGGAGTCCATGATGCGTAAAACCCTTGTTTCCCTGAGCGCCGTGAGCGCTGCCCTCATGTGCGCGGGCCTGATCAACGCCCATGCCGCGGGAACCTTCTACGACCCCACCAATGAGGCCAGCGGATCCGGCAAGACCGTCGGCTACGAGTTGTACAAGACCATCGGCTGCCCGGGCCAGGGTCTGCTGGACAGGGGTTGCCAGGTTCAGCAGCCCGTTGCCAAGCCCACCCCACCCGTCAAGCCGGCGCCGGTCGTCGAAAAGGCCGCGCCTGCCTGCCCGCTGCCCCCTGGGGCCGTCTCGGGCGACAAGATCCCTTCCAATGCCAAGGCGGGTGAGTGCTTCGCCAAGGTGGTGCGACCTGCCACGTTCCGTACCGAGACCGTGCGCAAGCTCGTGAAGGAAGCCAGCGAGCGTATCGAAACCGTGCCGGCCCAATATGAAACCGTGAAGGAAAAGGTGGTGGTGAAGGAGGCGGGCGAGCGCATCGAGATCCTGCCTCCCGTCTACAAGGCCGTGAAGGTGCGCGTGCAGAGCGAAGAGGTCCAGGAAGTGGTGCCCGCCGTCTACGGCATGGTCAAGGAACGCGTGCTGGTGAAAGAAGCCAGCACCCGTCTGGAAGAAGTACCCGCGGTATATGAGGAAGTGCAGGAAAAGGTCATGGTGAAGCCGGCCAGCCGCAACGCCATCGAGGTGCCGGCCGTGTATGAGACCGTGACCGAGCGCAAACTGGTGCGGGAGGCCTACACCACCTGGAAGCCCGGCACGCAGACCGCCATCCAGCGCCTCGATCCGACCACGGGCGAGATCATGTGTCTGGTGGAGGTACCTGCCGAATATCAGGATGTGACCCGTCAGGTACTGAAGACACCGGCCTCCGTGCGCTACGAGGACATTCCGGCGGAATACCAGACCGTGACCAAGACCGTGCTGAAGACCCCGGCCACCACCCGTACCGTGGAGATCCCCGCGGAGTATGCCGAGCGTGAGGTCGAGAAACTGATCACACCGGCCACGACCGTCACCAAGGTGGTGCCCGTGGATTACGAGCGCGAAATCATGACCATGGTGCAGCCCGCCACCGAGAAGCGCATCCCCGTGCCAGCCGAGTACACCGAGCGGGAGGTGACCAAGCTGGTGGCACCCGCCAAGGAAGTGCGTGTCGCCATCCCCGCCGAGTATGCCGACGTGCCCCAGGAGGTCCTGGTATGCCCGGTGCAGGAGTACTGGACCCAGGTGTTGTGCGACGTGAACGCCACACCCGCCAAGATCACGGAAATCCAGAAGGCCCTCAAGGCCGCCGGTTTCGACCCCGGCGGCGAGACGGGTAACCTGGATGCCGCCACCATGCGTGCGGTGGGTGAATTCCAGAAGTCCAAGGGTCTGCCCGTGGATGGCTACCTGGGCATCGAAACCGTCAAGGCCCTGGGGGTATCTCCCAACTGACTCCTGACCGGGACCCCAGCCCCGTGAACCGGGGGAAAAACGGCGCGGCATCTGCCGCGCCGTTTTTTATTCTTCTGTCCTGCAAGCCCATCAAGCTTCGGCAGCGTCCTCCCTCGTCTCGCACATGCCGGCCTCCGGCACGGAGGAGGCGTGTGGATCTTCCGGTCCGACCCGTTCCCGCCGGCGCTTTTCCCGCTCCACCCTGGACCGGAATTGGGGTGTGCGCACCGCCTTGGCTACCGGGTCGCGAGGCCGACGGGGCGGGCCCGAAGCACGTTTCGATCCCCGCACGGCCTAATCCCGTTTGTAGATGTCTTCAAAGCGCACGATATCGTCTTCGCCCAGATAGCTGCCAGACTGTACCTCGATGAGGTGCAGAGGCAGCTTGCCCGGGTTGTCCAGACGGTGGGTGGAACCCAGGGGAATGTAGGTGGACTGGTTCTCCGACAGGATCATGACCCGGTCGTCGCAGGTGACCCGGGCGGTACCGGACACCACCACCCAGTGCTCGGCACGATGATGGTGCATCTGCAGAGAGAGCTTTTCACCGGGCTTGACCATGATGCGCTTGACCTGGAATCGCTCACCCGCATCGATGCCCTCGTACCAGCCCCAAGGGCGGTAGACGCGGGTATGGAACTCATGCTCGCTGCGCCCGCTGCGCTTCAGGTGTTCCACCACCTGCTTCACTTCCTGGGTCCGGTTGCGATCCGCCACCAGGACCGCATCCGGCGTTTCCACGACGATGAGGTCGTGCACACCGATGGCGGCCACCATGCGGGATTCGGCGCGCACCAGGCTGTTGTGCACGTCCACCAGATGGACATCACCCCGTGCCACATTGCCGGCGGCATCCTTGCCGCCCACGTCCCACAGCGCGGACCAGGCACCGATGTCGTTCCAGCCCATGCTGACGGGTACCACGGCGGCCCGTTTGGTGCGCTCCATGATCGCGTAGTCGATGGAGTCGGTGGGGCAGGCCGCGAACGTGTCCCTGTCCAGGCGACAGAAATCCAGGTCGTGCACACCGGCACGGAGGGACGCCTCGCAGGCACCGAGGATGTCCGGGCGGTGCTGCCGCAGCTCCTGGATGAACTGACTGCAACGGAACAGAAACATGCCGCTGTTCCAGAAATAGCCGCCCTCCGCCAGGAAGGTCTCCGCCTTGTCCCGTGACGGCTTTTCCACGAAGCGGGCCACACGATAGGCCCCGCCAACCTCCAGGGTCTCGCCCTGCTGGATGTAGCCATAGCCGGTCTCCGGCGCATCGGGCACGATGCCGAAGGTGGCAAGGCAGCCCGCCTCCACCGCCCGCAGGGCCGTGGCGATGGCGTTGTGGAAGGCGGCCACGTCACGGATCAGATGATCGGCTGGCAGCAGCAGCATCGTCGCCTCCGGGTCCTGCTGCAGCAGGTGCAGGGCGGCCACGGCGGCGGCGGGCGCGGTATTGCGGCCCACGGGTTCCAGGAAGATGCCCGTGGCTTGCATGCCGATCTCCCGCAACTGCTCGGCGATGAGGAAACGGTGGTCGTCGTTGCAGATCACCAGAGGGGCGCCCATATCCGGCACACCGGACAGACGCAGCAGCGTCTCCTGCACCATGGTGCGCTCCCCGGCCAGGGGCAGGAGCTGTTTGGGCAGGGCGGCCCGCGACATGGGCCACAGGCGGGTACCGGAACCACCGGAAAGAATGACGGGATAGAGGCTCATAGGGCTTTCTCTTGCAGGGTTCTGCTCCGTTGTTCCGGCGAATACCAGAAATCCATGGCATCCCGGTATACCGGCCCGCATCGGCGTGACATGCGACGGGATTCCATACCGGTCTTATTCGGCCTTATCCAGACAAAGCTTGAGGGCGTCGCGCCAGGGCGGCAGGCGCAGGCCGAACACCCGTGCCAGCTTGCCGTTGTCCAGACGTGAATTCAGGGGACGGTGGGCCGGCGTGGGGTAGTCGGTGCTGGGAATGGGCAGCAAGCGCGGTGGTGCCGCCAAGCCCTCCCAATCCAGGATGGCCTGCGCGAAGCCATACCAGGAGGTCTCGCCGGCATTGGTCATGTGATACACACCCCAGGGCTCCGGCCGGTCGGCGCCCCGCAAGGGCGAGGCCAACTGGGCCAGCACCTGGGCAGTGGCTTCCGCCAGGCCGCGGCACCAGGTGGGCGCGCCCACCTGGTCGTCGACGATCTTCAATTCCGGCCTCTCCCGCACCAGCCGGCGCATGGTGAGCAGGAAGTTGGTGCCCCGGGCACCGTACACCCAGGAAGTGCGAAAGATGAGATGGTGACAGCCGCTGGCGATGATGGCCTGCTCGCCGGCCAGCTTGGTGGCGCCGTAGACATTGACGGGAGCGGTGGGGTCATTCTCCTTCCAAGGCGAGATGCCGCCACCACCGAAAACGTAGTCCGTGGAGTAGTGCACCAGCAGGGCGCCGGATTTCGCCGCCGCCTCCGCCAGGATGCCGGGGGCCTCGGCATTCACCTTGCGGGCCAGATCCGGCTCGCGCTCCGCCTGGTCCACGGCGGTGTAGGCGGCCGGGTTGACGATGAGGCGGGGCCGGACCTCCGCCAGTGCGCGGCGGATGGCGTCCGGGTCCGCCAGATCCATGGCCCGGGAATCCATGGCCACCACCTGGCCCAGGGTGGCCAGGGTACGGTGCAGTTCCCAGCCCACCTGACCGTTGGCGCCGGTGAGCAGGATGCGGGTCGGCGGGGCGTTCACGGATAGACCTCCGCATCCTTGAGGCAGGGTTGGCCCTGGTCCTTGGCAGAAAGTGTGGGCACGCCCTGCAGGGGCCATTGCACGCCGATGTCCGGGTCGTCCCAGCGGATGCCCCGGTCCCATTCCGGCGCATAGTAGGCGCTGGCCTTGTAGAGGAAATCGGCTGTGTCCGACAGCACCAGGAAGCCATGGCCGAAGCCCGGGGGGATCCACAGCATGCGATGGTTGTCGGCGGAGAGTTCATAACCTACCCACTTGCCGAAACGAGGAGAGGACCGCCGCAGGTCCACGGCCACGTCGAACACCGCGCCGCTCACCACGCGCACCAGCTTGCCCTGGGGCTGATGGAGTTGGTAATGCAGGCCCCTCAACACCCCCTGGGCGGAGCGGGAGTGGTTGTCCTGCACGAAGTCCAGGTCCAGGCCCAGGCTGGCAAAACTGTTCCGGTTCCAGCTTTCCAGGAAGAAGCCCCGGGCATCGCCGAACACCTTGGGTTCCAGCAACAGCACGTCGGGGAGCCCGGTCTCGATGACCCGCATCAGAACACCTTCTCGTCGAGCATGGACAGCAGGTACTGGCCATAGCCGTTCTTCTTCAGGGGCTCGGCCAGGCGGAGCATCTGCTCCGCCGTGATGTAGCCCTGGCGGTAGGCGATCTCCTCCGGGCAGGCCACCTTGAGGCCCTGGCGCTTCTCGATGGTCTGGATGAACAGCCCGGCCTCCAGCAGGGATTCGTGGGTGCCGGTATCCAGCCAGGCGTGGCCCCGGCCCATGATGGAGACGTTGAGCTCGCCCCAGGCCAGATACTGGCGGTTGACGTCGGTGATCTCCAGTTCGCCCCGGGGGGAGGGTTTCAGGGTGCGGACGATATCCACCACGCGGGTGTCGTAGAAATACAGGCCGGTGACGGCGTAATGGGACTTGGGTCGGACGGGCTTCTCCTCCAGGCTCACGGCCCGGCCCTGGGGACCGAATTCCACTACGCCGTAGCGTTCCGGGTCATGCACCCGATAGGCGAAAACGGTGGCGCCCTGCCCGCCTTCACCGGCCGCCTTCAGGTCCTTGGCCAAGTCGTGGCCGTAGAAAATGTTGTCACCCAGCACCAGGGCACTGGGGTGGCCACCGATGAAATCTGCGCCGATGACGAAGGCCTGGGCCAGGCCGTCCGGGCTGGGCTGCACCGCGTAGCTCAGGTGGATGCCCCACTGACCCCCATCGCCCAAGAGCTGGGCAAAACGCGGCGTATCCTGCGGCGTGGAGATGATCAGGATGTCCCGCATGCCCGCCAGCATCAGTGTGGTGAGCGGGTGGTAGATCATGGGCTTGTCGTAGATGGGCAGCAGTTGCTTGGACACCGCCAGGGTGGCGGGGTACAGACGGGTGCCACTGCCACCGGCGAGGATGATTCCCCGGCGCTGCATGCTCAATTCCTCCCCGCGTAGTTGGTGTCGAGCCACTTGCGGTATTCGCCGCTCGCCACGTCTTCCACCCAGTCCATGTGCTCCAGATACCACTGCACCGTCTTGCGGATGCCGGTCGCGAAGGTCTCCGCCGGCCTCCAGCCCAGCTCGCGATGGATCCTGGTGGCATCGATGGCGTAGCGGCGGTCGTGGCCCGGGCGGTCCGTGACGTAGGTGACGAGCCGCTGGTAGGGACCGGCCGGGTCAGGGCGCATCTCGTCCAGCAGGGTGCACACCCTTTCGACGATCTCGATATTGGGCATCTCGTTCCAGCCCCCCACGTTGTAGACCTCTCCCGGTCTGCCCTTGTCCAGCACCTCCAGGATGGCCGTGCAGTGGTCACTCACATACAGCCAATCACGCACGTTCATGCCGTCACCATAGATGGGCAGGGGCTTGCCCCGGGTGGCGTTGAGGATGATGAGCGGAATGAGCTTCTCGGGAAACTGGTAGGGGCCGTAGTTGTTGGAGCAGTTGGTGGTAAGGGTGGGCAGACCGTAGGTGTGGTGGTAGGCACGCACCAGGTGGTCGGAGGCGGCCTTGCTGGCCGAGTAGGGGCTGTTGGGGGCGAAGGGGGTGTCCTCGGTGAAGGGGGCATCTTCCTGGCCCAGGGAGCCGTAGACCTCATCGGTGGACACATGCAGGAAGCGGAAGGTGGTCTTCTCCGCCTCGGGCAGATTCATCCAATGGCCCCGTGCCTCCTCCAGCAGGTGAAAGGTGCCCACCACATTGGTCTGGATGAAGTCCTCCGGACCATGGATGGAACGGTCCACATGGGATTCGGCGGCGAAGTTGACGATGGCCCGGGGCCGGTGCAGGGCCAACAGCTTGCCCACCAGCTCCCGCTCGCCGATATCCCCCTTGATGAATATGTGGCGCGGATCATCCCTGAGACTGTCCAGGTTGCGCGGGTTCCCCGCGTAGGTGAGCTTGTCCAGGTTGAGGACCGGTTCATCATGCTGCCGCAGCCAGTCCAGGACGAAGTTGGCGCCGATGAAACCCGCGCCGCCGGTGACCAGAATCATGTCGTACCTCGTGTATAGCCATGGGGGTTCATGGACTGCCAGCGCCAGGCATCGGCGCACATGGCCTGCAAGCCCCGTTCGGCACGCCAGCCCAGCTCTTGCAGCGCCTTGTCCGCATCGGCCCAGCACTGGGCCACATCCCCTGCCCGCCGGGGTGCGAAGCGGTACGCCACGGGCCGGCCCGATGCCTGTTCCATGGCATGTACCATGTCCAGCACGCTATAGCCCCGACCAGTGCCCAGGTTCCAGACGCCCACCCCCGGGCCCTCGGCCAGTTTCTCCAGCGCCTTCACATGGCCCCGGGCCAGGTCCACCACGTGGATGTAGTCCCGCACTCCGGTACCGTCCGGCGTGGGGTAGTCGTTGCCGAAGACGCTCAGGAATTCCCGCCGGCCCACCGCCACCTGGGTGATGTAGGGCATGAGGTTATTGGGGATGCCCTGGGGGTCCTCGCCGATCCGACCGCTCTCGTGCGCGCCAACCGGGTTGAAGTAGCGCAGCAGGGCCACGCGCCACGCGGGGTCGGCAATGGCCAGGTCCTGGAGGATCTTCTCGATGAACAGTTTGCTGGTGCCGTAGGGGTTGGTGGTGCCGCCCACGGGAAAGTCCTCGCGGATGGGTACGCTGGCCGGATCGCCATACACCGTGGCGGAGGAGCTGAAGACGATGCTCTTCACCCCGGCGGACTGCATGGCCTCGAACAGGGTGAGGCTGCCGCGGATGTTGTTGTCGTAGTACAGCAGGGGCTTGGCCACCGACTCGCCCACCGCCTTGAGACCGGCGAAGTGGATCACCGCGTCGATGTCGTGCCGGCGGAACAGAGTATCCAGCCCTGAACGGTCACGGATGTCGCCTTCGATGAAGATCAGGTCCCGGCCGGTGAGGGCCTGCACCCGCGCCAGGGCCTCCGGGCTGCTGTTGCAAAGGTTGTCCAGCACTACCACGTCGTAGCCGGCCTGCAGGAATTCCAGACAGGCATGGGAACCGATATAGCCCGCGCCGCCGGTGACCAGGATGGTTTTCATGCTCGTTGTCTCCCAAAACTGATGGAATGCCGCGCTCACCCATTGGCTGGCCGGATTCCGGTCCGATGGCAGCTGTCTGCCTCAGTCGAATACTACCGTCTTGTTGCCGTACACCAGGATACGGTTGTCGATGTGCCACTTCACTGCCCGGGAGAGCACCACCTTCTCCAGGTCCGCCCCCTTCTGCACCAGGTCCTCCAGATCGTCGCGGTGGCTGATGCGGGTCACGTCCTGCTCGATGATGGGGCCGTCATCCAGCACCTCCGTGACATAGTGACTGGTGGCGCCGATGAGCTTCACGCCCCGCTCGAAGGCCCGCTGGTAAGGCTTGGCGCCGTGGAAGGCGGGCAGGAAGGAATGGTGGATGTTGATGATGCGGTTGGGATAGTGGCTGATGAAATCGCGGGAAAGCACCTGCATGTAACGGGCCAGGACGATGAAGTCCACGTGGTGGGCCGCCAGCAGTGCCTGCTGCTGGGCTTCGGCATCCGGCTTGATGGCCTTGTTCACCGGGATGTGCCGGAAAGGGATGCGATAGGCCTCCGCCAGCCAGTGGGTATCCGGGTGGTTGCTGATGATGAGGGGGATGTCGCAGTACAGCTCCCCGGCATGCTGGCGGTAGAGCAGGTCCGCCAGGCAGTGATCGAACCTGGACACGAAGATGGCCATGCGCGGCCTGACGCTGGCCAGGGCAAGACGCCAGTCCATCTGGTGCGCGGCGGCCACGGGCGCGAAGGTCTCGGCGAACCGGTGCAATCCCAGGGTAAAGCCCTCCAGGGCCCACTCCACCCGCATGAGAAACAGACCCGCCTCGCTGTCCTGGTGCTGGTCCGCGTGCAGGATGTTGGCGTCGTGCGCCAGCAGGAAGTTGGCGATGGCAGCCACCAGTCCCTTCTTGTCGGGACAGGCGATGAGCAGGACGGCGGTGTTGCGCATGGCATGAGCGGTATGGCAAAGCTGCCATCATAGCAAGGCCGGGCTACCCGGCCCGCGCCGGCTATCTGCGCCCGGCACATGGCCTGCCGACAGGGCGGCCAGGCCTTGGACAGCATCGCGGCTTGCACCCACCGGTACCGACGAGCCCCCATACAGTGTGAATATTCCATGTGTGCTGATACAAAGTTACCAAGACGGCATACGGGGCAACATGAAATAACTCTTGAGTCGCACGTTCGGTATCCAGACGGCTTCACCCGAAATTCCTTCATCCATTTGAGGAGACAGTCATGTCTATCCAGACTTCCAGAACCATCCTATCCTCCCTGATCACCGCCGTAGTGCTGGCCACGACTCTGCCCGCCATGGCTGCCGAGCCGCAGCAAGGCGCCACGGCCACGCAAACCCGGGTCAAGACGGTCTACCACATCAACGATTCCACCCGCGCCCGTATTCTCATGCGCAACATGGAGAACCACCTCGACGCCGATCCGAGCGCCAAGCTCGTGCTGGTGGCCCATGGCAAGGGCATCGACTTCCTGCTGGACGGTGCCAAGGACGACAAGGGCAAGTACGCGCCGCAGGTGGCGGGTCTCGTGGAGCGGGGCGTGGAGTTCCGGGTCTGCCGCAACACCCTCAAAGGCCGCAATCTGGGCGATGACGCGGTGACCATGGAAGCCAGCGTGGTGCCCTCCGGTGTGGCCGAGATCGGCCGGCTGCAGAGTGTGGAAGGCTATGGCTATCTGAAACCCTGATCATCCGCTCGTCCCCGGTCTCCAGGTCGGGGACGTATCTTGCGTACACAGGGCAGATCGCTGGCAAGCACCGCCTGACGCACGGCCTCGATGGCCCGCGGCCGGGGAAAGTTCTTGCGCCAGACTATCGCCACCTGGCGACTGGGTGGTGCACCCTTGAAGGGTCGCGTGGTGATCAGTTCATCGCTGGCGTCGTGGGCACGTGTTGCGGTGCAGGGTAAGACCGTCAGGCCCACGCCGCTGGCCACCATCTGACGGATGGTCTCCAGGGAACTGCTTTCCAGCGTCTTGGCCAGCCCCCGGGCGGAACGACCGAGGGCCGGACAGACGTGCAACACCTGGTCACGAAAGCAGTGGCCACTGCCCAGGAGCAGCAGGCTTTCCTGTTCCAGTTCCACGGGGGCGATGTGCTTCTTTTTCCGCCAGGGGTGCCCGGCGGGCAATGCCACCAGGAAAGGCTCATCGTACAGGGGCAGGGCCAGCAAGCCGGGCTCCCCCAGCGGCGTGGCGATGATCATGGCATCCAGCTCACCCCGACGCAGTTTCTCGGTCAGCACGCGGGTGTAGTTCTCTTCCAGCAGCAAGGGCATCTGAGGTGCCATGGCATGCAGGGCGGAGATGAGCCGGGGCAGCAGGTAGGGGGCGATGGTGTAGATGGCCCCCAGGCGCAGTGGGCCCTGCAGATCATCGCGGGCACCGGCCGCCAGGTCCTTGATGCCATCCACCAGTTCGAAGATGTGCGCCGCCTGCTCCGCCACCCGCTCGCCCGCCGGTGTCACGGTCACCTCGCCCCCGCCTCCCCGCTCGAACAGCAAAACCCCCAGTTCATCTTCCAGCTTCTTGATGGCCACGGAAAGCGTGGGCTGGGCCACATGGCAGGCCTCGGCAGCGCGGCCGAAATGACGGCGACGTGCCACGGCCAGGACATAGCGCAGCTCGGTGAGGGTCATGAATAGCCCAAATCCATGAATAGGGTTTCATGTATATATCACGCTGATTGCATGCCATTCCATCTCGTGGCGAGACCCTCTCCCGGCAGACACCGGTGCGGGCAGTTCCGCCGGCAGCAGCGATGCGGGGAGAGCCCCGAAAGCGGACAGAGGTTGTCAGCCCATGGCATGACGTTTATGGTTGCCCCCTTCGGCACGACATCGCTATCCGACATTGCGTGATGGCCATGTCTCTGTTCCTTTGTCTGTGCCACCCGCGTCCTGGACACGGGTGGGAGGAATGGCCCATGCAGCAACTGACCCGGCAAGACGACGACCTCCTGCAGCCCAACACCCGGCCGCCGGCCCCCCCCCCTGTGTTGCGTGAACTGGCAGCCCTGGCCGGCCTGCGATTCAACGGTAGCGCCCCCTGGGACATCCAGGTACGGGATCCCGCCGTATATCGCCAGATCCTGGCCCGGGGTTCTCTGGGCTTTGGCGAGAGTTACATGGATGGCCTGTGGGACAGTCCCCAGCTGGACGAGCTGTTCCACCGTCTGCTGCGCAGCGACATCGACCGGAAGCTGGTGGGCATGGCCCGGGTGCGCCTGCTCATGGAGGGCATGCGCCACCGTGTGCTCAATCTCCAATCCGAAGCCAGGGCCTTCCACGTGGGGGAGCGGCATTACGACATCGGCAACGACGTATTCGTGGCCATGCTGGATTCCAGCATGAGCTATTCCTGCGGCTATTGGGCCCAGGCCGATACCCTGGAGCAGGCGCAGCAGGCGAAATTGGATCTGATCTGCCGCAAACTGGAGCTCAAGCCCGGGGAGCATCTGCTGGAAATCGGCTGTGGATGGGGCGGGCTGGCCCGCCACGCCGCCATCCATCATGGCGTACGGGTTACCGGCGTCACCGTGTCCAGGGAACAGCGCAACCTGGCTCTGGAGCGCTGTCAAGGACTGCCCATCGACATCGAGCTCATGGACTACCGCGCCATTCAGGGACGTTATGACAAGGTCGTGTCCGTGGGCATGTTCGAGCATGTGGGCCGCAAGAACTACCCGGTCTATTTCGATACCGTGCGACGGGTCCTGAAAGAAGATGGCCTGTTCCTGCTGCACACCATCGGCAGTTATCGCACCACCCGCCAGGTGGACCCCTGGATCGACCGCTACATCTTTCCGAACGGAAAGCTCCCTTCCGCCCTGGAACTGACGGACAGCCTGGAAGACCGCTTCCTGATCGAAGACTGGCACAACTTCGGTCCGGACTACGACCGCACCCTCATGGCTTGGTGGGCCAACTTCGAAGCCGCCTGGCCGCACCTGTCACGAGCCTACGACGCGCGCTTCTACCGCATGTGGAAGTACTATCTGCACGCCTGCGCCGGTTTTTTCCGAGCCCGTCAGGGGCAGCTCTGGCAACTGGTACTGAGCAAACGGCAACGCCCAGGACCCTATCGCTCACTGCGTTGATGGGCCGAAGGCCGCCCACGATCCGCGCGGGCGTGATGCGCATTCCCTTTGTATGCTGAGGACGTGGCCGGCCTGCGGGCTAGTCCGCTGAAACAGATGAATTGCACCGGATGCGACGGGAAGAATCGGCGTACTTCCACTTCAGCGGTTTGGCATCCTGGTTGTAGTGGCGGATGTAGCGCATGATCTTCTTGTCCAGGTCCCTGGTGCTGGTGAAGAGGCCGCGAGCGATGGCGTCGCGCTGGCTGGATGCCGCCGAACCAGTTTGGAGTTGGACTCCACTCCAGTCGATCAACTAGGCCAGGCAAACCAGTTCGTGCCGGGCAGTTGACCAGTTCCAGCCGGAACAGGCCGTGCTCACTCAGTGCCGGTCGCTGCTTCGGGCCCATCCGTCCTCCTTCACAATTTGCAAGGTTTCGGCACCATTCCAATCGATTCCGGCAATATCCGCCAGCACTTTGTAGGCACAAAATCCAATGTTCATGCGGCTTGGCGGGGTTGTTCAGGGCCGACTATTTCGCTTCCCGTGGGATTCATGTGCCCGATTTCGCCCGTCCCTTCACCCATGCGGTATTTGGCAGTTTTGCAGGGCAACCGCCAATCCCGGATCGGGCCTGCAAACCGGGTAACACCCGGTACGCAGGGCTGGACCCCACTCGGGATACGAGACTCGCGGTGCGCCTCGGCCCCCCGGCCGCCGCCCTTCAGGCATGCAGGCTCGCCAGGGCGCCCCGGTACTGGCGCGTGAGCGGATGCTCGCTGCCCAGCATGCCGAACAGTGCCAGCATGGCACGGCGGCCCAGATCGCCGCGGTAATCCGGTGCCGTGCGGGCCAGGATGAGCAGATGCTCCATGGCCTGCGCCGTCGCGTCGTCGAACAGGGCCCGGGCGGCCAGGGCCAGGCGGGCGTCGTGGTCGGCCGGATCGTCACGCAGGCGGGCGTCGGCATCACTCGGGCCGTTACGCGCCGCGTCGATGAGTTCCAGGTGCGCCAGCAGTGGCGCGATGTCCGGGCCCTGTCTGGCCTCGGCCGACAGGGCGGCCAGCAGGCTCAGCGCCTCCTCCGGTCGGCCCGCCAGGGTGAGCAGCTTGGCCAGGTCGGTACTCACCGCCAGGTCCCCAGGGTGCTCCACGGCGATGCAGGCCAACTGCTCGATGGCCGCCGCCGTATCACCCTGCTGGTGCAGGGCCAGGGCGGCCATGCGGGCCCCGTCCCGTGGTGTGGCGAGATAGCGCTGCAGGGCCTCGTGGAAGGTGCCATCGGGCTCTGCACCATGCACGGTGTGCACCACCTGGCCGTGCAGGAAGAACTTCACCGTAGGCACGCTGGTGACTCCCAGGCTCCTGGCCTGACGGGAGAGCACATCGGTATCGGCCATCACCAGCAGGAAGCGGCCGCCATAGGCCGCCGCCAAGCGCACCAGACGGGGCATGAGGAGCATGCAGGGCCCGGCCTTGGGGGTCCAGAAGTGCACCAGTACCAGGCCTTTCATGGAGTTGCCCTGGACCAGGGACTCGAAGTTGTCGGGTGAGGCATCGAACACCCAGGGTGAAAGCGTCTCGCGCATCGGCAGTTCTACAGGGTTTTCTTCGCGCATCCCCGCGTGCGGGCGGTGCGTTGGATGGGGTGGACAGACCGCTGGGCGCTGCATGGGCGGGAAGCACGGCCGGGGGATTTCACGCGTATCATTTCATGCATCAGTGGCAAGCTCGGTGGAGGGAGGATGAACATGCGCAACCAGGCCATGAACAACGAGGAAGTCCAGCTCCTGCGGGAAGAGATGGAACTGCTCATGGGGGAAAGGCAGCGCCTGCTGCAGGTGGTGGGGGCCGCGGCCGTGCTGGTGGCCAATCTGGACGAGGATGACCTGCCACGGGACCAGGACACCATCGATGCCGCCGAGGTCCTGGCGGAAAACCTCAATGCCCTGCCGGAAGAAACCCTCAAGGACGCGCTGGAGTCGGTGGCGGCGGAGCTCGACCCCGAGGCGCAGGTGCGGCAGCCACGTCCGTCCCCGGCAGTCTGAAGCACCGACGCGCGCCACATCCCGGCTCACGCCCCCCAGCGCGGCAGCAAGGCATGCTCCATGCCCAACTGATCGAGGATGCGCGCCACAACGAAATCCACCACCGCCGCCACATCGCCGGGCCGATGGTAGAAGCCCGGGTTGGCCGGCAGGATCGTTGCCCCGGCCTCGGCCAGGGTGGTCATGTTGCGCAGGTGGATGAGGGAGAATGGGGTCTCGCGCGGCACCAGGATGAGCGGACGGCGCTCCTTCAGCATCACATCCGCAGCACGCTGCAGCAGGTTTTCCGCCAGACCCTGGGCAATGGCCGCCAGGCTGCCCATGCTGCAGGGGCATACCACCATGGCCTGGGCCGGATTGGAGCCGGAAGCCGCGGGAGCGAACCATTCCTTGTCAGCGTAGGCCCGCAGCATGCCGCCGGCGAAGCGCAGGCGCAGCGCCTCCACCAGGGCGGCATTGTCCGCCGGCAGGATCAGGTCCAGTTCCTGCCGGGCGACGACACGCGCGGCCTGGGAGACCAGCAGATCCACTTCGCGGTCGGCGTCCAGTAGGCATTCCAGCAGGCGTAAGCCATAGGCCATGCCGGAGGCGCCGGTCAGGGCGAGGGTGATGCGTTTCATGGGTGGCTTCCCTCCTGGCCGGGTGCATCATGTCTGAGCAGATGCGCGGTGGCCAGGCCATTGCCCAGGCCGGTGATGAGCGCGGCGGTAAGAAACAGGGGCATGAGGGCCATGAGGCTGCCACCCGGCATGAGCCACAGATCCACCACCAGAAGCTGGGTCCCGATGTGGGCCAGGGCCGCCAGCACCGACAGGCCCACAGGTCCGAACCAGCGTCGGGGCAGGTGCATGGCCCAGGCCAGGGTGAGCAGGCTCATGACGCCGCCGGACAGGGACAGCACGAAGGCCGGGGTAAGGAACTGGCCCAGGGCCAGGGCACCGGCAACGATGCGCAGGCCCGCCACCCAGGCCGCCATCCTCCATCCATGACGATAGAGCACCAGCAGGGTGACGATATTGGCCAGGCCCGGCTTCACCCCGGGGATGGGCAGGGGGATGGCCGCTTCCGCCAGGGTGAGGCCGAGGGCGGCGGCGGCCAGGCCGGCCACCCGCCGGTCCTCCGGGCTGGCCGGCATTATGCGGGCGACTCCGGACCCAGGCTCAGTAGTTGAGGGAGTCATAGCCTGAGGCAGCGTTTTCCACGGCCACCCGGTTGGGCAGGCACACGGCCGCGCCCCCCGGGGGAATCCAACCCTGCCGCACGCAGAGCTGGCGTGGACTGGGGTCGGCCGCCACCCTTACGCGCCCATCCCGGATCTCCACCTGGCTCTCCCCCAGGGGACCGGGCACTTGGATGACCCGGTTCAGACGCAGGCTGGCTTCGGCGAAGGGCCGACCCTCCAGGCGGATGATCACCCGCCCGTCCAGGCTGTCGGTCCGTTGCAGCCAAAGTCCCGTCACCAGGGCCAGACCCGCGGCCAGGATGAGCCAGTCGCCGGGCAGGAGGGACCGCACATGCGGTTTCACCTGGGACGGCACCCCGGACTCACCCCAGTTGCCGGTGGCGCACCAGGACCTGCCGGCTTTGGCGGAAATGGGTCGCCAGGGTCTCCGCGAAATACACGGAGCGGTGCTGCCCACCGGTGCAGCCCAGGCCCACGGTGAAGTAGTGGCGGTTGTCGCGGATGTAGGCCGGCAGCCACTTGCCCACATAATCACGGATATCCGTCAGCATCTCCCTGACCTGGGGATCGGCCTCCAGGAAGGCGATGACCGGGCGGTCCCGGCCGGTGAGGGGGCGCAGTTCCGGGTCGTAATGCGGGTTGGGCAGGCAGCGCACGTCGAACACCAGATCCGCGTCCATGGGAATGCCGTGCTTGAAGCCGAAGGACTCGAATACCAGGGTGAAGGCCGCGCTCTCCAGAGCGAGCAGGTCCTTGATCTGGGCGCGCAGGGCATTGGCCGACAGATCGCTGGTATCGATGAGGTGGGCACTGGCGGCCAGGGCCGCCAGCATCTCCCGTTCCTCGTGGATGCACTCTTTCAGGGAGCGCTCGCCAAACGACAGGGGATGGCGGCGGCGGGTCTCCGAAAAGCGCCGCACCAGGGTGTCATCCCGCGCCGTGAGAAACAGGATGCGCACCTCCATGTGGCGACGCAGCTCGTCCAGTTCCTGTCCCAGATCCACCAGATTGGCACCACTGCGGGAATCGATGCTGAGGGCCGTGTCCCGCACGCCATACAGGCGCATGTGCTCCATGGTGGCCGGCAGCAGGGGCGCGGGCAGGTTGTCGATGCAGTAGAAACCCGCGTCCTCCATGGCCTTGAGAGCCACGCTCTTGCCCGAGCCGGACAGCCCGCTGATGAGCACCAGTCTCATGGCTCCCCCGCTTCCGGGTCTGCCTGCGCGAGGGCCAGACGCTGGCGTTCGACGAATTGCGCCGTGGGGTCATTGCCGCGCAGCTTGAGGATGTGGTTGCGTACCGCCACCTCCACCAGTACGGCCAGATTGCGGCCTGCGGCCACGGGAATCTGCACCTCCGGCACGGCCACCCCCAGAATCACGCGCCTGCCGGCACTCATGTCCAGCCGATCCACCTCCTCCCCCTGGGTCGCCGGGGTGAGGTGGATGATGAGCTTGATGTGCTTCTGGTACTTGACCGCGGTTTCGCCGAACAGGCTGCGGATGTCGAGCAGGCCCAGACCGCGCACTTCCATGTAGTCCCGCAGCAATACGGGACAACGGCCTTCCAGGGCATCCGGGGAGACGGCCCGCACCTCCAGCACATCGTCCGCCACCAGCCGGTGGCCACGCGTGATGAGTGCCAGGGCCAGTTCGCTCTTGCCGATGGCCGGATCCCCGGTCAGCAGCACCCCCAGCCCCAGGACCTCCAGAAACACGCCGTGCAGTACCGTGGTGGGGGCCAGCGACTGGCCTGCGATGTGGGACAGGATGCGAATGAGGCTTGGGCCGGACTCCGGCGAGCTGAACAGGGGAAGGTTGCCGCGATCCGCGGCCGTCACGAGATAGGGTGGGACCACGGTACCGCCGGCCACCACCACGGCGGCGACCTGGCGGGAAAAGAGCCTGCCCACCGCCCGGGCCTGATCCGCAGGCGGCAGGCGGCGCAGATGCTCCAGTTCGGCCGTGCCCAGCACCAGCACCCGATCGGGATGGCCTTCTTCCGGCTGATCACCGGCGACCAGGGGCGGCGTCTGGATGAGGTCCGTGGTCAGCAGGCGCTGTCCACCCTCGCGCCCGGCCACCCAGGTGAGCCGCAGGCGTCCCTCGGCCTGGCGGAACAGCTCCGCGACCGGGATGGGATGACTGACGGCGACGGACTGCGTGGACATGGGCCGGCTTGCTTCAGGGAGTCCACTCGGTCAGCAGACGATGCAGAGCGGCGGCGTCCGGGGCCGCGCGCAGACGGGCGCGGAAGGCCTCGTCGGAGAACATAGCGGCCAGCTCGCCCAGGATCCGCAGGTGCAGATCGGTAGCCGCCGCGGGGGCCAGCAGCGCGAACACCAGATCCACGGGCTGATGGTCCGGCGCGTCGAAGTCGATAGCCGTCCCGAGCCGCAGAAAGGCACAGGCCGTGTCCCGCAGTTGCTTGATGCGCCCATGCGGAATGGCGATGCCATAACCCAGACCGGTGGACCCCAGCCTTTCCCGGGAAAACAGGCTGTCGAAGACTTCCTGGGCCTCCACCTTGTGGCTGGCCTGGATCAGCTGGGCCACCTGCTCGAACAGGCGCTTCTTGCCGGAGACATCCAGGTTCGCCAGGACATTGGCGGGCTGGAGCAAGGGGGTGATGAGGTTCATGTTGCGATCCCTTGGCGGCCGTCCGCGCCACTTGTGGCGGCACGGGCCGCGTTACGCGCGCTGCGGGTCTATTCCGCGCCGCTCTGATGCTTCAAGCCGCCGGATTCCCGACGCGCATCCGTGGTCTTTTCCTTGTGCTTGATCACCTGGCGGTCCAGCTTGTCGGCCAGGGCGTCGATGGCAGCGTACATATCCTCCTCGATGGCCTCCACATAGATGTCCTTGCCGCGCACGCGTACGTTCACGTCTGCCTTGTGCTTGAGCTTTTCCACCGCCAGCATGACGGACACGTCGATGACCTGGTCGAAGTGGCGCGCGATACGGCCGACCTTCTCTTCCACATACGCGCGGATGGCGGGGGTCACATCCAGGTGGTGGCCGGTGATGGTGAGATTCATGGAAGCTCCTTGTGAGACGCGCTTAACAGGACTTGCGCTGGTTGGCGGGAGGGATGTTCATGAGTTCGCGGTACTTCGCCACGGTACGGCGCGCCACCACGAAACCCTGCTTGCCCAGGTATTCGGACAGGGCCTGATCCGACATGGGCCTGAGGGGGTTCTCTGCCTCGATGACCTGTTTGATCAGGGCCCGGATGGCGGTGCTGGAGGTGGCCCCGCCCTCTTCCGTGGCCAGGGCGCTGCCGAAGAAGTACTTGAATTCAAACAGCCCCCGCGGGGTCATCATGTATTTCTGGGTGGTGACGCGGGAGATGGTGGACTCATGCAGCTCCACGGTCTCGGCGATCTCCTTCAGGGTCAGTGGGCGCATGGCCACCTCGCCGTGCTCGAAAAACATGCGCTGGCGGTCGACAATGGCCTGGGACACCCGGAGTATGGTTTCGAAGCGCTGCTGCACATTCTTGATGAGCCAGCGGGCTTCCTGCAGCTGCGCGGACAGGCCGCTGCCTCCGCCCCGGTTGGCACGCAGAATGCCGGCATACATCTCGTTGATGCGCAGCTTGGGGACCGCATCGGGATTGAGGCTGGCGATCCACAGGCCCTTGACCTTCTTCACCAGCACGTCGGGCACCACATAACGCGTGTCCAGGGGCGAGAAGGCCGCGCCGGGACGCGGGTTCAGGGAGGTGATGAGCTGGCGGATCTGGATGAACTGCGGGTCCGTCAGGCCCATGAGTTTCTTGATCTTGCCGTATTCGCGCTCGGCCAGCAGGGGCAGGTGCGCCTGCACCATGGTCTTGGCCAGCTCCAGGTTGGGCGTGCCCGGCGGCAAGGCATTGAGCTGCAGCCACAGGCACTCACCCAGGCCCCGCGCGCCCACGCCGGCTGGCTCGAAGCTTTGCAGCAGTTTCAGGGCGGTGGACAGCTCCAGCGGCTCGATCCCCCGATCTTCCAGAGGCAGATCCGCGAGCAGTTCCGCGATTTCCTCCAGGCTGCTGCCGAGATAGCCGTCGTCATTCAGCGTTTCGATGAGCAGGCTCACCAGCCGACGATCCCGTTCTCCTAGTGGAGTCAGGCTGAGCTGGCTGAATAGGTGCTGATGCAGGCTGGTCTGGTGGGTATCGGCATGCTGAAAATCGTGATCCTCGTCGTCGTCATGCGCGCTGGCATGGGAAGAGCCCACGTTGCGATCGCCCCAGGCCATTTCGTCGTAGATCTCGTCCCGCTCCGCATGCGGTGTTGTCTCCTCCCCGGCGGCCTCGCCACCGCCCTCGAAGCGGTCGATACCGTCCATGCGTTCCAGCATGGGGTTCTCCTGCAGCATCTGGGAGATCTCCTGGCTCAATTCCAGCGTCGACAGCTGCAGCAGACGGATGGACTGCTGCAGCTGGGGGGTGAGGGTAAGCTGCTGATGCAGCTTGAGTTGTAGGCTCTGCTTCATCGCACACCATCTAGAGCTTGAAGTGCTCCCCGAGGTAGACCCTGCGAACGCTTTCATTGTAAATGATCTCGTCCGGCGTCCCAGCCGCCAGCACCCGGCCTTCATTGAGAATGTAGGCCCGGTGGCAGATGCCCAGGGTTTCCCGCACGTTGTGATCGGTGATGAGTACGCCGATCCCGCGCTGGGTCAGGAAGCCCACGATTTTCTGGATGTCTATGACCGAGATGGGGTCGATGCCGGCGAAGGGTTCGTCCAGCAGTACGAAGCGGGGCGAGGTGGCCAGGGCGCGGGCAATCTCCGCCCGGCGCCGTTCGCCGCCGGACAGGGCGGTGGCCGGCGCATCCCGCAGATGGGAGATGTGCAGATCGGCCAGCAGGTCTTCCAGGCGCTGCTCCAGCTCATCCCCCCGACAGCCTTTCAGTTCCAGCATGGCGGCGATGTTGTCCGCCACGGACAGGCGCCGGAAGATGGACGGTTCCTGGGGCAGATAGGAAAGACCCAGGCGGGAGCGCCGGTAGACCGGCAGGTCGGTCAGCCGTGTGCGCCGCCCGTCCGCTTCCAGCAGGATGTGACCCGCATCGGCCCGGATCAGGCCCACCACCATATAAAAGCAGGTGGTCTTGCCCGCGCCATTGGGACCCAGCAAGCCCACCACTTCGCCACTACCCACCTGGAACGAGGCGCCGCTGACCACCTGGCGCGCCTTGTAACGCTTGGCCAGATTCTCCGCGATCAGCGCCACACCAGCCGGTGGGCGGGCATCCTCCGGGGCTTCCGGCACATTTTCCAGACAGGCGCTCACGGCTGGGCCTGGGCGCGGGGACGGATCACGGCCCGGACACGTCCCGGGACACCATCGCCCCCGCCCTTGGCCTGGAAGAGCCCGGTAGCGCTGTCATAGGTGATCAGACTGCCCCGCAGCTCCTCGATACCGCGCTTGAGCCGGGCCTGGCCCAGAAGCCGGATCTTGTCGCCCTGGCCGTCGTACTCGATACGCTGGGCCCAGCCTTCCGCGAATTCGCTGCTGGCATCCATCTTCTGACGGAAATACACCGGGTTGCCGATCGCCAGGCCGGAGATCACCCCCTTGCCGTCCTGGCGCACTTCGATGCGCTCCGCGTTGATCATCAGTGTGCCCTGGGTCATCACCACATGGCCTTCGTAGACCGCCACCCGTTTCACGTCGTCCATCCGGACGCTGTCCGCCTCCACGTTGATGGGCTTGTCGCGGTCGGCCTTCTCCGCCCATGCCGGGTTGCCCTGGAAAAGTGCCAGCGCAAGCAGACAGGGCAGCCATCGTCTTACGGCGGTCTCATTCATAACGCGCATGCACCCTCCCGGACAGGGTGATTTCCTTGCCTTGTTCGTTCATCAGCAGCCGGTTGGCGTGCATGGCGGCACGCCCCTGTTTCAGGGTCACCGGCCTGTCCGTCCGCATGATGCCCGCATCCGGCGTGATCCAGAGATATTCCGTCTCCAGCGTGATGGGCGGTTTGCCCGCCGCGCTGCGCGTCAGCCGCACGTCCCCGAGGAAATGCACGTGCTGGCCATTGCTAGACACCTGCCCGCGTCGTGCGCGGACCTCGGAGCGGTTCCCGGATGGCTCCTGCACACTGAAGCGGGGGTCCAGCAGTTCGGTGGTATCGTCATCCATATAGTGCACCAGGCGCGTAGCATGCAGGGCGTGCAGGGGCTGGCCCTGCTGGTTGAAGGCCAGGGCGTTGAAGTTCTCGACGATGGTGTCCGGCTCGTGCGCGAAACCGCCCAGGTCCTCGACCACCGGACGGTGGATCAACTGGTTCAACCAGAAGGCGGGCAAGGCCAGCAGGCCCGCCAGGCCGAGCGGCAGCCAATGGATCTGGTGTCCGCCTGTCATGGGCACTCAGCGGTCATACAGGGCCAGTTGCGCCGCCCAGGTGCCCTGTGCGCGCATGATTGCCTCGCATGCCTCCCGTGCAGCCCCCCTGCCCGCGGCCGCGCGGGTGATCATGTGGCAACACGCCTTCACCTCGTCCGGTGCATCCGGCACCGTGACGGCCAGGCCGCAGCGGCGCAACACCGGCAGATCGACGATGTCGTCGCCCATGTAGGCAATGTTCTCGGGAGCCAGGGCCTGGTTCCGCAGCAGGGCCTCGAAGGCATCCAGCTTGTCATGCGCGCCCTGGAAGATGTGCTGGATCCCCAGGTTGCGCGCCCGGTGCAGCACCACCTGGGACGTGCGGCCGGTGATGATGCCCGCCTCCACGCCCGCGGCGGCCAGCATCCTGATGCCGTGGCCATCGCGGGAATTGAAGGCCTTGTACTCCTGGCCATCGTCACCGTAGAACAGACTGCCATCCGTGAGCACACCATCGATGTCGAACACGATCATGCGCACCTGGCGGATACGTTCCTGCAGGGAAACTCCTTCACCACTCATACGATATCCCGTCGTCTCACACCCGCCCGCACGCGCACCTCCGGCGGATGGCCCATCATCGGCAGGTCGCCGGAAAAATGTACCCAGTCACCCGGAGGCCACGTGTCGCGATACGGCACCCATGCCGGGCGCGCCGGTGGACGGGCGGGGCCTTCATACCACGCCTGCCCGCAACAGGTCATGCATGTTCAGGGCACCCGTCAGGCGACCCGCCGCATCCACCACCAGCAGTCCGTTCACCTTGGTCTGCTCCATGACGCGCGCCGCCTCCACGGCCAGCACATCCTGGGAGATGGTGAGTGGACCGTTTTTCATCACCTCGGCGATCTTCACGTCACGCAGATCCACGTCCCGGTCGAACAGGCGGCGCAGATCGCCATCGGTGAAGATGCCGGCCAGACGCCCGTCGGCCCGGGTCACGGCGGTCATGCCCAGGCCCTTGTGGGTCATCTCCATGAGCGCGTCCCGGAGGCTGGCGGTGTCCGCCACCACCGGCAGGTCGGCGCCGGCATGCATCAGGTCGCGTACGTGCACCAGCAGGCGGCGCCCCAGGGCGCCGCCTGGATGGGTGCGGGCGAAGTCCTCGGCGGTGAAGCCCCGCGCGAACAGGGTGGCCACCACCAGGGCATCCCCCAGGGCCAGGGCCGCGGTCGTGCTGGCGGTAGGGGCCAGGTTGTGGGGACAGGCCTCCTGCTCCACCCGGGCCTCCAGGTGGATGTCCGACTGGCGCGCGAGGGTGGATGCGGAATTACCGGTCATGCCGATCAGGCGGGCTCCGCGCCGCTTGATGAGGGGCACGATGCTGGCGATCTCCGGACTTTCGCCGGAGTTGGACAGGGCGATGACCACATCCTCGCCGGTGATCATGCCCAGGTCGCCATGGCTGGCCTCCGCCGGATGCATGAAGAAGGCGGGGGTGCCGGTACTGGCCAGGGAAGCGGCGATCTTGCTGCCGATATGGCCCGACTTGCCCATGCCGGAAACCACTACCCTGCCCCGGCAGGCCAGCAGCGTCTCCACGGCGCGCAGGAAGGCATCTCCCAGATGGGCGCCGAGCTTGAGCACCGCCGCCGATTCGATTTCCAGCGTGCGGCGGGCGATGTCGAGGATCGCATCGGAGGTGGGGAGGGTCGATGTCATAATGGGCCGAGAGTATAGCGTTTGCGCGAACGGTAGGCAGCGCGCGGCAAGCGTATAACATGGCCCCGCTGCTTGCCGTTCACCGCGCACACCCGCCCATGCCCACCACACTGGAACTGACCCTGATCCTGTTGAGCGCCGGCGTATTCGTCGTTGCCGGGCTGAAGGCCGCCGGCCTGCCGGCCCTGCTGGGATATGTACTCATCGGCATCGGCCTGGGCCCTTTTCTGCCACACGTGGAGCATGAATCCCCCACTGCCCGTCTGGCAGAGTTCGGGGTGGTCTTCCTCATGTTCTCCATCGGCCTGGAATTTTCCCTCTCCCGTCTGCGGTCCATGCGCCAGGCGGTGTTCGGTCTGGGGGGGCTGCAGGTGGGTGTCACCATGTTCGTGGTCATGGCGCTGGGGCTGCTGCTGGGCCTGCCCTGGGAGGCAGGCCTGGCCCTGGGCGGGGTGCTGGCCATGTCCTCCACCGCCGTGGTCAGCAAGCTCCTGGCCGAACGCGACGAGCTGGGCAGCGATCACGGGCGTCTCATCCTCGGGATACTGTTGTTCCAGGACCTGGCCGTGGCCCCCCTCATCATCTTCGTGCCGGCCCTGGCAAAAAGCGGCGGCATGGGGGAAGCCATGCTGCTGGCCACGCTCAAGGCCAGCCTGGCCCTGGTCTTGATCCTGGCCCTGGGGCAGCGTCTCATGCGGCCCTGGTTCCAGTGGGTAGCCCAGGCCAAGTCCGGCGAGCTGTTCATGCTCAACGTGCTGCTGGTCACCCTGGGCCTGGCCTATATCACCGACCAGGCCGGCCTGTCCCTGGCCCTGGGCGCCTTCCTGGCGGGCGTGCTCATCGCCGAGACCGAATACCGCTATCAGGTGGAATCGGACATCCGTCCCTTCCGCGACGTGCTCATGGGACTCTTCTTCGTGACCGTCGGCCTGATGCTGGACCTGCGCGTGGTGGCCGGCAACTGGATGGAGGTATTCGGCGTCCTGGCGCTGCTTATCCTGGGCAAGGGCCTGGTGATCGGTCTGCTGACCGGTCTGTTCACCCATTCCTGGCCCGTGGTGGCGCGGGTCGGCCTCAGCCTGGCGCAGGCCGGGGAATTCGGATTCGTGCTGCTCGGACTGACTGCCGGCAATGCCCTCATCGGACGCGACCTGCACCAGACCATCCTGGCCGCCATGGTGTTGTCCATGCTGGTCGCGCCCGGCCTGTTTCTCGCCGGCGCGGCCCTGGCCAGGCGTCTGGAGGGCGGCGCCTGGATGGAACAGGCGCGCGAGGTGCACGAAATCGCGGCGCGCGCCTTCGGCAAGCACAAGCACGTGATCCTGTGCGGCTATGGCCGCAGCGGCCAGAACCTGGCACGCATGCTGGAGACCGAGCAGGTGCCCTTCATCGCCCTGGACGACGATCCCCGGCGCGTGCATGCGGCAGCCCAGGCGGGAGACGCCGTGGTGTTCGGCGATGCCACACGGGCGGAGGTGCTCATGGCCGCCGGGGTACACCGGGCCCGGGCCGTGGTGGTCAGCTTCGCACACACCCCTTCCGCCCTGCAGATCATCTCCGCCGCCCATCGCCTGAAACCGGATGCGCCAGTCATCGTGCGCACCGTGGACGAATCCAGCCTGGACCAGCTGCGCCAGGCAGGCGCGGCGGAAGTGGTGCCCGAAGTCATGGAAGGCGCGCTCATGCTGGCCTCACAGACCCTGCTCATGGCTGGCGTCCCCCTGTCGCGCGTGCTCAAGCGCATCCGCCACACGCGGGAAGCCCGCTATGGCGCCCTGCGGGGCTATTTCCGTGGTCTCACGGACGAGGACGAGGACGCGCGCGGCGAACGCCTCGCATCCATCCTCCTGGGTCCAGGGTTCTGGGCGGCGGGACGGCGCCTCGCCGAGCTGAGCCTGTCCGATCTGGGTGTGGATCTGGTGAGCCTGCGGCGCTATGGTCAGTCCGGTATGGGTACGGATCCGGAGACCGTTCTGCGTGAGGGCGATGTGCTGGTGTTGCGCGGCGAGCCCGAGACCCTGAGCGCGGCGGAACTGCGCCTGAGCCAGGGCTGAGCCCATCCTGGACGGACGGCGCTCAGCGGGCCGAGGTGGATACCGCCTGGCTGGCCTGTCCCGCGCCCTCTTGCCATTTCAGGATGCCGCCCACCAGCAGGCCCAGCACCAGCAGAAGTATGGCCAGCTCCAGCAGGGTAAAACCGGATCGTGTGTGCATGCCGCGCACAAGCAAATCCCGAGCCAATCATGGGAGTCAGAAAAATCAAGCACTTGCCCGCCACCCCGGGGACGACCGCTGGCGATACCTCGTCGCGCGTGTCGAAGTCCCCATGCCGTAATGTGGTGGCGTGCCAGCGCACACCTCAAGTCCGGAATCAGCACGTCGATAAGGCTGCCACATGAACGTCATGCCCCCTGTCCCCGCCAAGCTGTTGCAACGTCATGGCAACCGAATATTGGCGCTGATGCTGGTGCTGCTGCATGCCGCCTTCGTCTGGGGGCATGGCGAGCCCTGGGGGCGCTTTCTCATCCTGGCGCACTACCTGGTCTTTCTCGTCTGGCAACCGTTCTTCAGCGGCCTGCAGCGCCTGGGCAATCTCCGGATCCTGGGGGTACTGGCGGCGGGGGGGGTGCTGATGCTGCTGAACTCCCTGCTGGCGGCGGCCTTCTGGACCGTGCTGCTGGCCGGCCTGCTGGCGGGGGTGGCCATGGGCCTGCGTTCCGCCCGGGAGCGGACCGGCATCTGGCTGGGCGTGCTGTACCTGCTCCTGCTGCTGTTCCTGTGGCTGCTGCCCCAGGGCTTCGGCCTGGCCATGCGGGGCGCGCGGCAGGTGACCCTGTGGCGCGACAGCATGCTGATCCTCCCCCTGATCATGGTCGTGTTCCCTTCACCGGAGATCCGGCGTCACGTGGGCGTGGTGGACCTGCTGTATACCCTGTTCTTCGAGCTGTTCATCGCTGTGCTCGCCCTGGGCAGCTATGCCGCCATGCGTCTGATGGACACCGATTACGGCCATGGCGTGCTCATGAGCCTGACCACCCTGGCTGCATCCCTGCTGCTGATCACCTGGCTCTGGCAGCCACGCGGCGGTGATTCCAGCCTGCGCAACCTGTTCTCCCGCTATGTATTGTCCCTGGGTCTGCCCCTGGAGGAATGGCTCGGTGACCTGTCCGACGCGGCGGAACGGGTCAGTGATCCGGAGCGCTTCCTGCGCGCGGCCATGCTGGGCTTCACCTCCCTGCCCTGGTCCACCGGAGTCACCTGGAAGACCCCCCGCTCGCGCGATGCGCTGGGAGAGCACAGCCCGCACGCCGAGTCCTTCCGCCATCTGGACGTGGAAGTCACCTTCTTCACGGATGGTCCGGCAAACCCGGCCTTTTCCCTGCACCTGCGCCTGCTCACCGAGATCATCGGCTACTTTTACGCGGCCAAGCGGCGTGAACAGGAAATGCAGGCCAACGCCTACTCCCAGGCGGTATACGAGACCGGCTCGCGCCTGACCCACGACGTCAAGAACCTGCTGCAATCCCTGAAGGCCCTGTGCTCGGCAGCGGAATACAGCCAGCCGGAACAGGCCGCCTCCCTGCAGACCCTGATGCAGCGCCAGCTGCCGCAGGTGGCCAAACGCCTGGAAATCACCCTGGACAAGCTCAAGGCCCCGGCCCAGTCGGTCGACAAAAAGCAGATCCTGGCGCGTGAGTGGTGGCGCAACGTGAAAAACCGCTATGCACAGGAACGTCTGGTATTCGACATCGATGATGTGGATTCGGCCCTCTGGCTGCCCCAGGAACTGTTCGACAGCGTGGCCGACAACCTGGTGCAGAACGCCCTGCGCAAGCGAGTAGGGGAACCGGAGATCCGCATCCGTGTCGCCCTGGCGACCCATCCCCTGCCCACCCTGACGGTATGCGATACCGGCCATGCGGCAGGCGAGGAGGTGGTGGGCAAGCTGTTCCAGGCCCCGGTTACCACCCATGACGGCCTGGGCATCGGTCTGTACCAGGCCGCCAAGCAGGCCCAGGAAGTGGGCTATCGCCTGGAGTTGTCCAGCAACCGGGAAGGCTATGTGTGCTTCACCCTGTGGCAGGAAACCCTGTAGCCCGCATGTCCCGCGGGCTCAGCAGCCCCGGGCCTGGAGCATGAGCCGCTTCATTTCCGCCACCGCATTCTCCCAGCCCGTGAACAGGGAGCGAGCCACGATGGCATGCCCGATATTGAGCTCGCGCACCCCGGGAATGGCGGCTATGGCCTGGACGTTGTGGTAGGACAGGCCATGGCCGGCATTGACCTCCAGCCCCAGGGCCAGCCCCTGCGCCACCGCGTCCCGTATGCGTCGCAGCGCCTGCTGCCGGACGGGGCCCTCTGCCTCGGCATAAGCGCCGGTGTGCAGTTCCACCACCGGCGCGCCGGTGGCCCGCGCGGCCTCCAGCTGATGCATGTCCGCGTCGATGAACAGGGAAACGCGAATGCCCACCTGCGCCAGCCGCGTGCAGGCCTGTTGTACCTGGACAAACTGGCCGGCCACGTCCAGCCCCCCTTCCGTGGTGAGCTCCTGGCGCCGCTCCGGCACCAGACAGACATCCTGGGGACGCACCTGGCAGGCGATGGCCAGCATCTCCTCGGTGATGGCCATCTCCAGGTTCATCCTGGTGGCCAGCAGGCCGCGCAGGGCATGCACGTCCGCGTCCTGGATGTGGCGCCGGTCCTCCCGCAGATGCAGGGTGATGGCATCCGCGCCGGCTGTTTCCGCCAGCAGCGCGGCCTGAACGGGGCTGGGATAGGGGGTGCCGCGGGCCTGGCGCAAGGTGGCCACGTGATCGATGTTGACCCCCAGGTGGATGGGGGAAAAGGCAGGGCTCATAGTCTTTGCAGGTCGATGAGGAGTTGCCGGGTCGCAAGGGGTTTCTCGCCCAGATAATGCGTCAGAAGTCCGCGCAGGAGGAGTTTACCCTCCGCCAGGGTGACCGCGTCGCCAAGATCGCCCCGGGCCAGATCCAGCAGCACCCGACCCAGATAGGTGGGCGCGCCCGGCTGAACGGGTACCACCCCCACGCCGTAGGCGTAGCCATAGCGCGCCGAAGCCTGGATGCCGCTGCCATCCGCCATATGGCCCAGGGGCTGGGCATAGCCCAGCTCGGAGAGCAGGACCAGCTCGAAGCGGCGCAGGACGGGCTCCACGTCCGCCGCACCGGAAAGCCCCGCCAGAGCGGTGCGATAGTGATCGAACAGGGCCTCGTGGGGATCTCCTTCCGGCAGCAGGCGCAGCAACAGCTCGTTCAGATAGAAGCCGCACATGAGGCCATGGCCGCGCGGGCATGGCTCCCCACCATGCCACTCGGCGGCATGCAGGGTGCGCAGGCCGCCCTTGCCGAACCAGGCCAGGGACAGGGGCTGGAAGGGCACCAGCCGGGCCTTGAGGGACGCGGATGGACGCCGTGCGCCCCGGGCCACCAGGCCCAGGCGTCCATGGTGGCGGGAGAACACATCCACAACGAGACTGGTCTCGCGCCAGGGGCGGGTGTGCAGGATGAAGGCCGTCTCGCCGTCGACCCGCTCACTCATCGTCACTCGTAGCCAAACCGCCGGATCTGACGCACATCATCCGCCCAGCCCCCTCTCACCTTTACCCACAGCTCCAGGAAAACCTTGTGCCCGAACAGCCTTTCCATGTCCTGGCGCGCCTCGCTGGCGATGCGCTTGATGTGCTCCCCCTTGCGGCCCAGGAGGATGGGACGGTGAGCCTCCCGATCCACCCACACCACGGCGCCTATACGGGACAGGCCGGGCGCTTCCTCGTAGCGCTCGATGCTTACCGTCACGGCATAGGGGATTTCATCGCCGGTGAGGCGGAACACCTTTTCCCGCACGATCTCCGCCGCCAGGAAACGAGAGGGGCGGTCGGTGATGTCGTCCGCATGGAACCAGGGCTCTCCTTCCGGCAGGTAGGGCTTGAGGATGGCGGGCAGCCGGGCCGCGTCCCTCGTCTGCCTGGCGGAGAGCGGCACGATCTCGGAGAAGTCGAAACGCTGGGCCATTCCTTGCAGGAAGGGCAGCAGGTCTGCCTTGCTGGCCACGCTATCCACCTTGTTCACCACCAGTACCACGGGCCTGTCCCGGGGCAGCAGAGGCAGGATGTGCGCATCGTCGGGGGTGAACCTCAGGGCCTCGACCAGCCACAGCACCACATCCACCTCTGCCAGGGCCTGGGTGACAGCCCGGTTCATGGCCTGGTTCAGTGCATTCTTGTAATGGGTCTGAAAGCCCGGGGTGTCCGCGAAGATGAACTGGACACCCTCCTCGGTACGTACCCCCAGGATGCGGTGGCGGGTGGTCTGGGGCTTGCCGGACACGATGCTGACCTTGGCCCCCACCAGGGTGTTCACCAGGGTGGACTTGCCCACGTTGGGACGCCCCACGACGGCGATAACGCCGGTGCGGAAGGGGTGGGACGCGGCCTCCGGACTCACGCCTGCTCCTGCTCCACGCCCCTTGCGCCATATCCCTCGAGGATCGCCAGGGCAGCGGCCGCGGCCTGCTGCTCGGCGGCCTTGCGGCTGCCGCCCTGGCCATGGGTCACCACGTCCAGGGCATCGATGCGACATTCCACATGAAAGGTCTGGGCATGGGCCTGGCCCGTGGTATCCAGCAGGCTGTAGCTGGGCAGACCATGGCGCCGGGGCTGAAGCCACTCCTGCAGGCGGGTCTTGGCATCCTTGCCCTGGGCAGCGGGGTCGATGCCCGCCACCATGGGGCCGAACAGACGCTCCACCATGGCCCTTGCGGCATCAAAACCCGCATCCAGCAAGGCCGCACCCAAGAGGGATTCCAGGGCATCGGCCAGGATGGAGGGGCGCTGGGCCCCACCGCTGCGCATCTCCCCCTCCCCCAGACGCAGATAGCGACCCAGCTCCAGTTCCAGGGCCACGCCATGCAGGGAATCCTGATTCACCAGGTTGGCCCGCAGCCGGGACAGGCGTCCCTCGGGCAGTTCGGGAAAACGCTGGAAGAGCATCAGACCCACCACGCAATTGAGTACGCCATCGCCCAGGAACTCCAGGCGCTCGTTGTTGCGCACGCTGTGGCTGCGATGGGTCAGGGCCTGCAGCAGCAGGCCTCGATCGGACCAGGCATGGCCCAATCGCCGCTCCAACCCGGCCATGACAGTGGACATGGGCTGGATTTACTTGGATTCCCGTTCCGCCTTGAAGTCCATGCACAGATGGATCTCTCGCCAGAACGGCTCCTTCACGCTGTATTCCGCAGTGAGCTTGTAACCCGCCTGGGTGGGTTCGATGACCAGATCGGCACCGGTCACCGTCTTGATGTTGTTCAGGTTCAGTTCCTTCACGAAACGGGAACGGATGGTCTGGGGCGTGAGCCTTTCATCTCCCAGGGATTGCAGGGCGTTCTCCATGATGTGCTCCAGGGCCCAGTAGTCCATGTAGGCGGGCACGATGCGCGCCGCGGCGTAGACCATGAAGATGATGAGCAGCAGCAGTAGGAGCAGGCCGCCGAGCGACATACCGAGTTGTTTGCGCATGATGTTCCCCCTCCAGTGTTCAGTCGATGCTGCTGCCGATTCTTTCCGGTCGGGAAAGTGTACTCAGCATGTGCAGGAAGTCATCGAAATTCCACCAGATGAAGAAGGCGCGGCCGACAATATTCTCGTCCGGCACGAAGCCCCAGTAGCGGGAATCATTGGAGGCGTCCCGGTTGTCCCCCAGCATGAAGTAATGCCCGGCGGGCACGGTACACCTGAAGCCGGACTCGCTGTAACTGCAATGGTCCCGATAAGGGAAGTTGCCCGCCACCTCGTACACCCGCACCGGCGGCTCGCCGGCCAGGGTCATGGCCGTGTGATTGTGCGTCCCCAGCTTCTCGCTCCAAGTATCGCCGCGCACGAAGTTGAGCCCCTGGCCCATGTACTCGAACCTGCCCTTGGGCCGCATGGTCACGGGTTCGCCATTGATGCTGAGGCGCTTGTCGACGTACTCCACCACGTCCCCGGGCAGACCCACCACGCGCTTGATGTAATCCATGGAGGGGTCCATGGGAAAGCGGAACACCATCACGTCCCCCCGGGCCGGCCGGTTCAGGTCCAGGACCTTTTTGTTGATCACCGGCAGGCGGATGCCATAGGTGTACTTGTTCACCAGGATGAAATCCCCCACCAGCAGGGTGGGCAGCATGGAGCCGGAAGGGATCTTGAAGGGTTCCACCAGGAAGGAGCGCAGCAGGAAGACGATGAGGATCACCGGGAAGAAACTCTTGGAGTAATCCACCAGGATGGGCAACTTGGCGCCGGCGGCGCGCCGCCGTGCCAGGAACAGGCGGTCGATGAGCCATATGCCACCGGTGATCAGCAGGGCCAGGAACAGGATGAGGGCGAAGTTCACTTATTTCTCTCCGACTTGCAGTATGGCAAGGAAGGCCTCCTGCGGGATTTCCACGTTGCCCACCTGTTTCATGCGCTTCTTGCCTTCCTTCTGTTTCTCCAGCAGCTTGCGCTTGCGCGTGATGTCGCCGCCGTAGCATTTGGCCAGCACGTTCTTGCGCAGGGCCTTCACTGTCTCGCGGGCGATGATGTGCGAGCCGATGGCGGCCTGCACGGCCACGTCGAACATCTGCCGCGGGATCAGTTCGCGCATCTTCGACACCAGTTCCCGGCCCCGGTACTGGGAAGTGGAGCGGTGCACGATCAAGGCCAGGGCGTCCACCTTCTCGCCGTTCACCAGCACATCCAGACGGATCAGATCGTCGGCGCGGAACTCCTTGAACTCATAGTCCAGGGAGGCATAGCCCCGGCTGATGGACTTGAGACGGTCGAAGAAATCCAGTACCACCTCGTTCAGGGGCAGGTCGTACTTGAGCATGACCTGACGTCCCATGTACTTCATGTCCACCTGGGCGCCCCGCTTCTGATTGCACAGGGTCATGACATTGCCCAGGTAGTCCTCCGGCACCAGGATAGTAGCGGTGATGATGGGCTCGCGGATCTCCTCGATCCTGGCGGGGTCGGGCAGGCGCGAGGGATTCTCCACCTCGATGATGCCACCGTCCCGCATGACCACCTGATATTCCACCGAGGGGGCCGTGGTGATGAGGTGCTGGCCGAATTCCCGCTCCAGGCGCTCCTGCACGATGTCCATGTGCAGCAGGCCCAGGAAACCACAACGGAAGCCGAAGCCCAGGGCCTGGGAGGTCTCCGGCTCGAAGCGCAGGGAGGAGTCGTTCAGCCGCAGCTTGACGAGGGCATCGCGCAGGGAGTCGTACTCGTGTGACTCCACCGGATAGAGGCCGGCGAACACCTGGGGCTGGATCTCCTTGAAGCCCGGCAGGGGATCGCGGGCCGGGTTGGCCGCCAGGGTGAGGGTATCGCCCACCTTGGCATGCTTGAGCTCCTTGATGCCGGAGATGACGAAGCCCACCTGGCCGGCCCGCAGTTCCATGCGTGGCAGGGACTTGGGCGTGAACACGCCGATCTGCTCGGCCAGATAGTCGGCGCCGCTGGACATGAGGCGGATCTTGTCCTTCTGCCTGAGAACGCCGTCCACCACCCGGACCAGCATCACCACGCCGACGTAGTTGTCGAACCAGGAATCCACCACCAGGGCCTTGAGTGGCGCGCACTCGTCGCCAGCGGGCGGCGGCACATGCCGGACAACGGCCTCCAGCACATCGTCGATGCCCAGGCCGGTCTTGGCGGAGCAGCGCACCGCCTCCTCCGCGGGGATACCGACGATGTCCTCGATCTCCTGCATCACCCGTTCCGGATCGGCGGAAGGCAGGTCGATCTTGTTCAGCACCGGCAGGACTTCCACCCCCAGCTCGATGGCGGTGTAGCAGTTGGCCACGGTCTGCGCCTCCACGCCCTGGGAGGCATCCACCACCAGCAGGGCACCTTCGCAGGCGGACAGGGAACGGGACACCTCGTAGGAGAAGTCCACATGGCCGGGGGTATCGATGAGATTGAGCTGGTATTCCTGTCCGTCCCGGGCCTGGTACAGCAGGGCGGCGGTCTGGGCCTTGATGGTGATGCCCCGCTCCCGTTCCAGGTCCATGGAGTCCAGCACCTGCTCCTCCATCTCGCGCTCCGCCAGGCCGCCACAGCGGTGGATCAGACGATCCGCCAAGGTGGACTTGCCATGGTCGATGTGGGCGATGATGGAGAAATTACGGATGTTTTTCACAAAAAACAGAGGCACCCCGTCAAGGTGCCTCGCAGATCGAAAGGCGACGGATTTTACCCGAAAGACCGGAAAAACCGCTGTTTCCCCAGCCTGGCCCGGGAGTCTTCCGGCTCAATCCAGGCGCAGGGATACATAGTGCGCGCTGTCGCCGCGCTTCACCAGCAGGGCCACCCGCTGCCTCTTACCGTCCACCAGGCGGGCCAGTTCGGCCGCGCTGTTCACCTCCTGGTTGTTCACCGCGAGGATCACGTCACCGGCCTCGATACCGGCCCGCGCGGCCGCCCCCGTGGCCTCTTCCACCAGCACACCCGCGCTGATCTTCAAGGCCTGCTTCTGGGCATCTCCCAGTGCGGAAACCACCAAGCCGGCGCGATTTTTCTCCTGTGTCTGGGGCACCTGCGCCACGCGATCCTCCTCCGGCATGCTGCCCACCTTCACGCTCACCTCCCGCTGGCCGCCCTTGCGCCAGGTGGTCAGTCTGGCCACGCTCCCGGGCTTGGTAGCCCCCACCATGCGCGGCAGATCGATGGACTGCCGGATGGGCTGGCCGTTGTACTGGAGGATGATGTCGGAAGCCTGGATACCGGCCTTATCGGCGGGACCACCGGCCTCCACCTCGGCCACCAGGGCACCTTCCGCCTTCTTCAGACCGAAGGACTCGGCCAGATCCGCGGTCACCTCCTGGATCATGACCCCCAGACGGCCCCGCTCCACCCTGCCCGAAGCCTTGAGCTGGCCGGCGATGTCCATGGCCACGTCGATGGGAATGGCGAAGGACAGGCCCATATAGCCACCGGAGCGCGAGAAGATCTGGGAGTTCATGCCCACGACCTCACCCCGCATATTGAACAGGGGACCACCGGAGTTGCCCGGGTTCACCGCCACATCGGTCTGGATGAAGGGCACGTAGTTCTCCTGCGGCAGGGTGCGACCCTTGGCGGAGACAATGCCGGCGGTGACGGAATTCTCGAAGCCGAAGGGCGCGCCCACCGCCAGCACCCACTCCCCCACCCGCAGGGCGTCGGGGTTACCGATGGTCACCCTGGGCAGGTTGTCGGCATTGATCTTGATGAGGGCCACATCGGTGCGGGCATCCTTGCCCACCACCTTGGCGCGGAACTCCCGCTTGTCGTGCAGCTTCACCACCACCTCATCCACCTCGTCCACCACATGGGCATTGGTCAGGATGTAGCCGTCCGCGGAAATGATGAAGCCGGAACCCTGTCCATGCCGGGGCGGCGTGCGCTCCGCGCGGTTGGGATCCAGGTCCGGCGGCAGCATGCGGCGGAAAAAATCGAACATCTCTTCCGGTTCCAGCCGGCGCTTGCCACGCAAGACCGGGCGCCCTTCCTGCAGCGTGGTGATGTTCACCACGGCAGGGGACTGACGCTCCGCCAGGTCGGTGAAATCCGGGAGTTGCGCCTGGGCAGGCAGTGCCAGAAGACCCAGGCTCAGGCTCATGAAAGCAAACCATCTGTGCATGAGATACCTCGTCTGATCAGGGATTGAAGAGCTCAGGTCCTGCCGGCGCAACTCGCGCCGCCACGCCGCAGGATGACCGGCTCGACGGGTGGGCCCCGGCGGAAACGCAACCACAGGGCGGCCAGCAGGATTCCGCACAGACCCCCCAGGATGGCGCCCGGTTCCCGCAACGATTCGGGAGCGAGCATGCGCCCCAGGATGGCCGCGGCCAGCAGGACCAGGAGCGGCACCACATAGGCCGCGGCCGCGGCCCGCAACAGGGAACCTTCCGGCAACCCCACCACCACCGTCTCGCCCGGGCGAGCGTCGATGGCGTTGCGTACCGGATATTCCATCTTGTCCGGGTGCCAGAAGCGGTTGAACATCGAGGAAGAGCACCCCTGGCCATGGCATGCCCCGCAGGACTGCGGTGCCTCGCTGACGACCCAGGCGGAATGGCCGTCGACGCGCGTGACCCGGGCGGGTGTTTCGATCATGGCCGTGGGCTCAGGCTGGTGGCGAGGGCCTCCACCGTAGGCCAGGGGGCCTCGCCCAGGACCGTGGCCTGCAAGTCGCCCACCTGACGCTTGATCATGTTGATCATGCCCTGCCGGCTCTGCCCCCTGATGGTTTCCACCGGCCGGGTGGCGGGCTCCAGAAAGAGGGATACATGCGTGAGGCCATCACTGAAGACCCAGTGCTCCACCTCGCCGGCATGGTTCGCCAACTGGCGCTGCACGGCGGCGATTCGGCTGAACCCGGGCGGCAGCGCCGTCACCTCGACACGCGCGTGGGCCACGGGTCGCGCCGCCTCGGGAATATCCGGCATGACCGGCATGGGCCGGCGATCCACCCGGGGTGCGCCCCCCAGCCTGATCTCGGCGAAGCTGTACTGCATGAGGGGCTGACCGTCGCCGTTCACCATGATCGCCCGCAGGGGAAAGGCCGTGATCTTGTCCACGCACAGCACGTAACCCCAGCGAAACACGTCCCGGGGGAGGATTTCCACGTTGTTGCACTCGCGTCCGGCCACCCGGTCGCTCCCGCTGGGGCGCACGTTGTACCAGTTGACCAGGGGTGCGGCATTTTCCGGTAGTAGATCGGGAAAATGCCGCCGATTGAGGCGTTTTTCCAACCGCAGCTGGGAACCGCTCGTCACCAGGGTGACGGAAACCTGTGGATTGCAGCGCACCTCCCGATGATCGCCATCCACGCTGAGCAGGCGGCTTTCCATGTTGCTCCCGCTGGGCCGTCCGCTCACCGACAGGGTCTGGGTGTTCCCACCCTGGCGCAGGACGAACAGCCCCTCATAGCCCAGGCGGCGCGATGCATCGGAAATCCTTTGCAACCAGGCCGCGGCCTCCGGCGCGGGAAGCGTATCGGCGGCCCGGGCCGGTGCGGTGAGGGCGAGGACCGGGGCCAGCAACCAGGCCCAGGTCATGGGCGGGACTCCGTCAGGGAGACCCGGGTGAACTGCATCTCCGCGGGGGCGATGACGGCCTGCGCGAAGTCCTGGTGCGCCGCCAGATAAGGCTGCACATCCATGGGCGGGGCGTCATGGGCCGCCAGGGGCAGGGCCGGCCCCTGCTCTGGCAGGCGGCTCCATACACCCCAGGTGATGACCACCACGACGGCGGCGGCCAGCCACAGGCCGGGGCGCCGACCGGGGGTCGCGCGCATGGGAGCCAGCAGGGTGGGTTCTCGCTCCAGACGATGCATGACGCGTAGCGTCAGATCAGGTGCCACGGGGCCATCGCACAGGCCGCGCAGGGCATCGCCCACGGCGCAGTATTCGGCCAAGCGTGCCCGCATGTCGGCGTCGTCGCGCAAGCGTCGCAAGGTCTGTCGCGCCTGCTCCCGTGTCAGCTCCCCATCCAGCAGGGCGGACAGCGCCTCTTGTTCGTTTTCCTGTGGGAAATCCCGGGACGTGGATTTGGTCATCATGCTTACCACCTTCGATCCTCCGGTGTGCCCAGAATGGGACGCAGCTTGGCGGCGATGGCCTCGCGCGCCCGGAAGATCCGGGAACGCACCGTCCCGATGGGACAGGCCATGGCCTCGGCGATCTCTTCGTAACTCATGCCTTCGATCTCTCTCAGGGTAATGGCCTGGCGCAGTTCCACCGGCAGGGCCTGCACCGCTTCATTAACGGCATAGGCCACCTGTTTGGACAGAAGTTCCGACTCCGGCGTGCTGATGTCCTGGGTCATGAGCCGGTCCTCGGGGTCGTCCTCCTCGTCCATGGCCTGCTCCGACAGGGTCGGCATGCTCCGGCCCCGGGTTGCCAGGTGGTTCTTGGCGGTATTCACCGCGATACGATAGAGCCAGGTGTAGAAAGCCGCATCTCCGCGGAACTGGGGCAGGGCCCGATAGGCCTTGATGAAGGTCTCCTGGGCCACGTCCTCCACCTCGTCCGGGTCGCGGATCATGCGCGACAGCAGGCGCAGGAGCTTGCGGCGGTATTTCTCCACCAGCAGCCCATAGGCATGCTTGTCCCCCTCACGTACCCGTTCGACCAGTTGCAGGTCGAGTTCCCGGTCACTCACGTTCTGTCCTGTCCCTGAAGTTAGACGGGTTGCGCTGCCCACCCGGACGGCTTTGCTTTCAGTCCGGGCACGAGTATAACCGCGCCCATCCGGGTGCTCGTGAACCGGCACCCCTGCTCCTGTGTGCCTCTTTCCCTGTCCAGCATGCAACGCTTCGACGTCCTCATCATCGGCTCCGGCCTGGCGGCCGTCACCCTGGCCCTGTCCCTGCCTCGGAGCCTGCGTATCGCCATGATCACCAAGAAGCGCTCCCAGGACAGCGCCAGCGCCTGGGCACAGGGGGGCATCGCCGCCGTCATGGGGAAAGAAGACGCCCTGGCGGACCACGTACGCGATACCCTGGTGGCCGGCGCCGGCCTGAGCGACGAGGCGGTGGTGCGGCATGTGGTGGAATCGGGGCCGGCGGCCATCGAGTGGCTCATCGGGCTGGGGGTATCCTTCGATCGCCAGGACACCGGCTTCCACCTGACCCGGGAAGGGGGGCACTCCCATCGCCGGGTTCTGCACGTGGCCGACGCCACGGGGCAGGCGTTGCAGGAACGGCTGCTGACCCTGCTGCGTCAGGAAGGCCACATCCAGCTGCTGGAGCAGCACATCGCCGTGGATCTGATCACCGACCGGCATCTGAGCCAGCGAGGTCTGGGCCGCCATGTCTATGGCGCCTACGTACTGGACACCCAGGCCGATCGCGTGGAGACCATGGGAGCGGGCTGCACCGTGCTGGCCACTGGCGGGGCGGGCAAGGCATTCCTCTACACCACCAATCCGGACACGGCCACGGGCGACGGCATCGCCATGGCCTGGCGCGCCGGCTGCCGGGTGGCGAACATGGAATTCATCCAGTTTCACCCCACCTGCCTGTACCACCCCCATGCCAAGTCCTTCCTCATCACCGAGGCCATGCGGGGGGAAGGCGCCCTGCTGCGCCTGCCAGACGGCACCCGTTTCATGCCCGAGCACGACGAGCGTGCGGAGCTGGCACCCCGGGACGTGGTGGCCCGCGCCATCGACCTCGAGATGAAGAAGCGCGGCCTGGACTGCGTCTTCCTCGACATCACCCACAAGCCCGCCAAGTTCATCGTCAGCCACTTCCCCACCATCCACGCGCGCTGTCTGGAACTGGGCCTGGACATCACGCGGGCATGGATCCCCGTGGCGCCCGCCGCGCATTACACCTGCGGCGGTGTGGTGGTGGACCTGGCCGGGCGCACGGATGCCAAATACCTCTATGCCATCGGCGAGACCACCTGCACCGGGCTGCATGGCGCCAACCGCCTGGCATCCAACTCCCTGCTGGAGTGCCTGGTCTACGGCCGTGCGGCGGCGGTGGATATCGCCGCCGCCGAGGCGCCGCCGGCCCGCGACCTGCCCGCCTGGGATGAAAGCAGGGTGACGGACGCGGACGAGGAGATCGTCATCGCCCACAACTGGCACGAGCTGCGCCGCTTCATGTGGGACTACGTGGGTATCGTGCGCACCAGCAAGCGTCTGGAGCGGGCCAGCCATCGCCTCAAGCTGCTGTCCGACGAGATCCACGAGTACTACAGCAACTTCCGCATCGGCAACGACCTGATCGAGTTGCGCAACCTGGTTCTCACCGCCGATCTCATGGTGCGCTGCGCCAAGCTGCGCCACGAAAGCCGGGGTCTGCATGCCTCCCGGGACTATCCTGGGCTGCTGCCCGAGGCCCGCGACACCGTGCTGGATCCGGCTTCCTACACCTGATCCTCCTGGCGACGACGTCTCAGGCCTGGGCGGCCCGCTTCGCCAGGAAATGCACCAGCAGGGGCACGGGCCGGCCGGTGGCGCCCTTCTCCTTGCCACCCTTCCAGGCCGTGCCGGCGATGTCCAGATGGGCCCAGTGGTACTTTTCCGTGAAGCGTGACAGGAAACAGGCGGCGGTGATGGTGCCCGCGGGGCGACCGCCGATGTTGGCCATGTCGGCGAAGTTGCTCTTCAGCTGTTCCTGGTAATCCTCCCACAGCGGCAGCTGCCAGCAGCGGTCGTGCGCCGCATCACCGGCCTGCAACAGCTCGCGCGCCAGGGCGTCGTGGTTGGCCAGCAGCCCCGTGGCCACATGCCCCAGGGCGATGACACAGGCGCCGGTGAGGGTGGCGATGTCCACCACGGCGGCGGGTGCGTAGCGCTCCGCGTAGGTGAGGGCATCACACAGGATGAGCCGTCCCTCGGCATCGGTGTTGAGCACCTCGATGGTCTGCCCGGACAGGGTGGTGACCACGTCGCCTGGCTTGTTTGCCCGGCCCGAAGGCAGGTTCTCGCAGGTGGGAATCAGCCCTACCACGTTCAGGGGTAGCTGCAGCGTCGCCACGGCCTGCAGCGTACCCAGCACCGAAGCGGCACCGCACATGTCGTATTTCATTTCATCCATCTCCGCCGCTGGCTTCAGGGAGATGCCGCCGGAGTCGAAGGTAATGCCCTTGCCCACCAGCACCACAGGCTTGTCCCCCTTCTGGCCGCCCAGGTGTTCGAGGATGATGAAACGCGGCGGCTCGTCGCTGCCCTTGGCAACGGAAAGGAAGGAACCCATGCCCAGTTTTTCGATCTGACCGCGACCCAGCACCTGCACCTTGAGGCCCGTCTCCTTGCCCAGGGCCTTGGCCTGATCGGCCAGATAGGTGGGGGTGCAGAGGTTGCCCGGCATATTGCCCAGATCCTTGGCCAGGCGCATACCGGCGGCGATGGCCCGCCCCCGGGTCGCGGCAGCCGTGGCCGCCGCCAGGTCGCCGCGGGCAGCTACCGCCAGGGCCAGCCTACGCGGCCCCTTGCGTGTCTCCGGGGCCTTGCTCTTCATGCGCTCGAAACGGTAGCTGCCCTCCTCCGCCAGAAGCACGGCCTGCTCCACATTCCAGGCCAGATCGCGCCTCTTCACCGGGATTTCCGTCAGATACACATGGGCATCGCCCACGCCCGTATCCACGAGGGCCTTCACGGCGGCGTGCATCGCATCCCGATAGGCCTTGTCATGCAGATCCCGCTCCCTGCCCAGGCCCACCAGCAGCACGCGCTCGGCGGTCACGCCCGGCACGCTGTGCAGCAGCAGGGTGCTGCCCGTCTTGCCGTCCATGTCGCCACGCCGGAGAATGTCGGCCACATAGCCTTGGGCAGCCTGATCGATGATGCGGGCGGCCAGGCTGAGCTTCCTGTTCTCGAACACGCCCACCACCACACAGGCCGTACGCTGTTTTTCCGGGCTGCCGCTCTTGATGCTGTATTCCATGTATCTCTCCATGTGTGCGTTGGGTGTGCCGGATGGCATGCCGGCGGATTATTCGTGGCCCGTTCCGGTGAGTCAAAGCCGGGCGGCGGACTGCTGTTGGGTACACGTCCGCGATTTCCACCCGGAATCCGGGCTTCCGTCCCCGGCGGGCCGGATACCGCCCCACCACTGACCGATGTCGCGCTTCGACCGTGCCCTTACGCGGGAAATGGCGGTCATGTCCGCCTCCGCCCTGGCCGCGCTGCTGTCCATCTTCCTGGTGGTGGCCCTGGTACGCATCCTGGGGCGGGCCGCCTTGGGCGTACTGGAAACCGAGGCCGTGCTGCCCATGCTGGCCTTCGGCGTGTTGCGCTTCCTGCCCGTGTTGCTGTCCCTGGCCCTGTTCATCGGCGTGTTCATGAGCCTGTCACGCATCTGGCGGGACAGCGAGGCCATCATCTGGATGGGAGGTGGCGTGGGACCCTGGGGCTGGACCCGGCCGGTACTGCTGTTCTCCCTGCCCATGGTGCTGCTCATCGCCGGTGTAAGCTTCGAGGGGCTGCCCTGGGCGGCCAAGACACAGGCGGCCTACGAGCACATCCTCAAGACCCGGGACGAGGTCTCCGGGCTGGCGCCGGGCATGTTCACGGAATACGGTCAAGGCAAGCGCGTGCACTTCGTCGAATCGGTTTCCGTGGACGGCCTGCGTGTGGGGAACGTCTTTGTGCGCTCCCAGTTGCATGGGCGCACGGACGTGATCGTGGCGCGCCAGGGACATGTGCGCACCCAGGAGAATGGGGAACGGTTCCTGGTGCTGGAGGCCGGACGCAGATACGAGGGCAATCCCGGCGAGGCGGAATTCCGCATGGGGGAATTCGACAGTTATGCGGTGCGCATCCAGCCCCAGAGCCAGGACGAGATCCGCAACAGTCCGCGCATGCTGTCCACCCTCCAGCTCTGGTCGAACCCCACTGCCGTGAACATGGGTGAATGGGTCTGGCGCATGGGCTACCCGCTCAGTACCCTGCTCCTGGTGCTGCTGGCCATCCCCATGAGTTATGTGAATCCCCGCGCCGGCCGCTCCCTCAACGTGGTTTTCGCCATTCTCATCTATGTGGCCTACTACAACTTCGTCGGTCTCTCCGAAGGCTGGGTCACGCATGGCAAGCTGGTCGCCTGGCAGGGTCTGGGCCTGGTGCATGGCGGCATGCTGCTGCTGCTGACCCTCTTCTTCCGGCAACGCTTCCGGGGCCCCTGGGCACGATGAGCATCCTGTTCCGCTATGTCTCCCGGGAGATCCTGACGGCCTCCCTGCTCGCCCTTCTGGCCCTGCTGGGTCTGTTTTCCTTTTTTGATTTCATCAGTGAACTCGGCGACACCCACGCCACCACCTACACCCCCCTGAGCGCACTGGTCTACGTCGCCCTGTACATCCCCGTGCGCCTGTACGAACTGATGCCCGTGGCCCTGCTCATCGGCAGCCTGTTCGCCTGGAACCGGCTGGCCCTGGCATCCGAATTCAGCGTCATGCGTGCCGCGGGCCTGTCCATGTACCGCCTGGTGTCCTGGATGCTGGCCTTGGGGCTGGGTCTGGGCATGCTGACCCTGGGGCTGGGCGAGTACCTCACGCCTTACTCCGAACAGGCGGCCAAGCAGCTCAAGGCCCGGGCCACCACCGGTGTGGTGGCCCGGGAGTTTCGCACGGGTCTGTGGGCCAAGGACGGCAACACCTTCATCAACGTGCGTGTGATGCGTCCCGATGCCAGCCTGCTGGACCTGAACCTGTATGTGTTCGACCGGGATTTCCACCTGCGCGCCTTGCGCCACGCGGCACAGGCCGTGTGGGCGGATGGGCGCTGGACACTGCGGCAGGTGTCCGAGACGGTCATCGAGCCCGGACGCACGCGCACCGTGCGCCTGCCGGAGCAGACATGGGAATCGGCCATCACGCCGGACCTGCTGGCGGTCCTGATGGTCACACCGGACCGGATGTCCATATCGACCCTGCGCGCCTATGTCCATCACCTGCGGGGCAACAAGCAGGATGCCGGTCGTTATGAGATCGCCTTGTGGAACAAGGTCATCTATCCGGTGGCCGCCCCCGTCATGCTGCTGCTGGCCCTGGCCTTCGCCTACCGTCCACCCCGGTCAGGGGGCACCGGCGGGCGGCTGCTCACCGGGGTGTTGCTGGGACTGGGCTTCCACCTGCTCAATCGTCTGCTGGCCCAGGTGACACAGCTGCTGGACTGGTCGCCACCCGCTGCCGCCTTGACCCCCGTGCTGATGTTCGCGGCCGCGGCCAGCATGGCGATCTGGTGGCAGGAACGGCGTTGAGGGGACAGCGAGCGGGCCAAAATCCGTGATTCCACACGCCCTACGGGGTTTCCTGGGTGGCATGCCTTCGTCGTCACGTGGCGCCCTCAGGCCGTTCCCCCCGCGCGTGGCGGGCTGTTGACCAGACGGGTCCCGGCCAGATGATCCTGCAGGAACTGGCCGTCGGCGCGCAGCAGTGCCACCCACCAGCCCATGCCGAGGCTGGCGAGATTGGCACAGGCCAGAAGGTAACGCAGCCAGGCCCGCGACCAGGAAGGTACGGCACCTGCGCGGGTCTCGAGGCGGAACCTCCAGGTCTTCATGGCCAGGGTCTGGCCCTTGCGCCAAAACAGCGTGAAATACAGCCCCGCCACCCCCACCACATAGGCCTGCATGACGAGCCGTGAAACCGCCGGCTCCAGCCCCTGGATCAGACCCACGAACGGGAAGGCCGCCACCAACAGCACCCCGGACAGCAACAGGCTGTCATACAGCACGCACAGCAGGCGCCGTCCCAGGGAAGGTGTATCGCTACGATTCACCTGCCACCGGCGTCCCCGGACGCAGGTGTAAATTCTTCGCACAGCGCGTCCAGCCAGCGTTGCTTGATCCTGGCCTGATCCTCGGGTGACAGTTTTTGTATGCGGCTCAGATTCTGGCGTGCCGCCTGGCGCTGTTCCTGGGTGAGATGCGCCCAGGCCCTGAGGCGTCTTTGCAGCAACCGCTGCTGTGACGGGGTCAGGCTGGCATAGCGCTTGGCCACGGCCAGGAGCCGATCCTGCTGTTCTTCCGGAAAACGGTCCCAGTCCCGTGCCAGCGGTGCCAGGGCGGCGCGCTCCTGGGCATCCAGCCGCGCCCAGGGGTGCCCGGACGCAGCCTGGGCCTGGCAGGCGACCAGGCCCAGCAGGAGGGCCAGCACAAAGCGGGAGGTCAGGTATCCGTCAGGCATACGGCTTCCACGTTTTCCCGGGTCACCAGGCTCCAGTCCGCGAACACCTGCGGCGGCAGCTGGCCGGTCAGCAGCTGGATGTCCAGCTCGCTGGTATCCGGACTGGCCGGCGGCGACGGCATGGGCATATGCATGACCAGCCAGCCAGCCCCCAGCAACAGGGTGGCCAGGCCCATGCTCCACAGGGCGGGATGTCGCCTGAACGCCAGAACGCCACCGCCCGCATGCCGGGCTTGCAACGTCGAGAGCGCTGCGCGCCGGTTGGCGTAGAGCCGAGACAGGGTCTTGTCGTCCAGCCGACGGATGCCGGCATCGAGGGTGCCGATAACCTGTTTGACGAGGGAAAAATGATCCCCGGGTACTGGTTCGTTCATGGTGTGAGTCCCATTTCCTTGAGCTTCCGGGCCAGGGCGTTGACGGCCCGAAAGCTGTGAGTTTTAACACTTCCCTGGCTACAGCCCATGATTTCCGCGCTTTCCGCCACATCCATGCCCTCCCAGTAACGTAACAGGAAGGCCTGACGTTGACGTGCCGGCAGCTCCGACAGAGCCTTTTCGATCATGCCCAGATGCTGGTTTTCCGCCACCGTCTGCTCCGGCGAAGGCGATACATAACCCTCCGCGCTGGCTGCCAGGCTCTCCAGGGTCTCCGGGCTGCCTTCGTCCTTGTCGCGCAAGGGGGAAACCAGGCGTACCCAGAAATCACGCACCCTGGCGCGCCGAAAATGGTCATGGATGCAGTTCTGCAGGATGCGCTGGAACAGCATGGGCAACTCACCGGCAGGTTTGTCGGCGTAGCGCTCCACCAGTTTCATCATGGCGTTCTGCACCACGTCCAGGGCACTGTGATGCTCGTGGATGGCATACAGGGCGTGCTTATAGGCGCGCCGTTCCACTTCCGCCAGAAAGTGCTCGATCTCCAGAGGGGTAGCCACGAATGTCCAGGGGATGCGAATGCGCCTATATATACCAAAGGCCGGGCGTCGATTTGCAAAGAATGGCACGTTTGCCTAAAATGCCGCGTTTCCGAATCGATTCAGTAGCTGGAGGCGGGCATGTACGCAGTTATCAAGACCGGTGGCAAGCAATACAAGGTGTCCGCCGGCGGCACACTCAAGGTGGAGAGCCTGCCCGCGGATGTCGGTGCCGAAGTGGAAATCCAGGACGTGCTGTTGGTGGCGGATGGAGACGACATCAAGGTGGGCACGCCCATGCTGGCCGGCGCCTCCGTGAAGGCCACCGTACTGGCGCATGGCCGCCACGCCAAGGTCACGATCTTCAAGATGCGCCGTCGCAAGCACTATCGCAAGACCCAGGGACATCGTCAGAACTACACGGAAATCCGTATCGACGGCATTTCCGCCTGATCAGGAGCACATAACATGGCACACAAGAAAGCAGGCGGTAGCTCCCGCAACGGCCGCGACTCCAAACCCAAGATGCTGGGCGTCAAGCGCTATGGTGGCCAGATCGTGCCTGCCGGCAATATCCTGGTGCGTCAACGCGGCACCCAATTCCATCCCGGCGCCAACGTGGGCATGGGCAAGGACTATACCCTGTTCGCGCTGGTGGACGGCGAGGTGCGGTTTACGGTCAAGGGGGACAAGGGGCGCCGTACCGTAAGCGTGGTCCCGGTAACGGCCTGAGTCCCCCGTCCCGCACGCGAAAGCCCTATCCCCGGATAGGGCTTTTTGGTTTCCGGACGCGCGCATGAAATTCATCGACGAAGCCCGCATCGACGTCACTGCCGGCGATGGCGGCAATGGCTGCGTGTCCTTCAGAAGGGAGAAATTCATCCCCAAGGGGGGGCCGGACGGAGGTGACGGCGGTCGCGGCGGTAGCATCTGGGTGATGGCGGACCGCAATCTCAACACCCTGATCGAGTACCGCTACACGCGCCACTTCAAGGCCCGCAACGGCGAGGGTGGCCGGGGGTCGGACTGCTATGGCAAGGGTGCCGACGACATCACCCTGAAAGTGCCCGTGGGCACCGTGGTGCGGGATGATGACTCCGGCGAGACCCTGGCCGATCTGGCGCGGGATGGCCAGAAGGCCCTGGTGGCCCGTGGCGGCAAGGGTGGCTTGGGCAATCTGCACTTCAAGTCCAGCATCAACCGGGCCCCACGCCAATCCACCCCCGGCGAGGAAGGAGAGAGGCGCCGTCTGCACCTGGAGTTGAAGGTCCTGGCGGACGTAGGCCTCCTGGGCATGCCCAATGCCGGCAAGTCCACATTCATCCGCGCGGTATCCGCGGCCCGGCCCAAGGTGGCCGATTACCCCTTTACCACCCTGCACCCCAACCTGGGCGTGGTGCGCGTGGACCATGGGCGCAGCTTCGTGGTGGCCGATATCCCCGGCCTCATCGAGGGCGCCGCCGAAGGCCACGGCCTGGGTCACCGGTTTCTGCGCCATCTGGCGCGCACCCGTCTGCTGCTGCATCTGGTGGATCTAGCCCCCTGCGATCCCGGCGCGGACCCCGTGCAGGATGCCCGCGCCATCGTCGCCGAGCTGCGCAGGTACGACGAGGACCTGTACCGTAAGCCACGCTGGCTGGTCCTGAACAAGACGGACCTGCTCGACGCGGATGAACGCGCCGGACGCATCGCCGCCTTCGTCCAGGCATATGGCTGGAGCGGCCCGGTGTTCGCCATCTCCGCGCTCAACGGCGAGGGTTGCCCGCACCTGGTCTTCGCCATCATGCAACACCTGGATACCGAGCACCGGACCGACCCGCGGGAGGACTCCGCCGCATGAACCCATCCGTACTTGTCGAGGCCCACCGACTGGTGGTCAAGGTGGGCAGCGCCCTGGTGACCAACGAAGGTCGGGGTCTGGACCATGCCCGCCTGGCCCAGTGGGCCGGGCAGATCGCCAAGCTCACCCATCTGGGCCGGGAAATCGTGCTGGTATCCAGCGGTGCCATCGCCGAGGGCATGCAGCGTCTGGGCTGGAGCAAGCGGCCCAAGGCGCTCAATGACCTGCAGGCCGCCGCCGCCGTAGGTCAGATGGGCCTCATCGAGGCCTATGAGCGCAGTTTCCGCACGCATGGCCTGCATACCGCGCAGATCCTGCTCACCCACGCCGACCTGTCCAACCGGGAACGCTATCTCAATGCGCGCTCCACGCTGCGGCGTCTGCTGGAACTGCGTGCCGTGCCCATCATCAACGAAAACGACACCGTCACCACGGATGAGATCAAGGTGGGCGACAACGACACCCTGGGCGCCCTGGTGGCCAACCTCATCGAGGCCGATGCCCTCGTCATCCTCACGGACCAGCGCGGCCTGTACAGCGCCGATCCCCGCAAGCATCCACATGCCGAGTTCGTGCACGAGGCCATGGCCGGCGACCCAGGCCTGGAGGAAATGGCCGGTGGTGCCGGTTCCGGTATCGGCACCGGCGGCATGCTCACCAAGGTCCTGGCCGCCCGTCGCGCGGCCCGCAGCGGCACCCACACCGTCATCGTCAGCGGTCGGGAACCGGACGTCCTGGCCCGCCTGGCAGAGGGCGAGAAGCTGGGCACCCATCTCATCGCGCGCCAGCCCCCTCTGGCCGCCCGCCGCCAGTGGCTGGCGGACCATCTGCAGGTACGCGGTCGTCTGGTGATGGACGATGGCGCCGCCCGCGCTTTGCGGGAAGGCGGCGGGAGTCTGCTGCCCATCGGCGTGGTGGAGGTGCTGGGTGCCTTTCAGCGTGGCGAGGTGGTGGGTTGCGTGGACACCGCCGGCCGGGATCTGGCCCGGGGCCTGGTGAACTACTCCGCCGACGAGGCCCGCCGCATCGCCCGCCACCCCAGCAGCGCCATCGAAGGCATCCTGGGCTACATCGATCAACCCGAACTCATCCACCGGGACAATCTTGTCCTGCTCTGAAGGGCAGGATTGCGGCGAAGGGCAAAGGCGAGCGGTTTCGGCCGAGGCCACCGTCACCCGGCCTCCCGATCCCAGCCCTGAGCGAAACCCGCCAGGCCCATGGCCCCGCGCACCACACCGTAAGCCAGCCAGGCACCCAAGCGCTCATGCCATGGGATGTGCTCCCAGTTCAGGCGCTGGAGGCACTGGCCATCCTGACAGAGGAGGCTTTCCAGGCTGTGGCGCAGTTCCTGCGCGAAGGCCCGGTCGTACACCACCACATTGGCCTCGCGGGCCAGCAGCATGCTGAAGGGATCGAGGTTGCTGGAACCCACCGTGGCCCAGACACCGTCCACCACTGCCACCTTGGCGTGCAGTTCACTGATGCCGTACTCATAGATCTCTACCTTGTTTTCCAGGAAGTAACGGTAGAGGGCCTGGCCCGCGGCGCGATACAGGGGGTGGTCGGTATAGCCCTGCAGGATGAGGACCACTCGCACGCCCCGTCGGGCCGCCTCCACCAGGGCATGACGAAAACGAAAGCCGGGCAGGAAATAGGCATTGGCGAGCACGATTTCCTGGCGCGCGGCGCGGATGGCACGCAGGTAGGCCGCTTCGATGGCACGCCGGTCCCGCAGATTGTCGCGGGCGACGAATCTCGCCTGCTGGTCGCCCACGGCGTCGAGCACGGGCTTGAGTCCGGCGTATTCCCCCCGGCGCAGCCCGAAATGGCTCCACTTCACCAGGCGCCAGAGACGACGCGCGCTGGCGTACACGTCGGCCACCACCGGGCCCTCGATGCGCACGGCATAGTCCCGCCGGGGGTGGGTCAGACGCCCTTCGTCGAGATCGTCGATGATGTTGATGCCGCCCACGAAGGCCACCCGCGCATCCACCAGGGCCAGCTTGCGGTGCATGCGGCGCAGGCGATGACGATGGTGCCGCAGGGGCATGCGCAACTGCCAGCGGTCGGGGCGGAAAATGAGGAGATCCACCCCGGCATTGCGCAGCTCTCTCGCCAAGTCCCTGGGCAGGCTGCGGGCGCCAAAGCCGTCCAGCAGCAGGCGCGTGGCCACCCCCCGTCGGGCCGCCTCCATCAGGCAGTGCGCCACGGCGCGGCCGACCCCATCCGCGCGAAAGATGTAGCTCTCCAGATGTACCTGGTGCTGGGCCTGGTCGATGGCCGTCATCAGGGCGGGAAAGTAGGCCGCACCATCCTGCAACAGGGTCAGGCGGTTGCCTGGCCGGATCATGGCATGCGATTGCCGTCCGATGCGGGACCTCAGGCCGCCACGGCGTGGGGGTTCAGCTGCGCCGTGAGGGCGGCGTGGTCCGACAGGCGGCGCCAGTGCTGGCCATGCAGCACATGGGCCTCGGTCACGCCAAAGCCGCGCATGTAGATGCGATCCAGGGAAAACAGGGGCAGGACGGCGGGAAAGCTACGCGCCGGCCGGCCATGCGTCACCTCGAAGACCTCCCGCAGACCCAGTTCGTCGGCCAGATAATCGCCGGCCCGCTGCCGCCAGTCATTGAAGTCCCCGGCAATGATGAGGGGGGCGTCGTCCGGCACCATGCCGCGGATACGCTCGCTCAACTGGTGGATCTGCTTGCGCCGTCCGGATTCATTCAGGGCCAGGTGCAGGCAGATGGCATGCAGGGGCTGGCGCAGGTGCGGCACATCCAGCTCGCAATGCAGCATGCCCCGGCTCTCGAATGCATGGGCGGAGATATCCACATTCTCCCAGCGCAGGATGGGATAGCGCGACAGGATGGCGTTGCCATGATGGCCATGGTCGTACACGGCATTCTTGCCATAGGCCGTGCCCTGCCACAGCTCCCCGGCCAGGAACTCGTGCTGGGCCCCGCCGGGCCAGGCATGAAAACGGCCGGCGTGGCGGGCATGGTGGCCCTGCACCTCCTGCAGGAAAACCACGTCCGCATTGATGACCCGCAGACGCGAGCGCACTTCGTGCAGCACCAGACGGCGATTGAAGAAGGAAAGCCCCTTGTGGATGTTGTAGCTGGCGATACGCAGATGGTTTTTCATGGTCGTTCGGTGGCGGATCCCGGTGCCCCGGGCTTGCCGGGCTGGTCCGCTTGGCTCTTGTCGATGGGCTCCTGCCCGCCTTTTGGCTTCCCGTCCGGGCGTGGAGCAATGGGTTGACCCGACTCGGAGATGGTGGGTTCCATGGCCTCCAGATTGTTCTGCATCATGTATTCGTTCATGTCCTTCCAGCCCGCGAACACGGCCGGCTTGGAGGCATCCGGGTTGAGGCGGAAGCAGTCCTCTATGCCCCGCCCGGCATGGCGGCATGCGCTGCCGATGGCCTTGCCTTCGGCCTCGATGCGGGCAGGGTCGGGAATGCCGGCGCGTTCCTTGATCTGATCACAGGCCGGCAGCGAGAAGGCACACAGCGCCGCCAGCGCCAGTCGCGTGGATCTTCGCATCGGGCCAGGCCCCCCCCAGTGCGCACCCGGCCCAGGCTTCCTTCTTGCCGGCATGGACTAACGCATCCAGCTGCGCAGCACGCCCTTGTCGCGCATGCGCCGTTCCGCCTCGCGGCCCACGGCCTCGAAGCGTTTCTTCACCTCGTCCTCGACAAAATAATCGGATACCAGGGGAGGAAGGGGGGCCAAGGGCACGATGCGGGAGCGGTAGACCAGCTTCACGGGTGCCGTGTCGCCAATGATCTGCCATTCGCCGGACATGGTGAGCACCTTGCCCGACACGGAACGAAAACGGATGTGCCGATTGGGGCTTTCCTCCATGAGCAGGATCACGTGGTCCGGCATGATAAAGGCGAACAGCCCCGCATCAGCGATCTGTTCCACCCGCTTGGGAGTCCCCGGTGGGGAGATCACACGGCTGGAGACCATGTCAGGGATGAAACTCGCCAGACGGTTGTAGTCCGTGAGGGTCGCCCATACGGTATCCGCGTCCGCCTGCAGCATCTGGCTGGCCTCCACCCGCACTCCGGACAGCCCCGTACTGGCCGTGACCTTGGCGGCCGCGGCCTGGGCCGCGGCCGCTCCCAGCACGAAACTCAGGACCAGAACCTGGCCCAGGCGTGTAACGAGACGACTTGGCGGCATCACTTGCCGGCCCTCCTTTCGGTGTCCTTCAACGGGCTTTCCACTGGGCCCGCACCTGTCACGCGGCACCCGCCGGTGACGGGCAAGGGCAATTGGCTCAAATCCGTGTGCATGCCGAAGACCCGCTCCTGGGAATACATCGCGACCACTCCAAAGTATATCCAGCCTGGCCCATGTGCAGGGCCTCGCCCGCTGGAACGCCCAGGTTTGCCCGGCGCGCCATGGTGGAAGCGAGACCATGACCCATGGCACGTCCGGCCGGCGGCCGGGATGCGGGGGACGGGCCCACGCACCGCTTCAGGCCAGCTCCTCGATGTCGTGGAGCCGGCGGTGCTCGCGGATGGCATAGCGATCCGTCATACCGGCGACATAGTCGGCCACCGCCCGATGGAGGTCCACCTCCGCCCGCTGCCGGTATTCGGGCGGCAGGAGCGAGGGCTGATGGGTGAAGGCAGTGAACAATTCGCGCAACAGGCGGCGGGCCTTGTTGCTCATGCGTTCCACCCGGTAATGGCGGTAGAGGTTATGGAACAGGAAGCGCTTGAGCTCCAGACTCTCCTCCCGCACCGCCGGGCTGAATGCCGCCAGGGGCGGGCATTGCCGCACGTCGTCGATACTTTTGGGCCGGTGCCGCTCCAGGTTGCGGCGGGTCTGCTCCACCAGGTCCACCACCAGGGTGTTGATCATGCGCCGCACGGTCTCGTGGATGAGGCGCCGGTCGGTGAGGGCGGGATAGCGGTCCCGTACCTGGGCCAGATGGCGGGCGAACAAGGTCACACCCTCCAGCTGTGCCAAATGGATGAGTCCGGAGCGCAGGCCGTCGTCGACATCGTGGTTGTTGTAGGCGATCTCGTCCGCCAGATTGGTGATCTGGGCCTCCAGGCTGGGCTGTCGCCCTATCAGGAAACGCTCACCCACGTCTCCCAGCTTTTCCGCGTTCTTCTTCGAGCAATGCTTGAGGATGCCTTCACGCGCCTCGAAGGTGAGGTTGAGGCCCTCGAACTCGGCGTACTTCTGCTCCAGCGTATCCACCACGCGCAGGGACTGCAGGTTGTGTTCGAAGCCGCCGTGGTCCGTCATGCATTCATTGAGCACGTCCTGGCCCACGTGGCCGAAGGGGGTATGGCCCAGGTCGTGGGCCAGAGCGATGGTCTCGGTGAGGTCCTCGTCCAGGGCCAGCATGCGGGCCAGGGTGCGACCGATCTGCGCCACCTCCAGGCTGTGGGTCAGACGGGTACGGAACAGGTCGCCCTCGTGGTTCACGAACACCTGGGTCTTGTATTCCAGGCGGCGGAAGGCGGTGGAATGGACGATGCGGTCCCGGTCGCGCTGGAATTCGGAACGGGGCATGGCGAGGGGCTCCGCATGCCGGCGTCCCCGGCTGCGGGCACCATGCGCGGCGAATACCGCCAAGCGGGCCGTTCCCTCAGGCACGCGCCACGGCCCCGGCGAGGGTGGCCCGCAGGGCGGCCGGGTCATAGTCGGCGCTGACGAAGGCCTCGCCCAGGCGCTTGAGCAGCACGAAGCGCATGCGCCCCCCCTCCACCTTCTTGTCGATGCCCATGGCACCCATATAGGCGGCCTCGCCCAGGTCCGGTGCCACGGTGGGCAGGCCGGCGCGGCGGAACAGTTCGGCCATGCGTTCTACCTGGGCCTGGTCGAGAAGGCCCATGCGCCGGGACAGATCCGCCGCCAGCATCGTACCCGCCGCCACCGCCTCGCCGTGCAGCCAGGCGCCGTAGCCCATGCCCGCCTCGATGGCATGGCCGAAGGTATGCCCCAGGTTGAGCAGGGCGCGCTGGCCCGCCTCGCGCTCATCCGCCGCCACCACTTCCGCCTTGTGCTGGCAGGAGCGATGGATGGCGTGGATCAGGGCCTGCGTGTCCCGCGCCCGCAGACGATCCATGTTGGCCTCCAGCCAGGCGAGGAAATCCGCATCCCGGATCAGGCCGTACTTGATGACCTCCGCCAGGCCTGCGGACAGCTCCCGGTCCGGCAAGGAATCGAGGGTATCCGTGTCCGCCAGCACCAGACTGGGCTGGTGGAAGGCGCCGATCATGTTCTTGCCCAGGGGGTGGTTGATGCCGGTCTTGCCCCCCACGGAGGAATCCACCTGGGCCAGCAGGGTGGTGGGCGCCTGCATGAAGGGCATGCCGCGCTGGTAGCAGGCGGCAGCGAAACCGGTCAGGTCGCCGATGACCCCGCCCCCCAGGGCGATGAGGGTGGTCCTGCGCTCCGCCCGCTGACCGAGCAGGGCATCGAAGATGGTGTTGAGGGTCTGCCAGTTCTTGTAGGCCTCACCGTCGGGCAACACCACGCTGTCTACCTGCACCCCGGCACTGCGCAGGGCCTGGCTCAACCGCTCCAGGTACAGGGGCCCCACGGTGGTGTTGGTGACGATCACCACCCGCCGCTGCCTCAGGTGGGGCAGCGCCAGCCCGGCCTGGTCCAGCAGCCCGGGGCCAATGTGGATGGGATAGGAACGCTCGCCCAGGTCAACGCCGAGGGTCTGCATGGAAGTCTGCATTCAATTTCTCTGCCTGGTTGCCGATAAGCCGGATGCCGATGCTGTCTAGTACACTCGCTCACCCGGCGTGAGGCCCATTATATCGGCGCATCCGTCCGGGCATCCGGATACGAAACCCAAGACCATGCAGCCTGAACACCACCCTGGCGTCTACCCCGCCACGACCCCCGCCCGCATCGCCGCGGAGGCTGCGTGGTGACCATGCATCCGGCGACCCGCGACTGGTGGAAGGCATTCGGCCTGATCGCCCTGGTCTGGGCAGCTCTGTTCCTGCTGCTGCGTCCCACCGGCGCCGACATGGTGGCCATCTGGGAACGATCCGAGACCTACGCCCACGGCTACGTGGTGCTGCCCATCGCCCTCTGGCTGGTGTGGCGCAAGCGCCACCTGCTCATGGCCAGCCCGGTGGCGCCAGACTGGCGCGTCCTGGCCTTTGCCCTGGTCGCCGCCACATGCTGGCTGTTGGCCCGGATCATGAGCGTGAACGTGGTGGAACAGTACGCCTTCGTGGGTCTGCTCATCTGCGCGGTGTGGCTGCTGCTGGGCAGCAAGGCCGCGCGCGTGATGCTCTTCCCCCTGGGCTACCTGCTGCTCATGGTGCCCAACGGCGACAACTTCCTGCCGCAGCTCATGAACATCACCGCCGACATCACGGTGTTCATCCTGCGGCTCTGGGGCCTGCCCGTATTTCGCGAAGGCACCTTCTTCTCCCTGCCCAGCGGCGACTGGAGCGTGGTGGAAGGCTGCTCCGGCATCCGCTACATCATCTCCTCGGTCACCCTGGGTGTGCTGTATGCCTATCTGACCTATCGCACGCTCTGGAAGCGCATCGCCTTCAGCATCGCCGCCTTCGTGGTGCCCATCCTGGCCAACGGCATGCGCGCCACCCTCATCGTCCTCATCGCCCACTATTCCGACATGAAACTGGCCCTCGGGGTGGACCACTTCATCTATGGCTGGGTGTGGTTCGGGGTGGTCATGCTCCTCATGTTTGCCGTGGGCAACATCTGGCGGGAAGACACCCTGGCCGAAGAGCACCAAGCCCCCCCCGCCTTGTCTCCGAAGCTGGGCATCCTTCCCGCCGGGACGCTGCTGGCTCTGGTGGCCCTGTTCGCCTGGTATGCGCATCACCTGGGCAACCGTCCCCCCCTGCCCTCGCCGCTGGCGCGGGTGGCCGTGCCCGCAGGCTGGAGCGAGTCCCCCACGCCCGTCACCGAATGGACGCCCAGCTGGGCCGGCCTGGACGATCAACGCAGCCTGCACCTGCAAGGCGATGGCGCGCGCGTCATGCTGTACCTGGGCTGGTACAGCACCCAGCGCCAGGGCTCGGAGCTGATCAACTTCGACAACCAACTCGTGCCGCAAAAGCATCCCGTCTGGCGCAAGCCCACGGAACGCGCGCGCGACATCGTCATCGGCGGCCAGACGCTGCATTTGCGTGAGGCCACGGTGGATTCCCGTTCCCTGGGCCAGCGCCTGCTGATCTGGTACTGGAACCGCATTCCCGGCGAATCCACCACCAATACCCTGGAGGTCAAGCTGGCCCTGGGCCTGCGGGAATTGCGGGGTGCGGACGATGCCGGCGCGGTGGTGATCCTCGCCACCCCCTATGTGGATCAGCCCAGCGAGGCGGAGGCGGTGTTGCGCCGCTTCGTGGCCGCCCTGCAGCCCGTCATGAACCCCGTGCTGGACAAGCGGCAGCCATGACGGACGGCCGCCCGCTTATCGCCCATGTGGTCTATCACTTCGGTACAGGCGGCATGGAGAACGGCATGGTGAACCTGTTCAACCACTTGTCGCCGGAACACTTCCGACATGCAGTCATCAACCTGGCGGGCTACGGCGACTTTCGCCGGCGCATCACCGCCCAGGATGTGGCCTTTTTCGACCTAAAAAAACGCCCCGGGCACGACTACAGCTGGATGCCCCGCCTGTCCCGCCTGCTGGCGGAATTGCGGCCCGCCATCCTGCACACCCGCAACCTCAATGCCCTGGAAGCCCAGTTCGTGGGCGCCACTCGCCGCGTGCGGGGGCGGGTGCATGGCGAGCACGGCCGGGACGTGAGCGACCTGGAAGGCCGCAACTGGAAATACAACCTGCTGCGCCGGGCCGCCCGTCGGGTAGTGCACCGCTACATTGCCGTCAGCCAGGACCTGGCGGGCTGGCTGCGGGAAGCCGTACACGTGCCGGCCGCGCGCATCCACCAGATCTACAACGGCGTGGACCAGGCGCGCTTCCACCCCCGTGACGCGGACACCCTCCCGCCCGCGGAGGCCGCCACATTCCTGCGCGGGGCCCGCTGTGTCATCGGCAGCGTGGGCCGCATGGCGGCGGTGAAGGACTACCCCACGCTGGCGCGGGCCTTCATCCATCTCTGCCGGCACAGTCCGGAGCCGGCCGGTCTGCGGCTCGTCATCGTCGGCGACGGCACGGCCCGGGCCGAATGCCAGGCCCTGGTGGATGCAGCCGGCCTGGGTGGCCAGGCCCTGTTTCCCGGCGACCGCAGCGACACTGCCGATTGGCTGCGCAGCTTCGATGTCTTCGTCCTGCCCTCCCTGGGGGAGGGCATCTCCAACACCATCCTCGAGGCCATGGCCACCGGCCTGCCGGTAGTGGCCACCCGGGTGGGCGGTACGCCCGAGCTGGTGCGGCAAGGGGTTTCCGGCAGCCTGTGGACCCCCGGCGACGTGGCCGGGCTGGCGCATCTGCTCAGCGCCTATGCCGCCGACCCCTTGCGCCGCCAGCGCGAAGGACTGGCCGGCCTCGCGCGTGCGGCACAGGACTTCTCCTGGCTGCGGGCGGCCGCGGCCTATGAATCCGTCTATACAAGCCTTTTGCACCCAAACCATGACTGAGATCCTCTGCATCGTCGGCGCCCGGCCCAATTTCATGAAGATCGCCCCCATCATGGCGGCCTTCAGTGCCCGGGGCATCCAGGCCAAACTGGTGCACACGGGCCAGCATTACGACCCGGCCATGAGCGACAGCTTCTTCGACCAGCTGGGCATTCCCCGGCCGGATGTGAACCTGGAGGTGGGTTCCGCCAGCCATGCGGTGCAGACCGCCGAGATCATGCGCGCCTTCGAGCCGGTGCTGGACCTGGAACAACCCAAGGCCGTGCTGGTGGTGGGGGACGTGAACTCCACCATCGCCTGCGCCCTGGTGGCGGCCAAGAAGGGCGTCAAGGTCATCCACGTGGAGGCGGGCCTGCGCAGCTACGACCGGGCCATGCCCGAAGAGATCAATCGGGTGCTCACGGACCAGCTTTCCGAGCTGCTGTTCACCACCGAACAGGCGGCCCTTGCCAACCTGCAACGCGAAGGCATCGACCCCGCCCGGGTGCACTTCGTCGGCAACGTCATGATCGACACCCTGCTGGGCCACCTGGAACGCGCCGTGCCGGCGGCCCAGACCCTGGGCGGCATGCCGGCCCGGGGCTATGCCGTGGTCACCCTGCACCGGCCCTCCAACGTGGACGATGCCGCCGTGTTCGAGGGCCTGCTGACCATCCTGGCCCGGGTGGCGGAGCGCATGGACGTGGTGTTTCCCATCCACCCCCGCACCCGAGGTACGGCGGAGAGATTCGGCTTCAATAGCCTGCTGGAGTGCCCGGGCATGCGCCTGCTGCCCCCGCAGGGCTATCTGGAGATGCTGGGCCTGACCCGCGACGCCAGCGTGGTCATCACCGACTCCGGCGGCCTGCAGGAAGAGACCACCGCCCTGGGGGTACCCTGCATCACCGTGCGGGACAACACCGAGCGCCCCGTAACCCTCACCGAAGGCACCAACAGCCTCACCGGCCCGGATCCGGAAAGAATCTGGCCCGTGTTCGAGGAGATCATGGCCAGCGGTGGCAAGCGCGGCCGCATCCCGGAATTCTGGGACGGCCGGGCGGCGGATCGCATTGCCGGCCTGCTGCGGGGCTGGCTGGATGCGTTGAACTAGGAAGGCGGCACGACAGTCATGTGCGGCATCACCGGCATCTTCGACCTGCGCGGCCAGCGCCCCATCGACCGGGACGTCTTGCAGCGCATCAACGACATGCAGTGGCATCGCGGCCCCGACGAAGCGGGCCTGCACCTGGAGCCGGGCCTGGGCTTCGGCCACCGGCGCCTGTCCATCATCGACATCGCTGCCGGCCAGCAGCCCATGTTCAACGAGGACGGCAGCGTGGCCGTGGTGTTCAACGGCGAGATCTACAACTTCGTCGACCTGATCCCGGAGCTCACCACCCTGGGCCACAGATTCAGGACCCGCTCGGACACCGAGACCATCGTCCACGCCTGGGAGCAGTGGGGCGAGGACTGCGTGCACCACTTCCGCGGCATGTTCGCCTTCGCCCTGTGGGACCGGAACCGGCAGGTGCTGTTCATGGCGCGCGACCGGCTGGGGGTGAAGCCGCTGCACTACGCGGTCACCGAGGACGGCTTCCTGGTGTTCGGCTCGGAACTGAAGAGCCTCACCGCCTGGCCGGGCTTTCGCCGCGACATCGATGACGAGGCGGTGGAAGACTACTTCGGCTACGGCTACGTGCCCGAACCGCGCACCATCTACAGGTCGGCGCTGAAGATGCCTCCGGGTCATCGCCTGCTCATCAAGCACGGCCAGCCCGTACCGGCGCCGCAAGGATACTGGGACGTGCCCTTCCAGCCCGTGGGCGCCCTCAGCCTAGAGGCCGCCGAATCCGAGTTCATCGCGCGCTTCCGGGAGGCGGTGCGGATCCGCATGGTGGCCGAGGTGCCCCTGGGGGCCTTCCTCTCCGGCGGCGTGGATTCCTCCGCCGTGGTGGCCATGATGGCCGGGCTATCCGACCAGCCGGTGAAGACCTGCTCCATCGCCTTCCCGAACCCAAGGTACGATGAATCCGCCTACGCCCGGCAGGTGGCGGAGCGCTACCGCACCGACCACCACATCAACCTGGTGGAGTCCGACGACATCGGCCTGGTGGACGAACTGGCCCGGCTCTACGACGAGCCTTATGCCGACTCATCCGCCATGCCCACCTACCGGGTGTGCCAGCTGGCACGCAGGGACGTGACCGTGGCCCTGTCCGGCGACGGCGGCGACGAGAACTTCGCCGGCTACCGGCGCTACCGCTGGCACTCCTACGAGGAGCGCATGCGCCGCCTGCTGCCCTATGGCGTGCGCAAGCCCCTGTTCGGCTTCCTCGGCCGTGCCTATCCCAAGGCGGACTGGGCCCCCAGGGTATTGCGTGCCAAGACCACCTTCCAGGCCATGGCCCGCGACACGGTGGAAGGCTACTTCCACGGCGTCTCCATCATGGGTGACGAGCTGCGCGACAAGGTCTACAGCGCCGCCTTCAGGAAGCGTCTGAACGGCTACCGGGCGGTAGAGGTGCTGCGCCGTCACCACGCTCGCTCCCCGGTGCGTGACGGCGATGCCGTCTCCCAGGTGCAGTACCTGGACATGAAGACGTACATGGTGGGCGACATCCTCACCAAGGTGGACCGGGCCAGCATGGCCCATGCCCTGGAGGTGCGCGTGCCCTTCCTGGACCACCAGCTCATGGAATGGGTCTCCGGCCTGCCGGTGGACTACAAGCTCCGGGGCGCCGAGGGCAAGTACATGCTCAAGCGGGCCATGGAACCCTTTCTTCCCCACGACATCATGTACCGCCGCAAGATGGGCTTCTCCATCCCCCTGGCCGAGTGGTTCCGGGGGCCGCTGAAGGGCAGACTCTACACGGCGCTGGCCTCGCCGCGCATGGCCGACACCGGCCTGTTCGACATGGCCTTCCTGAAACGCATGGCCGACGACCACACCCGGGGGGTGCGCGATCACAGCGCCGCCCTGTGGTCCCTGTACATGTTCGAGGCCTTTCTGCGCAACAGCGGGGGCCAGACATGAACCGCCTAATGCCCCTGGCCGGGTCGCGCCCCGTTTTGCAAAAGGGGGACAGGGTGGGTTCCTGCTGCGCCGGCGCAGCATTGCCGTGCCGGAATCCCCCTCTATCTCCCTTTGGAAAAGAGAGAAGTGCACCCCACCATCCATTGACGTTTTCTGCATGAGCCTGCGCGTCCTGCACGTCTTCGACCACTCCCTGCCGCTGCACTCGGGCTATACCTTCCGCAGCGCCAACATCCTGCGCGGTCAGCGCCGCCTGGGCTGGGAAACCTTCCATCTCACCAGCCCCAAGCAGCTCGATGCCCAGGGCCTGGAAGAGGAGGCGGACGGCCTGCGCTTCTACCGCACGCCCCGCCCCGGCGGCCTGGCCAGCAGGCTGCCGGTACTGAACCAGTGGGCCCTCATGGAGGCCACCGAGGTCCGTCTCATGGACCTGGCCAAACGGCTGCGCCCGGACCTGATCCACGCCCACTCCCCCGTGCTCAACGCCTGGCCCGCCATCCACGTGGGCCGTGCCCTGGGCATCCCTTCGGTCTATGAGATCCGCGCCTTCTGGGAGGACGCCGCCGTGGACCACGGCACCCAGCAGGAGGGCGGCCTGCGCTATCGCCTCACCAAGTCCATGGAAACCCGGGCAGTGCGCGCCGCCAACCAGGTGGTCACCATCTGCCAGGGCCTGCGCGGCGATCTCATCGCCCGCGGCATCCCCGCCGGCAAGATCGGCGTGGTACCCAACGCCGTGGACATCGAGCACTTCCAGCCCAGCACCGGCGCCGATCCCGGGCTGAAGGCTAAGCTGGGCCTGGCGGGTTGCCGGGTGATCGGCTTCCTGGGTTCCTTTTATGCCTACGAGGGTCTGGACCTGCTGCTCGCCGCCCTGCCGCGGATCCTGGAGCAGGCCGCGGACGTGCGCGTGCTGCTGGTGGGCGGCGGCCCCCAGGAGGCCAACCTCAAGGCCCAGGCGCAAGACCTGGGCTTGAGCGACAAGGTGGTGTTCGTGGGCCGGGTGCCCCACAGCGAGGTGGGCCGCTACTACGACCTGGTGGACCTGCTGGCCTACCCGCGCCACGCCATGCGCCTCACCGACCTGGTGACGCCGCTCAAGCCCCTGGAGGCCATGGCCCAGGGTCACCTGCTCATTGCCTCCGACGTGGGCGGCCACAGGGAACTCATCGAGGACGGCAGCACCGGTTTCCTGTTCCGCGCCGAGGATGGGGAGGACCTGGCGCGCAAGGCCCTGACGGCGCTCGACCTGCCCGACCGGGGTACGGCCATTCGCGCCAACGGCCGACGCTTCGTGGAAACCGAGCGCAACTGGGCGCGCAGCATTGCGCACTATCGCGCCATCTATGGGGCCGCCCTTGGCCGCACACTCTGAACCCCGCACGCCGCCGGGCCGACTGGCCCTGATAGGCCCGCTGCCACCACCCTCGGGCGGCATGGCCAACCAGACCCTGCAGCTCGCGCGTCTGTTGCAAGGCGAAGGGGTACGCGTGGAAATCGTGCAGGTCAACGCCCCTTACCGGCCGGCCTGGACGGGTCGTGTGCCGGTGTTGCGCGCGGCCTTCCGCCTGCTGCCCTATCTCCATCGCCTGTGGTGCGCGGCCGGGCGCAATCAGCTGTTCCACATCATGGCCAACTCCGGCTGGTCCTGGCACCTGTTCGCCGCACCGGCCATCTGGATCGCCCGTCTGCGCGGCATTCCCGCGGTCGTCAATTACCGGGGCGGCGAGGCGGAACCCTTTCTGCGCAAGTCGGCAGGCGCAGTACGCTTCTCCATGCGCCGCGCCGCCGCGCTGGCAGTGCCCTCCGGCTTTCTGCGGGAGGTCTTCGCGCGCTTCGGCGTGGACGCCCGCATCGTGCCCAACATCATCGATCTGGAGAAATTCCATGCCGGCAATGCGCATCCTGCCGGCATCCACGTGCTCGTGGCACGCAATCTCGAGCCGCTCTATGACATCGCCAGCGCCCTGCGCGCATTCGCCCTGTTGCGCGAGCGCCATGCCGGTGCACGCATGAGCGTGGCCGGATCGGGCCCGGAACGGAACCACCTGGAACGGCTCGCCGAAGAGCTCGGCATCGGCGGGCGGGTCCGCTTCACCGGCCGCCTCGACAGCGAGGCCATGGCCGTGCTTTATCGCGAGGCCACCCTGAGCCTCAACCCATCCCTGGCCGATAACATGCCCAACTCGGTGCTGGAGGCCCTGGCCTGCGGCCTGCCCGTGGTCAGCACCGACGTGGGCGGCGTACCCCATCTGGTGCGCCACGAACATACCGCGCTGCTGGTGAAGCCCGGCGACGCCGAGGGCATGGCGCAAGCCATGATCCGCCTGATCGAGGACGAGACCTTGCGAGCGAACCTGATACGCAACGGCAGCGAGCACGTACGCGCCTTCACCTGGGAACGGGTAGGCGAGAAGTGGATGGGCCTCTACCGTGAGGTGCTGGCATGAGGTTGCCCGCCGCCATCGCCGGCCGCCTGGTGTATCCCCTGCAGGAACGCGTATTCAGACGCTCGACCTTCTCCGATCTCGCCACACTTGAGCGCAGCCAATGGCTGACGCGGGGGGCGCTCGAGGACCTGCAGCGACGCAAGCTACGCGAGTTGTTGGAAGTGGCCCACGCCCATTGTCCCTGGCATCGCCGGCGCATGCAGGCGGCCGGGCTGGCGCCGGACGACCTGGGCGAGCTCGCCGATCTGCGCCGCCTGCCCACCATGGACAAGGCCGAGGCCGCTGCCCACCGGGATGAGCTGGTGTGGAAGGGCGTGCCCGGCGGCGCCTACCCGTACAACACCGGCGGTTCCAGCGGCCAGCCCCTCATCTTCCATTTCGGCCGCGGGCGCCAGGCCTCGGACGCCGCCGGCCGCATCCGCGCGCGGCGCTGGTGGGGCGTGGAGGTGGGCGAGCCGGAGGTCTACATCTGGGGCGCCCCCGTTGAATTGAACAAGACCGACTGGGTGAAGACCGTGCGGGACCGCCTCCTGAACCAGCTGGTGCTCAACGCCTTCGCCATGTCTCCGGAACGCATGGACCGTTATCTGGATGCTCTGGAATCCTTCCAGCCACGCTGCATCTACGGCTATTCCAGTTCCGTGGCCCTGCTGGCTGCCCATGCCCGGGAGCGGGGCCACCGGCCGCGCCTGCCCAGGCTGCGGGTGGTGTGCACCACGGGCGAGCCCCTCTACGATCACCAGCGCAGCCTGATTTCCGAAGTCTTCGGCGTAGCCGTGGCCAACGAGTTCGGCAGCCGCGACATCGGCTTCACCGCGCACGAGACCCCCCATGGCCAGATGCTGCTCATGAGCGAGAGCATCATCCTGGAAGTGCTGGACCCCCAGGGCAACCCTGTGGCCCCGGGCCAGACGGGCGAGGCGGTGATGACCGGCCTGTGTTCCCAGGCCCAGCCCTTCATCCGCTACCGCACCGGCGACATGCTGCGCATGAGCCCGGAGACGGACCGCGACGGGCGCGGCCTGCATGTGATCGCCGAGGTGATGGGTCGGCAGACCGATTTCCTGGTGCGTGCCGACGGCACCATCATGCACGCCCTGGCGGGCATCTACGTGCTGCGCGCCGTAGATGGGGTGGGGGAATTCAAGCTGATCCAGCATGACCGGCTCAACCTGGAGGCGCAGGTCGTGCCCAATGCGCGCTGGCGGGCGGACGGGGCGCGAGCCATCGAAACCGGGCTGCGGGCACGCCTGGGTGACGACGTGACCATCCATGTGCGTCTATTGGATACCATTCCGCCCGAAGCCTCCGGCAAACACCGCTATGTTGTCAGCCACGTGCGGCTGGAAGGCGGTCTCGAGCAGGCCGCCGGCCATCCGCAACCTCAATAGAACCCGCAAGCAATGGACATCGCCAAACTCGTCGGCCTGCCCTTCCGCTACCAGCCCTGGCGCCCCCGTCACCTGCGCCTGATCCTGGCGGACCTCACCCAGCCCGCCGCGCGGGAGCAGCGTGACCACAAGACCCATCTGGCCGCCGCCATCGATTGGCTGTGCCATGCCCAGGACATGCGCGACGGCAGACCGGATGCAGGCGGCGTCTCGGCCGGCTGGAGTTTCGAGGACGGCTGGCTGCCCAGCTACCCGGAAACCACGGGCTACATCATCGAGACCTTCCTGGCCGCCGCTAAGATCCTCGACCGCCCCGAACTGGTGGAACGGGCGAACCGCATGCTCGATTGGGAACTGTCCCTCCAGGCCCCGGACGGCGCCTTTCCCGGTCACTTCGGCGAGCCCGGCTCCCATCCGGTGATCTTCAACCAGGGTCAGATCATGCACGGCCTGGTGGCGGGCCACACCCAGTTGGGCCGACAGGACTGTCTGGAGGCCATGGTCCGCGCCGGCCACTGGTTCATCGGCCAACAGGATACGGACGGCTGCTTCCGCAGGTTCGAGCACAACGCCACACCCCACGTCTACAACACCCGCGCCACATGGGCCCTGCTCTCCGCGGGCCTGGTAGCCGGCGAGCCGGCCCTGGTGGCGGGCGCACGCCGCAACCTGGACTGGGCCCTCGGCCAGCAGACCCCGTCGGGCTGGTACGCCACCAACGCCTTCGTGCCCGGACGCTCGCCCTTCACCCACACCATCGCCTACGCCATGCGCGGCTTCCTGGAGTGCGGCGTTCTCCTGGGCGAGCAGCGCTACATCGATTCCGCCCTGCAAGCCGGCCGGGCCATGGCCCGGGCCCAACGCCAGGACGGCTGGCTGGCGGGCACCTACAAGGACGGCTGGGTGGCTGATGCCGGCTACGCCTGTCTCACCGGCATCGCCCAGATGAGCCTCAACTGGACGCGCATGGCCCAGGTCGCTGGCGACACCACCTTCCGTACCCACGCCCGCGCCGGCCTGGCCTACCTCAAGTCCACCCAGCGGCTGGACGCCACGGACAAGACCCTGCGGGGCGGCATCGCCGGCTCCAGTCCCATCTGGGGGGATTACTCCCGCTTCGAGTATCCCAACTGGGCCGCCAAGTTCTTCGCCGATGCCCTGATGATGGACCTGGCGGACATCGCCATCCCTCCCGTACCCGGGGTGAAGCCCCATGGCTAGGCTGCGCGTCATGGTCCTGTGCGGCCGCAGTCCCCGGCATCTCTTCGTGGCCAACGCCCTGTGCGAGGCGGCGGAGGTGCTGGCCATCGTCCAGGAGAACGGCTCCGAGTTCTCCTGGAAGAAACTGGCCCGGACCCTGCGGCCGGGCAATTTCGTGCGCAAGGCCTGGCGCTGGCTGCGGGACAGACGCCGCTACACCGGCAACCGTGAGGGTGAATTCTTCTTCGGCAACGGCCCCGCGCGCCTGGACCGCCCGGAACTGGTGCGGGCGTTCCCCCACATCAACCACCCGGACGTGGTGCAGCTTGCCCGTGAACTCCAGCCCGACATGCTGTGCGTGTTCGGCACCTCGCTCATCCGGGGCGACCTGCTGCGGGAAGGCCGCCTGGGCATCGCCAACCTGCACGGCGGCCTGTCGCCGGAATACCGGGGCGCAGACTGCACCTTCTGGGCCCTGTACAACCGAGAACCACAGAAGGTGGGCTGCACCCTGCACTGGATCGACGCCGGCATCGATACCGGCCGCCTCATCGCCCATATCAGCCCGAGGGTCGAAGCGGACGACGACGAACTGCGCCTGTTCTGGCGCAGCGTGCGGACCAGCGCGGGGGTCTACGCCGAATTCCTGGCCCGCACGGCGGCAGGCGAAGACTTCGGCCAGGGCCAGCCGCACAGGGGCCGGCTCTATCAGGTGAGGCAACGCGGTCTGCGGCATGAAAGACGGGTTGACAAGCTGCTGCGGGACGGATTGCTGCGGAACCTGGCGCTGGACAGGCGTGTGACCTGGTTTCCCGCGCAGGCCGCCGCGGACGCGCGACAAGGCTGAGGCAGCGCCATGCGCGACATCCTCGTCACCGCCATCATCCTCGTCTGGCTGCTGCTCATCCTGCGGCGCGCCCACTACGGCGCCTATCTGTGGGCCTGGCTCAGTTACATGAACCCCCACAAGCAATGCTGGGGCTTCGCCATGAACATGCCTTTCGCCTACGCCTCCTTCCTGGTGACCGCCGTATCCATGCTGCTGAGCCGGGAACCCAAACGCATCCCCTGGACCCGGGAGACCATCCTGCTGGTGTTTTTCATGCTGTGGATGACCCTGACGACCACCCAGGCCTTCTACGCCGATCTGGCCTGGGAGCAGTGGAACAAGGTCATCAAGATCCAGGCCGGCACCTTCATGACCCTCATGCTCATCACCAGCAGGGAGCGGCTGCGTGTCTTCATCTGGATCATCGCCCTGTCCCTGGGTTACTACGGCATCAAGGGCGGCATCTTCACCATCGTGCATGGCGGGCAATATCGGGTGCAGGGACCCTCCGGAACCTTCTTCGAAGGCAACAACGAAATGGCCCTGGCCCTGATCATGACCGTGCCCCTGATACGCTACCTGCACCTCACCGAAACCCGCCACTGGCTCAAGCTCGGTCTGGCTGGCGCCATGTTCCTCACCACCATCGCCGCCTTCGGCAGCCAGTCGCGCGGCGCCCTGGTGGCCATGGCGGCCATGGCCACCATGCTCTGGCTCAAGAGCCGCAACAAGCTCATGACCGGGCTGCTCATCGGGCTTAGCGTGTTCACGGCCGTGTCCGTCATGCCGGCGGAATGGTTCGAGCGCATGCACACGATCAAATCCTATAAGGAGGACGCCTCCGCACAGGGTCGCATCAATGCCTGGTGGACCGCCTTCAACGTCGCCAGGGACCGCATCACGGGTGGCGGCTATGAGATGTTCCGGCCCGGGGTATTCCAGGCCTATGCACCCAACCCGGGTGACGTGCACGACGTGCACAGCATCTATTTCGAGGTCATGGGCGAGCACGGCATCCCGGGCTTCTTCATGTTCATGATGCTCATGGCCTTCACCTGGTTCAAGGCCGGCAGGATCATCCGTGCCTGCAAGCGGGACCCGGACAAGAAATGGGCGGCCGACCTCGCCGCCATGCTGCAGGTCAGTCTGCTCGGCTACGCCACCGGCGGGGCCTTCCTGGGACTGGCCTATTTCGACTATTTCTATCACCTGATCACCCTGGTGGTCATTGCCTGGGTACTGGTCTTCAGGCCGGACTTCTATCTGGCCAAGGGCGGAGCGCCGCCCCTGCCATCGAGGCCGGACGGCGTCAAGCCGCGTCCAGTCTGAAGCCATGCAAGCCAGCCGTATCCCACTTCCGACCCAACCGTGTCCATGCTGAAAGTCGTCAAGAACCTCTACGATTACCGCGAGCTGATGCTGACGCTGGCGTGGAAGAACATCGCCCTGCGCTACAAGCAGGCCTACCTGGGCATCGCCTGGGCCATCATCAAGCCAGTCACGCTCATGCTCATCTTCACTCTGGTGCGTGCATTCGTGGGCATAGAGAGCGGAGACGTGCCTTATCCCATCCTGGTATTCGCCGCGCTCCTGCCCTGGACCTTCTTCCAGGAATCCACATCGGATGCGGTGAACAGCGTGGTAGGCAATACGGCGTTGATCAAGAAAATCTACTTTCCGCGCGAGATCTTCCCCATCACTTCGGTGATGACCAAGCTGGTGGAACTGGGCATCAATTTCTTGATCCTGGCCGGACTGATGGTGTGGTACGGCATGCTGCCTTCCATCCATATCCTTTGGGTACCGCTGCTCCTCGTCTATACGGTGTTGGCGGCCTTGACCATCGCCCTTGCCGGAGCCGCCGTAAACGTGTACTACCGCGACGTGGGCCAGGCTCTGCCCGTGCTGCTTTCCCTGCTGATGTACGCCTCGCCCGTCATCTATCCGCTGCAGCTCGTCAAAGACAAGCTGCTGACCCAGCAGGCGGCCGGGGAATGGTCGAATGCGCTCTATACGATCTACACGCTGAATCCACTCGCCGGCATCATCGATGCCTTCCAGAATGCAGTCCTCAGGGGTACGGCCCCCGATCCGCATGCCATGCTGCCCGGCATGGTTTCTATCCTGCTGCTGCTGCCGCTGAGCTACCTGTACTTCAAGCGCGCGGAAAGTTTCTTCGCCGATGTCATCTGAGCCCCGACGATGCCCATAATCGAAGTCGAACACCTCACCAAGGAATATCGTCTGGGTGCCATGCAGGGCTTAAAGCAGGCCCTGCGGAACGCAGCTGCCAGGCTCACGGACAGGACCGTCACGGAGCGTCCTTTGTTCAAGGCGCTGGATGACGTCAGTTTTTCCATCGAACCCGGCGAGGTGGTCGGCATCATCGGCCACAACGGCGCAGGCAAGAGCACCCTGCTCAAGATACTGGCGGGCATCAGCAAACCTACGGCGGGCCGGATGAGGGTGGAGGGCCGCATCGCACCGCTGATCGAAGTGGGCGCCGGCTTCGTGCCTGACTTCACCGGACGCGAAAACGTCTACCTCAACGGCAGCATCATGGGGCTGCCCAGAAGGGAAATAGACCGCAAGTTCGACGAGATCGTGGACTTCGCGGAAATGGCGGAATTCATCGATACACCGGTCAAGCGCTACAGCTCCGGGATGCAGGTAAAACTGGCCTTCGCCGTGGCCACCAGCATCGCATCCGAGATCCTGATCGTCGACGAGGTACTGGCCGTGGGGGATCTGGCCTTCCAGCGCAAATGCTTCGACCGCATGGAAGACCTCATCAAACGGCAAGGCCGTACCGTACTGCTGGTCAGCCACAATATTCGCCAGGTCGAGCGCATCTGCCACCGCGTCCTGCTCATGGACCACGGCCATGTGGCGGCGGACGGCCTGCCCAGTGAAATCTGCACCCGCTTCTACAGCGAGAACGACGAAAAGATCAAAAGGCAATCCGCCCACGCGGCGCGCGCGCGCGAGCAAACCACAGGCGATGTGGAGAATGCGCGCGTGGAACTCATCGATGACGCAGGAAATGTCACCGACCGGCTCCATTTCGGCGAAAGCGCACGCATCAGGCTTTCCTTCGATACGCGGATCCCACTCGTCAACCCCACTTTCGGGATCGGCATACACACCACGGATTTTCTTTATCTCGCCACGGAAAACACCCACGAGCGTTTCCAGGGCATGACCCTTCCAGTGGGGCACCATACCCTGGAAATGACCATACCCGTCTTCCCTTTCCTGCCAGGGGCCTATTCGGTCCGGGTCGGAATCAACTCGGGTGAGCTCAGCCATGTAAGGTATTACGCGGAATCCCTGGCCACCTTCCGGGTCCTGATTCCCGGACAGCGCATCCGGGGGAACATGAAGGAGGGATTCGTATCGCTCGCCCCGCAATGGGCGCTGTATTGAACCCGTATTCCTGACCCGCGCACCATATACGAGTCCTTACGCATGATGACCAAACGCGACGCCGGCCCAGTCTTGGCAAGCCACTACTACCACTACGCCAGACAGGAAATACTCGATCTTGTGCCACTTGACGCGAGACGCGTATTGGATATCGGCTGTGGTGCGGGTCGGCTGGGACATGCCATCAAACTGCGCCAGGATGCCCAGGTGCACGGCATCGAAATGGTGCCCGCTGCAGCCACCCAGGCAACGGAAGTCCTGGACCACGTATGGGCCTGCCCGGTCGAGGAGGCCCTGGACGAAGTGGCGGACTGCGGCTACGACTGCATCGTTGCCGCGGACGTGCTCGAACACCTGCAGGATCCCTGGGGGACGCTGGCAAGGATCCGCACCAAGCTGGGTACGGGCGGCAAGCTGGTGGCCAGCATTCCCAACGTCATGAACTGGATGGTGCTCAGCGACCTGTTGGAAGGCCGGTTCGAATACCAGACCGAAGGAATCCTCGATAGAACCCATTTGCGATTCTTCACGCGTAAGAGCGTCGAGGAACTGTTCTGGAGTGCGGGATTCCATATCAAGCACCTCGGCACAACCAGGCGCGGCTTGTCGCCAACACACCACATCCTGGACGCGATGGAAAAGGAGGGCCTTAGCGGAGATCGGCTCAGACAGGACGGCAATACCTTTCAATTCTTGGTCGAGGCAGAGATCCCGGAGACAGATCCTCACCCAAAGGTTGCCGTCATCGTCTTGAACTGGAACGGAAAGAAAGACACCATGGAATGCCTGGAGTCTGTGCTATCCATTGACTACCCAAACTTCGAGGTGATTGTGGTTGACAACGGCTCCACCGATGGCTCCCAAGCCACGATAAGGGAAAGATTTCCCGCTGTTGCCCTAATAGAGACCGGCCTTAATCTCGGCTACGCAGGTGGCAATAATGTGGGAATTCGAAGGGCCCTGAGCGATATCAACACCAAATATGTACTAATACTCAACAATGACCTAACCGTTGACAAACATCTGATAACGAATCTGGTGGGCGCCGCCATCCTGGACCCGAAAATCGGTCTTGCCGGGCCGATCAATTACTATTTTGACGAGCCTGACAAGATATGGGCATCGTATGCCAGGCAGCGTAGGGTCGGTATACCGGGACATAACCTGAGCACCAATGACATATGCACACCCTGCCGTCACGGGATAATGCAGGTCGATGCCCTCGTTGGAAGTGCCATCATGATAAAAAGGCCGGTATTCGAGACAATTGGCCTGCTAGACGAGGATTTCTTCCTTTGCTACGAGGAATTCGATTTTGCCATGCGCGCGAGGAACGCCGGCTACAAAATCATCGCGTGCTCCGCGGCTGCGGTCTGGCACAAGATCGGCCAGGCACTTGGGGCGGATGAATCCCCTATGCGCACATATTTCAATACGAGAAACCGCCTGCTATGGGCGAAGAAACACCTGGATAGACGGCAAAGGAGCGTGCTTCTTCGCAACAATATCAGCGCCATTCTGAAAACAATACCACCGCTCAAATTATCGACGACTGGCCATAAAAACCCAATGAAAGGCCTCGTCTGGTCAATCAACACGTGGATCAGGCAGACGAAGAGAAACATGGAGAACCCCGGAAATCTGGCAAGATTCCATGCGGTCAAGGATTACGTATTCAGTAACTTCGGGGACTGCCCAAATAAGATTAGAACACTGCAGCGCACCTGATAACCTACCGCTCACATCAGATTCCAATGTCAGCGCGCACAACCAAAACCCTCTTATTGCCCCATGCAGTCGACGGCAACCTCTACACCAGGGAGCTCGGACGCGCCTACAGGGCGGCGGGCTGCGACCTCATATACGGCGGCGATAATCTTGTGGAAAACGGCATCGATGTCGACGTGCTGCATCTGCAGTGGCCGGAAGCCCTCTACAGGTGGATGGGCAGTGGCCCCCTGGAAGAGCGCGCCGAACGGTTCATCTCGGGCTTGGACAGGCTGAAGGAGCGCGGCACCAGGGTAGCCTGGACCATACACAACCTGATTCCCCACGACCACCCCGACAGCCGCTTCGATCACGAGGTCTATCAGCGGGTGCTCGAGCGCGCGGACCTGCTGGTGCATCACTGCCCGCTCTCCCAAAAACTGTTGAAGGTGCGCTACAGCGTACCGGCAGCGGCACAGCACCTCGTCACACCGCATGGTCACTATCTTGCCTACCCCCATGGCATCAGCCGCCGGGAGGCGCGCGCCCGGCTGGGCATCCCCGAGCAAGCCTACGTCTACCTGCAGTTCGGCGCGATCCGAGGCTACAAGGGGTTGAACACCCTGCTGGATGCCTGGCGGAAGACACGGATCCCAAACAAATGGCTGCTGGTGGCGGGCAGATATCAGCCCCCTGTCGGCAGGCACGCCTGGAAGGAAAGGCTGCGCATGCTGCTGGCCGGCCGCAACCGCCGCATCACGCTGCATTTGCACAGCATTCCCGCGGATGACATCCAGGTCTACCTGTCCGCGGCGGACTGCATGGTGCTGACCCATTCGCGCGGGCTCAACTCGGGCGTGGCCATCCTCGGCATGACCTTTGGCACCCTGGTGGTGGGCCCGGACATGGGGTGTATCGGCTGGGTGCTGGGCCAGGGCCGGAATCTGACCTATCCGGCAGGCGACCGGGAAGCCCTCGTCACCGCCATGGAACAGGCCCCCGCTCTCGATGCGTCCGCAGCGGGCGCGGCCAACCGGACCGTGGCGACCGCCTGGTGCTGGGAGGACATGGCCCGGGCGGTGCTAGACCACCCTGCCATGCAAAGGGCGCTCAGAACTTGAGGCTGACTGCCCGGAAACTGCTCTGGGGCGCGGCGACGCGCCTGAGGCTGCTGGCGCGCCGGCAGTTGCCCGCCTGGCGGCGCTTTCGCGCCGCCGATGCCGCCAGACCCGCGCCCGCGGTGACGACCGGCCGGCGCCTGCTGCTGCTGACCTGGGAATTCCCTCCCCAGGTCACGGGCGGGGTCTACCGCCCCCTCTCCTTCGTGCGCCATGCCGCCGCTTCGGGCTGGCAGGCGGAAGTCGTCTGCGGCCCGGCGCCGGACCTGCCCAGCGAGGCCGGGCACCATCTCGCGGGTCTGTTGCCGGCGGACGTGCCGGTGACACGGGTGGGCGCAGATACCGGCCCCCATCCCTGGCCCCTGCCGAAACTCGACGGTGGCATCCTGCATGCCCTGTCCCTGTTCGAGGCCGCCGCCACCCGCATCAGGCCTGGCCAGGGGGGAGTCATCCTCGCCTCCGGCCCTCCCTTCGCCAGCTTCGTCGCGGGTTACTGGCTGGCCCGGCATACGGGCTGGAAGCTGGTACTGGACTATCGCGACGAGTGGACCGAAAACCCGCATGGTGTTGTGCGATGCGATCGCACCAACCGGAAGTGGGAGACCCGCTGTCAGGCCAGGGCAGACGTCGTGCTGTTTACGACACGCGCACAGCTCGAGCACCAGGTTGCCACGTTTCCTGAGCTGGAACGCTCCAAGTGCGAGATCGTCTACAACGGCTGGGAATCCTCAGACTTCGAATCGATGGCCGATCTCCCTGCCGGAGCGTTGACATCGCGCGACCTGATGGCGCTGACATTCGTAGGCAATCTAGGGCCGTGGTGGGAGATCGAGACCTTCCTTGCCGATGCCGTCGAAGCCCTGAAAATCCAACCCGAGCTCACGAGACGCCTGCAGATCCGTTTCGTGGGACGCATAAATCCAGCGGTGGCCGCGGCAATCAAGCGGTTTTCCCCTCCGCTGTCCATCGTGACCACCGGCGAGTTGCCCAAACCCGCGGCACTTCGTGAAATGCTGGAGGCCGATGCCCTGCTGCTGCCCAATCCACCTCGCCTCGCACGCTATATCGCGGGCAAGACCTATGAATATGTGGCCGCCGGCCGGCCGATTCTGGTACACGGCACGGGCGGGGAAATACAGCGGATTGTTGATCCCTTGGGCATGGCGGTTGTCGTCGCGCAGCGGGCGCCTGGTCTCCTGGCGGAGGCCTTGACGCGCACCCTGGCGTCGGTCGGCAGGGATGACGACAAATCACGGCACTGGCTCACTGAACGTACACGCGAGTCCAGCGCGCGTCATCTGTATGCACTGCTGGACCGGATGACCATGGTTTGAGGGGAGGACATGTCACCGAAACACCTCGACGTGATTGCACCCGCCACGCGGCACCGGCGAAGTGGGTGGCCGTCCTTGACCGCACCGGCCTTGCGCATCCTCCATGCCGGCAAGCACCCGCCCTGCCCCTTGGTTCGGGAAGGGAACGGTGTGCCACGCCCATCGCTTGCTGCCCGGCGACCCACGGGAGCGCCACCAGGCCTGGCCTGCCAGTCCGGCTCAGACCAGGTTTCAGAAACTGGGCACACGGATCGCCCCATGGTGCCAGGACTCACCCGTGGCCCCGTCTTGATGCCCGTCATGCGCGGAAAGGAAGGACATGTCCGCGGGTGAAAGGGTATTCGGCCTGGATTTGTTGCGCGCCGTGGCGATCATGGTAGTCGTGTACGGGCATGGCATGCATTTCGTCTCGCCGGATCTGCCGATCGAGCTGCTGACCCTGCCAATCCTGGACGGCGTCACTCTTTTCTTCGTGCTGAGCGGGTTCCTGATCGGCCGCATATTGCTAAAGACCATCAACCACGAGCAGTTCAACGGCCGCATGCTGCTTCAATTCTGGATTCGCCGCTGGTTCAGAACCCTGCCGAATTACTACCTCGTGCTGACGCTCATCATCCTGACTGCCTTGATCACGGGTGACCGGACGCCGCCAATGCCGGAAAACATGCTTCCCTACTATCTGTTTTCCCAGAACCTGGCGTGGCCCCATCCAGAGTTCTTCGGCGAGGCATGGAGCCTGGCCATTGAGGAATGGTTCTACCTGACCATTCCGATCCCGCTGTTGATCATTTCAAAAGCAAAAAAACTGGACCTGCGCCGGTTCATGTGGCTGTACATCTTCGCCGTTATCGCCGGATCCACCCTGCTGCGGATCTATCTGGTCAGCATCCATGGTTTCGACAACAAACACGACTGGAATTATGGGCTCAAGATGCAAGTAATCACCCGCATGGACAGCCTCATACTCGGTGTCCTGGGTGCCTACGTCAGCCTTTATCACAAGGATATCTGGATCAAGGCGGGACACCCGTTGATATTCTGGAGTGGGGTCGCGCTGCTGTTATTCGACCGGGGCATGCGCCTGCACGAGGACAACATGACTTACCTGAACTACCTTGCCCTGTCCATCACTTCTATCGCCACACTCATGCTGCTGCCCAGGCTTTCCACATGGCAGGCAATGCCGGGCCCCATTGGCAAGGCCATCACCTTCATCAGCGTCATCTCCTATTCCATGTACCTCATCAACCAAGCCTTGATCGCGGAAACCATCATGCCCTATCTAATGCCGCGCATGATGCACCTCCTGTGGAGGCTCGGTGACCATGTTCACCTTATCCAGTACACCCTGTTTTGGGTTTTCACCATTGCCGGTTCGGCCATGCTTTACCGCTACTACGAAAAACCAATGACCCATTTGCGCGAACGATTCTCCAGAGGACGCCACACCCCTGCCCAGGCCTTCCAGCGCACCAGCTGAGCACTGCAGATATGCGCATCCTCTATGTCAGTGCACGCCCGCCCTATCCCTTCTTTTTGGGCGGGGCGGTGCGCTGTGCCCATCAGTTGCTGCGTGACCTGGCGCAGCAACTGGGGCAGACCTGCATGGCGGCGGGAGGGGCGGATTACGCCGTGACGCCTTGGTCCTGGCCCGTCCCGGAGGATTACGCAACGCTCGGGATTCGGGAGAAAAGTCCTGCTCCCCTGGTCTCTCGACTGCCTGCGGGCGAGGGGTATGCCACGCTGGACTGCGGTTATCCTGTGGGTGTGCTGCCTGATTTCCGCCAATCCCTGGAGGCCCTCATCGATGACTTCCGGCCTGACCTGGTGTGGGCCCAGTTGGAAGGCGCACTGGTAGCCCTGCAAATCGCCCGGCGCAAGGGAGTGAAGGGCCTATATTTCGTGCACGATGCGGAATTCGACCCGGCGGAGTTGCGCACCGTGGTGGACCTGGGCTGCAGCCTGGTGGCCAGCAGCCATTTCCTGGCGGCCAAGGCCCTGGTCGCCACGGGCCAGCGCGCCCATGTGGTGCATCCGCCCATGGACCTGTTCTTCGACACCCGTGGCGATGCGCAGGGCTTCGTCACGCTCATCAACGCACACAAGGTGAAGGGCCTGGACACCTTCCTGGAGCTGGCCCAGCGTCTACCGCATGTGCGCTTCCTGCTGCAGGAATCCTGGAAGCTGAAGGAAGATGCCCTGGCGGTCCTGCAGGACCGCTTGGCGGGACTGCCCAACGTGACCTTCCGGCACCGGGTATCGGACATGCGCCAGCTGTACCGCCAGACCCGTCTGCTGCTGGCCCCGTCCGTGTGGGAGGAGGGCTTCGGCATGGTGGCGGTGGAGGCCCAGTCCTGCGGCATACCGGTCATCGCCAGCGCGCGTGGCGGATTGCCGGAGTCGGTGGGTGACGGCGGCCTGCTCATCAAGGATTACCGGAACGTGGATGCCTGGGTGGCGGCGGTGGAATCCGTGCTGGGCAGTGCGGCCAGATATGCCGAGCTGTCCGGCCGGGCCCTGGCCCATGCGCGCTCCGCCGATTTCTCCCCACCGGAACTGGCGCGCCGATTTCTGACCGCCTGCCAGGCACCCGCCCCCGGGGTCGGTGGACTGGCCCGGGGCCTGCGCGCCATGCGGCGCAGCGCAGCGGGCCTTTGGCGTTGACTGACAGCGGTCGCCTGGATACTTGGTCGCCCTGAACAAGGTGCAAGTCATTGATCCATCATGAAGTTTTTCTGGTTGATGGGTGCATGATTTGCAAGGTATGGTTTTGCCAGCACCTGTTTTCTTGCAAATTCTTCCGAGCAAACTGGGTTGGGAGCCGGGCATCTCGAACGGCGGCGGCATCAAGCCCAAGGGCATGCACTGGCGCACCTTCGAGCGGCTGAAGACCGAGCATGACGCGCTGGTCGGTGAATCTCTCGCCGGCATGGCAAAGCGGTTTGGATTGCTGGACAGGTTCATGGATTGAATCTGTTTCGCAAAACCACGAGTTGCCCGTCAGTTACCCGCCGAGACAAATGAAAAGGGCCTGCATTTCTGCAAGCCCTTGTTTTTCCAGCGTTTGTTCTGGCGTCCCCACGGGGATTCGAACCCCGGTTACCGCCGTGAAAGGGCGATGTCCTAGGCCTCTAGACGATAGGGACTGATGAGGCCGAAGATCCGGTTGCCCGAACCTTCTCGATTCCTGGTGGAGGTAAGCGGGATCGAACCGCTGACCTCTTGCATGCCATGCAAGCGCTCTCCCAGCTGAGCTATACCCCCACACGCGAGTCGCGCATTTTATTGCCGCTTCACGGGCTTGTAAAGCAGAGGTTGGCGCCGCCGCGCTTGCACTATAGTGACCGCCATGCGCATTGCCCTGATCACTCCATATTTGCCGGTCGGCCGTAACGGCAACGCCCACACGGCGGTGCGCTGGCGCGCCTTTCTGCGTCAGGCCGGGCACCAGGTGGGGATGACGCTGGATTGGCGGTCAGAGCCCGCCCAAGCCATGATTGCCCTGCATGCGCGCCGCAGTCATGCAGCGATTGTAGGCTTCGCCCGGGCACACCCCGAGCGTTCCCTGGTCGTGGTGTTGACGGGCACGGACCTCTACCGCGACATCCGTACGGATGCACAGGCCCAATATTCCCTGCAACTGGCCCATGTCCTGGTGGTGCTGCAGGAGCAGGGCGTGGCGGAATTGCCATTGCCCTATCACGCCAAGACACGTGTGATCTATCAGTCCGCGCCTGCTCTGCCACCCCAGCCCAGGCCTACCCGTCATTTCAGTGTGGGCATGGTGGCGCATCTGCGCCACGAGAAGGACCCCTTTCGCCTGGTCGCGGCTCTGGAGCATCTGCCCGCGGCCAGCCAAATACGCGCTTGGCACGTGGGCGGCGAGATACAGCCGGGTCTGGCCGCGCAGGCACGTGTCCTGGCGCAACGGCAGCCCCGCTGGCGCTGGCTGAATAGCCGGCCCCATGGCGAGGCCCGCCGGCGTATCGCCCGCAGTCACCTGCTGGTGGTGCCTTCGCGCATGGAGGGCGGCGCCAATGTGATCTGCGAGGCGGTGACTGCTGGTACGCCCGTATTGGCCTCGAATGTACCAGGCAATGTCGGCATGCTGGGCACGGACTACGCAGGCTATTTCCCCTTGGAAGACGATCGGGCCCTGGCAGCCTTGCTCTTTCGGGCGGAAACCGATGCCGGTTTCTATGCCCACTTGGTGCATCAGTGCGCCCTGCGGGCCCCCCTGTTCGATCCGCACCGGGAGGCGGGGGCCGTGCAGGCCCTGCTGACATGAAACTCACCTTGCTGGCTGTGGGCCACAGGATGCCAGCCTGGGCCGAGCAGGCCACGGCGGAATATCTCAAGCGCCTGCCCCATGAGGCGCGCATGACCCTGGTGACGGTGAAGCCGGAGCGGCGTATCGGACAGCCCGTCGCGACCATCAGGTCCAGAGAGGCGGCGCGCCTGCGGGAAAAAATCCCCGCCGGCAGCCGCCTGGTGGTCCTGGACGAGCACGGCCGGCAGACCAGCACCCGGGAGTTGGCGGGCTTGCTGGCAGACTGGCTGGCGGCCGGCAAGGATACGGTGCTGCTGATCGGAGGCGCCGATGGCCTGGCCCCCGAGCTGCTGGCGCGCGCGGAGCACCAGCTGGCCCTCTCGCGCCTGACCCTGCCCCACGCCCTGGTGCGAGTGCTGCTCGCGGAGCAGGTCTATCGTGCCATCAGTATGCTGCGCGACCATCCCTACCACCGTGAATGACGGGCTCGCCGGAGAGCGATATCGATCCGGCGCGGCGTGTAGGGAAAAAGTCGGCGGGAAAATGACGCACAATACCTTCCATGCCTCGCAATCTGTATCTCGCCTCCCGCAGCCCGCGGCGTCTGGAGTTGCTGCGCCAGGTGGGCCTGCATCCCACGATCCTGAGCCTGCGCGGCAGTCTCGGCCGTCTGGACGTGGACGAGTTGCCTCTGCCCGCTGAGTCCGGCATGGAATACGTATCGCGTTTGGCGCGTCGGAAGGTCGAGGCCGGGGTATCCGCACAGCAAAGGCGGGGGTTGCCACCCTGGGCCATCGTGGCCGCGGATACCACCGTCACCCTGGACGGACGGATTCTGGGCAAGCCCGCCGACGCGGAGTCCGCCGCCACCATGCTGCGCCTGTACTCCGGCCGTACGCATACGGTATGGACGGCCGTGGCGGTAGCCTTCCAAGGGCAGGTGCGAATGGCGCTGAATGACAGCCAGGTGCGCTTCAGGCCTTTGTCTGAGGACGAGATCGCGGCCTACATCGCCAGCGGCGAGCCCTTCGACAAGGCGGGTGGCTATGGTATCCAGGGGCGCGCGGCCCTGTTCATCGAGCACCTGTCCGGCAGCTATTCCGGCGTGATGGGCCTGCCCTTGTGTGAAACGGCCCGCATCCTGCAGGAGGTGGGCTTCGAGATGTGGTGAGCGTGAAGTGGCGAGTGGCAAGGGGGGTGCCTGACGGTCGTCTCGCTTCCCGCTTGCCACTACCCATCAGCCGGAAATGCCATGAGTGAAGAGATTCTCATCAATGTCACGCCGCAGGAGACCCGGGTAGCGGTGCTCCATCTGGGCGCGGTGCAGGAACTGCACATCGAACGCAGCAGCCAGCAGGGCCTGGTAGGCAATGTGTATCTGGGCAAGGTGTCCAGGGTGCTGCCCGGCATGCAGTCCGCCTTCGTGGACATTGGCCTGGACCGCGCCGCTTTCCTGCACGTGGGCGACATCCTGGAAGCCCGTTGCGACAACTGCCCACAGCCCATCGAAAAGGTCCTGCACGAAGGGCAGAGCATACTCGTGCAGGTCATCAAGGACCCCATCGGCGCCAAGGGCGCGCGCCTGTCCACACAGATCAGCATGGCGGGTCGGTTTCTGGTATTCCTGCCGCAGGAAACCCGCATCGGCATCTCCCAGAAGATCGGGGATGAGGCCGAGCGGGAGCAGCTGCGGGAACGCTTGAACCGGCTGTTGCCGGAAGGCGGCAAGGGTGGCTTCATCATTCGCACCGTGGCCAATCTAGCGGAGGAATCGGAGCTGGCCGCCGATGTGGAGTATCTGTATGCCCTGTGGGACGCCATCCAGGCCCGTTCGGAGAACACCCCCGCGCCTGTGGCCATCTATCAGGAGCTGGATCTGGCGCACCGGGTGCTGCGTGACTTCTCCAGCGCCGATACGACCCGCATCTTGGTGGACTCCCGCGAAACTCATGCGCGCATCAAGAGTTTTGCCGAGGAATTCACCCGCAATATGGTAGACAAGATCACCCACTACGTGGCAGAGCGGCCCTTGTTCGATCTCTACGGCGTGGAGGACGAGATCGAGAAGGCCCTGGGCCGGCGCGTGGACCTGAAGTCCGGTGGCTATCTCATCATCGACCAGACCGAGGCGCTGACCACCATCGACGTGAACACGGGCGGGTTCGTCTCAGGGCGCAGCTTCGATGAAACCATCTTCAAGACCAATCTCGAAGCGGCCCATGCCATCGCGCGGCAACTGCGCCTGCGCAATCTGGGTGGCATCATCATCCTGGACTTCATCGACATGGACAGCGCCGAGCACAAAGAGGCCGTGCTGGCGGAGCTGACCAAGGCCCTGTCCCGGGACCGCACACGCATGACCCTCAACGGCTTCACCTCCCTGGGCCTGGTGGAGATGACGCGCAAGCGCACGCGGGAGAGCCTGAGCCATGTACTGTGCGAGTCCTGTCCCACCTGCCAGGGCCGCGGCCAGATCAAGACCGCGCAGACCATCTGCTACGAGATCCTGCGTGGCCTGATCCGGGAAGCACGTCAATTCAACGCGCGGGAGTTCCGGGTGATGGCCTCGCAGGCGGTCATCGATCTGTTCCTCGACGAGGAATCCCAGAGTCTGGCGCAGCTCTCGGATTTCATCGGCAAACCCATTTCCCTGCAGGTGGAGACCCTGTTTTCCCAGGAGCAGTACGACATCATCCTGCTGTGATGCATGGGTCTGTCCGGACGCGGGGTCAGCCCTGAGGGACCACGGGGCTGTCCGGCTGCTGCAGGGGTTGCACCGGCAGGCCAGTGAGCATGGAAAACTCCTTGACGATACCTTCGATGGTCTCGAGCTGGTGACGCAGCTTGGTCATCTCGTTGTTGACGATGGTGCTGCGCTCCTGTAGCGAGCCCAGGTTGGCGTGCACCTTGTTGAGGTTTTCCAGGCGCCGCTCGAGCTGAGCCTTGTGCTCGTGGATGCGGGCCACGATCGGATCCAGCGTGAGGCGCAGCCAGGTTTCCGTCTCGATGTGCACCTGTTGGAAGACGATGCGGGCCTGGGCCACCAGGGCGATATAGAACTTTTTGATCATGAAGCGCTTCTCCAGCATGATGTTGAGCGGATCGGCGCAAAATTCTTCGGTGCTCACCAGCAACTCGTCCAGACGTGCGCGGTAGCGGTTCAGGTTGAGCAGGGGTGGGTTGGCCTCCTCCAGACCGTGCACCTCATGAAAACGCTGGTAGGCGGTATGGAGCAGCTGGGTGATGGCGGCGCATTGCTTGCTGGCGAAGTCGAATTCCGCACCCATGCGCTGGATCAGGGTCTGCATGCCCTTGATCAGGCCGGCGGTGGTCCAACTGCCGCTGATGTCGAGCATGGAGGCCTCGATGATCTTCTCCATGCGCGGGTGTTCCAGGTGCGAGAGCAGCTCCTGCCCCTGTTCGCCGATGATCTTGCGCGTAACGTTGAAGTTGCGCATGGTCACTTCGTAGTTGCGCTTGTCCTCCAGCATCCTCTCACGCAACTGGCCGATGATCTGCTGGTTCTTGCCGGACAGGGCCTGCAGGTCACGCAGGCTCTGGTGCGCCGTCATGAGGCGCTGGAAGGCGGTTTCTCTGGCCTGGCTGATGAGGGGGCCCATCTCGCGGATCACGGATTCGCGCATGATCTTCTCGCGCGACGGGATGATCTCCCGCGCCAGCAAGACCTCCAGGGCCTGGATGCCGGAACGCTTGAGCAGATCCAGATCGCCGCGCACCTTGGCCACCAGGGCCTTCTGAGCGGAGATGGCCAGCACGCTGGCAGGGGCGATGTTGAGCTGGCTGGCGGTGGCCTCGATCTGGCGCTGGATGGTGCGGCCGATTTCCTCCGGGGTCTTGAGGTCATCCCAGAGCATGTCGATCTTGTTCAGCACGGCATAGTGCTGGCTGGCGTGCTTGGAAACCCACTTGTTCCAGATCTCGTAATCGGACTGGGTCACCCCCGTATCCGTGGCCAGCAGGAACAGCAGGGCATGGGCATTGGGAATGGCGGACAGGGTCAGTTCCGGCTCCGCCCCCATGGCGTTCAGACCCGGTGTGTCCAGAATGGCCAGGCCGGATTCCAGCATGGTGTGCGGGTAGTTGATCATGGCATAGCGCCAGGCGGGAATCTCCACCCGGTCCTGATCCTTGATCATGTAGGACAGGTTCGGATCGTTCTCGTCCCACAGGCCCAGGGCGCGTGCCTCCACCTTGAACACCACCTTGGTCTCCGCCAGCTTGCGCATGGCAGTGGTCATGGCGCTGGGGTCGCCCACATCCAGCTTGACGGTGTTCCACTCCACCGGCAGGGCCTTCAGCGCGGTGATGCTTTCGTCACGGAAACGGGTCTCTATGGGCAGCAGGCGTATATAGGGCTCACTGCCGGGCTCGTAGTAGATCTCCGTGGGACACATGGTGGTGCGCCCCGCATCCGAGGGCAGCAGGCGCTGCTTGAAATCGGAGAAGAACAGAGCGTTGATGAGCTCCGTCTTGCCACGGCTGAACTCTGCGACGAAGGCCAGCATCAGACGGTCCCGCTTCAGGTTCTCGGTCAGGTCAAAGATGCGCAGCAGCAGTTCGGGCTCGAACTGCGTGTAACGCTCGATCCAGTCCTTGAAGTCACCAATGACCTTGACAAGGCGATCGCGCCGGTTCTTGAACCGGGAAATCCCGCTTTCCAGCCCGAAATTCATGAATTCTCCCCCACTTCGACCTGCATCCTCACCGCCCCAGCCTGTCCGCGACGGCATCCAGCGGCAAACGGACTGCCAAAACCTTCCTGCGGGACTTCTCGCCGCGCAGGATTCTAACCCCACTGCGGGGTACGCCAAGCGTTCTGGCCACGAAATCCAGCAGGGCGGCATTGGCGGCCCCCTCCACCGCCCGGGCGGCGATACGGATCTTGAGAGCGTAGCCGTACAGGCCGACCACCTCGCACTGCGCAGCCCCGGGCTGTACGTGTACGGTGATGCAGGTGTCCTGCCCCACGGGCCGCAGATAGGAGGTCACCACACCAGGCCGTGGGCCAGCCGTTCCAGCCCGGTAACGGGCACGATGAGGCACAACTGGATGACCACGAGGGCGGCGATCGGGCTGATGTCCACGCCACCCACAGGTGGAATGATTTTCTGGAAGGGGGCCAATACCGGCCGCGCCAGGGCATAGAACACAGGCGCATGGGGCGAGAACGGGTTGACCCAGGACAGCACCGCCTGCAGGATCACCAGGCCCATGAGCACGTACAGCACCAGGCGCAGGGTGGCGGCCAGTCCCAGGAGCAGGAAACCGGGCAGTACCTGGATACCCGCCGCGCCGAAGGGGTAGCCCATCAGCCAGCTCACGGCCAGGACGCAGAGCAGTTCCGTCAACAGGAGCGACAGCAGGCTGGACCAGTCCACGCCGAGGAAACCCGGAATCGCCCGACGCAGGGGACGCACCGCAAAGTCGGTCACCTTTCCCACGAAGCGCGCGAAGGGATTGTGGTAGGGCACCCGGGTCCACTGCATCCAGAAGCGCAGAAAAAAGGCGCAGCCCAGCAGGTCCAGTCCGGTACGCACGAGGAACTGCAGGGCTTCGAGCAGCATCATGCCTGCCCGAAATGGTCGCCCATTTCCTGGGCCCGGATCGCAGCGGACCGGGCGGCGCGCACGATGGCGGCACGCACACCGGCATCCTCCAGGGCCTGGATACCCTGCTCCGTGGTCCCTCCCCTGGAGGTGACCCGCGCGCGCAATTCGTTGGGTGGGGCGCCATCCTTCGTGGCAAGGCTCGAAGCCCCCAGAAAGGTCCGCAGGGCCAGATGGCGCGCGGTTTCCCCGCTCAGGCCCAGCTCCCGACCCGCCTGTTCCAGGGCCTCGATGAAATAGAAGACGTAGGCGGGGCCGCTGCCGGAAATGGCGGTCACCGCGTCGATCTGGGCCTCGTCCTCCACCCACACCACGCTGCCCACTGCCGTCATGACGTGGTGGGCCATATCCCGCTGCGCCGTGCTGACCCCGGACTGGGCGTACAGGCCCGTGACGCCCTCACCCACCAGGGCAGGAATATTGGGCATGGCCCGCGCCACGGCGGCATGACCGCCGAGCCAGCGGCTGATGTCCGGACTGCGTATCCCGGCCGCCACGGAAAGCACCAGTTGCCTGGCCTGCAAGGCAGGCAGGGAGGCAAGCACGTCTTTCAACTGCTGCGGTTTCACCGCCAGGACGATCACGTCCGCTCCGGCAGCCGTCGCCGCGTGTTCCTCCGCCGCGACACCGAACTCGTGTGACAACCAGGCCCGTCGTTCGGCCAGGGGCTCGACCACGGCGATGGCGCTGGGCCGGTAACCCTGGTGCAGCAGACCGCCGATGATGGCGGCCGCCATGTTGCCGCCGCCGATGAATCCCAGTTTCATGTACGTTCTTTCATTTACGTTCCTTATTGGTTTGCTTGCGTGCACCGAAGATGGCGCTGCCCACGCGCACCAGGGTGGAGCCCGCCGCGACGGCCACTTCCAGGTCATCGGACATGCCCATGGAAAGCGTGTCCAGGTCGAAGCCCGCCAGCCTCGCCTGCTGCAGCAGGTCGGCCAGAGCCTGGAAACGGGCCTGCAGCACGGTGGCATCCCGGGAAGGCTCCGGAATGGCCATGAAGCCGCGCAGGCGCAGACGGGGCTGCGCGGCCACCATTTGCGCCAGGGCCAGGGCCTCTCCCAGCGGCACACCGTGCTTGCTGGTCTCGCCGCTGACGTTGACCTGGATGCAGACGTTCAGGGCAGGCAGGTGGGGCGGGCGCTGTCGCGCCAGACGCTGCGCGATTTGCCCACGCTCGACACCGTGCACCCAGGCGAAACGCTCCGCCACGGGACGGGTCTTGTTGCTTTGCAACGGGCCGATGAAATGCCACTCGATGGCCAGATCCGCCAGTTCGTCCATCTTGTCCAGGGCTTCCTGGACATAGCTCTCGCCGAAGCGGCGCTGTCCGGCCGCCCAGGCCTCGCGTACGGCTGCCGCCGGAAAGGTCTTGCTGACCGCCAGGAGTGTCGCACAGGAAGGGGGCCTGCCAGCCTGTCTGCACGCCTCGTCGAGACGCTTTTCACATGCTTGCACGGCGATGGCGATTGCGCCCATAATGGGCCGAACTCCCTAGGAAAATCACCCAAATCAGGGAATTATAATGGATATTTCCGAGCTTCTTGCGTTCTCGGTCAAGAACAAGGCATCCGATCTGCACCTCTCCGCTGGCCTGCCACCCATGATTCGGGTACACGGCGATATCCGTCGCATAAACGTCCCGGCCCTGTCCAACCAGGAAGTGCGCGCCATGGTGTACGACATCATGAGCGACGCCCAGCGCAAGAGCTATGAAGAGTTCCTCGAGGTGGACTTTTCCTTTGAGCTGCGCGACGTGGCACGCTTCCGGGTCAACGCCTTCAACCAGGAACGCGGTGCCGGCGCGGTGTTCCGTACCATTCCCAGCGTGGTGCTGACCCTGGAAGAACTGGAAGCGCCGAGGATATTCAAGGACATCTCCGAGAACCCCCGTGGCCTGGTGATCGTCACCGGGCCCACCGGCTCGGGCAAGTCCACCACCCTGGCGGCCATGGTGGATTACGTCAATGAAAACAAGTACAGCCACATCCTCACCATCGAGGATCCCATCGAATTCGTGCACAAGAGCAAGAAGTGCCTGATCAACCAGCGCGAAGTGGGCCCACACACCCATGGCTTTGCCCAGGCCCTGCGCTCCGCCCTGCGGGAAGACCCGGACGTGATCCTGGTGGGCGAGATGCGCGACTTGGAGACCATCCGCCTGGCCCTGACCGCGGCGGAGACCGGTCACCTGGTGTTCGGCACCCTGCACACCTCTTCGGCGGCCAAGACCATTGACCGCGTGGTGGACGTATTCCCGGCCGCAGAGAAGGAAATGGTGCGCTCCATGCTGTCCGAGTCCATCCGCGCGGTCATTTCCCAGACCCTGCTGAAACGCAAGGACGGCAGTGGCCGGGTGGCGGCCCACGAGATCATGATCGGCACCCCGGCCATTCGCAACCTGATCCGGGAAAACAAGATCGCCCAGATGTACTCGTCCATCCAGACCGGCCAGAGTCTTGGCATGCAGACCCTGGACCAGGGTCTGACCGACCTGGTGCGACGCAATCTCATCGCCAGCCAGGAAGCCCGGGCTGTGGCCGTGAACAAAGACATGTTCTGAGACGGGAGTGCCATGAATACCCTGGCGAATGTGCATGAATGGCTGCGCTTCATGGTGGTGCGCAAGGCATCGGACCTGTTTCTCACCGCCGGCTTTCCGCCCGCCATCAAGTTGAACGGCAAGATCACGCCCATCGCCAATCAGACCCTGACCCCCACGGATACGGGCCTGCTGGCCAAAATCCTCATGAATGAATCCCAGCAGCGGGAGTTCGAGGCCCATCACGAATGCAACTTCGCCATCCAGGCGAGCGACATCGGCCGTTTCCGGGTCAACGTCTTCCAGCAGCAGGGCCGCATTGGCGTGGTGCTGCGCCACATCCTCACCCAGATTCCCAGACTCGAGGATCTGAACCTGCCTCCCAATCTGCAGAACATCACCATGATGCCGCGCGGACTGGTCATCGTCTGCGGTGCCACTGGCTCCGGCAAGTCCACCACCCTGGCGGCCATGGTGGGTTACCGCAACCAGAACGCCCAGGAGCATATCGTCTCGGTGGAAGATCCCATCGAGTACGTGCACACGCATGGCAAGTGCATCATCACACAGCGGGAAGTCGGCGTGGATACGGAGACATGGGAAGCCGCCCTGAAGAACACCCTGCGCCAGGCACCGGACGTGATCATGATCGGCGAGATCCGCGACCAGGAGACCATGCAGTACGCCATGGCCTATGCGGAGACGGGTCACCTGTGTGTATCCACCATTCACGCCAACAACGCCAACCAGACCCTGGATCGCATCCTCAGCTTTTTCCCCAAGGAGCGGCGCGAACAATTGCTGCTGGACCTGTCCCTCAACCTGCGCGCCATCGTCTCCCAACGTCTGCTGCCGCGCGTGGATGGCAAGGGCCGCATCCCGGCGGTGGAAATCATGCTCAACTCGCCCCTGATCGCGGACCTGATCCTGCAGGGACGCATGGACGAGATCAAGGACATCATGGGGCGTTCCCGGGACCTGGGCATGCAGACCTTCGATCAGGCGCTGTTCGACCTGTATACCCGTGGCGCGGTCACCGCCGAGGATGCCCTGCGCTTCGCGGATTCCTTCAACGACCTGCGCCTGCGCATCAAGCTGCACGTCAAGAGCGAACGGGGAGAAGCCCCACACACCGGCACGGAACACCTGGATATCATCTGATATCCTGCGACGCGGCGTATGCACGAGGCCGGTTGCCACGCCGTGGTCTACGCTGCCCAGATGCCGTAAATCATGCGCGCGGCCAATAGATAGAGCAGGGTGGCGAAGATCCTCCTGAGCCTGGATACCGGCAGGCGATGCGTCAGCTTCGCGCCCAGGGGGGCGGTAAGACCGCTGCCCAAGGCGATGCACAAGAAGGCGGGCAGGTAGACGAAACCCAGGCTCCAGGCCGGCAGGTTCGTCGCCACGTGGCCGGACAGGACATATCCCAGCATACCCGCGAGGGCGATCGGCAGGCCAATGGCGGCGGAAGTACCGATGGCCCGGTGCATGCCCACGTTGCACCAGATCTGGAAAGGTACCGACAACGTGCCGCCACCGATGCCTACCCAACTGGATATCAGACCGATGATGCCACCCGCCAGGCCCATGCCCGCCGCGCCCGGCAAGCCCCGCTGCGGTTTGGGCTTGAAGCCCAGAAGCATCTGGGTGGCGGCGTATAGCAGGAAGGCAATGAAAAAGAGCTTCAGATAGCGATCCGGCAGGAAGGCGGCCACACCGCCTCCGAGCAGGCTGCCCAGCACGATGCCCGGGGTGATGCGGCGCACCAGGCACCCGTCCACCGCGCCATGGGCATGGTGGGCGCGCAGGCTGGAAATGGAGGTCGGAATGATGACCGCCAGAGAGGTGCCCAGGGCCAGATGGATATTGTAGTCCGCTGCAAAACCCTGGTACGCGAAGGCCCAGGTGAGGGCCGGCACCATCACCAGGCCACCGCCCACCCCCAGCAGGCCGGCGATTATCCCGGTGAACAGGCCCAGGAACAGATAGGCCAGCAGCCATTCCATGGGTTCAGTCCAGCTGCCGCAGGATGAACTTCCACTCCTCCGGGTCCACCGGCGTGATGGACAGGCGGTTGCCCTTGGCCAGGATGCGCAGGGTGGCGAGTTCCGGGTACTGGCGCAGCTCGGCGATGGGCATGAGTCGGGTCTTTCTCTTGAACTGCACCTCCACGTTGAACCAGCGCGGGGCTGCGCGCGTGGCTCTGGGATCGAAATAATCACTGTCCGGATCGAACTGGCTCTCGTCCGGGTAGGCCAGCGCGGATACCTCCGCCAGACCGGCGATACCGGGCGTGGCGCAGGAAGAGTGATAGAACAGCACGGGATCACCCACCCGCATCTGGTCGCGCATGAAATTGCGCGCCTGGTAGTTGCGTACTCCGCTCCAGACCGTGTGGCCATCACGTTGCAGGTCGTCGATACTGTATTCCGACGGCTCGGACTTCATCAGCCAGTAACGCATGCATGTTTCCCCATCCAGTACGTCGGCGCATAATCCGACAAAATCACTCAACAATTCAAGGAGCCAGCCATGGCAGTCGCGTGCAAGAGCAAGACCATGCCAGGCCGGGACATGGGGGCTGCAAACCCACCCCGAACCCCGACGCAGGGCCGGCATTTGGTGCAGGCGCCCTTCAATCTGGGGGCCATCGTCAGCGCCGTGCAGACCAATTGTCACATCTCCGACGCCCAGTACGCCGGGGATTTGACCCTGTGCACCTTTCTGCTGAAGATGCGCGAGTTGTACCGCTGGGAAAACGATCTGCCCTTTACCGCCGAGCTACCCAAGGCCGCCATCGGCGATTGGATGAACGAACGGGAACGGCTTTGGAAGGGGATGGAAACCGCTCTCTATGTACCCCTGCCCCTGCCCGATGGAGAAACGGATCCCTTCGAGGTGGAGGCCATCAACCAGGTCCTGGCGCCAGCGGGTTACATCTACTCCGGTGGTTATGGCCGGGCCTGCAAGCCGCATTTCTTCCTGGCCAGACTTGCCAGGCAGGAAGAGCGACATGGTCTGCGGATCTATGTCTCCGACTGTGAATATGCCCGCGACCTGGACGCACCCCCGGGCATGCTGCTGCAGGACAGCATCTTCGTGCGTACCGAGGCCTTGCGCCGCTGGCTGTGGGAACGCTACGAGGAATGGTCCTGGAACAAGCGCAACGAGGCCCTGGGCCGGGCCCTGGCCTGCTATGACTTTACCCGCGACACCACGGGCGCGCTGGAGGCCATGACCCGGGTGGAGACGGAGTCCGTCATCCTGCACGAGCTGGGCGAGGCCCGGGTGGAAGCGGAACTGGGCCAGGACTGGCCCCATTTTCTGGTGGACGTCATGCGCAGCCGGGCGGAAATCATGGCCCGGGCAGCGCGGGATCTGTACGCGGACTGTGTTTCCACCCTGCCGGGCCTGCTGCAACAGGCCACACCGGCGGCCATACACTTCTACTTCGCCAACTTCATCGGCATGCGTCGCAAGCTTTTTCCGGAGCTGTTGCAGGCCTACACGGCCTGGCTGGAGCAGGGCAGCCTGGAGCCCCTGCAACAGGCCGCAACGCACGGTCTGGCCCACTGGCAGAGCCGGGTGGGGGACCTACTGAGGCTGCACCGCGAGCTGGGAGAACGCGCCGGTCCTGCCGTGGAGGCCCTGTTGGATCCAGCGCCGCACTAGACCCCCGAGCACTCCTTGGACTGGATCAGGGTACCCACGCCCTCGTCGGTCATGATCTCCAGCAGCAGGGCATGCTCCACCCGGCCATCGATGATGTGCACATAGGGCACGCCGCTCCGGGCCGCGTCCAGGGCGGAGCCGATCTTGGGCAGCATGCCGCCGGACAGGGTGCCATCCGCCACCAGCTCGTCCACCTTCTGCGGCGTGAGACCGGTGAGCAGCTTGCCCTCCCTGTCCAGCACGCCAGGGGTGTTGGTGAGCAACACCAGCTTTTCCGCGTGCAGGACCTCCGCCAGCTTGCCCGCCACCACGTCGGCGTTGATGTTGTAGGTTTCACCGTTGTCCCCCACGCCGATGGGGGCGATGACGGGAATGAAGTCTCCGGTATCCAGAAAGGCGATGAGAGAGGGATCCACACGCGTGATCTGCCCCACCTGGCCGATGTCGATGACGTCACCCGGCCTGTCCTTGTCCTGCATCATGAGCTTTTTGGCGCGGATGAAGGTGCCATCCACGCCTGTCAGTCCCACCGCCTTGCCGCCGGCCTGGTTGATGAGATTGACGATGTCCTTGTTCACCTGTCCCCCCAGGACCATTTCCACCACATCCATGGTCTCGGCATCCGTGACCCGCATGCCCTGGATGAACTCACCCTTCTTGCCCACGCGCTTGAGCAGGTCCTCGATCTGCGGACCGCCGCCGTGTACCACCACCGGGTTCAGCCCCACCAGTTTCAACAGCACCACGTCGTGCGCGAAGGCCGCCTGCAAGCGGGGGTCGGTCATGGCATTGCCGCCGTACTTGATGACCACGGTCTTGTCCCAGAAGCGCTGGATATAGGGCAGGGCCTCGGCGATGACCTGGGCCTTGGTAGCGGGAGAGAGATCGGCGGTGGACATGACGGGTCTTTGCGACAAAAACTGGCGGATTCTACCGCCCTGGCCACGGCGCCGAAAAAGGGCGGCTGGCGCCGCCCTTGGATTCGAGGCGAAACCTACTCGATGGTCAGCCGCCTGGTCTCGCTCCCGGCCTTCTTGGGCAGGACCAGTTCCAGCACTCCGTCACTGAAGCGGGCGCTGGCACCGTCTTCGTCCACGTCCTGTGCCAGTGTGAAACTACGCGCTACCCTGCCGAAATGACGTTCACCGCGCAGCACTTTCTCGCCCTCCTTCTCCTCACGGACCTTCTTCACTTCAGCCGCGATGGACACCACATTGCCATCCAGTGTGACGTGGATGTCCTCCTTCTTAACGCCGGGCATCTCCGCGTGCACCGTGTAGGCCTTCTCGTCCTCTTTCAGGTCCATGCGGATGTTCTGCATCGCGGGCATCTCGCTCGGCCAGCGCATGGGCCGCACCCAGAAACCCTTCATGAGATCGTCGAACAGCGTATCCATGCCGAAGGGGTCACGTTTGACGATGTCGTTCATTGCGTCCTCCTTTCGTTCCAACCCTGTGCATCCTCACCATGCATATGCGTCGGAAAAGATCTTCTTCAAGCCCCGCGCGCCGTTCCGTGCCATCCAGATCACACGCCGCAGACACTGGCCAGTTTTTCCATGTAGATACGCCGCCGGCTGCTAGAGTGCACTGTATCGGCGCCAAGCCGGCCGATACATGAAATTCAAGACAGCAGAATCGAGAGGAGATGCACATGACACGCAAAAAGCAGACCACCCTGAGCCTGGCCCTGGGCTCCGCCCTGAGCGCCAGCCTGGCCTCCACGCCGGCGGCCGCCGTCCATCCCGGCAATCCCGACAATCCCTTTGCCTCCCGGGTCCTGGACAAGGGCTATATGGTGGCCCAGGCGGAAGGCCAACAGGCCGGCGGCAAGGCCGGCCAAAACTCCGGCCCGGACGAGGCGGCCAATCGGCGCATGATGCGCGAAGGCAAATGTGGAGAAGGCAAGTGCGGGGCCAAGAACGCCAAGGAAGGCAAGTGCGGCAACACCAAGAACATGACTGGCAAGCCGGCTGCCGGCAAGAACAGCGAGGGTCGCTGTGGCAGTAGGAAGCCCGCCGACAAGAACAGCGAAGGCCTCTGCGGCAGCAGGAAGCCTGTCGACAAGAACAGCGAGGGTCGCTGCGGCAGCAGGAAGTGAGGTCGATGCGGCAATATGGATAAACCCGCGCTCCAGGGCGTGGGCCTGGGCTTTCGTCGCGAGCTGATCCCGGACTTGCGGCTCGCACGTGAGGCCGGCCGGGCGACGGGCATTGATTTCTTCGAGCTGGCGCCGGAGAACTGGCTCCGGCAAGGTGGGCGCCACGCCCGGGACCTGCGCGCCTTCACCGAATGCATGCCCTTCGTCTGTCATGGCCTGTCCCTGTCCCTGGGAGGCACAAGCCCCCTGGATGAGGACCTGCTGCGCCAGATCCGGGCCTTCATGGCCGAGCACGGCATGACGCTCTATACGGAACATCTGGCCTATTGTTCGGACCACGGTCATCTCTATGAGCTGCTGCCCATCCCTGCCACCCGGGAGGCGGTGCGGCACGTGGCCGGGCGCATCCGCCAGGCCCAGGACATCCTCGGTCAGCGCATCGGCATCGAAAACGCCAGCTGCTACGTGGCGGCCCCCATCAACGAGATGAGCGAAGCGGACTTCGTCAACGCCGTGCTGGCGGAGGCGGATTGCTGGTTGCATCTAGACGTGAACAACGTATACGTGAACAGTGTCAATTTCGGCTTCGACCCCGTGGACTACCTGCGTCGCATGCCCGCGGAACGCATCGTCTACATGCACATGGCGGGGCATTACCAGGAGGCCCCGGATCTGCTCATCGACACCCACGGCGCGCCGGTCGTCGACCCCGTGTGGCAGCTGCTGGATACCGCCTACGGGCTGCTGGGCGTGCACCCCACCTGCCTGGAGCGCGACTTCAACATCCCGCCCCTGGCGGATCTGCTGCCGGAATTGGCGCGTATCGCCTTCAGCCAGCAGGCCGTCGGTACGCCACTGACACTGCCGGCATGACGGACTGGCGACAATACCAGGGCGCCTTCACCGCCCGCATCCGGGACCCGGACCGACAGGATCGTCCCTCGGGCGTTCCGGCCCGGCGTATGCGGGTGTACGAAAGGCTGGTGTACGCCAACCTGGAAGGCTTCCTGCTGGCCGCCTTTCCCGTGAGCCGCCGCATCCTGGGCGCGAGGCGCTGGCATCGACTGGTGCGGGCCTTTCTGCAGCAGCATGCCTGTCGGACCCCCCTGTTCCGCCAGATACCCGAGGAATTCCTGCAATACCTGCGGGCCATGCAGCCCTGGCCCGGGGAGTTGCCCCCGTTCCTGCCGGAACTGGCCCACTACGAATGGGTGGAGCTGGCCCTGGATACCTCGGACCAGGACAATGGCCTGCCCCGGCACGATCCCCAGGGTGATCCGTGCGTGGGGCGACCCCTGGTGAACCCGGTCTTGCAGCTGCTGGCCTACCGCTGGCCCGTGCATCGCCTGTCGCCTCGGTTCCAGCCCGCCGCTCCCCCCGCGGACGCCACCTTCCTGGTGGTCTGGCGCAACCAGGAGCTGGCCATCCGCTTCAGTCTGCTCAGCCCGGCGGCGGCCCGCCTGCTGGAGCTGCTGCAGGCGCGGCCGGATTTCAGCGGCGGGCTTGCCCTGGACACGCTCGCCCAGATCCTGGCCCATCCTGATCCCGTGGCGCTGGGCCGATACGGCCGGACCCTGCTGATGGACTGGCACCGGGACGGCATCCTCCTGGGTACCCGCTCCTGACAGCCCGGTCGATCAGCGCAGCAGCCGCCGCCGGGTGAGGCCCAGGGCAGCCGTGAAGCCCGCTACGCCATAGAGCAGCAAGACCACTCCATGCCAGAGGGGCCTGTCCGGCCAATGGCCCAGCACCAGGGGCCGTGCAAGTTCGATGGCATGGGTCAGGGGCAGCCAGGCCGCGCCCGCCGCCAGCCAGGCGGGCAAGGCGCTGGGCGGGTAGAACACCCCGCCCAGCAGGACCATGGGGGTGATGGCCAGGGTGAAGTAGTAGAGAAAGAAGTCGTAGTTGGGGGATACGGCGTTGACTGCCAGGCCCAGACCGGCAAAGCAGAAACCGGTGAGCAGCGCCACGGGGATGAGGGCCAGGCTCAGGACGAAATCCGCCTGCAGGCCCAGACCCCAGATCACCAACAGGATGGCAGCGCCGGACAGCAGGGCCTTGGAGCTCGCCCAGGCCAGTTCCCCCAGGAGCACGTCCCGCAGGCCCAAGGGGGTATTGAGGATGGCCTCCCAGGTCTTTTGCACATGCATGCGGGAGAAGGCGGAGTACAGGGTCTCGAAGGTGGAGCTGTTGGTCACGCTGTAACACAGCATGCCGGCAGCCAGGAAGTGCAGATAGGGCACCCCGTCCACGGACTGCAGCAGCCCACCCAGCCCATAACCCAGGCCCAGCATGTAGAGCAGTGGGTCCGCCAGATTGCCCAGCATGGAGGGGATGGCCAGCTTCTTCCACACCAGGAAATTGCGCCGCCAGACCGGGAACCAGCGCGGCTCAGTCACGCAGATCCCTGCCGGTGAGCTTGAGGAACACGTCCTCCAGGTTGGCGGGCCGGTGCAGATAGCGCAGTCCGGTCTCGTGCCTGCCGTCCAGATCCACCAGCACGGCCTGGGGGGCGTGGGTATAGCAGAACAGGGTTTCCCCCACGCGCTCACAGCGCTGGCAGAAGCGGGCGGCACGGTCCCGCCAGGCCGTCAGACCCTCGCCGAACACCTCCACCACATGGGGCTCGATATGGGCGCGGATCAGCTCCCGGGGGCTGCCCTGGACGATGATGCGGCCTTGGTCCATGACACTGATGACATCACACAGGCGTTCCGCTTCGTCCATGAAATGGGTGGTGAGCAACAGAGTCTTGCCCTGGTGCAAAAGGCGGCGCAGGCCCTGCCATATGAGGTGCCGGGCCTGGGGGTCGAGACCGGTGGTGGGTTCGTCCAGAAAGATGAGCTCCGGGTCGTTCACCAGGGCCCGGGCCAGGGTGAGCCGGCGTTTCATGCCGCCGGACAGGCTGGCGATGGGCGCATCCGCCTTGCCTTCCAGACCGGCGAAGGCCAGCAGCCGCGGGATGCGTCCCGCCAGTTCCGCCGGCCTGAGGCCGAAGTAGCGCCCATAGGTGAACAGGTTTTCCCGCACCGTGAAGTCCGGGTCCAGGCTGTCGCTCTGGGGTACCACACCCACCCGCTGGCGGGCAGCTCTGCCCTGGTCCGGCAGGGCATGGCCCAGCAGACGGATTTCACCCGTATCCGCAGCGATGAGGCCCAGGGCCAGGCGCAGGGTGGTGGTCTTGCCCGCGCCGTTGGGGCCCAGCAGGCCATGGCAGCACCCTGGGGCCAGTTCCAGGTTCAGGCCATCCACCACGGGGATACCACCGTAGCGCTTGCTCAGGTCATGGATGGACAAGGGGCTCAGGGGCACAGGTCCTCCGCCAGGGCACGCAGGGGCTTGAGCTTGCCATGGAAGAAGTGGTCCGCGCCCTCGACTTCATGCAGGGGGATGCCGTGGTCTTGGGCATAGGCCCGCACGACGGCCACGGGAATGAGCTCGTCGGCGCTGCCGTGGATGATGTGGGTGGGGAGGTCGGGCGCGTCAAACGCGTACAGGCGCATGGCGGGCCCCACCAGGATGAGGCGTTCCGCCGCCATGCGCGCCGCCACCCGGTTCTGCACATAGGCGCCGAAGGAAAAGCCCAGGAGACTCCAGAACAGGCCGGGGTACTGGGCACCGAGCACGGCGGCCACCCGCAGCAGGTCCTCGGTCTCCCCCAGGCCCTGATCGAATGCCCCCGCGCTACGCCCCACCCCGCGGAAATTGCTGCGCACCGCCACCAGACCCCGTCGCAACGCCGCCCGGGCCAGGGTCCAGGTCACCTTGTTGTCCAGACTGCCGCCGTGCAGCGGGTGGGGATGGGCGATGAGGGCCAGACCCCGGCGCTGGGGCCCCGGGTCTTCGATCAGGGTCTCGATGTCCCCCACCGGACCCTTGATGCGCAGGTTGTAGCGCTTCACGACGCGGATGCGGGGTGGCACTCAGATCTTCAGGCGCTCCACCACCTGACCATGTCGCAGATGGGATTCCAGGATCTCGTCGATGTCCGCCTCGTCCACATAGGTGTACCAGACGGCATCCGGGTAGACCACGCATACGGGGCCTTCATCGCAACGGTCCATGCAACCGGCACGGTTGATGCGGCAGTCCCCACCCTTGCCGTGCAGGCCCAGCTTCTTGGCCTTCTTCTTGGCGTAGTCGAACAGGGCTTCGGCGTTGTGATCACCGCAGCAGGCACCGCCGTCTTCCCGCTGGTTGAGGCAGAAAAACAGGTGATGGCGGTAATGGCTCGCGGAGTCGTCCTTGGTGTCGCTCATGCTGGTATTGCCTTCACGGGTTCAGAGTTCATGGGATTTTGCGCAGGATCCCCGGGCCTTCTCCACCGGGTACTTGCGGGCATTGATGGCCAGCTTGTCCACCGCAGCCTGGAGCAGATCCACCTCCAGGCAGTTGGCCAGACTCACCAGATAGATGAGCACGTCCGCCATCTCCTGGCGTACTGCCTCCCGCTTGTCCGCCGGCAGGTCCAGGCTTTGCTCCGGCGTGAGCCACTGAAAGGGTTCCAGCAGTTCCGCCGCCTCCACGATGAGGGCAGCGGCGAGGTTTTTGGGATCATGATACCGGTGCCAGTCCCGCTCGCGGCCGAATGCGCGCACGGCGGCGGCCAGTTCCTCCAGGTTGGTAATGGACATCAGGCGGTACAAAAAATGGACAGGGGCCCAGGGTGTGTCACACCGGCCGTCACGATCCCGTCGATCATCGCGATGCCGCGCTCACATGCTGCCATTCCAAAGCTTGCCGGGCACGACCGCCTTGAAACTTGCCGGGTCCGCTTGCGCGGCCACGGCCGACAGCTTGGCCGCCGCATGGACGCGCCCGTGCCACATGTGCGCATGCATCGTTTCCAGGCGCCTGCGTGGCCTGCATTCCGACAGTCCTTGCCGGCCCCTGCGGCTTCGATTGCCGCCCCGATGGCTTCATGTGAGCTACCACACGCTGGCCTGGGCATGGCATCTTCTTGGACACTCCAACGAAAAGACTTCTCCTTGGTACTTTATCGTTGCGCATGACCTTTTGTCACCAAGCCCCTGCGCGGGCCGTCGCAGCGCGCAGTGCACCCTCACACGGAGAGAATAGTGCGGACCAATCATGTCCTCGTCGACTTCGAAAATGTGCAGCCCGAGGATCTGGGCCTGCTCAGGGAAGGGCCATTCAAGATCAAGGTCTTTCTCGGACCCACCCAGGGAAAGGTGCCCGTAGCCCTGGCGGCTGCCATCCAGCCTCTGGGGCAGAATGCCGAGTACATCGTGCTGGAGTCGGCCGGCAGGAACGCGCTGGATTTTCATATCGCCTATTACATCGGCCTCCTGAGCGCGCAGGAACCCTTGGCCTTTTTTCACATCATTTCCAGGGACACGGGCTTTGATCCGCTGATCAAACACCTCAGGGGGAAAAAGATTCTTGCGCAACGCAGCATTCGAGTTGCGGACATTCCCTACTTCAAGCCGGCGCTCCCCGGCACGGAAGACACGCGCATCAATGCCGTCATTGCCAACCTGGCCAGCAGGAAAGCCTCCAAGCCCAGGACACGGAAAACCCTGCTCGGCACCTTGCATGCCCTGTTCAGGCAAGAGCTCGACACGCAGCAATTATCCGCCCTGTTCGACGCCTTATGCGCACGCGGCATCGTCCGGTTGGAAGGAGACAGGATCCACTACGATCTGCCTGATCCAGCCTGAATCTCCCGCTTCACGTCCCGCGCACAAAGCGCGCATACCAGAGCAGACCCATGACAGTTTTGGCCTCATCGATGCGGCCGTCCGCGATCATGGACAGGGCCGCGTCGAAGGGAATGCGCAGGATCTCCAGGAATTCGTCCTCGTCCATGTTCTCGCCGCTGAAGCTCAGGTCTTCGGCCAGGAAATACACCAGACGTTCATTGGCGTAGCCGATGCAGGGATAGAACGTGGGCAGCTCCCGCCAGCGGCTGGCCACATAGCCCGTCTCTTCCCGCAGTTCCCGCCGGGCGCAGGCCAGCTCGCCCTCGCCCGGGTCGAACTTGCCGGCGGGCAGCTCGATGAAGTCCCGATGCAGGGGGTAGCGATACTGGCGCTCCAGGAGGAGGTCGCCGTTGTCGAACACCGGTATGACCACTGCCGCCCCGGGGTGGACGATGTATTCCCGGGTGGATTCACCCCCGTCCGGCAGGCGCACCCGGTCCTTCTTCACATGCAGCAGGCGGCCCCGGTATTCGTCCCGGGATTCCAGGGTGTGTTCGGTGAGATCGGGTTTCATGGTGGGTCTTTGTGTGGCCGCGGAGCGTATTGTCCTGCATTCCTGTTGCTTCCCGGCTCCGGAAAGCGGTCCATGGGCCGGAACATACGACCCTCGCCGCGCAGGAAGCGGATGAAGAACTCGAAGAGCACCAGGCGGGTGGTCTGCACGAATACCAGCAGGGTCTCCAGCACCAGGGCAAAGACGTTACCCAGCACCATCACCAGCCACCAACCCCAAGGGCAGCCCGTGGCTTCCGCCAGGGTAACGATGGCCAGGGACAGGGCCGCATGCCCCAAGGCAAAGGCCCCCACCCGCAGAAAGGACAGGGTGTTGATGGCCAGTTCGAAGATGGCCAGTACCAGTTCTCCAAGGATGGCGGGCAGCTGGTACAAACGCTGTCCGCCAGGGGTCTGGAACAGGGCGGAAGCGAGATACTGGAGGGCCGCAAGGGCCGCCAACCACAAGACCGGTGGATGGAGCAGCCCCATCAAGACAAAGACATACAGGGCCAGCATGGCCCCATCCCGCCAGAGCCAGCGCCCACCCTCGCCCCGCCAGCGGGCCTGCACCCCGGCCAGCACCAGGCTCAGGACCAATAGCAAGGCCCCGAACGCCAGGGGGATGGCGAGGATCAGCAGAGGAGCCTCCATGGGTGCCACCCACAGGGGGGAAACCAGGCCATGCAGGCCGAAGACGTCGCCTGCCAGCAGACCGAAGAAGGCAGCGGCGATACCGCAGGGTACCAGGAAGCGGATCCGGGGCCAGCGTCGGGACAGGACCAGGGCCGCCAGGGCCAGCACCAGGCCGTGGCCCAGATCCGGAAACATGTAGCCGAACAGCAAGGGCACTACCAAGGCCAGAAACCCCGTGGGGTCCACCTCCTGGCGACCCGGAGGACCCAGCATTTCCACCAGTGGGCGGAAGGGGCGCGCCCACCAGCCCATGACGCTGGCCACCGGGGTGACTGCCCGAGCCGGTGGCTCGGGAGAGCGGATGATGGCCTGGATGCCCGCCGATGCCAGGGCCTGGCGCAGTGTCTCCATGCTGGTCAGAGTGGTCCAGCCACTGACGTGATTCATGGCGCCCGCCCCCAGGGTGCCAGCCGCATGGTTCAGATACCAGCGCAGGGTGTCCATGTCGGCCCGGTCCTGGGCCAGCTGCCGATCTTCCCGCAGGCGGCGCAACGCCACCTGACGACGCAGCGTTTCCCGGTGCACGTCCTTCAAGCGCTGCTGCAGCCGCCGACGCTGATCGTCCAGATCACCGCTCAGCCAGGCGGGCAGGGCAATCTGCTCGCAACCCCGTTCCACCGCCAGCTGGCGGATGAGGTGGCGCCGGTCCGTGAGGCTGACCACATAAAGGAAGTCCCATTTTTCGCCCCGGGCCACATGCTCCACACCATCCAGGCCAGGCAGTGTCAGGCTGGTGGCCCGGGGGCAGGCGAACAGACATTTGCATAGAAAGCGGCTACGGCTGAAGACCCGTTCCAGGTCCAGCCCATCGCGGGCCATGGCCTCCAGGCAATCCCTCAGTTGCAGCAGGTAATGCGCCTCCGCCTGTAGGTGGGTCAGACGGGCCCGGGCCAAATCCACCCGGTCGCACCACGGACGCAGGCGATCCAGGGCCTGGCTGGCCAACATGATGGGATCGCCGCGCAGTGCACTGGCCTGGCGTCCAACTCGCGGCAGGTCCCGGGCATGGGCGCCGGCCAGCTGTTGAAAGCGCTCCACGAAGTGGCGTAGCCGCTCCACGTCGGTGGCCTGCACCGGATTGCCTGCGGTCTCCAGCTCCACGGCACCGGTCCGGGCCAGAACTTCCACACCTCGGATCGTCTGCTCCCTGGGCAGGTAGGTTTCGAACCAGCGGGCCTGGGCGGGGCGGAGGGACATGTCCGTAGGTTGCGTGTCGGCAGTGGGGTGCGGGAGGTCCGGCCTGCATCCAGCATAGCCGCGGACTCCGCCGCAACGGAAGCACCTGCCCTGACAGCCCCGTGTCTTCACGGATGCACGGAGGTAGGATTCGGGCTTCGCCAACCCACGAGGAGCGCCGGACCATGCCCCAGACCAAGATCCTGCTGGACGAAGCGGATATTCCCACCCACTGGTACAACGTGGTGGCGGACATGCCCAACAAGCCGGCACCGCCCCTGGGCCCGGACGGCAAGCCGGTGGGCCCCGAGGCCCTCACGGCCATCTTCCCCATGGCCCTCATCGAACAGGAGGTGTCCGCCGAGCGCTGGATCCCGATCCCCGAGGAAGTGCGGGCGGCCTACACCATGTGGCGGCCCGCACCCATGTTCCGTGCCCACCGTCTGGAGCAGATCCTGAGCACCCCGGCGCACATCTATTACAAGTACGAAGGCGTATCGCCGGCCGGCTCCCACAAGCCCAACACCGCCGTGCCTCAGGCCTGGTACAACAAGCAGGCTGGCATCAAGCGCCTGGCCACCGAGACCGGCGCCGGCCAGTGGGGCTCATCGCTGGCACTGGTAGGCCACATGTTCGGTCTGGAAGTGCGGGTCTACATGGTGAAGGTGAGCTATGAGCAGAAGCCATTCCGCCGCTCCATGATGCAGACTTGGGGCGCCGAGGTCTTCGCCTCTCCCACCGACATGACGCAGGCAGGACGCAAGATCCTGGCGGAAGACCCCGATTCCCCCGGTTCCCTGGGCATCGCCATCTCCGAGGCCGTGGAAGAGGCCGCCAACCGGCCCGACACCAACTACGCCCTTGGCTCCGTGCTCAACCATGTCTGCCATCACCAGACCATCATCGGTCTGGAGGCCAAGAAGCAGTTCGAGAAGATCGGTGTCTATCCGGACATGGTGTTCGCCTGCTGCGGCGGGGGCTCCAACTTCGCTGGGGCCGCCTTCCCCTTCCTGGCGGACAAGGCGGCGGGAGATCCCCGCGCCAGGCATCTGCGCCTGGTGGCGGCGGAGCCCACCTCCTGCCCCACCCTCACCCGCGGTCACTATGCGTACGACTTCGGCGATGCCTCCGGCTATACGCCCATGATGCTCATGTACACCCTGGGCCATGATTTCGTGCCGCCCGGCATCCATGCCGGCGGCCTGCGCTACCATGGCGACTCCCCCCTGGTGTCCCAGCTCTATCACGAGAAGCTCATCGAAGCGGTGGCCGTACCCCAGCTGGCCACCTTCGAGGCCGGCGTGGCCTTCGCCCGCGCCGAGGGCATCATCCCCGCGCCCGAATCCTGTCATGCCATCCGCGCCTGCATGGACGAGGCCCTGCGCTGCAAGGAGAGCGGCGAGCCCAAGGTGCTGTTCTTCAACCTCTCCGGGCACGGCCACTTCGACATGGCCAGCTATGACAGGTACTTCTCGGGCCAGCTGGAAGACTTCGCCTACCCGGAGCACGAAATCGAGGCAGCCCTGCATCGCCTGCCCAAGGTGGCGGCATAAACCCCGGGCCCCGGCTGGCGACGCGCGACCGAGGTCTGGTAGCATGCAGTCCATGCAGACGGCCACGCGTGACCATCGATTTTGCCCTCCGCCCCTACCGGCGGTTTGGAACCACGCGCGCAGTTGACCCACGTTGTCCCCGAAAAACCGCCAGCCCTGGCGGTTTTTTGTTTGGGGCTGGCACCCGCAAAGGAGTTATCCGCCATGACCGGCTACCGTACCGACGACACACGCATCGAACAGGGCGACGAGCTCCTGGCGCCCATGCAGATCATGCGCGAGATGAAGGCCTCGGACAGGGCGCTGAAGACTACCTTCGACGGGCGCAGACAGCTCCATGACGTATTGCGCGGAGCCGACGACCGCCTGGTCGTCGTCGTCGGCCCCTGCTCCATCCATGACACCCAGGCGGCCCTGGAATATGCCCAAAAGCTCAGGACCCTGGCCACGGAGCTGGATCGGGATCTGGTCCTGGTCATGCGCGTATATTTCGAGAAACCCCGTACCACCGTGGGCTGGAAGGGGCTGCTCAACGATCCCCACCTGAACGAGAGCTTCGACATCAATGAGGGTCTGCGCATCGCCCGCAGGCTGCTGGTGGATATCAACGAGCTGGGTCTGCCCTGCGCCACCGAGTTCCTGGATCTGATCTCACCCCAGTACATTGCCGACATGGTGGCCTGGGGGGCCATCGGTGCGCGCACCACGGAATCCCAGTCCCACCGTCAGCTGGCCTCGGGCCTGTCCTGCCCGGTGGGTTTCAAGAACGGCACGGACGGCAGCATCCGCATCGCCGTGGATGCCATCAAGACCGCCCATGCGACACACCATTTCATTTCCGTCACCAAATCGGGGCATGTGGCGGTGTTCAAGACCACCGGCAACGAGGACTGTCATCTCATCCTGCGGGGTGGCAAACAGCCCAACTACACCGCCGCCAGCGTGGATCAGGTATGCGGCGAGCTGGCCAGTGCCGGTTTGCGTCCCCAGGTGATGATCGATCTGTCCCACGCCAATTCCGGCAAGCAGTTTCAGCGTCAGGTGGAGGTAGGTCAGGACGTGGCGCTGCAGATCGCCGGCGGTGACGGGCGCATCATGGGGGTGATGATCGAAAGCCACCTGCATCCGGGGCGTCAGGATCTGATCCCGGGCAAACCCCTGGTGTACGGCCAGTCCATCACCGACGCCTGCCTGGGCTGGGACGCCACCGTGCCCCTGCTGCGGGAGCTGGCCTCGGCCGTTCGCGCCCGACGCCTGGCCGCACCCCGGGCAGACGCATAGACCCGGGCTCGGGTAGAATGCGCGGCGGCGGGCCTCCCCGCATGGTCAAGCCGTGAACCTGGTCAGGTCCGGAAGGAAGCAGCCACAGCGGTCCATACCAGTGCCGGGGATCAGGCTCGCCACCCTACACCAACTGCTTTCGGGGAATGCACATGATCAGAACGACCCTGCTTGCCCTGCCTGCCGCGCTGTTCCTTGCCGCCTCCACCGTTCAGGCCGCCGACGGGTATGGCATCGAGCTGGGCCATGGCGACGACTCCACCGAACTGCTGCGCCTGCATGCCAGATGGGACTGGGACAAGCGGTGGTTCGAGGCCGGCAACTGGCACCTGACGGGGTATTGGGAGGCTGGTCTGGGGCATATGTGGGGTGAGGGCGCCGGGGCCCGCGACCTGTGGGACCTCGGCATCACGCCCGTGTTCCGCCTGCAACCCAATGACGGCAGGAACGGTCTCTACCTGGAAGGCGCCGTGGGGCTCCATTTTCTTTCCCACACCCGCGTCAATCGGAAGCGTCAGCTTGGCAGCAGCTTCAATTTTGGTGACCACCTGGGCTTTGGCCTCACCTTCGGTGACCGGGGCCAGTACGATCTGGGCTACCGCCTGCAGCACCTTTCCAACGGCGGGCTGAAGAAACCCAACGACGGTATCAATTTCCACGAGATCCGCCTCACCTACCGCTACTGATCTCCCCGGGCCCGCATGTCACACCAAGTTCTCGCGCGCAAGTGGCGCCCCCGCGGCTTTGACCAGCTGGTGGGCCAGGACCATGTGGTGCGTGCCCTGGCCAATGCCCTGACACAGGGGCGTCTGCACCACGCTTACCTGTTCACGGGTACCCGGGGGGTGGGCAAGACCACACTGGCGCGCATCCTGGCCAAGTGCCTGAACTGTGAAGGCAGTCCGGCACCCACCGCCCAGCCCTGCGGTCTGTGTCCCGCCTGCACCCAGATCGATGCCGGGCGCTTCGTGGACCTGATCGAGCTGGATGCCGCTTCCTATACCGGCGTGGACAACATGCGGGAGATCCTGGAAAACGCCCAGTACGCCCCCACCGCCGGACGCTACAAGGTGTACATCATCGACGAAGTGCACATGCTCTCGCGCAACGCCTTCAATGCCATGTTGAAGACCCTGGAGGAGCCGCCTGGCCATGTCATCTTCATCCTGGCCACCACCGACCCCCAGAAGGTGCCGGTGACCGTGCTGTCCCGCTGTCTTCAGTTCAACCTGAAGCAAATGGCTCCCGCGCATGTGGCTGGCCACCTGCAGCTTGTGCTGGCGGCGGAAGGCGTGGGCTTCGAGCCTGGTGCCGTGCATCTTCTGGCCCGGGCCGCCGCCGGCAGCATGCGGGATGCCCTGTCCCTGACCGACCAGGCCATTGCCTACGGCCAGGGCAACCTGCGGGAGGAGGACGTGCGCGACATGCTGGGGGCCATCGATCAGGCCCATCTGCTGCCCTTGCTCAAGGCCCTGGCGGTAGGCGATGGGCCCAGCCTGATGCGCGCGGGGGACGAACTGGCGGCGCGTGGATTTTCCTTCGATGCCGCCCTGCAGGACCTGGCGGGCCTGTTGCATCAGATCGCCCTGGCCCAGACCGTACCCGAAGCCGTGGCAGAGGATGCGCCGGAACGCGAGCTACTGTTCGAACTGGCGCGGCAGCTGGATGCGGAAAGCGTGCAGGTGCTCTACCAGATCGCCACCCTGGGACGGCGTGATCTGGAATGGGCGCCGGACGAATCCGCTGGATTCTCCATGACCCTGCTGCGCATGCTGGCCTTCATGCCCGGCGAGCCCGCCCACGGCCCACCCCTGGAAGGAGTGGAGCGTCATCGTGATCCGCCCACGGCCTATGCCCAGTCGCCCGCCCGAACTGCGGCCGGGGCGGCTGCCGCGCGGCCCCGGGCCGCGAACGACTCCCTGGGTGGTTTTGACGGCAACTGGCGTCGTCTGGCCGAAGGCCTGCCGGGACTGGCGCGACAACTGGCCATGCAGTGCGAACTGCTTCACCACGACACCGAGAACCTGCGCCTGGCGCTGCCAATCGAGCAGAAGGCCTTGCTGGCGGGCTTTGGCGACAAGCTCAAGGCCGCCCTGGAGGAACGCCTGGGGCCAGCCGTGCGGGTGGAAATCGAAGTGGTGGAACGGGCGGGGGCTGGCTCTCCAGCCACCCAGCGCGCCCAGGAAGCGGCCCGGTGCCAGCAGGCGGCGGCGCTCGCCCTGGACGAAGACGCCTTCGTGCAGACCCTGGTGCGGGAGTGCGCGGCCAGCATCGACAACATCCGTCCCCGCACGGGTACGGACCAATAGGAAAGGAGAGAAATGATCAAAGGTGGAATGGGTGGCCTGGGCAATCTGATGAAACAGGCCCAGCAGATGCAGGAGAACATGCAGAAGATGCAGGCCAGGATCGCGGAGATGGAAGTGGAAGGCAGCTCCGGTGCAGGTCTGGTGAAGGTGGTGATGACCGGCAAGCACGACGTGAAGCGGGTCGGCATCGACCCCAGCCTGCTGGCCGATGACCGGGACATGCTGGAAGACCTGGTGGCGGCCGCCGTGAACGACGCGGTGCGCAAGGTGGAGGTGCTGGTGCAGGAAAAGATGGCCGGCATGACTGCTGGCCTGCCCCTGCCTCCCGGCTTCAAGCTGCCCTTCTGAGGCGGAAGGGGAATCGCACCGCAGCCGTACCCCACCCCACCGCCCGCGCAGCCCGGTACTTCCCATGTCTCCCTCCGCCCTCGAAGCCCTCATCGACGCCTTGCGGGTGCTGCCGGGGGTGGGACCCAAGTCGGCAGCGCGCATGGCCTATCACCTGCTGCAACGCAACCGCGGCGGGGCCGCGCGTCTGGCCACGGCCATCCACCAGGCCCTGGAGCGTCTGCATCACTGCCAGAGATGCAATGACTTCTCCGAGGCACCGATGTGCAGCCTGTGCCGAAACCCGCGCCGCGATGCGCGCCTGCTGTGCGTGGTGGAGATGCCCGCCGATCTGAATCGGCTGGAAGAGACCCAGGCCTACCGCGGCCTGTACTTCGTGCTCATGGGTCGCCTGTCCCCCCTGGATGGTGTGGGCCCCCGCGAGATCGGCCTGGAAACCCTCATGGCCCGTGCCCAGGACGGTGTGACGGAAGAGGTCATCCTGGCCACCAACTTCACCGCAGAAGGAGAAGCCACGGCCCACTACGCAGGCGAGCTGCTCAAGGCCAGGGGGCTGCGGGTCAGCCGTATCGCCCGTGGTCTGCCTGCCGGAGGGGAGCTGGAACACGTGGACGGCATGACCATAGCCCAGGCCCTGCAGGATCGCCGCCCCGTCTGACCGTCATTCGCACGCAAGTCCACCTCTACTGACCTACAGGCCTCACCATGGATTTGAACGCACTCACCGCCCTGTCTCCCCTGGACGGCCGCTACCGTCGCAACAGCAACAGGCTGGCCCCCTATTTCAGTGAATTCGGCCTGATCCGCTACCGTGTGCGGGTAGAAATCGAATGGCTCAGGGCCCTCGCGGCTGAACCCACCATCGTTGAGGTGCCAAGCTTTTCCTCTGCCACGCTGGCGGAACTGGATGCCGTGGCCAGGGACTTCAGCCTGCGGGATGCCGAAGCGGTGAAGGCCCACGAGAAGGTCACCAACCACGACGTCAAGGCGGTGGAATACTTCCTCAAGGAGCGTCTGGCAGGCAATGCCGAGGTGGCCCGCGTGGCGGAGTTCATCCATTTTGCCTGCACCTCGGAGGACATCAACAATCTGGCCCACGCCCTCATGCTGCGGGATGCCCGCCGGGAGGTCCTGCTACCCACCCTGCGCACCATTGAAGACAGGCTCAGTGGCCTGGCCGTGGAATTTGCGGACCTGCCGATGCTGTGCCGCACGCACGGGCAACCCGCCAGTCCCTCCACCCTGGGCAAGGAGTTGGCCAACGTGGTCTATCGTCTGCGCCGGGGATTGACACGCATCGCCGAGGTGGAACTGCTCGGCAAGATCAACGGCGCCGTGGGCAACTACAACGCCCACCTGGCCGCCTATCCTGGCCTGGATTGGGAAGGCCTTGCCCGCGGCTTCGTCGAAGGCCTGGGACTCGTCTTCAACCCCTACACCATCCAGATCGAACCGCATGACGCCATGGCCGAGCTCTATGACGCCTGCGCCCGTGTCAACACCATGCTCATCGACCTGAACCGCGACCTGTGGGGCTACATCTCGCTGGGCTACTTCAAGCAGAAACTCAAGGAAGGCGAGGTTGGCTCCTCCACCATGCCCCACAAGGTGAACCCCATCGACTTCGAGAATTCGGAAGGCAATCTGGGGCTAGCCAACGCTCTGCTGCGTCACCTGTCCGAGAAGCTGCCCATCTCGCGCTGGCAGCGGGACCTTACCGACTCCACCGTGTTGCGCAACATGGGCACCGCCCTGGGCTACGCCCTCATCGGTTATGAAAGCTGCCTGCGGGGCCTGCACAAGCTGGAAGCCAACCCGGTGCGCCTGGCCGAGGATCTGGAGGCCAACTGGGAGGTCCTGGCGGAGCCCATCCAGACCGTGATGCGCCGCTACGGCCTGGAAAGGCCCTATGAGCAGCTCAAGGCCCTCACCCGGGGCAGAGATGGCATCACACAGGCCACCCTGGCAGCCTTCATCCAGGGCCTGGCCTTGCCGGACGAGGCCAAGCAGGGTCTGCTGGCCTTGACTCCCGAACGCTACACAGGCAAGGCGGGCGAGCTGGCCCGGCGTATCGCCCCGGGCTGAGTGGGCCGCCACCCGCATGGGTCCGCTCTTTCACGGTTGATGCGACATGACCCCGGGTACGGGCTACTGCCCGCCCCCGGCACCCAGCATCTTCTGCAGTTCGCCGGTCTGATACATGTCGCGCATGATGTCCGAGCCCCCCACAAACTGCCCGTGGATGTACAACTGGGGAATGGTGGGCCAGTTGGCGTACTCCTTGACCCCCTGACGGATTTCCGGGTCCTCGAGCACATTGACCGCCATGTACTCGCTCACGCCGCAGGCCTTGAGCAGATTGACGGCATTGGCGGAAAAGCCGCACTGGGGAAACTGTGGCGTCCCCTTCATGTACAGCACGACCGGATTTTCCGTGACTTGTTGATGGATCAGTGTCTTGGTGTCCATGGAGTCGCTTACCAGAGTAAATTCGTCGGGAATTGTATCCACTGTGCATGAGCGGTCAAGAGGAACAAACCCGTATTGACAACATGGAAAATATTTCCCATATTCACATCCGGAATGTGTTTTAACTGGTGTCTCCAAACACATTTCCTGTCTTACCCCTCCGTTGACTCAGAGCCATCGGTCATCCGGGGGGTATGCCGGCCGCATGCCGTGCGACGGCACGGCCGGCAGCATTCTCCTCTCTTCGCCCCGGGTGCATGCCGGGGTTTTTTTTGACCGATCGGCGGGTGGCGGCAAGAAAAAAGCCCGCAACCGCGGGCTGGGTGAGTTCATGGAGGCGCGTGCCGGAGTCGAACCGACCTAGATGGATTTGCAATCCACTGCATAACCGCTTTGCTAACGCGCCCCGTTTGCTATCGGTATGCCGAAAACATTTGGGGAAAGCCCGTGGCTTTCCCCAAAGAACTGGAGCGGGAAACGAGACGTTGACTAGGACGGCAAGTCGTTGATTCCCAAGCTCTTTCTTCGCCGAGGTGGCCAGCGAAGACCTAAATTGTAGCCTGATTTTTCGCCCTCGGCAACAAAGATCATCCAGAGACTTCCACTGACGTCCAAGGACTCCCAACCAGCACGTCAGAGCACCGCTTGGCACAAGCGTCGCTCGCGGCCGACTCGAACTCGTCCCCCCACGCAGTCGTTCTCCGCTCCTGCATCCCCCACTGCGACGCCGACCAAGCCACGCCTCTGGTCTCGGCACACTTCGGAGCGGCGCCGGCGGCGCACACCGAGCGACCTCCGATCTATGCAAGCCACGCTGGAAGAACGCACACCCTAGCTGCGGCCCATCGGCGGGCGATTCTTTATCGATATATCAGGATGCTGGGACAAGCATGACAGGCGCAGCTCGCGGCGTCTGACTGGACCTTGGATGACGATTGCCATCCCCTTCGCGCCTCGTGAGACCGCTGGCATATCAGGCCATACCTAAACGGTTTTGCATAAGCCGCAACTTCTTACGACCCTGATAGCGTGAGCGTCACTGTCGAGCCTGCGTCCCGATGCTCGACCTTCTAGTCGATGAATTTTTGCACATCGAGCGCACGACGGCTACCAGCAGTGTGAACTGGTGAGAGGTACTCAAGCCACTCGACGAAGCGGACCCCGTGGCTCGCTTCCTGCACAGACAACAGGCCGACGATGAGGTCGGCGGCAAAGGAGTCGGCCATGTAGTTCTTCTCCTGGAAGGAGACGGAGCATGCAAGAGAGCAAGAATGATGCACCCACATCAAAGGTGTTCTATCGTCCGATCGAAGCCTCCATCCGCTGGGCCGGGCTGCTGCGGTACGAACAGGTGATCCTGGCTTCGATCTCGTCGCCACGGAACTTGCCACAGTCGCTGGACTGCCCGCGCTGGGGCGAACTGCGGCTGTATACCGATCGCATCTACGACGGTATCCTCAATGGGGAACTGCCCTTCGGGCAGAACGGCATCACTTCACGCGATACCGCACTGATCGACTCCCCTGATCTGACGGTACGCCACGTCGATCTGAAGCGCTGGATGCGTCAGCACTACCCTGAGCAGCGCCCCGGTTTTCTCTTCTCCCGTAGCGAACGCATCGCCCATCCCTTTATCTCGCTGGAAACCGGGCAAGCCATGCTGGTCGAACGGCTCGCACTGAAATCCGCCCTGGAGCAATCCAAGCGCCAACTCCGCGACCTGCAGGAAAAGCACGAGGGGCTGCTCAAGCAGTCCAGGGTGATCCCCGCATGCTCGCAGTGTCCGATCAGTGATCGGGCCGAGGCCACCTACCTGAACATCATTGGAGGCATGCTGGAACTGATGCTCGGCCAGTCACCTTCGGGTACGCCTTACTCCAGCTTCAAGACGCAAGAAGCTGTCGTCAGCGCATTGGTCGCCCATCACAGTGGCGTCATGGGAATCGCGGAGCGGACATTGAACGGCAAGTTCGCTACGGCCAGGCGCCGGCTGCATAGCGCCACTTTTTGAGATTTTCCAGCTTGTATGTGCAATCGCGGAGATTGCATTTGCAATGTCTTTCCGCAGCCAGGTCTATTGAATAGAGGTCACGCCAACAAACGCTACCCAGCGTTCAGGAGTGACCGCCATGTCGCAAACACCTGCACTGCCAACGAACGAGCGCCGCATCCTGCGCCTGGAAGAAGTCGAAGCGAAATCCGGCTTCAAGCGCGCCCACATTTACGCCTTGATGAGGAAGCGCCAATTCCCCCAGGCGCTGCGCCTGGGCGTGCGCGCCGTGGGCTGGGACTCCATCGAGATCGATCAATGGATCGCCGAGCGAGTCAACAACCGGGTTTGACTTGTTCTCCCGCGGACTTCCCATCCTCACACGGAGAACGCCATGCAGGTCGTATCCATTATTTCAACCAAAGGTGGCGTCGGCAAGACCACCACGGCCGCGAACCTGGGCGGGCTCGCCGCGGACGCGGGGCTGCGCGTACTGCTACTCGATCTCGACGTGCAGCCCACCTTGTCGTCCTACTATGAGTTGAGCTGCCGCGCACCTGGCGGCATCTACGAGTTGCTGGCCTTCAACGAGCGCGACCTCAGTCAGCTTGTGTCCCGCACGATCATCGCGGGCCTGGACCTGGTGCTCTCCAACGACCACCGGGGCGAGCTGAACACCTTGCTGCTGCACGCGCCGGATGGTCGCCTGCGGCTGCGGCACCTGCTGCCAGTCCTGGCTCCGCTCTACGATCTGGTGCTGATCGACACCCAGGGCGCGCGCTCGGTGCTGCTGGAGATGGCGGTACTCGCCTCCGACCTCGCGCTGTCGCCGGTAACGCCGGAAATCCTCGCGGCCCGCGAGCTGCGGCGCGGCACCATGCAGTTGCTCGAAGACATCGCGCCGTACAGGCACCTGGGCATCGAGCCGCCGCCGCTGCACCTGCTCATCAACCGCGTCCACCCGGTATCCGCCAACGCACGGCTGATCCAGCAGGCCCTGCGCGACCTGTTTCAGGATCACGCCGGCGTTCGCGTGCTGGGCACCGACGTGCCGGCCATTGAGGCATATCCGCGCGCCGCGACGCGCGGCTTGCCGGTGCATCGGGTCGAATACCGCCAACCACCAGGCAGAGTCGCCCCCGCCGCGCTCGACACCATGCGCGCGCTCGCCAGCGAGTTGTTCCCGCAATGGCAAGACCGATTGTCGCGCGTGTTCGGCCGCCTGCAGCGACCCGTTGAAACCGGGAGGTCTCATGGCGAGCGCACATGAACTGGCCCGAGGCCACAAGCGGCTGCGCGCCCTGATCGAGTTCGCTGTCGGTGAAGGCTGGCACGTCAAGCGCACACCGGGCGGCCACCTCAAATTCACCAAAGCAGGCTGCGCCGCGATCTATACCAGTTCGACGGCAAGCGACCATCGGGCGGCCCTCAACGCCCGTGCGCAGATCCGCCGTGCCGAGCGCGCGGCCCGGTCCCAAGCGCAGGGAGGCGGCCATGGCTGAAATGACCTCCCAGCAGATGGCGGGCAAGCTGCTTGCAGCGGGGTTCGAGCGCAGCGGCCCATCAGCCTCGGCCTTGAGCGATCCGATCGCCGACACCCCGATGGTCGTGACCCTGGACCAGTTGCGTCCCTACGACCACGACCCACGCAAGAAGCGCAATCCGGCCTACGAAGAAATCAAGGCATCCATCCGCGAGCGCGGCTTGGATGCGGCACCGGCCATCACCCGTCGCCCCGGCGACGACCATTACATCATCCGCAACGGCGGAAATACGCGGTTGGCCATCCTGCGCGAACTATGGTCGGAGACCAAGGACGAGCGGTTCTTCCGCATCTCGTGCCTGTTCCGGCCCTGGCCCAGCCGCGGCGAAGTCGTCATGCTGACAGGTCACCTGGCCGAGAACGAATTGCGCGGTGGCCTCACGTTCATCGAACGCGCCCTCGGCGTCGAGAAAGCGCGCGAGTTCTACGAGCAGGAAAGCGGCGCCAGCTTGAGCCAGTCCGAGTTGGCACGACGCCTTGCTGCCGATGGCTTCCCAGTCCAGCAGTCGCACATCAGCCGGATGAACGACGCGGTGCGCTACCTCCTGCCCGCGATCCCTACGGTGCTCTATGGTGGCCTCGGCCGCCATCAGGTCGAACGCCTGTCGGTCATGCGCAAAGCCTGCATGCTCGCGTGGGAGCGCTACGCCAAAGGCCGCTCACTGGTTCAGGACTTCGACGAGTTCTTTCAGGAAGTGCTGTCGCAATTCGACGTCCAGGCCGACGAGTTCTCCGCGCAGCGGGTACAAGACGAGCTGATCGGCCAGATGGCTGAACTGCTGGGTGTCGATTACGACGTGCTCGCTTTGGACATGACCGAATCCGAGAGTCGGCAGCGCGCCTTGGTCAGTGATCCAACGCCGCCATCGACGCCGCCTGCATTGCCGGAGCCGGGAACCATCGCGCGTCCACCTGCCAATACCTCGTCGCCCATCGCAGGGCCTCCACCGCCAGCGCCGCCGGCAAGCCGACCTGGGGCGCACCCCTCGGCGCGCGAGAGCAACGCGGATGCCAACGAGGCGGGCACAGCCAGTCCGCCAACGGATGACCACCTGCTTCAGAAGCACATCGTCTCGCCGGCGCCAACGACCGAACGGCTCCAGTCCATCCAGCGCATGGTCGCCGACCAGTTGGGCGATGCGCTGCCGCCCGACTTCTCGGCGAACGTCTTGCAGTCCATCCCGGTGCAGGCCGGCGGGCTCTATCCGATTTCGGATGTCTGGTACATCGACCCGAGCCTGGATACGCCCGAGCGCTTGCGCATCCACATCGCGCAGTTCGCCCGCGAGATTGCAGGCGAGGCCGACTTGGACGATTGCATCGACGACCGTCCAGATGGCATCGGCTTCGCCTGCCGTGCCCGCACCCAGGCCCCGGCGCCGCTAGGCCGTGCCGTTCTGGCGCTGCTGGCGAGTCTGGCCGGGCAGCAAACCGCCGACGTCGGCCTGGACAGCGGGCAAATCATCACCGACCTGCCGGTGCTGCTGCACGGACAGGGAGGCGCAATCCGGCGACTGAGCGACACCGCACTGGTCAAGCTGTTCCGGTTGCTGCGGCTGGCCCGACGCCTGCTCGACCTGGAAGCCGGCGTTGCGGACGCCGGAACGTGAGCGAGGGAGGCCAGCATGTCCGCACCACACCCACTCAACCAGGCCGTCATCGCCCAGGCCCTCTATGACCTGCGCAATGGGCAACTGCGCCGCTGCAAGCTGATGGGGTTTGGCGAGGAAGAGCTGGACGCCCTCAAGCATCCCGCGCTGATCAGCGTGCTGGCCAACGCCAATGTCTCGTGGTGTTCCGTGACGGTCAACCGCGAAGTGCTCCGGCGTCTGCTCAGGCAGGCGCAGGACGTGGAGAAGGAAATCGCCACGGTCGATCGCATGCTCAGGCTGGGCGCGAGCACCGAGATGGTCAGCCGCTTCTACGGCCTGACCCACCAGGAAGTGGCGCTTCGCCGCGACATCCTCAGCCTGCCCAAGCGCAAGGGCCGCCACCCCGTGCTGGACGAAAAGCAGGACACGGAGCTGTGGCGGCAATGGAAGGCCGTGACCAGCAGCAGGAACGTCGATCTCGAAGACGAAACCTCCATCCCCGACGCCGCCATGGACTTGGCCGAAGGCATGACGCTGCCCCTGTCGGTGGTCTGGGCCTCGATCAAGAGCTGGGTCGATCAGGGATTGGGTTGAACCATGGTCGTGGACGACACCACACCACGTCGTGGCCCCATCGCACTCGCAGACCTGTTCGACGCTGCGCTGAAAGACCTTGCGCCCAAGCACAACGCCGACACGCCCCCGCCCATACCCACGCCTGTCCCGGCGCCCACGGCCCCGGCGTCTGGCGATGCCTTCCTGTTCAGCGGCAACCGGCACGAGACCGTGCCGCGGCGGCTGTTCCTCGACCGTCGCCTGACGCCATTGGAGCGCAACGCCTGGCAAGTCTTCCGGTTGATGCTCAACGACGATGGCGTGACGGCATTCCCCACCTATGAGCAGTTGCGGCCCTGGCTGGCTTCCATGCCCTGCGCAGGTCAGGCCTCGCATGAAACCGTGGCACGGGCGTTGACGCTTCTGCGCCTCACCCGATGGCTGAGCCTGGTGCGGCGACGGCGCGACCCCAAGACCGGCCGCATCCTCGGCAACCTCTACGTTCTGCACGATGAACCCCTGACGCCGTTCGAGGCCATGCAACTGGATGCCGACTACCTGGCGCTGATCAGCCAGTCCCTGGGCCATTCGGCCAAGGCCATCCAGATGGTCGGATTGAACACGCTCCGGGAGATCGCGGAAGACCCGCTGCTGTCCGGCCGCACGCTGCCGTCGCGGTTGCAGGTTCTGGCCGAACGCCTTGCCAGCCAAGGCATCACGGCCACCGAAAGTTATCCACAGGAGGACGCCGCCCACGAATCCGAAGAAGGGGCTCCGAGCCTTCTTCGGAATGCTGATGACCCGTCTTCGGAATCCGAAGCAGGGCCGAAACCCGCGCCAGACGCCTCTCTTCGGAATCCGAAGCAGGCCCGTACAGTACGTAGTAGTCGTATTAATGAAGTACGTACTACCGCACAGGCACGCGCGCTAGGCGAGCTGCAATGGCCCAAGCGCTTCGTGGAACTGAAGGCAGAGCAGCAGACAGGTGCCAGGGTGGCATTGCAGCAGGTCGATGCCGCGCTGAGACAGGCCGTGCTGGACGAATGGGCCACACGATGCAGCAATCATGGCATCCGCAATCCTGCGGGGTATCTGTTCGGCATCATCCAGCGCGCCATCCATGGCGAGTTCAATGCCTGGGCCAAGAAAGACGCGCCATCGGCATCCGTCCCGCCAAACGAGCGGCCACCACCAGCACCGCCACCTCAGCCGCAGGGTAAGCCAGTGCCACCGGAAGTCGCCAAGCAGCACATCGAGCGGCTACGCAATCTGCTCGCCAGCAATTGAGTCGGCATGCAAGGTGGTGAAAGTAGATGTCCATGGCCGCCAGTAGAGCTATCCCCTGGGGATAGCTCCATGGAGCGCCAACGAACGCTGCACGCCGGGATCAGGGGGGACAACACCGATGCTGCGGCAGAGGGTCGATCCCAGGCCTGCGACAGCCTGGTGTTGTGCCCAGCAGCG
>JAKQCX010000026.1 GCA_029558905.1 Pseudomonadota bacterium
TCGCGCACCAGGTCGATCCAGATCTGCGCGCCCTTGCCCCACGGGAACGCGGTGGGCACCACCGTCGACACGCGGTACTCGGCCTTGTAGTTCTGCGCGCGCGCGGTGCCGGTGACGACGAACGGCGCGGCGAGCGCGGCCGAGCCGGCGGCGCCGGCTTTGAGCAGGGAACGGCGATCCATCAGGGAACTCCTCGTGGTCAGGTGTCGGGGCGATGCCGGGCGCCTCCGGGCAAGCGGCAGCCGGCGAGCGTCAGGCCGACATTGTAGCCAAGCGAGCCCACCGGGCGGCGCCTCAGCCCTGCGGCAGGTAGCGTACCGCCAGCACGCCCTCGATCGACGAGATCGCGGCGATCGCCGGTTCGGGAACCGCGCTGTCGACGTCGACGATCGTGTAGGCCATGTCGCCGCGCGACTTGTTCAGCATGGTGTGGATGTTCAGGCCGGCGCGCGCCATCGCGGTCGAGATCTGGCCGAGCATGTTCGGCACGTTGGCGTTGGCGATCGCCACCCGGTAGCCGGACTCGCGCGGCGCGACCGCGTCCGGGAAGTTGACCGCGTTGCGGACGTTGCCGTTCTCGAAATAGTCGCGAAGCTGGTCGACGACCATGATCGCGCAGTTGTCCTCGGCCTCGCGGGTCGAGGCGCCGAGGTGCGGCAGCGCCGTGGCGCGCGGATGCGCGTTGACCGCGGGGCTGGGGAAGTCGCAGACGTAGTGCCGCAGCCGCCCGGCGTCGAGCGCCGCCACCACCGCCGCCTCGTCGACCACGCCGTCGCGCGAGAAGTTCAGCAGGACGGCGCCGTTGCGCATCTGCGGGATCGTCGCGGGGCCGATCAGGTGGCGCGTGGACGGCACCAGCGGCACGTGCAGCGTCACGAAGTGCGCCGCCTTCAGGATCTCGGCGACCGAGTTGGCCTTCTTCACCTGCGAGGGCAGGCTCCAGGCGGCGTCGACGGTGATTTCGGGGTCGTAGCCGACGACGTGCATGCCGAGCCGGATCGCTGCGTCGGCGACCAGGCAGCCGATGCGGCCGAGCCCGATGACGCCGAGCGTGTGCCCCGCCAGCTCGAAGCCGGCGAACGCCTTCTTGCCGCTCTCGACGGTGTGCTCCATGTCGGGCGCCGCGGGGTCGAGCGCGGCAACGAAGCGCAGCGCGCCCGGCAGGTTGCGCGCGGCCATCAGCATTCCCGCGATCACCAGTTCCTTCACCGCGTTGGCGTTGGCGCCCGGAGCGTTGAAAACCGGCACGCCGCGCGCGCTCATCGCGGCGACCGGGATGTTGTTGGTTCCGGCGCCTGCGCGGCCGATCGCGCGCACGCTGGCCGGGATCTGCATCGAGTGCAGGTCGGCCGAGCGCACGAGGATCGCGTCGGGGTGCCCGACGTCCTTGCCGACCACGTAGTGCTCGGCCGGCAGCCGCTCGAGGCCGTGCTGCGAGATCTGGTTGAGGACCAGAACGCGGATCGCGCCTTGCATGTCGGGGCCCTCAGCCGTTGCGCTTCTCGAACTCGCGCATGTAGTCGACCAGCGCGCGCACGCCTTCGATCGGCATCGCGTTGTAGATCGACGCACGCATGCCGCCGACCGAGCGATGGCCCTTGAGCTGAAGCATCTGGCGCTCCTTCGCGCCCTTCAGGAACGCCTCGTCGAGCGCCGCGTCGTGCAGCGTGAACGGGACGTTCATGCGCGAGCGGTCGGCGCGCTCGACCGGGTTGCGGTAGAACTGCGTGCTGTCCAGGTAGTCGTAGAGGACCTGCGCCTTCTCGATGTTGCGCCGCTCGATCGTCCCGAGCCCGCCCTGGCGCTTCAGCCACTGGAAGACCAGCCCGGCGATGTAGATGCCGTAGGTGGGCGGCGTGTTGTACATGGAGTCGTTGTCGGCATGGGTCTTGTAATCGAACATGACGGGGGCCGCGGGCATGCACTGGCCAATGAGATCTTCCCGCACGATGACCACGGTGACCCCGGCCGGACCGATGTTCTTCTGCGCGCCGGCATAGATCAGGCCATAGCGGGATACGTCGATGGGACGGGACAGGATGTTGGAGGACATGTCCGCCACCAGGGGCACGTTGCCGGTCTCCGGAGTCCAGAAGATCTCCACGCCGCCAATGGTCTCGTTGGGGGTGTAGTGCACGTAGGCGGCCTTGGGATCCAGTCTCCAGGCATCCTGGCCGGGAGCGTAGGAAAAGTTCCTATCCTCGCTGCTGGCCACCACATTGACGTTGCCGAAACGCTTGGCCTCCTTGATGGCCTTCTTGGACCACTCTCCGGTATTCAGGTAGTCGGCACTGGCCCGACCGCGCAGCAGGTTCATGGGCACCATGGCAAACTGGGAAGAAGCCCCCCCCTGCAGGAACAGCACCTTGTAATGGGCGGGGATGGCCATGAGCTCCCGCAGATCCGCCTCGGTCTGGGCCTGTATGCCCATGTACTCCTTGCCCCGGTGCGACATTTCCATGACGGACATGCCACAGCCCTGCCAGTTGACCAGTTCGTCTGCGGCCTGCACCAGCACGTCCCGCGGGAGCACGGCGGGGCCGGCGCTGAAATTGTAGATGCGTTGCATGATTGAACCCGTTCAAGTAGTGGGGAAAAACCCGCCTAGTCTACCGAATCGTGCCCATTTCGTGGCCGCCGAGTGCAGGAAGCAGGCCGCGAACCGGGCTTGCCGCCACTTCCCACAGGCCTATTCCTTGCCGGAATGCCAGATGGCGACGAGGATCCACAGGCTGTTGAAAAAGGCCACGAGAAAGCCCAGCAGGCCGAACAGGGGCAGGCCGAAAAGCTCCGGCCCCCCCTCAACCGTCATGATGATGCTGGAACCCACCACCAGGGAGGCGGTGAGGATGCCCATGGTGAGGCGATTGGCCGCGCGATTGAGTTGCACGCCGAAGTGATCCAAGCGCTTGAGGTCCAGGTCCACACGGAAATTGCCGCGCCGCACCTGACGGAACAGGCGCGCCACGTCACGGGGCAGGCCGAACACCACCTCTGCCATTTCCCGCAGTCCGCGCCGGCCACGGCGCAGCAGGGCCTCGGGGGAATAGCGGTCTTCCATGATGCGGTGCACGAACGGCGTCAGATGATCCACCAGGTGAAAATCCGGATCCAGTTGGTGGCCCAGTCCTTCCAGGGTGATCATGGCCTTGAACAGCAAGGCCAGGTCCGGGGGCAAAGACAGGTGATTGTCCCGCATGAGGGCGGTGATCTCGGACAGCAGGAAGCCGATGCGGATGTCCTTCAGGCTCAGATCGTCATAGCCGAACACCATTTCCGACAGGTCGTAGGCCAGATGCTCCTCATCCACCTCCGCGTGCCCGGCCCACTGGGTCAACACGTTGAGCATGCCCTTTTCACTCTTGTGTATCAGGGCATCGAGGAAATCGATGAGCTGATCGCGCCGGGTGTCCGTGACCCGCCCCACCATGCCGAAATCCAGCAGGCCCACCCGGTCGCCCGGCAGGAAGATCACGTTGCCGGGATGAGGATCGGCATGGAAATAGCCATCCACCAGGATCATCTTCAGCACGGCATCTGCTCCCCGGGCCGCCAGCAGCTTCAGATCCAGGCCTTCCAGACGGGCGCGCACCAGGTCCGTGCCGGGTACGCCCACGAGTTCCTCCTGCACGTTGACGTTTTCACCGCAGAAGTCCCAATACACCCGCGGGATGTGCACGCCGGCGCAGAGGCTGTCATCGCAGGAAAAACTGCGGCCGAAGGCCTCCAGGTTGCGCGCCTCCTTCACCAGGTCCAGTTCCCGCAGCAGGGAGCGCTTGAGCTGGCTGACGATCTGCAGGGGATGGTAACGCCGCGCGTCGGGCATCTCCATCTCCAGCAGGCGTGCCAGATGCGCCAGAATGCGCAGATCCGCCTCGACCTTGGGCAGGATGCCGGGTCTGCGCGCCTTCACCACCACAGCCGCGCCATCATGCAAACGGGCCCGATACACCTGGGCGATGGATGCGGCGGCAAAGGGTTCGGGATCGAAGCTGGCGAACAGCCCTTCCACCGGCCGTCCCCAGGTCTTCTCCAGCTCGGGCCGGATTGCCTCGAACGGCACGGGCGGCACCTGGTTGTGCAGACGCTCGAACTCCTCGATCCATGGCGCGGGAAAGACATCCACCCGTGTGGCCAGCACCTGGCCCAGCTTCACAAAGGTGGGCCCCAGCTCGGTCAGGGCCAGGCGAATGCGTACCGGCAGGTCCAGCTGGCCGATCTCGCTGGTGGTCTGCCAGTGCAGGATGCGTCCGGCGCGCTGCAACAGATTGGCCACCCCCAGTGCACGCACCGCATCACCCCAGCCGTAGCGGATGAGGACCGCGGCGATTTCGTGCAGACGCGGGAAATCCCGCATCACGGAGATGGTTTCACGCAACATGGACGGGCAGGTTCGCTATTCGCCTGGTCCCGGGCATGGCATCCGGGTTATCCGCGGCCATCCAGCCCGTCGGCCAAGCCGCGCAGGATGCCCGAGGCCACGTCGCGCAGCCGCTCACCGCTCTCCTTGGCCTGGACGGCAAGCTCATCACGGGCACCGCCGGCCACATCTCCCAGACGGCTGCCGAGGGTCCGCAGCACGGAGTTCAACTGGTTGCCGGTATCCGTCCCGTTGCGCTTCAGGTGCTCATACAGGTTGACGAGTACATCGCGCGCCACACCCTGGCCCTTGTCCGCGCTCTCCTTCAGGGTGCCCAGCAGATCGTCTTCCAGGCCCTTGATTTCATCCATGGTATGCCGCAAGTCGGTTTCCGCGAACCGCCGTCCCTGGGACCAGCCTTCCTCCAAGGCCATTTGCAGGGCATAAACGGAACGCCCCAGGGCTTCATCCAGGCCCTGCACCGCGGCACGCGCGGCCTCCGCGGCCCGGTTTCCGCGCTCCGGCAAACCGGCCCCCACGCCGGCAAACACCTGGCGCAGCACTTGACGAACCTCCGCGGGATCACCTTCATGCTCCACCAGGGCACGCAGCACCATACCCCTTACACGTTCCCGCAGCCCTTCCCCGGCATGCATGGCCGCAACGACGTCCGAGAGCATTTGTTCGTTATTTTCCATAGACATATCAGATCTCCTTAAAGTAGGTTGTAAGTATCGGCATTCCCATAGTAGACAAGCACGGGCAACGATGGCTAAATGCCGGAAAAATTTACGCCGGGGTCCTGATGAGACGGTGCTTTGTCACACTTGGTGTGCTCCTGCTGCTCGCTCCGGGCGTGGCGGTCCATGCGGGTGAAGAAACGGGAGACCACGCCACCGAAGACATGCAACAAGTCGCCAAGCCTCTGCTCAAGGCCCTGAGCATGCTGGGCACGCCTTACAAGTATGGCGGCAACCAGGCGGAAAAGGGCATGGATTGCAGCGGATTCGTGCGCCATGTCTACAAGGAATCCAGCGACCTCAGCCTGCCCCGCACCGCCCGGGACATGAGCCAGACCGGTGAGGCCGTGGGGCAGTCCGATCTGCAGCCCGGGGATCTGGTGTTCTTCAACACCCTCAAGCGGCCCTTCTCCCATGTGGGCATCTACGCCGGCAATGGCGAGTTCGTGCATGCCAGCAGCCGGCGCAGCCGGCAGGTAACGGTTTCACGCATGACCGACGCTTACTGGTCATCCCGCTTCAACGGGGCCCGCCGTGTACTGCCGGCACGCTAGCCTGCTGCTGTGCGGTTTCCTCCTGCAGCCGGCCCCGTCCCTGGCTGACAGCGAGGAGGACCTGTTCTTCAAGGGCGTGGCCGACGTCAACGAAGGTGAACTGCACTTTCTCGCCAGCCCCCCCGACAAACCCGTACACCACCACCAGAACCGCATCCGCATCGATGACGCCAGCCTGGAGACGGGGTGGATCCATCTGCAGCAGTGCCATACCCATCTGGACCCGGTGCCCAGTTCCCAGGTGCTCTACCGCGCAGGTTTCGTACGCAACCTGAAGGTGACCCAGGCCGATGGTATCGGCCGTGCCTGGGTGGAAGGCCCCAGTGTGCAACTGGAAGACGTGGGGCCTGCCGCCCGACTGTGCATCCAGGCCGACACCCGGGCCCTGTCCGGGCGGGAAGGCAACAGCTATTTCCTGCGCAACGGCCCCTATATGCGGCGCTTCCTGGACGGCTATTACCCCATGCGGGTGAGCCTGGCGATCCAGCTGGATACCCCGCGTGTACATTTCACAGGCATCACGCCTGCGCCGCAAACAGGTTTCACGGTCACCCCCAACGCGCACGGCGTGGAGATCGAGGCACTGTTCGAGGGCCAGTTGCGCACGGAAATACGCTTCGATCTGACACAGCCCTGAAGCGCATCCACCCGTCTCCAGCCAGCGGGCCCATCCCAGCTAGCCTTCCGCGCGCATGCCCCTCCTTCCTCCCTGCCCATGCCATGCGCCCGGGGGCGGCCGGGACCGGAATGGCGGCATGAAGCCCGCTCCACCGCCCCTTATTCGCCACCTTCTGGCGGGCCTGCCCGAGGCACGGCTCATCGAAACCCACATCTCCTGGGTGATTCTGGCCGGCGCCCATGCCTACAAACTCAAGAAGCCCCTGGATCTGGGCTTCCTGGACTTCAGCACCCTGGAAAAACGCCGTTTCTGCTGCGAGGAGGAAATTCGTCTCAACCGTCGCCTGGCCCCCCAGATCTATCTGCAGGCGGTGCCGGTAACGGGCACGCCGGAGCGACCCCAGCTGGGGGGCGAGGGTCCCGTACTGGAGTGGGCGGTGAAGATGCGCGCCTTTCCCGCCGGAGCGACCCTGGATCTGGCGGAACATCTCGGTACGGACCAGATGGATGCCATTGCCGGCCGCATCGCCGATTTCCATCAGGCCATTGCCCGTGCCCCGGAGGACAGCCCCTATGGCACGCCGGAACACGTGCATCAGCCCGTGCAACAGAATTTCACGCAACTACGCACGCTGCGACTGCCCCAGGCGGAACTGAACCTGCTGGATCGTCTGCAGGGGCGGGCCCGCATGGAAAGGGTGCGCCTGCGGCCCCACTTTGCCCGGCGCAAGGCCCAGGGCTTCATCCGGGAATGCCATGGCGACCTGCATCTGGGCAATATCGCCTGGGTGGAGAATGCACCCCTGATCTTCGATGGCATCGAGTTCAATCCGGGCCTGCGCTTTATCGACGTCATCAGCGAGATGGCCTTCCTGGTCATGGACCTGTGCCACCGGCAGCAGGATGAGCTGGCCTGGCGGGCACTGAACCATTACCTGGAGCAGACCGGAGACTACCCGGGACTGGCGGCCCTGGGCTACTACCTGGGTTATCGCGCCCTGGTGCGAGCCAAGGTGGAGGGGATACGCGCCCGGCAGGACGGTGGCGACCTGGGCGCATGCCTGGACTACCTGCGACTGGCCGAACGTCTGACCCGGCCTGGCGCGCCGGGCCTGATCCTCATGCACGGGGTCTCCGGCAGCGGCAAGACGGTCCTCTCGCAAGGCCTGCTGCAAGGGCTGGGCGCCATTCGCCTGCGCTCCGACGTGGAGCGCAAGCGCCTGTTTGGCCTGACCGCCCTGGCCGACAGCCGTGCCATACCCGGCGGAATCTATACACCGGCAGCGGGGGAACGCACACGGGAACATCTCCTGGACCTCAGCCGCCAGCTTCTGGGCGAGGGTTTCCGCGTCATCGTCGATGCCACCTTCCTGGCCCGCGGCTGGCGGGAACCCTTCCAGACGCTGGCGGAAAGCTCGCGGGTGCCATGGTGCCTGATCTCGCCCCGGGTTCCGACGCAAGTCCTGCGCGAGCGCGTGGCCCGGCGCCTGCGCCAGGGCCGGGACGCATCCGAGGCCGATCTTTCCGTCCTGGAGGCCCAAATCCAGGGCCAGGAGCCGCTGAGTCCCGTGGAGCTGCGCCACACCGTTTTCGCACTCCCGCAATGGGACCGGGACATGCTGCTGGCGCAGACCCTGCCCCACCTGCGCGCCAGCTGAAGGTCCGATCCGCGCACGCCGATCCACCACGTCACCCCGCGCGCAGGATCAGGCCTATTGGCCTGTTTGTGCCATGTGGACAGGCCGGGGCAAGGGTACCATGAGTCACCCACACCCATTCCATCGCCATGTTTGCCAGAAATGCCCGTCTCGTGCGCAGGCTGATCTTCACGGTAGGCACCGGCTTTGTCCTGGTTCTGCTGCTGATCGGCGCCATCCTCTTCGTGGGGCTGCGGCAGCTGGCGGAGGTCAACTCCTGTCTGGAAACCATCGTCGACGAGCACAACGTCAAGACCCAGCTGGCATTCCGCATGCGCGGCATCCTGCGGGACCGGGCCATTGCCATGCTCTCCCTCGTGGTGATCAACGAGCCCTTCGAGAAAGACGACGAGATGATGCGTTTCTACGGCTTCGGCGAGGCCTACCAGAAGACACGCCAGCGACTGGAAAACTATGTCCGCCACGACGAGGAGCGGGTGTTGCTGGCCAATATCGATCGCATCACGCGCATCAATCGCCCGGTCATGATCCATACCGTGGACCTGGCCATGGACGGCCATACCTCCCAGGCCCTCGAGGTCCTGGAGCAGGATGCCATCTTCCTGCAGCACCATCTGGTGCGCGACCTGGACAACCTGATCCGCTTCCAGCGCGAACGAAGCAAGCTGGCCGCCGATGCGGCCCGGCACAATTACATCCACATCCGCACCCTGATGCTTCTGCTGGGGACCCTGGCCGTATTGGTGGCGGCCATCGTGGCCTGGGCCGTGATACGCCGCACGGTCCGCCTGGCGACCGCCACGGAGCTGGAGGGCACCAAGTACCAGACCCTGTTCGAAACCAACACGGATGGCATCGTCATCCTCGATGACGGCGGCTTCATCGACTGCAACAGCGCCACCCTGGAAATGTTCCACATGTCATCGCGGGAGGAATTCCTCGCCTGCCGGCCCGAGGACCTGGGCCAGGCCATCCAGGCCGACGGCGGCACGGCCAAGGACCTGGCGGAACACAACATCCGGCAGGCCCTGCGGCAGGGCCACGCCTTTTTCGAATGGATCGCGCGTCGGCCCGACGGCAGCACTTTCCCCGCCAGTCTGTCCCTGCACACCATGACCCTGGAGGGACGTCGGGTGATCCAGGCCATCATGCGGGACGTGTCCGTCCAGAAAGAGAGCGAGGACACCCTGAAGCGGGCGCGGGATGCCGCCCTGGGCGCCGCGGAAATGAAATCCCAGTTCATGGCCAATGTCAGCCACGAGATCCGTACGCCCATGAACGGTATCCTGGGCATGAGCAGGCTCCTGCTGGATACGGACCTGACGCCGCGCCAGCGGGATTATGCCGAGTCCGTGGCGACCTCGGCCGAGGCCCTGATGCGTGTCATCAACGATGTGCTGGATTTCTCCAAGATCGAGGCGGGTCGCTTCAGCCTGGAGCCGACCGATTTCAATCTGACCGACCTGCTACGGGAGGTCCTGGAGTTCTACATCCCCCGGACGGACGCCAAGGGCCTGGCCCTGCGCCTGGAACGCCACGAGGGCCTGGCCGATTGGGTGCATGGCGATGCGCTGCGTCTGCGCCAGATCCTGCTCAATCTGCTGGACAACGCCGTCAAGTTCACACAGGAGGGGGAGATCCGCGTGGTGGTGGAGTCCCTGGCCCAGCACCCCGGACAGATCCGCTTTTCCGTGCAGGACACGGGGCCGGGCATGAGCCCGGAGGTGCAGGCTCGCGTCTTCCAGGCCTTCACCCAGGGGGACGGCTCCATCACACGCCGCTTCGGCGGCACGGGCCTGGGCCTGACCATCTGCCGGCAACTGGCGGAACTCATGGGAGGCAGCCTGGAGCTGGAAAGCGTGCCGGATCAGGGCAGCCGCTTCCAGCTCACCCTGCCCCTGCCCGCGGCCACCACGGCCAGCCCACCGCGCACGGCCCAAGCCGCGGAACTGTCCTTTCCGGAAACCCGTGTGCTGCTGGCCGAAGACAACCCCGTGAACCGCAAACTCACGCAATACATGCTGGAGCGCCTGTGCGTGGAGGTACTGTCCGCGGCGGATGGCAAGCAGGCCTTCGATGCGCTGAGGCAGGAGCAGGAAGCCCGGCGCCGTGTGGACCTGATCCTCATGGATGCGCAGATGCCGGAGTGGGACGGCCTGACCGCCACCCGCGCCATCCGCGCCTGGGAACACACGCTGGCCTGCCCGCGCCTGCCCATCCTGGCCCTCACCGCGAATGCCATGGAGGGTTTCGACGAGGAATGCCGCCAGGCCGGCATGGACGGCATCCTGATCAAGCCCCTGCAGGCGCAGGAGCTGACGGACGCCCTGGCGCACTGGCTGCCGCATCGGGCACGCGAGCGCAGTGGCAGGGCCCCGGAGCCCGAAAGTATGTTCCACACGCCAGGAGAACCACGGCTCTTCGATCTAGGCAAGATTCGCAAGATCTGCCGCGACGATCCGGCCCGGATACAGGAAATGCTAGAACTGTTCCTGCACAGCACCGAATCCCTGCTGGATACCCTGAGCCAAAGCATACGGGCGCAGGATGCCCTACTGGCCGCGCGCCAGGCCCATCAGATCCAGGGCGCGGCCGCCTATCTGGGCGCGCGGGACATGGCCCGGCATGCCCAGGCCACCGAGCAGCGGGCCTGGGCGGGCGATTGCCCGGGCTGCGTCGAGCACATGGAAGAACTGGAATCCGCCTTCATCGCCCTGCGTCTGGAAATCGAGAATGCCCTCAACCAACTGGAAACCCGCGGGTAGAATCACCTTTTTGCCCTTTTCCCGCCGGTCATGCTCGACATCCAGTTGCTGCGCAAAGATCTCCAGACCGTTGCCCAAGCCCTCGCCACCCGGGGCATCGCCCTGGATACCGCCCGTATCGAAGCCCTGGAAGCCGAACGCAAGGCCATCCAGACTCGAACCCAGGAGCTGCAGGCCCGCCGCAACCAGCTCTCCAGACAGATCGGCGCGGCCAAGGGCCGGGGTGAGGACAGCAGCGCCCTGCTGACGGAAGTGAACGGCCTGGGAGATGCGCTCGCGGCCTCGGAAGCGTGTCTGGCAAGTCTGCAGGACGAGCTCTCCGCCCTGCTCATGGAAGTGCCCAATCTGCCCCACTCCAGCGTACCCGTGGGCCGCAGCGAAGCGGACAACGTCGTGCTGCGCCAGGTGGGCGAGCCACGCCGGTTCCCCATGCCCGCCCGCGACCATGTGGCCATCGGCGAGGACCTGGACCTGCTGGATTTCCCCACCGCCGTGAAGATCGCCGGCAGCCGCTTCGTGCTCATGCGTGGCGACCTGGCCCGCCTGCACCGGGCCCTGGTGCAGTACATGCTGGATACCCACACCCAGGCGCACGGCTACGAGGAGGTCTACGTCCCCTACCTGGTGAACGCCGACTCCCTGCGCGGCACCGGCCAGTTGCCCAAGTTCGAGGAAGACCTGTTCAGGCTCGACAACGGCATGTACCTCATCCCCACCGCCGAGGTGCCGGTCACCAACATCGTGCGGGACGAGATCATCCCGGCGGAGAACCTGCCCATCAGGCTGGTGGCCCACACCCCCTGCTTCCGCTCCGAGGCCGGGTCCTACGGCAAGGACACCCGGGGCATGGTGCGCCAGCATCAGTTCGACAAGGTGGAACTGGTGCAGATGGTGCGCCCCGAGGATTCCTACGCCGCCCTGGAGGAGCTCACGGGCCACGCCGAGGCCATACTGCGCGGCCTCGACCTGCCCTACCGCGTAGTGGCCCTATGCACCGGCGATCTGGGCTTTTCCAGCGCCAAGACCTACGACCTGGAGGTCTGGCTGCCGGGCCAGAATACCTACCGGGAAATCTCCTCCTGCTCCAACTTCGAGGCCTTCCAGGCCAGGCGCATGCAGGCCCGCCATCGCCGGGAACGGGAAGGCAAGGCGGGCAGGCCGGAGCCGATCCATACCCTCAACGGCTCAGGCCTGGCGGTGGGCCGCTGCCTGGTGGCGGTGCTGGAAAACTATCAGCGCGCGGACGGCGGCGTGGACATTCCGGCTGTACTGCTACCCTACATGAATGGAAAGACCCGCATCGAGGCCGCGTCCTGACCGGGTCGCGGCGCGGACATGCCCGCAATGGCCGTCCCAGGCCTGCAGGCCTCAACGTACCGTGTGTCGCACGCGGCGCCCCTGGTAATCCAGCACGACACCATCGGGTGCGATCTCTACCAGTCTGATGCCTCCCGGCAAGACGTCCCCCTGACGGTAGATTTCACCATTGAGCATGACCCGGCGTTCCGCGGGCACGTCGGAATGGACCAGAAAGGCGATGTCCGGCCGGGCCGGTTCATGGGCCGACGCGGATGGTGGAGCGGGTGACTCGGGGGTCCGCGCCTGGACATGCGCGGACCCGGGCTTTTCGGATCGGGGAACCGCGCCTGGCCGGGCATGGGTGATGGGCGGGCTGGCGGGTGGGGATGCCGGCAGCGCGCGCGCACCCTCCGGGGTGCCATATGCGTCGGGCACCAAGGCCACGGCAGGGCCGGTCGGCTGATCCTGCCGCGTATTCCAGGGCCCCAGCCAGCCCAGTGCCACGCCCAGCAACAACAGGCCTGGCGGCAGCAGGATGCGCAGCAGCACCCGGCGTCTGTCCGTCCGGACGGGTGGCAGTCGACCGGACAGGACATATGGGCCAGGAGTCCCCAGCTGCCGCTGTTGCTCGGATTTTCTCAGGGCATCCAGGATGTAGGACATGACTATGGGCCTCCCTCGCGCGCGTAAAGCCTGGGCACTCCGGAATCCAGCGCGCCGATCAGACGGATCATGGTTTCGGGACCCACGCTGCCATCCGGTACCAGGCCATGCCGCAGCTGGAAACGCTTCACCTCGTCCAGCAGTGCCGAATCGAACACGTCGCCGGCGCGCGCCCCGTCGCGCGATCCGCGCAGCGTGGCCATGCACGCGCGCAACCAGTCCACACCGACACCACGGGTGCCCGGCCGGATCGGTCCCTCTACCCCTGCGACGGGACGCCAGAGCAGGAGATACTCCCCGAGCCAGTGCGTCGCCAGGGCGGACAAGGGTACGGTGCGCGTTTGCCCCTGCAGGACCAGGCTGGCGGCCTGCGCGGAGAGGCCCGTCAGTGCCACCTGCGTGGGGCGTCCCCGCGCTGTGCGCAGATACAGTATGGCGGGGAGGTTCAGACGGCGTAATTCGTCCAGTCCCGCGCGCCCGCCGCGGCACCGCAGACCCACTGCCTCGGCCTGGTGGCACAGGTCGTCGGCACGATAACCCACCCCCCAGGCCTGCAACAGGGCCTGGTGCGCCGACTCGACCGTGGAGGCGGCAAGGGCGTCATCCAGCCACGCCGGGTCACTCTCCACGGCCCGTTCACCAGCCGCCCCGCCCAAGCGCGTGGCCGGCACCGGAGGGCCCTGTGGCGACCCTTGGACCTGCTCCGGCATCGCCTGCCTTCGCGGCGCGAACCAGGTCCATCCTCCCGCCAGCGCCAGCGCCAGCACCAGCACCGTGAACGGGGCCAGGCGCGGCCGGCGCGACCAGAACGATGTCCGCGGCCGCACCTCGGCGGCCGCGTGCTGCAGGATGGCACGATCCACCCGCTCCCTGCCCTGCGCGTAGGCCCCAAGGAGGGCGCGGTCGCACAGCACATTGATGACCCGCGGCACACCGCCGCTGAGGCGGTACAGGCGCGTCAGTGCGGAATGCGTGAACAGGGGCCGCCGGCAGCCCGCCACCGCCAGCCGATGTTGCACATATTCCGCCACTTCGGTCTTGTCCAGGGCATCCAGGTGGTAGCGCGCCAGGATACGCTGGGCCAACTGACGCAACTGGGGACGCGCCAGCATCTCACGCAGTTCCGGCTGCCCCAGCAGGATCACCCGCAACAGCTTGCACGCATCGGTTTCCAGATTGGTCAGCAGGCGAATCTGTTCCAGCACATCGACGGACAGATTCTGGGCCTCGTCGATGATCAGCACGGCCTGGCGTCCTCCGGCATGGGCATCCAGCAGATGCGCGTTGATGCAGTCCACGAACACCTTGACGCTCGCGCTCGCGGGCGCGCCCTGTATGCCGAACTCCACGCAGAGGGTGGCCAGCAATTCCTCCACGCTGAGCCGTGGATTGAAGATGTAGGCCACATCGCAGGAGGCGGGCATCTGCCCCAGCAGGCAGCGGCAGATCGTGGTCTTGCCGGTGCCCACCTCTCCGGTCAGGAGCACGAAGCCGCCCTCGCCCTGGATGCCGAAGAGCAGATGTGCCAGGGCCTCCTGGTGTCGCCGGCTCATATAGAGATAGCGGGGAGAGGGTGCGATGGAGAAAGGCGCTTCGCGCAGGCCGAAATATTCCAGATACATGACTCACCCAGACATGGCCTGCACGCTTCGCACGAAGGTGATCCGGTCCCTGCCCGGACCCGCCCCCGCCCCATGGTCCGGCATTCCGAGACGGGACGCCGGCTGCCGGCGCCCGGCCTCGACGGGACCGGCATACATGCTCGGCCGGAACGCCAAGCGGGAAATGTCGACGTGCATCTTCACTGACCGGGATTATGACAAAGGATGCCGGCAAGGGAATGGACCGCACCCCAGGCAGGGGTGCAGGCGCCTGGGCACCCGGCCCCGTCCGCAGGCCCCGCACACGAGGCCTGCGTGGCGGACGTGACTTGCAGGCCAGGGCAGCTCCTCGCTCAGGTTTGGATGGCCACACCCGATCCGGCCATTTGCGAGAAATCGATGACCTCCGGCGGCATGCGTCCGACTGGACTGCCCACCAGGCCGGAGCAGCGGTGGGCTCGTGCCGTGGCGCACCGCATGGCCGCGTTCCGACGGTTGCCCACCACCCTCCTGGGAGCCCCCGCCACCGCACCGGGCAGGACCCGGGATTCAGTCTTGCGGGAGGCGCTGAAGCGCCGCTCCACACGGCTGCTTGCCCAGGATCTGCATGTCGGCACCGGCAGGACTCTGAAACACGCGCAGGCCGAATTCCGGCAGGATGGCCAGGAGATGATCGAAGATGTCCGACTGGATGCGCTCGTATGCCACCCATGCAGTGTTGCGGGTGAAACAGTACAACTCCATGGGGAGGCCCTCCGCAGTGGGGGCGAGCAGGCGCACGATCAGCGTGAGATCCTGGTTGATTTCGGCATGCGCGCGCAGATAGCACAGCACATAGGCGCGAAAGGTGCCGATGTTGGTGAGGCGCCGCCGGTTGATGTCCTCGTCCACATCGGGGTGGTGCGCATTCCAGGTCGCCAGTTCTGCGTCCTTGGCGACAAAGTACTCCTGCAGCAAGGTAAAGCGCGCCAGATGGGCGCGTTCCGCGTCACTAAGGAAATGGATACTCTGCTGATCCAGCGGGATGCTGCGCTTGATGCGCCGCCCCCCCGACTCCGGCATGCTGCGCCAGTTCTTGAAGGAATCCGTGATCAGCCGCTTGGTGGGGATGGTGGTGATGGTCTTGTCCCAGTTCAACACCTTCACTGTATGAAGGGCGATATCCACCACCTCGCCGTCCGCATTCAGGGGCGGCACCTCGATCCAGTCCCCCAGACGCACCATGTCGTTGGAGCTCAGCTGCACGCTGGCCACCAGTGACAGCAGGGTGTCCTGGAAGATCAGCATCAATACCGCCGCCATGGCACCCAGACCCGACAGCAGGATCAGGGGGGAACGGTCGATCAGGCTGGCGATGATCAGGATGGCAGCCAGGGCATAGATGACGATCTTGAGCACCTGCACGTAGCCCTTGATGGGGCGCTGCTCGCTCTCCGGTCGGCGCTGGTAAAGGGCAATGGCCAGATTCAGGCCGGCGCCGAGGGCCATGGCAATGGTCAGGACGATGAAGGCGCCGCACACGTTGCGTACCACCGTCACCCAGGCGGTCGGCAGATCGGGGATCAAGCCGATACCCAGGCTCAACACCAGGGCTGGCACGATGTTGGCCAGGCGGGAAGTCACCGGCAGCGGGGTGATCTCGGGGTCGTCATGGGGCAGGGCCACCTTCACCAGACGACGCAGGCCCCGCAACAGGATATGCCGGGTGAGCCAGTTGGCCAGCCAGGCCAGCAGGAACAGACCCATCAGCCCCGACAGCGCATAGGAACGTGGGTATTGGGCCAGCCAGACATTCAATTGCGACAGATCCACCTGGGCGGCACTCCTTCCGAACAAACCCCGCCGACATCAGGCAGGCATCTGATTCTCATGAAAAAACGGGATTCGCCAAAGGTGGGCCACGGATCGCTCGCGGATCGCCTTGCACGCATTCTCATCCTTACAGCCCGGCCGGACACAAGACATCCACTCACGGGGTATGATTTGACATCCATTCAAGGTGCCATGCAGACATGCATGCGCCCGACGCCCGATCACGGCAACTCAAAGGAGATCAGCCATGCTGCCCACACGTGTAGCGGTGGATGAATACACCACACCCGATCCGGTGACCGCCAACGAAGACATGAGCATAGACGAACTGCGTCGCCTGATGGAAACCCATGGCATCCGCCATCTCCCGATCGTCCGGGGCAGGACCGTGGTCGGTGTGATCAGCAATCGGGACATACGCCTTGTGTCTGGTCTGACCTCGGCGGAGAGGATGCAGATTCGCGCCGCGGACATCATGGCTGCAACGCCCATGACCGTGAGTGCTTCCACGCCGCTGGATGAGGTGGCTTTCGCCATGTCGGAGAGGAAGGTCGGCAGCGTGATCGTCAATGATGAGGATGGGGAGTTTCTGGGTATCTTTACAGCCACGGATGCCTTGAACGCGCTCATCGAAATCATTCGTGGTGGAGGTATTCCCGTGTCCTGGGAGGATGCGAACCGGGACACGGGAGAAATCGCGGAAGGCAAGGCGCGGTGATTACGCGATGATCGTGACCGGTGTATAGATCGGAACCAGATCGAACAACTCCACCAAGTCGGCATTGCGCATGCGCACGCAACCGTGTGATGCCGGGTGTTGCCTGAAGGTTTCGTCGGGTGTGCCGTGGATATAGATGTAGCGCCGCATGGTATCCCGTTGCCCCAGGCGATTGAATCCGGGTTCCGTGCCGGATAGCCAGAGAATGCGTGTGAGAATCCAGTCCCGCTCTGGATTCGCCAGTCCCATTTCCGGGGAATAGATTTCTCCCGTCGGCCGTCTGCCCACGAATACAGTATTGATCTTCCGATCCGCGCCGATCTTGGCGCGGACGATGTGCTCGCCCCTGGGCGTGCATTGACTGCCTCGCAGTTCACCCACGCCGCGCAGGGCCGTGGAGACCGGGTACACGTGCAGCACTTCTCCTGATTCATCAATCAATTCAAGTGTTTGTGATTTTATGTTTATCTTTATCCTCATGTCAGGTGGGCGGGATTCGCGCCCCGGCGTCGACGAAAGAAATCACGGATCAGCGTTCCACATTCCTCCGACAGAAGGCCACCCTGCACTTCCGCGTGATGATTCAGACGCCCTTCATGGAAAAGATTGACCACGCCCCCGGCGGCGCCTGTTTTCGGATCGGCCGCGCCATACACGACGCGCTTGACGCGCGCATGCAGGATGGCTCCGGCACACATGGCACAGGGTTCCAGGGTGACATACAGCGTGCATTCCGGCAGGCGGTAATTGGATAGCCGTCGTCCGGCATCCCGCAGGGCCATGATTTCCGCATGTGCGGAGGGGTCGTGCCGGCCAATGGGCTGATTGAATCCACGGCCCACTACCGCACCCTCCGATACCACCACGGCCCCAACCGGAACTTCACCCGCCAGGGCGGCATCCCGGGCCAGACCCAGAGCCAGATTCATGTAGTATTCGTCCTGCATGGGGTCAAAATGGAAATAACAAACTATTTGCGTTACGCGCAGGTGCAATTAATATCGTGACACTCGAATATCGAGGATTGCCTAACGAATGGAGATGAGTCATGGCATCTTATCAGGATATCCTGAACCAGATCGAAACCCTGAAGAAACAGGCGGAAGCCGCACGCAGGCAGGAAATGTCCGCTGCCATCGCGGACATCAAGCGCCTGATGGCGCAGTACGATATCACGCCCGCGGATCTGGGATTTGGTGGACGCGCGGGTGGCGGCAAGGCCCGGGCCGCGGCCCCCATCGCGAAATACCGTGATCCTGTCAGCGGCAGGACTTGGAGCGGCCGCGGCCGTCGGCCAGCCTGGGTACTGGAACATGAGGCGCAGGGCAAGAAGCTGGATGCCTTCAGGATCTGATCCGGCGCGCAAACCCGTCTGTCCTTCAGGCCCTGCCGGCAGGGCCTTTTCATTGCCCAAGGGCGCTGTCCAGCAAGGCCTGCAATTGCTGCTTGTGCAACTCACCCATACCTGTGGCGGGTGAGGCCGATTCGGGACGGCCGGCATAATCCAACCAGATGCCGGATTGCATGCGGATCTGATAGGCGATATAACGCCAGGCACCCTGATTCTGCGGCTCATCCTGGGCCCAGGTGATGCCCTGGATATGGGGATAACGTTGCAGCGTTTCCCGTATTTCCAGGTCGGGTACAGGATACAGCTGTTCCAGGCGGATCAGGGCGATATGGCGAATGTCCCTTTCCCGGCAGCTTTTGAGCAGGTCGTAATAGATCCTCCCCGAACAAAATACCAGGCGCTTCACTTCTTCAGGCTGAAGGGCGCGCGTGTCGTCCAGGACCGGTTTGAAACCACCCTGGGAAAGGTCCTTCAGGCTTGAAACCGTATCCGGGTGCCGCAGCAGGCTTTTGGGGGTAAACAGGATCAGGGGCTTGCGGTAAGGACGCAATACCTGGCGGCGCAGGATATGGAAGACCTGGGCCGGGGTGGTGGGCTGTGCCACCTGAATATTGTCGTGCGCGGCCAGTTGCAGAAAACGCTCGATACGCCCCGAGGAGTGCTCCGGTCCCTGGCCTTCATAGCCGTGTGGCAGGAACAGCACCAGGCCATTGAGCAAGCCCCACTTGGTTTCGGCGGCAGCGATGAACTGGTCGATGAGCACCTGGGCGCCATTGGCGAAATCCCCGAACTGGGCCTCCCAGATCACCAACTGCTCCGGTGCCGCACCGGCATAGCCATACTCGAAGCCCAGCACGGCTTCCTCCGACAGTAGAGAATCCACCACCAGGAAGTTGGCCTGACCGGGAATCAGGTGTTGCAGAGGCACGAAGACACCATCGTCCCAGCGTTCCCGGTTCTGGTCATGCAGCACGGCATGGCGGTGAAAGAAGGTGCCCCGCCCAGAGTCCTGCCCGGTCAGTCGCACCGGCACGCCATCCGAGAGCAGGCTGGCGTAGGCCAGCGTTTCGGCCATGCCCCAGTCCAAGGGCAGCTTGCCCTCCCCCATGGCCTGGCGGTCATCCATGATCTTGCGTACACGTGGATGCAGCGCGAAATCCCGCGGGATGTCTACCAGGCGCCGCGCCAGGGCCTTGAGGCGGGTCTGGGGAATGGTGGTCCGTACCGGTTGGCGCCAGTGCGTGTTCTTGTACGGTGACCAGTCCGGTGCGTAGGGATTTTTTGCATCGGCCTGAAAGCCGGCCGGTGCATCCAGACTGGCACGATAGGCCTGCACCAGGGTCTCGGCCTGCTCGGCATCGAGCACGCCCTCTTCCGCAAGGTGCCGGGCATACAGGACGCGGGTGCTGGGCAAGGCATGGATGCGACGGTACATGAGTGGCTGGGTCACCATGGGCTCATCCTGCTCGTTATGCCCCAACCGGCGATAACACAACAGGTTGATGGCGATGTCCCGTCGCCAGGCGTGACGGTATTCCACCGCCAGGCGGACCGCGCGCAGCACCGCCTCGGGATCGTCCGCGTTCACGTGCAGGATCGGAGCCTCCACCATCTTCATGACATCGGTGCAGTACAGGCTGGAACGCGTATCCCGCGGGTCCGAGGTGGTGAAGCCGATCTGGTTGTTGAGCACGACGTGGATGGTGCCACCCGTGTGGAAACCCCGCGTGGCGGCCATGTTCAGGGTTTCCATGACTACCCCCTGACCGGCGAAGGCGGCATCGCCATGGATGAGCACCGGCAGCACCTGGCTGCCGTCCAGGTCCTCCCTGCGTTGTTGTTGCGCACGTACCCAGCCTTCCACCACGGGGTTGACGATTTCCAGGTGCGAGGGATTGAAGGCCAGCACGACGCGGATTGCCCCGGCAGGCGTGCGCAATTCGGCGGAGAAGCCCTGGTGGTATTTCACGTCACCACTCTGATACGCATTCCAGGGAGGCTGCTGCGCATGCTCGAACAGCTCGATGACCGAGCGTCCCAGCACGTTGTGCAACACATTCAGGCGACCGCGGTGGGCCATGCCCAAACCGATTTCCTGTACCCCGATCCGGGCGGCCTGCTGCACCAGGTCGTTGAGCAGGGGTATGAGAGACTCGGCCCCCTCCAGGGAGAAGCGCTTCTGCCCCACATAACGGGTGTGCAGCGTGCGTTCCAGGGTCTCCGCCGCCGTCAGCTGGGCCAGCAGCCAGCGGCGCTGCCCCGTATCCAGTGCGGGAGACGCCAACGGATCCTCCACACGCGCCTGGAGCCAGCGCTTGAGCCGGGTGTCGCTGATGTGCATGTACTCGACGGAGAAGGTGCCGCAATAGGCCCGTCGCAGGCGCGCCAGGATGTGGCGCAGCTTGTCGCGCGGCGGCCCGATCAGTGAACCGGTATCGAAATTCCGTTCCAGATCCGCGGCGGTCAGGCCATGGTGGGCAGGGTCCAGCTCCATGATGCGGGGCGGAACATGCAGTTGTATGGGATCCAGGTCCGCGACACGGAAACCGTGGAAACGATAGGCATTGATGAGCTGCAATACGCCTACCTGGGCCTGGCCCATATGGCTCGTCGCCTGCCCGCTGGACTCCACCCGCGTGGCCGGTTGGGTCGGCGGGACTTCAGGTGTCCGCGTGGCCCCGGAATGCTCCAGCTGCACCAGGTATTCCAGGCTGCCGGCATACAGGGCCGAGCTGGAGGATGCGGAAGGGCCCATGGCCGGCGCCGGGTGGATTCAGCCGCGCTGCTCCATGGGCACGAAGTCACGGCGTTGGGCCCCGGTATAGAGCTGACGCGGGCGGGCGATCCTGTGTTCCGGCTCCGAAATCATTTCCTGCCACTGCGCCACCCAACCCACCGTGCGGGCCAGGGCGAAGATTGCGGTGAACATGGAGTTGGGGATGCCCATGGCGCGCATGACGATGCCGGAATAGAAGTCCACGTTGGGGTACAGCTTCTTCTGGATGAAGTATTCGTCTTCCAGGGCAATCTTTTCCAGCTCCAGGGCCAGCTTGAACAGGGGGTCGTCGTTCAGGCCCAGCTCATCCAGCACCTCATGGCAGGTCTGGCGCATGAGCGCGGCCCGTGGATCCATGTTCTTGTACACCCGATGTCCAAAACCCATGAGACGGAAGGAATCGGTCTTGTCCTTGGCACGCTTGATGTACTCGCCGATACGCGAGACATCGCCGATCTCCTCCAGCATCTTCAGGGTGGCCTCGTTGGCACCGCCGTGCAGCGGACCCCACAGGGAGGCGATGCCGGCGGCGATACAGGCGAAGGGATTGGCACCGGAAGAGCCCGCCACCCGTACGGTGGACGAGGAGGCATTCTGCTCATGGTCCGCGTGCAGGATGAAGATACGATCGAGTGCGCGCGCCAGAATCGGGTTGGGCAGGTATTCCTCGCAAGGCGTGGCGAACATCATGTAGAGGAAGTTTTCCGCATAGTTCAGGCGCTTTTGCGGGTACATGAAGGGCTCGCCCTCGTTGTACTTGTAGCTCCAGGCGGCGATGGTGGGCACCTTGGCCAGCAGGCGCAGGCCGGCGGTCTGGCGCTGCACGGGGTCGAAGGCATCCGAGGAATGGCGGTAGAACGCGGACATGGCGCCTACCACCCCCACCATCACGGCCATGGGATGGGAGTCCCGGCGGAAACCCTGGAAGAACTTGCCCATCTGGTCATGCAGCATGCTTTCCTTGCCGACCTTCGCCAGGAAATCCCTTTTTTGCGCCTCGTTGGGCAGTTCGCCATGGAGCAGGAGATAGGACACCTCGAGGAAATCCGATTGCTCCGCCAGTTGTTCGATGGGGTAGCCGCGGTAGTAGAGCAGGCCCTGGTCGCCGTCGATGAAGGAGATGTCCGAGGCACAGCTTGCGGTGGACAGGAAGCCCGGGTCGTAGGTAAACAGGCCGTGGTGGCCCAGGGCCCGCGTATCGATGACATCCGGACCCAGGGTACCGGAAAGGATGGGCAGTTCGATGCTGCGCCCGTCGATGCTCAGGATGGCGGTGCGTTGTGTCATGGTTGCGGTCTTCGCGTTGGTGTACTGCGCAGGTCGGCCACCAGGGATCGCAGTTCCGGAGGCGGCTCCACGCTGCCGGTGAGCCAGTCGTAGAGGGTCATGTCATCCTGTTGGAGAAGATAGCCGAAGCGCTGCTGTTGGGCGATGGGCAATTCCTCGAAGTGATCGTCCAGGAACCGGTTCAGCCAGGTATCCAGCTCCAGCATGCCACGCCGGGCCAGCCAGCGCAGTCGGGGCATGACCGTATCGCTCAAAGGGCGCGCTTGACCAGCAGGGACTTGATTTTACCGATGGCCGCCGTGGGATTCAGCCCCTTCGGGCAATACTCCACGCAGTTCATGATGCCGTGGCAGCGGAACAGGCGGTAGGGGTCTTCCAGATAGTCCAGGCGTTCATCCGCGGCCTGGTCCCGGCTGTCGGCAATGAAACGGTAGCCCTGCATGAGGGCGGACGGGCCCAGGAAGCGCTCCGGGTTCCACCAGAAGGACGGACAGGATGTGGTGCAGCAGGCGCACAGGATGCATTCCCACAAGCCATCCAGCTCCGCCCGCTCGGCAGGGCTTTGCAGACGCTCGCTCTCCGGCTCCGGGTCCAGGTTGATGAGATAGGGCTTCACCGCCCGGTAGTGCTGGAAGAACTGGCTCATGTCCACGATCAGGTCGCGGATCACCGGCAGGCGCGGCAGGGGCCGCACGGTGATGGGTTGCCGCAGGCCTTCCAGGGGTGTGATGCAGGCCAGGACATTGCGGCCGTTGACGTTGACCCCGTCGGAACCGCACACCCCTTCCCGGCAGGAACGCCGAAACGCCAGGGTCTCGTCCACTTCCTTGAGGGCCATGAGGACGTCCAGCACCTTGCGCCCCCGGGGGTCGAAATCCAGCTCATAGGCCTGCATGCAAGGCGGCTTGCCGGATTCCGGGTCATAGCGGTAGATGTTGAATTGCATGCGCATTCCGGTGTTGCTCCGTCAGCCCGGCGTGCGTCGATGCCCGGACCGTGGGTTCCCGTGGCCGGCGACATGACATGGGCCCATCAGTAGCTCCTTTCCTTGGGCTGAAAGGTCTCCACCGTCAGGGGCTTGAGGCGCACGGGCTTGTAGTCCAGCTGATCCTGGGCCTGGCTGTAGAGGGTGTGGCGCAACCAGTGGGTGTCGTTGCGATCGGGGAAGTCTTCCCGCGCGTGCGCGCCCCGGCTTTCCTCCCGCGCGAGGGCGCTGACCAGGGTGGCACGGGCGACAGCCATCAGGTTTTCCAACTCCAGTGCCTCCAGGCGGGCGGTGTTGAACACGCGGCTGCGGTCCGTCAGACCCGCGTGGGCCAGACGGTCCGCCATCTGCGTGAGCCTTTCCAGGCCGGTGCGCAGGATGTCGGCATTGCGATAGACACCACAATGTGCCTGCATGACCTTCTGCATCCCGACACGGACATCCGCCACCCGCTCCTCTCCTGGCCGCTCCCACCGGGCCAGACGCGCCATGACCCGGTCCACCGCCTCTTCGGGTACCGGGCGGGGGAAGGGGTTGTCTGCCAGATGGCCGAGCATGTGCTCACCGGCGGCGCGGCCAAACACCACCAGGTCCAGCAGGGAGTTGCCCCCCAGGCGGTTGGCACCGTGCACGGAGACACAGGCGCATTCGCCGGCGGCATAGAGCCCGGGCACAGGTTCTTCCGGTCCGTAGCGCACCGGTGCCACCACCTGGGCATGCAGGCTAGTGGGAATGCCTCCCATCATGTAGTGGGCCGTTGGGGTCACGGGTATGGGGGCCAGGATGGGATCCACGCCGGCAAACTGCATGGACAACTCGCGTATGCCCGGCAGCCGCTCCTTGATCCTGTCGGCACCGATGTGATCGATTTTCAGGTGCACGTAATCGCCGTGCTCTCCGCAGCCCCGGCCTGCGAGAAGTTCCTGGGCAATGGCCCGGGAGACCACGTCCCGGGAGGCCAGATCCCTGGCATTGGGGGCGTAGCGGGCCATGAAGGCCTCGCCATCCCGGTTGAGGAGATAGCCCCCCTCCCCTCGCACCCCTTCGGTGATGAGGCTGCCCACCTCGGGGATACCGGTGGGGTGGAACTGCCAGAATTCCATGTCTTCCAGGGGCAGGCCGGCACGCAGCACCATGCCCAGGCCGTCGCCGGTGTTGATGTGGGCATTGGTGGAATGGCGAAAGATGCGGCAGGCACCCCCGGTTGCCAGCAGGGTGGCGCGCGCCTCGAACAGCCAGGCCTCGCCGCTTTCGATCTCCAGGGCCACCACCCCCAGGATGTAGCCCTCCTGATCCCGCACCAGATCCAGGGCGAAGAATTCATCGAAGAACTGTGTGCGGGCGGCGATGTTGCGCTGGTAGAGGGTGTGCAGCAGGGCGTGACCGGTGCGGTCGGCGGCGGCGCAGGTACGCACGGCCTGCTCGCCTCCGTAGTTCTTCGATTGACCGCCGAAGGGGCGCTGGTAGATCTTGCCGTTATCCAGACGCGAAAACGGCAGGCCCATGTGCTCCAGCTCATACACGGCACTGGGTGCATTGCGGCACATGAACTCGATGGCGTCCTGGTCGCCCAGGTAGTCCGAGCCCTTCACCGTGTCATACATGTGCCAATGCCAGTTGTCGTCCGACACATTGGCCAGGGCAGCAGTGATGCCCCCCTGGGCGGACACGGTATGGGAGCGGGTGGGAAATACCTTGGACAGCACCGCCACCTTCAGATCCGCCCGGGCCAGTTGCAGGGCGGCACGCAGACCGGCACCTCCCCCGCCGACGATCACGGCATCGAAGGAGCGCTTGGGAATCCGAGGCGACATCAGTGCATACCCCAGAGGATGTCCACCGTCCAGGCCAGGCAGGCGGCATACATCGTCCAGAAGGCAAAATACAGACCCAGACGCAGGACGAGGACATGCAGGTAGTCGATGAAGATCTCCCGCAGGCCGACCCAGGCATGCACCAGCAGGCTGAACACGAAGAGCAGCATTGCCAGCTTCATGGCCAAAGGTGCGAACAGGCCCCGCCACGCAGCGTAGTCCAGGGGCATGCGGCCCCAGGCCAGTACCAGGAAGGCGGGGATGAAGCAGGCCATGTACACGGCGCTGGCCCGCTGCACGAGCCACATGTCCACGCCCCGGTGCGCGCCGCCGACCTTCCTCATGCCGGCCTCAGGTCCACAGGCTCAAGGCCATCAGGGCCGGGATGAGCAGGCCCAGGCCCAGGCTGAGCCAGGCGCTGCGCCGGGCCGCCTGGCGGGTCTCTCCCCAGCCCAGGTCGAAGCCCAGATGGCGCAGCCCCGCCAGAAAATGGTGGCCCAGGGCCCAGCCCCCCGCCAGGATGAGGAACCGCCCGGGCCCGCCATCGAGCCAGGCCGACAGGCGCGCGAAATCCTCCGCCGAGCGCAGGGACAGCATCCAGGCATACAGCAGGGCGGGCACCGCCAGGCTCAGCAGGGCACCGCTGGCGCGGTGCAGGATGGAGGCCACGGCACCGATGGGCTGGCGAAAGACCAGCAGGTTGAGGAAGAAGGGTCGCTTTGGCTGCATCGGGCTTGGGCGAGGGATCCGGCCTCGGGTGAGGTGGTCAGTTTATGCCTTCAGTCCACGCTTTCCCCATGCCAGTTGCCGTCCGGCAGGCCACGGGCCTGGGCGCCGGCATGCAGGGCCTGGATCAGGGCGGCGGGGCCGGCGGCATAGATGTCCGTGTACCCCAGGTCGCCGTGCAGATTCAGGATGGCCTCGGCCACCTCCTCCGGCGCGGCCAGGCCGGACAGTGGATGGTAGGTGAAGGTATCGTCCGCATCCATCCAGGAACGGCACAGGTTGTCCTGGTAATGTCCCAGACCGTCATCCACCCAGTACAGGTGCATGCGCTCGGCCGTCTCCAGGCTCATGGCATGCTGGATCAGGCTCTTGATGGGGGCAAAGGCCACACCCCAGGCCACGAACAGGATGTTGCGGCTGGGGTCCAGCTTCATGACGAAGCGGCCATGGGGGCCTTCGATACGCACCTGATCCCCCTTGCCCAGGTCCTGGAACACCCTGCGTGCGAAGGGATGATCGCTCCGCCGCACATGGATCTCGATATGCCGGTCCTCGCAGGGGCAGCTGGCCACGTAGTAGTCACCTTCCACTCCATCGGTGCTCAGGGTCACATACTGGCCCGCGAGGAAGCGCAGACGTTGGCTGCGAGGTGCCAGCAGATGTAGGGCAGCTACCTGTTCACCCAGCATTTCCACCGCCTTCACCTTGCTGGGGATGCTTTGCCGGGGGATGTCATCCACCCCGGTGAGTTCGGTCTGGATGACGATGTCGGTGACCGGGGTGTAGGAGCACATGAGAAAGCTGCCCTCGGCCTTTTCCGCCTCGCTCAGACGGAAATCATGGGGATAGACCTTCTTCACCTGGCCCGACAGCAGCTTGACCTTGCATTCCCCGCAGTTGCCGTTGCTGCAACCGTACTCCAGGGGAATGCCGGCACGCAGGGCGGCCTCCAGCACGGTGTCGTTGCCATCCACGAAAAACTCGTGGCCCGAAGGTTGCACGGTGACGTTCGCACTCATGATTCGCAGCACACTTTCCTGGGCCAGCAACGCCTCGGCCCGGTCGGCATCCGGAGGGGATGCCGCCATTTCGCGTTGCAGCCATTGTTTGACATCGGCAACGGCCTGCCGGGTGGCCTCGCCGCCGGTATCCGTCACATCCGCCAGCTTGTCGGACAGAAAGCGGAAAATCGAGTCGTAATGCAGGAGCAGGGACCGGGCCGCGGCGAACTCCCGGCTCATCTCGTACAGACGCTCGGCCAGGACTGCCTTGTCCGGCAGCACATGCTCCTGTATGCGCTTGGCAAAGGCCTTGGCCTTGATCTCCTCGACCCGCCTGTAGTCCCCCTCGTCTTCCCAACGCACATCCGGGAAGACCCGCAGCAGCTCCTGCATGTCCACCATGCCATCGAAGGTGGCGAGTTCTTCGTCGTGGATCATGCGCTGGATCACGCTACGGGGCTGGCCCACCAGACGCGCGACGCGGGAAAGAGGCAGGTAATGGGGCATGGCCGCATGATAGCCATTCGCCCGGGTGGGCACAAAGCCTCCGCCCGAAATATGCGGAAAGACTGGTGTCTCCCCTTGCCCTGGCCAGGTCCCGGAATGTGGGCGCTGCCTCCGAGTGACACGGACACCGCCTCTCCACCCTATCCCCTCCCGAAGGGAGGGGGCTCACTGCGCGAAAAACTCCTTGACCTTGTCCATGAAGCCCTTGGCGCGCGGAGTGTGTTTGCCTTCGTGGCCGGTGCAGCAGTCTTCGAATTCCCGCAGCAACTCCTTCTGCCGCGCCGTGAGGTTGACCGGGGTTTCCACTACTACGTGGGCCATGAGATCGCCCGGATGGTTGCTGCGCACGCCCTTGATGCCCTTGCCGCGCAGGCGGAAGACCTTGCCGGACTGGGTTTCGGCGGGAATCCTGAGGGTGGCATGGCCGTCCAGGGTGGGGATTTCGATCTCTCCACCCAACGCGGCGGTAGCGAAGGATATGGGCAACTCACAGTGCAGGTCGTCCTGGTTGCGCTGGAAGACGGCATGGGGCTTCAAGGCGATCTGCACATACAGGTCCCCGGGAGGCCCGCCATTGATGCCCGCCTCCCCTTCACCTGACAGGCGGATGCGGTCACCGGCATCCACACCGGCAGGAATGCGCACCGACAGGGTCTTGTGCCGTTTCACCCGACCCTTGCCATGACAATGGTTGCAGGGGTCGGATACGACACGGCCGTTGCCATGGCAGCGGGGGCAGGTCTGCTGCACGGAGAAGAAACCCTGCTGCATGCGCACCTGGCCATGACCGCCGCAGGTCGGACAGGTGACGGGCTCGGTTCCGGGTCTCGCACCGCTGCCGTGACAGTGCTCGCACTCCGCCAGCACCGGCACGCGGATCTTGGTCTCCGTGCCCCGGGCCGCCTCCTCCAGGGAGATTTCCAGGTTGTAGCGCAGGTCCGCGCCACGATAGACCTGGGAACGTCCGCTCCGGCCGCCGCCGAAGATATCGCCGAAGATGTCGGAGAAGGCGTCGGCAAAGTCACGGTAACCTGCACCGCCCGCGCCGCCCATGGAGGGATCCACACCGGCATGGCCGTACTGGTCGTAGGCCGAACGCTTGCCGGCATCGGACAGGATGTCGTAGGCCTCCCTGGCTTCCTTGAACTTCTCCTCCGCGGCCTTGTCGCCCTGGTTGCGGTCCGGGTGGTGTTTCATGGCCAGTTTCTTGAAGGCCTTCTTGATCTCTTCTTCGGAGGCGGTCTTCGCCACTCCGAGCACTTCGTAGTAATCCCGCTTGGCCATGTGTATTCCGGTGTACTGTCAAACGCAATTCCCGCGCAGGCGGGCATCCAGTGCCGTGGTCACGGCTGGAATCCACCTGCGCGGGAAGTCGGATTGGAGAAAAGTGCTTACTTGTCCTTCACTTCCTCGAACTCTGCGTCCACCACATCGTCGTCGGTCTGCTGGCTGGCCCCTGGACCGGCCTGCGCACCACCGGAGGCGGTCTGTTCCTGGGCATACATCTGCTCGGCAAGCTTGTGCGAGGCCTCCGCCAGTGCCTGGGTCTTGGCTTCGATATCGGCCTTGTCGCCGGACTTGATCGCAGCCTCGGCGGCCTCGATGGCAGCCTCGATCCTCTGCTTCTCGTCCGCACTGACCTTTTCGCCATAGTCCTTCAGGGATTTGCGCACCGAATGCACCATGGCATCAGCCTGGTTGCGGGCCGTGGCCAGCTCGAAGGCCTTGTGGTCTTCGGCGGCGTTGGCCTCCGCATCGCGCACCATCTTCTTGATTTCCTCCTCGGACAGGCCCGAGTTGGCCTTGATGGTGATCTTGGCCTCCTTGCCCGTACCCTTGTCCTTGGCGGACACGTGCAGGATACCGTTGGCGTCGATGTCGAAGGTGACCTCGATCTGCGGCATGCCTCGGGGTGCCGGTGGGATGTCCGTGAGGTTGAACTGACCCAGGCTCTTGTTACCGGCGGCCATTTCCCGCTCGCCCTGCAGCACATGGACGGTCACGGCGCTCTGGTTGTCGTCGGCGGTGGAGAACACCTGGGACTGGCGCGTGGGGATGGTGGTGTTCTTGGGAATCAGCTTGGTCATCACCCCGCCCAGGGTCTCGATCCCCAGTGACAGAGGGGTGACGTCCAGCAGCAGCACGTCCTTGACCTCGCCCTGGAGCACGCCGCCCTGAATGGCGGCACCGGCGGCCACGGCCTCATCCGGGTTCACGTCCTTGCGTGGCTCCCGACCGAAAAATTCCTTCACCTTCTCCTGCACCATGGGCATGCGCGTCATGCCTCCCACCAGGATCACGTCGGAGATGTCGGAGGCCTTCACGCCCGCATCCTTGAGGGCGATCTTGCAGGGTTCGATGGTGCGGTTCACCAAATCCTCCACCAGGGCCTCGAACTTGGCGCGGGTGATCTTCTGCACCAGGTGCTTGGGACCGGTGGCATCCGCCGTGATGTAGGGCAGGTTGATCTCGGTCTGGGTGGAGGAGGACAGCTCGATCTTGGCCTTTTCCGCGGCCTCCTTCAGGCGCTGCAGGGCCAGCACGTCGGCCTTCAGGTCCACACCCTGATCCTTCCTGAACTCCTCGATGATGTAGTCGATGAGGCGCTGGTCGAAGTCCTCGCCTCCCAGGAAGGTGTCACCGTTGGTGGACAGCACCTCGAACTGATGCTCACCGTCGATCTCGGCGATTTCGATGATGGAGATGTCGAAGGTGCCGCCACCCAGGTCGAACACCGCGATCTTGCGGTCGCCTTCCTGCTTGTCCAGGCCGAAGGCCAGGGCCGCGGCGGTAGGTTCGTTGATGATGCGCTTGACCTCCAGACCGGCGATGCGTCCGGCGTCCTTGGTGGCCTGGCGCTGACTGTCGTTGAAGTAGGCAGGCACGGTGATGACCGCCTCGGTGACCTCCTCGCCCAGATAATCCTCGGCGGTCTTCTTCATCTTGCGCAGCACCTCTGCGGAGACCTGGGGTGGCGCCTTCTTGTCGCCGCGCACCTCCACCCAGGCATCGCCATTTTCGGCCTGCAGGATCTTGTAGGGCATCAGATCGATGTCCTTCTGCACTTCTTTCTCGGCAAAGCGGCGACCGATCAGGCGCTTGATGGCGTACAGGGTGTTCTTGGGGTTGGTGACGGCCTGACGCTTGGCCGGAGCGCCCACCAGGATCTCACCGTCGTCCGTATAGGCAACGATGGACGGCGTGGTACGGCCGCCTTCGGAGTTCTCGATGACCTTGGCCTTGCCACCTTCCATGACTGTGACGCAGGAGTTGGTGGTACCCAGGTCGATGCCGATGATTTTGCCCATGTTCAGTCTTCCTCAGAAAAATTGGCTTGTTTGCGATATGGGATTGTCGGGTGGGGTTTCAAGCCCTCGGAGTCACGGTGAGTGTGCGTGCTTTTCCTGGTTCTACCTGGGTTTCACCACCATCACCAGGGCGGGCCTTATCACCCGCTCGTTCAGCAGATAGCCCTTCTGCAGCACCGTGGCCACGGTATTGGGCTCACCCTCGGCGTCCACCATGCTGATGGCCTGGTGATAGTTGGGATCGAACCTCTGTCCCAGGGGATCGATCTCCTGGATGGCATGTCTTTCGAACACCGACACCAGCTGCTTGAGGGTGATCTCCACCCCGCTCTTTACGCTTTCCAGACTGGCGCCGGCATCCGTGGCCAGTGCAGCCTCCAGGCTGTCCTTCACCGCCAGCAGGTCGGTGGAAAAGCTTTCCACGGCGAACTTGCGCGCCTTCTCCGCCTCTTCCACGCCTCGGCGACGCACGTTCTCCGTTTCCGCCTTGGCACGCAGCCAGGCGTCGTGATGCTCCTCGGCCCTGAGCTCCGCCTGGCGCAGCATCTCCTCCAGGCCGGGGGTGGTGTCCACCGGGGGGATGCCACCCTCGGCGGAGGATTCCGAGATGGGGGGAAGGTCTTGTGCGGTAATCTCTTCTGTCATGGTCCGGGTTGCTAGGGAAGGAAACATAGCCAGACGATGGATGGGGATGGAAAACGCGATTTCAAGGTTCCGGTCCGCCACGCGTCGCATCATTCCAGGGAGACAGACCGAACAGCATCCTGCGGGGTCCGTGGAAGCGGCGCTCATTCGCCATGCCGACCCTTGGATCACGTTTTCTGGGTGTACTCGAAATCAAGGATGCGATCCAGGCGTACCACGGCGGTCTTGCCGGTCTCGGTCTGGAAACTGAGCCACTCGGCCCCATCCCGGGTGGCCACGTCGGTGGGCAACACGACCTGCCCGCCTTCCCCACCCGTCGTGTCCCGGAGCCGCAGGCGCAGCTTTTGCCGGCGCAGCACCGCGAATTCCAGGCGCTCATGATCCGCGCAGGAGATGGGGACATAATCTGGCGGGGTGCACATCAGTGCAGGCGGGTCTGACCTTCGCTCCAAGGGCGCAGGCGCTCGCCGATGGCCGTGCCGATGCGGCGGGCCAGGCGGTCGGTCAGGCTTTCCTGGGGGGTGTAATCGACGATGTCCTTGGCCTTGATCACCTCCCGTGCCACGTAATCCAGGCTGCCCAGGGCATCGGCCAGGCCCAGATCGATGCTGCGCGTGCCATTCCAGATCAGGCCGCTGAACATGTTCGGGGTTTCCTTCAGACGTTTGCCCCGGCCCTGACGCACGGCATGGATGAACTGCTGGTGGATTTCCTGCAGCATGGCCTTGGCGTGGTTGAGCTCGTCGGGGTCGATGGGGGCGAAGGGGTCCAGGAAACCCTTGTGCTCGCCGGCGGTTAGCAGGCGGCGTTCCACCCCCAGCTTCTTCATGGCCTCTGGAAAGCCGAAGCCATCCATGAGCACACCGATGGAGCCAACCAGGGAGGCCTTGTCCACGTAGATCCTGTCCGCGGCCGCTGCCACGTAATAGCCTCCCGATGCGCACAGGTCATCCACCACCACATAAAAGGGGATCCTGGGGTATTGGGTCCGCATGCGGCGGATCTCGTCATAGACCTGCCCGGCCTGAACGGGGCTGCCCCCGGGACTGTTGATGCGCATCACCACGCCTCGGGTATGCCGGCTGCCGAAGGCACTGTTCAGGGCGGCGATGAGGGCATCGGCGGCCATGCCATTCTCGCCGCCGATCTCCCCCTGGAGCTCGATGAGGGCGGTATGGGGACCGGTGGCTACCAGATCATCACCCTTGAAGACCAGCCACCACAGCAGGATCAGGAGGAGCAGGAGACCCAGGAAACGAAAAAAGATGTACCAGCGCCGGCTGCGCCGCTGCTCCGTGAGATGGGCCAGCAGCAGGCGTTCCAGGCTGCCACGCCCGTCAAGGGTTGCCCCGTTGTTGCCCGTTTCATCGCTCATGCGTCTTCCTCGCGGACTGTCCGCACATAGAGGTTGCCGTCGCGCTCCACGACCGGCAGGGGGATCAGCCCCACTCCATGGCACCGGCCACCCATGCATTGCCCGGTGGCAGGATCATACAGGGCGCCATGCGTGGCACAGATCAAATAATCGCCGCCGTGAGCGAAGAACTCGCCGGGCTGGAAGTCCAACTCCACCGGGATATGCCCGCAGCGGTTCAGAAACGCGTGGACACGGCCCTGCCAGCGGATGGCGAAGGCGGGCTCCGGCCGGCCGTGATGGTGTACCTCGAAGCGCACGCCCGCGCCGGCCTCCACCAGGTCGGTGGCGGCGCAGATCAGGCGTTCTGTCTCAGCCACGTGGCCAGATCGGCGAAACTGGGGCACACGGCCAGAGGAGCCAGCTCGGCCAGGCTCTCCACCGGATGCGCGCCATAGCCCGCCGCCAGCGAGGCGATACCCGCATTGCGGGCCATGTGCAGGTCATGCGTGGTGTCACCGATCATGAGGGCCCGCTCCGGCGTGAACATGAGCTCGTCCAGCAATTCCTCGATCATGGCCGGGTGGGGCTTGGAATGGGTTTCGTCGGCGGTACGTGAGGCGTGGAAATAGCCCGCCAGGCCGGTATGCGCAAAGGCCCGCTCCAGGCCACGCCGGGCCTTGCCCGTGGCCACCGCCAGAGTGTGGCCCCGGTCATGCAGCTCGCGCAGCAGTTCCCGCGCGCCGCGGAACAGGGGAATGGCCGCATCCTGCGCGAGATAGTGGTGGCGATAGCGCTCCACCAGGTCGTAAGACTCGCTTTCCGACAGCCCCGGAAACAGGGCATCCAGGGCCTGGCGCAGGCCCAGGCCGATGATGTGGCTGGCCGCCTCCCGGGAAGGTTCGGGCAGGCCCATGTCCCGGCTGGCTGCCTGGATGCAGGCGACGATCACCCCGGCGGAGTCCATGAGGGTGCCGTCCCAGTCGAAGATCAGCAGATCAAAACGCTTGGCCATGGGTGATCCACACGGGCGGAACGCAGAAAGCCGGCCCGGGAGCCGGCTTTCTGGAGGTCTGGTGGGCAGTACTGGGATCGAACCAGTGGCCCCCGCCGTGTGAAGGCGGTGCTCTACCGCTGAGCTAACTGCCCGACGATTTGGAAAGCCGGTTATTCTAGTGGCCCGCATGTCTCGGGTCAAAAGCTTTTTCATGACGGCGGGGCGGGCGTCCATCCAGTAGAATGCCGGCCCTGTATTCCGCTTTGCCGTCTGTCATGGTCCGTACCCGCTTCGCCCCTTCGCCCACCGGTTATCTGCACATCGGCGGCGCCCGTACCGCACTGTTTTCCCGAGCCTTTGCCCGCAAGATGGGCGGCACCTTCGTGCTGCGCATCGAAGATACGGACCGGGAACGCTCTACCCAGGAGTCGGTACAGGCCATCCTGGATGGCATGCACTGGCTGGGGTTGGACTGGGATGAGGGTCCCTTCTATCAGATGGAGCGCATGGAGCGGTACCGGGCCGTGGTGGCCCAGTTGCTGGAGACGGGGCACGCCTATTACTGCTATGCCAGCAAGGCCGAGCTGGATGAAATGCGCGAGACCCAGAAGGCAAAGGGTGGGAAGCCCCGCTACGATGGCCGCTGGCGTCCCGAGCCGGGCAAGACCCTGCCATCGCCCCCCGCCGGGGTCACGCCCGTCATCCGCTTCAAGACCCCCCAGGAAGGAGAGGTCACCTTTCACGACATGATCAAGGGCCCCATCACCATGGCCAACACCGAGCTGGACGACCTGGTGATCGTGCGCGGCGATGGCGTGCCCACCTACAACTTCGGTGTGGTCGTGGACGACTGGGACATGGGCATCACCCACGTCATTCGCGGCGACGACCATGTCAACAACACACCCCGCCAGATCAACATCTTAAAGGCCCTGGGGGCCCCCATCCCCACCTATGCGCATGTGCCCATGATCCTGGGCCAGGACGGGGAGCGCCTGTCCAAACGGCATGGCGCGGTCTCCGTGTTGCAATATCGGGACGAGGGCTATCTGCCCGAAGCCCTGCTCAACTATCTGGCGCGCCTGGGCTGGAGCCATGGCGACGACGAAAAATTCAGCGCGGCCCAGTTCGTGGACTGGTTCGATGTGCGCCAGGTCAACCTTGCCGCCGCGCGTTTCGACGACGCCAAGCTCAACTGGCTCAACCATCAATACATGAAGGATGCGGAGGATGCGCGCCTGGCCAGGCTGGTACGTCCCCACCTCAAGGCCCAGGGCATCGAGCCCAATGCCGGTCCCGACCTGGTGGCGCTCATCGCCCTGGTGAAGGAGCGAGCCAGCACCCTGGTGGAGCTGGCCGACGGCCTGCACATCTATTACCGCCACATCCCGCCCGCGATGGAGGACATCAAGGCCAAACTCTCTCCCGCGGCCGTGCCCGCCCTCGAACAGCTGCGCCAGGACCTGGAGCGGGTGAGCTGGGACGCCGCGAGCCTGGGACAACTGCTGCGGGACACCACCGCGGCCTTTGGCCTGAAGATGGGCCAGATCGGCATGCCCCTGCGTCTGCTGCTGTTCGGCACACCCCAGACCCCGGCCATCGACCAGGTCCTGGCCCTCCTGGGCCGCGACGAGGTCCGGCGCCGATTCGATCTGACCTGGCCCCAGACCCAGGCTGCGCTGAACTGATTTCCGACCCCCGCGCCGTGGCGGCATCCACGGCATGTCACGCCCGGCACACCCCATGAAAAAGCATACGCCCGCCAGATCCATGCAATTGATCGGTTCCCTGACGAGTCCCTTCGTACGCAAAGTGCGCATCGTCGCGGCCGAAAAGTACATCGATTACGAACTGGTGGTGGACGTGCCCTGGAGCGAGGATACCCAGGTGCCCGACTTCAATCCGCTGGGCAAGGTACCGGTCTGGGTGATGGAGGACGGCAAGACCCTGTTCGACTCGCGTGTCATCGTGGAATACCTGGACAGCATCAGTCCCGCGGGCCATGTCATGCCCAAGGAGCCCCGACCGCGCATCCTGGTGAAGCGCTGGGAGGCCCTGGCGGACGGCATCTGCGATGCCGCTGCCCTGATATTCATGGAAAAGAAACGTCCCGCCGGCCAGCAAAGTCCGGACTGGATCCGTCGCCAGCTGGGCAAGCTGCATGCGGGCCTGAGGGTCATGAGCGAAGACCTGGGTCAGCTGAACTGGTGCACCGGCGAGGTCTTCACCCTGGCGGACATCGCCGTAGGCTGCACCCTGGGCTACCTGGAGTTCCGCTTCCCGGAGCTGGACTGGCGCCGGGCCCATCCCAACCTGTCCGAGCTGTTCGACCGACTCATGCAGCGTCCCACCTTCAAGGACACCGTACCGGTGGGCTGAACCGCGTGACAGGCTTCATGTCGGGCGGGCGGCCCCTTTGCCGTTCCCAGCCAGGCCTCACGGCACGCTTATAATGTTTGGCCTTACGTCGCGCATCGTCATCATGGAAGCCGAACGCCTCAATCAGATCAGTGCCCACCTCCAGGACCTGGCCCGGCGCACCCAGGAACTCAGGGGGTATCTTTGACTACCCCGGCAAGCGTGACCGCCTGACGGAAGTCATCGGCCTGTCCGAGGACCCCAACCTGTGGAATGACGGCAGGCGGGCCCAGGAGATCGGCCGGGAGCGCCATTCCCTGGAAGATGTGGTGCTCAAGTGGGAACGCCTGGACGAAGAGCTGCGCAATACCCGGGAGCTGTTCGAACTGGCCCGGGAGGAAGGCGACGAAGACACCCTGGAGGCCATCGCCACCGACCTGCGGGGTATCGAAAGACTCGCCGCGGACATGGAATTCCGGCGCATGTTCAACAACCCCATGGACCCACAGCCCTGCTTCATCGAGATCCAGGCAGGCGCCGGCGGTACCGAGGCGCAGGACTGGGCCGGCATGCTGTTGCGCATGTACCTGCGCTATTGCGAGCGCCAGGGTTTCAAGGCCGAGTTGCTGGAAGAGTCCGAAGGCGACGTGGCCGGCATCAAGAGTGCCACGGTACGCGTCGAGGGTGACCACGCCTATGGCTACCTGCGCACGGAAACCGGTATTCACCGCCTGGTGCGCAAGTCGCCCTTCGACTCCAACGCCCGCCGCCATACCTCCTTCAGCAGCGTCTTCGTCTACCCGGAGGTGGACGACTCCATCGACATCGAGATCAACCCGGCGGACGTGCGCACCGACACCTACCGCGCCTCCGGCGCCGGCGGCCAGCACATCAACAAGACCGACTCGGCGGTACGCCTGACCCACCTCCCCACGGGCATCGTGGTTCAGTGCCAGAACGACCGTTCCCAGCACCGCAACCGGGACGAGGCCTGGAAGATGCTGCGCGCCCGCCTGTACGAACTGGAACTGCGCAACCGCCAGGCGGAACAGCAAAAACTGGAAGACGCCAAATCCGACATCGGCTGGGGCCATCAGATCCGCTCCTACGTGCTGGACCAGTCCCGTATCAAGGACCTGCGCACCAACTACGAAGTGGGCAACACCCAGGCAGTGCTGGACGGCGACCTGGACGATTTCATCGAGGCGAGCCTGAAACAGGGGGTGTGACGGCCTGCCGGCCTGGCGCGACCCTCGGTGCATGGTGCGCGTGCGGCCGCCCCCCGTCGGGTGGATGCTATAAAGGCGTAGCCAACTGCCCCGCCCGGAATCCCGCATGACATCCGCCACCCTCGAACGCCGCGCCATCGACACCATCCGCTTCCTGGCGGTGGACATGATCCAGCAGGCCAACAGCGGCCACCCGGGTCTGCCCCTGGGGGCGGCACCCCTGGCCTTTGTGCTGTGGACCCGGTTCCTGAAGCACCATCCAGCCAATCCCCACTGGTTCGATCGGGACCGTTTCGTGCTGTCGGCGGGGCACGGCTCCGCGCTGCTCTACAGCCTGCTGTATCTGACCGGCTATGACCTGTCCCTGGAAGACATCCGCCAATTCCGCCAATGGGGCAGCAAGACGCCGGGGCACCCCGAGCGGGGCCATGTCCCGGGTGTGGAGACCACCACCGGCCCCCTGGGCCAGGGCCTGAGCAACGCGGTGGGCATGGCCATGGCCGAAGCCCAGCTGGCCGCACGCTACAACCGGGCGGGTCACAGGGTCGTAGACCATTACACCTATGCCCTGGTCAGCGATGGTGACCTGATGGAAGGCGTGGCCTCGGAGGCGGCCTCCCTGGCTGGACACCTGCGTCTGGGAAAGCTGATCTGCATCTACGACGACAACCGGGTCACCCTGGCGGCCGCCACCGACATCACCTTCACCGAGAACCGGGAGGCGCGTTTCAGGGCCTATGGCTGGCACGTGCAGACGGTGGCGGACGGCAACGACACCGCCGAAATCACCCGTGCGATCCAACGCGCCCGGCGCACGAAAAATCGTCCTTCCCTGATCCAGGTGCGCACCCACATCGGCTATGGCTCACCCTTTCAGGACAGCTTCCAGGCCCATGGCGCGCCTCTCGGGCCCGACCGAGTGGAGGCGACCAAACGCCGGCTGGGCTGGCCGCTGACACCGCCCTTCCTGGTGCCGGATGATGTCCTGGCGCTGTTCCGACGGGCCCGTGCCCGCGGGCAACGCGCCGAGTCGGTCTGGCAGGGGCGTTGGCACGACTACGCCAGGGCGCATCCGGACCTGGCCGCCGAGCTTCAGCGTTCTTTCGACGCCAGCCTGCCAGCCGGCTGGGACGCCGACGTCCCCGTCTTCGGCGCCGATCACAAGGGCCTGGCGACCCGGGCAGCTGCAGGCAAGGTGCTGTCGGCAATCGCGCCGAGACTGCCCGCCCTGTGCGGTGGCTCTGCCGATCTCGATCCATCCACGCACACCGGCGTGGCCGGCCTGGGCGTGTTCGCACCGAGTGGCAAGGCGGACCGGCAGGGGGCGGCGGACGAAGTATGGAGCTACGCCGGGCGCAACCTGCACTTCGGCGTACGCGAGCACGCCATGGGCGCCATTGCCAACGGCATTGCAGCCCACGGTGGTTGCATCCCCTACACCGCGACGTTCATGGTGTTTTCCGATTACATGCGCCCGCCCATACGGCTTGCGGCCCTGATGGGCCTGCGGGTCATCCATGTGTTCACCCACGATTCCATCGCCGTGGGCGAGGATGGCCCAACCCATCAGCCGGTGGAACAGCTGGCCGGGCTGCGCGCCGTGCCCAACCTCAACGTCATCCGCCCCGCCGATGCCAATGAAACCGCAGTGGCCTGGCGCGTGGCCATCGAGACCGCCGACCGGCCCACGGCCCTTATCCTGTCGCGACAGAATGTGCCGACCCTGGAGCGTGGCGCATATGCCAGCGCCGAGGGGCTGCGCCGCGGCGCCTACGTACTGAAGGATTTTGCAGCGGGGCCCCGGCTCATCCTCATCGGCACGGGCGCCGAGGTGGATCTGTGTGTCCGGGCCGCGCAGGAATTGGCGGACGGGGGTGTGCCTGTGCGCGTCGTCTCCATGCCCTGCTGGGAGCTGTTCGCGGCCCAGGAACGAGGTTACCGCGACACCGTGCTGCCACCGGCCGTGACCGCACGGCTGGCGGTGGAAGCCGGCGTAGCGCAGGGGTGGGAACGCTGGGTGGGCGACGGCGGTGCCGTGATAGGCATCGAGCGCTACGGTGCCTCGGCCCCCGGCGACATACTGCTGCGCCAGCTTGGCTTCAGCGTGGACAACATCGTCGCACGCGCGCGCGCCTTGCTGCCATGACCACGCGCGCATGGCGCGCGGGACGCGGCAAGGAAAAAGCCGGAGGAACGGCCCTGGCCGGGTAAAATCCCGCCTCCCTGCGATTCCATCACCGCCATTTCTACCCGCGCCATGCCCGAACCCACAGCCACCCCCGCCCAGGACGAAAACCAGATCATCGCCGAGCGCCGGGAAAAACTGGCCGCCCTGCGCCAGACCGGCGTGGCCTTCCCCAACGACTTCCGGCGCGAGCACTACGCCGCCGACCTGCATGCCACCCACGGTGTTAAGAGCAGGGAAGAACTCGAGGCCGCCGCCATACCAGTGGCGATGGCCGGGCGCATGGTGCTCAAGCGGGTCATGGGCAAGGCCAGCTTCGCCACCCTGCAGGACATGAGCGGTCGCCTGCAGATCTATGTATCCAATGACCTCACCGGTGTCGCCGCGCATGACGACTTCAAGCATTGGGACCTGGGGGACATCCTGGGGGTGACCGGCACCCTGTTCAAGACTGGCAAGGGCGAGCTGACCCTCCACGCCACCCGCCTGCGGCTGCTCACCAAATCCCTGCGCCCCCTGCCGGAGAAGTACCACGGCCTCACCGACCAGGAGCAGAGATACCGCCAGCGCTACCTGGATCTGATCACCAACGAGGTGGCCCGGGAGACCTTCATCAGGCGTTCCAGGATCGTGCAGAGCATGCGCGCCTTCATGACCGGCCACGGCTTCCTGGAGGTGGAAACCCCCATGATGCAGCCCATCCCCGGAGGCGCCTCGGCACGACCCTTTGTCACCCACCACAACGCCCTGGACATGGATCTCTACCTGCGCATCGCCCCGGAGCTCTATCTCAAGCGCCTGGTGGTGGGCGGGCTGGAAAAGGTCTTCGAGATCAACCGCAACTTCCGCAACGAGGGCATCTCCACCCGGCACAACCCGGAATTCACCATGATGGAGTTCTATGAGGCCTACCGGGACTACACCTACCTCATGGACTTCGTGGAAGAGATGCTGCGCGACATCGCGCTGGAGGTGACCGGCCACGCAGTAGTGCCCTATCAGGGCCACAACATCGACCTGGCCCATCCCTTCGCGCGCCTCACCGCCCTGGAGGCCACGCGCCGGTACAACCCGGAGCTCCAGGATGCCCCCCTGGATGACATCGGTTTCCTGTGCGCCGAACTGGAGCGCCGCAGGATCGCCTACCGCCCCCAGGATGGCCTGGGTGGCCTGCAGCTCACCCTGTTCGAGGAAACCACCGAGCACCAGCTCATCCAGCCCACCTACATCGTCGACTACCCGCTGGAGACCTCGCCGCTGGCCCGGGCCAGCGACACCCGCCCCGGCATCACCGAGCGCTTCGAGCTCTACATCGCCGGCCGGGAGGTGGCCAACGGCTTTTCCGAGCTCAACGATCCTGAAGACCAGGCCGCCCGCTTCCAGGCCCAGGTGGCCGCCAAGGAGGCCGGCGACGAAGAGGCCATGTACTACGACGCCGATTACATCCGCGCCCTGGAACACGGCCTGCCCCCCACCGGCGGCTGTGGCATCGGCGTGGACCGCTTCGTCATGCTGCTCACCGATGCCGCCAGCATCCGTGACGTGATCCTCTTTCCCCAGTTGCGGCGGGAGGACTAGACATGACGCGCCCGCTCTTCCATGAAGTGCTGGCGCAAATCGATGGCGTGGTCCTGGGCAAGGCCCGGCAGACCCGCCTGGCCCTGACCTGCCTGCTGGCCGGCGGCCACCTGCTCATCGAAGACCTGCCCGGCGTGGGCAAGACCACCCTGGCGCATGCCCTGGCCCACAGCCTGGGCCTGGAATTCAAACGTATCCAGTTCACCAGCGACCTCCTGCCGGCGGACGTGCTGGGCTATTCGGTGTTCGACCGGGCCAAGGGAGGCTTCAGCTTCCATCCTGGACCCATATTCAGCCAGGTGGTGCTGGCCGACGAGATCAACCGCGCCACACCCAAGTCGCAAAGCGCCCTGCTGGAGGCCATGGAAGAGGGCCAGGTCACGCTGGAAGGCACCACCCGACCCCTGCCCTACCCATTTTTCGTCATCGCCACGCAAAACCCCTTCAGCCAGACCGGCGTCTACCCCTTGCCGGAATCCCAGCTGGACCGCTTTCTCATGCGGCTCACCCTCGGCTATCCCGACAGCGCCGCGGAACGCGACCTGCTCAGTGGCCGTGTCCGCGCCGCCAAGACCTACACGCCGGCGGCCTCCCCCCAGGACCTGCTCGAAGCCCGGGAAGCCCTGGATCGGGTACACCTGTCCGCCCCCCTGCTGGATTATCTCCAGGCACTGGCCACACACAGTCGAGCCGGCCGCTTCGTGCACGGCCTCTCCCCCCGGGCCATGCTGGGCCTGGCCCGGGCAGCCCGTTCCTGGGCCTGGCTGGAGAGCCGGGACTTCGTCATCCCCGACGACGTCCAGGCCGTATTTTCAGCGGTGGCCGCCCACCGCCTCCTGGATGCCGAAGGCGGTCTGACCGGAGAACAATGCGCCACCGCCGTGCTGGAGGCCGTGGCCATTCCCTGAAGGCACCCAGCGCTGTGGGATGGCGCCCCGGCCCCCCGGGCTCTAGCCATTCCGAAGACCCGCCACGCCATGACCCCGAACGCCTGTGCCATTCAGCGTGTGGCTCGTTCAGAACTAACATGTCACTCCCAACGCACGCGCCTCGCCGAGCGCATGTCGCTCCCAGCACACGCACCTTGCGAAGCGCATGTCATCCCGAACGCGCACCTTGTGAAGCGCATGTCATCCCGAACACGCACCTTGCGAAGCACATGTCATCCCGAACGCGCACATCGCCAGGAACATGTCATTCCGAACGCAGTGAGGAATCTTTGTGCAAGGCAACGACAGGGTTTCTCCCGTTGGTCGAAACGACACCCACCGCGCGCGACCGCAAGCCCGCACCACGTCGGCCCGAACGCACACGTCCAACACTTGCTTCGCCCCCAGCACACGCACCTTGCGAAGCGCATGTCATCCCGAACGCGTGCATCGCCAGGCACATGTCATTCCGAACGCGCACCTTGGTCATCCCGAATGCGCACATCGCCAGGAACATGTCATTCCGAACGCAGTGAGGAATCTTCGCGGACCATCATCTTCCAACACTCGAACCCCCTGATCACACCCACCCGAATCATGCCGCGCAAACCGGATTCGAGCCTCTCCTTCCTGCCCCTGCGCAGTCCTCTGCTGCGACGCATCTTCCGGCTGCCGGCAGCGGAACCCCTGCCCTTCATCCTGGGTGCGCGGCGCATCTACATTCTGCCCACCCGTCAGGGCCTGGTCTTCGGCCTCTTGCTGCTGGGCATGTTGCTCGGTTCCATGAACTATGGCCTGTCCATGGGGTTTCTCTTCACCTTCTTGCTGGCGGGCATGTTGCTGTCCACACTCTTCAGCACCTGGCGCGGCCTGCTGGGGCTGCGCCTGACCGGTATCGAGGCCGAATCCGGTTTCATGGGGGAGTCGGTGGGCTTCGTCTTTCAGCTTGAGGGCGTCGGGGCACAACCCGGCCCAGGGCTTTTTCTGGAAAGCGCGGGTCAGCGGGTGCCCGTGCAAGTGCGGCGGCCCGGGTTTGCCCTGGCCCCTCTGCGCCTGCCGGCCCGACAGCGGGGTCGACAGGCCCTGGGACCCTGCCGCCTGTTCAGCGAGGCCCCGCTGGGCCTGTTCCGGGCCTGGTGTGTCCTCGCACCCGCCGTCACGGTCCTGGTCTGGCCCAAACCCGTGCCCAGGGGGCGGCCCCTGCCCGCCAGCGGCATGGGAGTTGAGGAAGCGGCCGTGGGCCGGCAGCGCGGCACGGAGGATTTCGACGGTCTGACGGCCTACCAGCCCGGCGAAAGCCCCGCGCGCCTGGCCTGGAAACACCTGGGCCGTCTGCCCGAACCCCTGGTGAAGACCTTCGTCTCCCCGCACAGCGACGCGCTCTGGCTGGACTGGTCCCGCCTGGCGGGCATGGAGACGGAACAGCGCCTGGCGCAGCTGGCCCGCTGGGTGTTGCGTGCGGATCAGGCCGGGCTCAGCTATGGCCTGATCCTGCCGGCCAGCCGCATACCGCCCGCCAGCGGCCCGGGGCAACGTCTGCGTTGCCTCAATGCGCTGGCCCTGCACGGCTTGCCGGACCCGGAGAGTCATGCGGCCGTCTGAAGTCTGGCGCAGCCGCGGCCCCCACGCGCTTTGGCTGCTGCCACCCCTGCTGGCCTTGCTGCCCCATCTGGATCATGTGCCCTTGTGGCTGGGCCTGGTCTGCCTGGGCGTGTGGTTCTGGCGCCTGGCCCTTGAACTGGGCAACCAGGCGCTGCCGCCCCGATCCATGCGAGCCCTGCTGGCCCTGGCCGGGCTGGCAGCGGTGTTCTGGCAATACGGGAGCATTGTCGGCCAGCAGGCCGGAGTGCCCCTGTTCCTGCTGCTGCTGTTCATAAAACTGCTGGAAAGCCGCGGTCTGGCAGAAAAACGGCTGCTGCTCATCCTCACCCAGTTCGCGGCCATGAGCTATTTCCTCATGGGTCAATCCATCCTGGTGAGCGCCTATCTCCTGCTGGTGTCCGTGCTGGGCGTCGCCGTCATGCTGCACCTGCAGGCCGAAGGCAGACAGCCCCTGCTCCGGACCCTGACCCACAGCTCCAGGCTATTCGCCGTCGGCCTGCCCCTGGCGCTCCTGCTTTTCCTGCTCTTTCCCCGTCTGGACCGCCCCCTGTGGGGCCTGCCCACCGATACCACCAGTGCGGCCACGGGTCTGTCGGAGAACATGGCGCCGGGCGATATCGCCCGACTCATCCAATCCGGAGAAACCGCCTTTCGCGCCCAGTTCACAGGTCCCCGTCCGGACCCCAACGGACTGTACTGGCGCGGCATCGTCCTGAGCGGTTTCGACGGCCGGGTCTGGCACGCCCTGCCTCCCCAGCCGGCCTCACGGGACACCCTGCAGGCCCAAGGCACGGCCTGGCGGCTCAGTCTCACGCTGGAGCCCCATCAGCGCCGTTGGCTGTTCACACCCGGTCTGCCCGAGCCCCTGCCCCAGGGAACCCGCCTGGCCCAGGGCTTTCAGTGGCTGGCCAACGAGCCGGTACGCCAGCGTCAGCGCTGGTTCTTCCAGGTCTATCCCGCCTATCACCACGCCAGCGGACCCGGCGACCTGCAACGGGAGCTGATCCTGCCGGAGGGCTTCAATCCCCGGGCCCGGGAGCTGGCTCAGGGCTGGCGCCAGCGGAATGCTGCCCCCCAGATCCTGGTCGACCAGGCCCTGGCCCTGTTCCGCAAGGACTTCATCTATACCCTGCGGCCCCCTGCGCTGGGGGTCCACAGCGTGGACGACTTTCTGTTCGGTACCCGGCGTGGCTTTTGCGAGCATTACGCCGGTGGTTTCGTCTTTCTCATGCGTGCCGCCGGCGTGCCCGCGCGGGTGGTGACCGGCTATCTGGGTGGCGAGGTCAACCCTCTGGATGGCCACCTGCTGGTGCGCCAGTCCGACGCCCATGCCTGGGCCGAGGTCTGGCTGGGCCCGGAGACGGGCTGGGTCCGGGTGGACCCCACCGCAGCCATCTCTCCGGCCCGGGTGGAACAGGGCATCGGCGCGGCCCTGCCGGCTACGGAGCTGCCCGCCGCCCTCACCCGCCTGTCCGTGCCCCTGCTGCAGGGCCTGCGTCACACCTGGGAGATGCTCAACAACCGCTGGGACCAATGGGTACTGGGTTATGGCCAGGCTCAACAGCTGCAGTTGCTGGCCCGCCTCTCCCCGCGGCTGGCCAGCACCCGCTGGCTGGCCCAGGCCGCCATCCTCGCCGGTCTGCTGGGCCTTGCCCTGCTGGCCGGATTCTTCTGGCGGACAAGACCAAAGGAAACGCCTGACGCTGCCGCCCGTGCCTGGCTCAAGCTGCAGCAAAGGCTCGGCCGCATCGGCCTGGCACCCTTGCCCGCGGAGCCCCCGCTAGGCTATTGCGCGCGTGTGGCGCGGTTGCGCCCCGACCTGGCGGACCCGATGCGGCGCATCACCCGCCTGTACCTGGACACGCGCTATGGCAACCAGGCCCATGAACTGCGCAGTCTGGCGCGGCTGGTGGCCCGCTTCAGGCCCAGGCGGCATCGAGAATCGCCCGGAAACACCAACGGCAAGGCCCATCCCCAAGCCGGCGCGCGCTGACCGAACCGTACGGCAAAGACATCCGCAAGCTTGCAAAGGCTGATCGCTCGTCCTGTTTGCCCGACAATGTCGCACATGCAGATCCCTCCCCGCCGCATCCTCCTGGCCGTCACCGGGCTGACTCCCCAAGTGGTCACGGAAACCCTCCATGCCCTGGCCTGCCGCGTGGACGATGCCTGGATCCCCACGGAAATCCACCTCATCACCACCGCCACCGGCGCGGAGAATGCACGCCTCAATCTGCTGGTCGGCCAAGCCTGGTTCCACCGCCTGCTGGCCGACTACCACCTGCCGGACATCGCCTTCCCGGTGGAGAACATCCACATCCTGCGTGATGCCCGGGGCATGCCGCTGGACGACATCCGCAGCCCGGAGCAGAACACCCTGGCGGCGGACTTCATCACTGAAACCGTGCGTCGACTGACTGAACAACCGGATACCGAACTGCACGTCTCCATCGCCGGCGGGCGCAAGACCATGGGCTATTACCTGGGCTATGCCCTGTCCCTCTATGGCCGACCGCAGGACCGCCTGTCCCACGTGCTGGTGTCCGAACCCTTCGAGACCAACCGGGAGTTTTACTACCCCACACCCTACGACCACCCGATCCATGTCAAGCGTGGCGACAAGGAAGTAACCGTCGATGCGCGCATTGCCCGGGTGGAACTGGCGGATATTCCGTTCGTGAGACTGCGGGAGGGGTTGCCCGAACGTTTACGCCGGGGGCAGGCGGGTTATTCTCAAGTGGTGGCCATTGCCAACAGGGGCCAGGAACCCCCTCGTCTACTGTTGAACGTGCTGCAACGGCGCGTCTGGGTGGACGATGAACCCCTGAGCCTGGGTGCTACCGAGTTTGTCTTCCTGCTCTGGCTGGCGGAACGCGCGCAGCGCGATGAAGCCGCGACGGACTGGAGCACGCCGGACATGGCAGCGGAATTTCTCGCCGTCGCGGCACGCGTACTCAACACCTTGAGTTCGGATTACGAGCGTATCGAAAATGCCCTGGATTGGCGCAAATCCGCCTCGATCAAAATCGCAAAATACTTCGAGCCGCACAAATCCCGCGTCAATACGGCCATCACCGGTGTTCTTGGAAAGACAGCTGCTACGCGCTATGCGATCACGCGTATTCGGAAGAACCAGACCACACAGTTTTTCCTGCCTTTGGTGCCAGATCAGATTGAAATCGTGAACAAGTAAAGCGGGGCTTATCCGCTTCGCACTGGAACTGGAGACGCAAACATGAAAACGACCTTGGTGAGCTTCTTGGGCAAGAACAGCGGTGACCTCCAAACCGGCTATCGCACCGCCACCTACCGATTTCCCGACGGTCATGACCGTGTCACCCCGTTTTTCGGTCTGGCACTGGAAAAGGAATTGCGGCCGGATTTCATGGTCATTCTCGGCACTGCCGGCAGCATGTGGGACGTACTCATCGAGCACCTGGCTGACGATGCTGAGGCAGAAGAAGCGCGGATCGAACTCATGGAAGCAGTACGGGTGGCCACGGTGGATGCCGCCCTGCTTGAGCGCCTGCAACCTGTGGTCGCGCGGCAACTGGGTTGCCCGGTCGCCCTGCGCCTCATCCCCTACGGCCGCGACGACGAGGAACAGGCTGGCATCCTGCGTGCCATTGCCGAGGCGGTCCCGCCTGGCCGCGTCCATATCGATCTCACTCACGGCTTTCGTCACCTTGCTGCCCTGGGCCTGCTATCCGCGTTCTTCCTGGAGCGGATGGCGCGGCTAGACGTGAAAGGCCTGTATTACGGTGCCCTGGACATGACCCAGGGCGGAATCACCCCGGTGCTGCGGCTCAATGGCTTGCTCGCCATCCAGCGCTGGATTGATGCCCTCGACCGTTTCGATCAGAACGGTGACTACGGTGTATTCGCCGACCTCCTTCTGGCTGATGGGATAGCGCAGGACAAGGTCAATTGCCTGAAAAAGGCTGCATTCTTCGAGCGCACATTCAATTTGCGGGATGCAGCCCGGCAATTGGGTACTTTTCTTGCCACTATGGATGAGGACCTGCCCGGCACGGGACGTCTATTCCAACAATCTCTGTCCGAACGTCTGGCCTGGGCAAGAGGAAAACCGCTGCACCAGCAGCAAAGGCATTTGGCTTATGTGTATCTGAACCGGCGTGATTTCGTCCGCGCGGCGGTGCTGGCCTGGGAGGCGATCATCACGCTCGAATGTACCCGGCACGACCTCGACTTCGGCGACTACGCTGAGGACGGCGACCGCAAGCAAGCGGAAGCCGAACTGAAATCTCGCCTCCGCACCGAAGGCACAAACTGGAAAGAAGCCCCGCAAAGACGCATCAAGGACCTGCGCAACGCCCTCGCCCACGGCAGCCCGCCGGCCTCCTGGGCTGGTGATTTGCGTCAGGCTCTTGCCGCGCCCGCGAAGCTGTATGAGATGTTGAACAGGGACATGAAGGCTGCGCTCGACTGATGGCTCGGTCACCCCTACGGCAATCAAGTATGCAAGCTTGCCGAACTGACAGGGCCGGGCACGACATAGCAACATTCGCAACAACTCCGGGAGATGACGGATGAATAACTCACAACGCATGAATGCAACCTGCCGCGTGGCCCTTGCCGCCCTGCTGCACGACTTGGGCAAATTTGCCGAGCGGGCCCGTATACCGGAAGCGCAGGTCAAGGACGGCGCCGGCGCCACTCGTCAGGCCGTCAACGAGTTGCTGGCCTGCCCCGAATGGAACGGGCGCCGCACACATATCCACGCTGCCTACACCGCCATCGCCATGGATTTGCTGGAAGCCCACCTGCCGGAACTGGTGGGCGATGACATGGCGCCCTTCGCACCCTGGCGGGAGAAGAACGCGGACGACTCCATCATCAATGCCGCCGCCCGGCACCACCGGCCCGATACCTTCCTGCAATGGATCATCGCCAGCGCCGACCGCCTGGCCTCCGGCTTCGAGCGGGAGGAGTTCAAGACCTACAACCAGGCGCCGGATGAGGAAGACAAGAAACTCAACCACTACACCACCCGGCAATGGACCCTGCTTGAGGGCGTTCATCTCCCCTCTCCCACCGGGAGAGGGGCAGGGAGTGAGGGAGCAACGCCTACCTACCGCTATCCGTTGCACCCTCTGTCCCCAGAGGCGATCTTTCCCGTCCCCGCGAAAGTCAGTGAAACCGGCGACAAGGCCGAAGCAAAAGCCCGCTATCTGGCGTTATGGAACCAGTTTCAAACCAGCCTGAAGGCCATTCCCGCCAGCCACCGCGCCAATCTGCCGCTTTGGCTCGACCATTTCGACAGTCTCTGGCTGGCCTTCACCCACGCCATCCCCTCCGCCACGGCGGGCATTGCCGGCAACGTGCGGCCCGATGTGGCGCTCTACGACCATTCCCGCACCACGGCGGCGCTGGCGGTGGCGCTCTGGCGCTTCCATGCCGACCAGGAACATGAAACGACGGACATCAAGGAGCAGTTGCGCGCCCAGTGGGACAGCAAACGCGATGGCTTCGATGAATCCCGCCAAGCCTGGGAAGACGAAAAATTCCTGCTGATCCAGGGCGATTTCACAGGCATCCAGGACTTCATCTTTGCCGGCGGCGAGTCGCAGCGTCAGGTGGCGCGCCTGCTGCGCGGGCGTTCGTTCCATGTCTCGCTGCTGTCCGAATTGGCCGCCCTGAAGGTGCTGGAAGCCCTCGATCTGCCGCCCACCAGCCAGGTGGTGAATGCCGCCGGCAAGTTTTTGATCGTCGCGCCGAATACGGCGGAGACCGAGGCGACGCTGCGCGCGGTTCAGACCGAACTGGACGCCTGGTTCCTCGCCCACACCTGGGGCCAGTCCGGTATCAACCTCGCCTGGCTGCCCGCCCGCGCCGATGATTTCCGCCACGGCAAGGGCGACAGCCCGTTCCGTGACCTGATCAAGCGCCTGTTCGAGCAACTGGAAACGGCCAAGTTGACCCGCTTCGGGTTGTGCGGTGAAAAGCCACCAAAGCCCATCTACCAAGGATTCCTCGACCATTTCACTCACGGCGAATGCAAGATCGATGGGCGCTCACCGGCCCACCCGGAACTGGAGGGCTTGAGCGAGCTGGCCTGGGACCAGGTGCAGACCGGCAAATGGCTGGCCAATCAGGATCGCTTATTGATTACCCGCGATCGGATCGAACCGCTGCCCGCAGGCCAGACACTGAACCAGTTGCGGCTGCCCATCTTCGGCTACCACGTGCTCTTCACCGGCGAGGAGGAAGCCAGCGGCAAGTTCGGCGGCGAGGCCAAATCCGGCAATCTGGCACGCGCCTGGGATTTTTCTTTGCCCGAATCCGCCGACGCGCCGCTGTGGAACGGCTACGCCCGGCGCGCCATCAATGCCTTCGTGCCGAAGTTCGGCGAGACCAGCGCCTGGGAAGCCGACCGCTACCAGGGGCTTGAAGACCTTGACGACTTCGAGCCGCACCCACAGGCGCCCAAGACCTTGAATCATCTGGCGCGCGAAGACCGCCGTCTGGACGAAAACGGCCACTGGATCGGCGCCGAGGCTCTGATGACCCTGAAAGGCGACATCGACAACCTCGGTCTGATCTTTCAGCAAGGCCAGGCGCGTCCCACCTTCGCCCGCATGGCCGCGCTTTCCCGCCAGATCAACGCCTTCTTCACCGTCTGGCTGCCCTGGGTGTGCCACAAGGAATTCTCCAACACCTACACCGTGTTCGCAGGCGGCGACGATTTCTTCCTGATCGGGCCGTGGCATTCCACCATCAAACTGGCCAGCCGGATGCGCGACGAATTCGCCCGCTATGTGGCGCACAACCCGGACATCCACTTCTCGGCGGGCCTGTCCATGACCAAGCCCGGCCTGCCCATCCGCCATCTGGCGTGGTTAGCGGAGGAGTCGCTCGACAAGGCCAAGGCTTTCCTCTCCTCGCCCACTGGGAGAGGGGCCGGGGGTGAGGGAGCAACGCAAGCCAAGAACGCTGTTACCTGCTACGGCCATTCCGTTTCGTGGGACGACTTCGAAAAACTCATGGCCCGCGAAGCAGCACTGGGCCGGCTCAGTGACGAACTGAAGCTATCCACCGGTTACCTCTACGGCCTGCTCCATCTCACCGACATGGCTGCGAACCAGACCCGCCGCCTGGAAAACGCTCTCTGGCATTCCCGCTTCGCCTATCGCACCCGGCGCATGCTGGAGAGCCAGGTAAGGAATGAGGGCGACCGTGACGCCACCGAGCGCAAACGGCGGCAGTGGCAACAGGAACTGGCGGTGGCAATCGCCGACACCGGCATCAAAGACCACAAGGCGGCCTACAAGATCGCCCTGTTCACCCATCTCTATCAACAACGCGACTGAGGAGACTGAAATGGCCCAAGGCACCCACCAAGGCAGACCCAACCAGAACCGGCGCGAGGAAGCGCCACGTCAGCAGGCGGATACCGGCTGGCGCAGCAGCGTTCGCTTTGCCACGCCGGATGCCGAACTGTTCAACAGCATCGCCAAGAAAGCAGCACAAAGCGTGGCGCATGCCGATCCTTACCGGAACAAACCCACCCAGCTGCGCCGTTTCTATGACGAGCTGCTGCTTTGGGAGACGCGCGTCAGCCAGCAACCACTGGATGCACAGTCGGCCAAGTTCGCGGAGTGCCTGCCCTTCATCCGCATGCTCAACGCCAAAGCGGCCTATGCCGTGGGCCGCAAGCTTGTCGACCGTACCTTTGTCGATCTCCTGCAGCACACTTTGAACGAAATCACCAACCCGCAAACCTTGACCACTTGCAAGTATTTCTGGGAAGCCTTCATGGGCTTCTACAAACAGGAACGCCAGGACTGAACCAGGGAGACCCCACATGAAACTCACCGCCATCCGCAAATTCACCGGCAGCCTGGAACTCGTCACCGGCCTGCACATCGGTTCCGGCAACAACGAGATGCACATCGGCGGCACCGACAACCCGGTGTTGAAGAACCCCGTCACGCAGGAGCCCTACATCCCCGGCTCCAGCCTCAAGGGCAAGATCCGCAGCCTGCTGGAATGGAAGCTGGGCGTGGTGGACCAGACCAAGGGCAAGCCGCTGGGCTTTCGCGACATCGGGGACGTGCCCAACGCCAAGCGTGATCAGGCCAAGACCCTGCTCAAGCTGTTCGGTGGCGCGCCGGAAGGCTCGAACCAGGACATGAAACTGGTGGAGGAAATCGGCCCCACCCGCCTGGCGTTCTGGGATTGCTCGCTTTCCCGCGCCTGGGTCGCCGAGATGAGCCGGCGCAACCTGCTGCTCACCGAAACCAAGATGGAAAACATGATCGACCGCATCCGCGGCGTGGCCGAACACCCGCGCAACACCGAACGCGTCCCGGCGGGCGCCACCTTCGACTTTGCCCTCACCGTGCGCATCCACGATGATGAAGACCTGCTGGCCACGGTTTACGAGGGCTTGAAACTGCTGGAACTCACCGGCCTGGGTGGTTCCGGTTCGCGCGGCTATGGCAAGGTGAAGTTCGCCAGCCTCAACCTGGATGGCGCCGACGTATTGGATGAACTGGCCAAGGTCAATCTCGCCGAGGCGGTTTGAAATGACCCCCCAATTCTTTGCCGTCATTCCCGCGCAGGCGGGAATCCAGAAACATCCCTGGATGCCGGCTTTCACCGGCATGACGGGCGATATTCCTGGGAGCCCGCCATGTTGACCTACAAGGCCTGCATTACCCCGCTTTCCGCCTTCGGCACACCGCCCAAGGGTGACACCCTGTTCGGCCAGTTGTGCTGGGCGCTGCGCAATCGGCTGGGGGAGGAGAAGCTGACGCAACTGCTCGACGGCTACACGGCAGGACGGCCCTTCGCGGTGGTTTCCGACGCGCTGCCCGCCGGCCACCTGCCCCGGCCCACCTTGCCCGGACACTGGTTCAACCCGTTGCCGGACGATGATCGCAAGACCGCCAAGAAGCGCGTCTGGCTGCCGGTCGAGCACTTTGCCGCGCCGGTGGCCGACTGGCTGGGTCACTGCCGCGCCGCGAGTGAATTACCCGGCGGCAGCCCCCTATCGCATCCCCACCCCCACAACAGCATCGACCGCCGCATCGGCACCACGGGCGACGGCTTCGCGCCGTACAGCATGGGGCGGCAGTGGTATGGCGAGGATGCCGCGCTCGACATTCACATCGTCCTGCCCGACTCCCGCCTGCCCGCCAGCGATCTGGAACGCGCCCTGCGCGACATCGGCGACCTGGGCTTCGGGCGCGATGCCGGCATCGGCCTGGGCCGCTTTCGGGTCGATGCGTTCGAGCCCGCCGTTCTGCCCACGCAAGCCGACGCCAACGCCTGGCTGACCCTGGCCCCCTGCGCCCCGCAAGGGCTGCCCTGGGAGGCCGATCGCTGTTTCTACACGGTGTTCACCCGCTTTGGTCGCCATGGCGACATCGGCGTGCATCTTCACAATCCGTTCAAAGCGCCGGTGCTGATGGCCAATACCGGTGCGACGCTCGCTCCGGCGCACCATGACGGCGCACTGTTCACCGGCCAGGGGCTGGGCGGAATCGGGGCGGATGGTGAGGGCATCCTGTCCAAGGCGATCCCGGAAACCGTGCACCAGGGCTACGCGCCGGTCGTTGGTATCCGTCTGCCCAATGGAGAGACACAACCATGAGTGAAATCGCCATCTATCAGCATCAGGACGGCAGCATCGATGTGCGGCTTGAAAGGGACTCCGTCTGGTTGACCCAGCTACAACTGGCCGCTCTTTTCGGACGTGATCGCACGGTCGTCGGCAGGCATGTGCGCACTGTCTTTGCCGCGCGCGAACTCGATGAAGAAAGCAATGTGCAGAAAATGCACATTGCTACTTCGGACAAGCCGGTTGCCCTGTACAACCTGGATGTCATCATCTCGGTCGGCTACCGGGTCAAATCGCCCGAGGGGGTGAGATTCCATCGCTGGACCAGCCACATCCTTCCAGGTGGGCGGCGCACCTGTGGTCAACGACGTGAGCTGGCCGCGCTGTCGCTGCTGGTGGCGGAATCGAAGCCGGCGGACAAGGAGGTGCTGAGCCGCCTGAACATGAACATGCTCGCCGGGGAGGCCGCATGAACCCGTTTGCCAGTTACCGGCTGCTCATCACCCCACTGTCACCCATACACATCGGCATCGGGGAAAGTTACGAGCCCACGAACTACGTCATCGACAACGGCGTCTTGCACGAATTCGACACCGGCGCCGCGATGGCCGCGCTGTCGGATGCCGACCGCAAGACGCTGCTGGAGATCGGCAATCGCCGGCCGGACAAAACCATGATTGAAGCTTTGCAGCGTTATTTCTACGAGCGGCGCTTGCCACTGATGGCCATGGCCCAAGGCAGTGTCCCACCAAGTGGTGTAAGAGCTGAAGTGCCTGGTGTTGCCCGGTAGGCCCCGCATGCGGGGCCTACCGGGCGGGCGCGATCGGGTGGTCATCGAAGGACTCCGGTAAGGTTTGGGTAGCGACACTCAACCCG
>JAKQCX010000016.1 GCA_029558905.1 Pseudomonadota bacterium
AGGCCTGCGTGCTGCGCAAGAGCCGGATCGACGGGGCGAAGCACGCCGCCGCCGTGGACAGGCTCCTGGTCATCCGGCTGCGCCAGACCTGGCCCGAAGTGCGCATCATCGTGCGCGGGGATCCCGGCTTCTGTCGGCAACACCTCACCCGCTGGTGCGAGCGCCAGGCGGTCGGCCATGTCATCGGCGCAGCGAAGGATGCCCGCCTGCATCGGATCGCCGCCGACTGGGAACAGGAGATGGCCGAACAGCTCCCGGGCACGCAGACCAAGCAGCGCCGGATCCGGGAATTCCGCTATGCCGTCGACAGTTGGGAGCGGGAACGCCGCCTCGTCACCCGCCTGGAGTGTGGCAGCCAGGGGGCCAACCCGCGTTTCATCGTCACCAACCTGACCCAGCCGGCCGCAGCCCTCTACGACGGTCTGGACGGTCTGTATTGCCGGCGCGGGGAGGCCGAGAACCGGACCAAGGAGACCCAGCTCGATCTCTTCGGCACCCGCGCCAGCAGCCGGAAGTTTCTCGCCAACTGGCTGTGCTGCCTGTTCTCGGCCCTGGCCTATACCTTGATGCAGCGCCTGCGCGAGTTGGCCTTGCCGGGTACCGATCTGCCCGGGCAAGTGTGGCGACCATCCGGATATAACTGCTGAAGGTCGGCGCGGCGGTGATCCGCAATACCCGACGCATCCGCATCCTGCCCGCTTCGCATCACCCTTTGCGCGACCTCTTCCTCATCGCCGCCCGCGCGCGCTTCTCCATGAACCATCCCGAGTGCGGCCCCGACATGTCGACGCTTCGGGGGTAGGGGGGAGTTTGCTCTCGGCACAGGAAACTGCTCGATCATTGAGCAATCCACCAGCCTGAGCCTCCTCTCCGACAACACCCACCGCTTACAGGATCAGAGGGGCGGTGAAATATCTGGGCTATGGGCTCGGGGAGCTGCACCTCACAGGCGCAGGATACCCAGCAGGGTCTGCTCGAGGAGCAGACGGTGGCTGGGGTCTTCCAGCGCCTCGCCCTGCAGCACGAACACGTCCTCGGCCCGATTGCCCAGGGTGTTGATGCGCGCGCTGCTGACGTTCACCTCATGTCGGCAGAGCAGCTCTGCCACCCGGGCCAGAAGCCCGGGCCGATCCCCGGCGGTGAAGGAGAGCAGGAAGTCTTGCCCGTGCTCGCTGCGTTCCAGACTGACGCTGGGATTCAGGGGGAAGGCCCTGAGCTGTCGGGACAGCCGGCCCGAGGGTACCCGCAGCGGCTTGTCCACCTGGGCCAGTTCCTGTTCCAGTTCGTGCTCGATGAAACTCATGACATCGCGGTAGCTACCCGGCTCCTGGTCCGGGGCCACGGCGTAGAAGGTATCCAGGGCGAAGCCGTCCCGCGTGGTATGGATGCGGGCGGACAGGATGGAATAGCCCTGGCGCGCGAAGAAGGCGCAGATGCGGGCGAAGAGGGCCTTGATGTCCGGGGCATAGACGAGCACCTCGATACCTTCCCCCACGGGGGCCAGGCGGGTGCGCGCGATGATGCGCTGCCTTGCCAGCAGCGGCAGCAGGGCACGGGTCTGCCAGGCGATGTCCGAACTACTCTGACGCATGAAATACACATCGTCCAGGCGTTTCCACAGGCTGTCTTCCACGCCTGGCATGAAGCCGTGCAGGCGCAGTTGCGCGCGTGCATCCTCCTTCTTGCGCTCCACGCTGTCCGGCTGACCCGCATCGCCCGCCAGCACCTGGCGCGCGGCCAGGTAGAGCTGCTGCATGAGCTGATCCTTCCAGGCGCTCCAGACCTTGGGACTGGTGCCGCGGATATCTGCATGCGTGAGCAGATACAGGGCCGTGAGCCGTTCCAGGCTGCCGCAGCGCTGGGCAAATCGGCGGATGACGATAGGGTCCGACAGATCCTGTTTCTGTGCAGTGTTGGACAGGCTCAGGTGTTCGGCCACCAGCCAGGCCACGAGCTCGGCATCTTCCCGCGGCAGGCCCTGGCCGAGGCAGAAGCGCCGGGCGTCGAGCGCGCCCAGCCGGGAGTGGTCCCCACCCCTGCCCTTGGCGATGTCGTGGAACAGGGCCGCCAGCAGGAGCAGGTCCTGGCGCGGACAATCCGACATGAGCCGGTGGGCCAGGGGGTATTCGTGTGCGTATCCACTCAGGGCCAGGCGGCGCAGGTTGCTGACCACCATGAGGGTGTGTTCATCCACCGGATAGATGTGGAACAGGTCATGCTGCATTTGTCCGGTGATACGGCCGAACAGGGGGATGTAGCGTCCCAGCAGGCCCAGGCGGTGCATGAGACGCAGTGCATGCGTCACCCCTCGGGGGGCGGCCAGGAGCTCGAGAAAGCGGCGGTGGTTGCGCGTGTCCTTGCGGAAATCGGCGTCGATGAGGCGACCAGCGCGCCACAGGCCCCGCAGCAACCGGGGCGTGCAGCCCAGCAGTTCGGTTTCCCGGGTCAGCAGCAGAAAGGTTTCCAGAAGCAGGTGCGGGTGGCGCGCGAAGACCTCCTCGTCCGCGTCCAGCAGGGCGCCCACGGCACGGAAGTGATCGGTGCGGGGCAGGGCCCGGGCGGGAGGCGGCGCATGCAGGCGGTTGCGCAGCGCCCCGAGTACCAGCTCGTTGACCAGGCGGATATGGCGCGCCACGCGGTAATAGCGCTGCATCATACGTTCCGAGGCGCGGCGGGAGGGATGCGGTGTCACACCCAGACCTGTGGCGATGGCCTCCTGGAATTCGAACAGCAGGCGATCTTCCCGCCGTTTCGCGGCCAGATGCAGGCGGATGCGCAGGTGTGCCAGGAAATCCAGCTGCCTCCCCAGGGTCCGGCCTTCGCTCCGGCGCAGCAGGCCGGAACGGGTCAGATCCTGCAGGCGGTGACCCAGACCCGCGGCCTGGCTCACCCATAGCACGGTGTGCAGGTCTCTCAGGCCGCCCGGGCTTTCTTTCAGGTTGGGCTCCAACAGCAGGGCCGTGTCCGATTGGCGCAGATGGCGGTCGCCCTGCTCCAGCAGCTTGGCCTCGAAGAAGGCCACCGGGTCCAGCCAGTCCCTTTGTGCCTGGAGCAGGCGCTGGAACAGGGGCAGGTTGCCGGCCAGCCAGCGTGCTTCCAGCAGGTTGGTCTGCACGCTCAGGTCCCGCGCGGCCTCGATCCGGCACTGGGCCAGGGTGCGCACGCTGTGGCCGATGGGCAGGCCCACGTCCCAGAGCAGGGCCACCAGGGGCTCAAGCCGGGCCTGCTCGCGCACGGGTACCTCATCCCCCAGCAACAGGAGCAGGTCCACGTCGGAATGGGGGTAGAGCTCGCCCCGGCCGTAGCCCCCCACAGCCACCAGGGCGGAGTTTTCGGGCAATACGTGCGCGGCCCAGATTTCTGCCAACACCGCATCGGTCAGCTGACTCAGGCCCGCCAGCAGGCTGGCCGCATGCGGGCGGGCCAGATAGGTGGCGATGAGCCGCGCGCGGCCTGTGGCGATGCGCGCCCGCCAGGCCGCGACCGCCCCGGACCGCATGTTCAAGCCTGGATGAAGGCGGGGGGCGGGGGTGCGCCCGCAGACAGGGTGAGCACCTCGTAGCCCGTGGGGGTGACCAGCACGGTGTGCTCCCACTGTGCGGACAGGCTGTGATCCTTGGTCACCACGGTCCAGCCATCGCCCAGGACGCGGATGTCCCGCTTGCCGGCGTTGATCATGGGCTCGATGGTGAAGATCATGCCCGCCTCCAGCCTGGGCCCGGTACCGGCCTTGCCGTAATGCAGGACCTGGGGTTCCTCGTGGAAACGCGCGCCGATGCCGTGCCCGCAGAACTCGCGCACCACCGAAAAGCCATGTGCCTCGGCATGCCGCTGGATGACCGCGCCGATATCGCCCAGGTGGGCACCGGCGCGTACCTCGGCGATACCCTTCCACATGCACTCGTAGGTCACTTCGGTGAGGCGCCGGGCCTGGATGGAGGGTTCGCCCGCATAGAACATGCGCGAGGTGTCGCCGTGCCAGCCGTCCTTGATGGTGGTGATGTCCAGGTTCACCACATCCCCTGGCTTGAGCACCTTCTCGCCGGGCACACCATGGCAGATCTGGTGGTTCACCGAGGTGCAGATGGACTTGGGATAGGGTTTGTGGCCATTGGGGGCGTAGTTGAGAGGGGCGGGGATGCAGCCTTGCACGTCCACCATGTAGTCATGGCACAGCTTGTCCAGCTCGCCCGTGGTCACCCCCGGCTTCACGAAGGGGGTGATGAAGTCCAGCACTTCGCCGGCGAGGCGGCAGGCCAGGCGCATTTTTTCGATTTGTTCCGGGGTCTTGATGGTGATGGACATGGTCTGGCGGGAGCACAAAGGATGTCAGGATAGGGTCTGGGCCTGGCCGGGACAAATGTGCCACCGGAGCCGGCCCGGGAGGACGGGACGCGAAGCTCCGTCCCGGGGTTCAATTGCTCGCCGTCTCGCGGCTTGTCAGGGTATCTGCCCGAGCCTCGCGGTTGTCCTGCCAGCCACCACCCAGGGCCTTGGCCAGGCTGGCCGCCGCCACCAGCTGGGCGCGGCGGGCCTCGATGCGGTTGAGGTCCGCCTGCAGTAGGTTGCGTTGCGCATCCAGCACCGTCAGGTAGCTGGTGAGGCCATTGCGGTAGCGCAGTTCGGCAATGTTCAGGCTGCTGCCCAGGGCTGCGCTGCGGCGGTCTTCCGCCTGCGCCTGTTCCCGCGCCTGGCGATGCACGATCAAGGCGTCCAGCACCTCACGGAAGGCCTGGCGCGCGGTCTGCTCATAGGCAAGGAGGGCCTGGGTCTGCTGTGCGTCGCGGATGTCCAGGGCAGCCTGGGTGCGCCCACCGTTGAGGATGCTCTGCACGATGCCCACGCCCACGCCCCAGACGGCGGCGGGGCCGGAGAACAGGTTGGCAAGGGCTTTGCTCTCCGAGCCCAGGTAGGCGGAAAGCTCCAGGTCCGGATAGACGGCGGCCTTGGCCTCGCGGATGCGAGCGTGGGCAGCGCGCAGCCGCTGTTCGGCCTGGCGCAGGTCGGGACGCCGCTGCAACAGCTGCGAAGGCAGGCCCACGGGTATGGCGGGCGGTTCCACCAGCCCCTGCAGCGCCTGCAGGGACTGGCCGCGGGTCACGCCATCCTGTACCAGGGCGCGGGGGCTGCGCCCCACCAGCACGGCCAGGGCCAATTCCTGCTGGCCGATGGTCTGCGTCAACTGGGCCCGGTTGGCTTCCAGGGCGGCGCGCTCCGCTTGCGCCTGGCGCATGTCCAGCTCCGAGGCCACGCCGGCCTCCAGGCGCAATCTTTGCAGGTCCTCGGCGGCACGGCGGTTGCCCAGGGTTTGCTCCACCAGGTCCAGCTGCGCATCCAGGGCGCGCAGGCTGAAGTAGGCCTGCGCCACGTCGCCGATGAGGCTGGTTCGTACCACCTCCCTGGCATATTCGCTCGCCAGCAGGTCGGCCCGGGCGGCCTCGCTGGCTTCCCGCAGGCGGCCCCACAGATCCAGCTCATAGGCAGCCTGGAGTTGGAACTGAAAGCTGTCGTTGATGGGGCTGCCCGGGGCGGGCATGCTGCCGCGCTGACTGCGGCGCGTGCGCTTCACGTCCACCGTGCCCTGCGCCTGCACACCTTCATCCGCCAGAGTCATGCCCAGATTGGCGCGTGCCTCTTCGATGTTCGCGGCGGCCATGCGGATATCGGTGTTGTGCGTCAGTGCCTCCTCGACGAGGGCATCCAGCTGGGCATCACCAAAGGATTTCCACCAGTCCGGCGCGGGCAGGCGGCTGTGCGACCCTTCTGCCTGAACCGGGCCGCCCCAGGTCCCGGGCAGGTCCAGTTCGGGCTGCCTCAGGCTGGGCACATTGACGCAGCCCACGAGGGCAAGCAGGGTTAGTACGCTGAGTACGGTCTTATGCATGCTCGTCTCCTTGCAGCGCGGCGCCGTGGTATTTGACGGGCCCCGGGAACAGGCGGCGCACCAGCAGGTAGAGGATGGGAATCAGGAATACCCCCAGGACCGTGGCGGCGACCATGCCGCCCATGACGCCGGTGCCGATGGCATGGCGACTGGAGGCACCGGCGCCGGTGGATATGGCCAGGGGCAGGACGCCGAACAGAAAGGCGAACGAGGTCATGATGATGGGCCGGAAACGCATGCGGCAGGCCCCCATCACCGCCTCCAGGGTGGATTTGCCCTGCGCCTCCAGCTGGCGCGCGAATTCCACGATGAGGATGGCGTTCTTGGAGGACAGGCCGATGATGGTGATGAAACCCACCTTGAAGTACACGTCGTTGGGCAGGTCGCGCAGGGTGGTGGCCAGCACCGCGCCGAATACTCCCAGCGGCACCACGAGGAGCACCGACAGGGGTACGCTCCAGCTTTCATACAGGGCCGCCAGGCACAGGAACACGACGACGATGGACAGGGCGAAGAGGATGGGGGCCTGGGTGCCGGACAGCTTTTCCTCGTAGGAGGTGGCCGACCACTCGTAGCCGAAGCCGGGTGGCAGTTTGGTGGCCAGCTCTTCCATGGCCTGCATGGCGTCACCGCTGCTGTAACCCGGCGCAGGGTTGCCGACGATCTTCACCGCGGGCACGCCGTTGTAGCGATCCAGCTTGGGTGAGTCGAGGGTCCAGTGCGGCGTGGCGATCTCCGACAGGGGCACCATGGTGTCCTGGGCCGTGCGCACGCGCAGGGACAGCAACCCTTCCGGCGTGGCCCGGGCGGGGGCGTCCACCTGCATCACCACCCGCAGCACGCGACCATCGCGGATGAAGTCGTTGACGTAGGCGGAGCCCAGGGCCACGGCCAGAGTCTGGTTGAGCTCCGCCAGGTTGATGCCCAGGCTGCTGGCCTTGACACGATCGATATCCAGGAACAGTTGCGTGGCGGGCTCCTTGCCCTCGGGGCGTATCCCCACCAGGCGGGGGTCCTGCGAGGCCAGACCCAATATCTGGTTACGGGCCTCCATGAGCTTTCCGCGACCCAGGCCGGACTGGTCCTGCAAGCGGAAGTCGAATCCCCCCACGGCCGCCAGTTCCGGAATGGAGGGTGGGTTGACGGCGAAGATCATGGCCTGCTTGATGCCGTACAGCATCTGGTTGGCGCGTTGTACGATGGTCAGGGCGTGATGTTCCTGGCCGGGACGCTCATCCCAGTCCTTGAAGCGCACGAAGGCGATGGCCGCGTCCTGCCCCTTGCCCAGGAAGGAGAAGCCCAGTACGCCCACCACCTTTTCCACTTCCGCCTGCCGTAGATAGAACTGTTCCATCTGGGAGAGGACCTTTTCCGTACGCTCCTGGGAGGCCCCAGCCGGCAGTTGCACCATGCTGATGAGATAACCCTGATCCTCGTCCGGCAGGAACCCCGTGGGCAGTTTGCCGAACAGCCAGCCGGTACCGGCAACGATGGCCAGGTATACGGCGAACATGCGCAATGGGCCCTTGAGCGCGCGTGAGACGCCGCCCACGTAGCCCCCGGTGACGCGCTCGAAGAATCGGTGAAACCAGCCCAGCAATCCCTTGGACACATGCCCCAGGCCACTCTGCTCCAGGCCACGCAGCAGGGTGGCGCACATGGCCGGCGTCAGGGTCAGGGCCATGAGGGCGGAGAACAGCATGGTGGTCACCAGTGTGACGGAGAACTGACGGTAGATGGCGCCCACGGAACCGCTGAAGAAGGCCATGGGCACGAACACCGCCGACAGCACAATGGTGATGCCGATGATGGCGCCGAAGATCTGGCCCATAGCCTTGTAGGTGGCCTCGCGTGCGGTAAGTCCCTCTCTGGACATGATGCGCTCGACGTTTTCCACCACGACGATGGCATCGTCCACGACGATGCCGATGGCCAGCACCATGGCGAACAGGGTCAGCACATTGATGGAATAACCCAGCAGATACAAGCCTACCAGGGTGCCGACCAGCGACACGGGCACCACCACGGCGGGAATGATGGCGATGCGCAGCTTGCCCAGGAACAGCCACATCACCAGAAATACCAGCAGGAAGGCTTCTCCCAGGGTCTTGGCCACCTCGCGGATGGAGATCTCCACGAAACGCGAGGTGTCGTAGGGCACGTCCCAGCTGATGCCCTCGGGGAAATATTTGGCCAGTTCCGTCATGCGTGCCTGCACCGCCCTGGCGGTTGCCAGGGCATTGCTGCCGGGAGCCAGCTTGATGCCCACGGCCGCGGCCGGCTGGCCATTGAGGCGGGCGCGGATGTTGTAGTCCTGCGCCCCCAGTTCGATGCGCGCCACATCACGTAGATGCACGGCGGCACCGGTACCGTCCGTGCGCAGGAGGATGTCGCCGAACTGCTCCGGTGTGGAGAGTCGGCCCCGGGTGATGACCGTGGCAGCCAGTTCCTGGCCCTTTACCGCAGGGGCCTGGCCCAGCTCGCCGGTGGCCAGCTGCACGTTCTGGGCCTGTACCGCCGCCAGCGCCTGTCCTGGGCTCATGCCGTAGTTGGCCAGCTTGAGGGGGTCCAGCCAGATGCGCATGGCGTATTCCGTGCCGAACAGCTGCGCCTCCCCCACGCCGGGCACGCGCCGGATGGGATCGAGGACATTGGCGGCCACGAAACTGCCCAGATCGACGGCGTTGCGACTCTGATCCGGCGAGAACACGGTGAGGAACACCAGGTAATTGCGCCGCGCCTTGGTCACTACGATGCCCTGGCGCCGGACTTCCTCCGGCAGGCGGGATTCCACCCGCTTGATGCGGTTTTGCGCTTCCACCGAGGCAATGTCCAGATCCGTGCCGGTGGCGAAGGTCATGGTCAGGGCGAGGGTGCCGGTCGCGTCACTGTTGGACTCCATGTACAACAGGTTCTCGATACCGTTCATCTCCTGCTCGATGAGCGTGGTGACGGTGTCTTCCACCACCTTGGCGGACGCACCCGGGTAGGTGGCGGTGATCTGCAGGGCAGGAGGCGCCACATCCGGATACTGGGAGACGGGCAACTTGGGGAAGACCAGGATGCCGGCGAGCAGGATGCCCAGGGCGATGACCCAGGCGAAGATGGGACGGTCGATGAAGAAGCGAGGCAGCATGGCGCGTCCTTAACGGGCGTTCACGGGGGCTTGCTTGACGGAGACGGCCTTGGCCGGCGCTCCGGGACGCACCTTCTGCAGACCATTGACGATGACCTGCTCGCCACCTTGCAGGCCTTCGGTGATGATCCAGTCGCTGCCGGACAGGCCGGCCGTCTTCACCGGCCGGGGCTCTACCATGCCTTCGGGCGTGAGCAGCAACACCATCTGGCCCTGGGGCGAGACCTGCACGGCCTTTTGTGGCACGACCATGACGTTTTCCGCTTCGGCCACGGTGAGGCGCACGGTGACAAACTGGCCAGGCAACAGCTCCCGCTCGGGGTTGGCGAACTCCGCGCGCAGACCCACGGAACCGGTGGTGGGGTCCACGCTCAGGTCGTTGAACAACAGCCTGCCCGGACGGCCATATTCCTGTCCGTTTTCCAGGATCAGGGTGGCGGTGGCCCGGGTAGCCTTGGCGGTGCCGCGCTTGACCGCCTCGCGCAGGCGGATGAATTCGGCGCTGGATTGGGCGAAGTCCACCCAGATGGGGTCGTATTGCTCGATGGTGGCAAGGTGCGTGGCCTCGCCCCGGCCGACCAGGGCGCCTTCCGTTACCAGGGCCCTGCCGATGCGGCCGGAGATGGGGGCCGTCACCGTGGCATACGCCAGATTGATGTCCGCCTGGGCCAGGGCGGCCTGGGCCGCGGCCACGTCCGCGTCCGCCTGGGCCTTCGCCGCCTTGGCCTGGTCATATTCCTGTTTGGCGATGGCCTGGGTGTCCTTCAGGCCTTGCAGGCGATCCAGGTTCTGGCCGGCGATGAGGGCCGTGGCCTTGGCGCGTGCCAGGGTGGCCTTGGCGGCCTCCTGGCTGGCCGTCAGGGTGCGGCGGTCGATACGGAACAGCACCTGACCTGCCTTCACCTCGCTGCCTTCGGTGTATTCACGCCGCTCCAGGATGCCTTCCACCCGGGCCCGCACTTGCGCCACGCGTACCGGTGTCAGTCGGCCGGGAGCCGAGATGGTCTGGGGCACGGTCACGGGTGTCACGCTGATCACCTCAACCTCCGGTGGGGGCATACCGCTACCGGAGGGACCGCCGGCCTGTTGCTCGGATTGCTTGCCACAGGCGGAAAGAATGAGGGAAAGGAGGACGACGGTCGCGGGCAGAAAGCGGTTCACGGTGGTCTCCGGGACAAGGCGTAAGAGCGGAAATATACATACATCCATGAATGTATGTAAATATGGACTTGTATTACTATTGCGAAAATTTTTCGGTCACCAGAGAAATGGTACGCAGAACCAAGGAAGACGCCCAGGAAACTCGCACCCGCATCCTGGATACGGCGGAACAGGTTTTCCGTGAAAGGGGCGTAGGTCACACCACCCTGACGCAGATCGCGACCGCTGCGGGCGTGACCCGGGGTGCCATCTATTGGCACTTCGCCAACAAGGCGGCCCTGCTGCAGGCCATGAATGACCGTGTGCACCTGCCGCTGGAAGCCATGCACCAGGCCCTGGCCGACGTGGCCCTCGTGGACCCCCTGGCCAAGATGCGGGATTCCACCCTGGGCGTTCTGGCCATGGTGGCCAATGATCCTCGTTCCAGGCGGGTGTTCGATATCTTCAGCTTCAAGTGCGAATTCGTGGGTGAGATGGCGGAGATGCTGGTCAGGCAGCAGGAGAGCCGCCGTCACTGCCTGCGTGATATGCAGGAGGGCTTGCGCCACGCCGTGGCCAAGGGCCAGGTGGACCCAGGCACGGATATCGAACGCACGGTCATAGGCCTGTATGCCCTGGTGGATGGCCTGATCCGGAACTGGCTACTGGACCCGGAGAGCTTCGACCTGGTGCGGACCGGCGAAGGCTTGGTGGCGGATTTCTGCCTGGGACTGAGGCCACGGGCCTAGTCATCTTGGAGGCTGGGATGCGTTGTCGCCAGTGCAGGGCGTTATATCCGATCCCGCACCGCGCTCGGAATGGCGTGTGGCTGGACGCCGAGGAGGTAAGGTGTGGACTGCTTGCCGAGATTCCTCACTGCGTTCGGAATGACAGGGTCAGGTGCCGGAACGACAGGACCAGATGCCGGAATGATAGGACCGGGTGCCGGCATGACGGGTCAGATGCCGGTTCGGTGGGCCTCGGCGTCGGGCTGGCAGGTCGTGGAAATGACCGGCAGGGCTGCCGGCCCTTACGGCGGGTGGAGAAGCCACGCCACAGTCATATCGACCGGCGATCGATCCCCGTCTGTCATGTCGACCGGAGGGAGAAATCCCTTGCTGTGGTTGTCAGCATGCCACCTCACAGCCATCGCAATGTCGGCCTGCGCATCATCCGGTGTCTCCTCGGGTGGTGGGCAGGCGCTCGAAACCCTGGAAACGACCGCTCGCGGGTGAGACGTTCACACCTTCCACCCGTGCCGCAGGCGGGCCTTCGCGGGCCCAGGCGATGAGGGCTTCCACCGCGGCCTCTTCACCCTGGATCACGGCCTCGACCGCCCCATCCAGGGTGTTGCGCACCCAGCCGTTGACCTGCAGGCGTTCTGCCTCCCGGCGCATGGACTCCCGATACCACACGCCCTGGACCCGGCCTGTGATGCGCAGGTGGCGGGTCAGCATGCCAGCACCTATCTGATGCGCATGCCCGGCCGGGCACCGCTGTCGGGGGCGAGCAGGAAAGGCCGGCCCTGATCGTCGGATGCGGCCAGGATCATGCCCTCGCTCATACCGAACTTCATCTTGCGCGGTGCCAGGTTGGCCACCATCACCGTCAGCCGTCCCACCAGGCTGGCCGGGTCATAGGCAACCTTGATGCCGGCGAACACGGTGCGGGTTTCGGTGCCCAGGTCCAGGGTGAGTTTCAGCAGCTTGTCCGCGCCTTCCACATGCTCGGCGTTGGCGATGCGGGCCACCCGCAGATCCACCCTGGTGAAGTCGTCGATACCGATGTGCCGCGACTCGGGCACCTTGGCCTCGTCCGTCTGGGCCACGTGCTGCTGGTGCTCGGCGTGGCGTGCCGGCGCCGGCTCGGGGGTGGGGGCGGGGGCCAGATTCCGTCGGTTTTCTTCCACCATGGCCTCGATTTTCCTGGGGTCGATGCGGGTCATCAGATGCTGGTACTCGTTGATGGCATGGCCGGGCGGCAAGGGGCTCAGAACATCTGCCCAGGTCAATGGAGCGACGTTGAGGAAGGATTCCACTTGCTCCGCAAGCACGGGCAACACCGGTTTCAAATACACCGTGAGGTTACGGAACAAGGTGAGGGCAACCGAGCAGACTTCGTGTAGCTCACTGTCGCGATCCTCCTGCCTGGCCATCTCCCAAGGTTTCCGCTCCGCGATGTATCGGTTCGCGATGTCCGCCAGCTCCATGATCAACCGTAGCGCAAGGGCAAAGTTTCTATCCTCATATGCTTGCGCGATTTCCACCCCTCTTGCCTGGGACCACCCAACAATGTCGGTTTCATCGAATTGAGGTTGGACGATGTACCCTTTCGCGTGGGCGATAAAGCCTGGGCCCGACGGGGTTTTACGGGCAGCCTCCATTTTTCTTTGCATTTCTTCCTGAGACTGCTGGGCAATGTATGGGGATGGATCAAGCTTTGGTAATTCTTCCCCTGAAATCCGACCATTGAACCGCTTGCTTATGAAGCCGGCGCAGCGACTGGCGATGTTCACGTACTTGCCCACAAGATCGCTGTTTACGCGGGCAGCGAAGTCTTCCAGGTTGAGGTCGATGTCCTCCATGCTGCCGTTGAGCTTGGCGGCGTAGTAGTACCGCAGCCATTCCGGGTTCAGGTGGCGCAGGTAGCTCTCTGCCGTGATGAAGGTCCCCCGGCTCTTGGACATCTTGGCGCCGTTCACGGTCAGGAAGCCGTGGCAGAACACTCCCGTAGGAGTGCGGAAGCCGGAGTGGTGCAGCTCCGCCGGCCAGAACAGGGCATGGAAGTAGAGGATGTCCTTGCCGATGAAGTGGTACACCTCAGCGCCGGAATCCGGCTTCCAGTAGGCGTCGAAGTCCAGGCCGTGCCTGTCGCAGTGGTTCCGGAAACTGCCCAGGTAGCCGATGGGGGCGTCCAGCCACACGTAGTAATACTTGCCCGGCGCATCCGGAATCTCGAAGCCGAAGTATGGTGCGTCCCGGGAGATGTCCCAATCCGCCAGGCCACCCTCCAGCCACTCGTTCAGCTTGTTGGCCGCTTCTGCCTGGACCTGGGGCGGCACGATCCAGGTGCGCAGGAACTCCACGCAGCGCGGATCCGAGAGTCTGAAGAAGTAGTGGTCCGATTCCTTGCGTACCGGTGCGGCGCCGGACACGGCGGAATATGGATCGATCAGTTCCGTGGGCAGGTAGGCCGCGCCGCATACTTCACAGGAGTCGCCATACTGATCCCTGGCGTGACACCTGGGACACTCCCCCTTGACGAAGCGATCCGGCAGAAACATCTGCTTGACCGGGTCGAAGAACTGCTCGACGGCCCGCACTTCGATGAGCCCGGCGTCCCGCAGACGGGTGTAGATGGTGTCGGCGTAGTGGCGGGTCTCCGGCGTGTGCGTGGAATGGTAATTGTCGAAGGCGATGTGAAAGCCGTCGAAGTCCCGTTTGTGCTCGTGCCACACCCGCTCGATGAGGGCCTCAGGGGTGATGCCCTCCTTCTCCGCACGCAGCATGATGGGAGTGCCGTGGGTGTCGTCGGCGCAGCAGTAGATGCAGCTGTGCCCCCGCATGCGCTGGAAACGAGCCCAGATATCGGTCTGGATGTATTCCACCAGGTGGCCCAGGTGGATGGAGCCGTTGGCGTAGGGCAGGGCGGAAGTGACCAGTATCTGGCGGGGCATGGAAGCAGGATGCTGTGATGAACTTCCGCGATTCTAGCTGTCGGACCGGATTCGGCACAGAAACGGCGTGTTTGCGGCCCCCGTCCGCTGACATTGGCGGGGCAGGCGCTCGGGACGCGATCCCGTGCACGATGGATGGAAATGAAGCATGGCCCCTTATGCCGTCCCACCACGCCCCGACATGCACCGGATGCGGAGAAAATCCCGTTGCCCCAAGAGAACGGCTTTGGATAGAATCCGCCCCGACCTTAGGCGCGTAGCTCAGCTGGTTAGAGCACCACCTTGACATGGTGGGGGTCGTTGGTTCGAGTCCAATCGCGCCTACCATTGCTGCTTTCCGATTGCAGTTGGCCTTAGGCAGGTGTGCCCAATCCAAGTATTCGAACACCGGGAAAAAGTATCACATGGAGATTCATTCCAGGATGGCGGTGATCCAATAACAGGACCTAAAGGTCCGCTTATTGCCCTGTTGATCTTCACGTGGCTATGGTCTTTGCACCAAGCGGGATGCAACAGGCATCAGGGATAGGAATTTGAAACACGTCTTGCGCCCCATTGCCATCGTTGGCATGGCCTTCCGCTTTCCTGGCGGCTGCAACGATGAGCAGAGCCTCTGGGCTGCCCTGAGGGATGGGCGTGACCTGATCAGTCAGGTTCCGGCCGAGCGCTGGGCGACTGACGAACTGCAGCATGCCAGGCGCTCCGAACCGGGGCGCAGCATCACCTTTACCGCCGGGGTGCTGCCAGACATCGACGGGTTCGATGCGGACTTCTTTGGCATTTCCCCGCGTGAGGCGGCCTGGCTCGATCCCCAGCAGCGTTTGCTTCTGGAGCTGTCCTGGGAGGCCTTGGAAAACGCCGGGGTGCTGCCTTCGAGCTTGGCGGGCTCCGACTGCGCGGTGTATGTGGGTATCTCGTCCCTGGATTACGGCACCCGGGGATTGGACGATCTGGCCAGTCTGTCCGCCCATACCATGACGGGCAACACCCTCAGCATCGCCGCCAACCGTCTGTCCTATTTCTACGATTTGCACGGCCCCTCCCTGGCAGTGGATACGGCCTGTTCGTCTTCACTGGTGGCCCTGCACCATGCCTGTCGTGCGCTGCAGACTGGGGAGGCCACGACGGCGCTGGTGGGAGGGGTGAACCTGCTGTTGCATCCCTATCCCTTCGTGGGTTTCACCAAGGCCTCCATGCTGTCGGCCACTGGACGCTGTCGCGCTTTCGACGCGGACGGAGATGGTTACGTGCGTTCCGAGGGCGGTGCCGTCCTGCTGCTCAAGCCCTATGAACGGGCGCTGGCCGAGGGGGATGATATCCAGGCCGTCATCCTGGCCAGTGGTGTGAACACGGATGGCGCGCGCAAGACGGGCATCACTATTCCCAGCAGCGAAGCTCAAGCCGAGCTCATGCGCCAGGTGCTGAGCCGCTGTGGCCTGGCCGCCGGGGATGTCGATTTCATCGAGGCCCATGGTACCGGCACGGCGGTGGGGGATCCGGTGGAAGCCAGGGCCATCGGTCTGGTCTATGGACAGGAACGCGACACACCCTTGCCCGTGGGTTCGGTGAAGGCCAACCTGGGGCATCTGGAGGCGGCCTCCGGCATGGCCGGGCTGGTCAAGGCGGTGCTCGCCCTGAAAAATCGTGCCCTGCCGATGGCCCTGCACCTGCAAGCGCCGAATCCCCAGATCGATTTCCAGGGCCTCAACCTGACCTTGTGCAGGAAATATACAGACCTGCCGACTCCTTCTGGCCGGCCATTGATTGCTGGGGTGAACTCTTTTGGCTTCGGTGGGGCCAATGCCCATGTGCTGCTGCAGGCCCATGTCCCCAATACGGCACGGAGTTCGGCGCAGGCTGGGGCTATCGATCCGATCCCCGATTCCGCTATCGGTCAGGATCCCACACAGCCGGTCCTGCCTCCACTGTTTCTTTCCGCCCACACGCATGCTGCCCTGCGTGATCTGGCGCGGTGCTACGCCACGCACCTGGAATCCGCTACCCAAGCGGACTATCGCACCCTGGTCCAGGCCGCGGCTTGGCGGCGCGCACGTCTGCAAAAGCGGCTCGTGTTGCATGCGGATACCCCGGAAACCGCTGTAGGCCAGCTGCAGCGCTTTGCCGAGAATGGAGCGGCCCCCCAGGTCTATCTTGAAGACGCCTTGCCCCAAGGTGGTGGTGTGGCCTTCGTCTACTCCGGCAACGGCAGTCAGTGGCTGGGAATGGGGCGTGCGCTGCAACGAGAATCCCCCCGTTTCGCCAGTCTGCTCAGCGAGTTGGATGAGGTCATGCAGCCCCACGCCGGCTTCTCCCTGTTGGACGCCTTGAATACCGCGCAGACCGACTCCAGGCTCGATGACACCACCGTGGCCCAGCCCTTGCTCTTTGCCATCCAGGTGGCAATCACCCGGCTGCTTGAAGAGGCAGGAATCAAACCGGATGCCGTCACTGGCCACAGTGTGGGAGAGGTGGCGGCGGCCTGGGCGGCGGGGGCCCTGGACCTGGAGCAGTCCATCCTGGTCATCTGTACCCGCAGCCAGGTGCAGGCCAAGACCCGAGGCTCGGGGTGCATGGCTGCCGCGGGCATGTCGGCCAGGACCGTCGCGGAGGTGTTGGCGGAGCTGGCGAAAGAGTCGGCAGAGATGGAAGGGATCGATCCACCCCGGGTGGAACTGGCCGGCTTTAACAGTCCGGAGAACGTAACCCTGACGGGAGACCGAGAGACCTTGCTGCGTATCCAGGATCGGGTCAGGAGCAAGGGCATGTTCTTCCGCATACTGGACCTGGACTATGCCTTCCATAGCCGACATATGGCGCCCATGGAGGAAGAGCTTGTCGTGCGGCTGGCGGGCCTGACCCCTACAGCCGCCTGCAAGGCCCACTTCGTTTCCTCGGTCACGGGTGAGGTGCATTCGGGCGACACGCTGGACGCCCGTTATTGGTGGCGCAACGTGCGTGAGCCGGTACGCTTCACCGAGGCCGTCAACCGGATGGCCGCGCTGGGATGCCGGATCTTTGTCGAAATCGGACCCCATGCCATCCTGCAACGCTATATCGGTGAATGCCTGGCGGCCGCCGACATCCAGGCTCGGGTGATGCCCACTCTGGTGCGCAACGACGATGGCGTGCAGCGATTCCAAGAGACCATCCTGCGCATTCAGCTTTTGGGTGACTTGCGCGAACGGGATGCCTGGTTTCCCCAAACTCTCCCCTGGGTACGCCTGCCCAACTATCCCTGGCAGCGGGAGCGTCATTGGCACCCCAGGACCAGTGAAAGCCTGCTTGCCATCGATCGCCGGCGGGTACACCCCTTGCTGGGCTGGCGCCTGCCCGATGGGGAATTCACTTGGGAGAACATCCTGGATACGGGGGTGCTCCCCTGGCTGGCCGATCACCAGGTGGGTGGTGCCATGCTCTTCCCCGGTGCCGCCTATGCCGAGATGGCCCTGGCGGCCGCCCGTGAATGGCTGGGGGAGACACATTTCGTTGTCGCAGACCTGGATATCGTCACCCCCATGGTTCTGGCCCCTGAGCAGGGCCGCAGTCTGCGCCTGCTGCTCAATCCCCGGGATGGTGGCTTCCAGATCAAGAGCCGCCAGCGTCTCAGCCATGACGAATGGACCCTGCATGCCACCGGACGCCTGCTGGAGCCCACGCAAACACGAGCCATCCCCCGAATCGAAGCGGTCACGGCCCCGACCAAGGTGCTGACGGGAGAAATCCATTACCGCCTCGCAGCATCCATAGGCCTGGGCTATGGCCCCGCCTTCCAGGGGTTGCGGGAGGCAAGACTGGGACAGGGCAGCCTGGAGGTCAGCCTGCAGGTGCCGGAGGGCCTACAGACCCGGACCTATCTCCTGCACCCGGCACTGCTGGACGTATGCTTTCAATCCCTCGTGGATTTCTTCGCCAAGGATATCGAAGCGGGCCAGGGCATTGCCCTGTTGCCCGTGAGGACGGGCAGGCTAGAGCACTGGGGTGGAGGAGAGGTTGTCCGGTTGCGGGCAAGACTGGGGCACCGCGGCGCCCGCTCGGTCCTGGCGGATTTTGAGTTACTGGATGGGAGCGGTACCCTGGTGGCCAGGCTCGAAGGCTGCCGCTTTCGGGCCGCGGTTCTCAAGCGCAGCGATTCGGGAAGGATATCCAACTGGCGTATCGTCCCCTGGTTACAACCCCACCCCGGGGAAGAAGGGCATTGGCCGTCGACCGGTTTGGAGAACCTGGCCGTGTGCGCCCGTGGCCGCCTGGCGGAAATCACCGGGCAACGCCATCTCTGGTTCAAGGAGACGCTCCCTCTCATCGAAGCCTTGGCACTGTCCTTCGCCTACGAGGCCTGCCGGCTACTGGCCCAACAACGACCGGCGGATTGGCAGCACAGCCTGCGCACCTCATACGGCCGCTGGCTGGTGAATCTGCTGGTCCAGGAGGGACTCCTGCAGATCAGCCAGGACCGCTGGTCGGTGGTGGAGGATGTGGATCTTCCTGCTGCGGCGACGCTGTGGCAAAGCCTGCTGCGGGATTCGCCTGCCTGTCTTCCCCACCTGACCCTCATGGGACGGGTGGGTCGACAATTGCCGGCCCTACTGTGCGGCGAGTTGGATGGCCAGGCTCTGGCGCGAGAGTTGCGGCAATCCCCAGTGGCGGAGGTGCTCTACGATACTGCCCCAGGGTTCCTGGGGATGCGCGTGGTTCTGGAAGAACGCCTCAACAGCCTGGCGGAGGCCTGGCCGGCCACGCGCCGACTGCGAGTCCTGGAAATCGCCGCCGGCGCCAGTGAGCTGCCCAAAACCCTCATGGCGGCCCTGCCTGAGGATCGTCTGGATTATGTGCTGGCGGTGTCGGATGAGGCCCTGCAGAGCCGCCTGCAGGCCGAATATCAGGATCATGTCAATGCAGTCGTGGCGAGCCTGACGGCCCAGGACTGGATGCTTTCCACATCCGAAAGGCTGCCCCCGGCATTCGACATCGTCATACTGCAACACAGCCTACACCGGACCAATGTTCCCCAGGCGGCCCTGCAGCAGGTCTGGCGCTGGCTGGTACCCGACGGTCTGCTGCTGCTGGTGGAAAGGCATCCCGACTGGAGTGCCGATTTCCTGGAGGGCATCGACCCGGACTGGTGGCGGGTCCAGCCAAATTCAGCCGAGGCACCGGTCTCTTCCCTTTTGCAGCCCCAGGCCTGGCAACGCATCCTGATGGAGGCGGGTTTTTCGGATTGCGAGCTGTTCCTCGAACCTGCCGCAGAGGGGCTGCCCGAAGGTGCCTATCTGTTGCAGGCCAGGCGTGGAGCTGATCATGCCGAGGAACTGCCCGCACCCGCGGTGGCCTCCTGGCTGCTGCTGGTGGATGAGGCCTCACGACCCCTGGCGGATCGGCTGCGCAGGCGCCTGGAGTCCATGGCTCAGCAGGTTGCGCTGGCGGAGCAGTTGGTCATGTCCAAACCGTTTGCGCACGTGGTGTATCTGTTGGGCTGGCAAGATGACGTGGAGCGGGTCCGAGCCACTCTGGTCAGGCTGTTGCAGGATGTCCAGGCCCTCACCGGGCCACGGGACGATCCTCCACGCCTGTGGCTGGTCACGCGTGGCGGTGCCCTGGCCTCGGACCTGCCCGGCGGCGTAGCGACCAACCCGGCACAGACGGCCATCTGGGGTTTCGCCCGCGTGGTCATGAACGAATGCCCGCAGCTTGCCTGCACGCTGATCGATCTGGCCTGCGACCCCATGACGCTAGATACCCTGGCCCGGCTGGAGAATGAGCTGCTGCGGCCGGATGGTGCCAATGAAGTTGTGCTTTCCACCCAGGCGCGCCACTGCCTGGTGCTGCGCGAGGAGGCCGCGGCTTCCCCCCAGATTGCCCCGCAGGACAGCCGTTTCCGCCTGGATTTCCATATGCCCGGGCAGTTGCGCAACCTCCAGTGGCTGCCTGCCGCCGAACGTCCCTTGGGGGATGAGGAGATCGAGGTGCACACTCGGGCCACGGGCCTGAATTTCCGTGATGTCATGTATGTCATGGGCCTGTTGCCGGACGAGGCCGTGGAAAACGGCTTTGCCGGTGCCAGCCTAGGTCTGGAGTTTTCCGGGGTGGTGAGCCGGGTGGGAGCCCGGGTCAGGGATCTGATGCCTGGTGATGCCGTCATGGGCTTCGGCACCGCATGCTTCGCCAGTCATGTCGTCACTCGGGCAAATGCCATGGCTCCCGTGCCGGTGGGCTGGGGCTTCGAATCTGCCGCCACCGTACCCACGGCCTTCTTCACGGTGTACTACGCCCTGAAGCACCTGGCCGACCTGCAACCCGGCGAGCGCGTCCTGATCCACGGTGCCGCCGGAGGGGTGGGTATGGCTGCCATCCAGCTTGCGCGTCACCTGGGGGCGGAGATCTTCGCCACGGCAGGCAGTGAGGAAAAACGTGATTTCGTCACCCTGCTGGGAGCAGATCATGTCTTCGATTCCCGCAGCCTGGCCTTTGCCGACGACATCCGTGACGCCACGGGTGGTGAGGGGGTGGATGTGGTACTCAACTCCCTGGCAGGGGAGGCCATGCGCCGTGGTCTGGATGTGCTCAAACCCTTTGGCCGCTTCCTGGAGCTGGGTAAGCGGGACTTCTTCGAGAACACCCCCCTGGGCCTGCGTCCCTTCAGGCACAACATCAGCTATTTTGGCATCGACGCCGACCAGTTGCTGACCGAACGTCCCGGCCAGGCTGCCCGGCTCTTCCGCGAGGTCATGGCCCTGTTCCGCGAGGAGGTGCTGACACCTCTGCCCCATCGTGGGTTTGCTGCCGAGCACATCGTGGATGCCTTCCGTGTCATGCAGCAGGCACGGCATATTGGCAAGATCGTCGTCAACATGATGGGTTCCCGGCCACCCCTGCGAGTTCCGGTGGAGGTGCCCAGGCCTCTTCGCTTCGAACAGGACAGCACCTGGATCGTCACCGGAGGCCTGTCGGGTTTTGGTCTGGCCTCCGCCCGTTGGCTTGCAGATCGTGGTGTGGGCAACCTGGTACTGGTGGGGCGGCGGGGACCGTCCACCCCGGGGGCCCAGGAGGTCCTCGAGACCCTGGCGGCCCAGGGGGTGGAGGCCCATGCCCTGGCCTGTGACATCACCGATGCCCGGGCCGTGAAGGCCTTGGTGGAACGGGTCCGACAGACCCTGCCCCCGCTGCGGGGCGTACTGCATGCGGCCGCGGTCTTCGACGATCGCCTACTTGCCAACCTGGATGCAGCAGGCATAGAACGTGTTCTCGATGCCAAACTCCTGGGTGCCTGGCATCTGCATCAGGCCACGCTGGACATCCCTCTTGGCCACTTCGTCCTGTATTCCTCCGTGACCACGGTTTTGGGCAATCCGGGCCAGGCCAACTATGTGGCAGCCAACGCCGGTTTGGAGGGCCTGGTCAGCCTGCGTCGCCAATTGGGGCTGCCTGCCACCGCCATTGCCTGGGGGCCCATCGCCGATGCGGGTTACCTGCTGCGCAACCGGGCCGTCAAGGACAGCCTGGAGCAGCGTCTGGGCAAGCCGCCCATGGGTATGGCCGAAGCCCTTGCGGAGCTGGACCGGGCCTTGGTGCACGGTACCGGCCTGTACATCCCGGCCAACTTCGATTGGAATGTGCTGGCCCGTCTATTGCCCTCCGCATCAGGGGTGCGCTTCGGGCATCTCAATCGCCATCGTCAAAGCCTGCCACAGACGGGGGAGTCCCTGGATATCCGCGCCCTCATTGCCGACCGGCCTCCGGCAGAGGTGAGCGGGATCGTGTGCGGCCTGGTCATCCAGGAGGTGGCCCAGATCCTGTGCATCGCTCCGGAACGCATCGAACCCAACCGCTCGCTGCACGATCTGGGCATGGATTCCCTCATGGCCGTGGAACTGGCCCTGGGACTGGAGCAGCGTTTTGGCCTCCAGTTGCCGGCCATGATGCTCAGCGAGGCACCTACAGTGGAGAGGGTTGCCGCCCGCATCGTGGAAAAGTTGTGCGGGGAAGATCCGGAAGAGGCAGAGAAGCGCGCAGCCACCGAGTTGATTTCCGGTATCGCACGCCAGCATGGGGAAACCCTTAGCCAGGATGAAATCGAGTTGTTGAGCACGTCCGCGCACAGACATGCAAAAACCGGAACAGGCATCGTCCCATGAGTAAACCCAATCTGGCGCAGAAAACCAAGGCGCAACTCATCGAACGCATACTGGGCAGAAAGCATGGCGTGGAGGCCATGTCCCCGGTCATGCCGGCATCGCGCACCAATGCCCACATGTCGATTCCGGAGGCCTTCACCCGATTCGATCGCCATCCCGGCTATGAAAAAATGCTGGTTCCCAAGGCGGCGGCAAAGCGCTTGGGCCTGGAGAATCCCTTCTTTCGCTCCCACGACGGGGTGGCAGGGGCCACCACCCGCATCGAGGGTCGGGAGTACATCAATTTTTCGAATTACAACTATCTGGGTCTTGCGGGGCATCCTGCTGTCAGCAAGGCCGCCAAGGATGCCGTCGACCGTTACGGCACCTCGGTTTCGGCCAGCCGGCTCGTGGCCGGCGAGCGTCCCATCCAGCGAGAGCTGGAAAATGCCCTCGCGGAACTCTACGAGGTGGACGACTGCATCGCCTTCGTGAGTGGGCACGCCACCAACGTCAGTACCATCGGCTATCTCTTCGGACCCAAGGACCTGATCGTCCACGACAGCCTCATCCACAACAGTGTCCTCGAAGGCATCCGGCTCGCGGGCAGCACACGGCGCGGTTTCCCTCACAATGACACGGCAACCCTGGATACCCTGCTGTCCAGCCTGCGGAGTCAGTTCGAGCGCGTGCTCATCGTGGTCGAGGGCCTCTACAGCATGGATGGCGACATTCCGGATCTGCCGACCCTCGTCGACATAAAACGCCGTCACAAGGCCTTTCTCATGGTGGATGAGGCCCATGCTCTGGGGGTACTGGGTGCAACGGGGCGGGGCATTCGGGAACACTATGGTGTGGCGGGCAAGGAGGTGGACATCTGGATGGGTACCTTCTCCAAGACCCTGGCCGGCTGTGGCGGTTACATTGCTGGCGAGCGGGCCCTGGTGGAGCACCTGAAATACGCCGCCCCGGGTTTCGTCTACAGCGTGGGCATGGCGCCACCATTGGCGGCAGCCTCCCTGGCGGCCTTGCGTCTCATGCTGCGGGAGCCTGAGCGGGTACAACGTCTACATGACAGGGCACAGCATTTCCTGAAACGTGTGCAGGCCATCGGCTTGCATACCGGCTATGCCCAGGGCCATGCGGTGGTGCCCATGATCACCGGTAGTTCATTGAAGGCCGTAGGCTTGTCGAACTGGCTTTTCGAAGCCGGGATCAACGTACAGCCCATCATTTACCCCGCGGTGGAGGAGAAGGCCGCCCGCTTGCGCTTCTTTCTTTCCGCCTTGCATACGGACAAGGACTTGGAGCATGTGCTCAAACTCCTGCATCAAAGTCGAATCAATACATGAGCATGCCCGTGTTTCGTGAACACAGGAGCAGTTTCCTGGCGCTGGTCTCGACGGTGGCGACCTTCCTCGTGTCCGGTTGCGCCACCTATCCGGCGTGGCTGTCCGGTTCCGGTGCGAGCCGGGAGCTGGTGCAGGAAAGGCACGACACCGGGCGTATCGAAGGTATCCGCCTCATCGATGTCAGCGATGCCCTGGCCAGAAGACTGGCCGACAGCAAGAAATCCATCCGGTTCGCCGAGCTCTTTCCCAGCACGGCCGGCAACAATTACCTCATCGGTCCGGGCGACATCCTCGAGGTGTCGGTCTGGGAGACGCCGCCCGCCATGCTCTTTGGCGCCGTGGTGCTGGATCCCGGGGCAGGATCGACCACCACCCGGGTGGTGACCTTCCCGCAGCAGATGGTCACCCAGGAGGGCATGATCACCATACCCTTTGCCGGCCAGGTGCTGGTCAAGGGCCGCACCACGCAGGAAATCGAGGCGGACATCGTCAAGCGGCTCACAGGCAAGGCCAACAGGCCTCAGGTACTGACACGGGTCATCCAGAACAACACCTCTACCGTCACGGTAGTGGGCGAGGTCAACACCAGCACCCGGATGCCATTGACCCCGAAGGGCGAGCGGCTGCTGGACGCCATCGCCGCTGGTGGCGGTGTGAAGCAGCAGGTCAGCCGCATGACGCTGCAGCTCTCACGGGACAAGGTTACCGCCACCATGCCCTTCGATGCCGTCATCCGGGATCCCCGACAGAACATCCTGCTCAAGCCGGGGGACGTGGTGACGGCCCTGTATCAGCCACAAAGCTTTTCCGTGCTGGGCGCCACCGGCAAGAACGAGGAAATACCCTTCGAGGCCCAGGGCATTTCCCTGGCCCAGGCTCTGGCCCGTTCAGGGGGCCTGAACGACAACCGGGCCGATGCCCGCGGTGTCTTCGTGTTCCGTTTCGAGGACGCCCGGCTGATCGACGGCCAGGTTGAGGAGGGCAAGCCCGCGGCGGTGCCCGTGATTTATCAGCTGGACCTGCGTGATCCCGCCTCTTTCTTCGTTACGCAGAACTTCCCTGTGCAGGATCGGGACGTGATCTACGTGGCCAACTCGCCGGAAGCGGAATTCAACAAATTCCTCAGGCTGGTGGTGTCGGTTGCGGTGCCCAGCGTGACGCTCAACCGGGCCATGGGCAATTGATGCGCAGCCCACTGGCCGTTTCCTTCGCCGTCTGGCGGGCAATCTTCCTGCGCGAGGCGCTGGATCGACTGTTCGACATGCGCATGGCCTGGTTCTGGCTGCTGGCCGAGCCCGTCCTGCACATCGGCTTCATTGCCTTTCTTTTCATCGTTATCCGCATGCGCGCCGTGGGCAATGCCGATGTCTTAGTCTGGATCATCGTGGGTATGCTGGCCTTCTTCCTGTTTCGCCGTACGGCAGTGCAGGTCACCTACGCCGTCGATTCGAGCAAGTCCCTGTTCACCTATCGCCAGGTCAAACCCTTCGACCCCGCCATCGCCCGCGCTGTGCTGGAATCCTTCCTGATGGCCATCGTCTCCGTCATCATCCTTTCCGTCGCTGCCCTGCTGGGTCATGACGTCATGCCCCACGACCCGCTGCTGGCCTTGGTGGCGGCCTTCGGGTTATGGCTGTTTGGTCTGGGTTACGGCCTGGTGGCATCGGTCCTGATGGAACTCGTGCCGGAGATGGAGCATGTACTCAAGATCGTCATGCTGCCGCTCTATCTGATCTCCGGCGTCGTCTGGCCCCTGGCGACCGTACCGCAACCCTGGCGTGACCTATTGATGATCAATCCCATTGCCCATGGGCTGGAACTCGTGCGCATGGGTTTTTTCTCCTATTACCATGCCGTTCCGGGCGTAAGCATGGTGTATCTCCTGGTCTGGGCGGTGGTGGCTCTGTTTCTTGGCCTGCTGCTCTATCGCCGCTTTGCCGTGCAGCTGGTGATGCGATGATCGCTATCGAGGATCTGCACAAGCGCTACAAGACCGAGCATGGCCCTGGAAAATGGGTCCTGCAAGGCATCACCCTGACGATTCCGGCCAAGGTCAATGTAGGCCTGATCGGTGCGAACGGCGCGGGCAAATCCACCCTGCTGCGCATCATCGGGGGCGTTGATCATCCCAACAAGGGTCGAGTGGAACGTCATTGCCGGCTTTCCTGGCCCATGGGGCAGGGGGGGCTGGAACCCACCCTGACCGGGCGCCAGAACGCCAAGTTCGTCTGCCGGGTACACGGTCACGAGGCAGATCTGGCCGAACGCCTGGCCTTCATCCAGAGCTTTTCCGAACTGGCCGAGTCCTTCGATGAACCGGTGAGCACCTATTCCTCCGGTATGCGCTCCCGTCTGCAGTTCGCGCTTTCCCTGGCCTTCGATTTCGACATCTATATCTCCGATGAGGTCACGGCGGCCGGTGACGCGGCTTTTCGCAAAAAGGCGGTGGCTGCCTTCAAGGCCATGACCCATCGGGCCGGGCTGATCATGGTGGCTCACGACGAAGGCACACTCAAGCAATTCTGTCAGGCCGGGATTTTCCTCTACCAAGGCAAGGCCCAATGGTTCGATGCAGTCGACGAAGCACTCAAGGCCTATAAGGACACGATGTGAGCATCACGACAGCGCCACAAGGTAAATCCGACAAGGGCCTGAGGCAGTACCTTCAGCGAATCAGGAACAACTGGTTTTCCATCCGACTGTTTTCATCTCTGATCTGGCTCAGCCTGGGGATGGCCGTACTGACCGTGACGTACTGGCTGGCGGTGGCCTCGGACCGGTATGTTTCGGAGTCCAGTGTCATCATCCGCAAGACCGACTCGGTGGCGGCCCCCAGTTTCGATCTGTCCATGCTGATCGCCGGCGTCGCCGGAGTGAATCGCACGGATCAGCTCCTATTGCGGGAATATCTGCTGTCCGTGGATATGCTCAAGAAACTGGATGCCGCGCTCGACCTGCGGACGCACTACAGCGACGCAAGGCGCGATCTCTTCTCGCGCCTATGGTTCAAGGACATGGAGTGGTTCCATCGCCATTTCCTGTCCAGAGTCTTCATCGATTACGATGATTTTGCCGGTGTCTTGCGTATCAGGGCCCAAGCCTATGACCCCAAGACGGCACGGGCCATCACGGACATGCTCGTGCGTGAAGGCGAACGCTATATGAACCAACTCAGTCATGAAATGGCCGAAACCCAGGTCAACTTTCTGGTTACCCAGGTGCATCTGGCGCAACAACGCTTTCAACAGGCAAGCCATGCCCTACTGGCTTTCCAGAACAGGAAGGGCCTGCTGTCGCCACAGGCCACTGCCGAGAGCATCATTCAGCTCATTGCTAAGCTGGATGAGCAACGCGCCCAAGTCCAGACTCAGCTGGCCTCCCTTCCCAAGAACCTGGATCGTGATCACCCCAATCGCGTATCACTGCAGCAATCCCTGGCTGCCATCGACCGGCAGATCAGCACCGAAAGGTCCAGGCTTGCCAACACCAGTGGTACGCCCCTGAATACCACGATGGAGGCATTCCAACGCCTGCAGCTGGAAGTCAACTTTTCCCAGGAGCTGTACAAGGCGGCTCTCATGGCCATGGAAAAAGGGCGGATCGATGCCACGCGCATGCTGGAGAAGGTCTCCGTGCTGCAGACACCCACCCTGCCCGAGTACCCGATGGAACCCCGCCGCATCTATAACGCCGTGGTGGCCGTACTCTTTGCCTTGATGTTCGCCGGCATACTGAAATTGCTTGAGAGCATCGTGCTCGATCATGTGGATTGATGATCGCAGCAGGCCATGATCAAGCCACCGAACCTCTTCGACTCCCACACGAGCCGCCAATGAGATGCCACAGTTCTTTGCTGACGATCTGGTCAGGATCGCAATCGTCCACAACGGGTCGATGGCACCCAGCCGTTACTGAATCTGCATAGTCATGACATCGCCCAGCGACCCCAGTCCTGAAGACACGAGCATAGGCGCCAGTTTCGGCCGCCTATTCGCCCAGCGCGAACAGGCGCACCGCGATGAACTGCAGCGGCTTCAGCTCCAGCATCAGGAGCGGGCGCGACAGCTCGAAACCAGCCGCCTGCACGCCGAGGATGAACTCGAAGCGCTCGAAGAGCGGCTGGCCGAACTCGACGAGCGCCAACGCGCCGAAGCCAGCCGCCTGAACGCCGAGCTGACCCAGGCGCGTGAAGCCGCGAGCAACGGTGCGACCGAGCTCGCCACGCTGGCCGCCAAGCTGGAGCACGCCAAATCGCTGCAGCAGGATCTGCGCGAGCGCCTGCAGGCCGAGCAGGGGCGTGCCATGCAGGAGCGCCAGCGCTTGCTGAAGGAGAAGGCCGCACTGGCAGACAAGCTCGCCCACGTAGGGAGCGAGCGCGATCTGTTTCACCAGGCCATGGTGGCAGCCGAACAGCGCCTGGTCGCCGCCGAAAGCGGTTTCCTGCACGAGCTGGGACGGCGCCTGGCACTAGGCTTCACCAGTTGGCGCGGCTTCATTCGTCTGCCATGGGCAATCGGTATGGCCCTGACGCAGCAGCGTCGCCAAGCCGAAGCGTTGCTTGGCCAGGTCGATGCAGTGCTGGCCAACCAGGGCCCAGATGCAGCGGAAGACTGGGCGCGTCGTGTCGCCGTCGATCCTGCATCGCTGGCCACCGGCCTGACCCGGCTGGCGCGGCCGCTGTTCGCGCTCGACCCGGCGCGGGCGCTGGCCCTGGCCGAGGAAGCGGTGCGGCTCGACCCGCGGCCGTTCCGCCGCAAATGGCTGGCCTTCATGCGCTTCGACGCCGGCGCCATCGATGCGGCGCACGCGCTGCTGGACAGCCTGCCCGAGGGGGTCGACTTCAAGTCGTCGGAGAAGAACAAGGCCGAATACATCGCCGGCTGCCAGCGCCTGCTACGCCAGCCGCCCGCTTTGCCCGAGGTGGCCAGTGCCCCGGTGTATGCACCGCTTGCCCACCGTATCCTGTACGTGATGGCCAGCGCGCTGCCCTACCACGTGAACGGCTACACCCTGCGCTCACACGCCCTCGTCAAGGCGCTACGCGAGCAGGGGCTGGACGTGGTCTGCGTCACCCGCCCGGGCTACCCGGCCGATCGCGCCGACCGTCAGGTCGACGCCACGGTCGATGACGTGCAGATCGACGGCATCCGCTACCACACGCTCACCGGCCCGCACCGGCGCAAGCTGGGGCTCGACCAGTACCTGCTGCAGTCGGCCGAGCTGGTGCTCGAACACGCACGCCGGGAGCGGCCGGCGGCGATCCACGCCGCCTCCAACTACGAGGCGGCCTTGCCTGCACTCATGGCGGCGCGTCGTCTGGGCATTCCCTTCACCTACGAAGTGCGCGGCCTGTGGGAATACACCTCGGCCGCCAAGCGACCGGGATGGGAAGGCAGCGAGCGCTTCCAGCTCGAGCGGCAGCTCGAAACCCTGGTGGCCCGGCACGCCGACCGTGTGCTGACCTTGAGCCAGGCCCTGGCCGATGAGCTGGTGGCGCGCGGCGTGGAGCCGTCGCGCATCCGCCTGGCGCCGAATGCGGTGGACCCGGCGCAGTTTCAGCCCGTGCCGCGCAACCCGGCACTGGCGGCCACCCTGGGCCTGGACGCGGACGATTTCGTGGTCGGCTACGTCGGTTCGCTGGTGGCCTACGAGGGGCTGGACGACCTGATCGAGGCCATGGCCCTGCTGCGCACGCGCCTGCCGCACGCGCGTGCGCTGATCGTGGGTGATGGCGACGCCTTGCCCGTCTTGCGCCAGCGGGTGCACGAGCGCGAGCTGGAGGGACGCGTGGTGTTTGCCGGGCGGGTAGCGCCGCAGCAGGTACGCGAGCACTACGCGCTGATCAACGTGGTGGCGCTGCCGCGCAAGCCCGCCACCGTGTGTCAGCTGGTCCCGCCGATCAAACCCCTGGAAGCCATGGCGCTGGGCATCCCGCTGGTGGTGGCCGACGTCGGCGCGCTGCGCGAACTGGTGCGTGACGGCAGCAACGGCCTGCTGCACCTGGCCGGCAACGCGCGCTCACTGGCGGACTGCATCGAGGTTCTGGCGCGCCAGCCCGAACTTGCCCGGCGCCTGGCCGAACAGGCGCGCCAGGACGTGCTGGCCACGCACACCTGGCAGCATGTGGCGGGCCAGGTACACGCCAGCTACCGGGACCTGCTGCCGATGCTGCCCGCTGCCCACGCGTCAGCGGAGTCCCCAGGCACGGTGACATTGCCCGAGATACCACCTGCGGCCCCCACGCCGGAACCGGCCGTTACCGAAACCACGCGCGAGGACGTGGACCTGGAGCCGATCGCCGTGGCGTCGGGCAAGCACGTGTTGGAAGAGACCGAGCGCCAGCGCCTGGATGCCAAACTGGAGCGGGCGCTGCGCCAGGGGCCGCCCCGGTTGCTGGAGTTCCTGGAGCAACAGACCCAGGGCCATTCGAACCGGCTGGCCGCCTTCTGCCACCTGCGCGCCGCTCAGGCCGGACTGGACGCCGGGCACGACGCGCTGGCCACGCAACTGGCGCGGCAGGCTCTGGCGCTGGATAGCACGGCCACCACCCTGCGCGGCGCGGCACGGGTGCAATACAACGCCGCCGACATTGACGGCGCCGCCACCGCGGTCGACGCGCTGGAGCAGGCCCTGGGCCAGCCCAAGCCGGGCGACCGGCGCTTCATCGACGAAGTGCGCGGCCGCGCCCAGCTTGCCGCCTGGGCCGCCCTGCCGGCCCAGGCCCGCGCCGTGCCTGCCACGCCGCGGCGGGTGCTGAACATCCTGGCCTTCAGCCTGCCCTACACCTCGGTCGGCTACGCCACCCGATCGCACGGGCTGGCCGTGGGCATCCGCAATGCCGGCTGGGATATTCGCCCCTACACCCGGCCCGGCTTTCCGCTGGACTTCAAGCCCGAGCTGGCGGACCAGACCCTGCCCGAGCAGGACGAGATCGACGGCATCGTCTACCGGCGTATTCTCGACTTCAACCGCAAGGAGATGAACGAAGTCGAGTACATGCACGCCGCCATCGCCCACTACGAGCGCGTCATCCGCGCCGAGTCGCCCCAGCTCGTGCACGCCGCGTCCAACTACGTCACCGCCCTGCCGGCTCTGATCGCCGCGCGGCGCCTGGGCGTGCCCTTCGTCTACGAAGTGCGCGGCTTCTGGGAGGTGACGCGCTCGTCACGCGACGAGCAGTTCACCCACAGCGCCAAGTACCGTTTCATGCAACTGTTCGAGGCCCTTACCGCGCGCCACGCGGATCACGTCATCACCATCACCGGTCCCATGCGCGATGAGCTGATGGCGCGCGGCGTGCCCGCCGAGCGCATCAGCATTGCCTACAACAGCGTCGACCCCGAGCGCTTCGTGCCGCGCCCGCCCAACCGCGAGCTGGCGGCAACGCTGGGTCTGCCCGAGGGTATTCCCGTCATCGGCTACGTGGGCTCGTTCGTCGACTACGAGGGCCTGGACGATCTGGTGAGCGCCTGCGCCGGACTCAAGGCCGAGGGCCTGGCCTTCCGCCTGCTGCTGGTGGGTGATGGCGTGGTGCTGGGCGACATCCGCCGCCAGGTGGAAGACATGGGCCTGTCGGACCATACCGTCATCACCGGGCGCGTGCCGCACGAACAGGTGGAAGACTATTACTCGCTGATCGACATCGCCCCTTTTCCGCGCAAGCCATGGCCGGTTTGCGAACTGGTGTCGCCACTCAAGCCGTTTGAAGCCATGGCACTTGAAAAAACCGTTATTGTCTCCAGCACTCGTGCAATGCGGGAGATCGTGCGGCACAGCGAGACTGGCGTGATATTCGAGAAGGGGAATGTGATTGCACTTCAAAAGGCTCTCGGTGAACTGCTATCAGACCGGCAGCGATATGTCGCAATCGGTAAACAATCGAGGAGGTGGATCAGAGAGCAAAGAAGTTGGAATGCTTCAGGACTGGTTTGTGTCAGTGCGTATGGGTGACCAGGGGATCTGCCTTGTTATGTGGAAAAGAGTGGGTTGCTATCATCCCGGCAATAAAATATCACATCATGATAAAATGCCGGGCATGGAAAAAGTTGATGCCCGCAAGCTTCCCCGAGACGCCCAGGACGAAATGCGCCGCCAAGCCATGCGCATGCGTGAAGAACTGAAATTGCCCTGGAAGGAAATTGCCCGGGTGGTGGGCGTCAATGTGAGCACGGTCATCGGCTGGCCAAAGCGTTATCAGCGAGAAGGCACGTCCGGTCTCAAATCCAAG
>JAKQCX010000007.1 GCA_029558905.1 Pseudomonadota bacterium
GCACCTGCTACCCGTTACGTCTGGCGACCATAGCGGGGCGGCACCACACCTTCCCATCCCGAACAGGACCGTGAAACACCCCAGCGCCAATGATAGTAAGCACCTCGCTTGCGAAAGTAGGTCATCGCCAGACTCCTATCCTTCAAAAAAGCCCACACCACAGTGGGCTTTTTTTTTACCAGCCCAATCCTTCTGTCTACTGGCGTTCCACGCGCACTCCGAGTGTCCCCGCTGCAAGCTGGATGTCCAGAGACTGACCCTGCGATACCTCGGAGGCCGCGCGGACTACCGTGCCGGATGATGTCCGAACGATGCTGTAGCCTCGCTTCAGGACTTGGTCGGGACAGAGCAGATCCAGCTGGTTCCGCAGGTGCTGCCAGGTCATGCGCAGCTGTGTACCCTGGTGCTGCCAGGCCTGTCGCAGATCGTGATGCGTGCTCTGCAGGCGGCTGCCCAGCTCGGCAAGGCCTGGACGCCCCCTTTGCAGGCGCATGCGGAGCTGACGCAGGGCAAGCCGGGCAGCGGTGCGCGCTTGCAGGTCGGCACGCAGCAGCCGCTGCCCGAGCTGGATGACTTGTGCGCGTTGCTGACGCAGTGCCTCGCTTGGATGCCGGAGCCGGCGCGCCAGCCTATCGAGCCTCTGCCAGGCGGAGTCGAGCTGGCTGCGTTGATGCCTGTGCAGGCGTTGTTTGAACCCGTTAACGCGCGGGATCCAGTCCATGCGGTCCGGTACGGCCATTTGCGCGGCCCCCGTGGGGGTGGGCGCACGTTGGTCGGCGACGAAGTCGGTGATGGTGAAGTCGGTTTCATGGCCGATGCCGGAGATGACGGGAATCCTGGAAGCCGCCACGGCCCGGGCCACGGCCTCCTGATTGAAGGCGTGGAGATCTTCCAGACTGCCCCCTCCCCGGATCAGCAGCAGGATATCGGTTTCCTGGCGCTGATTGGCGTACTCGATCGCCTGTTTGATTTGCCCTGCAGCGGAATCGCCCTGCACCGGGCAGGCATAGAGGATGACCGGTACCAAGGGCCAGCGCCGGGCCAGGGTACTGAGGACATCCCGCAGTGCGGCGGACTGGGGCGAGGTGATGATGCCGATACACCGTGGGAATGCGGGCGGCGTGCGCTTGCGGGTGGCGTCGAACAGCCCTTCCAGTTCCAGCCTGTCCTTCAGGCGCAGGAAGGCTTCGTACAGGCTGCCCAGGCCGGCCTTGCGCATGGCATCCACCACCAGCTGGAAATCGCCCCGGGGTTCGTAGAGCGTGGCCTGCGCCCGAAGCTCGATTTGCTCGCCTTCCCTTACGGACCAGTCCACGAACTGGTTGCGCACGCGAAACATGACGCAGCGTGCGCTGGCCGATGCGTCCTTGAGAGTGAAATACCAATGCCCGGAGCCGGCCCGGGTGAAGTTGGACACTTCCCCCTTGACCCAGCAGGAGGGCAGGTTCTTCTCCAAGGCCAGCCTGGCCATGCGGTTGAGCGCGCTGATGTTTATGATGACCTGGGGTGGCTCGGGCATGTCGCTGTTCCGGTTGGCATGGGTTGCCGGGGTGCTGGTGTTGAATATTCGCCATCTCCCGGCGTGTCAAGTCTGAGTTATATCCACAGTCGCATGCATCCTTTGAGGAAGGTCTCATATGTCACTGATTCAGAATGGCAAGAATATAACTCGTTGATTCAAAAAGATTATACGTCTGCGCAAAAAAGTATCGTCCCGCGGATCGGCCGCAGCATCATGCGGTTTGGGGGTCTGCCCCCATCTTGTGCACAGAGTTGTCCACAATATCTGTGGATAGCGCGTCGATCCATCGACAGCGTCGCACGGCTCTTGCGGCAGGGAGTCTGCGCGACATGCGGGTCGCGCGGCAGCGGCCGGATAGTCCGCCGTTTTCGGGACCGGGGGGAGATGCACCGGGCCGAGCCAGGGCCGGATCCGGGACCATCACGAGCCTCGCAAGAGTAGTCGGGAGGGCCGGTAGATCGGGGGTCCTCCAGGCGCTATTCCTGGTGTGCCGACTGCATGACGGGGCCAAGGTGGTGCAGATCATCCCGCAGGATGTGCGCCTGGGACGACAGATCGAAATGGGTCGGGTGTAGCCCCCCGGTGGGTTCCATCTTCCGCAACCCGGATGCCCTGCTGGTGGCCCATATCCGCGGCCCGGGGCTGGAATAGGTCCTTCGGCGAATGGTGTGCATACCACATCAACCCTTGCGCAGGTGCTGCCGCAGGCGGAACAGGTGCCCTCGCGGGAAGGCCCTGAAGGCCTTGTGCGAGCGTAGGGTGATACGGGCTGGCGCACGTCCCGGCTGGTACAGCCGGGTGGCCCAATGGGCGGCCCAGGCGAAGGGATTGTAGGTATTCAGCACCTCGTGCCGGGCGCTGCGCAGGGCCGCCAGCCGCTCGTCGCTCAGCGGGTTGTCCAGTAGCTGTCGGATGCGCTGCGCGACACCCTCCGCATCCAGGCCATGGATGGGTACCAGGGATTGCGCAGGCAGATAGGCATCTACATTGGGGCAGCCCAGGTAGACCGGATAGGCCCAGCCCAGAAAGGCATCGGCCAGTTTTTCGGTCCAGTAATTGGGCTGCACGCAGTTTTCCAGCACCAGATGGAAGCGGTAGGGCAGGATGGCGTCCATCTTGTCGTCGATGGGCTCGAAGCCCCGGCCGAAGTGCACCAGACGATCACCCAGGCGTGCCTTGAGGGCATCCAACAGGGCCAGGCGTCGACGCTGGCCCGCGGTCTTACGGGCATTGGAGCACACCACGGCGATACGGTTTTCCTTGTCGGGACAGGCCAGCGCGGACAGATGGTCATAGCCATAGCGGTAGGAGCGGGTATGGTGATCCAGCCCCACATGCCAGTTCAGGCCCAGGGCACTGACCTGTACATGGGGATGTCGGGATTCGGCATGACTGTCCACCACATGCCTGAACTGTCGGTAGAAGGCGGCTGGATAGAGCTTCTTTTCCAGGGGTTCGCCCGCGATGAACAAGGTGTTTTCAGGCGCGCAGTCGAAGCGGTCATAAGGCCGGGCGTTGTACATCACCACCGCGAAATCCGCCCACCCACCAGGCGGGGGGTTGAATTCGAAGCGGCAACGTCCCCAGCGCAGGCTGCTTCCCGGGGTCAACAGTTCCATGCCCCCCGGGGCGCCATCCATGCCTGCCCGCACCACGATCCCGGGTGCATGCATGCGGTCCACATCGGGGTGGCCTGCGCGCGGGGATGGATCCGGGGGGACGGACACGTGGGGTTCAGGCGGGATGCGTGAGGAAGTCTGCATAGGCCCGGGCCAGTCCCTCGCGCATCCCCGTCTTCGCCTTCCACCCCATCGCATTGAGCCGCCCGACGTCCATCAGCTTCCTCGGCGTGCCGTCGGGCTTGCTGGCGTCGAATTCGAGCCTGCCCTCGTAGCCCACGGTGGCGGCCACGGTTTCTGCGAGTTCACGGATGGTGAGGTCGTGCCCCACACCGATGTTGACCAGCGGCGCGAGGCCATCGTTGCGGTCCTGGCCCAGCAACGGCACGAACTGCTCGTCGGGCAGATTCATCAGGTGGACGCAGGCGTCGGCCATGTCCTCGCTATAGAGGAATTCGCGCTTGGGCGTGCCGCTGCCCCACACGGTGACGCTCGCCGCGTTGGCGAGCTTCGCTTCATGGAAGCGGCGGATGAGCGCGGGAATGACATGCGAGTTTTCGGGATGATAGTTGTCGCCGGGGCCGTAGAGGTTGGTGGGCATGACGGCCAGGTACTGGGTCTTGTACTGCCGGTTGTAGGCCCAGCACATCTCGATGCCGGCGATCTTGGCGAGCGCGTAGGGGCGGTTGGTCGGCTCCAGTTCGCTGGTGAGTAGATGCTCTTCCTTCATCGGCTGCGGCGCGAGCTTGGGGTAGATGCAGCTGGAACCGAGGAACAGCAGGCGCTTGACGTTATTCTTGTACGCGGCGTGGATGATGTTGGTCTGGATGGCGAGGTTGTCGCGGATGAATTCGGCAGGATAGGTGTCGTTGGCGTGGATGCCGCCGACCTTGGCGGCAGCGAGGAACACGTAGTCGGGCCGGTGTGTTGCGAAAAAGGCGTCGACGGCGGCCTGCTTGGTGAGGTCGAGTTCGGCGTGGGTGCGGGTGAGGAGGTTGGTGTAGCCCTTGTCACCGTTCACCCTCTCCCCCGGCCCCTCTCCCGCAAGCGGGCGAGGGGAGACGAGCGTCTCGCTTCCGCCTGCGACCGAGGAAGACGACAGGCGGCGCATGAGGGCGGAGCCAACGAGGCCGCGGTGGCCGGCGATGTAGATCTTGTCGCTTGCGTTCATTCCGATTTGGCTCAAATGCCCGTCGCGGCAACGATGGCTGCCGCGAATGCGGCGAAATCGTTCAGATGGCGCGTGGCAATTGCGTGGGTGACGTCCCAGTCAATGGCTTCATAGTTGTGGACGGCGATGTTGCGGAAGCCCACGGCTTTCTTGATGCGCACAGCCAGTTCGGGCGAAATCACGCCCATCTCGGCCAGCACGTCGAAAGTCTGTCCCATCGTGTCGGGCGCGGGCTTGTCCTGCGTCGAAATCAGATGCGCGCCAATGTCCACGCACAGCTGGACCGAGCGCGTCAGGTTCAGGGTGAGGATATCCTGGGCATCCGGATCGTTTGCCAGGGCAGCCGCCGTTGCCGGCGTTTTCTGCCGGACTCGCTCGACGCATCGACGCAGGGCTTCGATCTTCTGTTCGATCACTTCCCGATCCATGCCTGTCTCCGCTCAGCCAGGATTCGCCGCCGATAAGGCATGAAGTCGGCTTCCTCAAAAAGGTGCCGCTTGAGCAATTCGGCGTACGCAGCATCGCTGCCCATCAGCCGAACACCATGCTTGAGAATTTGCCCCAGCAGCGGCTGGCCAGCCACACGCAGGTCGATCAGATCGACAGGACGGCCGATCGCCTGTGACAGCTCGTCGACCAGGGCCATTCTGGTTTCGACAGACAGCCTGGCAGCCATGAGTATGGCCAGATCGAGGTCACTCTGCGGCGTGGCGCGCCCTCCCGCAAGCGAGCCGAACAGGATCGCCAAACGTACGCCTTCATGTCGGCCGAGCACCTGTCGAATACGACTGTCCAGGTTCATGCGCCGGCCCCCTCGTTCCATGAGGTCACGGTTTGTGATCTCAAACTCATTACCCTACTCGTGGTAATCCATGGCCTTGTAGCCATGCCTCTTCACCAGCTCGTCGCGCTCGGCGGCCTTGAGGTCTTCGCGCACCATCTCGGCGACGAGCTCGTCGAAGCCGATTTTCGGCGTCCAGCCGAGCTTGTCCCTGGCCTTGGACGGGTCGCCGAGCAGGGTCTCGACTTCGGTGGGGCGAAAGTAGCGCGGGTCGACGGCGACGATGCATCGGCCGGTGGCGTCATAGCCCTTCTCGTCGACACCCTGGCCTTCCCAACGAATCTGCATGCCGAGCTCCCTGGCGGCAGCGTTGACGAAATCCCTGACCGAATACTGCACGCCGGTGGCGATGACGAAGTCCTCGGGCTGGTCCTGCTGCAGCATCAGCCACTGCATTTCGACGTAGTCCCTGGCGTGGCCCCAGTCGCGCTTGGCATCCAGGTTGCCAAGGAAGAGGCAGTCCTGCAGGCCGAGCTTGATGCGGGCCAGGGCACGGGTGATCTTGCGGGTGACGAAGGTTTCGCCGCGGATGGGACTTTCGTGGTTGAACAGGATGCCGTTGCAGGCATACATGCCGTAGGCCTCACGATAGTTGACGGTGATCCAGTAGGCGTAGAGCTTGGCGACGGCGTAGGGGCTGCGCGGATAGAAGGGGGTGGTCTCCTTCTGCGGGACTTCCTGGACGAGGCCGTAGAGTTCGGAGGTGGACGCCTGGTAGAAGCGGGCTTTCCGTTCCAGGCCGAGGATGCGGATGGCTTCGAGGATGCGCAGGGCGCCCAGGGCGTCGGAGTTGGCGGTGTATTCGGGTTCTTCGAAGCTGACGGCGACGTGGCTCTGCGCGGCGAGGTTGTAGATCTCGTCGGGCTGTACCTGCTGGATGATGCGGATGAGGCTGGAGGAGTCGGTGAGGTCGCCGTGATGCAGGATGAAGCGGCGGTTCTTCTCGTGCGGGTCCTGGTAGAGATGGTCGATGCGGTCGGTGTTGAACAGCGAGGTGCGGCGCTTGATGCCGTGCACTTCGTAGCCCTTGCCGAGCAGGAATTCGGCGAGGTAGGCGCCGTCCTGGCCGGTGACGCCGGTTATCAAAGCGACTTTGCGATTCATGAGGTTCCTGATCGATCCAAGGTGGAAGAAGGCTCTTGGGCGGGAGTGTACCCCGCCTCCCGGAACTGTACGGCGTGCATGGCGGCATAGACGCCGCCCCGCGCCAGCAACTCATCGTGCCGACCCACTTCCACGATGCGTCCCTGTTGCAGGACCACGATGCGATCGGCCTGCTCGATGGTGGACAGGCGATGCGCGATGACCAGCGTGGTGCGGTTGCGCATGAGGTTGTCCAGGGCGGCCTGCACCATGCGCTCGGCCTCGGTATCCAGGGCGGATGTGGCTTCGTCGAGCATGAGTATGGGGGCGTTCCGATAGATGGCACGGGCAATGGCCAGGCGCTGGCGCTGCCCGCCGGACAGACGCACGCCGTCTTCCCCCAGAACTTCCTCGTAGCCTGCCGGCAACCGGGCGATGAAATCCGCGGCGAAGGCGGCCTGGGCGGCGGCGCGCACACGGGCCGGGTCCGGGTTGGGATCCGCGTAGGCGATATTGGCGCTCACCGTGTCGTTGAACAGGGTGGTGTCCTGCCCCACCATGGCGAACTGGCGGCGGTAGTCGGACAGGCGGTATTCGTGGATGGGCACGCCATCCAGCAGGATGTCGCCCGTATGCTCATGATAGAAACGGGCGATGAGGTGGATCAGGGTGGTCTTGCCGCTGCCGGACTGACCCACGAAGGCCACCGTTTCGCCGGGCTGGATCTCCAGGTCGACGCCTTGCAGGATGGGCGGACCATTTTCCAGATACCGGAAGCCCAGGCCGCGCAGACGGATGGCGCCACGGGCCCGATCGATGGCGAGCGTGCCCGTATCCCTTTCCTCGGGCTGGTCCAGCAGGGCAAATACCGTTTGCGCCGCCGCCAGGCCACGATGCAGTTCGTCGTTGACGCGGGTCAGGGACTTGATGGGCTGTTGCAGCATGAGCATGGCCCCCATGAAGGAGACGAAGTCCCCGGCCGTCAGGCCACCCTCCTGGGCCCGCACACCGGCGAAATAGACGATGAGGGTGATGACCACCGCCACCAGGAAGAGGTTGAAGCCGGAGTTGAAGGCCGTGGTGGCGGCACGCTTGACGGTGAGCCGGCGCACCATCTGGTTGATCTGGAAAAATCGCCCGGCCTCGTAGCCCTGCCCACCGAAGATCTTGACTACCCGGTGCCCGCCCAGGGTTTCATCCAGGATACGGGCCAGGTCGCCCATGGAATCCTGGGTCTGCAGCGACAGACGGCGCTGCCGCTTGGCCACCAGTCGCATGGACACCCCTACACCCGGTGCCAGCAGGGCGCAGAACAGCGCCAGCTGCCAGTCCGTATAGAACAGGATGACCAGCAGGCCGATGGCCAGTACACCATCCCGTACCACGACGGTGATGACCTGCAGGCCTGCGCTCATGACCCCGTTCACATCGAAGGTCACGCGGGACAGCAGTTCGCCCACGGATGATTTGTCGTAGATCGCGGTGGGCAGGCGCAGCAGGCGCGCAAACATCTCGCCACGCAGATCGTGGGTGATGCGCGCCGACAGCCAGGTGCTGCTGTATTCATGCCCGTATCCGGCGATCATGCGGGCGAAGGCCACGGCGAAGATCAGGACCGGCATGTACCAGAGGGGCTGATCACCGCGCACGATGGCATCGAAGCCATCCACCAGGTCCTTGAGGAGGCGCACCATCAGGGCCTCTACGCCCCCGGAAGCCGCCATGAGCAGGATGGTCCCCGCGACCACGCCGCGATACGGCCGGAAGTAGCGCAACAGGCGGAAATACAGGTCTCGGGTGGACATCATGGGTGTGAGTCCTCGGGCGTCATTGCGTATCCGCGCGCGCCAGATCGAGCAGCCTGGCCAGCGCCAGGGTACGCCGGATCTCGTTGTGTGCCTTGCGCGCCAGCAGGGGTTCCAGCATGCGCGCGGGGTAAAGCATGCGGGCGAGGCGCCGCAGCAGACGTCCGTGCGTGGGGGACCAGCAGACCTGGCGGTAGCGTTGCAACAGCCCCAGGCCGAAATGCGTGGCCTGATCCGGATTGGGGGCATGGGTCAGGGCATCCATGAGGAAGAGACACAGGTCATACATCTGCAACAGGGGCAGGGAAAACTGTCCGCCCAGGTCTTCCTCGAAATCGATGCGGCAAAAACCGCTGGCCGTGTCCAAACGGCCTTCCGGATTCATGCTCACCAGGAGGTTGCGGAACTGGGCGCCACCATGCCAGTGACCCGCGCGGTGAAAGGCGGCCAGGTCGTCCAGGGCCTGGACGATGACACTGGCACGCACCGCCGCCGGCTGGCGCGCGAGGTAGAGGCTCAGGGTCGTGCCGCAGTGGCTGTACACCACGGCATGAGGCGATTCCTGCACCACCCGCGGCACACGCACCCCCGCCGCCTGCAGGCTCCGGATGCGCCCGGCCTCGAACCGGCCGTCGCCGGGACGTGTGCCGCCGCGCAGTACATGGCCGGGAAAGAGCAGCCGTCCCGACAGGGACAGCAGTGTCCGCTTGAGGACTCCACGCGCCTTGGGCGTGACCCGTTTGGCGACGTAGTCCTCGCCGTTCCAGGTGAAAATGGCCACCCGCTCGCCCTGTGTGGCGAGGGCCCGGTCGGCGGCCTCGGTCAGGCTGGGGGCGTGGCCCTCAGTCCCGGACGCGCTCATAGCAGTACCACCGTCGCCAGCCCCAGGAAGATGAAAAAACCCATGGAGTCGGTGATGAAGGTCGTCAGGATGGCGGAGCCGTAGGCCGGGTCACTGCCCAGGCGTTTGAGCAGGGCCGGAGCGAAATGCCCGGCCAGGGCGGCCACCAGCAGGTTGAGCAGCATGGCGCTGGCCATGACCCCGCCCAGGGCCGGGTTGTCATACAGCAGGTAGGCCACCACGCCCATCACCCCGCCCCAGACCGTGCCGTTGAGCAGGGCGATGCCCAGTTCCTTGCCCAGCAGGCGCATGGCGTTGTCACGGTTGATCAGACCCAGGGCGAAGCCACGTACCACCAGGGTGGAAGTCTGGTTGCCGGAGTTGCCGCCCATGCCGGCGACGATGGGCATGAGGGCCGCCAGGGCGGCCAGTTTCTCGATGGAGCCCTCGAAGGCCCCCACCACGCGGGAGGCGAACAGGGCCGTGCACAGGTTGACTGCCAGCCACATCCAGCGGTTCTTGGCCGCCTTCCACACCGTGGTGAACAGATCCTCCTCTTCGCGCAGGCCGGCGGCCGCCAGCATGTCCTCCTCGGCCTCGGCGCGGATGTAATCCATCATCTCGTCCACGGTCAGGCGCCCCACCAGCCGGTCCCTGGGGTCGACCACCGGCGCGGAAATCAGGTCGTAGCGCTCGAAGGCCTGGGCGGCATCGGCGACCTTGTCGGAGGGATGGAAGACCACCGGCTCATCGGACATGACCGCGGCCACGTGGACGTCCGGGTCATGCACCAGCAGGCGCTTGAGGGGCAGCACGCCCACCACGCGCCGGTCCCGCTCCACCACGAACAGCTTGTCCGCATGGCTGGGGAGATCGCCCAGCATGCGCAGGTAACGCAGCGTGACCTCCAGCGTCACGTCGGCGCGTATGGTGACGAAGTCATAGTCCATGAAGGCACCCACCGAGTCCTCGTCATAGGCCAGGGAGCTTTCCACCTGCTGACGCTTGGCCTCGTCCAGGGACTTCATTAGCTCCTGTACCACGTCCTTGGGCAGGTCCGGCGCCAGCTCGGCGATCTCGTCCGTATCCAGGCCGTGGGCCGCGGCCAGCAGCTCGCGGTTGTCCATGGAGGCGATGAGGGATTCCCGCACCGCCTCGGAGACCTCCAGCAGGATGTCGCCGTCCCGTTCCGCGCGGACCAGGTCCCAGACCAGCAGGCGGTCCTCCAGCGGCAGCGCCTCCAGGATGTAGGCCACGTCCGCCGGATGCAGCTCGTCCAGCTTGTTGGACAGCTCCGTCAGGCTCTGCTTGTGCACCAGGTGCTCCACGGCCTGTTCGTGTGGCATGTCCTGGCGCTGGACGAGATCCTCCATCAGCTTGTGCCGGTTGAGGAAATCCATCACCTGGCGCAGGCTGTCCTCGAAGTATTCCTTGGTGTAGATCTCGCTGTCGTCGCGCATGCGTGTTTTCCGGCAGGCTATGGGCGGAGGCGGGCTGCCTTCCCGGTGCCGGCAGCGATTGTAGCTGTCGGAATTGGAAAACGCCCCGGAATGGGGCGTTTTCTGGGGGGCTGTCCGGACTACTTGCCGGCCGTGGGCTGGCTGCCGGGCAGCTGCCAGAGTTGGTTCCAGGTATTCGGATCAAAGGGGTTGAACAGGTAAGGCTGGGTCGATCCTGCCGGCGGCGTGCCCGGCACTGCGCCAGGAACCTGCCAGAGCTGTCCCCAGGCATTGGGGTCAAAGATATTGAAGGTTCCGTAGGGGGTGGTGCCCGGCGTGACCGCCGAGGGCATCGGGTAGGTCAGGAGACCCTTCCACAGGTCACCATAGGACGCCGGGTTCAGGGCCGCACCAAGCCAACCCAGATACATGGCCGGATTCATGGTGTTGATGCCGGCCTTGATCCATTGGGGATCCAGGGGGGAGAGCATCCACTTCAGATATACGGCGGGGTTGAGGGGCTGGATCATCAGGCTCCAGACCTTGGGATCCACCGGTGCCATGATCCAGCGCATGAGTTTGCCCGGATCGGTGAACTGGGTCAGCAAGGCGGTGTAGAAGTTGGGATCCATGCTGGCGGCCAGCCATTTCATGTAGATATTGGGGTCCGTGGCCAAGGGGACCCAGGCGCTGTAGGTGCCCGGATGCATCATGGTGTTGGTCATGTAGGCCCACCAGGACGGGTCCAGCATCTGCATGCCCAGGGCGGTGTAGAAGCTGGGCTCCGTGGCCGCGGTCACGAAGGGCACGAACTGCTTGGGATCCTTCAGGACTTCCGGGTTACGGGTGAAGTCCCACATGCGCTGTGCCCAGGCCTCCGGCGACTGGGGTACATCCACCTTGGGGGCGTCGGCGGCATAGACCGAACCCGCAAGGGCAAGGGCGACGATGGCGGTCAGGGATCTGGCTTTCATGGTGTACCTCCTGGTAATTACGGGATAGAAACATCCCTTTATCTTTATATTCCAGTGAAAGGCGGATTTCAAATGCCGATTTCTTAGCAGCGTACCCCGCTTGCAAAGCTGTAGCTGTCCAGCACATGCAGGTAATTGGCGCGGGCCAGCACCGTCGGGTCCGGCAGGTGCTGCTGACTCATGCTGCCCTTGAGCTGGGCCACGGAGTCGTACTCCTTTTCCATCATCCAGCGCTCCAGGCCCCGCAGGATGTCCGTCAGGCGTTGGGGGCCGTGCTGCAACAGGCAGGAGGCCATGTGCACCACGTCCGCCCCTGCCAGCAGCAGCTTGATGGCCTCCTGCGGTCCATGCACGCCGCCGGTGGCCGCCAGGGTGAGCCGTGTGCGGCCATGCAGGATGGCGATCCAGGTGATGCGCAGCAGGGCCTCGTCGGACCGGGATAGGGTGAGGCGGTTTTCCACCCGCAGACTTTCCAGATCGATGTCCGGTTGGAAGAATCGGTTGAACAGGGCCACACCCCGGGCCCCCGCCTGCTCGAGCTGCCGTACGAAATGGGGCAGGGAGGAGAAATAGGGTGACAGCTTCATGACGATGGGCAGGCTCACCGTTTGCCGCAGGGCCGTGAGCAGGCCCAGATAGCGTGTCTCCACCGTCTCGGCGGGCTGGTCCCCGTCCGCCGCCACGTGATAGACGTTCAGCTCCAGGGCATCCGCTCCGGCCTGCTGCAGTTCCTTGCCCAGTTCCACCCAGCCGGACGGGGATACGCCGTTGAGGCTGGCCACCACGGGGATTTCCAGGCGCTCTTTCAGGCGCCGCAGTTGTTCCAGGTAGCGGTCCAGGCCGCTGGTGAAATCGCCGTGTCCCGGCAGGAATCCATCCGCCTCGCCGTGGCCCAGGTGGCCGTTGACCAGGAAGCGGTCCGCCATGGCCGCCTCGGCATCCAGTTCCTCCTCGAACAGGGAATACATCACCAGTGCCGCCGCACCGGCATCCTCCAGGCGCAGGGCGCTGTCCAGGTGCCGGGACAGGGGCGAGGCGGAAGGCACCAGGGGGTTCCTGAGCCCGAGGCCCAGATAGTCGGTGGAAAGGTCGGTCATGCCGGGCTCCTGTCATGTATCGCTTCTGGGGGTCTCGGGGTCACTGGCGGAAGGTGGCGCCATCCGGGTTGGGGGCGCCTCCGCCAGGGCCTTGTAGGCGGCGAAACGTTCCTCCGCTGCCTGCTGGGCGGCCGCCAGGAAGCGTTCCGCATCCTCCGGGTGGCTGCGGGACAACATGGCGAAGCGCGTCTCGCTCTGCATGAAGTCCCGGATGGGCAGACCGGGGGCGGTGCAATCCAGCTTCCAGGGATTGGCCCCTGTTTCTCCCACCCGGGGATCGAAACGGAACAGGGGCCAGTGCCCGGACTGCACCGCCATGCCCTGCTGGCGCAGGTTGTACTGCATGTCCACGCCGTGGGCGATACAGGGGCTGTAGGCGACGATGAGGGACGGCCCCTCGTAGGACTCGGCCTCATGGAACACCCGCAGGGTCTGGGTGTCCTTGGCGCCGTAGGCCACGTTGGCCACGTAGACGTGGCCGTAGCTGCTGGCCAGCCGGCCCAGGTCCTTCTTGGCCGTGGGCTTGCCGCCGGCGGAGAACTTGGCCACGGCGCCGATGGGCGTGGCCTTGGAGGTCTGGCCGCCGGTGTTGGAATACACCTCCGTGTCCAGCACCAGGATGTTCACGTCGTAGGGCAGGGCCAGCACGTGGTCCAGGCCGCCGTAGCCGATGTCGTAGGCCCAGCCGTCGCCGCCAATGATCCACACGGAACGGCGGATGAGCCATTCCGCCACCGAGGCCAGCTCCCGGGCCCGGGGATGTTTCAACGCGGCCAGCCTGTCCAGCAGCACGGCCACCCGCCGCCGCTGGGCGCGGATGCCCGCCTCGTCCCGCTGGTCGGCCTCCACCAGTTCCGTCACCAGGTCGCCGCCGATCTCACTCGCCATCGCCTTGGCCAGCCGCCGGGCATGGTCCATGAGCTTGTCCGCTGCCAGGCGCATGCCCAGGCCGAATTCGGCGTTGTCCTCGAACAGGGAGTTGGACCACGCCGGCCCCCGCCCCTCGGCGTTGGTGGTGTAGGGGGTGGCGGGCAGGTTGCCGCCGTAGATGGAGGAGCAGCCCGTGGCGTTGGCGATGAGCATGCGATCTCCGAACAGCTGGGTGGCCAGACGGATGTAGGGGGTCTCGCCGCAGCCGGCGCAGGCCCCGGAGAACTCGAACAGGGGGTCCAGCAGGGCAGAACCCGGGATGGTGGTGTGCTTGACCGCCTCCCGGTCGAACTCGGGCAGAGCCAGGAAAAAGGCGAAGTTCTCCCGCTCCGCCAGACGCAACTCGTGGGTCAGGGGCGCCATGTTCACCGCCCTGCGGGATACGTTGGACTTGTCGTGGATGGGACAGGCCTCCACGCAGTCACGGCAGCCGGTGCAGTCCTCCGGCGCCACCTGGTAGCTCATCCGGGTGCCGGCAGGAAAGTCCTTGCTGCGGGCGGGCACGTGCTTGAAGGTGGGTGGAGCATCCCGGCTCAGGCCGGCATCGAAGACCCGGGCGCGGATGGCGCTGTGCGGACACACCAGCACGCACTTGCCACACTGGGTGCACAGGTTCTCGTCCCACACCGGGATTTCCAGGGCGATGTTGCGCTTCTCGTAGCGGGCAGTACCCAGGGGCCAGGTGCCGTCCAGGGGCATGGCAGACACGGGCAGCAGGTCGCCCCGGCCATAGTGGATGGGCAGGGTGATGTCGCGCACGAAGCCAGGAATCTCCGTCAATCCTGTGGGAGCCGGGATCCAGGCCATGGCCTCCCGGGTTTCGGCCTGCGCTGGAATGGCAATCTCGTGCAGGTGCTCCAGGGCCAAGTCGATGGCGCGGAAGTTGAGCTCCGTCAGGCGCTTGCTCTTGCGGCCATAGGTCTTTTCCACCGCCTGCTTGATGGCGGTGATGGCCTGCTCCCGGGGCAGGATGCCGGAGATGGCGAAGAAGCAGGTCTGCATGATGGTGTTGATGCGCCGCCCCATGCCGGCTTCCGCCGCCACCCCGTAGGCGTCGATGACCCACAGTTGCAGGCCCTTGGTCTGAATCTGGACCCGGGTGGCCTCGGGCAGGCTGTGCCACACCCGTTCCGCCGGGTCCGGAGTGTTGAGCAGGAACACCCCCCCGGGCCGGGCATGGGCCAGCATGTCGTAGCGTTCCAGGAAGATGGTCTGGTGACAGGCCACGAAATCCGCCATGTCCGCCTCGATGAGATAGGTGGAGCGGATGGGTTCGGGGCCGAAGCGCAGGTGGGAGGCAGTGACAGCACCGGATTTCTTGGAGTCGTAGACGAAATAGCCCTGGGCGTGCAGGGGCGTGGTCTCACCGATGATCTTGATGGAGTTCTTGTTGGCCGACACGGTACCGTCGGCCCCCAGGCCCCAGAACACGGCGTGCTGTAGATTCCTCGCCGCCTCCGTGCGGAAATCCGGGTCCCAGTCCAGGGACAGGTGGCTCACGTCGTCCAGGATACCCACGGTGAACTGACGCCTGGGCAACGGCTTGGCCAGCTCGTCGAACACGGCCTTCACCATGGCCGGGGTGAACTCCTTGGAGGCCAGGCCGTAGCGGCCGCCGATGACCCGGGGCATGGCCCGGCCGTCGGCGGCGGCCTGGGCCAGGGTGGCCAGTACATCCTTGTACAGGGGTTCGCCGTCGGCCCCCGGCTCCTTGGTGCGGTCCAGCACCGCCACGTCCCGGGTCGCGGCGGGCAGGGCAGCGAGAAAGTCCGCCCCGCTCCAGGGCCGGTACAGGCGTACCCGCAGGACTCCCACCTGTTCCCCCCGCGCCGCGAGATGGGCCACGGTTTCCAGAGCGGTTTGACCACCGGAGCCCATGAGCACCAAGACCCGCTCCGCATCCGCCGCGCCCACGTAGTCGAACAGGCGGTAGCGCCGGCCGGTGAGTTCGCCGAAGCGGTCGAAGGCCGCCTGCATGGCGCCCGGGAAGGTTTCGTACACCGGGTTCACCCGCTCCCGGGACTGGAAGAACACGTCCGGGTTCTGGGAGGTGCCCCGCAGCACCGGGTGTTCCGGCGACAGGGCCCGGGCCCGGTGGGCCATGACCTGGCCGTCATCTATCATGGCCCGCACCGTGTCCAATTCCACCGCCTCGATCTTGGCCACCTCGTGCGAGGTGCGGAAGCCATCGAAGAAGTGGATCACTGGCAGACGCCCCGCCAGGGTGGCGGCCTGGGCCGCCAGGGCGAAGTCCTGGGCCTCCTGCACCGAGCCGGAGCACAGCAGGGCGCAGCCCGTGGGGCGGCAGGCCATGACGTCGGAGTGGTCGCCGAAGATGGACAGGGCGTGGGTGGCCACGGCCCGGGCGGCTACGTGCAGCACGAAGGGCGTGAGCTCGCCGGCGAGCTTGTACAGGTTGGGCAGATACAGCAGCAGCCCCTGGCTGGCGGTGAAGCTGGTGGCCAGGGCGCCGGAAGTGAGCGCGCCGTGCAGGGCACCGGCGGCACCGCCCTCGGATTGCATCTCGATGATACGGGGCACCGTGCCCCAGAGGTTGGGCCTCTTCTGGCTGGCCCACTCGTCCGCCCATTCGCCCATGTTGGAGGAAGGGGTGATGGGGTAGATGGCGATGATCTCGTTGCAAAGATAGGCCATGCGCGCGGCGGCCTCGTTGCCATCCAGCGTGAGAAAGGTGCTCATGCGCACTCCCGGATTCAGGTCCTGGTCCGGGGACATTCTAACGGGCCCCATCCGGCCTTGGCCCGGAGTGGTGTTGCTGGGTGGGAACCGGCGGGCGTGAATGCCGGGGGAGAGGTGGGTCAGGCCGTAATATTTGCCCATGAGCCCCCAATTTCTCATCCAGCTCCTGCTCCAGGTCTGGCTGCCCATTGCCCTGCTGGTGGCGGCCGGCGGCCTGTGGGTGCGTCATCGACCCCAGTTTCCCGCCGCCGGCCTGCGTGTCAGCCTGAACCGCCTGGTGGTGGACGTGTTCGCACCACCCCTGCTCTTCGCCCTGTCTGCCCAGGCGGAGATCACGCCGCAATTGCTGACGGTGCCGGTTATCACCCTCCTGGGCATCGGCCTGGGCTTCTGCCTGCTCTATCCCCTGCTGTTCCACAGCGGCCTGGGGCGTGGGCTCGCGCGGGAGACTCGGGCTGCCATCCTGCTGGGTGGCATCTTCGCCAATGTGTTGTTCATGGGATATCCCACCCTGACCTTCCTGTATGGCGACATCGGCGGCAGCTATGCCGCCTTCGCCGACGTGCTGGCCTCCACCCCCCTGCTGTGGACCTTCGGCGTGTGGATCGCCACCCGCCTGGGACATGAGGGAGGACATGGCACCAGCCTGTTGCGCACCGTGCTGGGCCTGCCCCCCATCTGGGGATTCGTCCTGGGTTTTGCCGTCAACCTGTCGGGTCTGGATGTGGATCCCCTCGTCAAGGCGGCCAAGTTCATGGGTCAGGCCACCATCCCCATCATGCTGTTCACCTTGGGTCTGTCCATTCCCTGGGGGGAATTGCGCCCCAGCCGGCCGGTGCTGGTGGCGGTGGCGGTAAAGCTGGTGTTGGCGCCCGTGCTGGCCATGGTGCTGGCACGGCTGTTGTTTGGTGAGCTGCAAGCGGCCCAGACCGCTGCCGTGCTGGAAACGGCCATGCCCACCATGCTCATGGCCGCCAGTTTCGCCGACCGTTTCCATCTGGATGTACGTGCCGCCGCCCTCACCACCAGCTGGAGCAGTCTGGCCTTCCTGCTCACACTGCCGCTGTGGATCGTCTTTCTTGGTCCGGGCTGAACGATGAGCATGAGAAGGGGAAAAGTCAGCCCGACTTGCTAAACTGGTTGGGGATAGGAGGCAAAATGTTCAAAAACATGCCGGGTTGGCTCTACGAACCCCTGCCCTATCTCTATGCGGTGATGGGTCTGGTGGCGCTTGGCAAACTGGACGCCTGGGTGGGCAAGCTCAGCGGTGTGATGCTGATCTCCGCGGGGATCGTGGTCGGACACCTGCGCTTCATCTATCGCCGTCGACACCGACGCCCCAAACCCCGGGACCTGAGCTGGGGGGGCAACCAGCGCCTGCATCCGCCCAAAAACCTGGAAAACGTACGGCTCGCCAAGCCGGAGCCTGCGAAGCAGACGGATGCGGAGGAAGAATTCTGAACCGGACCGTGGCGCAGGAGTGCGCATCCTTGCCTCCTGCTCCGGGTAGCGCACGCCATGAGCCTGTCATCGTGCACACTGGTGGTCCGCTAACTCTCCGCTGGTGCCAGCATGAAACCGTATATCGTCATCCTCGATCGCCAGCACATCGCCGGCGAGCCGCGCGTACCCGGCTACGAACACGTGTGGGTCGAATATCCCCGCACTGCCGCGGCCGATTGTGCGGACCACCTGTGGCGCGCCAGCATTGGCGTGACCTGCGCGACTCCCATCGACCGCCAGGCCATTGCCGCGGCCCACAAGCTGGGCCTGGTGGTGGTCCTGGGGCCTGATGCCGGCATCGTGGATGTCGGGGCCTGCCGCGAGCGCGGCATCAGGATCGTGCATCTGCCGGCGGAGAGCGGTCCGGATCAGACCCACATGGAGCGCCTCATGGATGTCATCGACGCCTACGTCGCCCGGACCCGTGACTAGACTGGAAACCCGTGCATCCAGGTTGCCTCCATGCCGAGCCCTGCCCCAGAAACCCCGCGCCCCCTGTCGGCCCTGCTCCTGGATTTCAATGCCTATTTCGCCTCGGTGGAGCAGCAGTTGCGGCCGGAATTGCGCGGTCGGCCCGTGGGCATCCTGCCGGTGCTGGCGGAGACCACCTGCTGCATCGCCGCCAGCTATGAAGCCAAGCGCTTCGGCGTGAAGACCGGCACCTCGGTGCTGGATGCACGCCGGCTGTGTCCCGGCATCGCCCTGATCCAGGCCCGGCCTGCCGTGTATGTGGAGATGCATCACCGTCTCATGAATGTGGTGGACCAGGTCATCGCCATCACCGAGGTGTTGTCCATCGACGAGGTCGTGTGCGAACTCAGCGGCAGCTGGCAACGGCAGGAGGTGGCGGTACAGCGGGCCCTGGAGGTCAAGCGCCGCATCCGCGCGCAGGTGGGGGAGTGTCTCACCAGTTCCGTGGGTATTGGCCCCAACCGTTTCATTGCCAAGATGGCCTCCAACATGCGGAAGCCCGACGGCCTGACCGTGATCCACGCGCACGAATTGCCCCAGCGCCTGTACGGCCTGAAACTGGCGGATATCCACGGCGTGGGCCGCGGCATGCTGGCCCGGCTGGCGCAGTCCGGCATCCGCAGCGTGCAGGCCCTGTGCCAGGCGGATCGCGCCAGCCTGCGCCGGATCTGGGGTGGGGTGGGGGGCGAGCGCATGTACGACCAGCTGCGCGGGTATGCCGTACCTGTGCCGCCCACCCGACGGGGCAGCATCAGCCATTCCCACGTGCTGCCTCCCCCGCTGCGTTTCGACCAGGGGGCCTATGCGGTGCTCTCCAAGCTGCTGCAAAAGGCGGCCCGGCGCATGCGTGGCGAAGGTTATCTGTGCCGGCGTCTGGAAGTGAGCGTCGATTGGCGCGAGCGTGCCCCTTGGGTGACGGAGGCCCGCTTCCAGGCCATGGATGGCACCCTTGGTCTGCTGCGCATACTCGACACCCTGTGGGCGGAAAGGCCGCGGGGACGGGAGCCGGTGAAGGTAGGGCTGGTGTTGAAGGAGCTGGCCCCCACGGGTCAGTCCGCCCTGCCCCTGTTTCCGGAGCAACGGGGTGTCCCGGGGCTGGATGCGGTGCTGGACAGGCTGCACCAGCGCTTCGGCAGCGATGCCATCTATTTCGGGGGGGCCTTCCGGGCCCGGCACGAGGCGCCCATGCGCATCTCCTTCACCCACATCCCGGACCTGGACCTGGAAGGGGATGCCTTGCCGGGCTGAGTCCCGTCCGGCCTACAGATCCCGGTCCGGGATGCGGGCCCGGCGCTGGCGGATGCGCTCGGCCGCGGCCAGGTCGGACAGGCGGATCAGAGAGCGGTCCAGACGTCCGGCAAAGCGCTGGGCCTCCAGCAAGGCGTCTCCCTGGCGCCAGGTGAGGATGCGGTTCTCGAAGGTATCGCCCTTGTGGTTCCTGACCTGCTCCATCCGCGTCCGGGGTGGGCCGTATTTGCCCTCCAGGGCCTGGGCGACACCCTCGAACTGGTTTGCCGGCAGGCTGAGGGTGATGCCGCTCAGGCGGGCCCGGTCATAGAAGTAGTACAGGCTGATGAGGCGCACGCCGGCGATGGTCTCCTGTTCCCTGGGACGCAGGCTGCAGACCTGATCCGCCGTGGGTGTGCGCAATTCGCGGCATTCGAAGCGGGGATCCTGGGCGATGGCCAGGTTGGAACTGCCGATGCCCTGGCCCTTGAAGCCCAGGGGCTCGGCCGCCTTGGCCGGAGGTATGGCCAGGGCGGTGAGCAGGACCAGCGTCATGGGTGCCCGACGCACCCGGCCCTGTGCCTGCGCGCCCAGAGAGGGCGCTGCATGGGGTTTCAATCCCGCTCCTCGATCCAGGTCATCTGGATGGCTTCCAGGATCTTCTCGTTGGAACGGTTGGGATCATCGACAAAGTCCGGCAGGTCCATGACCCAGCGGTGTAGGTCGGTAAAACGGATGTAGCGTGGATCCACCTCCGGGTGGTGTTCTTCCAGGGCGATGGCGATGTCCAGGGTATCGGTCCATTTCATGGCATGAGCTCAAGGGCAGATGGAGGGCTGGGGCTGAGAGGGGATTGGTGGGGCGGCGAGCGTGATCGGGTGCAGGGTGCGCCTCCCGATGGATCAATGCCCTTCTTTCACCATGTTGATGGTGTATTTGGGGATCTCCACCACCAGGTCCTCATCCCCCACGAGGGCCTGGCAGGACAGGCGGGAGGTGGGTTCCAGGCCCCAGGCCTTGTCCAGCAGATCGTCTTCCGTCTCGGTGGCCTCGGGCAGGCTGTCGAAACCCTCGCGCACGATCACATGACAGGTAGTGCAGGCACAGGATTTCTCGCAGGCATGCTCGATCTCGATGCCGTTTTCCAGCAGGGTGTCGCAGATGGATGTGCCTGCCTGGGCGTCGAGAACGGCGCCGTCGGGGCACAGCTCCATGTGGGGCAGTACGATCAGTTGCGGCATGGCGGTGTCAGATCTCCAGTTCATCCAGTCTGTGACCGGTCAGCGCCTTGCGTACCGACAGGTCCATGCGCCGCGCGGCGAACTCGGTCGTACCCTGATTGAGGGCCTCGCTGGCCTGCTTGACGGCGGTCGATTCAGTGCCGCGCAGGGCCATCCTCAGGTTGGCCATGAGTGTCTCGATTTGGGCCAGCTCCGTGCTATTGAGCAACGCCTGCCCGTTTTCCGCCAGGGCGGCCTGGGTGGCCTCCAGCAGACGCTGGCCATCCACCCGGGCCTCGGCCAGGTTGCGTGCCACCATGTCATCCTGGGCATGGACATAGGAATCCTGAAGCATGCTGGCCACTTCGTCGTCCGTGAGACCGTAGGAGGGTTTCACGGCGATATGGGCCTCGATGCCGGTACCCGTTTCCCGGGCGGTGACCGAGAGCAGGCCGTCGGCATCCACCTGGAAGGTGACGCGGATACGCGCAGCGCCCGCCACCATGGGGGGGATGCCACGCAGCTCGAAGCGGGCCAGGCTGCGACAGTCCACCACCAGATCACGTTCGCCCTGCACCACATGGATGCTCATGGCGGTCTGGCCATCCTTGAAGGTGGTGAATTCCTGGGCTCGGGCGGTAGGGATGGTGGCGTTGCGCGGAATGATCTTCTCCGTCAGCCCTCCCATGGTTTCCAGGCCCAGGGACAGGGGTACCACGTCCAGCAGCAGCCAGTCGCCGCCGCTCTTGTTGCCCGCCAGCACATTGGCCTGCATGGCCGCCCCCAGGACCACCACCTTGTCCGGATCCAGATTGGTGAGCGGCGCCTGGCCAAAGAATTCGCCCACGGCGGCCTGGATACGGGGCATGCGGGTGGCACCGCCCACCATCACCACGCCCTTCACCTCCTCGGGCCGCAGCCCTGCGTCACGCAGGGCCTTGCGCGTGGTGGTCAGGGTCTTGTTGACCAGGCTGGCGGTCATGGCGTTGAACTCGGCCTCGCTCAGACGCAGGTTGATGACTTCGCCGGTGGACAGCACCACGGTGATGACGGTCTCGTCATGGTCCGTGAGGTTTTCCTTGGCGGCGCGCGCATGGCTCAGCAGCAGGGCCTTGTCCCGATCCGCCAGGGTGTGGATTTTGGCCTGGTCCAGCACCCAGCAGTAGATACGGCGGTCGAAGTCGTCGCCCCCCAGGGCGGAGTCACCATTGGTGGCCAGCACCTCGAACACCCCCTTGGAGAGCTTGAGGATGGAGATGTCGAAGGTGCCGCCCCCCAGGTCGTAGACCGCATAGATGCCCTCGGCGGCGTTGTCCAGGCCGTAGGCGATGGCGGCGGCGGTGGGTTCATTGAGCAGGCGCAGCACATTGAGCCCCGCCAGTTTGGCGGCATCCTTGGTGGCCTGGCGCTGGGCGTCGTCGAAGTAGGCGGGCACGGTGATCACCGCACCCACCAGTTCACCGCCCAGGGCGGCCTCGGCCCGCGCCCTGGTGGCCTTGAGGATTTCGGCGGAGACCTCCACTGGACTTTTCACGCCCGCCACGGTCTTGATCTGCACCATGCCCGGGGCGTCCACGAACTGATAGGGCAGGGTGGTGGCATCCGGGATGTCCTTGATGCCCCGTCCCATGAAGCGCTTGACGGAGAGGATGGTATTGCGGGGGTCGTCCGCGGCCCGGGCCTGGGCGGCCTGGCCCACACTGGTGCTGCCGTCTTCGTGGTAGCGCACCACGGAAGGCAGCAGGCCGTGGCCGCGCGCGTCGTTCAGCACCACGGCCACGGCATTGCGCACACTGGCCACCAGGGAATTGGTGGTGCCCAGGTCGATGCCCACAGCCAGCCGGTGCTGGTGGGGCGCGGTAGACATGCCGGGTTCGGCGATTTGCAACAGGGCCATGGGGCTTGGTGGCAAATGGTAGGGCGTGGAAGCGCCGACTACTCGTCACTCCGGCGCAAGCCGGAGTCCGGGTTGCGACTGCCTTCGGGTTGCGATCCTCGCCGGCATGGGCCGCATCGATTGCTCCGATACCACCCTGCGTTTCTATTTTCCCGTTTCACCTGCTCAGTCCAGTGCAGCATACGCGCTATCCACCTCTTCCAGCAGCTTGTCCATGAAACGCAGCTTGCGCAGGGTCTCGGCGGCGCGCGGGTAATCCCTGGCATCGTCGATGAGCCGCGCCAGATCAGCCTGGTAGGCCTTGCTCTGGCCCCGCAGCTCCTGTTCCAGCCTGTCCAGCGCAGGCGCGTCGCGGTTTCGGTTGGTATCCGCCAGGGCCTCGCGCCATGCCATCTGCTGCATGATGAAATCCGCCGGCATGGCGGTGTTTTTTGGGTCCATGGCGTCCACACCCTGCAGCCACAACAGATAACGCGCCCGCTCGAAAGGACTTCTCAGGGTCTCGTAGGCCTCGTTCGCGCGCGTGGCCCACTGCATGGACAGACGCTTTTCTGCCTCTCCAGCATGCGCAAACCGGTCTGGATGGATCTTTGCCTGCAGGCCCCGATAGGCCTCATCCAGTTGGCCGGCATCCAGGACGAAGCGGACGGGCAGGCCGAAGAGCTGGAAGTGGTTCTGGTTGAAGTCGAGAGGCATGGTGGAAAGGGAGGAGAAGGGAAACGGGGGCGGTGGTTACGCTTCCCGTTTCCCGGGGTGGGCTCAGACGTTGAACGATTCCCCACAGCCGCACTGGGACTTGACGTTCGGGTTGTTGAACTGGAAGCCCTCGTTCAGGCCCTCGCGCACATAGTCCAGTTCGGTACCGGCCAGGTAGGACAGGCTCTTGGGGTCGACGTAAACGGTAATGCCCTGGTACTGGAACTTCTGATCCTGGGGGTCCTCCTCGTCGACGAATTCCAGCTTGTAGGCCATGCCGGAGCAGCCGGAGGTACGCACCCCCAGCTTGATGCCCAGGCCCTTGCCCCGCTTGTCGAGGAAATCCCGGATATGTTTGACGGCCCGCTCGGACAGGGTGACGGCGGCGGCGGCGGCCGGGCCCATGCCCAGCTGGGATAGATCGGTAGGCATGCCTTCGGGGACGGCGCAGGTCTCGGCTCCCATATCAGTGCTCCTTGGGTGGGTTGCAGGCGGTGTATTCGGAAACGCCGGCGGCGGCGCCATGCTTTTGCTTGTAGTCCGCCACGGCGGCCTTGATAGCGTCCTCCGCCAGGATGGAACAGTGGATCTTCACCGGCGGCAGGGCCAGTTCCTCGGCGATCTGAGTGTTCTTCAGGGCCATGGCCTCGTCCAGGGTCTTGCCCTTGACCCACTCGGTCACCAGGGAGGAGGAGGCAATGGCGGAACCGCAACCGTAGGTCTTGAACTTGGCGTCCTCGATGACGCCCTGCCCGTTCACCTTGATCTGCAGCTTCATGACATCGCCGCAGGCGGGGGCGCCCACCATGCCGGTGCCCACGGCCGCGTCATCCTTGGCAAAGGCACCCACGTTGCGGGGGTTTTCGTAATGGTCCAGGACCTTGTCGCTGTAAGACATCGTTCGCTCCTATCGTCGCGGGGGAAAGGGATATGGGAAGGGGGAAACGTGGATGCCGAAGTCATGGCGTTGCCTCGCGTTTTCCATTTCCTCATTCCCCGAATGAATCAATGGGCCGCCCACTGTACGCTGTCGAGATCGATGCCGTCCTTGTACATCTCCCAAAGGGGGGACATTTCCCGCAGCTTGCCGATCTTCTCGTGCAGCAGCCGGATGGCGTAGTCGATCTCTGCTTCGGTAGTGAAGCGGCCGATGGTGAAGCGGATGGAACTGTGGGCGAGCTCGTCGTTGCGCCCCAGGGCCTTGAGCACGTAGGACGGTTCCAGGCTGGCGGAGGTGCAGGCCGAACCGGAGGATACGGCCAGGTCCTTGATGGCCATCATCAGGGATTCACCCTCCACGAAGTTGAAGCTCACGTTCAGGTTGCCGGCGATACGGGCCTCCATGTCGCCGTTGACGTGCACTTCCTCGATGTCCGCCAAGCCGCGCAACAGCTTGTCACGCAGCATGCGGATACGCTCGGTCTCGGTATGCATTTCTTCCCTGGCGATGCGGAAGGCCTCGCCCATGCCCACGATCTGGTGCGTGGGCAGGGTGCCGGAACGCATGCCCCGCTCATGCCCGCCACCGTGCATCTGGGCCTCCAGACGCACCCGGGGCTTGCGCCGCACGTACAGGGCGCCGATGCCCTTGGGTCCATAGGCCTTGTGGGCGGAAAAGCTCATGAGATCGACTTTCAGCCTGGACAGGTCGATGTCCACCTTGCCCGCGGCCTGGGCGGCGTCCACGTGGAAGAGCACGCCCTTGCCGCGGCAGACCTCCCCCAGGGCGGGGATGTCCTGGATGACGCCGATCTCGTTGTTCACGAACATGACCGATGCCAGGATGGTATCCGGGCGCAGGGCGGCCTTGAAGGCATCCAGGTCGATCAGGCCGCTGGCGGCAACGTCCAGATAGGTCACCTCGAAGCCCTGACGTTCCAGTTCACGACAGGTATCCAGCACGGCCTTGTGCTCGGTCTTGACTGTGATCAGATGCTTGCCCTTGCCCTTGTAGAACTGGGCGGCGCCCTTGATGGCCAGGTTGTTGGACTCGGTGGCACCAGAGGTCCAGACGATCTCCCTGGGATCGGCCCGCACCAGGGCAGCCACCTCGGCGCGCGCCTGTTCCACCGCCGTGTCGGCCTCCCAGCCAAAACCGTGGGAACGGGAGGCCGGGTTGCCGAACTTCTCCGTCAGGTAGGGAATCATCTTTTCGGCCACACGGGGATCCACCGGGGTGGTGGCCGAGTAGTCGAGGTAAATGGGGGTCTTGACCATGTTGGAACCTTTTTTGATGATCAACCGTGCACCACGGCCTTCAGCTCAGCGGAACCGACGATGTGCCGGCCGCGCTTGTGCGTGGCACTGGCGCCGTCCTGCATCTCTTCGGCCTCCTTTTTCAACTGCTTGCGCACCAGTTCACCCAGATGCACGGATTCCAGGTACTGGTAGATATGGGCATTGAGGCCCATCCACAAATCGTGCGTCATGCACTCGCGGTCGTCATGGCAGTTGCCCAGGCCACCACACTTGGTGGCATCGATGGGTTCGTCCACGGCGCGGATGATGCAGGCCACGGAGATATCATCCAGGGCGCGTGCCAAGGTGTAGCCACCGCCGGGACCCCGTACGCTGTCCACGATGCCCTGCCGACGCAGGCGGCCGAAGAGTTGTTCCAGGTAGGATAGAGAGATGCGCTGCCGCTCGCTGATGCCGGCCAGGGTCACGGGACCATGCTGGTGGCGCATGCCCAGGTCGATCATGGCGGTTACCGCGAAACGGCCTTTGGTTGTCAGACGCATGCCAAGCCTCGTATGGTCGGATAGGATGACGCCACTCTACTAATCCCGATTAAAACAGTCAACTATTCGCCCGAGGAAATTCAGTCCACCAGCCGATTGAGGGAATCCGCGTCGAAGTGGTCATCCGTCCGCCCTTCCTCGGGACGGCCTCCCAGGCGCAGCAGTTCGGCCACGATCCACTCCAGACGCCGGTCGGTATTGGTCGAGTGGTCGATGAGGCCGTGCACGGCCTTCACCATGGGGTCGTTCATGTCCGCGCCCACGCCATAGGCCGAGAAACCCATCTGCCGGGCCTTTTCCTCCCGGGCCTTGTCCGTATCGTTGAGCAGGATGCGGGCGGGAATGCCCACGGCCGTGGCGCCGGCGGGCACGTCCTTCACCACCACCGCGTTGGAGCCAATCTTGGCGCCGGCACCCAGGTTGATGGGGCCCAGCACCTTGGCGCCGGCGCCAACGATGACCCCTGCCTCCAGGCTGGGGTGACGCTTGCCCTTGCGCCAGGATGTCCCCCCCAGGGTAACCCCGTGATATAGGGTGCAGTCATCGCCGATTTCCGCCGTCTCGCCGATGACCACGCCCATGCCATGGTCGATGAACACCCGACGGCCGATGCGCGCCCCCGGGTGGATCTCGATGCCCGTGACCCAGCGGGCCAGGGTGCTGGACAGGCGTGCCAGCCATTTGAGACCCAGGCCCCACAGTCCATGGGACAGCCGATGCCAGAGGATGGCATGCAGCCCCGGGTAGGTGGTCAGCACCTCGAAGAAGGTACGCGCGGCCGGGTCCCGGTCGAACACCACCCGGATGTCTTCCCGCAATCTGTCGAACATTGGAATATTCAGAAAGCATCAAGAAGCGGATTTTCCCTATTCCCGAGCATTTCAGTCAAACAAGCCCGCTCAGGGCGTGTTCCGGCGTGGGATGGCGTTGAGTATGCCCCGCCAGATGGCCACTTCCTCCCTTTCCAGGCCGGCCTTGGCGAAAAAGCGGCGCAAGCGGGGCATGAGGCGCTTGGGGTGGGCGGGGTCGAGATAGCCGATGGCCACCAGGGTGCGTTCCAGCTCGGCCAGCAAGGCCTCCTGCGCCGCGTGGGCGGCGGGTTCGAAGGCCGGTAAATCCAGGGGGGCATCCGCCAGGCTGCTGCGCAGCTCGTAGGCCAGCACCTGCACCGCCGCACCCAGGTTCAGGGAGGCGTAGCCGGGGCTGGTGGGGATGTTGACGAGCCAGCGGCACTGCATGAGCTGTTCGTTGCACAGGCCGAAGGTCTCGGAGCCGAAGACCAGGGCCACCGGGCCGGAAATGGCGTGGGCCAGCAATGCCGGCGCGGCCTGGCGCGGGGTGAAGGCGGGATGAGGCAGATCCCGGCGGCGCGAGGTGCAGGCCGCCGCCAGCACGGTATCCGAAAGGGCGTCTGCCAGATCGGCATGCACCCGGGCGTTCGTCAGTACGTCCACCGCCCCGGAGGCCCGGGCCCGGGCTGCGTCATCGATGTCGCAGCGGGGCGAGACCAGACGCAGGTCGGACAGGCCCATGACCTTCATGGCGCGGGCCACAGCTCCCAGGTTGCCCGAGTGGCTGGTTTCCGCCAGGACGACGCGGACATCGTCGAGACAGGCCAGGGTCGGCGCAGGGCAAGAATTGGGCGGGTTTGCGGGTGGGTTCACGGTAAAATTTCCCAGGAAATCCATCGTTCTTTACACAATCATGCACCCCATGCTCAACACGGCGGTCAAGGCCGCCCGGCGCGCCGGCGCCATCATCAACCGGGGCAGTCTGGACATCGACCGCCTCACCGTACGCAGCAAGCGCGAGAACGACTTCGTCAGCGAAGTGGACCACATGGCTGAACAGGCCATCATCCAGAGCCTGCTGGAGGCCTATCCCCGGCACGCCATCCTGGCGGAAGAATCCGGCACCGGCGCGGGTGCGCCCGGTGATGCCGAGTACCAGTGGATCATCGATCCCCTGGACGGCACCACCAACTTCCTGCACGGCGTGCCCCAGTACGCCGTTTCCATCGCCCTGCTGCACCGGGGCCAGCTCTCCCAGGCCGTGATCTACGACCCGGCACGCAACGACCTGTACACCGCCAGCCGGGGCCGGGGCGCCTTCCTCAACGAGCGTCGCATCCGCGTCTCCCACCGGGACCGGCTGCGGGGCAGCCTCATCGGTACCGGTTTTCCCTACCGGGACTTCACCCACCTGGATGCCTACCTGGGCATGTTCCGCGACCTGGTGCAGAAGACCGCCGGTCTGCGCCGACCCGGTTCCGCTGCCCTGGACCTGGCCTGGGTAGCCGCCGGCCGCATGGACGGATTCTTCGAGATCGGGCTCAGCCCGTGGGACATCGCTGCCGGCTGTCTGTTGATCCTGGAGGCCGGGGGCCTGGTGAGCGATTTCGCCGGTGAGGAAAACTATCTGCATTCCGGCCACGTGGTGGCCGGCAGTCCCAAGGTCTTCGTACAGCTGCTGCAGGCCCTGCAGCCACACGTCACGCCGGAGTTGCGCGGCTGAGCACCCTGCTTCCCGCACACTGGAAAGAGACTGGGGGCAGGCCGCCACCGACGCACGCGACACCTGGCGTGTGCCGTCGCGACCCTTGGTTTGGCGATGGAAGATGCACCCGCTGCTCAAATCATGGGAGGCGGCATCAGCAGTTCCGGTCAGTCCCGATCGCCGGCCAGGATACGGAAGGCGTTTCTGCATCATTCCCGCGCCTTATGCAACCAGGCTATGGCCATCTCCCGGCGCGACAAGGATACGCCAACTGCGCAGCACCACACCCGGGCCAGGGTCACATGCCCATGAGGCCCTTGCCCTCTCGCCGGGAAACCGATATCAGCCGGTCGGCGGTAGCGGGCGATCTGGCCCTGTGTCCTCGTCCGGCCCCATGTCCTCCTGTGCACTGCACGCCTCATCGCCGGTGGCACGTGCTCGCCGACCCTGTCCGGGGGATTTGGCGTCGAGGCTCCGCAGTGACTGGAAGTGGGCGAACAGATCCACGCCACCATCTTCCGCAGCAATAAAGTCGAGGCCCTTGGAGTTGTCGAGGCCCTTGGAGTTGCTGAACCACTTCACGGTGACTGTAGCCATCTCTTGACGTCCTGAAGAATGAACAAGGGGGGGAGCCCGATTCCGGGATGATAGCCAAGATAACAGGAAGATGAAGGTAAATCCCAGCGCTGGAATGGATCAGCCAAACATCGGCGCCCTGCGATGATCGTGGCCCGCACCAGGCCCGGCAGAGATCGTGTCCCTGGACGTGGTGTAAGAAGCGATCAGAAGGTCATCGACTCTGGCAAGGTTGGGAAGCCGATCAGCTTGCGACCGCGGGCAAGCTGACGTTGGGATTCTCGCCGAGGTCGGCGAGGGTTTCCAGGGTCATG
>JAKQCX010000008.1 GCA_029558905.1 Pseudomonadota bacterium
GCACCTGCTACCCGTTACGTCTGGCGACCATAGCGGGGCGGCACCACACCTTCCCATCCCGAACAGGACCGTGAAACACCCCAGCGCCAATGATAGTAAGCACCTCGCTTGCGAAAGTAGGTCATCGCCAGACTCCTATCCCTCAAAAAAGCCCACACCACAGTGGGCTTTTTTTTTACCAGCCCAATCCTTCTGTCTACTGGCGTGGCTGAGGTATCCGGATGGGTCAGCGGTACAGGCCATCTGCCCTGGCAGGCGCCAGGCTTGGCTGGCCGGCCTGCCGGCCGTATAATGCACGCGATTCAATCGGGCGGGACGGGCGTGAGCCTGTCCCGCTTGTCGTGTGTAGCCGGGGTTTATCTTGACAGCTTTCGAGCCCGCAATTCTGGCCTTGGCCGACGGGACGGTGTTCCGCGGCCGTGGCATCGGTGCCCAGGGCACCAGTATCGGAGAGGTGGTTTTCAATACGTCGATGACGGGTTATCAGGAGATTCTGACGGACCCCTCATATTGCCGGCAGATCGTGACCCTGACCTATCCTCATGTCGGAAATGTGGGGGTCAACCCTGAAGACGAGGAATCGGACCGGGTGCATGCAGCCGGGCTCATCATACGCGATCTCCCCATGCGGCCCAGCAGCTTCCGCATGGCCGAAGACCTCTCCTCCTATCTCGAACGGCATGGCGTGGCTGCCATGGCTGGCTTGGATACCCGCAAACTCACGCGCTTGTTACGCGAGAAGGGTGCGCAGAATGGCTGCATCATGGTCGGTAGGATCGATGAGACCCAGGCCATTGCCCAGGCCCGGGCCTGTCCCAGCATGGCGGGTCTTGATCTGGCCAAGGTGGTGAGCCGCACCACATTCACGTCATGGCGGCAAGGCGAGTGGCACCTGGGCCAGGGTTTCGACAGCCCGGCTGCGGGCGCCTTCGAGGTGGTCGCCTACGATTTTGGCGTGAAGCGCAATATATTGCGCATGCTGACCCAGAGGGGATGCCGGGTGACCGTGGTACCTGCCCAGACCCCGGCCAGCGAGGTTCTGGCCCTGAATCCGGACGGCGTGTTCCTGTCCAATGGGCCTGGCGATCCGCAGCCCTGCGACTACGCGGTACGTGCCATCCAGGACATCCTGGCCGCCGGCATCCCGATCTATGGCATCTGCCTGGGGCACCAGCTCCTGGCGCTGGCCTCCGGTGCCAAGACCATGAAGATGAAGTTTGGCCACCATGGCGCCAACCACCCGGTGCAGGACTTGGCCAGCCGCCAGGTCCTGATCACCAGCCAGAACCATGGTTTTGCCGTGGACGACGCCAGTCTGCCGGCGAATCTGCGCGTAACCCATCGTTCCCTGTTCGACGGCAGTGTCCAGGGCATCGAGCGCACCGATGTACCGGCCTTCAGCTTCCAGGGTCACCCGGAGGCCAGCGCCGGTCCGCATGACGTAAGCCATCTGTTCGACCGCTTCATCGATATGATGCGTGGGGGGCAGCATGCCTAGGCGCACGGACATCCAGTCCATCCTCATCCTCGGCGCTGGTCCCATCGTCATCGGCCAGGCCTGTGAATTCGATTACTCCGGTGCCCAGGCCTGCAAGGCCCTGCGACAGGAAGGCTATCGGGTCATCCTGGTGAACTCCAACCCGGCCACCATCATGACCGATCCGGAAACGGCGGATGCCACCTACATCGAGCCCATCAACTGGCAGACGGTGGAGCGCATCATCCAAAAGGAACGCCCGCACGCCATCCTGCCCACCATGGGGGGGCAGACGGGCTTGAACTGTGCCTTGGATCTGGCCCGGCACGGAGTCCTGGACAGGTACAGCGTGGAACTCATCGGCGCAAGAAAAGAGGCCATCGACATGGCCGAGGACCGGGAGAAGTTCAAGCAGGCCATGACCCGCATCGGCCTGGCCTCCGCACGTTCCGGTATCGCGCATTCCATCGAGGCCGCCCTACAGGTGCAGGCGGGCATCGGTTTTCCTGTCATCATCCGCCCATCCTTCACGCTTGGCGGAACGGGGGGCGGCATCGCCTACAACATGGAGGAGTTCCTCGCCATCTGCGAGCGGGGCCTGGAGGCCTCGCCCACCCATGAGCTCCTCATCGAGGAGTCGCTCATCGGTTGGAAGGAGTTCGAGATGGAGGTGGTGCGCGACAAGGCGGACAACTGCATCATCGTCTGCTCCATTGAGAACCTGGATCCCATGGGCGTGCATACCGGGGATTCCATCACCGTGGCCCCCGCCCAGACCCTGACGGATCGGGAGTATCAGATCCTGCGCAACGCCTCCATCGCCGTGCTGCGGGAGATCGGCGTGGATACCGGCGGCTCCAACGTCCAGTTCGCCGTCAACCCGGCGGACGGCCGCATGGTGGTCATCGAGATGAACCCCCGGGTGTCCCGTTCCTCCGCCCTGGCCTCCAAGGCCACCGGCTTTCCTATCGCCAAGGTGGCGGCCAAGCTGGCGGTGGGCTACACCCTGGACGAGCTGAAGAACGATATCACCGGCGGCCTCACCCCGGCCTCCTTCGAGCCAGCCATCGACTACGTCGTCACCAAGATCCCCCGCTTCGCCTTCGAGAAATTCCCTCAGGCCAACGACCGCCTCACCACCCAGATGAAGTCCGTGGGTGAGGTCATGGCCATCGGCCGTACCCAGCAGGAGTCCCTGCAGAAGGCCCTGCGGGGCTTGGAAATCGGGGCCGACGGCCTGGACGAGAAGACCAGCGACGAATCCAGGATCAAGTCCGAGATGGGTAATCCTGGCGCCGAGCGCCTGTTTTACGTGGCCGATGCCTTCCGCGTGGGCATGAACCTGGAAGAGGTCCATGCCATAAGCCACATCGACCCCTGGTTCCTGGCCCAGATCGAGGACCTGGTACGCCAGGAAAATGCCTTAAAGGGCCGCAGGCTGGTAGACTTGAGCCGTGACGAGCTGTTCACCCTGAAGCGCAATGGCTTCTCGGACCGCCGCCTGGCCGCCCTGCTGGGCTGCAGCCAGCACGAGGTGCGCATCCGCCGTTGGGCCCAGGGCATCAATCCGGTGTACAAACGGGTGGATACCTGTGCCGCTGAATTCCCCACCGCCACGGCCTACCTCTATTCCAGTTACGAGGAGGAGTGCGAGGCCCAGCCCAGTGCACGCAAAAAGATCATGGTGCTGGGTGGTGGACCCAACCGCATCGGCCAGGGCATCGAATTCGACTATTGCTGCGTGCATGCCGCCCTGGCCCTGCGCGAAGACGGTTTCGAGACCATCATGGTCAACTGCAACCCGGAGACCGTATCCACCGACTATGACATTTCCGATCGCCTGTATTTCGAGCCCCTCACCCTGGAGGATGTGCTGGAGATCGTGCGCATCGAAAGGCCCTGGGGAGTGATCGTGCAATACGGAGGCCAGACACCACTCAAGCTTGCACGGGACCTGGAGGCCAACGGCGTGCCCATCATCGGTACCTCGCCGGACATGATCGACGCCGCCGAGGATCGGGAGCGCTTTCAGAAGATGCTCAACGATCTGGGACTGTTGCAGCCTCCCAACCGCTGTGCCCGGACCGAGGACGAGGCCCTGAGCATGGCGGCCGAGATCGGCTATCCCCTGGTGGTACGTCCCTCCTATGTCCTGGGTGGACGCGCCATGGAGATCGTGCGGGAAGAGGGTGACCTGCAGCGCTACATGCGGGAGGCGGTCATGGTCTCCAATGATTCTCCCGTGTTGCTGGACCGTTTCCTCAACGACGCCATCGAGGTGGACGTGGACGCCCTGTCCGATGGTGGCGAGGTGCTCATCGGCGGCATCATGGAGCATATCGAGGAGGCCGGCGTGCATTCCGGAGACTCCGCCTGCTCCCTGCCACCCTACAGCCTGTCACCCGCCATCCAGGACGAACTGCGCCGGCAGACCGTGGCCATGGCCCGGGCCCTGAACGTGGTGGGCCTGATGAACGTGCAGTTCGCCATCAAGGGTGACACGGTGTATGTGCTGGAGGTAAACCCGCGGGCCTCCCGTACCGTGCCCTTCGTGTCCAAGGCCACGGGCCGGCAACTGGCCAAGATCGCCGCGCGCTGCATGGTGGGCAGGAGCCTGCGTGGCCAGGGTGCCCTGGAGGAAGTGATCCCACCCTATTACTCGGTGAAGGAAGCGGTGTTCCCGTTCCGCAAGTTCGCTGGCGTGGACCCCATCCTGGGGCCGGAGATGAAGTCCACCGGTGAGGTCATGGGTGTGGGCGACAGCTTTGGCGAAGCCTTTCTCAAGGCCCAGTATGGTTCCAGCGTGAAGCTGCCGCGCACGGGCAATGCCTTCATTTCCGTGCGTGATCCCGAACATCCGCAGGTGGCGGAAATCGCCCACCAACTGCACGAGCTGGGTTTCAAGCTGTTCGCCACCCGCGGCACCGCCCGCGCCATCGATGTGGCAGGGGTGCCCGTGAACAGGGTGAACAAGGTGGCGGAAGGGCGTCCCCACATCGTGGATATGATCAAGAACAAGGACATCCACCTGATCATCAACGTGGTGGAGGACAAGCGCGCCGTGCTGGATTCCTTCGCCATCCGCGCCGCCGCCCTGACGCAGAACATCCCTTACTTCACCACCCTGGCGGGGGCCAAGGCGGCCTGCCTGGGCATGAGGAACCGGCGGGACATCACCGTTTATCGGTTGCAGGAATTGCACCGGCGTCTGCATTGACGCGTTTACGCGCGAGCATGATCAGAGGTAGGCATGAACAAGACCCCACTCACCGTGATGGGCGCGGAACAGCTGCGCAACGAGCTGCAACGTCTGAAAAGCGTGGAGCGGCCCAACGTCATCGAGGCCATCGCGGAAGCGCGCTCGCATGGCGATCTGTCGGAAAACGCAGAATACGATGCCGCCAAGGAGAAACAGGGCTTCATCGAAGGGCGTATCCGGGAGTTGGAGAGTAAGCTGGCCAACGCCCAGATCATCGACCCCCGGCACTTGGACGTGGATGGCCGCATCGTCTTCGGTGCGACGGTGGAATTGGTGGACGCGGAGACCGGCGACGAAGTGAAATATCAAATCGTGGGCGAGGACGAGGCGGATATCAAGGCGGGCAAGATCTCCATAGCCTCACCCATTGCCCGGGCGCTCATCGGCAAATATGCCGGTGACGTGGCGGACGTGCAGGCCCCGGGTGGTCTGCGCCATTACGAGATCGTCGACGTGCACTACGTCTGACCCACGCGCGTGACGACATTCGCACCAGCCTGGATTCAGCGATGCCTGTCTGGCTCGACCCGAGCCTCGCGGGCGGCCAGTAACGCATGAGGCGCCTGCCCGATCTGCTCGCCGCCTGGAGTGTCGCCCTGTGGGTGGGTGGCTTGTGGGCCGTGGGTTATCTGGCCGCTCCAGTGCTGTTCTACAACCTGGAAGATCGCGTGCTGGCAGGCATGGTCGCGGGCAGGATGTTTGCATGGATGGCCTGGGTGGGCATGGCCTGTGGCGTATGGCTGCTGTTGTTCCGCCTTGCGCGTGGCGGTGCCTCGGCCCTGAAACAGACCTTTTTCTGGATCGCGCTGACCATGTTGCTGCTGACCTTGGCGCAGCACTTCGGCATCCGCCCCGTCCTGGAAGAGCTCAAGCATCAGGCTATGCCCAGGGGTGTGATGGAAGGGCTGTTCCGTGACCGTTTCCAGACCTGGCATGGGGTTTCCAGCATCGTCTACCTGATTCAGAGCCTTCTGGGCTTGGTCTTGGTGGCACGCCAGGGCGGGCGCTAGCGTCGTGCCGCGAGGCTTCACATCCGGCGGCCCTGGGTCCTATTCGCCTTCTCTATAGGCGAATTTCACATGTCCGAAGCGGACGAGCAGCACCGCCAGGGTGAGCATCAGGATGGCACCGGCGATGCCCAGCATATGCCACAGGTCGAGGTTTTTCAGGTCCAGCACGAGGTAGCGTGCCAGGGCGACGATGGCGATGTAGATGGGGAAGCGTACGGGCAGCCGGCCGGACTGGAAGTACAGCCCGACCATGGCCAGGATCTCCAAGTAAAGGAAGAGCAGCAACAGGTCCGCCAGGGTGACCATCCCGGCGGCCAGCATCACGTTCACCTCGCCGATGCCGGCGATGACGGTGGCCACGGTGATGATCCCCAGACCCACGAACTCGATCACACCGAGCACCGTCTGGGCATGGTGGGTGAATATGTTCTGGCGCATGCTGGTTTCCTCTTATCGGGCCGGGTTCAGGGGTGCTGCCGTTATACTTGCTCCACGTGCCGGAGAAAAGCTCACTCCATTGGAAATCACCGTCTACCGCGACCAGGTCTTGTTCCGGGAAGCCCGCTGGCTGCCGGCGGACACCTACAATCTGGCGCGTACCCTGCAGGCCCGCAGCCCGGGCGGCGTGGTCTTCGTGCCCATTCGTTCCATGCAGGTGCTGGCCATCCTGGATCGGGAGGAATTCATCTTTCTGGACGTGGAATACAAGAGCTGGGTCATGCTGGCCTGGCAGTCCTTCCACGCCGATGCGCGGGCCGCGCTGGACGACCCGGTGGCCTACGAGCTGGTCTGCTACCAGACAAGTGGCCGTGAGGCCATGCAACGTCTGCCACGGGAATTTCACCAGGCCCTGCGGGCCCTGGCAGAAAAGGATCGCATCGCCGCACCCGCCCGGGTGCTCAAGTTCGAAGCCCGGCGCAAGTCCGACAAGGTCTGAGGCAGCGTCGTTTACGGCCTGTCAGGCCCGCGTCTCGTGGTGGTCGCCGTGCTTGCCCGACGCCACGCGGTCCATGATCGCGAACAGCACGCCGGAAAGCACGAAGGTCATGTGGATGCCCACCTTCCAGGCCAGTTGCTCGTTGCTGAGGGCCTCCACATGCATGAAGGCCTTGAGCAACTCGATACCCGAAATGGCGACGATGGAACCGATGAGCTTCATCTTCAGTTCGGCGAAGCCCACGTGCCCCATCCAGCCAGGCCAGTCCTCATGCTGGCCGGCATCGAACCGGGAAACGAAGTTCTCGTAGCCGGCGAAGACGATGATGATGATCAGGTTGGCCACCATCACCACATCCACCAGGGACAGCACGCCTATGATCACATCTCCCCCCTGGGCGGTGAACACCAGGGGCACGAAATGGATGAATTCCTTGACGAACTTCACCAGCAACAAGGCCAGGGCCAGGATCAGGCCAATGTAGAACGGCACCAGCAGCCAGCGGCTGGCAAACAGGGTATGTTCCAGTCGGTTTTCAACGTGTTTCATGTCAAGGGTTTCCGGTTGCGGGTGGCCGCCAGGCTGGCCAGCACGGAGGAGACGAGGATCAGGGCGACGATGCCCAGGGCCAGGCCGATGGGTACCTTGTAGAGATCGACGATGAGCATCTTCACGCCCACGAACACCAGCACCAGGGCCAGACCGTATTTCAGCAGATGGAAGCGACCGTTCAGGTCCGCCAGCAGAAAGTAGAGCGAGCGCAGGCCCATGATGGCGAAGATGTTGGAGGTGAAGACGATGAACGGATCGGTGGTAATGGCGAAGATGGCGGGAATGCTGTCCACGGCAAAGATCACATCCGAGGTCTCGATGAGCATGAGCACCAGGAACAGCGGCGTGAACCAGCGCACCCCATCCTTCATGACGGTGAATTTCTCGCCGTGGTATTCATGGGTGATGCGCAGGTGGTCGCGCAGCCACCCGAGCACCGGGTTCTTGTTCAGATCACTTTCGGCATCGGCGAAGATCAGCATCTTGAAGCCGGTGACCACCAGGAAGACGCCGAACAGATACAGCACCCAGTGGAACTGCTGCACCAGCCAGGCGCCTGCAAGGATCATGATGGCGCGCATGACGATGGCGCCCAGCACGCCGTAGACCAGCACCCGGCGCTGGTACTGCGATGGCACGGCGAAGAAGCCGAAGATCATGATGAATACGAAGATGTTGTCCACTGACAGGGACAATTCGATGAGGTAGCCGGTGAGGTATTCCAGCACCTTGGCATTGGCCACCGTCCGCCCCGCCGTACCGTCCAGCCACCACCACAGCAAACCGGCAAAGCACAGGGACAGCGTGACCCACACCCCGGTCCAGGCCAGTGCCTCACGTGCGGACACGGTGTGGGCCTTCTTGCCGCCCAGCACGAACAGGTCCAGGGCCAGCATGGCCAGGACGAAGAGGATGAAGCCGACCCAGAAGGCCGGCGTGACTACGCTGGCGAGTTCCATTTAGCGGCGCAGCCCTACGTTGGCCGCTTCCAGGGCGGCGATGCGTTCCTCGATGGGCGGATGGGTCATGAACAGGCGCTTCAGGCCTGCCCCCACTCCCCCGGTGATGCCGAAGGCGGCCATCTTGTCCGGCAGGGGCGCGGGATGCAGCCTGCCCAGGCGTTTCAGGGCGTTGATCATGTTCTGCCGGCCCGCCAGCTCGGCGCCGCCCCGGTCCGCGCGAAATTCCCGCTGACGAGAGAACCACATGACGATGATGGAGGCGAGGATACCCAGTACCACCTCGGCGATGATCATGGTCACGAAGAAGGCCGGGCCCTGGCCGCGCTCGGTCTTGAACACGACCTTGTCCACGGTATGGCCGATGATCCGGGACAGGAACATGACGAAGGTATTCACCACGCCCTGGATGAGCGCCATGGTCACCATATCGCCATTGGCGGCATGACTCACCTCGTGGCCCAGCACCGCTTCCGCCTCTTCCCGGGTCATGCCGCGCAGCAGACCCGTGGACACGGCCACCAGGGAGCTGTTCTTGCTCATGCCCGTGGCGAAGGCGTTCACCTCCGGCGCATCGTAGATGGCCACCTCGGGCATTCTGATGCCGGCTGCCTGAGCCTGGCGCGCCACGGTCTGCACCAGCCACAGTTCCTCCGGCGTGCCTGGGTCGGTGATGACCTGGGCCCCCACGGACATCTTCGCCGTCCATTTCGACAGGGCCAGGGAGATGAAGGCACCGCCAAAGCCCATCACGGCGGCAAAGATGAGCAGGGCATTGAGATTCAGCCCCTGTGCATTCAGGTAGGGCTCCACCCCCAAGAGGCGCATGGTGATGGACAGCACCAGGACGATGGCCAGGTTGGTGGCCAGGAATAGGACGATGCGTTTCATGGACGCTCCATAAGAAGATTCTTGCGGTCCATCATGCTAGACAGGAAATGCAATCAACAAAATTCGAATATTTCTGAATGAACATTCATTGACGACGAACATGCTCAACTACCGGCAGTTGCACTACTTCTGGCGCGTGGCCAAGGATGGCAGCCTCGCCCGGGCCAGCGAACGCCTGCATCTCACACCCCAGACCCTGTCGGGGCAGATCGCCCAACTGGAAGACGCCCTGGGGGTACGCCTGTTCCGACGGGTGGGCCGGAGGCTGGAACTCACCGATGTGGGACGGTTGGCCGTGTCCTACGCCGATGATATCTTCCGCACCGGCAGTGAACTGGAGCAGGTGCTGCGCTCCGGTCCTGCGGGACGCCCCCTGAACCTGCGTGTGGGACTGGCCGATGTGGTACCCAAGTCCATCGCCTACCGGCTGCTGGCCCCGGCCATGCAACCGGGAGCAGCGGTGCACATCATCTGCCGGGAAGGCAAGCTGCCCCGCCTGCTGGCCGAACTGGCCATCCATCGCCTGGACCTGGTACTCTCGGACAGCCCCATGCCGGCGGACGCCGAAGTGCGAGGCTACAGCCACAAGCTGGGGGAAAGCCACGTGGCCCTGCTGGCGCGACCCGAGCTGGTGCAACGCCTGCGGGGTGATTTCCCGGCCTGTCTGGAAGGCGCACCCCTGCTCATTCCCGGGGAGGATGCCGCCATGCGCGGCCGGCTGCTGCGCTGGCTCGGCAGCCAGAACGTGCATCCCCGCATCATCGGCGAATTCGATGACAGCGCCCTCATGCAGGCCTTTGCCCAGGCCGGCAGCGGCATCTTTCCCGCCCCGGCCCTCATCGCCGACGACCTCTGCCGCCAGCACGGCATGCGGTGCATCGGTCAGGTCGAGGCCGTGACGGAACGCGTCTACGCCATCTCGGTGGAGCGCCGCCTCAGTCATCCCGCGGTGCTGGCCATCCTCCAGGCCGCCAGCCAGGGGTTGTTCGCGGTGGAAGAGGTCATCACCGACGATCAGGGTGGTGCATGATGCGTGGGATGTCCCGCCGAACGTGACAGCCGTGACTTTCCTGCGTCGCGTCATCCAGCATCGGCGCCTCCTTGAGCCATGACCGGGCAGGCTAGTCCTCTTCTCCCAGTTCCGGGTTCCAGCCCTTGGCGCGGGCGATCCGCATGGCCTTTGCGTAGATTTCGGCATGTCGCTGGCGCAGCCCATCCGGCAGGCGGCTGGGCAGGTTGCCGTACTTGTCCCATTCCCCTTCCACCTGGTTCATGAGGGCCTGCATGCGGCCCATGTCCCAACCCGCGCAGTCCTCGCTTTCCGGAATGAGGCCGAACAGCCAGCCATCCAGCACGATGCGCCCCAGCTGCGTCATGCCGTGCTTGTCATTGTTGAAGCCTAGGTATCGGTTATCCATGGCGTGTGGCCCTGGGCTCGGATGGCGCGGTCAGCGCGTGAGGCCCGCGTACAGCAAGGGCAACTTCTCCGGCAGCCGTTGCACGTGGTCCACCACCATGTAGTTCTTCTGGCCGAAGATGCGGGACACATAATCATCGGCCCGGGGGTCCAGGCTCATGCAGTAGGTGACCACGCCGTGGCGGGCCACCTCCTCCACCGCCTTTTTGGTGTCGTAGCGCAGATACTGCGGGTCGCGCACGTCGATGTCCGCCGGCTCGCCGTCGGTGATGACGATGAGCAGCTTCCTGGCGGAGCGCTGCAGCTTCAGGTGATGGCCGGCATGGCGGATGGCCGCCCCCATGCGCGTGGACAGCTGGCCCGTCATGCCCGCCAGGCGGGCCTTGGTCTCCTCGTCCCAGTGTTGGTCGAAGTCCTTGAAACGGTAGTAATCGACCTCGTGCCGGCCATCGGAGCAGAAGCCGTGGATGGCGAAGGGATCCCCCACCCGGCTGATGGCATCTGCCAGCAGCACACAGGCCTGGCGGGTGAGGTCCAGCACGGAATAATCCTGGCCCTGGACCTTGTCGTTGGTGGATTCCGACAGGTCCAGGAGCACCAGGATGGAAAAGTCGCGGGTTTTGCGTAGCGAGCGCATCATGATGCGGGGGTCGGGTGGATTGCCCAGGCGGATGTCGGTGAAGCTGGCGATGGCGGCGTTGATGTCGATCTCGTCACCGTCCACCAGCTTGCGGATGCGCTGCACGCCTTGGGGCTGCATGGCATCCAGGAGGAATTTCATGCGATGGATCTCCCGCTTGTACTGGGCGGTGATGTCCTGGATGAGTTGCAGTTCCCCCATACGCGCACGCCTTTCGAACACCGTGGCCCAGGCGGGGCGCTCCAGCTGGATCTGGTAGTCCCACTCGGCGTAATGGAAGGGGTCGGAGACCGGCTCCTTGCCCTCCAGGGAGTTGATGCTCACGCCTTCCTGGTCGAGATAGAACTCGGTGGGCAACACCCAGATCTCCTGGGCGTCGTCGGTGGCCAGTTCGTTGTCCACCTCGTTCACCATCTCCATGAGGCTCACGTACTTGCGTACCTGCTTGATGTTTTCGTAGCCCGCAGCGGCGGCCTTGTTGAAGTCGAACTCCGCGAACTCCCAGAAATAGCGGTTGTCGTCGCGGTAGGGCGCGCTGAGCACATCGGTACGCGGATTGAAGGGGATGCCCTTTTCCCGGAAGCGGTGCGCCAGGGTGACGCCGATGTCCCAGGACATCTGATTGTCCCGCAGGCGGTCAAGCGCCACGGCCTGCGCGAACAGGGCTCGGCCTTCGGCAATCCAGGCATCCTCGTCCACATAGTCTTCGTCCAGCAGGGCCCTGGCCAGACGGTCCAGGTAATCCCCCATGCTGACGCTCCGCGCCGGGTTGGCATCATGCAGCCGGCTCCACATGGCCTTCAGACCGGGAAAACGGCGAATCGACAGGGCCTCCACCCGGGCATCCTCGAGCACGGAAATGACTGCCATCTGCATAGGAGTCAGGGCCTCGGCGGAGATGGGTGCGCGGGTTTCCACCACATGCGCGGCACAGTGGGCGGCGGCGGCACGGTAGAGCTCCAGGCCGGATACTGCTTCCTCGCCTTGCCGCGCAAAGTCATCGAAGGCGTCCGGCAGGTGCAGCAGATAGTCCTCGATGTAGGGCTTCAGGCCTTCCCGCGTCTCATAGTCGCCAGCAGTGGGGCGCATGAAGAAATCCCGCGCCCAGAGGGCACGCAGGTACATGTTGATGCGGCGCTGCACGTCCACCAGCAAGGTGCCCTTGCGCTCCTTCTGCAAGATCGCAAGGGATTCCTTGCTCTCCAGGCTGAAGTAGCGGATCTGCTCCTCGTAATTGGTGCGGTGGGCATGGGCCCCCCAGTTGGCCCAGCGCCGCAGTCCCCCCAGAGTCAGGTTCTGGAACAGCACCTCCAGCTTGTCCAGCATGGGGCGCACGCCCCGGGGGGCCCGGGCGATCAGGGTGTTGATGAACCGCAGGTACTTGCGGAAGAGTTCGGCGTCCCCCAGGCGGTTGGCCGCCGTGGGCGCGGTGGACAGCAGCAATTCGATGACCGCGCCGGAGGTCTTGGAGGCCAGGGTCAGGGCGGTGGTCACCAGATCGGAGACCACGTCCTCGCCCACCTCCTTGGCCACCATGGGGGCCTGGGTGATCCAGGCCTCCACCAGGGCATCACTCCGCCCCAGGCCACGGATGGCCGATACACCCTTGAGATAATTGTCCAGGCCCCGCGGGCTCAGTGTCTTGGTGGCCTCCGGCCAGTTGGCGTGCAGGGTGGAGCGCACGGCCTCGGACAGGTCTTGCAGAAGTTCGGCATAGTCTTCGAGTCGTATGGACATGACGGGCTCCGGGATAGGGTTAGGGGCGCGGGGGATGGGCAGCGCGCGGATACGCGCCATTCCACGCCTGCCGCTTATCCTGGGGTACTGGAAATTCCACGGGTGGGCGGTTCAAACACACCCACATGCGGTGTATGGATGACGGGATCTCTTCCGTTGGTCGAAACGCCAGACGCGGTCCGGTCGGTGTGTGGATGTGGCTCATTGCCCAGCCGGCATGGCAAGCGTCCCCCCTGCGCCGGCCGCAATGATTCCGGACGCCGGAACCTGCATGCCGAAACGGGGCGTCATGCCGTGGCCGGATGCCATTCCGGGCGCCGAAACTTGTCATTCCGAACACAGTGAGGAACCTTCGGGCCTGGTCCCATTTCCAGACTCAGAAGAACGTGCTCACCGCCGCGTCCAGGGCATCGCGCATGTCCGGGTCGTCGGTGATGGGCCGTACCAGGGCCACTCGGCAGGCAGCCAGTGGGTTTACACCCCTGGTGATCAGGGAGCCGGCGTAGATCAGCATGCGTGTGGACAGGCCCTCGTCCAGGCCGTGACCCTTCAGATTGCGGGAACGCTCGGCAATGGAGACCAGCTTGCCGGCGATGTCGTGGCTCACCCCGGATTCGTGGGCGACGATCTCGGTCTCGATGTCATGGGCCGGGTAGGTGAAATCCAGGCCGCCGAAACGCTGCTTGGTGGACTGCTTCAGGTCCTTCATCAGGGACTGGTAGCCCGGGTTGTAGCTGATGACGATCTGGAAATCGGGATGGGCCTGCACCAGCTCGCCCTTCTTTTCCAGGGGCAGCACGCGACGGTTGTCGGTCAATGGATGGATCACCACCGTGGTGTCCTGGCGCGCCTCCACGATCTCGTCCAGGTAGCAGATCGCGCCGAAGCGGGCGGCGATGGCCAGCGGCCCGTCCTGCCACTCCGTGCCGGAGGCGGACAGCAGGAAGCGGCCCACCAGGTCGGAGGCGGTCATGTCCTCGTTGCAGGCCACGGTGATGAGGGGCTTGCCCAGACGATGCGCCATGTATTCCACGAACCGGGTCTTGCCGCAGCCTGTGGGGCCCTTGAGCATCATGGGCATGCGTACCGAATAGGCGGCTTCGTACAGCTCGACCTCGTCGGCGACGGGGCGATAGTAGGGTTCCTTGCTGATGCGGTACTGATCGATGATCGCGCTCATTGCAGTCTCCTGGGGGGGCGGGGCTCGGATTACGGGACACGGAAAACCGGAAGCGTAGAACCCATGGGCGGGCAACGTTTCTCGTTTTGCTTCTCGCCAAGAAAAAGCCCCTGCCACGCGTGTGCGCGGCAGGGGCTGAAGTTCGACCCGCCGCGGGTTAAACCGTCTTGCCGCGGTAGATCACCATGGCGGCACCCTGGGACTGCTTGAAGTTGTCATAGCCCACCAGGCGCACATGGTTGTTGGGATTGGCCTTGTGGCAGGCATCGGCTTCGGCCAGGATCTTGTCCACGTCGGTCTCGCCGAACATGGGCAGCTTCCACATGTACCAGTAGTTGTCCATCAGGTACTGGGGCTCGGTGTGCTCGATGGCCGGATTCCAGCCCTTCTTGACGATGTATTCCACCTGCTTGCGGATGTTGGCCGTGTCCATGGCGGGCAGGTAGGAGAAGGTCTCGAACTTGCGGCTGGTCGGGTCGGAGAGGCGGGAGTTGTAGTCTTGCATTGCTGTTTCCTTTGCTAGAAGGCGTTTCGTTTGGCGGATGACGGCCTCCGCGGGGTCGCATCCCGGCCGCTCAGGCGGCGGAGGACCCCTGTGCCGTTTTCCAGGGCCGTTATTTGTGGGCCACGTCCAGCTTGTCCACGGTATCGAACTCGAACTTGATCTCCTTCCAGGTTTCCATGGCGATCTTCAGTTCGGGGCTGTTGGCGGCGGCCTTGGTCAGCACTTCCTTGCCTTCCTTCTCGATGGCCACACCCTGGTTGCGGGCTTCCACGCAGGCTTCCAGTGCCACCCGGTTGGCAGCCGCGCCCGCGGCGTTGCCCCAGGGATGGCCGAGCGTGCCGCCACCGAACTGCAGCACGGAGTCGTCACCGAAGATGGTCACCAGGGCGGGCATGTGCCACACGTGGATACCGCCGGAGGCCACGGCGAAGGCGCCGGGCATGGAGCCCCAGTCCTGGTCGAAGAAGATGCCGCGTGAACGGTCTTCTTTGATGTAGGACTCGCGCAGCAGGTCGATCCAGCCCAGGGTGGCGTCACGGTCGCCCTCCAGCTTGCCCACGACGGTGCCGGTGTGCAGGTGGTCGCCGCCGGACAGGCGCAGGATCTTGGTCAGCACGCGGAAGTGGATGCCGTGGTGCGGATTGCGGTCGAGCACGGCGTGCATGGCGCGGTGGATGTGCAGCAGCATGCCGTTGTCGCGACACCAGTTGGCCAGACCCGTGTTGGCGCAGAAACCGCCGGTGATGTAGTCGTGCATGATGATGGGTGCGCCGATTTCCTTGGCGTACTCGGCCCGCTTGTACATCTCTTCCGGGGTGGGGGCGGTCACGTTCAGGTAGTGGCCCTTGCGCTCGCCGGTCTCGCGCTCGGACTTTTCGATGGCCTCCATGACGAAGTCGAAACGCTGGCGCCAGCGCATGAACGGCTGGCTGTTGACGTTCTCGTCGTCCTTGGTGAAGTCCAGACCGCCGCGCAGGCACTCGTACACGGCGCGGCCGTAGTTCTTGGCGGACAGGCCCAGCTTGGGCTTGATGGTGCAGCCCAGCAGCGGACGGCCGTACTTGTTCATGATGTCGCGCTCGACCTGGATGCCCTGGGGCGGGCCACCACAGGTCATGACGTAGGCGATGGGGAAGCGCACGTCCTCCAGACGCAGGGCGCGCACGGCCTTGAAGCCGAACACGTTGCCGACCAGCGAGGTGAACACGTTCACCACCGAGCCTTCCTCGAACAGGTCGATCGGGTAGGCGATGAAGGCGTAAAAGCAGGTGTCGTCGCCCGGCACGTCCTCGATGTGGTAGGCACGCCCCTTGTAGTAGTCGAGATCGGTGAGCAGGTCGGTCCACACGGTGGTCCATGTGCCGGTGGAGGACTCGGCGGCCACGGCGGCGGCGGCTTCCTCACGGTCCACGCCGGGCTGTGGGGTGATCTTGAAACAGGCCAGGATGTCGGTGTCCTTGGGGGTGTATTCGGGCATCCAGTAGGTCTGCCGGTATTCCTTCACACCGGCGCTGTAGGTCTTCACAGCCATGTATCGCTCCTTACAGGGAAGTGGGTCGAAACGCCGGACCGATGCGCGCCGATCCGGGGTGGCTGAATCATGGACCGACAAAAACATAAATAACAGTCACATTTTTCTATTCATATCATAGACTTTGATCTATTCATTTCTGTTCGATGCCGTGCGTCGCCATTCCACCTTCCGCCAGCTGGAAATCTTCGAGGCCATCGCCCGCCTGGGCAGCTTCACCCGCGCGGCACAGGAGCTCTATCTGACCCAGCCCACGGTTTCGATGCAGATGAAGAAGCTCAGTGACATCGTGGGCGCACCGCTGGTGGAGCAGATCGGCAAGAAGGTTTTGCTTACCGAGGACGGGCGTGAACTCGCCCAGGCCAGCCGCGAGATCTTCGCCATCCTGGACCGCTACACCACGTCGGTGGCTCAGCGCCGGGGTCTGGAAAAGGGCCGGCTGCGGCTCATGGCCATCACCACCGCCTCGTATTTCGCCCCCCGCCTGCTGGGCGAGTTCGGCAGGCTGCATCCGGGCATAGACGTGTCCTTGCGCGTGACCAACAAGGAACAGGTGCTGGCCAGCATGGCCGACAACCTGGACGACCTCTATCTGCTGGGTACGCCGCCGGAGGAGATCGACGTGGTGGCCACCCCCATCATGGATAATCCCATCGTCGTGCTGGCGGCACCGGATCACCCCTTGGCGCGGGAGAGGCGCATCTCCCTGGAACGCCTGGCCCGGGAGCCCTGGATCATGCGGGAGGTGGGCTCCGGCACCCGCAAGGCCATCGAGACCCTGTTTCAGGAACGGGGGTTGGAAATCCGTCCCCACCTGGAACTGGGCAGCAACGAGGCCATCAAGCAGGCCATACTGGTGGGTCTGGGCATCTCCGCCCTGTCCAGCCATGCGCTGGTGTTGCATCAGCCAGGACAGTTCGCGGTGCTGGATGCCGAGGGCTTCCCCATCCAGCGCCATTGGTATGCCATCTATCCCGCGTCACGCCAGATCACCGTGGTGGCGCGTGCCTTCGTGGACTTCATCCTGCAGCGGCACGAAGACCTGTCCACACCCTCCGGAGCATCGTGAGGCTTGACCGAAATCCATGCGACCGCACGCTTTTTGCGTACCCGCGCGGGCTTGTGCCCTGGCGCCCAGAGGACCCATTCGTCGGGCGCGCGGCACCGTGGATGTTTTGACTTTGCCCAGCACGGCCGGGCTCATCCTTCAACCGCGCCGGTTTTGACGACATGCCGGCCACCTCTCAGGCCCCGGATGGAGGGGAGTTCATGGGCCGGTGTTGAGCAGGCCTTCATCCAGCAGGCGGTCGATTTCCTCTTCCGCCCGGGCCCAGTCCTCCGCCGGGTTGCCATAGCGAAAGCCGCGCCGTTCGGCGATGTAGTAGGCGGCCACCTCGATGTAATGCCGACGTTGTTCGGGTGTGACCCTGGGGGCCGCGGTATTTTTACGTGTGGTCCGCGTTGGTTGTGTGTCGCGGGCTGCCGATTTGCTCAAGAGGGATGTGCGCGCCGTTGCTGCGCGGTTGTGTGCTACACCCGTCCTGCCAGCCGGGGCGGATCTTTTCGGTGCGACGGTTGCAGCGGCGGCGGCGCTACGTCCCGCCGTGGCCTTGCTGGTGGTCTTCTGCCTTGCCGTGCCCTTGGCCGGAGTGCCGGTGGTCTGTACGCCCGGGGGATTGGAGGGTTTCTTGCTGGACATGCTGGAGGTCTCCCGTGAATGACTATGGTAGAAACGTCAGAGCCTACAGGTCTTGACAACACTGTATGGGGTCATTATCGCACGCGAAATAAAAACGTCTGCCCGACCTTGGGGGGCATGATCGGGCAGACGGGACTGTGTGGGGGAAGGGCAGTCCTTGCCGGGATGCGTGGCGGAGCACGCCTGGCTGGCATCCTGGCGCAGGGATGCGCTGATCGCTGAGGGTGGAGTCGGGCCCCCCTGCCGCTTGGATGCGGCATGCCATGCACACTGGCGCGGAAAGGCTTCCTCTCGTCACACAGGCCCGCATCGACCGTGGTCTAGAGGCACGGACGTCAATCGGAGGCACGCGGTTTGCGATAATCCCGGGGCCTACTTTTCCGTCCGTTTACATGACCCCTCAGGACTTGTCATACGCCATTGATGCGGTGGAGCGCTGTCTGGACTTCAGCCAGCCCGCGGATGGGCAGCTCTCCGCATTCTTTCGCCACTCTCCCAAGCTCGGCAGGCGTCAGCGCGCCTTCGTGGCCGAGACGGCCTATGGCGTGCTGCGTCGCCTGCGCAGCCTTGAGTACCTGGCCACGGCCGGCAGCGGGCGTAAGCCCACGCCCCGACGCCTGGCGCTGGCCTGGCTGGCCCGTTTCGGCGGACACAATCTGCGGCAGCTGGAGCCCCTCGTGGGCAAGGGTGACCTGACCTGGCTGATGGACGTCAAGGCCGCGGACCTGAGCGGGCTCGGCGAAGCCCAGCGCCTGGATCTGCCGGACTGGCTGCATGCGCGCCTTGCCGAGCAGTACGGCGGCGCCTTGCCCGGACTCATGGCCAGCCTGAATGTGCCCGCCCCGCTGGATCTGCGCGTCAATCCGGCCCGGATCGGCCGGGAGGAGGCCTTGGCCGCCCTGCGCGCGGACGGCATTGCCGCGGAGGCGACCCCTTGGTCCCCCCTGGGACTACGCCTGCAGGGCAAGCCCGCCCTGCAGAGATATCCACGCTATCTGGATGGTAGTCTGGAGGTGCAGGATGAAGGCAGCCAGATCCTGGGCCAGCTCCTGGCCCCCCGCCGGGGCGAGATGGTGTGCGATTTCTGCGCCGGGGCCGGTGGCAAGACCCTGTTGCTGGGGGCCTTGATGCGTAATACGGGCCGCCTGTATGCCTTCGATGTGTCGGACAGGCGTCTGGCCCGTTTCAAGCCTCGCCTGGCGCGCTCCGGTCTGTCCAATGTCCAGGCCCAGGTCATTGCCCACGAGCGCGACGTACGGGTGAAGCGTCTGGCGGACAGGCTCGACCGGGTGCTGGTGGACGCACCCTGCTCCGGTCTGGGTACCCTGCGCCGTAATCCGGACCTGAAATGGCGCCAGACCCCGGAATCCGTCATGGGGCTCGCCCGGCAGCAGCTTGCCATCCTGGAGGCCGCCAGTCGGCTGGTGAAGGCGGGCGGCCGCCTGGTCTATGCCACCTGCAGCCTGCTGACGGAGGAAAACGAGACCGTGGTCGCGGATTTTCTGCGTGCCCATACGGAATTCCGGCTGGTACCCGCCGGCCAGGTCCTGGCCAGCCAGCGCATCGCCCTGGAAATGGGTGATGTCCTGCGCCTGGACCCGGAGCAACACGGTACGGACGGCTTTTTCGCGGCGGTGCTGGATCGCGGCCCGGCATGAGGGTCGGGCTGTGCATCCTGGGCCTGGCGGGCATGGCTTCCCTGACCGCCGCCGAGCCTCTGGACATCTCCGCGCGGGGCATGATCCAGCTGGCCTTCACCCCGGGGGACGATGCCGCCGGCCTGGTGGTGGACGCCATCCGGCAGGCCAGAAGGCAGGTGCTGGTACAGGCCTACAGCTTCACGCACAGGGACATCGCCGAGGCCCTGACGGATGCGAGACGTCGGGGCGTGGAAGTGCTGGTCCTTGCCGACCGGCAGCAGGCGGAAACCCTGCGCACCAGTCTGGTGGGCTGGCTGGCGCGACAAGGCGTGCCGGTGTGGGTCGACGCGGAACACGCCGCTGCGCACGACAAGGTCATGGTCCTGGACGCGGGCACCTCCCAGGCTACCCTGATTACCGGCAGCTTCAATTTCACCCATGCCGCCCAATCCCGTAACGCGGAAAACCTGCTGGTCCTGCGCGGCAATGCCCCCCTGGCGGAGGCCTACGCCGCCAACTGGCGGCGGCACCGTATCCATAGCCTGCAATTGCGCCCCTGAGCCGTTCAGGGGTGCGTGGATTGCATGTCGAGCTGCCGCGCCAGGATACGCAGACCACGATCGATGTCCCGGATCGCGGGATGCTGGTCCGTGTATTTCAGCCGCAGACGGGCCCGTTCGACTTCCAGTTGCCGCATCTGGCCCTGGATTTCCTCCCGGCTGAGGTAGGACTTCTCCAGTGGAGGCCGCTCCTCCAGGCTTTGCACCCGCCGCTCCAGTTCATCCAGGCGTCGTTGCACGCCGGAGGCATCCATCTGATCGGCGGTGGCGGGGGGGTGGGTCGTGGCACAGCCGGCAAGCAGACCCGCCAGTGGCAGTGAGCACAGCCAGGCAAACAAATAACCCCGCCGGAGCGGGGTTATTGCCGTGGCGACTGTCCGGCGTCTGTCGCCCGTCCGTTTCACTTGAGCTTGGTCTCCTTGTACTCCACGTGCTTCCGGGCCTTGGGGTCGTACTTCATGATGCTCATCTTCTCGGGCATCGTCTTCTTGTTCTTGGTGGTGGTGTAGAAGTGACCGGTGCCGGCGGTGGATTCCAGCTTGATCTTGTCGCGAACGCCTTTTGCCATGATGCCACTCCTCAGGTTGTGCCGCAGGCACGCAGCTCGGCCAGGACCGCGTCGATGCCCTTCTTGTCGATGAGGCGCAGCGCGGCGTTGCTCACGCGCAGGCGCACCCAGCGGCTCTCGCTCTCCACCCAAAAGCGGCGGTTCTGCAGGTTGGGCAGAAAGCGGCGCTTGGTCTTGTTGTTGGCGTGGCTCACGTTGTGGCCCGACATCGGGCCTTTTCCGGTCAGTTCGCAACGGCGCGACATGGTGTCTTCCTCGTCTGTGTCAGGCGGGCACCCGCCCCGCAAAGGGGGGCACCGTCAACGGCAAGGGGCGCCGCCAAGGCAGCGCCCGCACTCTCGGGGCGGGTCTTAGGCGGATTCGGCGGGGGCGTCAAGGGCAATGGGTACCTGTGGTGCGGCTCGGTGTTCAAGCTCGGCCAGGACCAGGGCGGCGGCGGCGGCGGGGCTGATCGCGCCGGTCTCGACCCGCGCCCCCATGGACGACAGGGCCTCGCGCGCGGCGGGGGTTTCCAACCGGGCCAGCAGCGCGTGGCGCAATTCGTCCAGAAACCAGCGCCGCTGCTGCGCCGCGCGGTGGGCGTCCCAATGGCCCTGCGCGCGCCGCCAGACGATCAGGGCGCAGATACGGTCCCAGACCTGCGTCAACCCGTCCTCGTGCAGCGCCGAGGCGGTCATCGCCATCGGAAAGCCCGGCGCATCCTGCGGCCGGGCGCGCAACAGGCGCAGGGCCCCGGCGTAGTCGGCACAGGTGCGCATCGCTGCGGGTTTCAGATCGCCGTCGGCCTTGTTGACCACGATCAGGTCGGCGGCCTCCATGATCCCGCGCTTGACGCCTTGCAATTCGTCGCCCCCCGCCGGCGCCATCAGCAAAAGGAACACATCCGACAGATCCGCGACAACGGTTTCCGACTGGCCGACACCCACGGTTTCGATCAGCACCACATCGAACCCGGCTGCCTCGCACAGAGCCAGCGCCTCGCGCGTGCGGCGGGCAACGCCCCCCAGTTGCGTCTGGCTGGGCGAGGGGCGGATGAAGGCGTTCTTGTGGCGCGACAAGATCGGAAGAGCGTC
>JAKQCX010000030.1 GCA_029558905.1 Pseudomonadota bacterium
CATGACCCTGGAAACCCTCGCCGACCTCGGCGAGAATCCCAACGTCAGCTTGCCCGCGGTCGCAAGCTGATCGGCTTCCCAACCTTGCCAGAGTCGATGACCTTCTGATCGCTTCTTACACCACGTCCAGGGACACGATCACAAGGCATCCCTATGCAGACCTCCCATGAGAATAGCCGTCGCAGCCGCATCGCTGCAATGCAGGCCGATATTGCACGAATCATCGAACGGCACACCCAAGGCATTGCAGACTGCGGGACCCCTATTCCCGGCCTCACGCTCTTTCGCCGTGAGGCACCAGCGCGCCCCGCCGTCTGCATGGTGGAGCCCAGCATCGTGATGGTGGCGCAGGGCGCCAAGCGCCTGCTGGTGGGCGGTGAGGGGTACGGCTATGACGCCGAGCGCTTCTTGACCACGTCACTCGATCTGCCGGCCAATTCGGAGGTCATCGAGGCATCCGCATCCAAGCCCTGCTTCGGCTTGGGGCTGAGGCTGGACGTCCGCTTGCTGGCCGAACTGATCACCCAGAACCCCGAGATGCCACGGCCTGAGCGATCTCCTCATAGCAGCGTCGGCGTGGGCGAGATCACAGTGGAGTTGCTGGAGCCGCTGTTGCGCTTGGTGCACCTGCTTGACGAACCGGCAGCCATCCCCGTCCTCGCCCCACTGATCCAGCGCGAGATCCACTACAGGCTGCTGGCCACCGACCAGGCGCCACGATTGCGACAGATCGCGTCGATCGGTAGCCAGAGCCACCGCGTCGCGCGGGCGATCGACTGGCTTAAGCTGCACTATGCCGAACCGCTGCGCATCGAGGACCTGGCAGCCCGGGCGCAGATGAGCGTTTCGGGCCTGCACCACCACTTCCGGCAGCTCACCGGCATGAGTCCGTTGCAGTACCGGAAGTGGCTGCGGCTGAACGAAGCGCGGCGCCTGATGCTCAGCGAGGGGGCGGACGCCGCGACCGCGGGGTTCAGTGTCGGTTACGAGAGCCCTTCGCAGTTCAGTCGCGAGTACGCACGGTTGTTCGGCGCCCCGCCGCGGCGGGATGTCGAGGCATTGAGGCCGCAGGGCGGCGTGCCGAACCTGAGAGCCAGCGGGGCGAAGCAGGGTTCGCAGCTCGCCGCAGTGAGGGCTTGACGGCACGCAGCCGAACGGCCGTTCCTCGTTGCCGCGTGCTGCGGCGACGTTGGTGTGCTCGACTGCTGCTCCACGAGTGCGGGCCAACTGCTGTCGACCACATATGCGTAAGGTCATGGACGCAAAAGGCCGCCTGCGTGTGCTCCGGCGAAGAAGTTGGCGCCGGTTCTGAGAGAACCGAGGGCAAAAGAGAGTCGAACCGGGCGACTTCGGGACGCAGTGCTGCCACGGCGAGGCACACGCAGATCGGCGCCCAACCCCGCCTGGTGTCGTGGAACCCGGAAATGAAAACGCCCAACCGATAGAGGTTGGGCGTTGAATGGTGGTGGTGATGGGCAGAATCGAACTGCCGACCTGCGGGTTATGAATCCGCCGCTCTAACCGTCTGAGCTACATCACCGGCATGAAAATAGCCTCGCATTATGTTTGGCGATACCCGCTATGTCAATGAATACAAGGAGAAATCCACTGCCTGCGGCGTGCATAAAAAAACCTTATGGATACATCAATTGAAATATCCGACTAAATTACTATGGTAGTAACAGGCGCGAACACATGCGTCTTTTCTAGCAACGTGTTTATGAGAATGTACTTATTTGGTGAAGGAGCGTGACATGTCTGAACTGATCCATGGATTCAACAGCGATGGCGTGGTGACCGTCAACCGCGTGATACTGAAGCCCGAGTACGGTGTCGAGGAATTGGAGTTGCGTGTGGCGGAGTTGTGCGAGAACGTGAAGACCTATCACTCGGATACGGGTTTCGTGGGTGGGTTCGTGGTGCTCAACTCCGGCCAGATCTCCAATGAGGGTTCTTCCCTGGGCCAGGCCGTGGTGAGCTCCCTGCAGGGCAGGGAGGCGCTCATCGTTACTTTCTGGCGCTCGTTTGAAGAGCATGAGCGCAGCCATCGATCCGATACCTTCCAGCCGCTGTTCCGTCACGTGCTGGAACTGTGTGAGAACGGCAATGAGGAGATCGCCTACCGCATGTTGTGGTCGGGCAAGGCCTATAGCGCCAAGGAGGCACGGGCGGCCAGGAACGCCAAGGAGCGCTATGCCGTGCCCGTCTGAAGGCGCTCAGGGCATGCGCAGGGTGACACCCTGTCCGGGCAGGAGGCCGGGCATGCGCGGCACCGGAACCTCGATATGATATTGCGCGTGCGTCGATGCACTGATGCCCCAGATCTCCGCAGCAATGGTGCGTGCGCCGATGACGATCTCGGCTTTCTGGCCCACGTGAAGCGGCGCGGCCTGGTCCGCTGACAGGGTGATATGGGCCATGAAGCGGTCAGCCATCGCCAGGGTGAACAGAGGCGTGGGCTGGCAGGAGGTGGCGACTGCCAGTCCGGGCTGGGCCATGCGGGTCAGAATGACGGCATCGAAAGGCGCCCGCAGTTCGGACTCTTCAAGGCGGCGCCGACTTCGTTCCAGACGCGCCTGGGCGGCGGACAGCTCGGCGCGCGCGCGGTCGTGCCTGAGCTGGGCAGCGTCCAGTTCGCTCGTGGCAGACACCGTGCGCGCGTAGAGCTCTTTTACCCGTTCCAGGTCCTTGCCTGCGTCCACCAGTTCCTGGGTCGCGCGTTCCACGTCGGCGCGCGCCTCGGATACGTTCGTTCTGAACAGGGTCGGGTTCAGCGTGGCGAGGAGCTCGCCCTTGGTTACGCGCTGCCCAGGCACGACGGCCACGCTTTCCACCACCCCTGGAACCGGCATGGCCACGTCCACCCGGGATGCCCAGTCCAGCGTGCCGGGATATTCGGCGGCCGATGCGGTGACGGTGCCGGCGAGCAGTAGGAAGACAGTGCGGCGCATGCGCATGGCATTCATGGTTTGTTCTTCGGGTCGACGTTGGCGAAGGGTGTGCCCAGCAGGGCTTCCAGACGCGCCCAGGCCAGGGCCAGGCGGTATTCCGTGGCGCGTTGCCGCAGACGTGCCATCTGGCTCTCGGCCATGCTGGCGCCAAGGTTGGCCTTGCGCTCCATTTCGTATTCCGCCTGGGCCTTTTCCAGGGCCATGTCGCGGAAACGTACTTGTGTGAGTGCGCTATGCCGCTCGCCCGCCTGCAGATACCGGATTTCCTCATACAGGGAGGTCAGGGCTTCGCGCAGTTGCATGTCGAGTTTTTCCTGTTGCACGCGCAGCGCGGTGATGCGTGCCTGCTCACGCGCCAGCTTGGCCTCGGTGCGCTCTGCCTGCCACAGGGGCATGACAAAATTCAGGCCAAGGCGTGCTTCATCCCGGGAGTTGCTCTCCCGGCTCCAGGCCGCGGCCTGGGCCACGAGTTCCAGCGTGGGCCGACTCTCCGCGCGCACGGCCTCGCGTCGCGCCTGGGCGGCCGTCCATTGACGTGTATGCGCCAGCAGATTGGGATTGTGGCTGCGTGCGTGCCGCAGCAGTACATCGAGGTCGGGCAGCTGGCGATCATTCTCGGGCAGGTCCGGATCGACCAGGGCTTCCGTCAACGGCGAGTCCCGGTTGAGGGCCACCGCCAGGCGCACACGTGACTCGCGCAGCTTGCGCAGGGTGTCGTCGCGTCGCGCACGCTGTTCCTGGTACCGGCTTTCCAGCTCCTGCAGGCGCCACTGTGGGATCTGCCCCAGGGCATGGCGCTCCTTGTGGTTGTCCCAGTCCACATAGGAGACCGCCAGAAACTCCATGTCGGCGTTGTACTGCATATCGGTCAGGAGCACATCGAAGTAGCGTGCCATCAGGGCCAGGCGGCGCTGCGCCCGTGTATCCATGACCCGCAGCCCGCGCGCGCGTGATTCTTCCCGCGCGGCCTCGCGGCTGGCCTTGGCCAGGCCTCCGTCCAGGAGACTCTTGCGCGCCACCAGGCGGGCCTGATGATCCGGATGGAAACGATCCTGGAAGAGGGGATTGCGGCCCGTGGCCAGGGCGCCCTCAAGGGAGACCTGGAAGTCGTCCAGGCTGTCCGCCAGTCTTTCCTCGGCCTGGCTGAGTGCCTCCTGGGCAAGCGCCAGATCCAGGTCGGGATGCGCGGCATCCGCCTGGGACAGTACGGCCGCGAGGGTCAGGGTGGGCGTATCCGTGGCTTGCGCCGGGCCCAGGCAGCAGACCAACCACACCAATCCGAGGGATGCCCTGGCCTGTCGTCTGTTCACGGCCCGGCTTGCTGGCGCTTGAAGACGTTGAAGGGCATGCCGCGGTACACGCCGTCCACCACATACCGACCCAGGAGCAGAAACTCGTCGGGGCTTCTCGCGGCCCCCGTGAAGCGGGTCATGACCTTGCCATCCAGGTCGAAGAACACGAATGTGGGCGTGGCGCGTGCCCGGTGCTCCAGGGCGAAGGCCTTTTCGGTGGTGTGCTTGCCCTGGAAATCCACCATGGCGGTATCACCCTTCACATCCAAGGCGTAGGTGAGGAAGTGCCGGCGGTACCAGTCCTGCACCTGTGACTGGTTCAGCACCGTGTTCTTCATGCGGTGACAGAATGGGCATTCGTCCATTTCGAACATGATGAGGATGCCGGTCTTGCCTTCCTGTCTGGCCACGGCCAGCTCCTCCTGGAAGTCGTCCAGCTTGGGCATGAAGAAGTGGGTCTCGGGATTACGCACCTCCGCGTGCGCCGAAAGGATGCAGAAGGAAAGCAGCAGCAGCAGCCAGCGCATGGGCTCGGCCCTCATTTCTTGTTGTGGATGTAGCTTTCCACCGCCCGGCGTGTCACTGCGCCGACGTTGTAGGCCACCAACTTGCCCTGGGGGTTATAGAGGTAGGTGGTGGGCAAACCGGTCAGTGTGCCGATCTGCGCGACTGCCTTGCCGTCGCCCAGAATGATGGGATAGGTCACCATCATCTGGTCAGCGAATTGCAGGACAGTCTTGGGATCCCGGTAATCCATGGCGATGCCCAGCACCACCAGATTGTTCTTCTTGTTTTCGTGCAGGGCGACGAGATCGGGAATTTCCTCCAGACAGGGTGGGCACCATGTGGCCCAGAAATTCACCAGCACCCATTTGCCCTTGTATTGGGACAGGCTGTGCATCCTGCCCTTGCTGTCCAGCAGATTGAAGGCGTGCGCGCCGGAAGCCCACAGCAAGACGCAGAGAAGGAACGCGATCAGTCGGCGCATGGCTGAAGATACCTCGTTGAACGACCAGGTGACCAGTATGCCTCCGTCTTGCCGGGCAGGTTCGGATTTTGAATGCGGGCCGGGGAATCCGGCATGGGCAAATCGTCCCAACCGTCGCCCGCGCCATGGTGCCGTCCGTGACATGAGGACTCGCGGCGGTCAGGTGCTGCGATTAGAATGAGCCGGTACTCGATGGAGCCAATGCGGAGCAGCTCATGCAGCCCAGATACGTCCTCCCCGCCCGGGAGCCGGGACGCAATATAAGCCTGGACACGAAACCCAAACAAGTCGACGCCTGGCTGGGCAATCTGCCCCTTTCCAATCCCGTGGAAGCCGCGGAGGCACTGGCAGACTATCTGGCCACCCTGAACAGCATCGAGGTCTCGCATGACGCCCGCGTCAAGATCATGGATCGGCTGGGCACCGTGCTGGAGGACATCGTCGCCAGCCTGTATGAACAGTACGGCACGGTTGCGCTGCCCCTGCCGCCCAAGCAGCAGCGCAGCGCCGAGCTGGCCCAGCGCTTGCTGATGGAACTGGCCATGGCCTACAAGATCCTGTTGCAGGAATGGCTGAAGCGGCGTTTCCATCTCTTTGGCGGCAATCCGGTACCCCTGTATCTGCAACGCATCCTGCTGGCACTGCAGGCCGTGGCGGAGGTGAGCTACGAGACCCATCAGCCGACACCGGAGGGCATCTGGTTCGATCTGCATCAGACCTATAACTTCGCCTTGCGCAGTGGCCTCGAGAATGTGATCCCGGAGGGCAGCAAGATGTTGTCTCTGGAGCAGATCTACAAGGCCACCCTGCTCATGGCCCTGGCCGATCCCTATCATCTGCCCCAGGCGGAGCTCCCCTGGGTGCGGGATATCATCGCGCGCTTTTCCAACCTGACCAGCGTCGTACCGGCCGAGGAAGGCACGAAGGGGCAGGCCGGTTTGTTCGTGGTGGACGTGGGCATGGACAGCACGCCCAAGCCGCTGGCACGGGAAGCCCATCCCATGAACCCGCGCTGGGACCTGATCCTCAACGTTGCGGGCTTGGTCAAGCACCTGACCTTGCTGAGCAACCACCTGCGCAATCCAAATGACCGAACCAAGCTGGGCCTGCCGGAGGCGGCCATCGATCCGGCCTACGCCTCCATGTTGAAGCGACTGCGGATCAATTGGGGGACCACCGTGCAGCGTCAGTTCCAGCGCAGGCGCCATCAGCAGGGCAAGGAGGTGGAGGTATGCATCGGCTTCCGGGCGATGCACCGCCTGCTGTCGCCCACGGGTTCTGGGGACACCATCCACTACGGCATCGTCGACAACGACCCGACCCCCGTGGTGGTGAAATGCAAGACCCTGAATGACAGCATGGGCGGTCTGGCCTTGAGCAAGGCCAAGGCCAATGCCATGCAGATGCGTGTCGGCGAGATTGCAGGCATACGCCAGGACAATGGCAACTGGGGTTTGGGCATCGTGCGCTGGTTCCGAATTCCGCAGAAGGGGGAAGTGGCCTTTGGTATCCAGCTGCTGGCACCCCAGGCCATGGCGGTGCATTTGCGGCGCAAGGATACCGGTCGACAGTGGTCAGGTCTCATGCTGCAACCCAGCAGCGTGAGCAAGCAGCCTCCCATGCTGGCGGCCCTGCCCGGCTGCTTTGGCCCTGGCCTGGAAGTGGAAGTGCGTACCCCTCAAGGGACGGCTTTGATCATGCACCTGGACAAGAGGCTGGAATCCTCGCCCAGCCTGGATCTGCTGCGCTTTGACCCGGAGCGGGCTCCGACACCCACACCGCTTGAAGCCGACGTCTAACGGGCGGCCGGGGGCGCGAGGGTGGTGGGCGAGGCTGGCAGGTGCTCATCCAGAGACAGCTCGCGGGTCGGCCCCTGGGTTTCGTTGAGAATGAGCACGTTCACCCGTCGGTTGCGGGTACGGCCTTCCGCCGTGGTGTTGACATCCAGGGGGCGGTTGTCCGCGTAGCCGATGGCCACCATGCGCCCGGCTGGTACCCCCATTTCGGTGAACAGTCGCACCACACTGCCCGCACGCGCCGAGGACAGTTCCCAGTTGGAAGGATAGATCGCGCTGTTGATGGGCACGTTGTCCGTATGGCCCTCCACCTGGATGGGATTGTCCGTGGCGGACAGCACGCGCGCCACGGCGGCGAGTGTTTTCACCGATTTGGGCTGCAGCACCGCATCGCCGCTGTTGAACAGCGTGCTGGCATTGATCTCCACGGTTACCCCCCGGGGAGACTGGGTGACCCGGACCTGGCCGCTCTTGATGAGGGGTTGCATGACCTCCAGCACGTTCCTGGCCACCTTGCGCATCTTCGCGGCGGCGGCCTTGTGCTCCGGTGTTTCGCTTGGCGGCTGGGTCATGGATTTGCCGATGGGTCGCCCCGAACCTTCCATGATCTCGGGGTATCGGGCGCGCATCTCGATCATTTTCTGCGATGTGGGCGGCTGCTGGAAGGCGCTGACCAGTGAGTTCGAAAGCACGCGGTATTTGCCTTCGTTGATCGAAGAGATCGCGTACATCACCACGAAGAAGGCAAACAGCAGGGTGATGAAGTCCGCGTAGGAAACCAGCCAGCGTTCATGATTCTCGTGTTCCGTGGGAATCTTCTTGCGTGCCATGGCGAGCCTCACGTGCGCGCGCTGCCTGGATGCGTGGCCATCATGCCAGATAGCCCTGCAGCTTGGCGTCGATGATGCGCGGGTTTTCGCCGTTGGCGATGGCGATGAGGCCCTGGATGAACATCTCCTTGTTGGCCACCTGGCGTCCGATGAGATAGCGCAGTTTGTTGGCGATGGGAATGAACAACAGGTTGGCGCCGCCCACGCCATAGATGGTGGCCACGAAGGCGACGGCGATGCCGGTTCCCAGCTTGGAGGGGTCCGACAGATTTTCCATGACGTGGATCAGACCCATGACCGCGCCCAGGATGCCGATGGTGGGGGAATAGCCGCCGGCCGCCATCCATATCCTGGAGGCTTCCACATGGTGTTGCTCATAGGCGTGCAGATCCAGTTCCAAGGTCTCGCGCAGCACCTCGGGCTCCGCGCCGTCGACCAGCATCTGCAGCCCACGACGGAAGAACAGGTCCGGTTGCCGTTCGATGAACGGCTCCAGGGCCAACAGGCCGCCGCGCCGGGCTTGCTGGCTCCATTCCAGCAGCATGCGCAGCGTGTCGGTGGGCAGGACGAGCGGTGGCTTGAAGACCCAGCGCAGCAGGCTCAGACCATCCAGGAAGACGCGTGGCGTGGATTGCAGCATGACCGCACCCAGGGTGCCGCCCACCACGATCAGGAAGGCGGTCAGCTGCAGCAGGGAGGAGACCTGCCCGCCTTCCATGAACTGGCCCAGCAGTATGGCCGTCAGCCCGACGACGATGCCGAGGATGCTGATGATGTCCACGGAGGGGATGGCTTAGTGTCCGTCGCCGGACCAGTCCCGCAATTTCCCGCGCAGACGTGCGACGGCCTGGCTGTGCAGCTGGCATACCCGTGATTCGGAAACCCCAAGCACCGCACCAATCTCCTTGAAGTTCATTTCCTGTTCGTAATACATGCCCATGAGCATGCGTTCCCGGTCGGGCAGGACGCCCACGGCCTGCGCCAGGGCGCCTTTGAATCGACGCGAGGCCAGGATGTCGAAGGGGCCATTGCTGCTGTCGTCCGCGAAGCGTTCCAGGAAATTATCGCCATCCTGTTCATGCAGGTCCTCGTAGTAGAGGAGGTGGGCGCCGCGCGCATCGTTGAGCAGCTCGTAGTAGGCCTGGATTTCCAGGCCCATCTCGGTGGCGATTTCTTGTTCCGAAGGAGGGCGCTGGTGTCGTTGTTGCAAGGCATGGATGGCGTTTTCGATCTGCCGCCCGGCACGTCGCACATTGCGTGAGGCCCAGTCCGCTTCGCGCAGCTCGTCCAGCATGGCACCTCGCACCCTTTGCGTGGCGTAGGTCTCGAAATGCGCGCCCATCTCATCGTCGAAGCGGTCCACCGCATCCATCAGCCCCATGAGCCCGGCCTGGATGAGGTCATCCACCTCTACGCTGGCCGGCAGGCGGGTCATCATGTGATAGGCGATGCGCTTGACCAGGGGCAGGTATTCCCGAACCAGTGCATCCTTATCCCGGGTAGCGACCAGCATGTATGCCCTTTCCCGCAGCTGGCTCCATGGCCATGCGGCTGAACAGCCACATGCGTTGCCAGAATTGTTCGAAGTTGATCGGTTGTGCGGCCTGCAGTGATTCTGCCAGCAGACCGGCATGCGCATCACCCCGCGGAAGCCGCGTGCCGGACAGACTGCCCAGGTAGTCCGGCGCGAGGCCGAGAAAACGCATGGCGGTGCCGCGTAGCGAATGGTAGAGGCGTCGGGCGGCTTCCGGATCCGCATTTTCAACCAGTACCTGCCATCGCCCGCCGGGCCAGGCCGTGTGGCCGGTCTTCAGCACGGCATAGGCCTCGGCCAGCCAGTCCCGTTCGCCCGGCAGGACGAGCACGCGCGTGTCCGCGGTCATGGCCAGGCAGGCGTTCCTGGCCCGGAGGCCGCCCAGACCGTTCACCAGCATCCATTCGGGCGTCTCTTGCCACTGTTCGGCCAAGTCCCGCAGTACACGTTCGTGCAGGCCCGCCAGCGTGCGCATGGCATCCGGCGTGGCCAGCAGGCGGATGCCCGGGCCGGCGTCCATGACGGCCCGGGCAAGGCCGATCCCAGGTACGTCCGCCAGGCTGTGGCGCGGCAACAGCCCCCACATGCCACCCACGTTGTAGGGTGGACGGGCCTCGTCAAGCACCAGGACCCGGTTGCCACGCCGTGCCAGGCCCTGGGCCAGCTCGGCGCATACCCGGGCGTTACGCTGGCCGTCCGGACCCAGGATGCCCACGGCGTGAAATGCCGAGCCACCCGCGAACAGGCGGCGCAGACCTGTGGCCTGATCGATGGGTTCAGCCAGCCGCACCGATGGCTCCCGTACCCAGATCTTCACCGCTCACACCGCGCTGGCTGGCGGCCATGAGGATGGGGTAGTCGCCTTCGTCCTGGGCGTAGGGTGAATCCGCCTTCGGGTTGCCGCGGAAGGCGCGGTCCGCCAGGTAGATGGCGTTGGCCAGATGCAGATCTTCCGGTACCCGCTGGCCATTGGTGACGAAGTGCAGCGGCAATTCGTGGCGGATGGCCACATCCAGCACGGGTCCGTAGGTAAGGGCCTCGTCGATCTTGGTGAGCACTGCGCCGATCAGACCAGGGCCCGCGTAGGCCCGCGCCACTTCCTCCAGTGTGAGCCCCTGGCTGGGTGCGCCCAGCAAGAGCATGCGGCTGACCTCACGACCCTCCCCGCACAGCATGGCCACCTGCTCCGCCACGCGCTTGTCCCGCTGGCTCATGCCGACGGTGTCAATCAGCACCAGATGCCGGTTGCGCAGGTCGGACAGGGTCAGCTCCAGGTCATTTTCGTCGCGCACGGCAAATACGGGGGTGCCCAGGATGCGTCCGTAGATGCGCAGCTGGTCCTGGGCACCGATACGGTAGGTATCGGTGGTCACCAAGGCCACCTTGCCGGCGCCGTGGCGTAATACCGCCCGGGCGGCAAGCTTGGCCACGGTAGTGGTCTTGCCCACGCCCGTGGGGCCCACCAGGGCATAGACCCCCCCTTTCTCGATGATGTCGTCTTCAGGCCGTGCAACCCGGATGTTGTGAGCAATGACGTTCCTGAGCCACTTCATGGCCTGCGAGACCTCGGCCTCCCTTTCCGGCAACAGGTGCAGCAGTTGCCGCGCCAGCGCGGCGGAGAAACCGGCGGCCAGCATGCGCCTCATGACTTCCGCGCGCAGGGGATTGCGCTGGGTCAGATCGTTCCATGCGAATCCGGCCAGCTGCCCTTCCACCATGTCGCGCAGCAGGCGTACCTCCCGTGTCAGTTCATGCACGCCGGCGAGCGCGGCAGGGAGCTCGCCCGGCGCCGTGATCTCCGGCGGGGATGACGGGTGCGTCGCTACCTTGCGCGCGGGCGATGGCCGGATGGTGGTGCCCACCGAGGCCGTGGTGTCCCGCTGTATCAGGAAATCCATCAGGGGGGTGGACGGTGGCTGGTGGTCGCCCAACCCTTGGCTGGGTGGGCGATCCACCCGCGGCGACTCTGACCGCTGCGCCGCCTCGTCCCCGGCTGCCGGGGCACTGCGGGCGGCCCACAAGGGGGGTTCCGCCTGCGCTGCCAGCGTGGCCATGTCCAGGTCCGCCACGGCGATGATCTCGACACCACCGGCCACCTGGCGATTGGACAGGATGATGGCGCTGGCGCCGAGGGCATCGCGCACCTGACGCAGGGCCTCGCGCGTGGTCTGGGCGTGGAACTTCTTGATCATCTCAGCCGCCACCGATCAGGCTGACGATGCGAATGGTCTTGCCATCGGGCACTTCCGCGTGCGAGAGCACTTTCAGGGAAGCGGCGGAACGGCGCAGAAAGCGCGCCAGCACAGGGCGAATGGCGGGCGGAGACAGCAGGACGGCGGGTTGGCCCGCATCTTCCTGGCGTTCCACGGCCTGCACCGTCTCCCGCACCAGCCGTTCGGCCAGGCCGGGTTCCAATCCGGTGCCCGTTCCGTTACGGGCCGTCATGGCCTGCATCAGGATATGCTCAAGGTTTGGCTCCAGCGCCATCACCTGCAATTCCTGCACTCCTCCAAAGGTTTCGTGGATGATAGCACGGCCCAGTGCCACCCTGACCGCCGCCGTCAGGTCGTCCGCGTCCTGGGATCTCGCGGCGTGTTCCGCCAGGGTTTCCAGGATGGTGCGCATATCGCGGATATGGACCTTTTCATCCAGCAGGTTCTGCAACACCTTCTGTACCGTGCCCACCGACAGGGTCTTGGGCACCAGGTCTTCCACCAGCCTGGGATACTGCTTGGCCATGTGGTCCAGGAGCTGCTGGGTCTCCTCACGGCCCAGCAGCTCCGGTGCGTGCTCATTGATGACGCGGGTGAGATGGGTGGCGATGACGGTACCCGCGTCCACCACCGTGTAGCCATAGGTCTGCGCCAGGTCCCGCTGGGCCGCGTCGATCCAGACGGCCGGCAGGCCATAGGCCGGTTCCGTGGTAGGCTGACCGGTGATGTTGGCCAGCACCCGGCCGGGATTGATGGCCAGGTATTTGCCCGCCACGGCTTCGCCTTCCGCAACGCTGACGCCCTTGAGGGTGATGCGGTACGCATTGGGCCGGAGCTGGAGGTTGTCGCGGATGTGCACGGCAGGCACCAGATAGCCCAGGTCCTGGGCGATCTTCTTGCGGATGCCGCGTATGCGGCGCAGCAGCTCACCGTCCTGGCCGCGATCCACCAGGGGAACCAGCCGGTAACCCACCTCCAGGCCCAGCCGATCCACCACGGCCACATCGTGCCAGCCCACATCCTGCGGTTCCTCCGCCGCCGGTACCGGAGGCTCTTCGGCGCGCGCCAGGTCGGCTGCCCGCCCCTGCTGGGTCAGCCAGTATCCCGCGCCGGCCAGTACGCTACCCAGGAGCAGAAAGGCGACGTGCGGCATGCCGGGCACCAGGCCGAGGATGGACAGGATGCCACCGGTCAGCAGCAGGGCCTGGGGCCGGCCGAAGATCTGCCCCACCATCTGTTGGTTCAGGTCCTGCTCGCTGGATACCCGGGTCACCACGATGCCGGCCGCTGTGGAGATCACCAGCGCGGGGATTTGCGCCACCAGGCCGTCGCCGATGGTGAGCAGGGTGTAGTTGGTGGCGGCGGCGGCCAGGGAGAGGTCGTGTTGGGCCATGCCGACGATGAGGCCGCCGAAGATGTTGATCAGCATGATGATGATGCCGGCTACCGCATCCCCGCGCACGAATTTGGAAGCGCCGTCCATGGATCCGTAGAAATCCGCTTCCTGGGCGACCTCGGCACGGCGCTGACGAGCCTCGTCCTCGCCGATGAGTCCGGCGTTGAGGTCCGCATCGATGGCCATCTGCTTGCCCGGCATGGCGTCCAGGGTGAAGCGTGCGGAGACCTCGGCGATACGGCCTGCACCCTTGGTGATCACCATGAAGTTGATGAGTACCAGGATGATGAAGACGATGAGACCCACGGTATAGTTGCCACCCACCAGGAAGTGGCCGAATGCCTCGATCACCTTGCCGGCTGCGTCCGGGCCGGTGTGCCCATGCAGCAGCACGATGCGCGTGGAAGCCACGTTCAGGGACAGGCGCAGCAGGGTGGTCACCAGCAATACCGTGGGAAACACCGAGAATTCCAGGGGTTTCAGGGTATACAGGCTGATGAGGAGGACGATCATCGCCAGGGCGATGTTGAAGGTGAACAGCATGTCCAGCAGGAAGGGTGGCAGCGGCAGCACCATCATGGCCAGGATCAGGATCACCAGCAGCGGCGCCGCCAGCTTCTGCCAATGCGGGCCGGAAGAGGAGAGCAGGGGTGGTGCGGCCTGGGCCATCACGCGGAATCGGGGCCGGGTGTCTCAGCCGCCTGGGCATGGGCCGGATCCAGGTGCGGCGGCACCCGCCAGTCCGTCGGCAGGGCCGGATTCATGGACTGGTTGAGCTGGTACACATAGGCCAGGACCTGTGCCACTGCCGTGAACAGCGTGCCCGGGATGGTCTGCCCGACCTCGACATGGCGGTGCAGGGCCCGTGCCAGGGGCGGCGCCTCCACCACCGGCACGCGGTGTTCGCGTGCGATCTCCTTGATGCGTTCGGCCACGAGCTGGCTGCCCTTGGCGAGCATCCTGGGTGCGCTCATTCGGCTTTCTTCGTATTTCAGGGCCACGGCGTAATGCAGCGGATTGGTGACCACCACGTCGGCCCTGGGCACCTCCTGCATCATGCGCCGGCGGGCCGCCTCGCGCTGCAGGGAGCGGATGCGTGCCTTGATCTGCGGGTCGCCTTCCATCTCTTTCTGTTCCTGGCGCACCTCTTCCTTGGTCATGCGCAGCTTGCGATGGTAGTGCCAGATCTGGAAGGGCACGTCCAGGACGACGATCAGGGCGTAGCCCGCGGAGGCGGCCAGGAAGGTCAGCAGGGTGATTTGCCCGAAGTGCACCATGGCCGATTCCAGGGGTTCGGCCGCCAGGGCCAGGATGCCGTCGCGCTGGCGCCAGATCATCCAGCCCGCCACGCCGGCGATCAGGCCAGCCTTGAGCAGGGCTTTGAAGAGCTCCACCAGGGCCGGCCAGGAGAACATGCGCGCCAGACCGGCGATGGGATCGAGCTTGCCGAAGCTGGGTTGCAGCGCCCTGGTGCTGAATACCCATCCGGACACCATCACATTGGCGGCGATGGCGCTGATCCACACGCTGAGCACCAGGGGCAGAAGCAGGAGGATGGCCTGCGTGCCCGCTTCCATGAGGCCGTGTCCCATGAGTCGCGGGTTGCCCAGGTCCGCATGGTCGAAGCTGAGGGCCGCGCGCATGACATTGCCCAGCCCCTGAAACATGAACAGGCCCAGAAACGCGAGGACGCCCGTGCTGGCCAGCAGCACGGCAAAGGTGGTCAACTCAGGGGAACGCGGGACATTGCCCTCTTCCCGTGCCTTGTCCAGACGTCGTGCCGACGCCGGTTCCGTGCGTTCAAGGTCGCTGTCTTCCGCCATCCCCGGGTCCGGTATCGGGCCGGCTCAAGGTTATATAAATGCAAAAAATTCTAGCATGCAGAGCGCATGCAAGCCCGCGCGTACCAACAAAAACGGCCGGACAGGCCGGCCGTTCCGGAAGACAAGGAATGCTCAGTGGGGCTGCACGCCGGGACCGAAGAAACGATAGCCCATGCGCATCTGCCGGCTGCGGGCGAAGCGCTTTTGCTCGGCCGTGGCGGTGAAGCTGGCGGCAATGCCGTCGTAGGCCTTTTGCGCCCAGGCACCGTCGCGCAGCAGATCGGCCACGCCCTCGGCCCAGCGCAGCTTGTCGCGGGTGCTCGTCAGGCGCGCGCCGCAGCTGTCCATGAGGGGGGTGATGTCGGTGGCGGTAAGCTCGTAGGCCTTCAGGCGGGTGGCCAGCTGCACGCAGGCGTCGCCGCTGGCACAGGCATCCACGGCCTTGCCGAACAGACTGGCGGCGCTGGTGTCATCGCCGATATCACGGTACAGCTTGCCCACATGCGCGCGGGCAAGGTGATCGTGAGCGCGTGTGGCGGCGTCTCCCAGCAGCCTGGCGGCCAGGTCGGCGTCTCCCAGGGCCTCGACGGCCAGTTCGGCCATCTTGGTGTAGTCGTATGCGCTGTCCGCCAGGGTACGGCCGTGCATATAGGTCTTGGCGCGGGCCCTGCCGAAGTCGGCGTTGCCGAGCTCGCGGGCGCAGGTCAGCACGATCTCGCGGAACCACACGAAGTCATGGGCGCAGCTGGCCACGCCTTCGTCCAGCAGCCTTTCCAGCCAGGTGGCGTCACCCAGGCGGTCCACCGCCAGGATCAGGGGCTTGAAGCGGCCGAAATGGAAGCCATCCTCGCGCAGTTGGGCTTCGGCCACGCCCAGCATCTTGCCGGCATAGGCCTTGTCGTCCAGTTCGGCCAGGATGCGGTCGGCCAGGGCGATGATCTGCTTGACCGTGCTGCACTTGGGTTCCTCGTTCTGGAACTCCACGTACTTGGCCTGGTTGGCCTCGCGCCGTGCCAGCTTGTCGGTGACCCGGGTCACCCGCGCGGTATCACCGGCGCCGTGCCGGTTGACCGCTTCCACCACCTTGCGCATCTCGTCCAGGTTGGCCACGGCGGCCTCGGCCTTGTCCAGCATCTCGGCCATGCCGGCTTGATCACCGATGTCCGCGCAGGCATCGGCCAGCCGCAGCAGATCGCCGGCGGCGGTGGCGGTGGCGCCGGCCTTGGCCAGCACGGCCTTGGTGAATTCGGCATTGCCGGCGGCGGCATCCAGCACCTGCATCAGGGCGGTGAAGTCCTTGGCGGACGCCAGGGCCTTGTCGTACAGGGCTCCGGCGGCGGCGGCATCGATTTCGCCCATGGCGCCGGACAGCACGATGAGGTCGGCGGGGCTGCCGTACTTGTCCGCGCCCTCGTTGATCAATTCCACCGCCCTGCCTGGGTCGCCGCCGTTTGCCATCAGCCGGGCCAGGCGGGCAAAGTCGGCCGCACGGCCGGCCTTGGCCTTGATCTTGTCGGTGATCTGGCCGAACAGCTCGGTGTTGCGCAATTCGGCGACCACATTGGCCAGACCATACAGCTCCTCGGTGGCGGACACTTCCTTGAGGGCGCCGGACAGGGCCTTGCCCGCAGCGGCTGCATCCCCCAGGGCCAGCCACTGCCCCATGCCCACGGCAATCTTCTCGCCGCCATCCATGGCGAAATCCGCGCCCTGGCCCAGCATCTCCTTGGCCTTGCCCTCGTCCCCCAGGGCCTTGTAGCCGATGGCCAGGGCGACGAAGTCCTTGGTGAACATGGCGTCACCCGCCACCTTGTCCAGGGCGGCCTTGGCATGCTCGGCGCCGGTGAAGGCGGCAGATCCCAGGATGTCCTTGGCATAGGCCATGTCCGCCGGCTCGTCGAAACATTCACGGGCCAGGGCAAAGAGGTCGGCGGCGCTGCCGGCGGCAGCGACCTTGGGCTCGAGCGTGGAACGATTGGCCATGGAATTCTCCGGAAAAATCAGGGTGAATCGGTCAAGCGCGAACTTTACCCATCCCCGTCCCGAGTAGGGCTAGGGTTTTTTTATTGCCTGATAAAGGATTTTATGGTCCGGACAGCTTCGGACACGAGGTCCGCGCCAAGAATGCGGGCGCTTGGCTGCTCAAAGGCCCGCGGCCTGCAGGTCCGCGTGGTAGCTGGAGCGCACCATGGGGCCGCTGGCCACGTGCCGGAAACCCAGGGCGTGGGCGGCCTCCGCCCACGCGTCGAACTGGGCCGGCGTGACGAAGCGCTCCACCGGCAGATGCGCCATCGAGGGTTGCAGGTATTGGCCGATGGTGAGCATGTCCACCTGGTGGGCACGCAGGTCCGCCAGCACGGCGTGCACTTCCGCGTCCGTTTCCCCCAAGCCCAGCATGATGCCGGATTTGGTGGGCACCCCGGGTACCCGGGTCTTGAAGGCACGCAACAACTCCAGGGAATGGGCATAGTCGGCACCCGGGCGGCAGGCCTTGTATAGCCGGGGTACGGTTTCCAGGTTGTGGTTCATGACGTCCGGTGGCTGGGTCGCCAGGCTGTCCAGGGCGGTGCGCATGCGGCCACGAAAGTCCGGGGTGAGGATTTCGATGCGTGTGTCGGCATTGGCCTCGCGCACGGCGCGGACGCAGGCGGCGAAATGGGCCGCGCCGCCGTCCTTCAGGTCATCGCGGTCCACACTGGTGATGACCACGTAGCGCAGGCGCATGGCCGCCACGGTCCGGGCCAGATGGTGGGGTTCTTCCGGGTCTGGGGGCAGGGGCCTGCCGTGACCCACGTCGCAGAAGGGGCAACGCCGGGTGCACAGGTCCCCCAGGATCATGAAGGTGGCGGTGCCACGGTGAAAGCATTCCCCCAGATTGGGGCAGGCGGCCTCTTCGCATACGGTGTGCAGTCCGGCTTCCCGCAACAGGCCCTTGAGCCGTGCCACCTGGGGGCCGGCCGGGACTCTGGTCCGGATCCACGGGGGCAGACGTTGGCGCGGCCTGGCCTCCACCTTGATGGGGATGCGTGCCACCTTGGCGGCACCCTTGTGCAGTTTGGGATCGGCCATATACAGTCCGGAGCGAGGATGCATCATTCTATCCCCGCCCCACCGGCACGCGGGGCGGCAAGCTGCCCATGACCGCCCACGCCCCGCTCCCCGTCACCCTGCTCACGGGTTTTCTCGGCAGCGGCAAGACCACCCTGCTCAACCGATTGCTGGGCCACGCACCCCTGACGGCGGTGGTGATGAACGAATTCGGCGAGGTCGGCCTGGACCATCGGCTTCTGGAAGGGGGCAAGGGTCCTCTGGCCCTGCTGACTGGGGGCTGTGTGTGCTGCCAGGTGTCCGGCGCCCTGGCTCCGACCCTGAAGAACCTGGCCCTGGGGCGGGCCGACGGCAAGTTGCCACCCTTCGAGCGGGTCGTCATCGAGACCACGGGCATCGCCGACCCGGCTCCTATCCTGGATACCCTGCTGAATGAGCGCTGGATCGCCACCCGCTTTCGTATGGATGGCGTGGTCAGCACGGTTGATGCAGTGCTGGGCATGCTGCAACTGGACGGTTACCCGGAAGCCATGCGCCAGGTGGCGGTGGCGGATCGGCTGGTGCTCACCAAGACCGATCTGGCGCAGCCCGGCCAGGTGACGGATCTGGTAGCCCGGCTGCGAACCCTGAACCCCGCCGCCCCCCGGCTGGAGGCACGATGGGGTGCAGTGGATTTCACCCAGCTGCTGGATCTGGACCCGTTCGGCCCCGCGCGCAAGCAGGCGGACGTGGCACGCTGGCTGGCCCGGGAGCGCTACATGCCCGTGGCACGCGGCACCCTGCCGGCTGGTCGGACCGGGGCCCGCCACGCGCCAGGGGCCGACAGCCCCATCCGCGGCTTCAGCCTTGATTTTGCCGAGCCCCTGGAATGGGAGCGGCTGAGCGCCGCCCTGGAGATGCTGTCCGCCTTCCGGCCCGGACAGCTCCTGCGCATGAAGGCCATCGTTCACGTCCGCGACCGGGAGCGGCCCGTGGTGTTGCAGGCCGTGCAACATGTGCGCTACCCACCGGTGGAGCTGGAGGACTGGCCCCAGGGCGAAGGTGGAGCGGACCGGCACAGCCGCTTTGTATTCATCACCGATGGTCTGGAAGAGGCCTTCGTGCGCAAGCTGCTGGGGGACTTCACGGACAGGATGGGTGTTTAGTGACGGGGGACGGTGTTTGATGCCACCATTCGCCGCCAGTCACTCATCCGCGCGACGAGCCACCCGCCCGCATGAAATTCACCCCCGCTTCCTTCCGCGCCTGGCAGACCAAGCGCATCACCCTGCTGGGCATGTCCGGTGTGGGCAAGACCTACATCTCCAGCCTGCTGCGCCGGCACGACTGGTTTCACTACTCCGGCGACTACCGCATCGGCACCCGCTATCTGGACGAACCCATCCTGGACCTCATCAAGCAGCAGGCCATGCAGGTACCGTTCCTGAAGGAATTGTTGCGCAACGACTGGATCAACATCCGCAACAACATCAAGATCCAGGAGCTGGGTCCCGTACTGGCCTTCGTGGGCAAGCTGGGCAACCCCGACCATGCCGGTCTGTCCATGCCGGAGTTCAGCCGCCGCCAGGCCCTGTACCGCCAGGCGGAGATCGCCGCCATGCACGACGTGCCCGGGTTCATCCGCAAGGCCCAGGAGATCTACGGGTACGAGCATTTCATCAACGACGTGGGCGGCAGTCTTTGCGAGTTGGAGGACGATTCCGTCATCGATCTGCTGGCCGAGCACACCCTCATTCTCTACATTCAGGTCACCAGCCGTGAGGAGGAGGACATCCTCATCCGCAGGGCGCAGAGCGACCCCAAGCCCCTGTATTACCGTCCCGCCTTCCTGGCGCGCCAGCTGCCTCTCTACATGACGGAGAAGGGCCTGGAGTTCGTGGCCCAGATCGAACCCAACGATTTCACACGCTGGGTATTTCCGCGCCTGTTCCATTCCCGGGTGCCGCGCTACGAGGCCATCGCCGGGCCACACGGTTATACCGTCACCTCGCAGGAAGTGGCCCGGGTGAAGAGCGAGGCGGATTTCCTGACCCTGGTGGAGACCGCCGTGGCGAGAAAGCAGGAGTCCTGACATGCCCTTGGTTGCGCACAGCGATCTGCCCACCCTGCAGCGCCTGAAGGCGGCGGGTACCACCGTGGTCCTGCCCGAGGACCGGGCCGCCGATCAGTACATCCGCGAACTGCACATCGGCCTGCTGAACATGATGCCGGACGCCGCCCTGGAAGCCACGGAACGCCAGTTCTTCCGCCTCGTCGGCGAGAGCAACCCCATCGCCCAGTTCTATGTGCATCCTTTCACCCTGGATGCCATTCCGCGTGGCGGGAAGGCGGCGGCCCACATCGCCAGATATTACGAGCCCTTCGAGCGGATCCGCGCGGAGGGCCTGGATGCCCTCATCATCACCGGCGCCAACGTCACCGGCGAGGACCTCTCCAGGGAGCCTTTCTGGGGGCCCTTGGGCGAGGTGATCACATGGGCCTGGGACAACGTCACCACCACCCTGCTGTCCTGTCTGGCCAGCCATGCCGTGCTCCATTTTCGTTACGGTCAGCCACGCGTCATGCAGCCGGCAAAGCGCTGGGGCGTGTTCACCCACCGGGTGGTGGACAAGCGCCACCCCCTGGTGGCGGACGTGAATACCCGTTTCGACGTCCCCCATTCGCGCTGGAACGACGTCTCCCGCGCCCAGTTCGAGGCCGCCGGTCTGCGCGTGCTGGTGGAAAGCGCGGAAGTGGGGGTGCATCTGGCCACCAGCGCCGATGGCCTGCGCCTGGTGTTCTTTCAGGGGCACCCGGAGTACGACACCATCTCGCTGTTGAAGGAATTCAAGCGGGACGCCCTGCTCTTCACACAAGGTAAGCTGCCGTCCTTCCCGCCCTTTCCTGCCAACTATGTGCCGCCCCTGGAACAGGCCATCCTGCTGGAATGGCGGGATCGGCTCGCGGAAGCGGCCAGTCAGGGCAGGCCCTACCCGGATTTTCCCGAGGCCCTGGTGTCCCGGCATCTGGACAACACCTGGCACGACACCGCAGAGGCGGTGGTGGGCAACTGGATGGGCTGTATGTATCAGGTCACGCATCGGGACCGGCGCAGGCCCTTCATGGAGGGCATCGACCCGGAGGATCCGCTGGGCCTGTACACGGTTTGATCGCGCCTTGAACATGGCATAATCCTTCGAAGTTTTTCACGCGCAGGCATCGTTCTGACAGAGGAGGCGACGTGGCTACCGCAACCAAGAAACCGACAGGCAAGACCCTGCAATCTTCCACCAAGACTGCCTCCAAGACCCCGGCCGCGCCCGCCAAGGCGGCCGCCCCCAAGCGTGCGGTAAAGACGCAGGTCACGGCTCCGGCCGAGGACTCCAGGAAGCCGGCGGCCAGGGCGGCCGCCAGCCCCGCCGCGCATCGCGATACCCCGGCTGCGACAAGACCGGGCGCAGCCGGGAAGCCGGCAGCCCGGGCCACCTCCGACAGACCCAAGGCGGACACACCCGCTGCCGGGCAGGCCGTCGAGCAGATCATGCAGGGAGCCAGCCCCGGCAAGCCCGGCAAGAAGCCTGCGGCCAAGCCTGCCGCGGCCGTCGGCGCCCCGTTTTCCGAAACTCAGCTGCTGGCCATGCACGAGGACGACTACATGAACGACGTTCAGCTCGCCTTCTTCAGGGACAAGCTGTTGCGCATGCGCGAGGAAATCCTGGAGAACGCGCGCGAGACCGGCGAGCATCTGAAGGAGAATGAGGTCTTCGCCGACCCCAACGACCGCGCCACGGTGGAAGAGGAAAACATGCTGGAGCAGCGGGTACGTGACCGGGAACGCAAGCTGCTGAAGAAGATCAACGCCTCTTTGCAGCGCATCGAGGACGGTTCCTACGGCTACTGCCTGGAGACCGGCGAGCCCATAGGCCTGCCTCGCCTGCTGGCGCGGCCCACCGCCGAACTGTCCATCGAGGCACAGGAAAAACACGAACGTCTGGAAAGGCTGTACGCCGACTGAGCGGCCACGATACCCGGCAACGGCCGCGCCAGGCGGCCGTTTTGTTTTACGGCGCCCGCACGGATAATGGTACAAAATCTATATGGGGAGCCGGGATGATCGAAGTTGCCAAGGCGCGGTTTGCCTCGCTGAAGGCCGGCGGCATGCTGCCGTCGCCCCAGGGCGTGGCCCTGGCCGTGCTGGAGCTTACCCAACGGCATGATGCCAGCATCCAGGACCTGACCCTTCTGGTGCAGACCGATCCGGCCATGGCGGCCCGCATCCTGCGCTATGCCAACGCGGTGCATGGCGGCAGCCTGCGGCATATCGCTTCCCTGACGCATGCCATCGTGTTCTTGGGTCTGTTCCGGGTGCGCCAGATCGCCCTGGGGTTTTCCCTGGTGGACCACTATCGCAGCGGGGCCTGCGAGGCCTTCGATTATCTTGGTTACTGGACGGCCTCCCTGGCGGCGGGCATCACGGCTCAGCAGGTGGCCACCCAGGCCCAGTGCCCGCCGGACGAGAGCTTCACCTGCGGCCTACTCTCGGGTATTGGCCGTTTGGCCCTGGCCACGGTATTTCCGGCGGAATACGGCGTCCTGCTGCAGGGCCACCTGAGCAGCCTGGAGCTGCGTCAGGCCGAAACTTCCAGCTTCGGCCTGGATCATGCCGCCCTGTCGGCGGAATTGCTGGAGGATTGGGGTCTGCCCGAGATCTTCTGCCAGGCGGTGCGTTACCACGAAATACCCGGTGAGTCCCCCTTCCCGCCGGGTTCCCGTACCCAGGCCCTCACCAATGCCCTGCATTTCTCCGCCAAGGTGGGACAGTTGCTGAATCTGGATGACGTGCAGCGCTGGGAACGCCTGCCCTCCCTCTACCACGCCGCCGCCCAGCTGGGTCTGGAGGATACGGACGTGCCCCCTCTGGTGGAAGGCGTGGTGCGGCAGTGGCAGGACTGGGGCCGGGAGCTGCGTCTGCCCACGCGGGAGTTCAGCGACATCCACAGCCTGCTCAGCGCGCCTCCCCCGCCTGGCGAGGAGGGCGGCCAGACGGGCCTGATGATGATGCCCATGCGCCTGACCCTCCTCGTGCCCAGCCCCGAGCACCTGAGGCGACTGGCGGACGCCCTGGACGCCATGGGTCTGGCGCTGGATCTGGCCACGGACAAGACGACGGCCCTGCGGCTGCTGCAGCAGAACCAGACCGACGTCATGCTGGTGGAACTGCCGGACTGCGGTGACGCGGCCATCCGCACCCTGTATGAACTGCGCGCCACGGAGGCCGGACGCCAGGCCTATTGCATCGTCCTCATCCCGCCGCAGGCGGAGACCCAGGTGGCCAAGCTCATGCTGGCCGGGGCAGCCGATTACCTGCTGTCGAATTACAGCGAGGCCGCCCTGCTGGCCCGCCTCTATGCCGCCCAGCGGGTGGTGTCCCTGCAGGGCGCGGTACGCTCCGAACGCGAAACGGCGATCCGCTCTTCCGGCGAGTGGGCGCGCAACAACCGCCGTCTGTTGCGTGAGGCTCTCACCGATCCCCTCACACGCCTGCACAACCGGCGCTATGGGCTGGACCGCCTGCGGCACGAATGGTCGTTCGCCCGGCACAGTCATGCCTCCCTGTCCTGCATCCTGCTGGACATCGATCATTTCAAGCGCATCAACGATGAGCGCGGTCACGCGGCGGGGGATCTGGTGCTGGCCCAGGTGGCCCGCCTGGTGGAAAGCAGCTGTCGCAAGAATGACGTGGTGTTCCGCTACGGCGGCGAGGAGTTCTGCATCGTCAGCCCCGGCACGTCGCTGCGTGAGGCCCTGCGCCTGGCGCAGCGTATCGGCGCGGCCGTGCGCCAGGAGGCCTTCGGCCCGCCACAGGCGCCTTTCCGGGTCACCCTCAGCGCCGGTGTGGCCACCCTGGGGACAGACACCGAGGATGCGGAGTCCCTGCTCGCCCAGGCGGACCGGGCCCTGTATGCCGCCAAGACGGCGGGTCGCGATCGGGTCATGGCGGCCCGGGGCGAGCACCCTTGAAACGCGTGTCCGGCATTTTGCTGATCCCGTTCGGGGCAATACGGCGGATCGGCCTTCTGGGGTTGCTCCTCCTGATCGGTGCCTTGCCGCTGTCAATCCCTGCGCAGGCCCAGGTACCCTATGCCTGGGTGGAGGCCGATGCGGCCGGTCAGCCGCGGATACACCTCTATTTCTTCTGGTCCATGCGCTGCCCCCACTGTCTGGAGGCGCGGCCCTTCGTCGAGGACCTGCCGCGCCAATATCCCTGGCTCAGGGTGCATGCCATGGAGATCAGCGCCTCGCGGGAGCATGTACGGCGATACGTGGACATGGCGGCGGCTCTGGGGCAGGAGGCCAGCTCCGTGCCGGCCTTCCTGTATTGTGGCCAGATGCGCACGGGCTGGGGCGGGGCAGACACCACCGGCGTGGATCTGCTGGCGGATCTGACGTCCTGCCGGGATCAGGCCGCCCGCGGCGAGGCCCTTGCGAGCGCGCCGCAGACCCTGCGTCTGCGCGTGCCCGTGCTGGGGGAGCTGGATACCTCGCGTCTGTCCCTGCCCGTGCTCACCGTGCTCATCGCCGGCATGGATGCCTTCAACCCCTGTGCCTTTTTCGTGCTGCTGTTCCTGCTTTCCCTGCTGGCGCACCAGCAGGACGGACGGCGCATGTTGGTGATCGGCGGGGTCTTCGTGCTGTTCTCCGGTCTCATGTATTTCGCCTTCATGGCGGCCTGGCTGGGCCTGTTCCGGGTCATGGGTAGCTTGCCCTGGGTCACGGCCGGGGCCGGCGTGCTGGCGATCCTCATGGGGGCCATCCACATCAAGGATTTCTTTGTCCTGCACAGGGGCGTGAGCCTGTCCATCTCCGCGTCCCGCAAGGCGGACATCTTCCGGCGCGGCCGCGCCATCCTGGCCGCCGGCAGCTTCCCCGCCATGCTGGCGGCCACGGTCCTGCTGGCCATCGCGGCCAACTTCTACGAGCTGCTGTGTACCGCCGGCTTTCCCATGATCTACACCCGCCTGCTCACCCTACATGAACCCAGCGGTGCACGGCACCTGCTCTATCTGGCCGCCTACAACGTGATCTACGTCCTGCCCCTGCTGACCATCGTCCTGGCCTTCGTCGGCACCCTGGGCAGCCGCAAGCTCAGCGAGCGGGAAGGCCGCCTGCTGAAGCTGCTGTCCGGTCTGATGATGCTGGGCCTGGGGCTGCTGCTGTTGCTTGCGCCGGAGTGGCTCGATGATCTGACCGTGGCCCTGGGCCTCATGGCCGGGGCCGTGGGCCTGACCTGGCTGGCCGCCCGCCTCACGCGGCAGGACGGCCAGGGCCGAGGCCGCATCGAATGAAGGGCGTCATGTCCGCGCGGGCCGGAGCCCGGAAGCCGCGGTTTCTCCCCCATGGGTGTCCCTGGACTCCGGTGCCGGGGTAACGAGGAAGGCGTGGGGCCTGGCTCAGACGATGGCCAGGCCCTTGTTGTCGTCCAGCTCCTTGATGCCCTGCTGGCGCGCCAGATCCTTGAGCTGCAGACGCAACTCGTTTTGCGAGTCGGCATAGCGCAGGGCCACATCCGGCTCCACCAGACCCGCCGCCACCAGGTCGAACAGGGCCTGGTCGAAGGTGCACATGCCCAGGTCCCGGGAGCGGGCCATGATGGGCTTGATCTCGTGCACCGCGCCCTTGTGGATGAGGTCTGAAATCAGGGGGCTGGCCAGCATGATCTCGATGGCCGGCACGCGCCCGCCCCCCAGCTTGGGGATGAGGCGCTGGGAGATCAGGCCCTTCATGTTCAGGGACAGGTCCATGAGGAGCTGGGCGCGACGCTCGATGGGGAAGAAGTTGATGATGCGGTCCAGGGCCTGGTTGGCGTTGTTGGCGTGCAGGGTGGCGAGGCAGAGGTGGCCGGTCTCGGCGAAGGCGATGGCGTAATCCATGGTGTCCATGTCGCGGATCTCGCCGATGAGGATCACGTCGGGGGCCTGGCGCAGGGTATTCTTCAAGGCCGAGAACCAGCTGTCCGTGTCGATGCCCACCTCGCGTTGCATCACCAGGCACCGCTTGTGGGGATGCACGAACTCGATGGGGTCCTCGATGGTGATGATGTGGCCCTTGGAGTTCTCGTTACGGTGGTTGAGCATGGCCGCCAGACTGGTGGACTTGCCCGAGCCCGTGGCGCCCACCATGAGCACCAGGCCACGCTTTTCCATCATCAGGGTCTTGAGGGAGGGGGGCAGGCCCAGGCTGTCCATGGTGGGCACCTCGGTGACGATATGCCGTGCCACCAGGCCGACCGAGCCCCGCTGCACGAAACAGTTCACGCGGAAACGCCCCACGCCGTCCAGGCTCAGGGCGAAATTGCATTCATTGCTGCCTTCAAACTCTGCCCACTGCTTGTCGTTCATCACCGAACGCAGGATCTCCACGGCCTGCTCACGGGTGATGGCCTTGGTGTTGAACAGGGTCAGCTCGCCATGCAGCTTCAGCCCGGGTGGCGCGCCCACGGTGATGAAGAGGTCCGAGGCACCCTGCTCCAGCATGGCCTTGAGCAGTTCCACCACATACTTGAAATAGGGGCTGTCGGCGCGCACGGTTTCCTCCTCGCTATGGGTTCACGACGTCATGTTTCAGGCCAGGCGCCAGGCCAGGGTCTCTCCCGCCCGCAGCGGGGTGAGGCCGGCGGGATGGGTGTCGGGCAGGGTGTGGGTATCCCGCACCAGGGTGATGGTGCCGGCATTGCGCGGCAGACCGTAGAAGTCCGCGCCGTAGTGGCTGGCGAAGGCCTGCAGCCGGTCCAGGGCTCCGGCCGCCTCGAAGATCTCGGCATACAGTTCGATGGCCGCGTGCGCGCTGTATATCCCGGCGCAGCCGCAGGCCGCCTCCTTGGCGGGGGTGGCGTGGGGTGCGCTGTCCGTGCCCAGAAAGAATTTGGGATCGCCGCTGATGGCGGCGGCCACCAGAGCCTCGCGGTGGTTTTCCCGCTTCAGCACCGGCAGGCAGAAGTAATGGGGTCGGATGCCGCCCTGGAACATGGCGTTGCGGTTGTAGAGCAGGTGGTGCGCGGTGATGGTGGCCCCGACGCTGGCCGGCGCGGCGCGCACGAACTCCACGGCCTGGCGGGTGGTGATGTGCTCCAGCACCACCTTCAGCCGTGGCATGCGCTGCAGCAGAGGGTCCAGGATGTGATCGATGAATGCCGCCTCCCGATCGAAGATGTCGACACTGGGGTCAGTCACCTCGCCGTGCAGCAGCAGCGGCAGCCCCGCCTCCTGCATGGCCTCCAGGACCGCTGGTACGCGCCGGACGTCGGTGACTCCGGCTTCGGCATGGGTGGTGGCGCCGGCGGGATAGTATTTCACGGCCTGCACGAAGCCGCTGGCCCGGGCCTTGAAGATTTCCTCCACCGGCGTGCTGTCCGTCAGGTACAGGGTCATCAGGGGTTCAAACGTCAGCCCCGCGGGCAGTGCCGCCAGGATGCGTTGCCGATAGGCCGCGGCCTCGGCCACGCTGCGCACCGGCGGCTTCAGGTTGGGCATGACGATGGCGCGTGCAAAACGACGAGCCGTATCCGGCAGCACTGCCGCCAGCATGGCGCCGTCCCGCAGATGCACATGCCAATCGTCGGGGCGGGTCAGCTGGAGGGTGTTCATGTCCTGGTCTCGTTCTTCAGGCGCAGGGCCAATGCGTACAGATCGTTCCTGCGTCCACCGGTGAGCTTTACGGCAAGATTCGCGGCCTGCTTGAGGGGCAGCTCCGGCAGGAGGATTTCCAACACCCGCCGGCTTGTGTCTTGCGTGGCATCGGCCTGCGGCACGGGCGGCCACACCAGCAGCACGAACTCGCCTCGACGGTGGCTGGCATCGGCCGCCAGCCAGGCCCCCGCCTCCGCCAGGGGGCAGACGTGGAACTGCTCGAAGCGCTTGCTGATTTCACGCGCAAGGAAAATGTCGCGCCCGCCCCCCAGCACCACCACCAGGTCCGCCACGGTTTCCTCGATGCGATGCGGCGCCTCGTAGAACACCAGGGCGGTGGGCAACTCCGCCAGGTCGTGCAGCACCTTGCGCCGGGCCGCCGTTTTGGCGGGCAGAAAGCCGTGGAACAGGAAGCCGCCTTCCAGGCCGGATACGGACACCGCTGCCGCCAGGGCACTGACGCCCGGTATCGGCAAGACCGGCAGGCCCGCTGCACGTACGGCCCGCACCAGGCGGGCGCCGGGGTCCGACAGTCCGGGGGTGCCGGCATCGGAGACATAGGCCACGCGCCCGCCGGCCTGCAGCGCGGCGATGATGCGTTCGGCGGCGCTGGCCTCGTTGTGTTCGTGCACCGCCATCAGCCGGGCCTGGATGCCATGGGCGGCGAGCAGATGCCGGCTGGTGCGGGTATCCTCCGCCGCGATCAGGTCGGCGGCGCGTAACACGTCCAGGGCCCGCAGGGTGATGTCCCGCAGGTTGCCTATGGGGGTGGCGACGATGGCCAGGCTGCCGGCGGGAGAGGGCTGGGAAAGGTCTCGCATGCGCAGAGTGTAGCCAAACCCGCCTGCCACGCAGGCCGTGATGCGTGGCAGGCGCACTCTCCGCGCCCGGTCCCGGAGTGTTCCCCGCGTATCAGGGGCCGTCGTGCAGCAGCAGCTCCAGCAGCACGGCGGCCTGGTTGCGCACGGCATCCCGTGCTCCATAGACCAGGGTGAGGTCCCCCTTGCGCGCGAGCGCCTGCAGCTCGTCGAATGCCGGGTTGCCCCGCAGTTCGGCGCGATAGCGCTGTCTGAACTCGGGCCATTTGTCCGGATCGTGGCCAAACCACTGACGCAGGGTCGTGGAGGGTGCTACCTCCTTGAGCCATTGATCGATCCGGGCATCGGCCTTGGAGAGTCCGCGTGGCCAGAGCCGATCCACGAGGACGCGTTTCCCATCCGAGTCATGCGCGGGCTCGTAAACACGTTTGATGCGTATTGCCATGATTTCCTCCATGCCGCAGCGGATTCCACCCGGAGGGCGGGTCCCTGATGAAGAGACGCGTCGCGCGCGCTTCGGTTCTTCCGCGCCGAGACCGCGCGGCCCGGGGTGGACAGGGGATGGATAGCGGTTCGCAGTGGCGCATCCAGACGCGTCGGCCTAAGCTTCCCCGATTACCTGTTCGGGAGGCAACCTTGTCCAGCTCATCCCTGCGCCACGCCAAGCTGCTGGAGCTCGCCGGTTTCGAGTCCTCGGGCCAGTACGAGGACAACCTCCACCGTCTGGCCTGCATCGTGGGGGAACTGCTGGCGGCCAGGCGGGTGTCTCTCATGCTGCTGGACACGGGGCCGGGGCGGAATACGCGCCTGCGTCTGGTGGCGCTCCATGGTGAATTGCCCGAGATGGCCTGGAAGGAAGAAATGCTGCCTGGCCAGGGTATTGCCGGGCAGGTGCTGAGCTCGGGCCAATGCCTGCGGGTGACCGACCTGGAACGGTCCGCCTGGAAGGCGGCCGCCCGGCGGCCCGGTGAGCGGGGCGGCTTCCTGGCCTGCCCCGTGCCGGTGGCGGGTAGCCCCGTCGGTGTGCTGAATGTCAGCGGCCCCTTGGGTCGCAAGGAGTTTTCCCTCGCAGACCTGGAACGGACGGAATTGGCGGCCGTCCTGGTGGGGCGAGCCATCCAGCTGTGCCGCCAGGGCCGGCTGCTGGATTCCCGCCTGGCGCAGATGGCCTTTACCCTGGAAGGCAGCCGGGATGCCTGCTCGGTGGTGTCCCTGTCGGCGCACGAGCCGGGGAAGGTGGCGGGCATGCTGGCCCGTGCCTTCTACCGGGAGATGCGCCATTGCGGCTTTTCTCCCAATCAGATCATCCACGCCGCAGGGGAGATACTGTCCCAGCTGACCGGCAGCCTGAACCGTCACAGGCAGCGGGCCCGGCAGGGGGAGCCCGGGCCACGGACCGGGTTCCCCGAAAGCACGGATTGATGGGGCCTGGCGTGCCACACCCTCCCAGGATTCCTCACTGCCTTCGGGATGACGGCTTCCAGGTGATGCGGGGGGATGGCCTCGAATCCCGCGGCGCCTCGCGGGGGGTTGTGGCGCCCCGCCGCCGATGGGTGTGGCCATGGGAGGGGTGCCTGGCCCTTGGTCCCATGGGGAGGCGAAATCCCGGCAGCGAACGATGGGCCGGGGCGTGCCCATCCATGCGCTCTGGGGGTGGAAATATGCGCCAATGACCGCACGTATGGAAACCCTTGCGTACAAAACCCGAAGGCCATGCAACCCATGAACCCCCTGCTCGATTTTTCCGGCCTGCCCCGTTATGCCGATATCCAGACCACGCATGTCACACCTGCCGTGGAGCAATTGCTGGCGGAGAACCGGGCGCTGGTGACCCGCCTGACCGCCGCGGACACGCCCCCCACCTGGGCCGATTTCGTGCAACCCCTGACGGATGCGAACGAGCGGCTGTCGCGAGCCTGGGGGCAGGTCTCGCATCTGCATGCGGTACTGGACAGCCCGGAATTGCGCGAGGCATACAACGCCAACCTGCCCCGGATCACCCAGTATTACGCCGAGCTGGGTCAGCATGAAGGCCTGTTCCGTCAGTTCAGGGCCCTGGCCGCCAGCCCGGAAGCCGCCACGCTCTCCGCTGCACGCAGGAGAATCCTGGAGAACGAGCTGCGCGACTTCCGCCTCGGTGGCGCGGAACTGCCTGCGGACGAAAAGCCTCGCTTCATGGCCATCCAGGAGGAGCTGGCCAAGCTTTCCGCCCGGTTCGAGGAGAACCTGCTGGATGCCACCAAGGCGTGGTCGAAGCTCATCACCGAAGAGGCCCTGCTCGAAGGCGTGCCCGACGATACCAAGGCCCTGTTTGCCGAGATGGCGGCGGCCGAAGGCCATAGCGGCTGGAAGCTGAATCTGCAGGCGCCCTCCTTCCTTCCCATCATGCAGTTCTGCGCCAACCGGGCCCTGCGGGAAGAGATGTACCGGGCCTATGTCACCCGCGCCTCGGAGTTTGGCCCGGCAGAGCTGGACAATACCCCTCTCATCGCCCGTATCCTGGAATTGCGTCGGGAAGCGGCCAGGCTGCTGGGTTTCGATACCTACGCCCAGGTCTCCCTGGAGCCCAAGATGGCCGGCAGTCCGGCGGAGGTGCTGGATTTCCTCGATGAGCTGGCGCGTCGCGCCAAGCCCTATGGCGAGAAGGACATGATCGAGCTGCGGGCCTTTGCCGCCAGCGAACTGAACCTGACCGACCTCCAGGCCTGGGACACGGCCTTCGCCAGCGAACGCCTGCGGGAGTCCCGCTACGCCTACTCGGAAAACGAGGTGAAGCAGTACTTCCAGGAACCCCGGGTGCTGGCTGGCCTGTTTCGCGTGATCGAGACCCTGTATGGCCTGGAGATCCGTGCGGATCAGGCACCGGTCTGGCACGAGGACGTGAAGTTCTTTGCCATCCAGGACCGTCAGGGCAGGCTGGTGGGCCGGTTCTATCTGGACCTGCATGCCCGCGACAGCAAGCGCAGCGGTGCCTGGATGGACGATGCCATCACCCGGCGGCGCACGGAAACGGCGGGCTCCGGCGGCATCCAGACCCCGGTGGCCTATCTCAACTGCAACAACAGCCGGGGCGTGGGTGGCAAGCCGGCCCTGATGACGCACGACGATGTCATCACCCTGTTCCACGAGTTCGGTCACGGCCTGCACCATCTGCTCACCCAGGTAGAGGACCTGGGGGTGTCGGGCATCCATGGCGTGGAATGGGACGCTGTCGAGCTGCCCAGCCAGTTCATGGAGAATTTCTGCTGGGAGTGGGACGTGGTGCGCCACATGAGCGCGCACGTGGACACGGGCGAACAAATGCCCAGGGCGTTGTTCGACAGGCTGCTGGCAGCAAGGAACTTCCAGGCCGGCATGCAGACCCTGCGCCAGATCGAGTTCGCCCTGTTCGACATGCACCTGCACCACGACCTGGCCCCGGGCAAGACCGCCCTGGAACTGCTGGACGAGATCCGCGCGCAGGTGGCGGTGGTCCTGCCGCCGCACTACAACCGCTTCCCCAACACCTTTTCCCACATCTTTGCCGGTGGATATGCCGCCGGCTATTACAGCTATAAATGGGCCGAGGTGCTGTCGGCGGATGCCTACAGCCTGTTCGAGGAGAGCACCGCTCTGGATGGCGTACTGAACCCGGATATCGGCCAGCGTTTCTGGCGCGAGGTCCTGGCGTGGGGTGGGGCTCGACCGGCGCTCGAATCCTTCAAGGCTTTCCGTGGCCGTGAGCCCAGCATCGATGCCCTGCTGCGGCATAGCGGCATGGAGTGAGCCCGGGCCGGGCTTGTGTTCCCCACGGTCCAATGGACCTGGAAATTCGCGCTAGAATCCAGTGAAAATTCTCGGGAGAACCAGCATGTTCCGGGCCGCCGCCGCATTCCTGTCCGTTGCCGTGTTTTCCGTCCAGGCGGCGGAGGTGTATCGCTGGGTGGATGGCAGCGGCCGTGTGCATTACACGGATCAGCCCCCACCTGCCACGGTGAAACAGGTCAGGACCCTGTCGGGCAAGGGCAATCTGGTGGAGGTGGCCAAGGAGTCCTACGAGGCGCGTCAGGCCCGGGAAAAGAACCCGGTCACCCTGTACGCCGGCAACTGCGGCCCACTGTGCGATGACGCCCGCGCCTTCCTGAACCAGCGCGGCATCCCCTTCACGCACCGCGATCCCGGTAAGGAACCGGAATATGCCGTCGAGGTCAGGAAACTCACCGGCACCCTGGAGGTACCCGTGCTGCGGGTGGGCAAGACCCACCAGAAGGGCTTCGAGGCCTCCTCCTGGGGCAGCCTGCTGGACGCCGCCGGCTATCCCCGGACCCCCATCATCCCACCCAAGAACTGATACGGAGACGCCATGCATCGCCTCGCCGGCTGGCTGGGGCACGATGGTCCTGCGACTGCCATCGGCGCCGGTCCCACCCTGCAGCGGATGCTCGCCCGCTGCGGTATCGCCCCGCCCGCCCATACCCTGATCGATAACGGCCTCGGTCTCGCCGCCAGCCTGTCCGTGGCCCGGGAAGACCGCCTGGTGGCCGGCCTCTGCGGACGCCCCGCGTTGGCCACCGGTGAGCCTGCCCAGGCGCAGGACCTGCTGCGCCTCTGGCGCCAGCATGGCAAGGATGCCGCCCGCCACCTGCACGGCAATTTTTCCCTGGCCGTGCTGGATCTGGCGGACGACAGCGTGTTTCTGGCCCTGGACCGGGTGGGGATCCAGAAGCTGGCCTTTGCTGCGGGCCCGGATGGCCTGGTGTTCGCCAGCCAGGCCGACATGGTGGCGGCCCATCCGGCGGTGGGTACGGAGCTGGACCATCAGGGCCTGTTCAATTTCATCTACTTCTTCCAGGTGCCGGCGCCGGGCAGCATTTTCCGCCGGGTGGAGAAACTGCTGCCCGGGCAATGGGTGCAGTGGCGTCAGGGCCGGCTCAGCCGTGGCTTTTATTGGGCGCTCCGATATCGTGACGAACCCCGGCATGACTTTCCTGCCCAGGCCGAGCGCTTTCGCGCCCTGCTGCGTGAGGGAGTGGCGCGGGCCCGGGGCGACGACCACGTGTCGGCCTTTCTCTCCGGGGGCATCGACAGCTCCACGGTCAGCGGTGTACTCAAGGAACTCACGGGTCAGGCGCGCACCTACTCCATCGGTTTCGATGCCGGCGGCTTCGACGAGATGGAATATGCCCGTCTCGCTGCCAGGCGCTTCGGGCTGGACTCCCGCGAGTACTACCTGCGCCAGGCCGATGTGCTGGAGGCCATTCCGGTCATCGCCGAGCATTACGACGAGCCCTTCGCCAATGAATCCGCGGTGCCCGTGTACATTTGCGCCCGGCTGGCGGCGGCAGATGGCTTCAAGGTCATGTTGGCCGGTGATGGCGGCGACGAGATCCTGGGAGGCAACGAGCGTTATGCCAAGCAAAAGATCTTCGAGGCCTATCACCTGCTGCCCGCCTTCCTGCGCAAGGGCCTGATCGAGCCCCTGAGCAGGCTGCCCGGCCTGTCGGCCCTGCCGCCGGTACGCAAGGGGCGCAGCTACATCCGCCAGGCCAACATTCCGTTACCGGAGCGCATGGAGTCCTACAACTTCATCTATCGCCAGCCCCTGCACGCGATGTTCACCTCGGACCTTCTCCACGGGGTGGATGTCAACCAGCCCGCCGAATTGCTGCGGGAGGTCTACCATCGGGCGGACAGCCAGTCCGTGGTCAACCGCATGCTGCACCTGGACATGAAGTTCACCCTGGCGGACAACGACCTGCGCAAGGTATGCGGCATGACGGAAGCGGCGGGCATCGAGGTGCGCTTTCCTCTCCTGGACGATGCCCTGGTGGACTTTTCCGGCGAGATTCCACCGGACTGGAAGGTCAGGGGCCAGTATCTGCGCTGGTTCTTCAAGAAATCCTTGGCCGGTTTCCTGCCCGACGAGATCATCGGCAAGAGCAAGCACGGCTTCGGCCTGCCTTTTGGCCTGTGGGCGCGGGACTACGCCCCCCTGCGGCAACGGGTGGAGGACAACTTCGCCGCGTTCAAGCGGCGTGGCATCCTGCAGCCCGCCTATCTGGACCAGATCCGCGGCGAGCACATGTCCGGTCACGCCACCTATTTCGGCCGCATGGTGTGGCAGATCACCATCCTGGAGGAGTGGCTCGCCGCCCGGGGCCTGTAGCCAGCCCCCAGGACCCGGAAAGACGCTGATCCGCGAACCTGCGCGGCAACGCGTCGACCGCGCGGATTCCACGCCGCGTTTGGCATGATGGTGTTCCGGTCATCCACCATCCGCCTGGCGCAGCAGGGCGTCCAGGCGGGCCAGATTGGGGGCCCAGGTATGACCGGCCTCCACCCGCTGCCGCGCCGCCGTACCCATGGTTCGCGCCCGGTCCGGGGACCGCAGCAGTTGCAGCACCTCGCGGGCCTGGGCATCGGCTGTCTCGGCCACGGCGACTTCCGTTCCCGGCTGGGCGGAGATACCCTCCAGGGCCTGGGGGGTGGCCACCACGGCCTTGGCCATGGCCATGCCCTCCAGCACCTTGTTCTGAATGCCCCGGGCAATGCGCAAAGGGGCCACCACCACGGCGGCATGAGCCAGGTAGGGGCGCACATCCGGCACCCGTCCCGTCACCGTTACGCCATCACCGGCCAGGGCCTGGACGGCGGGTGTGGGGCGGCTGCCCACGATGTGCAGGCGGCAGTCCGGAAAGACCGTGCGGATACGGGGCAGCACCTCCTGCACAAACCAGGTCACTGCTTCCACGTTGGGCCAGTAATCCATGGCACCGGTGAATACCAGCGCGCGGCTTGTTGCCGGAAAGGGGCTGTCGAAGCCGTGGGCGGGTGAAAAATAGGTGTCGTCCACGCCATTGTTGAAAAAACCCACCTTCCCGGCCTGGTCCGGGAGCAGTGCGCGGAAGTCCCGGGCCTCCGCCGCGGATACGAACAGGCTGGCGTCGAAACGCCTGGTGACCTGTCTTTCCCAGTCCAGCAGCTTGCGTGCCTCACGGGCGTATAGCCAGGACAGTGGCCAGGGCTTGGTGGGGGCATACTGGCGCCACTTGTCCGAATCGATGTCCACGAAGTCCATGATGCGGCGCACACCTTGTGCCCGCATGACGAAGCGGGCCATGGCCGAGGAATAGACCACCACGGTACGGATGCCGGAAGCCAGCTTGGCGTCCACCCACTGCGTCATGGCCCGGTCGCGGTAATAGGGCAGGCTCAGGGCCTCTCCGGTGAGCAGACCGGAGAGGGCGCGCAGCCTGCCGGCATGGGGCGCGAGTGGACGCAGACAGACATCGGCGCACAACGCGCGCAGGGTGGCCACGTGCGCCCAGTCCGCCGGGTCATCCACGAAGGCGCCCAGGTGCACGCGCCAGTTGCCGGTCAGGTGGCGCAGCATGTGCCAGGAGCGGATCTTGTCCCCCTTGTCCGGGGGATAGGGGATGCGATGCGCCAGGAAGAGCAGGTCTTCCATGCCTAGCCCAGATTGCGGACGATGTAGGGCCCGAGGAAGTTGGCCAGCGGTCGGGGCAGGCGCTGCCAGGTCTGGATGAAAAGCCGGTATTTGGGATTGTTGGGGTTGTTTTCCGGCAGTTGCCTGGCGCCTACCAGCTTGTAGCCGTAGTGCAGGGGTTGGGGCTCGAAACCCCAGTTGCGCTTGAAGTCGTAGGGCCCGCTACCCACCTTGCTGCGGCCATAATCGAACACCCGGATGCCACGTTCACACGCCCGGCGCATGAGCTCCCAGTACTTGAAGTCATTGGCCGCCAGACTTCGGGCGGTGGCCAGATCCCCGGCGTAGTAGGGCAGGATCTCGTCACGGAAATAGAAGGAGAGCACGCCACTGACCACCTGGCCATCCGGCGTGCGCACCAACTGCACCTCGCAGTCGTCGCCGAACACCTCGCGCAGCTGCGCGAAGAAGCGCCTGGGCAGGGCGGGCGTGCCATGCCGGTGCACGTTGTCGGCGAAAAGCCGGAAAAAATCCTCCACGCCTGATTCCAGTTCCGCCACCAGGCCGTGCTTGATGCCCTTGCGCACCATGGCCCGCTGCTTGCGCGGGATGGCCAGCATGTTCTTCTCCACATCGGGGTCCAGATCCTTGCGGAAGGTGACGTAGAGCTCCGTGCCAGGCCATTCGGCATGCGCCGGGGTGTCCCGATCCCGGTACTCCAGGTGGCCCACCCCCAGTTCACGGGCCAGGGCCTGGGCCCGGGCATCCAGGGCGGCATGGGCCTCTGGCGTGGCCGCGGCGATGCCGCCATAGACGCAGAAGGGCGTGGACACCAGGCTGTGACCGAACAGACGACTGCGCATCTCCGCCAGGGGCAGCACCCCTTGGATGCGACCGTCCCGCTCCGCCAGCAGGAAGTGGGTGTGGTGCCCGAAGGCCCGTTCGAGCACGGTCTTCCAGCCGAAACGGTGAAAGAATGTGGCCGTGGGTTCCGCCAGCACAAAGGCATCCCAGGCGGCGGCATCTTCCCGCCGGGCGACACGTACCCCCACGCTCATTTTTGTAGCTCGGCGGCGTAGACCTGATCGGCCCGCCCCCAGCGGAAGTCCGCGCACAGGCGTGCCAGCTTCGACTCCATGCGGGATAGATTGACGTAATGGCGAAAACGGCTCTTCAACGGCGCGCCCTTCACCCTGGGCTGTTCGGGGTCCACTTCCCAGGGATGGAAATAAAACATGGCGGGCCGGGCATCCCGGGTGTTCACCTGCCGGATGAGCCAGCGGGAGGCGGCATAGGGCAGCAGGCGGAAATAGCCCCCCCCTGCGGCGGGCAGGTTGCGCCCCCGCCAATCCACGGTGGTGGGGGGGAGTTCCAGCAGCTCCGGACAATGCTGGGGCCGGTAGGGAAAACGGGGTGCCCCGGGCATACCGTAGTGGTCATGGGAAATGGGGTAGATGCTGGAGCTGTAGCGATGCTCCGTCTCCGCCAGGATGTCCAGCGCCCAGAGATTGTCCTGGCCGATGGAAAAACTGGGGGCCCGGTAACCCTTGACCTCCAGGCCACTGATATCCTCGAGCAGCGCCTTGGCGCGTGCCACGTCGGCGCGAAACGCATCGGGGCGCAGATGGCTGGCGCGATGGTGGCCATAGCCATGGCTGGCCAGTTCATGGCCGTTGCCGACAATGCTGCGTACCACATGGGGGTAGCGCTCGGCGATCCAGCCCAGGGTAAAGAAGGTGGCCTGGACACCATGGGTATCGAACAAGGCCAGGATACGCTCCACATTGGCCTCCACCCGGCAGGGCCAATGCCCCCATTCCTCTCGCGGGATGGTGTGTTCGAAGGCGCCGACCTGGAAATAATCCTCCACATCCACGCTCATCACATTGGTGATCGGTTTGACTGACATGTGCTGGGGGGCGATGGATACGCGGCCAGGCCGTGGTCTTACTCGTTTTCCTGCCCGGAGGTGATGGTGTAGAGCACCTTGCGTACCATGGGCACCAGCCGGTTCAGGGTGCGTTCCATGGCCGTCAGGCGCAGATCCAGGTCCTCGGGCAGGGCCATGGCGTGCAGGGCGGGCATCACGTCGGTGGCGGGCTCCCGGGGGGTGACGGCATGTGGATGCAGGGGGGTCTGGTGGTGCACCTCCTGCCTCAGATCACCGATCACCTCCTGTACGGCGCTGGAATCCAGGTGTTTTCTTTCCTCCAGAAAGCCGAACAGCAGGAGCCGGTCGCACAGGGTGTTGATGCGGCGTGGAACACCGGCAGTGAACTGGAAGATGCCGTCGTAGGCATCCTCCGAGAACAGGGACTCGCCCTGCCAGCCCACCGTGTTCAGGCGGTGCATGATGTATTGCACCGTCTCGGCCCGATCCAGTGGACCGAGGTGATAGGAGGCGATGACCCGCTGACGCAACTGCAGCATCTCCGGGCTCTGGATGGTGTCGCGGAATTCGGGTTGTCCCAGCAGAAAGCTTTGCAGCAGGGGTTTCTCGGCTTCGTGGAAATTGGAGAGCATGCGCAGCTCTTCTACCGCGCGGGCATTCAGATTCTGGGCCTCGTCCACGATCAGCAGGGGCCGGCGGTTTTGCCGTACGGCCATGCGCAGATGATCTTCCAGCGCCTTCAACAGGGCCGATTTGGATAGGCCCTCTGCCTGCAGGCCAAAGGCCAGGGCCACGCTGCGCAGGGTGTCGTCCGCATCCAGTTGCGTGCTGACCAGCTGGGCGATGAGGAAGTGCCCTTTTTCCAGCTTGCGCAGCAGGTTCTTGACCAGCATGGTCTTGCCCGCACCCACGTCGCCGGTGATAACGATGAAGCCTTCACCCAGGGAAAGACCATATTCCAGGTAGGCAAACGCCCGTTTGTGCCCCCGACTGGCAAAGAAAAAGCGCGGGTCGGGGTTGAGCTGAAAGGGCTTGTCACGGAGGTGGTAATAACTTTCGTACATGGTCAGAAGATCATGTTCAGCCGTGCCGCCACGGAGTTCTCTTTGTAATCGTCGCCGGCCTGCGTGGACGAGCGCTCCTGGTGTCGTACCTCGACACTGCCGGTCGTCTTGGGGTTGAACTGCCGGGTCGCCACCAGAGCAAGATTCCAGAGATCGTCACTCCGGCTCGAGGCGCTTTCTTCGTTGCGTGCCAGGCCACCGCTCAGTGAGTAGGTGGTATTGGCCGCCGCCTTGATGGTCCACGAAGCCTGCATGCCCCGTGTCTCGTCCGTGCCGCCTGCCAGGGACTTGAACGCGCGTTTGTTCTCATACACGCTCAGGGTCCAGGTATTGCGACGCCGGGTGTAACTGACCGCCCCGGTCAGGCTCTTGGCAAGATAGGTGGTGTTGCTCAGCGTCGGGCTGTAGAGGTTGATGACCTGGACCAGGGTGCAGTTCACCGGATCGGAAGGTGGCACGCCGGGGGGCTGGTATTCGATCCCGCTGGGACACTGATACATGAAGAGGGAGCCCGTGTAGCTCAGGAACTGCTGTTGGTAGTTCGTCAGGTCATCCTGGTAACGCAGGCTCCAGTTGGACCGCCGGGTGCGGTGCGCCACACCCACGGCGTTGCTGCGGCCATAAGCACGTTGGCTCGAGGACACATCGATACTGGTGCGCAGGGTGGGGTGGGCGCTCATGCGCCCACTGATGAAGGTTCCGTTGTCGGAATCATTGAACAGCATATCCATGGAAAAGCGGCGGCCCGGGGTATAGAAAAAGCCCAGGCCGTAATAGGTGTAGTCACGAATGTTCGCCGTCACGCCCGGGTAGTCGTGTTTTTCCAGGCCAGCCTGGCCCAAAATGCCGAACGTGCGCGTCAGCTGGTAGCGCGCGTTGATCGAGCCCTGTTCTCCACCTGTGTCCGCCACGCCGCCACCACGGTTGTCGTTGTCCGTTTTCAGATACTGTGCCGACCAGGACAGCGGATAGGGGGCGCTGCCGCTGGTGGCGTTCAGGGAATAGCGGGTGATGCCGGCATCTGAGGTGCCCGCATCGCCAATGAATACGCCACTGTGTTCAATACGGGCCTCCACCGTGGCCAGCGAGCCGAAGCGATGTTTGAGGTAAGGGCTCAGGGTATAGGCGGCCACCGAGGAGGTATTGCTGATCCCCACAGGGTTGCCTGCTCCGTACCCTGTTCCGCTGCTCAGAGAACGTGGTGCCTGGGAAGAACGTGCGCTGGCGTCGAGAAAGAACCAGTCTTCCACCAGCTCAGCGTTGGCGCGCCCGTTCAGGTAGTGCCGGAAGCGTGTGCCGTGGGTGCCCTGCGCATAGTACAGGCCCTGCAGGCTGTAATCCACCTCGGCCCTGAGGCGGGCACCCTGGCGCCGGAGTGTGAAGTTGGGGCGGACTTCCGTGATCCAGTCGGATTGCCGCGTGGCACTGGAAGATAGATCGATGTTGTCGGTGTAGAGCTCCGCCAGGGAGATGCCGGGGGTGAATTTCCATGCCGCCGCACCCGCCCACGCCGGAGCGAGCAGACAGGCCAGGCATGCCGCGTACCTACTGCTTTTTGCCGTACTCGCCATAACTTCCGTAGCCGTAACCATAGCCGTAGCCGTAGCCGTAATAGTCTCCACCCATGCTGCGGGTGGGTGCCTTGTTCAGCACCATTCCCACGGAGGGATGGCCCGCGATCATGGACAGGGCTTCGCGCACGGCCTCCTGGGGAGTGCGTTCCGCTTCCACCACGAACACCACCTGGCCCATATAGCTGGCCAGTACCGATGCCTCACTGGTGGACAGCAGTGGTGGACAGTCGAAGATCACGATCCGGTCGGGGTAACGGTTGGAAATGTCATCGACGAAGGCGCGCATGGCCGAGCTGGCCAGCAGTTCGGTGCTGTGGGCAATGTTGTGTCCCGCCGGCAAGACGGTCAGCTTGGCGATGTCCGTGCGGATCAGGACATCGGACAGCGGAATGGAGGCATCCAGCAGGACATCCGTCAGGCCCCGGTCTCCCTGCAGGCCAAGATATTTCATGATCGCGGTCTTGGTGACGTCGGCATCCACCAGCAGTACGGTGTTTTCCATTTCCGTCGCCATGCTGATGGCCAGGTTGATGGCCGTGAAGGACTTGCCTTCCCCCGGCAGTGAGCTGGTCACCATGATCATGTTGCCGTGGTGCAGGGGGGGTGTGTCCGCCGAACCAAAGGCGTTCACCAGCAGTGGCCGCTTGATGAGGCGGTATTCCTCTGCGATCTTGCTGCGGCCACTCTCCGGCGTGAGCGCACCCATCTGCTTGAGCCGTGTCAGATTGACGGTGCCCTGCTGGCTCAGAATGGTGGGCGGACCGTCATCGTCCATGCCCTGCACCGCAGGTGCAGACGCCCTTGGCGGCTTGTGTCCCGCCACGAACGAGGCTTCCACTCGGTTGATGGATTCTTCGATCAGGTTGCGCTCATCCGGTGCCTGGGGTGGAGGTACGGGAGGGGCGGCCGGCGTGGTCTGGTGAAACCTGCCGGCCGCGCGTTCGATGATGCTCATGTCAGTTCCTCCTAGGCCGCCTGGGATACGAACAGGTAATAGATCATCTGCACCAGATAGGCACCCGCCAGAGCGACGACCAGCGTGGCGAACACCAGGCTCAAGCGCCGGTTGCGATGACGCACTGCTTCGGTTTCCACCCGCGTCACCATACCCAGCAGGGGATATTCGGTCAGCTCGCGAATCTGCTTGCGGCTTTCCACACTGGGGCGCAACTGGCCCAACAGGAAGGCGATGGCGATCCCCGCACCCAGACCTCCCAGCGGCACCAGGGACACGAACAGGGGGCGGTTAGGCCAGGCGGGGGTGTTGGGGACACGCGGCGGATCCACGACACGGAATTCCACGGTGTCGGTCTTGCTCTCCACCTCGCTGGATATGGAGGCGGTCTCCCGGCGGTTCAGCAACTGGGTGTAGTTGTCTCGGAGCACACCGTAGTCCCTGGTGAGCTGCGTGTATTCCGCCTCGATCTGGGGGATGCGGTCCACCGCCTGCATCAGGCCATTACGCTTGCCTTGCAATTGCGCCACCCTGGCACGCAGGGAGGCGGCATTGGCATCCGCCTCGGCAATGGCGATGGTCAATTGCTGATAGATGGGATTCTGGGCCTTGATCGCGGCGGGCGATTGCCCCTTGACCTGCTGCTCCTCCTGGCGCTTCTGCTCCTCGATGCGCGCAATCAGCTGTTTTGTGCGCGCGATTTCGGGATGCATGTCCGTATAGCGCAAGCGCAGGTTGTCCAGCTGGGACTGCAGTGCCGCGATGCGCCCATCCAGGGCCGTGGTGGTGGGCGTGACCGGGGTGGGGGCGGTGACGGTTTCCTCCTGATCCTGCAGCTGTGCCTCGAGCTGCTTCTTGCGGTTCACCGCTTCCTCCAGCTCAAATCTGGCCTGTTCCAGGGCAGCATTCACCTCGCCGACCTTGGCATAGTAGTCGCCTCCCTGGCCGGGCAGCGAGCCTACGTTACGACGCTTGAAATCCTCCAGGGCCTTCTCCTTCTCCAGCAGCTTGGCCTCGTAGCCCTTGAGCTGGTCGTCGATGAAGCGCTGGCTGGTGGACAGATCCTTGCGCGTACCGCCCAGGCTGCTCTCCGTGAAGATGGTGAGCAGGGATTGCACGATGCGCTTGGCCAGATCCGGGTTCGAATGCTGATAGGTAATGGTGTAGAGGTTTTCCCGGTCGGTGCCTGCCAGAGAGATCCGCGACTCCATCTCCCTGTAGAGTTCCTCCTGCTGCTTGGTGGTCTTCGCACGCAGGTCCAGGTCGGTCATGCGTGCCACCTTTTCCAGATTGGGACGGCTCATCAGGGTGCGGGTCATCATGCTGACCTGCTGTCCCACATTGGGTTGCACGGCCAGGCCGGAAAGCAGCGGACGCAGCAGGGATTGGGTGTCCACATAGACCCGGGCCTGGGCCTGATACTGGTTTTCCAGCAGGTATACCCACACCCAACCCACGATCGAGATGAACCAGGCGATACCCAGCACCATCAGGCGCCTGCGCCATATCCCGCGCACGTAGCCCAGGACCTGCTCAAAGCCCTCGTTCATCCCGCAAAGCCCCCTTGCTCAGACGCGGTTGGTGGTCAGAAAAAACTTTCCGGGATGATGAGCAGATCACCTGGGCGCATTTCCACATTGGCGGAGATGTCGCCATCCTTGACCAGATCCTCCAGGCGTACCGAGAACTGCTGCGGCTTGCCGTCGACGATGCGCAGGATGCTGGCCTTGTTGCCAGCGGCGAAATCGGAGATGCCGCCCACCGTGATCATGACATCCACCAGAGACATGCCCTGGCGGTAGACCAGGGTCTGGGGCTTGGCGGCCTGTCCCAGCACACGGATCTGCTCGCTGTAGGGGCCCACGCCGCCGGCCACGATTACCGTCACGATGGGGTCCTGAATGTAACGACCCAGAATCTTTTCGATCTCGCGTGCTAGTTGGGTGGGGGTTTTGCCACTGGCGGGCAGATCCTCCACCAGATTCATGGTCATCATGCCATCCGGGCGGATGGGGAAGTTGCCGGAGACTTCCGGGTTGCCCCAGACGAATACATTGACCGAATCCCCCGGTCCCAGCAGATACATCCAGTCGGGGACGTTCGCCGCACTGGCTGGAGCAGGGGGATACACCGGACTCTGCGCGCACGCGGACAGCAGGCTCGCCAGGGCAATGGGCAACAGATAGCGTTTCATTTCTTCCCCCACGTCGAAAATTCAGCCGGTGGATTATGCCACAGGGCATTTGTCGGAAATTTTCAGGAATAACTTTAATGTCCGTGTCGCTCAGGGTCCGGGAGGCGTCACATCACCGTCACGCGCCGACACCGGGCGCGGCGTGTGCCCCTGGTCCCATGCGCAGCGGTCTGGCCCGCCGTGCGCATCAGTCCAGCCAGCGCACCAGATAGAAAAGCCGCAATCCTTCCGAAGAGCGGCAGGGACCCGAGGCTATGGCCGCATGGTAGTGCGCGTCCGGCCGGGCCGCGGCGCGTGCCTCGGCCGCGCTGGCATATTCCCGCACGCATCCCTCGGGAAAGCGTTTGCGTCCGCGTTTGGGTGCGTAGATCACCACATGCCGCGTGCCGACCACCGTGGACTCGGTATCGGAGATCAGGCCGACGATGGCCTCCGCCACGGGGCCGCCTCAATTCGGCTTGTTCTGGCCAGGCAGGGTGAACTGCAGGGGCTGGGTGGCGGGCGTTTCGTCGGCGAAATGCGGACGCTCGTTGCGCGAGAGCCCAATGGCCTGTGCCAGTTCCGCTTCGCGCGCCGAGATCAGGCCCAGGCACATGCGGATGTTTTCCACTGTTGTGGTGGTCAGCGGGCTGGGTACGCCATCCCTGGGCGCGACGTCCCGCACGATGGAAGTCAGGGTCTTGCGCATGGCGCGCATGATTTGCTGTTCCTTGCTCAGGTCAGCATCGAGGATGTCGTCGGTCATGGGTGATCCTTGTCGCGGGCGGGCCATATGGAGTACTAGCCATTGTCCGCGTCGAACAAAGCAGGGGTCAACCCTCATCCGTCAAGGGTCTGACCCAGAACGCCCCGGATGGCGATGTCGTACGGTCCCCCATCACCGGGCGCGGCTCAAGTAAACTTGGGAGGCGCCGATAAACCACGCGGCAAATCATTCACCCGGCATCATGTACAAGAAAACGATCCTGATCGCCGCCAGCCTTGCTCTGGGGTTGGGCGGTTGCGCCACCCGGGGTGGCGATCCATACGAGGTCGATGACCCGCTGGAGCCCATGAACCGGCGCATCCACGGCTTCAACGAGGCCGTGGACAAGGCGGTGGTCAAGCCCGTGGCCCAAGGCTATGACGCGGTCATGCCCGCCCCCCTGAAGACGGGGGTACGCAATTTCTTCTCCAATCTGGACGATGTCACGGTTCTGGCCAATGACATCCTGCAGTTCAAGCTGGAACAGGGGGTCTCCGACTTCCTGCGCCTGGCCTTCAACAGTACCTTCGGCATGTTCGGCCTGCTGGACATCGCATCGGAAATGGGGCTGCGCAAGCACGACGAAGATTTTGGCCAGACGCTGGGACGCTGGGGGGTGGGCCCCGGCCCCTATCTGGTGTTGCCTTTCCTGGGGTCCAGTACCTTCCGGGACACCGTGGGCTATGTGGTGGACACGGAATATACCGATCAGGTCCGGCTGCACGACGACGTGGCGACGCGCAACCCGGTCCTCGCGCTGCGTCTGGTCAGCCGCCGCGCGGATCTGCTGGATGCCAAGGAGGCCGTCGATACGGCGGCCCTGGATGGCTACGAATTCATGCGTGACCTCTATCTGGCGCGGCGCAAGAGCCTCGTTTACGACGGGAAGCCGCCTGTGGAGGATGAGTAAGGCCTTCGTCCGGGAAGACGGCCCGGAGGAGGAGGAAGGGGAAGACGGAGTCTCTCTCCTGCCCCCCGGTGGCAGAAATTACATGACGCCGGCGGGTCATGCCCGCATGCAGGCTGAGCTTCAGCGCCTGGTCAGGACGGAGCGTCCCGAGGTGGTCAATGTGGTGTCCTGGGCCGCGGGCAATGGTGACCGCTCCGAGAACGGCGACTACATCTATGGCAAGAGGCGCCTGCGCGAGATCGACCGGCGCATCCGCTTTCTTGGCAAACGTCTGGAAAACAGTGTCGTGGTGGATCCCCGCCGACAGGAAAACACCGGGCAGGTCTTCTTCGGCGCCACGGTCACCATCCTGGACGAGACCGGCGCTCAGGCCACCTACAGCATCGTCGGTATCGACGAGACCGACCCCGAGCAAGGGCGTATCTCCTGGATATCCCCTCTGGCCCGGGCCCTGATCAAGGCACGCCTGGGGGATACAGTGCGCTTTCTGGCACCCGGTGGCGTCCGGGAACTGGAAATCGTCGACATCCAATATCTGGATCTGGCTTGACCCTGGGGTGCGCGCCTCCGGTAAGATGCGCAAACTCCAGAGGAGACCACATGACCATGTCCACGATCCGTGTCCTGCTGCTGGACGATCACCCCCTCCTGCGCCTGGGTGTGCGCCGTTCCATCGAGAGTGAGGCAGGTTTCAGCGTGGTGGGCGAATGCGAGGATCTGGCCTCCGTACGGGCCTGGCTGGCCGCCGGGGGAACGGCGGATGTGGCGATTCTGGATCGCAGCCTGCCGGACGGGGATGGCCTGACCGCCATGCCCGAGCTCAAGGCCGCCGGCATGAAGGTCATCGTCCTCACCGTGGAGGATGATGACGAGGAGATCCGTGCCGCCATCGATGCCGGTGTGGACGGTTACCTGCTCAAATCCTCCGATACCGACCAGATTCTGCATGCCATCGGCATCGTGCTCCAGGATGCGGGCGCCTTCCCTCCCCAGGTGGTGCAAAAGCTCACCCGCAGCACCGGTACGGATCCCCTGGTCAAGCTTTCCGCCCGGGAGATCGAAATTGCGGAATACGTGGCCCAGGGCTATAGCAACAAGGTGATCGGCGCCAAGCTCAAACTGTCGGACAACACCGTGCGCAACCACCTGGCCAATATCAGGCAGAAACTCAACTTCCACAACCGGGTGCAGGTTGCGACCCTGGTGCTGCAGCACCTGAGGAAAAACAGGCGTATCTGACACCCGTGCGTCCCTTTCTGGTCATTTTCCTGCGTTGCATCCTGGGCCTGGGCCTGGGTTTCACGCCCGTGGCCAATGCCCTGGAGATGGCGAGCATGGCAACACCCCGGCAAGGGCCACCGTCCTGCCATGCCGCCGAAGCGGACCAGCATCGGACGGATGGCAAGGCCCAGGGCAAGGCCCATTGCCATTGCGCCATGAGCATTGCCCTGCCCGTGACGACGGGCCCCGACGGAAAGACCGTCGTGGCCTCCGATCACCCCCTCACCGAGCCGCGTCTCCTCCTGGGCGGCGCCTTCCTGCCGGACACCCCGCCGCCACGCGCCTGAGGCCCCTCCATCCCGGGTCTCGATCGGTCGCCGCCATGCGGCCAATAGCGTGTGGAGCCTTGCATGAACACCATTTCCTTCGTCCGTGGGCCGCGTTCCCGTGTCGCCCGCATCGTGTCGTTTTGCCTGGCCTGTCTGGTCGGCGACACCCAGGCAGCGGGCCCGTCCGTCCTCGGCCTGGACCAGGCCGTGGCCCTCGCCCTGCGTCACCAGCCCCAGCTGGAGCGCATCGCCGGCCGCATCCATGCAGCCGAGGCCAGCGCCACCGCCGAGGCCGAGTTGCCGGACCCGCGCCTGACCCTGGGATTGTCCAGCCTGCCCCTGGACAGTCTCTCCTTCACCCGCGACGACATGACCCAGGCCGTGGTGGGTGTCAGCCAGGTGATCCCCGGCGGCCGCAAGCGTCAGCTGGCCGGCGAGCGCATGCGTGTCGAGGCCGGCCGCAACGAGGCCGAGCTGGCCGCCACCCGCCTGCGCATCGCGCGGGACGTGGCCCAGGCCTGGCTCGACCTGTATTACCCGGAGCAGGCCTTGGGCCTGCTGGCCGATATCGCGCGTGAATACGGGCGGGAACTGGACTGGGCCGACGTGGCCCTGGCCACCGGCGGCCTGAATCAGGCGGATGCCCTGGCGCTGCGCATGCAGCGCATCTACGTCCAGGACCAGATGGCGGACCTGCAACGCGAGGTGGTCCGCGCCCGGGTGGCGCTGCAGCGCTGGACCGGCACCCTGGCGGCCGATGTCCACGCCGGGGGTGAGCTGCCCCAGGCCCCCGAAAAGGACACGGAGGCGGGGCAGCCGGCCCTGGATGCGCATCCGGAGCTGACCATCCTGCGACGCGACATGGACCTGGCCCGCAGTGAGGCGGCCCTGGCCCGGGAGGCCTACAAGTCCGACTGGGAGGTGGATGTGGCCTATGGCCTGCGCGGGGGTGGGCGCACCGACATGCTGTCGGTGCAGGTCGCCGTGGATCTGCCCCTGTTCCCGAAGAGGCGCCAGGATCGGCGTCTGGCCGCTCGCCTGGCCGCCGTGGACAGCGCCGGCCATGGTCTGGAGGATCGTCGTCGCGCGCTCGCCGCCGAACTGGCCAGTGCCCAGGCCGAATGGCAGGCGGCCAATGCGCGCATCGTCCATTTCCGGGATCAGCTCCTGCCCCTGGCCCAGCGCCGGGTGGAGAGTGCCCTGGTGACCTACCGGACCGGAAAATCCCCGTATTCCGGCGTGCTGGAGGCACGCCGCGCCGAGCTGGAGGCACGCCTGCAGCTCCTGCGCCAGCAGGTGGCCCGGGCGCGGGCGGCCATCGACCTGCGCTACTACCTGGGCAACACCGCGGAACCGGGTCCGGGTGCCGATACCATACAACTCAGCAGCGGGAGCACGCCATGAACAGCATCGTGAAGATCCTCGTGAGCCTGCTCCTGGGTCTGGGCCTGGGGGGCACGGGTGTGTGGCTGGTTCTGAAACAACCGGCCCCGCACGGCCAGGATGGGCATGGCCAGGCCGAAGCCCCGGCCGGCCGCCCGATCCTCTACTGGTACGACCCCATGGTGCCGGACCAGCACTTCGACAAGCCGGGCAAGTCTCCCTTCATGGACATGGACCTGGTGCCCAAATATGCAGACGAGGCGGGCCCCGCCGGCACGGTGCGCATCGACCCGCGCACCCTGCAGAACTTGGGGGTGCGCACCGCGCCCGCGGAGGAGGACAGGCTTTGGCGCCGCGTCGACACCGTGGGCACGGTGCAGGTGGATGAGAACCGGATACGTGTGGTGCAGGCCCGCGCCAGCGGCTACATTGAGCGTCTGCACGTGCGTGCCGTGAATGCGCCGGTGCGGCGCGGGCAGCCTCTGGCCGAGGTCTACAGCCCGGACCTGTTCGCCGCCCAGGAGGAATATCGCCTGGCCCTGCAGCACCCGGATGATCCGGCCTTGATCGGGGCGGCACGGCAGAAATTGCTGTTTCTGGGCCTCGCACCGGCCCAGGTAGAGCACATCGCGGCGGGTGGGCCTGCACAGCGGCGGGTGGTCTACTACGCCCCGGTCTCCGGGGTGGTGAGTGAGCTGGTCGCCAGGGAGGGGGCCAGTGTTTCCGACGGCAGCCCGCTCATGACCCTGAGCGATCTCTCGCGGGTCTGGATCATGGCCCAGGTGCCCGAGGACCAGGCGGACTGGATCGTGCCCGGCAAGGATGCGGAGGTCCGCTTGCCCTCCAGGCCCGGCGTGACCCTCGACGGCAAGGTGGACTACATCTATCCCGAATTCAACCGCAGCGCCCGCACCCTGCAGGTGCGCATCGCCCTGGCCAACCCGGACCTGGCGCTGAAGCCGGGCATGTACGCCGAAGTCACCCTTTACGGTGGCGCCAGCGCGCCCGCGGTGCTGGTGCCCAGCGAGGCGGTCATCGCCACCGGCAAGCGCAGCCTCGTCCTGGTGGCGGAGGGGCAGGGTCGCTTCCGGCCGGCGGTGGTAAAGACCGGCATGCAGAATGATGGCCGCACCCAGATCCTGGCAGGCCTGCAGCCCGGTGAGCAGGTGGTGGTGTCCGGTCAGTTCCTGATCGAGTCCGAGGCCAACCTGAAGGGCCTGCTGGCCCGCCTGGAAGGCCCGGAGCAGACCTGGCGGGGCAGCGGCCGCATCACTGCCGTGAATGCCGCCGAAGGCCTGCTGGAGATGGCGCATGCGCCCATTCCCGCCATCGACTGGCCGGCCATGACCATGCCATTCGACGTGGCCAGTGCCGGGCTGCTCGAGGGGCTGAAGGTGGGGCAGGAAGTGGATTTCGACCTGGCCCGGCGGGGGGATGGTTACGTGGTGGTGGCCATCCACGCGCGGGAGTCCGCGCCATGATCGCCCGCCTCATCCACTGGTCCCTGGCCAACCGCTTCCTGGTGCTGCTGGTCACCCTGCTGCTCACGGCCTGGGGCGCGGTGGCCACCCTGCAGATGCCGGTGGATGCCATCCCCGACCTGTCCGACGTGCAGGTGATCATCCGTACCCCCTACGAAGGCCAGGCCCCGCGGGTGGTGGAGGATCAGGTCACCTACCCCCTGGCCACCACCATGCTGTCGGTGCCCGGGGCGCGTGCGGTACGGGGCTATTCCATGTTCGGCGACTCATTCATCTATGTGCTGTTCGCCGACGGCACCGACCCCTACTGGGCCCGCTCCCGCGTGCTGGAGTACCTCAACTCCGCCGCCGAGCGCCTGCCCGCCGGGGTGCGCCCGGCCCTGGGGCCCGATGCCACCGGCGTGGGCTGGGTCTACCAGTACGCCCTGGTGGACCGGAGCGGCCGGCACGACCTGGCCCAGTTGCGCACCCTGCAAGACTGGTTCCTGAAGTTCGAGCTCCAGGCCCTGGCCAATGTGGCCGAGGTGGCCACGGTGGGGGGCATGGTGAAGCAGTATCAGATCCTCATCGACCCGGTGCGCCTGCGCGCCTACGGGGTCAGCCTGGACAGGGTCATGGAGGCGGTGCGCAACGCCAACAGCGAGACGGGAGGCTCGGTGCTGGAGATGGCGGAGGCGGAGTACATGCTGCGTGCCACCGGCTATCTGCAGTCGGTGCAGGACATCGAACGCATCCCCGTGGGCCTGGGCGGCGAGGGCACCCCCATCTATGTGCGCGACGTGGCACGCGTGCAGATCGGCCCGCAGTTGCGCAGCGGCATCGCCGAGCTCGATGGTGAAGGGGAGGTGGTGGGAGGGGTGATCATCATGCGCCAGGGCGCCAACGCCCTGCAGACCATCGCCGCCGTGAAGGCCAAGCTGGAAGAACTGAAGCACGGTCTGCCCAAGGGGGTGGAGATCGTGCCCACCTATGACCGCTCCGGGCTCATCCAACGCGCGGTGGAAACCCTCTCGCACAAGCTGGTGGAGGAATTCGTGGTGGTGGCCCTGGTGTGCCTGGCCTTCCTGTTCCACCTGCGTTCGTCCTTCGTGGCCATCATTTCCCTGCCCATCGGCGTGCTGGTGGCCTTCATCATCATGCGCCAGCAGGGCATCAACGCCAACATCATGTCTCTGGGCGGCATCGCCATCGCCATCGGCGCCATGGTGGACGCGGCCATCGTCATGATCGAGAACGCCCACAAGCATCTGGAGCACTGGCGTGCCCGGCATCCGGGCGAGGCGCCGAGCGGCGGCGACTATTTCCGCATCACCGGAGAGGCAGCGGCGGAAGTGGGTCCCGCCCTGTTCTTCTGCCTGCTCATCATCACCGTGAGCTTCCTGCCGGTGTTTACCCTCGAGGCCCAGGAAGGCCGCCTGTTCGCGCCCCTGGCGTTCACCAAGACCTATGCCATGGCGGCGGCGGCGGGGCTGTCGGTGACCCTGGTGCCGGTGCTCATGGGCTGGCTCATCCGCGGCCCGATGAAGCCGGAGACCCGGAACCCCCTCAACCGCCTGCTCATCGCCTTGTACCGGCCCCTCATCCACCTGGCCCTGGCGCACCCGGTCAAGCTGCTGATCCTGGCCGGCCTGGCCCTGGCACTCACGGCCTGGCCCTTGAGCCGCATCGGCAGCGAATTCATCCCACCCCTGGACGAGGGCGATCTGCTCTACATGCCCACGACCCTGCCCGGCCTGTCACCGGCCAAGGCGGCGGAGGTCCTGCAGCTCTCGGACCGCATGATCAAGACCGTGCCGGAGGTGCGGCGCGTGTTCGGCAAGATCGGCCGTGCCGAGACCGCCACCGATCCCGCGCCCCTGACCATGCTGGAGACCACCATCCAGCTCAAGCCGCATGGACAGTGGCGCCCGGGCATGACCCTGGAAGGCATCATCGCCGAGCTGGATGCAGCGGTGCGCATCCCCAGCCTCACCAACCTCTGGATCCAGCCCATCCGCACACGCATCGACATGCTGGCCACCGGCATCCGCAGTCCCATCGGCGTGAAGATCGCCGGACCGGACCTAGCCGAGATCGAGCGCCTGGGCACGGAAACCGAGGCCCTGCTCAAGGGCATGCCGGAGACCGGCAGCGCCTATTTCGAGCGCGTGGCCACCGGCCGCTACCTCAACGTGCGCATCGACCGGCAGGCCGCGGCCCGGTATGGCCTGAGCATCGCCGACGTGCAGAAGCTCATCGCCGTGGGGGTGGGGGGGGCCCGGGTGACGGAGACCCTGGAGGGCCGGGAGCGTTACCCGGTGCAGATCCGCTTCCCCCGGGAGTTGCGGGATAGTCCCGCGGCCCTGGCGCGGCTGCCCCTGATCACCGCCCAGGGCGCCACCGTACCCCTGGGGGCGGTAGCGCAAATCGAGATCGCCGATGGACCGCCCATGCTGCGCAGCGAGAATGCGCGCCCCAATGGCTGGATCTTCGTCGACATCCACGGTGACGACCTGGGGGGCTATGTGACCCGGGCGCAGCGGCTGGTGTCGGAGAACATCACCCTGCCCCCGGGCTATTCCATCGCCTGGTCCGGCCAGTACGAGTACCTGGAGCGGGCGCAGGCGCGCCTGAAGATGGTGGTGCCCCTTACCCTGGGGCTCATCTTCCTGCTGCTCTATCTCATCTTTCGCAACCTGTGGCAGCCCCTGCTCATCATGGCCACCCTGCCCTTCGCCCTCATCGGCGGCTACTGGCTGCTGTATGTCCTGGGCTACAACATGTCCGTGGCGGTGGCCGTGGGCTTCATCGCCCTGGCCGGCGTGGCGGCGGAGTTCGGCGTGATCATGCTCATCTACCTGGATCAGGCGGTGCAGGCCCGGCAGGCCGCCGGTTCGCTGCAAAGCCGGGCCGACCTGCTGGCGGCCGTCATCGCCGGTTCCGTGCAGCGGGTGCGGCCCAAGGCCATGACCGTGGCCGTGATCCTGGCGGGTCTGCTGCCCATCATGCTGGGCACGGGCACCGGCAGCGAGGTCATGCAGCGCATCGCCGCGCCCATGGTGGGCGGCATGCTCAGCGCGCCCCTGCTGTCCATGTTCGTCATCCCCGTGCTCTATCTGCTGTGGCGCGGGAGAGGTCTCAAGTAGCACGCCACCCGCCGGGATTCCTCATGGCGTCCCGAGGACGGGCCGTGCATGCGTCTGTCGGGAGGAGGCGTGCATGGGGACGGCCAGGTATACGCCGCACCTGGCCGGCCTCCTCGCGGCCCGGCTGGTGAGCGTGGCGAGGCACCCGGCGCGGCGCTGTTAGAATCGGCCCGCTTTCTCCAACGGAACCGCACAGTGGATTTCATGCTCCTGTTCAAGGCCCTCATCCTCGGCATCGTCGAGGGCCTCACCGAATTCCTGCCCATCTCCAGCACCGGCCACCTGATCCTGGCGGGGGATCTGTTGGATTTCAATGACGAGAAGGGCAAGGTGTTCGAGGTGGCCATCCAGACCGGAGCCATCCTGGCGGTGGTGTGGGATTACCGCGCCAGGTTCGGTGCCGTGGCGCGGGGCCTGCCGCACGACCCGCAGGCGCGCCGCTTCATCCTCAATCTGTTCCTGGCCTTCGTGCCCATCGCCGTCCTGGGGCTGCTGTTCGGCAAGGTCATCAAGACCAACCTGTTCGCCCCCGTGCCCGTGGCCCTGGCCTTCATCATCGGTGGCCTGGTGATCTACTGGGCCGAGCGGCGCCGGCATGTGATCCGTGTGCAGGAGGTGGAGGAGCTGTGCTGGCAGGATGCCCTGAAGCTGGGCTTCGCCCAATGCTTCGCCCTGATCCCCGGCACCTCCCGCTCCGGCGCCACCATCATCGGTGGCCTGTTCATTGGCCTGTCGCGCAAGGCGGCGGCGGAGTTTTCCTTCTTCCTGGCGGTGCCCACCCTGGGCATGGCCACCCTGTACGACCTGATGAAGCACCGCGAACTGCTGTCCTGGTCCGACCTGCCCATGTTCGGCGTGGGCTTCGTGGCGGCCTTCGTCAGTGCCGCCCTGGCGGTGCGGGTGTTCATCCGCTACGTGGCCAGCCATGACTTCACGCTGTTCGTGGTGTACCGCATCGTCTTCGGCGTGGTGGTGCTGGTCACGGCCTACACCGGTCTGGTGAGCTGGACGGTGCACTGAGGCGCCGCGCGGCCCGGGCATGCCCTCAGGCGGTGACGCGCGCGCCCACCAGACGGGCGATCTGCGCCAGCAGTTCCTCTTCCTGGTAGGGCTTGCCCAGGTAGGCATCGACGCCCAACTCCAGGGCAAGGTCGCGGTGTTTGTCGGCCGTGCGTGAGGTGATCATGATGATGGGAATGCCCGCCAGGCGCGGGTTGGCGCGCAGATTCTGGGTCAGCTCGAAGCCATCCATGCGCGGCATTTCGATATCCAGCAGCATGACCGCCGGGATCTCCTCTTCCAGCTTTTCCAGGGCCTCCACGCCGTCCCGGGCGGTGACGATGCGATAGGCCTCCCTTTCCAGCAGGCGGCTGGTGATCTTGCGCACGGTGAGGGAATCGTCCACCACCATGATCAGCGGGCTCTGCTCGATGTCCGCCACTTCCTCCTCGAAGGACAGGACCGGGGCCCGCTCCGCCAGGAGGAAGGGGTTGAGGATGAGCGCCACGCGTCCGTCACCCAGCACCGTGGCGCCGCTGATGCCGCTGATGCGCGCCACCTGGGGGCCGATCGGTTTCACCACGGCCTCGAGGTTGCCTTCCAGGGCATCCACGCGCAGGGCCAGGCGCGACTCTCCGGCCTGCAGGGCAAGCACCGTGCGCTGCCGGCCTTCGGCGGGCTGGGGCTTGCAATCCACCAGTTCGGCCAGGGTGCGCAGGGGGAAGCGCGTCCCGTCCAGCTCCAGGTAGCCTTGCGCGTGCAGGGCCGGCATCTGTTCGGCCTTCAGTTCCCGGATCTGGTGAACCAGGTTGGCGGGCAGGGCCCAGGTCTGGTCGCCGGCCCGCGCCAGCACCACCTGGGTCAGGGCCAGGGTCAGGGGCAGACGGATGGTGAAGCGGGTACCCTGACCGGGAGTGCTGTGCATGCGCACCCGGCCGCCGATGCCGGCGATCTCGCTCCTCACCACATCCAGACCCACACCCCGTCCGGCCAGCTCGGTGACCGTCTGGGCGGTGGAAAAGCCGGAACGGAACAGGAAACTCTCGACCTGCTCCGGGGTGATGTCGGCCTCGGCCGCCAGCCAGCCCCGGGCCACGGCCCGGGCCCGCACTGCCTCGGCATCGACGCCGGCGCCATCATCCATGAGGGTGAGCACGATTTCATTGCCTTCCTGGCATGCGCTCAGGTGGATTTCGCCGTATTCGGGCTTGCCTGCCGCCTGGCGCACGTGGGGGGGCTCCACGCCATGGGCCACGGCGTTGCGTACCAGGTGTTCCAGGGAGGCCGCCACCTTGTCCAGCACCGCCCGGTCCAGCTCGGTCTGGCCGCCTTCCAGCTCCAGTTGGGCGCGTCGCCCCGTCTCCTTGGCGGACTGACGCACGATGCGGTACATGCGCTCGGCCAGGGTATTCAGGGGCACCATGCGCATGTGCATGAGTTCCTGCTGCAGGGTGCGCGTCATGCGGGATTGCTGGGTGAGGGCGTTGTCCGCCTCGGTCAGGCCGGCCAGCAGGTTGTCCTGGGCGGTGGACACGTCGTTCACGCTTTCCGCCAGTTGCCGGGTGAGCTCTTGCAGGCGGGAGAAGCGGTCGAATTCGAGCGGATCGAAATGGCTTTCGTCCATTTGCGACAGGCGTGAGCGCATCTGCGTCTCGGCCTGGATTTCCAGCTCGCGCAGCTGGGCGCGCAGACGCTCCACGTTGGCCGCCAGCTCCTGCGCGGTCTGCTTGTAGCCGCTGAGCACGTTCTCGATCCGCGCCCGGGCGATGGAAACCTCACCGGCCTCGTTGAGCAGGGTGTCGAGCACATCGGCCTTGAGGCGCAGGGTCTGGCGCCAGCGCACCTCCCCGTCCGCGGCGGCTGCCCCCGGCGCCGGCCGCGTGGCGGGGGATTGCGTGGCCGCCGCCGCGCTCACTGGGGCCACGCGCGCGGTGGCCTCCGGCTGACCGGCCACGCCCCGGGCGGGTGCCGCGGATCCGGCCTTGAGGGCTTCCAGCATCTCATGCAGCTGGTCATAGTCGGCTTCCAGGCGGTCCAGGACTTCGTCCGGGGTCACGCCGTCCGCCTGTTCCACGATCAGGTTTTCCATGCCGTGCACCCGCTCGCCCAGGACCATCGCGCCGGCCATGCGCGCGGAACCCTTGAGGGTGTGCAACACCCGTTTCAGGTCATCACCTGCGCCGTGCCGGCCCGGTTGCGCGCGCCAGTCGCGCAGGCCCTCGCCGATGCGCGGCATGAGCTCGGCGGCTTCCTCCAGGAAGATGGGCAGGAGCTGCGCATCGAGTTCATCGCGTGCCATCGGCGCCTCGGACGCGGCGGGGAGTCTGGCCGGCGCGGTGGCCACGGCGATGTGTTCCAGGGCAGCCGCCACCTGCCGCTCCAGCGCGGCGTCTTCCATGCCGGTACCCGGAATGGAGCTGGTCGGATCCGGCGGCAACCCCGCCTGCCGCGCGATGGCAGGTGGGGTGGCGATCCCCGCACGCAGGTCTCCCAGGTGTGCATGCATGTGGTCGTAGGCCTCTTCCAGGGCATCGACGTCCGTGTCGTCCAGCACCTGCGGTTCCATCACCCGGGTTTCCAGGGCATGGATCTCTTCGCCCAGACCCAGGGCGCCGGCCATGCGTGCCGAGCCCTTGAGGGTGTGCAGCACCCGCCTGAGCTCGTCCAGCCAATCAGCGCCGTCGGTGTGCGTGCGCAGACCGCGCAGGGCCTCGCCGATGCGGGGCATGAGTTCGTCCGCCTCTTCCAGGAAAAGGGGCAGCAGTTCCGTATCCGGCTGGTCCGCGGCGGGGGCCGGCGCGCCCACGTCGGACGGTACCGACGGCAGCGTGCTGGCCTCTCCGCTGTCCTCGTCGCGCCTTTCCGCGAAGGTGACCAGCCCCGCGAGGAGGCTGGAGACTTCGTCCAGGGGGGGTGGAAAGTGCAGCGCCTGGATGGTCTGAAAGCCGTGTGCAAGGTATCGGATGACCTCTTCCAGACCGGCAACCACTTCTCCGGGCAGGCGCATGGTCTTGTCGGGCCAGTTCCCGGCCCAGCGCTCGACGGCGTGCGCAGCCTCGGCCAAGGGTGTGAAACCCGTGGTGCGGGAGATGCCCGCCAGGGTGTGCGCGGCGCGGATGAATGCTTCCCAGGCGGCGGGGCGATGCGCGCGCGCGATCTCCGCCAGGGCGATGCTCATGTCCCGCAGGCGCTGAACGCCTTCGGCGCGGAAGACCTGAAACAGTTCCGCGGGCAGCACATGCCCATCCAGATCGACCGCATCGGTGATCCCGGGCGGGTCCGCGGGCTCGGTTTCGCCGGCGGTCGCGGCCGAGGCCACCGACGCGCCGGCATCAGGCTTTGGGGGTGGGGTCTCCGGGACCGCGCACTCGCCACGCAGGCGCCTGGCCGTGGCCACCAATGGTTCGGACCGCACCTGGGCCTGGCCCTGTTCCTCCAGCGCCGTGACCCAGGTCTGGAAGGCATTGCCGGCTTCTTCCAAGAAGTCCAGCATCGCAGCGTCGGGTGTACGCTCGTCGCGCAGCCACTGGTTCAGGGTCTGTTCGATTTCCCAGGCGGGTTCGGCCAGCTGTGTCAGCCCCACCATGCGGCCGCTGCCCTTCAGGGTATGGAAGGCGCGCCTTACCACGATGAAGGCCTCGTGGTCGTAGGGGCTCACGTTCAGGCGGGAGACCTGCACGGCGATGGCGGCCAGCACGTCATTGGCCTCCTCAATGTAGGTCTGCAGGAGCTCCTGGTCCACCGTTTCACTCGATGCGGTGGCCAGACGCTGGGTTTCTGCGCTGGGCTCCACCCTGGCCATGGCGGGCATCGTCACGCTGGCCTGGGACGCCCCGCCGTCCAGGGCCTGCAGCAGGTGGTCGGCCTGGGTGCGCAGCCCCGCATCCCCCACCAGGTCCGCATCCCGCTTGAGGGCCGCCAGGTCGGTCCGTAGCCTGGCCTTGCTGGCTTCGTCCCGGACGCCATCCTGTATCCACTGGGTCACGGCCTGGTACAGGCGCTGGGCCTCCTCCCGTGCCTGAATCTCCACGGAGACCTCCTTGGTTCTGGGACGGGCCTCGGGGGTGGCCAGCAGACGCCGCATGGCCATGGGATCGTCCCGGCCGTAGCGCAGGGCATCCACATACAAACCCAGGGTGGACAGGGCTTCGGCCACCCAGTCCAGGTTTTCGGGTGGGATCTGGACGTCTGCCGCGTCGAAATGGCCGATACGGGTCATGGCCTCGGCCACCAGATCGCTGGCCACATCCAGCTGCAGGATCCGCAGGGCGCCCAGGATCTGTTTCAGCAGGCCGGGCACCCTGGGCAGGCCGCCGCGCTCCCGCTCGTCGCGGAAGAACCTGTCCAGGATCTCTTCCACCTGGTGCAGGTTGGCCTGGATCTCGTGCGTGACCTGGGCCAGCAGGAGCTTGTCCTGTGCCGCGCGGGAGATCTCGTCCAGCATGTCCACCTGGGGAATCTTGGCCACATTGAAACTGGGGTCGATGGCGGCCTGCACGCGCATGGCCTGGGCCTCCGCCTGACGTGCGAATTCCTCGCCCAGCTTATCGAAGTGCTCCGCGGCGTTCAGACCCAGCAGCAGGGCCGTGGCCATTTCCACCTGCAGGGCCTCGTTGTGGCCGGCATCCCCCACGCCTGGCATGCGTTTGGCCACGGCCTGCACGATGCGCGTCAGGTCCTTCATGGCCTGGTTGGGTAGGCGCAGCGCCGCCTCAAACAGACCGGTAGCGGACTGCTGGAAGGGTTCCAGGCTCTCCGCCCGGCCGCCGCAGTAGCGAATCCAGTGGTCCTTGGCGCCGATCAGGTTGTCCTTCAGGCTGGCCACGAAGGGCAGCAACTCCTCCGCCAGCCCCGCTTCCTTGCCGGGAAAATAGCGGCGCAGGAGGTGCAGGTCGTTGACTTCCGCGGTACGTCCCACGGGCACCGGGTCCTGGGCCACGTAGTAGAGCACGTCGTTGAACAGGCGTTCCGCCAGCTGGCGCGAACCTTCCATGAGTCGGCGCATTTGCAGGTCGATGCGTCCGCACAGGCGCTTGATCCAGATGTCGAGGGGTACGGCTTCCCGCCTCAAGGCTTCCATGAGGCCCACCGTGGCCCACCAGAAGCCGTGTTGGGTGGCTCCCGGTGCCAGCTCCTCGACATGGCGCACGGACTGTTCCATGAGCCGCAGCCCGGTCATGGGCTCCTTGTTCTGCAGCAGCTGCAGCAGGCCGCGCTGATAGCGCACGCGCGCCGCGTGGATGGCCCGCGCCCTGGCGGCTTCGTCCAGGCCGGGCTCGACCGCGCGCTTGGGGGGGCGGGCATCGGTATTGGGGAAGAACAGCTCGCTGGGAGACGGTGCATCGCCGCCACGCTGCGTGACCACCAGGCGATAGACCGGCGCGAGACGCAATTCGGCATGCGGCGTGCCGGCCGCCAGGCCGTCGAGATAGGACTTGAGGGCATCGATGGCCGCCAGGGCCACATCCATCGAGGTTTGGGTCAGCAGGGCGGGCTTGTTCGACATCTCCTCCAGCAGCCGCTCCGTGGCGGAGGTAAGCAAGGACACGCCCTGCAGGTCCACGATCTGCAGGGCCCCGTACACCTGGTGCAGGTGCGCGGATGCCGCCTTGAGGGGGTGCGTGTCCTCCCCGTTCCAGTCGGCGAGGGCCTGCCGTGCCGCATGCAGGGCATTGTCCAGTTCCGCCTTGACCCAGGTCAGGGGTCCGATGTCGAAGTCGTCCAGGTCCATGTTCATCGCTGCATCCCCATTCTGCGTGTCACAGCTTGAAGCCGGACACGGAAACCTTCAGTTCGTCCGACAGCTGCGTCAGCTGCGCCACGGATTGCACGCTGCGGCGTGTGCGCTCGGAGGCCTGCTCGGTCACCGCCAGAATCTCCTGCATGTTGCCCTTTGCCTGCTCGGCCATTTGCGCCTGGGTGCGCGTGGCCTCGGAGATATTCTGGATGAGCCGCGCCAGCTGGTCCGACACGGATTCGATCTCGGCCAGGGATACGCCGGCGGCGTCGGAGCGGGCGGCACCCTGGACCACGCCCTGAGTGGAGGTTTCCATGGCGTTCACCGCGTTCTGGGTGTCGCTCTGGATGGTCTTGACGATGACGCCGATGCGCCGCGTGGCGTGCGCGGAGCGTTCCGCCAGACGCTGCACCTCTTCCGCCACCACGGAAAAGCCCCGGCCCGCCTCGCCGGCCGCGGCGGCCTGGATGGCGGCGTTCAGGGCCAGGACGTTGGTCTGTTCGGTGATGTCCGAGATCAGGTCGACGATCTCGCCGATCTCCTGCGAGGATTCCCCCAGGCGCTTGATGCGCTTGGAGGTTTCCTGCATCTGGTCGCGAATCAGGTTCATGCCGGCGATGGCGTCCCGCACCGCGTCGCCGCCGCGGCGGGCGGTGCGGAGCGAGAGCTCCGCCACGTTCGTGGATTCCGCCGCGTTTTCGGAAACCTCGGCGATGGAACGGGACATGTGGTTGACCGCCTCCGTGGTGTCGGCGATGCGCCGGGCCTGTTGCTCGGAGGCCTGCAGCAGCGCCTCGGCGTTGACGCGGGCTTCGGTGGAGGAGGTGGCCACCTGTTCGGAGGCGCGGTTGATGCCCTGCACCAGGGTGCGCAACTCCTCGATGGCGAAGTTCACCGAATCGGCGATGGCGCCGGTGATGTCCTCCGTCACCGTGGCCTGCACCGTCAGGTCGCCTTCTGCCAGGTCACCCATCTCGTTCAACAGGCGCAGGATGGCGTCCTGGTTGCGGCGGTTTTCTCCGGCCGCCTCCTGGGCCCGGCGCTGGGCTTCCTGCAGGTTGGACACGCCCAGTGCCAACAGGGCCGCCAGGGCCAGCACGGCGAAGAGGACGGCGAACGTCAGGGTGATGCCCGTGCCCAGGGACTGGTAACGCTCGGTCAGTGCCTGTGTCATGGCCAGCAGCGGATCCGATTCATCGAACAGCTCGCGCGCCGCACGCTTGGCTTCCACCAGCGGGGCCATGTTCCGCAGCACGTTGTTCACCTCGGTTTCGAAGCCGTTGTAGACCTCCTGCAATTCCAGCAGTTTGTCGCGAGCGCTTGCCTCGCTCACCGCCGTTACTCCCAGGGCGCTGCTGCCACGCAGCAGACCGTCCAGCACCTCACGGAATGTGCGCACGTCCTGGGCAAGCTGATAGGCCGTCTCCGGGTTGATGAGGTCGGAGGACAGCAGGGCGTTGGCGTTCTTTGCCATGCGCTGGGTCCACAGGGCCTGTTGGTTGGCGTAGGCCCACTGCTTCCTTGCATCGCCGGGCAACAGGGCCACCACCTGTTCCGTCAGGTCCAGCAGTTCCGTGTTGCGCTCATTGATCTCGGCCAGGGACCGGCCTAGATGCACGAGCAGGCTCATCTGGCTGTTCAGGGCGCGGAGGTCCTTCTCGGAGATTTGCCAGCGCTGCCGCAGACGGGCCAGGTCATCCTGTATGTAGAAGGGGGAGGCGGGGACCCGCGCGTCCCCCTCGATCAGTGCCCTGAGGCCGTCGGCGAAGCCTTGATGGGCCTCCTCCATCTGCGTGAAGGCCTTGGCGTTGCCTAGCACGGCCTGCTGCGCGGTCTTGGTGTAACGCTGGGACAGCATCTGCAGGCGCGTGGAAATTTCGATGTATTGCGCGCGGTTGCCCGTCTGTACGATGTTCCACACCAGGAAGCCCGCCGCCAACGCCAGGGCGCCCAGCAGTATCGCTACCAGCACGGGCTGGTGCTGCTCCGCCGGCAGCCGCTTCAGCAGGGGAAGGCGGTCGGGGCTGAGCGCGCCCAGGCGAGCCAAGCCCGCGCGCACCCGCGGTGCCAGTCTCGCGCCCATGCGCGTGAAGGTTTTGTCCAGCCGCATGCTGGCCCCTTTCCCGCTTGTCGTGCTCACCATCCTGCTCTCCCAATGGGATATCCTGCCGCTGCGTACCGCATCAAGCTGTGCGCGTGCCTAGGCGCCCGCCTCCAGGAAATGCGGGGTACGCACCAGGTCTTCCACGCTGATTTCCGTCCACACTACCCCTGTGGAATCCCGCCAGTGTCTCAGCATCCAGGTCGGAGAGTCGGCAGGCGGGGGCTCCGGCACCAGATCCTGCTCGGGGCGCAGTCCGAGAGCGCGTTCCACACGCAGGGCCACGTTCATGCCGAAACGGGGATGGGCGAGGAGCAGACGCGACTCGCCCCGCGGCAAGGGCTCCGCTACGCCCGCGTAGGCCGCCAGGTCGACACAGCCGTAGATCACGCCACGCACGCTGGCCACGCCCACGAACCAGGGGCGCGCCCAGGGCGCCTGGGTCAGCAGGGGCACGGTGACCACCTCGTTCACCTGGTCCAGGTTCACCATCCAGTGATGTCCCCCCGCCAGGAAACCCAACTTGGGATGGATCGTGCCGCGGGTCTCTGCGACCTTGAGCCTCTCCGCCAGACGTGCCTGGAAATCCCGCAGATTCTCGCGTGCTGTCTCGGCCACGGCTGGTTCAACCCAGGGCCACGATCTTGCCCAGCAACTCGTCCGCCACCACGGGCTTCACCACGTACTCCACGGCACCCTGGCGCATGCCCCAGACCCTGTCCGTTTCCTGGTCCTTGGTGGTGCACATGATGACCGGGATCTTCTGGGTGACGGGGTCACGGGACAGCTGGCGTGTGGCCTGAAAGCCGTTCAACCCCGGCATGACCACGTCCATCAGCACCAGGTCGGGCAGTTCGCTCTTGGCCAGGGCCACGCCCCGTTCACCGTCTTCCGCGGTAATGACCTGGTAGCCGTTCTTGCGCAACAGGTCGGTGAGAAAAAAACGTTCGGTGGGGGAATCGTCCACCACCAGGATTCGCTTCACGGCCATGTCGATTTCCTTGCTCGTACGGAGGAGTCAGCGGTCTGCCGCGCGGTGACGGCGTACCGCGTCCAGCAGGCCGTCCTTGCTGAAAGGCTTGGTCAGATATTCGTCGGACCCCACCAGGCGTCCACGCGCCCGGTCGAACAGGCCGTCCTTGCTGGACAGCATGATCACCGGCGTATCCCGGAAACGTGGATTCTTCTTGATCAGGGCACAGGTCTGGTAGCCATCCAGGCGGGGCATCATGATGTCCACGAACACGACCTCCGGATGATGATCCGCGATCTTGGCCAGGGCGTCGAAGCCATCTTCCGCCAGGATGACCTCGCAGCCGGCCTGCACGAGGAAGATTTCCGCGCTGCGCCGGATGGTGTTGCTGTCATCGATCACCATCACCTTGGCACCCCTCAGGCTGTTTTCGGCGGTCTGTACGACCATGCCTCCATCCATATGCGTGTCTCCTTGCATCAACCGCCCTGCCGCAGGGGGTAGCCCGCGGCCTTCCAGGCCGGCAGGCCCGTGCGGAACCAGTACACCTTCTTGAACCCGCGCCGCACCATGTAGTTTGCCGCCTTGTAGCTGTACCAGCACTCGGCGCCGTTGCACTGAAAGATCATGGGGGCACTCTTGTCCTGGGGCAGTTTACCCAGATCGAAGGTATCCACGGAATCGTCGTAGTCCACTTCCTTGGGGCTGTTCATCCTGTAGGGCACGTTGCGGGCCCCCGCGATATGGCCCTCCCGGTACTGGGCCTGGGAGCGTACGTCGAACAGCGGTACATTTCGGGCCATGAGCCGCCGGACCTGCTCGGCCGTGACCACGCTGGCGCCCGGGAGCACCTCAGGCGTGAAAAAGCCGCGTGTGGAGACGAATTCGAAGTCCGTCCGGTCGGCGGGTTCGAACGCGCCGAAGTGACTGCGTTGCAGGCGTGCCTCCAGCGCCTTGTCCATGCGCGTGAAGGCTGCGCGGATGCGATCTTCGAGACCCGCCTCCAGCTGGTCGTGCACGACCACGCCACCCGTGGGTACGGCCGGCAGGGTCCTTATCACGCGCGCGCCCGGGTTGCGACGCAGCAGCTCGTCGACGTCGTTTGACCTGGCGGCCACCAGTTCGGCCTGGCCGATGTCCAGGGCATAGGTCACCGCGCCGTACTGGTTCATGTGCATCACCTGGCCGAAATGGCGGGAGGGAGACAGGCCCAGGGCATTCATCTCCCCGCGCACCAGATAACTCACCAGGGATTCACGATGCGGCAGGGCGATGCGTCTGCCCCGGGCGGTTTCCAGGGAGGATGCGCGCGCACCCTTGGCGGCCACCAGCGCCACCTGGGTTTCCTCTTCCGTGCGGGCCACGGGGGTATAGCCGTTGCGCATGGCCAGGCCCACGAGTTGGGCAGGCGCCAGCAGAATGGCATAGGTACCGGTGCGGATGCGCTCACCCACCCGCTCGGCGTTCTGTGTCATGACCAGCTTGACGTTCCGGCCGATGGAGCGGCTGAGGTGCTGGGCCAGGTCATCGAATGCCGACTGGGTGGCGACGTGATTGCGGTCCTGGTCATATTCCAGGGTCACATTGAACAGCAGGTCGCCACCGGCATGGGCCATGGCGGGCAGGCATGTCCAGGCTGTCAGAAGCATGAGCGCGACGGACCGCATTCCTCCTCCTCCTCTGTAAATCCCGTGCAAGGCCGCACGGAGGTATCGGCATGTCGCCGGACATTCTTGAATGCCCGGTCCTTGGCGGGGACGCCATGCAGGCACGCGGGCCGTGCACGCGTGCCCGTGATTCGGCATGGACGACCCACAGACCTGGGCCGGGCGCACTTGTGTAATAGAATGCCCGCCAGCTTGCATCGCAAGCCGCCGTGTGCCCCGCGCCCTGCCCTTCATCCCACATCCCTGCACTCTGTTACATGTCTGCCCCGGACGCATCCACACCTTCGATCCCCGCCGTGTTGACCTTTGCCGGCACGGACCCCACCGGGGGAGCGGGCCTGCAGGCGGACATCCTCGCACTGGCCAGCCTGGGCTGTCATCCATTGTCCGTAGTCACTGCCGTGACGGTGCAGGACAGCGTGGGGGTGGTGGATTATCTGCCCATGGATGCGGAATGGATCGCCGATCAGGCCAGGGCGGTGCTGGAGGACATTCCCGTGGCGGCCATCAAGCTGGGCATGCTGGGCAGTGTCGAGGCCGTGGCGGCCATCGCCGAAGTGGTGTCGGACTATCCGGACATTCCCCTGGTGCTGGACCCGGTGATGACCTCGGGCCGGGGGGATGCCCTGGCCAGCGAGGACCTGCTGGCGGCCATGCGGGGCCTGCTCCTGCCGCAGACCACCATCATCACCCCCAACAGCCTGGAGGCCAGACGTCTGGCCGAGAACCAGAAGGATGAGGAAGACGACCTGGAGACGGAAGAGCCGGAGGCGAGCCTGGGCCTGCAGGATTGTGCCCGTCAGCTCATCGGCCTGGGCAGCGCCTATGTGCTCATCACCGGCGCCCATGAGCAGGGCAACCAGGTGATCAACACCCTCTACAACGTCCGCGGCGTGGTGCATCGCCTGCACTGGGAACGCCTGCCGGGCTCCTACCACGGCTCCGGCTGCACACTGGCTTCCGCTCTGGCGGCTTGCCTGGCCCGGGGTCGGGATGTGGCCGAGGCCGCCCGCGAGGCCCAGGACTATACCTACCAGACCCTGCGGGCTGCCTTCCGCCCGGGCATGGGGCAGTTCATTCCGGATCGGTTGTTCTGGGCACGGGAGAGCGATGACTGAGCCGTTGCCCGCAGCCTTGCGCGGACTGTACGCCATCACGCCGGACTGGCACGACACCCGCCGTCTGTTGACGGTCACCTCGGCCATCCTGGCCGCGGGCTGCCGCCTCCTGCAATACCGCAGCAAGACCGGCACGGACCGCCACCGTCAGGAACAGGCTGTGGCCCTGCGCGGGCTCACGCGCGAGTACGGCGCCCTGCTGCTTGTCAATGATGAACTGGACCTGGCCTTGTTTTGCGAGGCGGACGGGGTGCATCTCGGGCATGGAGACGGCGATCTGGCCCATGCCCGCGCGCGTCTGGGCACGGGCAGGATACTGGGTGCTTCCTGCTATCAGGACCTGGAACTGGCGTGCAAGGCGGCCCGGGCCGGGGCGGACTATCTGGCCTTCGGCAGCTTCCATGCCTCGCCCAGCAAGCCAAGGGCCCGGCGCGCCGGGCTGGATCTTCTGGCCGCGAGCAGGGCGGCGGGGCGGCCGCTGTGCGCCATCGGTGGCATCACCCCGGACAACGCCCCACCCCTGATCCAGGCTGGGGCGGACATGGTGGCGGTCATATCCGCCCTGTACCACGCGGCCGATCCCGGCGCCGCCACCCGGCGATTCATCCGACATTTCACACAAGAGGACCACCCATGACCTCCCGCAACGACCAGCTCTTCGCCCAATCCCTGCAGCGCATCCCCGGTGGCGTGAACTCCCCCGTGCGCGCCTTCCGCTCCGTGGGCGGCACGCCCCGCTTCTTCACCAAAGGGCTCGGGGCAAGGGTATGGGACGCGGACGGCAAGGCCTACATCGACTATGTGGGTTCCTGGGGCCCCATGATCCTGGGCCACGCGGACCCGGACGTGATCCGCGCCGTGCAGGATGCCGCCGCCAACGGCCTGTCCTTCGGCGCCCCCACGGAGATGGAACTGGTGATGGCGGAAAAGATCGCCTCCATCCTGCCCAGCGTAGAGAAGGTCCGCCTGGTCTCCTCCGGTACCGAGGCCACCATGAGTGCCATCCGCCTGGCCAGGGGCCATACCGGCCGGGACCTGCTCATCAAGTTCGAGGGCTGTTATCATGGCCATGCCGACAGCCTGCTGGTGAAGGCCGGTTCCGGTGCCCTGACCTTCGGATCCCCCAGTTCCGCCGGTGTACCCGCCGACACCTCCAGACACACTCTGGTGCTGGATTACAACGACACCGGGCAGGTGAACCGGGTCTTTGCCGAAAAGGGTGGCGAGATCGCCTGTGTCATCGTCGAGGCCGTGGCCGGCAACATGAACCTCGTCAAGCCCGAGCCTGGTTTCCTGGAGGCCCTGCGGGAGAATTGCAGCCGATATGGCGCCGTGCTCATCTTCGATGAAGTGATGACCGGTTTCCGCGTGGGCCCCACCGGGGTGCAGGGGTTGTACGGCATCCGCCCGGACCTCACCACCCTGGGCAAGGTCATCGGCGGTGGCCTGCCCGTGGGGGCCTTCGGTGGGCGCGCGCAGATCATGGACAAGCTGGCCCCCCTGGGTCCCGTGTATCAGGCCGGCACCCTGTCCGGCAACCCAGTGGCCGTGGCCGCGGGCCTGAAGACCCTGGAAAAGATCGGCGCCCCCGGTTTTTTCGAGGCCCTGAGCCGGCAGACCCGGCGTCTGGTGGATGGCTTCAACGCCGCCGCCCGGGATGCCGGCATCCTGGCCTGTGCCGACAGTGTGGGCGGTATGTTCGGCATCTACTTCAGCGCCAGGCCGCCCACCTCCTACGCCGAGGTCATGGCGAGCGACAGGGAGGCCTTCAGCCGCTTCTACCATCTCATGCTGCACGAGGGCGTGTATCTGGCGCCTTCTGCCTTCGAGGCGGGTTTCGTTTCCGCCGCGCACACGGATGCGGACATCGACGCCAGCGTGGCGGCCGCCGCCCGGTGCCTGGCCAAACTGACGGGCTGAAACCCATCCCCCGACGGGAGAGCAGGTAATCCACCACGCGACGATGATGACCGACGAACTTGCCCCGGAAGACCAGCTCCGGCTTCAGGTCCTGCTGGCCCAGGACGTCAAGGCGGTACGCCTGGACGAAGGCAGCATGACCCTGCACGCCCTCACCCCTGGCGGCGAGGCCAGTATTGCCCTGGTGCCCAACTGTCGTGCGGACCGCTACGCCCGCCTGGTGCGTGAGCAGCTCTCCGGCCATGCCCTGGGCTCTCCCGGTGGTTATCCGGTGTTCCTTTCGCGCTGGACTCGGCATGGGCAGGTGGAGGGCCTCAACCTGGGCAAGCTGCTGCTCACGGGCGAACCCGAAGCCGTGGTGGCCGTGGTGCACTCCCCCGCCCTGACCGATGAGTTGGCGGAATATGCCTGGTGGGCCCAGCCCAGCATCGAGAACGCCCGGCTCATGCTCTGTCGCGAGTCCGTGGCGCGCGGACGCATGGGGCCCGTCCTGGCTGCGTTCCTGGCCGAGCACCTGCCCTTTCTTCAGGATGACCATCTGGGCATCATGGACACGGTGGCCGTGCTCATCTATTCCGGCGCCCTTGGGCCCGCGCAGCTGGAGACGGTCTGGAACCGGGGCAGGCACAGCAACAGCTACTACGTGGCCTTTCTGGAAATGGCGGCCCTGGATACGCCCCATCCGCTGCCCTGCTTGCGCACCGTCCATCCCGATCTGGCGGTCACCCAGGCGGCCCTGGGTGACCCTCCGAGGCCGGGCGACCTGGCTGCGCGCGCCCTGCTCAAGGCCTTTTCCGCCGAGGGGCAAGCCTTTCTGGCCGCCGCGGCCGACATCCTGGCGCGGCCCGAGACCCAGGAAGTGGTCAGCCGCACCCTCAATGCCATCGGCCGTTACTTTGGTTCGGGTGGCAAGGCCGCAGACACGGCGGGCGTGCCGGACGACGCCGCCCTGCGGCATCGTCTGGACGCCGCAGGACATCTGGCCATGGCGAGCGACGCCTCCCTGCAGGCCATCTTCATCCGTTCCACCGCCATCGGTTCCCTCATGCGCCGCAAGATCGAACCCGTCGTCACGCCCCTGGTGGCGGATATCCAGCGGCTCCTGGCGGAAAACAGGACGGGCGCCTCCAGGCGCCCGTCCAAGCCACGCTGAGGCCCCGCGCGCTATCTGTTCGCGGGGGGTGTCGTGGTGTCCACGGGTTTCAGGAACTTCTGCATGAACGCGGCCGGGTCGAACAGCGCCGGACCCGCGCCCTCGCCGGTCTCCGGTTTGGGCGCGGCGGCTTCCGGCGTGGCGGGCTTGGCCGCGGGCTGCGTCCATGGCGTGGACTGGGGTGCGGCGGGGGCCGCCGGTGCCGTGGGGGTCAGGCCGGGCAGCATGCCGGTGGGTGGAAGCGGCCCGGGCAGGTAAGGCGTCTGGGTGGCCGGAGCGCCTGCCCCGGGCCATTGCCCCGGGACAGGCGTGGGCATGTTCTGGAAGGGCAGCATCGGCGCCGGGTATTGCGTCGAGGCCTGAGGTGGGGTCCAGGGTGGCGCCAGCACGGGGGCGGGCGCGGCCGCGGGGGGCAGGGGTACCGGCCCGGGCATTGGGCCGCCACTGGATGCGGGGGCTCCCGGGAACGGCAGGGCCGGGTTTTGCGCAGGCGCAGCGAAGGGCAGGGGCAGGGTGCCCTGGGCGGGCGACAGGGGCAGGGTGGGCATGGAGGGCGAGAAGCCCGGCGGCGCGATGGGATTCGGATACGAGGGGCGCAGGTAGGGGTTGCCACCGTAGGGCACGCCACCGTATTGCATGTATTGGCCATAGGGCAAGACGTTGGGCGGGAGCTGCATGCCCGGGTAGCCGAACTGTCCCATGCCCATGGGATTGAGAAGGGTGGGGGCCAGTGAAGTGACGACCGGCGCGGCCAGCATGCCCAGGGAACCCAATGCGCTCAGGGTGTTCAGGCCGTTGAGGCCACCGGCCAGGCCGCCATACGGGTTGCCCAGTCCCAGCGCGGGCAGGGCCGCCGGGTTCAGCAGCTGCAAGGGGTTGGGCAGGGCTTGCGCGGCCGCCTGGGTGGTGAAGGCGACGAGCAGGAGTGGCGAAATTCGCTGCATGGAACTCTCCTTGGGGGCAGGAACCGGCCCGCGTGCGGGCCGGCCGGTGGGCGTGCGTGGAAGGGCTTGTGGTTCCTACAGATCACCCGCTGCCGCGGCGCGCATGATTTCGTCCATCTTGTCGCGGATATCGACCGCATACTTCAACAGCTCCGAGGGGGCACCCATCTTGCCGGATATGGAATCCAGCCAGGCGGTGTTCCAGTCCAGGGTCAGCACCCAGAGCTTCTTGTGCGCGTCTTCCATGATGGCGATGCGGCAGGGCAGGAAGACGATGGACTCGGGGGCGTATTTGAGCACCTCGCGCCCGGCGGCGATGTCGCAGTAGTGGAATACCTCCATGCGTGGCGCCTCCTTGTCCCCCAGCACGGCCTGGATGTCCTTCCACATGGGCGAGTGGCCCACCTGCTTGAAGTTGAGCTGGTTGGCGCGCAGTTCCATGGACTGCACCACGTCGTCGAAGGTCAGGCCTTCCTTGACCGGGTACTTGACGGCCATGAGGTTCATGACGTCCTTCACGTCCATGCGCGTGATCAGGTTCATCATGGGCATCATCTGCTTCATCAGCTTTTCTTTTTCTTCCGGCGGGATGATGCGGGACATCTCATAGGGCAGGGTGCCGCGGCCGCCCGGACTGATGGGCAGGGCGATGGGGCCGGCGGAAATGGGCACATTCTGCAGATAGGGGTTGCCGGACTGCTGGGCCTGGAGCGTGCCGGATAGGGGCAGCACGAGGCTGAGGCTCAGGACGGACAGCAAGGAACGCTTGGCAGGGGAACGGTTCATGTCTCTTCCTTTCGTTTGTTGAGGCCTGCTCGGTAGGTTTGCTCGGCGATGAAACTCAGTCGGGCGCCACGGTGGTCAAACCGAGACCCTTCCAGTCCTGCATGCCGCCACGGTACCACTTGAGCTTGTGGGCCGGGTAGCCCATGGACAGCAGTTGCTTGATGTTGGTGGGAGACTGCCCGCACCAGGACCCGTTGCAGTACAGCACCAGGGTCCGGGCGTTCTCGAAGTTCCACACGTTGCCCACGCGGGCGGCGCCAAAGCGGAGCACCAGGGTGTCGGCAATCCTTTCCGGGTCGGTATGCGCGGGGTGCAACTCCTGCCAGGGGATGGACACGGCACCTGGGATGATGCCCGAGCGCCGTGGCCAGTCCCCATCCCGGGAGTCAACGAGCGTGATACTACCGCCCCGGCTCGCCTGTTGCAGATAGTCCAGAACTTCCAGTTCGGCGATGGTCTCCACACCGGGAGCCAGGTGCATGGGCTGGATGCAGAAAGGTGGACAGGGGCGCGAGGTGAGGGCGTAGTCCGGGTCGATCATGTTGAACGTATCCGGATTGCGCTCGATGCGCACCGGTCTGCCCTGGTGCAGGACCTGCACCGACTGGATGGTGGCCGTGATACCCACCTCCTCCTCGGCGGGAGCGGGTCCTGTCCAGGCCAGGCAGGCCATGGCAAGAATCAGGGCCCGTCTTCGCGCATGCAACCACATCTTTGCTCTCCTCACCCGTCCTGCCGTGACGGCTCGTGCAGGGAATTGTGGCGGGGAGCCAGACGGACGGCAAGGTCATCCGGCCCCCGGGTCAATCCATGTATTCGAAGATCTTGACCACCTTGTTCACGCCCCTGGTGCGGGCGGCCACCTCGGCCGCCGCGTCCCCTTCCTCACGGGTGACGATGCCCGTCAGGAAGACGGTGCCAGCCTCCGTCACCACCTTCACGTGATTGGCGTTGAAGCGCCGGTCGTCGAACAGGCGGGTCTTCACCTTGGCGGTAAGGTAGGTGTCGTTGGTACGGGCGCCATAGGTGCTTACACTGCCGATGAGCAGCTCGTTGTTCACCGCGTTCACGTTGGGAACTTCCGCCACCCGTGCCGCCACCTGGCTGCGCACGGCGTCATTGGGCACCTCGCCGGTAAGCAGCACACGCCGGTTGTAACTGGTCACATTGGCGTGCACTTCCTTGCCGAAGGTCTCGCGGATACGGCTGGCCGCGCGCAGCTCGATCTCCTCGTCCATCATGTAGGTGCCGGCGGTGCGGCGGTCCTCCGCCATCAGCACACCGGTGCCCGCGCCCACGGCCACCAGGGGCACGCAACCGGACAGCTGCACGCCAGACAGGCCCAGCAGGGCCGCCAGACTCAGTTCACGCAGGCAAAGCTTGTTCATTTCATGCTCCTAACAAAAAGAAATCGATGCCATCACACAGGCAGTGGATCACCAGAAACTGTGCCTCCACCACGCGAGGCACGGAAGAACTCGGGATGCAGATCAGCACATCCTGCTCCCGCAGGATCCGCGCCAGTGGTCCCCCGTCGCCGCCGGCGAGGACCAGCACGCGCATGTCCCGTTCATGGGCCACGCGCACCGCGTCCCGCACGCCATCCGCGCCACCAAACACGGACAGGGCCACCAGGATGTCCCCGGGATGCCCCAGGGCCGCCACCTGGCGGCCCAGGCCCAGGCCCGGGTGTGCATCATCCATTACGGACGCGCCATCCCGTGCCAGGGCAATGGCCGCCAGGCCGGGACGATCCTGCGCAAAGCGGTCCGCCAGTGCGGTGGCCAGATGTTGCGCCGCCAGGCCCGCGACTCCCTGACCACACACCAGGATCTTGCCCGCCCCCATCAGGCACTCGGTCAATACCTGCACTGCCTGCTCGATGGGTTCCACCAGCACGGACTGTGCATCCCGTGCAGCCTGCATGCTGGCCTGGAACTGATCCTGGATGCGCGGGGATAGGGACATGAGGCAGCGTTAGGGTCGGCCCTGGACGAGGCGGCTTTGCCACCCATGCCAAGATGGTCGCCCGGCGCAATCAGGGCCCCGGACGTCCAGCTGGGCGGGCATGGCAAATGGAAGGGTTTCCTGAAAAATCAGCGCGAATTATAGCCCTATGCCCCGAAGGCTCCCTGGATCCAACGCAGACTTCCGTCCTGTACCAGTACCGCATCGAAACGGCAGGGCAGATCCAGGCCCTGCGCAGCAAGAAAATGCCGTGCCGCGAGGATCACGCGGGCCTGCTTGGCGGAGGTGATGCTGTCCGCCGCCCCGCCAAAGGCCATGCCCCGCCGGGCCCGCACCTCCACGAATACCAGAGTGGCCCCGTCCCGCATCACCAGATCGATCTCGCCACCTCGGCAGCGCCAGTTGCGCGTCACCAGCCGCAAACCCCGGGCAGCAAGGAAGTCCGCCGCCGCCTGCTCGGCCGCCTGGCCTTTGGCACGCGTGCCCATTACCCTTCCTCGGGACTCGGCCTGCCGCGCCTGCCCTTGCCGAGTGCCTGGGTGCTTATCCTGGCCATGGTCGGGCGCCTCCGTTTCCGCGGTGGGCCCAAATCGATCCGCAGCGTCCCCGGCCGCCGGGCTGCCCGGCGGCCCGCCATGTCCAGTGGGGCATGACCGGTGCGCTACGAGGTTGGATGGGCATGAAGATCACGAGCAGAATCCGCCTACTCGCCAAACCTGACTGCCCTGGGCATCCATATGGCCCCATGTAGTAAGGTCTATGCCGCGTTCGCAAGTGACTTTCATGACTGCATCCGCGCCGATTGCCATGGCCTTTTCACTGAGGGCTGCATTGACCTGCTCTTTGGCCGGGTCTTTGTGAAGACGGTCGATTTCCTGACGCTTGCTTCCACTGGTCCAAGTTCCCTGTATTTCCGGTCCGGAATGTCCCACGGGATCAAGACGTTGGTGCTCGAGGCCACGGGAGGTACCGATTCGGTGGCCATGTTCGAGCCGGTAGGGTAGCTTGCGCACCCTGCTGGTACCGAGGCGACGATGTCCGCAGGCATGGGGGGGAATTTCATCCGGGACATGATGGATCTTCCGCGCACGAAAAGGTCCAGGATCAGAAGCAGCCGCATGAGAGCCCCTTTTGCCGCATCGGCGGATCAGCCGCCAGCGCCCTGACCGAGTACGGCCGCGATGAGATGCTCGGCCGGTCCCAGCAGCGAAGCCAGCTCCGGCGGGAGCGCATGCCGCCCTATGAGCTCGGATACGGCGGTGGACATCACCACAACCTGATCGGGCTCAGGTTCATAGACGAGCACCTTGAGCGGCAGATCGACGCCCGCTTGCGGATTGGCGAGCATGAGCGGCGTGCCCGCTTTGGGATTGCCGAAGACAATGAGCGTGGTCGGCGGCATCGTCAGGCCGACAGCCCGGGCTTCCGCCTGTTGGTCAATGGTTGCGAAGACTTTGATGCCTTGCGCCGCGAAGGCCGCAAGCAGCCGCTGAACGGTATCGGTGAATCCGTATGGGCTTTGGAGTCGGATGATGGGTCGGGATGACATGGGGTGCGTTGGCAGCGTGTCTCGGTAGGTCGGTGGCGTCCTGCATCGAATGGTCGAAGGCCTGGAGTGCTTTTGATTTCATCTGGAAATCTGACTGTCGATCGCGCAGATCCGGCATATCGGTGCCAGGCGGTAGCTCGATACCTCCGCCCGGGCGTTCACACAGCCCGCCTGATCCGGCGGGCCGTCGGGAAGACCGGCGGCGCTACCTTATCAGGGAGGGATGCCGACGAGAAGACGTGCGCGCGGGTTTTGCGCAATGCGCGCGAACCGCCTGCCCGGAAGGCGCGGATCGAAGGGTGGTGCTGGCCTATGGGGTGCGCCTGGGGGTGGGGTCACCCATCCGGGGCTTCCCAGCCGCAGGCCATGCAGTAGCGGCCATGCCTAAGGGTGGCCTGCTGGCAGTGGCCGCAGGTGCGGTATTGCGCGGCACCGCAGGCCGGGCAGTGTTGGCCGCCACCCGGCAGATGCAGGCCGCAGGCATGGCATTCGCCCTTGGCCAGGCGGCGCTGCGTGAGGCGCTCCTGGGAAAACAGCTTCTTCTGGAACAGATAGATCAGGGCCAGGGCGGTGGCGACGCTGGCGGCAATGACCAGGTAATGCCAGAGGGCCACCAGCTTGAGGCCCTCCAGGAGTTCGATGAGATGGCGGATGAGTCTGTGGGGGATGATGTCGTACGCCAGGCGCAGGGTCTCGAAGAGGACCGGGATCATGGTCACGGCCAGCAGATGGGCGGACACCAGGGTCTGGTAGGGACGGTCGCGGGTCAGGCTGCGGCTGTTCCAGAAATAGAACACGGTCAGCAGGGGGAGCAGGAACAGCAGCTCCATGCCCAGGCGCCTGACCGGGTGCCAGAAGTACAGGCGCTGCTGATCCTTGATCAGGGCCGTGCGCTGCGCGGGGCCGATACGGTCCAGCTGCTGGAAGAAGCGCTGGATGCTGGTCTCCGCCTGCAGGCGTTGGCGCAGGCTGGCGCTCTGGGCGGTGATGCCCTCCAGCCTGCCGGTGAGTTCCGCCATCTCCCCGCGCAGGGCCTGGGGCGTTACACCGGCGTCGGGTTCTCCGGCGATCTTTTCCAGCAGGTGGGTATCGTAGGCGCCCTTCAACCGCTCCACGCGGGCACGCAGGCCGGCAGTCTCGTGTTCGAGCCTGACCAGTGTGTGCAGCTGGTCGGCTTGCGCCGTGTCGGCGTGAATGGCCTGTAAGCCCTCGATCAGGGGGCGGCAGATGGGATGCGGGCGGGCGTGGTCCACCAGACTGATTTCCCCCTGCAGCTGCGGACTCGGGTGCGTCCGGACCAGTTGCGCGAGCCGGTCCAGCCGGTTGCTGGTGTTCCAGGTCTGGTCGATGACGATGTTGCGGCACGCAGGCGGGATGATCTCGTCCGGGGCGGCGAGCTGACGGGTTTGCGCATCCAGCCCACGGAACAGGGAAGACAGGATGAACAGGTCCAGGAAGATGACCACCAGCAGGGCGGCCTTGCCCAGGGGCCGGCCTTCCAGGCGCATGAGTCGTTGCCGGATCACACGCGCCCTGTCGAGGATCGTCCGCGGCATCGATCGGGTCTCCCAGTCGAGGATGATGGTATCGGCGCGGGGAAGCGACGGCTCAGTTCAACGCACTGGACAGTCTGCGCCGGTATTCCGACACCAGGGGGTGGCCGCCCAGCAGACTGAATACGGCCAGCATCTGCTTACGCGCGGCTTCCTCGTTCCAGGCCCGGTCGTGACGGATCATCCACAGCAATTCGTCCATGCCTTCGGCGTGGCGCCCCTGGCCCACCAGCAGGTTGGCCAGGTTCAGGCGGGCCTGCATGTCATCGGGCTGGCGGGCGATTTGCTCCCGCAGCGCGGCCTCATCGTCGCTCCCCTGGCCGCCCGGTACGAAACTCAGGCGGGCGCGCAGGCGCTGTACCCGATCGTCCATCTGGGTCAGGGCGGTGAGGCTGTCCAGCAGGCGGCGGGCTTCGTCCAGCTGCTCGAGGTCCAGGAGGATGTCGGCGGCATCGATGCGTACCTGTTCGTTCTCCATGTCCAGCTTCGAGGCCTCTCCCAGGGTTTGCAGGGCGGCGGCCAGGTCGCCGCCGGCACGCTGCTCCGCCGCCTGGATGCGCAATTCCTCGGCGGGGGAAGGGATGATGCGGGCGAGGAATTCCCGCACCGCGGCTTCCGGCAGGGCGCCGGAAAACCCGTCCACGATACGTCCCTGGTGGATGGCCTTCACGTCCGGGATGCCGCGCACGCCGAACTGGGCCGCCAGTTCCTGGTTTTCGTCGGCATTCACCTTGGCCAGGATGAACTTGCCCTGGAATTCGTCGGCCAGTTTTTCCAGAAGGGGTTTCAGGGTCTTGCAGGGGCCGCACCAGGGTGCCCAGAAGTCCACCACCACCGGTACCTGCTGCGAGCCGTCCAGGACGATGCGCTGAAAGTTGGTGGCGTCGACGTCGAATGCAAACTGTCCCATGGCAATCCCTCGCTCCTGCTTGACTGAAATGCCTTTCATATGAAGCCGCCGGGACGTAGTTCAAGCGCGCCGGACGGCCTTGCCGGGGTCAGCGCTTGAAGTCCAGGTGGCCGTCGATGAGGGTGTAGCGCACCCGGCCCTGGAGCTCCAGGCCCAGGTAGGGACTGTTCTTGCCCAGACTGGCCAGACTGGCGGGAGTGACGGTCCAGGCAGCCTCGGGGTCGAACAGGCACAGGTCCGCCGGGCCGCCCAGGCGCAGGTAACCCGCCGGGATGCCGAGGATCTCTGCCGGGCGGTGGGTGATGAGGCCCAGGGCCTCGACCATGGGCAGGCCGGCCTCCCGGGCCCATTTCAGGGTCAGGGGCAGGAGCAGTTCCACCCCGGTGGCGCCGGGCTCGCTTTCCTGGAAGGGCAGCTGTTTGGCATCCTCGTCCACCGGCGCGTGGTCCGAGCAGATGGCGTCGATGGTGCCATCCAACAGGCCTTGGCGCAGGGCGTCCCGGTCCCGCAGGCTGCGCAGGGGCGGCACCAGGTGGCAGTTGGCGTTGAAGTCGGCGGTATCCATTTCCGACAGGTGCACGTGGTGGATGCCCACGTCGCAGGTCACGGGCAGACCGTCATGCTTGGCGCGCCGCACCATCTCCATGCCTGCCCGACTGGACAGGCGGGCCAGGTGCACGCGCGCACCCGTTTCCCGCACCAGCAGCAGGATGGTGGACAGGGCAACGGTCTCCGCGGGTACCGGGATGGCGGGCAGGCCCAGGCGGGCGGCAACCACGCCGTCATGGGCCACGCCGTTGCGGCCGATGAAGGCATCCTGGGGGTGTAGCCAGACCGGCAGATCGAAGGTCCTGGCGTATTCCAGGGCGCGCAGCAGCACTTCCGTGTTTTCCAGGCGGGCATCCGCCTGCGAGAAGGCGATGCAGCCGGCCTCGTTCAGTTCCGCCAGCTCGGTCAGACGCTCGCCCTGCAGCTTCCAGGTCAGGGCGCCCACGGGGTACACCCGGGGGCCGGGCATGTGCTTGGCGCGGAACTTCAGCATCTCGATGAGACCCGGCTCGTCCAGGGGCGGGTCCGTGTCCGGCGGGCAGGCCAGGGAGGTGATGCCCCCGGCGGCGGCGGCATGCATCTCGGATTCCAGGGTGGCCATGTGCTCGCCCCCCGGTTCCCGCAGGCGTACGGCCAGGTCCACCAGGCCGGGGCACACCACCAGGCCGGTGGCGTCGATGACCTGGTTGGGATGGAAGCCATCCGGCCCCTGGCCCAGGCCAACGACATGGCCCGCGGCCACGAAGATGTCCCGCGTCTGGTCCAGGCCGCTGGCCGGGTCGATGACACGGCCGTTCCTGATATGCACCTTCATGTCTGCCCTCCCGCCAGCAGGCTCATGACGGCCATGCGCACGGCAATGCCGTAGGTGACCTGGGGCAGGATCACCGCCTGCTTGCCATCGGCCACCTCGGAGTCGATCTCCACACCCCGGTTCATGGGGCCGGGATGCAGGACGATGGCATCGGGCCTGGCGTACTTGAGCTTCTCCGGCGTCAGCCCCCAGCGCTTGTAGTACTCACCGGCGCTGGGCAGTCGGGCGCCCTGCATGCGTTCGTTCTGCAGACGCAGCATGAGCACCGCGTCCACGCCCCGGATGCCTTCCTCCAGGCGTTCGTACACATGCACCCCCATGCTCTGCATGTCACGGGGCAGCAGGGTGCGGGGGGCCACCACCCGCACCTCGGGACAGCCCAGGGTGGTGAGGGCATGAATCTGCGAGCGGGCCACGCGCGAGTGGAGCACGTCGCCGACGATGGCCACGCGCAGGTTGTGAATGGGGCCCTTGAAGTGGCGCAGGGTGTACATGTCCAGCAGCCCCTGGGTGGGGTGTGCGGCGCGGCCGTCCCCGGCGTTCACCACACGGATGTGGGGCGCCACGTGGCGGGCGATGAGATGGGCGGCACCCGCGGCAGAGTGGCGCACCACGAACATGTTGGCCTGCATCGCGGCCAGGTTGTCCACGGTATCCAGCAGGGTTTCGCCCTTGCTCTGCGAGGAGGTACCGATGTTCAGGTTCACCACATCGGCAGACAGGCGTTTGGCGGCGATCTCGAAGGTGGTGCGCGTGCGTGTGGAGTTCTCGAAGAAGATGTTGAAGATGGCCACGCCCCGCAGCAGGGGTACCTTCTTCACCTCGCCGGTATCGGCATTGATGAAGGATTCGGCGGTATCCAGGATCTGGTGGAGGATGCGGGCCGGCAGGCCGTCCAGGGTGAGCAGATGACGCAAGCGGCCGTCTTCCGTGAGCTGCGGGTTGGGAGTCATCCTGAGGCTCATCATGCCTACCCCCTGGACACCTTGAGGGACAGGCGGCCGTCTTCGGTCCGATCCAGCTTGATGCGTTCCCGCGCGGGCAGCTCCAGGCGCAGACCGGCGTAGTCGGCACAGATGGGCAGCTCACGCCCACCCCGGTCCACCAGTACGGCCAGGCGGATGCTGGCGGGGCGGCCATAGTCGAACAGCAGATTCATGGCGGCGCGCACGCTGCGACCCGTGTTGAGCACGTCGTCGATGAGCAGGATGTGCCGGCCGGCCACGTCGAAGGCGATGCGCGAGGGCTTCACGTCGTCGTGCAGGCCACGCTGACTGTAATCATCGCGGTAGAAGGCGGTATCCAGGGTGCCGCTGTCCAGATGGGACATATCCAGGCGTTCCACCAGGGCCTGCATGACCCAGACGCCGCCGGTATGCATGCCCACCAGGGCCAGGGCCGTACCTTCCTGGATGTGGGGGGCCAGCTGGGCTACCAGCCGGTCCAGCAGTTGTTCAGGGCTGGGCAGGTTCATGCGGATGTCGATCCAGTAGGTCTTGCAGGATGCGCTGGGCCGCCAGGGCGTCGTCCAGACCCTTGCGGGCACCGCCTTTCACGCCGGCCTCACGCAGGCGCAGGTCGGCATCGAAGGAGGTGAGACGCTCGTCCACCAGCTGCACGGCCAGGCCGAAGCGGCCGTGCAGCTGGTTGGCGAAGCGTCGCGCGCGGCGGCTGAGCTCATGCTCTGCCCCGCGCATGGAGCGGGGCAGGCCCACGACCAGGGCCAGGGCACGCCATTCCGAGATGAGGGCAGCGATGCGATGAAAGCGGGTGGCGTTGTCTTGCGCGTCGATGACTTCCAGAGGGTGGGCCAGGCGGGTCTCCCAGTCTCCCACCGCCACACCGATGCGGCGCGTGCCGAAGTCAAAGGCCAGGAGGGTGCCGCTTTGGCAGGGCGGCGGCGGGGACGCGGGCATGTCCGGGACCACCGGTTTCATGCGTGGCCGGCTTCCTCGGACAGCATGGAAAGATCGATGCCCAGGAGGCGCATGGCGGCGGCCAGGCGTTCCTCCGGCGGCCGATTGAAGATCACCTCGGGGTCCGCCTCCACCGTCAGCCAGGCGTTCTGCTTGATTTCGTCTTCCAGCTGCCCCGGTCCCCAGCCGGCATAGCCCAGGGTCACCAGGATTTCCTTGGGACCCTCCTGCCGCGCCGCGGCCTCCAGGATGTCCTTCGAGGTGGTGAGCCCAACCCGGTCTTTCACAGACAGGGTGGAGCCCCACTCGCCCACGGGGCGGTGCAGCACGAAACCCCGCTCCGTCTGTACCGGCCCGCCGTAATAGACGCTGGATCTTTTCAATGCCTCGTCCGTCAGTTCCAGGCCGATCTGGGAAAACAGGGTTTCCATGTCCAGCTCAATGGGCCGGTTCACCACCACGCCCATGGCCCCCTGTTCGCCGTGGTCGCAGACATAGGTCAGTGTCCCGGCAAAATTGGGGTCCAGCATGCTGGGCATGGCGATGAGGAAGTGGTCGGTGAAGTTGGCGCTTTCCATAAGGCATTCGGCGAAGAGGGTTTCATTGTACCTCTCCGCCAGGGCCCCCGTGCCTACGGGTGCTGCGAGCCCCTATCATGCACGGGCATGTGGACACATCCCCTCGATGCCCATCCGGATACCCCGTGCCCCAGCGTACGGGGCATGCGTGTGGGCGCGCTTTTCACTCCTTCCGGTGCGCTCGCGCTGCGCTACGTGCTGGAGGCCGATCCGGCACGCCTGCGGATCCCCGCGGCCGGCCCGGCCAGCCGCCAGGAGCGGCTCTGGCGGCATACCTGCTTCGAGGCCTTCATCCAGGGAGAGGATGCCCCGGCCTACCTGGAATACAACTTTTCTCCCTCCGGTCAATGGCAGGTCTATGCCATGACCGATTACCGCCAGGGCGCTCCCCTGCAAGCGGTGCCGACACCTTCCCTGGAGCGCCTGGATACCCCCGGACAGCTCGCCCTGAGCTGCGTGCTGCCCAGGGCCGGACTGCCTCCGGGCAATCCGCTGCGCCTGGGCCTCACGGCCGTCATCGAGGCCGTGGATGGGGGCTTGTCCTACTGGGCGCTCTGCCACCCGTCGGACAAACCCGATTTCCACCATACTCGCGCTTTCGTCCTGACTCTGCACCGCCCATGAAATCCGGTCTGGACCGATTCCTGCTGGAGCCGGCGCTGCGCGCGCCCCTGCAGGGCCGCCGCGTGGCCCTGCTGGCTCATCCGGCTTCAGTGACCTCCGAACTGATCCATGCATTGGATGCCCTGATGGTGTTATCGGACATCAGGCTCACCGCCGCCTTTGGGCCCCAGCACGGCCTGCGGGGCGACAAGCAGGACAACATGATGGAGTCGCCGGACTACCAGGACCCGACGCATGGCATCCCGGTGTTCAGCCTGTACGGTGAGGTGCGCCGGCCCACCCAGGCCATGCTGGACAGCTTCGACGTGCTGCTGGTGGATCTGCAGGACCTGGGCTGCCGCATCTACACCTTCATCACCACCCTGCGCTATGTGCTGGAGGCCGCTGCCCGACATGGCAAGTCCGTATGGGTGCTGGACCGCCCCAACCCGGTGGGCCGTCCCGTGGAGGGCCTGTGCCTGCGGTCCGGTTGGGAGAGCTTCGTGGGCGCGGGGCCCATGCCCATGCGCCATGGCCTCACCCTGGGGGAGCTGGGCCACTGGTTCATCCGCACCCTGGGATTGGACGTGGACTACCGGGTCATCGAAATGCAGGACTGGCAGCCGCACTCGGCCCCTGGTTTCGGCTGGCCCCTGGGGCGACGGGAATGGATCAATCCCAGCCCCAACGCCCCCAACCTGTCCATGGCCCGCTGTTACGCCGGCACGGTGATGCTGGAGGGCACTACCCTGTCGGAAGGCCGGGGCACCACCCGGCCCCTGGAGCTGTTTGGCGCCCCGGACCTGGATGCCGCGCGTGTCATACGCCGGATGCAGGCCCTGGCTCCCCAGTGGCTGCGCGGCTGCCACTTGCGGCAGTGCTGGTTCGAACCCACCTTCCACAAACACATGGGCAAGTTGTGTGCGGGCGTGCAGATCCATGTGGAGGCCACGCAATACGACCATGATGCTTTTCGCCCCTGGCGCCTCCAGGCCCTGGCCTTCAAGGCCATCCGTTTGTTGTATCCGGATTATCCGCTGTGGCGGGATTTTCCCTACGAGTATGAGTACGACCGCCTGGCCATCGATCTCATCAGTGGCAGTGAGCTGTTGCGCCTGTGGGTGGATGATGCGGCCGCACAGGTGGGCGACCTCGAGGCACTGGCCCTGGCGGATGAACGGACCTGGCGGGCCGCGTGCGCGGACCTGCTGTCCTACCGTCGGGGGGACGCTGCGTGATGCGGCGGCGCGGCGCAGGATGGCCACGCCCGAGGGTTTTCCGCCGCAGCTCCGGGGCGAGGTCCCCCTGGATTTCCGCGCGTCTTCCCGCCCGGTCTGCCGGCCGGCAGGGTGCAAGTCAGGCGCAGCCTTCCGGGCAGCGGCCGGATTGTCGCTTCAGTCGGGCAAAAAATCGCCGATACAGGCGCGCACAGGCCCGAAACGCGCCTTGCGTCCCCCGCGCAGCCTGTATATACAGCATTCCTGCCACACATCCTTCGCAACGCCACAACTCTTGCACAGGTGAGGAGCACCATGGGTCCGTCACATCGCAGCCGTCGCAGCCACAGCAAAACACGCCGCATGATGCGGACCTATCTGCCCATCGCCCTGGCCGTCCTGGTGGGTGGCGCCGCCATAGGAGGCGGGGTGTACTACCTGGGCCGGAAGTCGCCCGAAGATCACCTCAAGGCCGGCATCGAAATGCAGGAGCGCGGTGATCTGAAAGGCGCGCTCATCGAGCTGAAAAACGCCCTGCAGGGTATGCCCAACAATGCACAGGCCCGCTTCCGCCTGGGACAGATACAGTTCGAAGAGGGGGACTACCAGGGTTCGGAAAAGGAATTGCGCAAGGCAAGGGAGCTGGGATTGCGGGATGACCGGCTGGACCCCCTTTACGCCAGGACCCTGCTGGCGATTCGGGAGGCCAAGCGTTTGCTCGACGAGGTGTACCCGTTGGAGAGCATGTCATCCGATACGCGCGCGACCGTGCTGGCCCTGCGTGCGCGGGCCCATCTCATGCTCGATGATCCGGCCGCCTGCCAGGAAAGCCTGCGGGAGGCGGATGCCGTCCTGCCGGATCACCCCGAGACCCTGATCAGCCGCGCCTATCTGGCCCTGGCCGATTCCGCGCCGGGCACCCTGAAGCCCATCGACCAGCCCATGATCGATGTGCCGAAACAGGCCACGCAGGCCCTGGCCTATGTGGACAAGGCCATCGCGCAGGTCCCGGACCGTGTGGAGTTCCTGCTCCTGAAGGCCAATCTGCTGCACGCTACCAAACAGCGGCAGCCCGCCCTGCAGGCCTACGGCCAGGTGCTGCGTAAGGAGCCGGCCAATGACGCGGCCCTGCGCGCCCGGGCCCAGGTGTATCTGGAGCTGGCCGACCTGGACAGGGCGGAGGCGGACCTCAAGACGTTGCTGAAGCACCAGCCCAAGGATGCCTACGGCCGCTACCTGCGGGCCTTCATCGAGTTCAAGCGCGCGCGTCCCCAGGAAGCCGAGGCCACCCTGCAGGAAGTCTTGCAGGTGGCGCCCAATTTCCTGTCCGCGCATCTGCTGGCCGGAGCCGTGAATATCCAGTTGGGCAATCGTGAGGCCGCGCGCAACCATCTGGACAAGGTGCTGGCCGCCGCCCCCCAGCAGCCCCTGGCGAGGAAGTTGATGGCTGCCACGGCGGCCGATATGGGAGACCTGAGCAAGGCCCGGGAACTGGTCAACTCCCTGGGCAGCGGCGACGAGGATGCCTTCTCGCACGCCATCAAGGGCGTCATCGCCCTGCGCCAGGGGGATTACGCCGAGGCGCGGAAAAATCTGGAACAGGTCACCGGGACGGCGGCCAGCAACGTCCAGTACCTCACCGACCTGGCGGCCAGCCGTCTGGGCAGCGGCGACGACAGGGGCGCCATCGCCGCCCTGAACAAGGCGGCGGAACTGGATGTGGACAACACCCAGCCCGATGTGTTGTTGGTCATGACCCACCTGCGCGAAAAACGACCCGATGAGGCCATGCAGGTGGTGAACCGCCTGGAGAAGCAGCGCCCCAGGGACCCACTGGTGTACAACCTGCGGGGTGCCATCCACATCAGCCAGAACGACATGCCCCTGGCACGGGCCGCCTTCAGCAAGGCCCTGGAGCTTCAGCCGGACTATTTCCCGGCGGCCTCCAACCTGGCCCTCATGGATGTCAAGGACAAGGCTCCGGACGCGGCACGCGGACGCTTCAAGAAGCTGTTGCAGCACAATCCCAAGGAGTACCGGGCCTGGATGGCCCTGGCGGCCTTCGATCTGCAGGCACGTGACGAGAACGCCTACCTGAAGGATCTGGAAGCGGCGAAAAAGGCTAACGAAAAGGCGCCCCAACCCAGGGCCCAGCTGGTCCGTTACTGGCTGGGCAAGAAGGACCCGGCCAAGGCCCTGGTGGAGGCACGCGCGGCCCTGGACGCCACGGGGCGCGTGGAATTCAACGAACTGATCGGCATGGCCCAGTCCGCCCAGGGAGACCACGCCAATGCCGTGGCCACTTTCGGCAAGTGGTCCGAAGCCAATCCCAGCGACCCCCTGGCCCACTTCCGCCTCGCGCAGGAGCAGGCCGCCAACCGCGACACGGCCGCGGCCCTCAAGACCCTGGACAAGGTTTTGGCCCTGCGCGCGGATTTCGTCGATGCCGCGATACTCAAGGCGGTCCTGCTGGGTCAGACGGGCCGTGCCGCGGAAGGCATCAAGATCACGCGGGCGCTGCAGGGCAAGAATCCCGAGCAGCCAGCCGGCTATCTGGCCGAAGCCGACCTCCTGATGCAGGACAGGCAGTTTGCCGAGGCCGGCCGCCTATATGCCAAGGGCGCGCGACTGGCCGGCAGCGGCATACCCCTGGTCCTGGCCGCCCAGTCCCTCGCCCGTGTCGGACAGTCCGCGGTGGGCGAGAAGCTGCTGACCGATTGGCTCGAGACCAGGCCCAACGATGCCGCGGTACGCCATCAGCTCGCGCAGACCCTTCTCGGCGGCAAGCGCCTGCCCCAGGCCGCGGAGCAATACCGCATCCTGGCCCGGGCCAACCCCAAGGATCGGGTGGCGCTCAACAACTTGGCCTGGATCCTAGGCGAACTGGGTGACAAGGATGCCCTGAGCGTGGCTGAACAGGCCTACAAGCTGGATTCCGGTTCGGCGAATACCCTGGATACCCTGGGCTGGATCCTGGTGAATGCGGGCCAGACCGCACGCGGTCTGGACCTGATCGGACAGGCCGCTGCGAAGGCCCCCAATGCGCTCGAAATCCGCTGGCATCTGGTCGTGGCGCTGGCCAAGGCCGGCAAGCGGCAACAGGCCAGACAGGAACTGGAGAGACTGGTGAACGCCGGCTTTGCCATCCCGAAGGACGAGAAGTCCAGGCAGCTGCTGGATTCCCTGAAATAGCGACCGGACAGTCCCGGCAGGGCGAGTGGATGCCCTCTTAGCCGGTCTCGCGCGGCTCAGGGTATGCGACCGGGTTCTTCCCCCAGGCCTGCGCGCACACTGGGGTAGAGGTGGCGGAACCCCAGTTCCCGCTTGATGCGCCGGTTGGATAGCCGGCGCGACTCGCTCAGGAAGGTGCGCATGGCAGGCGTGACGGCGGCCATGACCTCTGCCTTGGAGAGTCGGGGCGGGCGCGCCAGACCCAGATGGTCCGCCACCACGTCGAACCAGTCCCCCATCCGCAGATCACTGTCATCCACGGCGTTGTAGACCCGATTGGGCCGTCCCCGGAAGAGGGCGGTGATGGCCAGGCGGGCCAGGTCCTGGGCGTGAATGTGATTGGTATAGACATCGTGTTCTGCCTGGATGGCAGGCAGTCCTTGGCGCACCCTTGCCGCCGGCATGCGCTCCCGGCTGTAAATTCCCGGCGCGCGCAGGATGCAAATCCTCCCGCGCCGCCGTCCGAAGCGCCGCAGGCGTACCTCGGCGTCGGCCCGGCGCCGGGCCCGGGTATTGTTGGGCCGGACCGGCCAAGTCTCTGCCACCCGGGCCCCAGCACAGTCACCATAGACACCGCTGGTACTGATGTACACCAGGCAGCGTGCTAGACTCCTGCGCCCCAGGGCCGCAAGCAGATGTCTGCTGCGGGGATCGGTTTCTCCCTGGGGCGGCGGGGGCGCAAAGTGCAGGACGTGGGACGCCAGAGCGGCGATGCGTGCCAGGCCGCGACGCTGGTCCAGATCCCCGGGAATGGGTGTGATGCCGGCGGCGCGCAACTGCACATGTCCTTCCGGGGATGGGCTGAGGCCGTAGAGCCGTGCCCGTCCCCGCAACAAACCGGCGGCCCGCAGGCCCACGTCGCCACAGCCGACGATGAGGATACGCATAGAAAAGTTCGAGAGGAAAGGTTTGATGTCTTACCAGGTCAAGATCCAACCCAGCGGCCATGAGTTTACCGTCAAAGCGGACGAACCCCTGCTGACGGCGGCCCTGAATGCCGGTTTTGCGCTGCCTTACGGCTGCCGCAACGGGGCCTGCGGGTCCTGCAAGGGCAAGGTGCTGTCCGGTGAGGTGGATTACGGCGTGCACCAGGAGGATACCCTGACCGCGGAGGACAAGGCCAAGGGACTGGCCCTGTTCTGTCGCGCCACGGCACGCTCGGATCTCAGCATCGAGGTAAAGGAAGTGGGAGCGGTAAAGGACATTCAGGTGAAGAACCTGCCCTGCCGTATCGAGCGCATGGAGAAGCTGGCACCGGATGTCATGTCGGTGTGGCTCAAGCTGCCCTCCAACGAGCGCCTGCAGTTCCTGCCGGGGCAATACATCGACTTCCTACTCAAGGACGGTGCCCGGCGCAGTTTTTCCCTGGCCAACACTCCGGAGGAGGATGCCCTGCTGGAACTGCACATCCGCCATGTGGATGGCGGCAGGTTCACCGACCATGTGTTCAACACCATGAAGTTGAAGGACATCATGCGCATCTCCGGGCCCTATGGCAGCTTCTTCCTGCGGGAGTCGGACAAGCCTGTCATTTTCCTTGCGGGTGGCACGGGTTTCGCACCCATCAAGAGCATCCTGGGGCATGCCTTCCATCATGAGCTGGACCGCCCGTGCGTGCTGTACTGGGGGGTCCGTGGCTTGGCGGATCTGTATCAGCCCCTGGTGCCCTCCGGTTGGCAGCAGCGTCAGAAGAACTTCAGCTTCATCCCCGTGCTGTCGGCCCCGGCCGCGACGGACGACTGGCCGGGGCGTACGGGCTATGTGCACGAGGCCGTGCTGGCGGACTTTGCCGATCTGTCAGGCTATGAGGTCTATGCCTGCGGCGCCCCTGCCATGGTGGAGGCCGCACGCACCGGCTTCCTGCAGCGGGGACTGCCGGAAGACGCGTTTTTCGCGGATTCCTTCGACTTTCAGTCCACGCCCTGAGGGGCGGCGTCCGGCGGAGCGTCGGGCACGGGTTTTCCCAGGCTGGCCCGCAGCCGCTCCAGCAGGTCCTGTGCCGTACAATCCCCTGCCTTGTCCAGTTGCTTGCGCAGTAGGGGAACATTGCCGTCGAGATGGGCGCGCAGGGCATCCAGCAAGGCCAGGTCCGCGCGTTCCCGCTGACGCCGTTGCCGCCAGGCCCGCAGGTCATCCGGCAGCCGCAGGGCGGTGCGTGCCAGACGCAGCACGAAGCCCGCCAGCACGAATCCTCCCACCAGCAGCACCAGGGTCAGCATGAAGGACATCTCCAGACGCCAGGGTGGAAACACCACGATGACATAGCCCTGGTCCAGACGTGCCAGGAGGGTGAAGGCCACGGCCAGGGCGAACAGGGCCAGCACCCACAGGATGAGCCTCACGGCCGCCCCCCGCGCAGGGCCTGCAGGGCCTCCAGACTGGCCTGGATCTGGGCATCCTTCAGCGCGACCGGGACTTGGGACAAGGCGTTCAGGCTGGCAATGAAGGCTTGGGTGGTGGGATCGCGGCGGTTGAAATAATGCTCCGCCCACGACCGTGCGGCCCCCAGATCGGCGCGGAAGCCCGCCTCGTCCCGCTGCAGCAGCGTCAGACGCGCGGCGAGCAGGCGCAATTTCAGGTTCTGGTTGAGGAAATAGCTTTGCGCGGGGGTGAGCAGGGGCAACTCCGGGTGGTCCAGGCGGCGGATGCGCAGCAGGCCCTTGATCTCCTTCCAGGTCTCCCGGCCGAAGCTTTCCAGGGTGTCGAGTGTGCCGCTGCCGCCGGGAACGGCGGCAGCGGGCGGAGGTTCGGCCTCGGATTCGGGCTTGAGCTGGTCCACGCCCTGGATGAGGGCTTCCAGACGCGCGTTGATCCCGTCGATATCGGCCGCGGGCATGAGCCTCAGACGTTCCATGTCCCGCACGATGGCCTGGCGCAGGCCCGCGAACTGGCTTTTGCCCAGCTTGGCCAGACGTGTGTCCGCCGCCTCCAGGCCAATGAGGGCGGCACGCACGTTGCCCGCCAGCTGCAACTGTTGGCGGGCCAGCAGCAGGGTCTGTTCCATGTCGGCCAGCACCCGCTCATCTGCGCTGTCGGCCAGTTCCTGGTACATGGCGGTGAGGGCGAGCTGTTGGTTCTGGGCCTCCTGGGCACGGGTCTCCATGGCCATGAGACGACTCTGCAGGTCCGCCAGGGCCTCGTTGGCGGCCTTGGCCGCGCCCCGGGCTTCCCGGCTGGCGGCATCGAACTCACCGATGCGACGGGCCAGCTGCACCTCCAGGGAGCGCATTTGCGTATAGCCCTGCCAGCCCAGGGCCAGGGTCCCCAGCACGGCGATGAGGGCAAGCACCATGGCGGCGGGCGCAATCCAGCCCGGGCGGGCGGGGGAACGCGCCGTGGTCTGGGGAATCACGTCTTCTTCAGGCATGCGAGAAGTATTCCACAAGGCTGAGGATCAGTCGGGTTTCTCCATCCGGACTCGAGAGGATGTTTTGTACGCCCCGGGTCGCGGCATGGCTGGCGATACGGGGGTGTGGCACGAACAGGGGGGTGCGCCGCAGGAATTCGGCCCCCGCCGGACCGAGGAGATGGAAGAGATTGTCCAGGGTTTCACCACTGTAGGCGGTCACAGCCTGGATGCGGCCCGCCGCGAATGCCGCCAGCACCGGTGCGGCGTCCGCCTCTGCGGGCAGATCACGGCGGTAGCACACGGCATGGGTGACATGCGCGCCCCGTGCGTCGAGGGTATCCGCCAGGCGGGGACTGCCGCCTTCGCCACGGAAGAGGATCACGGCCTGTCCATCCACGTCCTGGAGCCGGGGCATGGCCAGCAGGTGGGTACTGTCGGCGCCGGCATCGGGCACAAGCACATCCCGGATGCCGCATGCCGCCAATGCCCCCGCAGTGCCTTGGCCCACGCAGGCCACCGCCAGTTGGGGGGGCCAACTGCCCCGGGCACGCACGGCGGCCATGCCTTTTTCCACCGCGCTGGGACTGATGAAGATGGCAAGCTGAAAGTCCGCCAGTCCTGCCAGGACACGGTCCAGGGCGTCCGCATCCCTGGGCGGCAGTATGGCTAGGGCCGGGAATGCAATGGGCCGGGCCCCCAATGACGCCAGGGTTTGGATGAGATCCTGGGCCTGATCCGGCGGCCGGGTGACCAGGATGCCGATGTCCTGCAGGACGGTCGCGGCAGTGGAGGTGTTCACGGGCCGCGGTGTACGAGTTCCGCCAGCAGACGATCGGCGCCCTGACGGATCAGGGCCTCGGCCGCGGCCAGACCCACGGCCTCCGGGTCATCCATGGTGCCTGTGGTTTCGCTGCGGTAGAAACGGGTGCCTTCCAGGTCCGCCACGAAGGCGCGCAGGTGGATACGGCCGTCACGTAACTCGGCGTAGCCGCCGATCGGGGCCTGACAGCCACCCTGGAGCTTGCGGCCCATGGCTCGCTCGGCGCGCACGCAGGCGGCGGTTTCCGGGTCATTGAGGGGGGCCAGCAGGGTAGTCAGGTCCGGGCGGCCGCTACGGATCTCGATGCCCAGGGCACCCTGTCCCACGGCAGGCAGGCTGTCCTCGGGAGAGATCTCGCTGCGGATGCGGTGCGTGAAACCCAGGCGCTTGAGGCCGGCGGCAGCGAGGATGATGGCGTCATACTGGCCTTCATCCAGCTTGCGCAGGCGGGTGTTGACGTTGCCCCGCAGGGTATCGATCAGCAGATGGGAGAAGTAGGCCCGCAGCTGGGCCTGGCGGCGCAGGCTGGAGGTGCCCACCCTGGCACCCCGGGGCAGGGCATCCAGGCTGGCAAATCGATTGGAGACGAAGGCATCGCGAGGGTCTTCCCGCACACTGATGGCCGCCAGCTCGAAGCCCTCCGGCAGGTCCATGGGCACGTCCTTGATGGAGTGCACGGCCAGGTCGGCGCGGCCTTCGGCCATGGCCACTTCCAGCTCCTTCACGAACAGGCCCTTGCCGCCGATGCGGGACAGGGGGGAATCCAGGATCTGGTCGCCCTGGGTGGTCATGCCCAGCAGTTCCACCTCCAGCCCGGGGTGCAATGCCATGAGACGGGCCCGTACATGACTCGCCTGCCAGAGGGCGAGCTGGCTTTCCCGGGTGGCGATGACGATCTTCTTGTCAGGCATGATGGATGCCCTGGGGCGGACAGACTATTTTGCGCACGCGATGGCCTGTATAGAATGGGAGCCTGTATCGGAAAATCATGATGAAACAAAGACTTGTCTGGATTTTGCTGATTGTAGCATGGGCCCTGCAGTCCTTCGTGGCGGCGGCGATGGATGAGGCCGTGCCGGATGCGCGTGACCTGCAGCATGACGCCGGGCTGGCCCAGCAGAAGAATGGCATCGTGCTCGTGATGTTTTACAACGAGTTCTGCGGCTATTGCGCGCAGGTACTGAACGAGTTTCTCATCCCCATGAGCCGCAATCCGGATTATCAGCGCAAGCTGGTCATGCGCCGGGTGGACAATGCCAGCGACGCACCCCTGAAGGGCTTCGATGGCCGCATGCGCACGCATCGCCAGTTCACCCGGGACCTGAGGGTGCGCCTGGTGCCCACGGTCATGCTGTTCGATACCCGGGGGCGGCCCCTGGGCAAGCCGCTGATCGGCATTACCACCGTGGATTACTACGGCTTTTATCTGGACGAAGCCATCGACCAGGGTCTGGCCATGGTGCGCAGCGGCAAGGCGGCCAACGGGCAGTGAGGGGTCCGTGCAAGGCAGGTGCGTGGGGAGGAACCCGATCTTTGCCCTTCCCCTTGCCCGGGAGGGCTCAGGCGCGCGAGAAGGACTTCACCACATGGGTCTGACGTCGGGACACGGGCAGCTGTTCGGGCCAGTCCCGCAGCATGCAGACCCAGTGCCCGCCCTCCGCATCCTGGATACGCCGGAAGCCTTGCAGGTGCAGGCGTGAAGCCAGGCAGTTGCGGTGGATGCGCACGAAGCTGTGCGCGAATTCCTCTTCCAGCCTGGCCAGGGACTCGTCCAGCAGGAATTCCCGCTCCCGCGTACGGGCCGTGACATAGCGCTGTTCGGCCCGCAGATAGAGCACCTCGGGCACGGGAATGCGCCACACCCGGCCCCGGTCCTGGGCGATGAAATGGCTGCGCCTGGCAGGAGGGGGGCGCCGGGGTATGCGGCTCAGTGCCTCATGCAGACGGTTCAGGCGCACGGGCTTGAGCAGGTAGTCCACGGCGCGCAGATCGAATGCCCGCAAGGCGTGCGCGTCGTAGGCGGTGACGAAGATGACGGCGGGGGGGTCGGGCAGGGCGGCGATATGCTGCGCGGCTTCCAGGCCACTGATACCGGGCATCTGGATATCCAGCAGGATCACATCCGCGGCTGCGCCGACGCACTTGGCCAAGGCAGCCTCGCCGGTGGAGGCCTCCGCCACCACGGTGCTGGGCAATGCCTCCGCCAGGTCCGCCAGCTGGGCCTTGAGCCGTGCGCGTGCCGGTGCTTCGTCGTCCGCGAGGATGATGCGCAGGGGTTGCTGCGTGGCCTGACTCATGTCACGGCCCCTGAAATGGGGGCAAAGGCCCCAGTCTCCTTTGTCATAATCCGCCCCTGTGATGTTTTTCCGGCAAACGCTACCACCCCATGAGTCAAAAAGAAACGCGGAGCCCGGTGCAGGCCTGGTCGGGCCGGTTTACCGAGCCGGTATCGGAACGGGTCAAGCGCTATACCGCCTCCATTCCCTTCGACTGGCGCCTGGTCCCCTTCGACATCCAGGGCTCCCTGGCGCACGCGGCCATGCTGCACCAGGTGGGCGTTTTGTCGGCGCAGGATCTGATGGACATCCGGCGCGGCCTGGGGGAAATCCTCGCCGCCTTCGAGGCGGGGGACTTTCCCTGGACCCTGGACGACGAAGACGTGCACTTCACCATCGAGCGGGCCCTGACCCGCAAGGTGGGAGACGCGGGCAAGCGCCTGCACACCGGCCGGTCCCGCAACGACCAGGTGGCCACGGATGTGCGCCTGTGGCTGCGGGATGCCATCGACCGCATCCAGGCGTTGCTGCGGGAGGCGCGGGCCGCGCTGCTGGACCAGGCGGGGCGGCATGCGGACACGGTGATGCCGGGCTTCACACATCTGCAGGCCGCCCAGCCGGTGACCTTCGGCCACCATCTCCTGGCCTGGCACGAGATGCTGGCCCGGGACGGTGAGCGTCTGGCGGACTGTCGTAGACGGGTGAACCGTCTGCCCCTGGGAGCGGCCGCCCTGGCGGGCACCAGCTTCCCCATCGACCGGGGATTCGTGGCCCAGGAACTGGGCTTCGAGGCCCTGTGCGAGAACTCTCTGGACGCAGTGTCGGATCGGGACTTCGCCATCGAATTCCTGGCCGCCGGCGCCCTCATCATGACCCATCTGTCACGCATGTCCGAGGAACTGGTGTTGTGGATGACGCCCCGCTTCGGCTTCATCGACCTGCCGGACCGCTTCTGCACGGGTTCATCCATCATGCCGCAGAAGAAGAACCCGGACGTACCCGAGCTCATGCGCGGCAAGACCGGGCGCATGAACGGCCACCTCGTGGCCCTGCTGACCCTCATGAAGGGCCAGCCCCTGGCCTACAACAAGGACAACCAGGAAGACAAGGAGCCCCTGTTCGATGCCGTGGATACCCTGGTAGATTCACTTGCCATCTTCGCCGAGATGGTGCCCGGCATCCGGGTGCGGGCCGGGGCCATGCGCCGGGCTGCTATCGAGGGCTTTGCCACCGCCACGGACCTGGCGGACTATCTGGTGAAGAAGGGGTTGCCCTTCCGTGAGGCCCACGAGGCCGTGGCGCGGGCCGTGCGCGCGGCGGAGGAGCAGGGCCTCGACCTGGCGGACCTGCCCCTGGCCACCCTGCAGGGCTTCTCTCCACTGGTGGATGAGGACGTCTACGCCGTGCTGACCCTAGAGGGTTCACTGGCCGCCCGGGACCACATCGGCGGTACCGCTCCCGCCCAGGTCAGGGCGGCGGTGGTCCGGGCGCGGGGCAGGCTATGAATCGCCGCGCAGGCTGATGTCGCTGCCTGCCTGCTCGCTGGCGAGACGGGACAAGGCGGCGAACAGCTCCTCGCCCCCGCGGGTATCCCGCCATGCGGCACCGTCCCAACGGAAATGAAAACCGCCGTTGCGCGCGGCCACCCAGATTTCCTGGGCCGCGGCCTGCTTGTTGATGACGATCCTGCTGCCGTTGTCGAACCCCACTTCCAGGATGCCGCCCGCGGCCAGCTCGAAATCCAGGTCGACGTCCGCGGCCTCCAGGGCATGCTCGATACGCCGCAGGGTGGTGTCGGCAAGACGGGTGTACTCGCTCTCGTTCATGCAAGGCTCCATGCTAGACTCGGCAGCGGATTTTAACGGTGTCCCCATGCCTTTTCCGAGCCGCCCTCTCGCCTGTCTCTGTCTCCTTTGTGTCCTGCTCGCCCTGGGCGCCTGTGGCAAGAAGGGCAGCCTCTATCTGCCGGACCCGCCGGATTCGCCCGCTGCCAATCAGGCGGCGAAATGAGCCGCCTGAGCCGGCGGGATGGCCTGCTGCATGTGGAGGACGTGGCCCTGGAGGCCATCGCCCGAGAGTTCGGCACACCCTGTTATGTCTATTCCCGCAGCGCCGTGGAAGCCGCCTACCGGGCCTACGCGCAGGCCCTGGCCGCGCATCCCCATCTGATCTGCTATGCGGTCAAGGCCAACTCCAGTCTGGCCATCCTCTCTGTCCTGGCCCGTTTGGGTGCGGGCTTCGATATCGTCTCCGGTGGCGAGCTGGCGCGGGTGCTTGTTGCCGGCGGAGATCCGGCCAAGGTGGTGTTCTCGGGGGTGGGCAAGAGTGAAGCGGAGATGCGCGCCGCCTTGGCGGCGGGCATCCATTGTTTCAATGTGGAATCCGAGAGCGAGCTGGTCCGGCTCAATCGGGTGGCGGGGACGATGGGGTGCGTGGCTCCGGTGAGTCTGCGGGTGAACCCCGATGTGGACGCCCGTACCCACCCCTACATCTCCACCGGCCTGAAGGAAAACAAGTTCGGCATTGCCCACGACCAGGCCCTGGATGCCTACAGGCAGGCCGCCGGCATGCCCAATCTGCGCATGCGTGGCATCGATTGCCACATCGGTTCCCAGTTGCTGGACGCGGCCCCCTATGCCGAAGCCATGGACAGGGTGTTGGAGCTGGTGGACGCATTGCAGGCCGAGGGCATCGAGTTGGCGCACATCGATATGGGTGGCGGTGTGGGTATCCGTTATCGTGAGGAGACCCCCCTCTCACCGGGTGATCTTGCCCGCACCCTGCTGGCGCCCATGGCCGGCCGCCGCGAGACCCTCATCATCGAACCCGGCCGTTCCCTGGTGGGAAACGCGGGCTGGCTGCTGACCCGTGTGGAATATCTCAAACATGGCGGAGTCCGGAACTTCGCCATCGTGGACGCGGCCATGAACGATCTCATGCGTCCGGCCCTGTATGACGCCTGGCATGACATCCTGGCGGTGCAGGAACGCCGGGGCGTGGGCCGCGCCTACAGCATCGTCGGGCCCGTATGCGAGAGCGGCGACTTTCTCGGCCACGACCGCAACCTGGTGCTGGCCGAGGGCGACCTGCTCGCCATCTGTTCCGCGGGGGCCTACGGCATGACCATGAGCTCCAACTACAACACGCGTCCGCGCCCGGCCGAGGTCATGGTGCAGGGTGCGCAGATGCAGGAAATCCGACCTCGCGAGCGGGTGCAGGACCTGTTCGCGCAGGAGCGTGTGCTGCGATAGCGTGGATCGACAACAAAATTGTTCGTAAAGGCGCGCTACCCCTTGCGGGACGCGCATTTTTTTGTTCTAAAATCGAACCGCGCCTCATTCACCTGCAAACGCTTGAGGCACAAGGCTTTTCGGCCGATTACCTTAACTGCAGAGGAGTCATCCATGCCTGTTGCCAAGAGCACCACGAAAGCGAGCAGCAAGACCACGAAAGCAGCGGATCCCGTAAGGAAGGTCACGGTCGCCAAGGCCGCCGTAAAGAAGGCCGCGGCACCGAAGGCCGCGGCACCGAAGGCCGCCGTGATGAAGAAGGTCGCGGCACCGAAGGCCGCCGCCACCAAGGCTGCCGTGCAGAAGGCCGCGGCACCGAAGGTTGCCACCGCCAAGCCCGCTGCGAAGAAGGCTGCAGCACCGAAGGCCGCCGCCACCAAGGCCGCCGTGCAGAAGGCCGCGGCACCGAAGGTTGCCACCGCCAAACCCGCTGCGAAGAAGGCTGCAGCGCCCAGGGTCGCCACGAAGAAGGCGGCCTGAAATCGCATCCCCTCCGGGAAGGCGGGCTCGTCCCGCCTTTTTTCTGGAGGCATCACGAGGTACGGTAAGCCGTGATGTGTCGTGTCTGCGGTCCGCCATGTCCGTGTGGCGTCGCAGCGCCAGATTTGCGTCCGGCGGCGTCATTGCATAAAATCCACGTCCGCCCTCGAAGATTTGGGCATTTACGCATCTGCTGGTTGGAGAGGACGCCATGTCTGACGACGCCCTGTTCCAATTGGGGATAGTTTCAGCCCGTCTGAACGCCTCCCAAACGGAAATTTCGACGCGGGAATCTGCGCCATACCCGAATTCCCGGGATTCCGGACGCCGAGGTGCCAGGCCATGTGCCCGCGGTGTGCAGGGTCGTGGGGACGCGGCCGTCCTGCACCTGTTCCGTCCCCACCATCTACGACGATACCCTGCGCTGCCTCGCGATCAGCGCTCTTCCTGATCGCCTGCGGAAGCGCGGACCATACGCCTGCACGGCCCATGCCGTGCCATGCCGGTCAGACTTCCCACACTCCTTTGACGGTTCACCCGGTCCGTTGCGCAAGCCATGATCCAGACGCCCTACTACCTGATCGACCAAGCCCACCTGCTGGCCAATATGCAGCGTATCGACCATCTGCGTCGGACCTCCGGCGCCAAGATCCTACTGGCCCTGAAGTGCTTTGCCACCTGGTCGGTGTTTGACCTCATGCGGCAATACATGGATGGCACCACCTCATCTTCGCTGTATGAGGTACGTCTGGGGCGGGAAAGGTTCGGAGGCGAAACACATGCCTATTGCGTGGCCTATGCCGGGCACGAGATGGATGAGGTAGTGGCCCATGCCGACAAGATCATTTTCAACAGCCTGGGACAACTCGGCCGTTATGCTTCGCGGTGTGGCGAAAAGCCCGTGGGGCTGCGCCTCAATCCCGGCGTCAGCGCTTCGGATTTCGACCTGGCGGATCCGGCCCGTCCTTTCAGCCGACTGGGCGAGGGCGATCCGGCCCGCATCGCCCAGGCCATGGAAAGGATCAGTGGCTTCATGATCCACAACAACTGTGAAAATGCGGATTACGACCGCTTCGATGCTATGCTGGCCGACATCGAGGCGCGATATGGTGAGCTGTTCGCACGTGTGGACTGGATCAGCCTGGGAGGCGGCATCCATTTCACCGCTCCGGACTATCCCTTGGACGCCTTTTCCGCCCGGCTCAAGGATTTCGCCGAACGCCATGCGGTGCAGGTCTATCTGGAACCCGGCGAGGCCGCGGTGACCGGGAGTGCCAGCCTGGAAGTCACGGTGCTGGATACGCCGCACCATGGCAAGCCCCTGGCCGTGGTGGATGCCTCCACCGAGGCACACATGCTGGACCTGCTCATCTACCGCGAAAGCGCGTGCGTGGCGCCCAACAGCGGCCCGCATCGCTATCTCGTCTGCGGCAAATCCTGTCTGGCGGGAGACATCTTCGGCGAGTTCGATTTTCCGGAGCCCTTGCAGGTAGGCGACCGGATCTCCTTCCGCGATGCCGCCGGTTACACCATGGTCAAGAAAAACTGGTTCAACGGTCTGACCATGCCGTCCATCGCCGTCCGGGAACTGGACGGCAGCGAGCGCCTGGTACGTCGCTTCGCATTCCGGGATTACGTCAACAGCCTTTCGTGAGGCATGGACGGTCGCAATGGAGAGAGTCCCCGCATGAAAAAGAACATCCTCATCATCGGCGCCGGTGGCGTGGCCCATGTGGCGGCGCACAAGGTCGCCTGGAGTGGCGGGTTTGCCGAGTTGCACATTGCCTCCCGTTCCCTGCACAAGGCGGATGCCATCGTTGCATCCATCCGCGACAGGGGTGATCCAGGCGCCACCGTGCTGCGCACACATGTCCTGGACGCCCTGGACGTGACCGCCACCACCGCGCTGATCCGTGGTATCCGGGCCGACATCGTGCTCAACCTGGGTTCGGCCTTCCTCAACATGTCGGTGCTGGAGGCCTGTCTGCGAACCGGCGCCGCCTATATCGACACCGCCATCCACGAGGAGCCGGACAGGATTTGCGAACCGCCTCCCTGGTATGCAAACCACGAATGGAAGCGTCGCGAGGCCTGCGCACAGGCCGGTGTTACCGCCATCCTGGGGACCGGATTCGACCCAGGCGTGGTGAATGCCTATGCCCGTCTGGCGGTGGACGAATACTTCGACCGGATCGACGCCATCGACATCATCGACATCAATGCCGGCAGCCATGGCCGCTACTTCGCCACCAACTTCGACCCGGAGATCAACTTCCGCGAATTCACCGGCACCGTCTGGTACTGGCAGGAGCGGAAGTGGCGGTCCGCCGGGATGTTCGAAATCCGGCGTGAATGGGACCTGCCCGTTGTGGGGCGCCAGACCACCTACCTGACCGGCCACGACGAACTGCACTCCCTGTCCAGGTACCTGGATGTGCCGGACATCCGCTTCTGGATGGGCTTTGGCGAGCATTACATCAACGTCTTCAGCGTGCTGAAGAACTTGGGACTGCTGTCCGTGCAGCCGGTGCGTACCGCCGAAGGGCTGGAAGTCGTGCCCCTGAAGGTGGTCAAGGCTGTGCTGCCCGACCCGGCCTCGCTGGCCGCCACCTATACCGGCAAGACCTGCATCGGTGATCGGGTGCGTGGCGTCAAGGATGGCAAGGTGCGTGAAATCTTCCTCTACAACATCTCCGACCATGCCGAGAGCTACCGTGAAGTCGGCAGCCAGGCCATCTCCTACACCGCCGGTGTACCCGCCGCCGCCGCCGCCCTGCTCATCGCCCGGGGTGACTGGCATGTGCGCCGCATGGCCAACGTCGAGGAGCTGCCCGCTCGCCCATTCCTGGAACAGCTGGCGGAGCTTGGCATGGAAACCTGGCTGCGCGAAGGTGGTCGGGACTGGCCCGTAGCCATGCAGCAGGAGCCCGTGAGAGCCTGAGCGGTTTCACCGTCGCGTGTCGCCGGACGGGCAAAGGGCGAATGCGACCGCCGGCCTACCCTGGCGCCTGGTACAGGCCAGTGCAGGCGGGAAAACGGTTCAGCGCGCGGTGGCCTGCATCCCCAGATCCGTTTCCAGGTCCTGGGCGTGGTAATGGAAGTGCACCGGCCCTTCCGGTTGCGCATGCAGGAACTGGTGCACGAAGGGATCGCGCGAGTGGATGATCTCCTGGCTGGGGCCTTCGGCCACGATCCTGCCGTCCGCCAGGAAATAGACGTAGTCCACCACCTTGAGGGATTCGGAGACATCGTAGGTGACCACGATGGACGAGGTGTCCAGGGCGTCGCTCAGACGGCGCAGCAGCCTGGCGATGACGTTCAGGGAGATCGGATCCAGTCCGGCGAAGGGTTCGTCGTACAGGAGCAGCATGGGGTCCAGGGCGGTGGCGCGGGCCAGGGCCACGCGCCGTTCCATGCCACCGGACAGCTCACCGGGCATGAGCTGGCGCGCCCCGCGCAGGCCCACGGCGTGGAGCTTCATCAGCACCAGATCGCGGATCATGGCCTCCGGCAGATCGGTATGCTCGCGCATGGGAAAGGCGACGTTCTCGAAGGTGGACAGGTCGCTGAACAGGCCGCTGACCTGGAACATCACCCCCATCTTGCGGCGCAGTCGGTAGAGGTCATCGTTGTCCAGGGCATGCACATCCTCGCCATCCACCAGCACCCGGCCCCGTTCCGGCTGCAGCTGACCCATGATGAGCTTGAGCAGGGTGGATTTGCCGCAGCCGCTGGCGCCCAGCACCGCCACCTTGCTGCCCCGGGGGATGGACAGGCTGACGCCGTTCAGGATCTTGCGCTTCTCGTAGGAGAAGTGCAGATCGTGGATTTCGATGATGGGGGCGGCGGACAACGCGGGCTCCAGGGCATGCAGGCAACAGGCGGATGGTACCGATCAGGCCAGGGCCCGCGCTAGTCTTGCCAGGGCCTCGTCCAGTCGCGCACGCGGCAAGGCCACGTTCATGCGCATGAAGCCGCTGCCTTCGGTGCCGAACTGGGTGCCGGGCGTGAGACCCAGACCGGCGTCCACCAGGTGTCGATGCAAGGCGTCGTCGTCCAGATCCCGGGTCCGGCACCAGGCGCGGCAGTCCAGCCACAGCAGGAAGGTGGCCTCGGGCATGCGACAGGCCACCAGGGGCAGGTGCCGGTGGATGTGTCGGCAGGCGTGTTCCAGGTTGCCTTGCAGGTAGTCCAGCAGGGCCCCCAGCCAGGCCTCCCCCTCCCGGTAGGCGGTCTTGAGCGCCACCAGGCCGAGGAGATTGGCGCCTTCCAGGTGCAGGCGCCGCACGCCGGCATGGAAGCAGGCACGCAGTTCCCGGTTCGGGATGATGGCGTAGGCGGTATGCAGGCCGGCGGTGTTGAAAGTCTTGCCCGGGGAGTTGAGTGTGATGGTGCGTTGGGCCAGCTCCGGTGCAAGGCTGGCCAGGGGGACATGCCGGTGGCCGGGAAATACCAGGTCGGCATGGATTTCGTCGCTCACCAGCACCAGGTCATGGCGCAGGACGATCTCCCCCAGGGCTGTCAGTTCGTCCCGCCGCCACACCCGGCCACCCGGGTTGTGTGGATTGCACAGGTGCAACAGGCGGCAATGCGCGCCGAGATCGGCGGCCAGCCGCGCCAGGTCCATGCCGTGACGACAGTCGTTCCATACCAGGGGGTTGCGCAGCACGCGCCGCTCGTTGCGCAGGGCGCTTTCGAAGAACGGATTGTAGACCGGGGGCTGCACCACGATGGCCTCGCCAGGCTGCGTGAACGACTGGACGCACAGATCCAGACCGGGCACCACTCCGGGCAGCAACACGATCCACTCCGGCTGCACGCGCCAGCCATGACGGCGCCACTGCCAATCCAGGATGGCCTCGTACACCTCCGCGTCGGTATGGGTGTAACCGTAGATGGGATGGGCCACCCGTGCGGCCAATGCCCGGCGCACGCAGGCCGGGGCGGCCAGATCCATGTCCGCCACCCACAGGGGCAGCACGTCGCCGCGCCCGAACCGGGCCTGGCGCTGATCATACTTGACACTGTGGCTGCCCAGGCGGGAGACGGGGGTGTCGAAGTCGTAGCTCATCGTTTTTCCCAGATGCTCATCTCCGCCAGGGTGTGCTGGTACTTGCGCGCCGTCTCGCGGATCACGAACGGGATCTGGCGGGGTTCCCCCAGGGAGAGGAAGTGGGCATCCAGCACCTCGTGCAGTCCCTGCAGGCCATGCACGGCGCGTCCCTGGCGCAGGAACCCCCCCAGCCATTCCTCCTTGGGCGTGAATGCCGTCAGCCAGGTGTAGGGAGAGGTGAGGATGAGCAGACCGCCCTGCCGCAGGCGTGCGTGGATCTGTCCGAGGAGGCGACGCGGGCAGCGCAGGCGATCGATGAGGTTGGCGGCGAGGATGAGGTCGTAGGCGTCGAGCCCGGGCGCTAGAGCGCAGGCATCGCCGTGCTGGAAGGCCACGCGTGCGCGCGTCTGCGTCAGGCCCAGTTGCCGCAGGTGCACCGTGCGCCTGCTGCCGAGCTCGCCTTCACCGGGCACGACATGACTCACCCGAGCGCCCGCCTGCAGGGAGCGGGCCAGGCGGATGAAGCGCGCACAGGCATCCACGCCATCCACATGGTCGAACCCGCGCGCAAGTTCGAAGCTGGCACGGCCCACGGCACAGCCCAGATCCAGGGCGCGCCGTGCCGGTCTTCCGTCCATGGCCCGCAGGCACAGGTGGGCGCAGGTCGCGGGAAAGTTGCCCACGCCCAGGTATTCCGGTCCATAGTGGAACTCGCAATACTGGGCCAGCTGCGCGTCGGATTCATAGACTCCGCCGTGGATCACCCGCGGCGTGCCCGTCGATGTTTGTGAAGACATGGGGGGTGGATGCGGACAACGGGGTATCTATAGCACAGGACGCGGACGGCACGCCGCCGCCCGGCTGGCGACACCGCCGGCCGAGACGGGCGCTTATTGGGTGCGCAGCCGCTCCGTCACCGCCTGCATGCGCTGGGCCATGGCACTCAGGCCGCGCGTGGCCTCGGCGGTGTGCTGGATGGCCCGGCTGTAGCCGCCGGCCATGTGGGTGATGGCATCGACGTGCTGACGGATGCGCTGGCTGGCGTCGGACTGCTGCTTGACCGACTGGCTGATGCGGCGCATGCCCTCACTGGCCTGTTGCGCGCTCTGATTGGCGTTCGCCAGTACCCCGGCCACCATTTCCACGAATTCCAGGCTGGTGTCCAGGGCCCCCTGGCCGGTCTCGATGCGCTGCATGACCTCCGCCGACTGCTGCTCCAGGGTCCGGGTCACGCCGTCGATCTCGCTGGCGGAATGGGCGGACTTCTCGGCCAGCTTGCGCACTTCGTCCGCCACCACCGCGAAGCCGCGGCCCTGCTCCCCGGCGCGCGCGGCCTCGATGGCCGCGTTCAGGGCCAGCAGGTTGGTCTGCTCGGCGATGTCACGGACCTGGCGGGTCATGTCGGTGATGCGGGTGCTGTTCTGTACGAAGGCCTGCACCGAGCTGGCAATGTCACGCATGGCGCCTTCCACCCGGTCGATCTCCCCGATCAGTTCGGCGATCCGCACGTTGCCCTCCTGGGCACTGGCCACGCTTTGGGCGGACAGGGCATGCACCGACTCGGCATTGTCTGCCACGCCGGCGATGCCCAGGCTGATTTCGGCGATGGAGGCCGCCGTGCTGGCCGCGGCCTCGCTTTGCATTCTGGAGCCTTCAGCCACCTGGCCGGCTGCGGTGGACAGTTCTTCCACCGCGTGGCCCACCTCCCGGGATGCACGCACCAGCTCGGACACGAGCTTGCCCAGGTCCAGACGCGTGCGTTCCGCGCTGTGTGCGATCTGACCGATCTCATCCTGGCCAGCGCCGTGGATGGTGGCGCTGAAATCACCCTGGGCCATGCGCTCCAGATCCCGCACCAGCCTCCGGGCTGGGCCCACGATCTGCCTCTGCACGGCGGTGACGAACCAGGCGAAGGCCACGACGATGGCCAGCGACATCAGACCCAGGCTGGGCAGCAGTCCCTCCAGTTCGTTCTTTCCCAGGGAGGGGAAGGACCACATGAAGCCGGTGATGGCCGCGGCCACGACCAGGGCGGTACTGACGCCGGTGATGACCAGCAGCCGGTTGCGTATGCTGCGTGCTATCCAATCCATTCCTGCACCTCCCGCGCGGGTGGAAGACCCTTCCCGTGGAAAGGCTGCAGGTGATTACGGAAGGCAGGAAAAAATCTTTACCTGCGGCATGTCAGGCGCGTCCGCCATGCGCCGGGCCAAGGTGCAGCAGGAGATGCCACGGGTGATTCAGCCCGTGTTGCCCAGCAGCCCGGCCGGTACCAGCCAGTGACGCAGCATCCGGGCCAGGCCGTTGCGCGCGGGGCGATGACCCAGGGTCAGCAGGTCGTGGCGCCCACCCAGGTAGCCCGTGTCGTATTCGGCCACCACAAGATCAGGTTGCCAGTGCCGTATGCCATCGGCGAATCCGCGATGCGCCTGGCCATAACGCGCCAGCAGTTCCACCTCGCCGGCTCCCAGCGTGCCGCGCAGGAAGTCCAGACGGCGCAGCGCGGCCTGTTCGAATTCCCGTGCCTCGGTCTGACGACCGGGCCCAGGATAACCGCCGTCCAGCGCGGGATCGGGCGGGATGAGATGCAGGAACGCCAGGCGCGCGCCTTCCAGGCTGGCCAGACCGAGGGCGCGGCGCGCCACGCTGGTGCCCGCGTGCGTGAAATCCACCAGGGCGAGGATGCGGCGATAGTCATGCATGCGGGGGCTCCGTTTGCGTGTGTTTGGGTGTGCCTGCCGATGGGGCGCCACATTCAAGGAAGATGCGCGCCCTGCAGCCACGGCAGATTTCCGGATCCAGGCGGCCATGGAGTGCGCGCACGGCCTCGGTCTTGGAATCGAACAGGTTGCAGCCACCGATGGCCTTGAGGGCACCGCTTTCCGCCAACTGCTCCTGGACGATGTCCTTCACCCGCACCAGGGACAGGCTGCCCCCCCTGGTCTGACGCCGCCTGGCCTCTTCGGCAAGAAAGTCGGCGCCCTCCTTGTCGATGAAATTGATGCCATGCGCGATGATGGCCAGGTGCCTCTGCGCGGGCATGGCCCGGTCCTGTGCGCCGATCTGGTCGCGCAGGTAGGACACCGCGCCGAAGTAGATGGAGCCGTCCACGCGCGCGAAGCGCAGCTGCGGACATTGGGGCGCATGCGTGGCGTCGGTGGCATCGGTGAACTTGCGCCGGGCGTCGTGGGGGTTGGGGACGCGCACGCGCACATTGGGTCTGGCTGTGCGCGCCAGGTAGACGGCCAGGGACATGAACACACCCAGAATGATGGCCTCTTCCAGGGTCAGGAACAGGGTGCCGGCGAAGGTGGCCAGGAGGATGGAGCTCTCCACCCTGCTGGTCCGGAGGGTGTGGGCAATCTCCCTGAAGTCGATCAGACCCCAGGCCACCTGGAAGAGTATGCCGGCCATGGCGGCATTGGGCAGGTATCGGGCCCAGGGTGCCACAAGCAGCACCAGCAGTAGCAGGAACACTCCGGCGAGCATGGCGGCGATGGGGGTGCGGGCGCCTGCGGCATAGTTGACGCCGCTGCGGTTGAAGGAACCCGTGGCCACATAGCCGGAGAAGAAACTGCCGAACAGGTTGGACATGCCCTGGCCCACGAACTCCTGGTTGCCGTCCACGTGCTGGCCGGAGCGGGCCGCCAGGGCCCGGGCGATGGACACCGCCTCGGTCAGGGCCAGCAGGGTCACGGCCACTACGCCCGAGGCCACGGCGCGGATGCTGTCGCCATCCAGGCTGGGGGCGGACAGGGGTGGCAGGCTGGCGGGCAGGGCCCCCACGGTGGGCAGGGACGCGCCACTCCAGGCCGCCAGGGCCGATCCCCCCAGCATGGCCACGATCATGTAGGGCCATCTGGGCAGCCAATGTTTCACGCCCATGCCCAGCAGCAGGGTGGCCAGGGCCACACCGAAGATGGCGGGATCGATGGCGCCGGCGTGGCCGACGACCATGCCCCAGGTGTCGGTGAAGGAAGCCCCCCGGGGTATGGCCAGGCCGGTGAAGTGCCTTACCTGGTTGGTGGCGATGAGGATGGCGGCGCCGGCGGTGAAGCCGGTCACCACGGAATGGGAAATGAAGTTCACCAGGCTGCCCAGCCTGGCCAGGCCCATGGCGACCTGGATCACGCCCACGAGGAAGGTGAGGGTCAGGGCCAGGCTGACATATGCCGCCGTGCCCGGCTCGGCGTGCAGGGAGAGCACGGAGAACACGACGATGGAGGCGGCCGTGGTGGGACCGGACACCAGATGCCAGGAGGACCCGAACAGGGCGGCGACGACCGCCGGGATCATGCCGGCGTAGAGACCGTATTCCGGCGGCATGCCGGCGATGGTGGCGAAGGCCACGCCCTGGGGCAGGGCTACCAGGGCGCCGGTGAGGCCGGCCAGGGTATCGGCCTTGGCGCTCGCCCGGTCCACCCGGGGCAGCCAGGTGAGGAAGGGGGCGAAGGGCCTGACCCAGGTGGGCAGGGTGTTCAGGGAGGGCAGGGACATGCAGCGGGATCTGCGCGCGGGATGGATACCGGCGCATCCTGCGGCAAGGCCCGTTGCGGGCGCGTCATGATCACGTCAAGGAGACGTCAAGCCCCAGGACCGGTGGCGAAGTACAGCACTGCCTCGGTGCCCCGACCCTCTTCGCTGTCGAGCCGGACCCGCCAGCCATGGCGCTCGCAGATCTTTTGCACCAGGGCCAGGCCGATGCCCGTGCCCCGGCTATGACGTCCCTTGTAGAGGCGCTGGAAGACACGCTCCAGATCCGCCTTGGGAATGCCCGGACCGGTGTCGCGGATCGTGAGGCGGTCCATTCCCAGGCATACGCTGACCTGGCCGCGTTCCGTATAGCTAAAGCTGTTGCGCACCAGGTTGGCCAGGACGATGGCCAGCAGGCTGGGATCGGTGGCCGGTGCGGGGCGGGCGCGTATCTCCAGTCTCACCTCCACGGCCTTGCCGCGCAGCAGGTGCCGGTGTTTGTCCAGGGTGTCACGCAGCAGCTCGGCCACGTCAACGGGATCGCACCGCCCGTCTCCGCGTTCACGCGCCATCGCCAGCAGGGCGGCGATGAGGTCCGCCATGTCGGCGGCGGCGTGTTCGATGCGCGCCAGGCGCTGCCGCTCCTTTTCCGGCCGGGTTTCGTCCGCCAGCAGGACCTCCGCCGCGCCCCGGATCACCGCCAGGGGGGTGCGCAGCTCGTGCGAGACATCGGCGGTAAAGGCACGTTCCCGTTCGATGAAGGCCGCCAGGCGGTGCAGGCTGCGCTCGAAGGCGCGCGCCAGCTCACCGACCTCGTCCGGCGCGAAGTCGGCGGCCAGTTCGGCATGGGGCGTGCCGGGGCCGATGTGGCGCAGGCGCCGGGCCAGCTCCTTCACCGGTTCGATGACCCGTTCCGCCAGCCAGAAGGCGATGCCGCCGGAGAGCAGCATCATGAGGGCCACGCAGGCCCCCAGAAAGGCGCTGAGCTGGGACTGGCGCTCCCGGAACAGGGTTTCGTTGTGCAACAGGTAGTAGCGCAGGCCCCGGTGGTCGGTCACCAGCAGGCGATAGGGCATACCGTCCAGTCGCAGGCTGTGGCGCCCCGCAGGCCTTTCCAGCAGTGCCCGGGGCGGTTCCGGGTCGTGCGCTGCCGCCGGTGCCACATAGCCCATCAGGGTGGCGGTGGCCGGAGGGGGGGAATGTGGGTTGCGCGCGCGACGGCTCTGGTAGTCCTGCATTTCGGCGTTCAGGGTCTCGTCGATGAGGCGCTGGCCCGCATCCCGCACGCCGATGTACAGACCCACGGCAATGATCAGCGAAACGCCTCCGCCCATGGCCGCGAAGGCCAGGGCCGCGCGTGAGCGCAGGCTGTGTGAAAAGCGCATGGATGTGTTTCAGGGCGTGGCCGCCAGGCGGTAGCCAATGCCCCGCAGGGTGTGGATCAGCGTGGTTTCGCCGGCCTCTTCCAGAGCGGCGCGCAACACGTGCATGTGCGCCCGCAGGGCATCGGAATCGGGGGGCTCGTCCCCCCAGACGGCCCGTTCCAGCTCGCTGCGTTTCACCACCCGGGGCGAGGCCCGCATCAGGGTCTCCAGCAGTTTCAGGGGGATGGGGGGCAGATGCACGTGGCGTGCGCCACGCTGGGCACGCATCAGGGCCGGGTCGTATTCCAGATCGGCCACCCGCAACAGGGTGGCCGCGGCCTTGCCACCGGCACGGCGCTGGAGGGCCCTCAGGCGGGCCTCGATCTCCCGCAGGGCGAAGGGCTTCACCACATAGTCGTCGGCGCCGCATTCCAGGCCCGCCACCCGATCGTCCAGTGCGTCCCGGGCAGTGAGCATGAGCACTGGCGTGTCCCGGCGCGCCACCTCGCGCAGGCGCTGGCACACCCCGAAGCCATCCATACCCGGCAGCATCACGTCCAGAATGATGGCGTCATAGTCCTGGGTCACCGCCAGGTGCAGGCCCGTGATGCCGTCCCCGGCCGCGTCCACGTCGTGTCGCTTGGCCTCCAGAAAGTCGCAGAGGTTGGCGGCCAGGTCCGGGTTGTCCTCGATGATGAGGACGCGCATCACATCAGGCCTCACCCACGCGCGGGCGCCCGCGCAGGTCAGCCGATGCCGCGTGCCGCCGAAGCGGCGCGCAGGCAAGCACCTCCGGCCGGGTGGATGTGGCGTGGCATTCCGTGCGCAACGGCCTGCTCAGGCGGAGCGGGTGGCGACGGCGGCCTGGCGGTGCTCGGCCATGCCGCGGATGAGGGCGACGAGGATGGTGAGGCCCCCCACGGCCAGGGCCAGCACCAGGGTGGCATCGCCCGCCAGCTTCAGGTTGGCGATGCTGCCATCCGACAGGGGCGTGATCATGCCCAGCTTGGACAGATAGCCGGGCACGTAGAAGAAGCGGGAGAACAGCACGATGATCATGATCAGCCCCATGACGAGCTTGACGATGGAATCACGCACATAGGTGGTGCCGATGGCGCCGATCTGGATGCCAAACAGGGAACCTGCCAGGATGATCATGGCCAGGCGGATGTCCACCACGCCGTCCAGGGCGTAGAGGAGGGTACCGCCCACACCCATGACGAAGGCGACGACCAGTTCCGTGGCCGAGGCCATGAGGGCCGGGGCGCCCAGCACATAGATCATTGCGGGCACGCCGATGAAGCCGCCCACGGCGATGGTGGCGGCCAGCATGCCGGTGGCCAAGCCCAGAGGCACGATGAACAGCACCGAGACCCGGGCCTTGAGACTGTCGAAGTACACCATGGTGCCGGGGATATGCACGGACTGGATCCAGCGCGCCAGCCGGGTGACCGGATGTGCGGCCTCCCCGCCGCCTGCCCTTTCCCGCCGGAACATGTGCAGGGCATCCCGCAGCACGAAACCGCCCACCACCGCCAGAACGACGACGAACACCACCGAGACATACAGGCTGGTACCGATGTCGCCATAGGTATCCTTGATGCCGGTCATGACGTGTTTGCCGGCGATCACCCCGAGCTCGGCGAAGACCCCCATGATGATCCCCAGCTTCAGGTCCACCTGGCCGTACTTGTGGCGCTTCATGGCGCCCACCAGGGACTTGGGAAACTTGTGACACATGTTGGAGGCCACGGCGACGATACCGGGTACGCCCAGGGTCATCATGGCCGGCGTGAGCACGAAGGCACCGCCCGAGCCGATGAAACCGGAGACCATGCCGCCCACGAAGCCCACCACGAACAGGGCCAGGGCGGAATACAGGTTGATGTCGATGAACAGACCGCTATCCACTTGCGCTCTCCCTTATTTCCCGCTGCCGGACCTGGCGGCGTGCAGGCCCAGGGATTCCCAGAAGTGGCCAGTGAAGGCCCCGTGGAAATAGGAGAACACGAAGGCCACCAGCACCGGGATGATGAACAGGATCCGGTTCTCTCTCGTGTGCTGGGCCCACTGCACGAACAGGTCGGCATGGCTCAGGAGCAGGGTGTAGAGCGCGAGACTGGCGGTGCCGTAGAGCAGGGTTGCGGCGATGGATTTCTTGGGGGTCATGTCGATGCCTCGGGTTTGGAAAAAGGTCAGTGCGCGGAGGCCAGCTGGGGCGTGGCGCTTGCGTTCCGGCCGGCGTCGGGCGTGGGGCCCACGACGACGACGGGAACCGGTGATTTGCCTGCAGGCAGGCCGCGACGGCCGCCCAGCAGGCTTGCCACCGGGTCTTCCGGTGTAGCGGATACGGCAAACAGGACTTCCGTGCGCCGGGACAGAAGCCCCAGCACGGCGCTACGCGCGTGGCGCTTCAGTTCGGCGGTCTCGCAGCGGATGCCGGCCAGATCCGGCAGATAGGGGTCGAGCATGTAGCGCACGGCCATGGCGTCGTGGGTGATCAGCAGCAGATCGGCACCCATGCGGCGGCAGGCGCCGATGACATAGGCCATCACTGCCGGCGGCAGGTGGTCGCCCACGCCCAGGGCGATCATGCGCCGCGTGCACGGCGCGTCATCGGCCCGCGTGTGGGTGGCGGGCTTGCCATACAGCGCTGCGTGCATGGCGGCGCGGCCCGAGCGCTCGCCCAGGTCCGCGAAGGCCAGGGCTGCCATGGCCTGCTTGAGTTGCTCTGTCAGATGTTTCATGGGGACTCCGGTGTGGATGCACGCCCTGCCTATCGCAAGCCACGTGCCATCCCGTGTTTTGATGTATCTCGTTGATTTCATTTGGAGGGATGGGAGGCGACACGAGGATGGATGTTTCACGGATGAAACATGACCAGGCTCATCGGGTCTAACCCCATGATTGACAACGGTCAGTCGGAGACGTTTAGAATCCGCAACATGTTTCATTTTGGAAACGAAGCATGTCCAGCATCCGCGGCAAGGTCACTCTGGGCTATCTTGCCCTCGCCACGGGTGTGGGGGGGTTCGTGCTGTTTGCCTCTGCCGATCTGCGCTATCTGGAAAACCGGGTGCGCGAAGGGGTGGCGATCTCCGCCTTCCGCGATGGCGTGCAGGAACTGCGGCGTCACGAGAAGAACTACTTTCTCCACCACGGCGCCGCCGAACTGGATGCGGCGCGTGCCCTGGCGAGCCAGCTGGTGCGCACGCTGAACGACGAGGCCGGGGCCCTGGCGGGCGTGGCGCGCGGGGACGAACTGCCGGTCCTGCGCCGGACCATGCGGCGCTATCTGGATCTGATCGAGCAGCCCATCGAATTTGGCCAGCAGGGTGGCCCGTCGGCGGAGCCCGGCATACGCGCCGCGGGTCATGCCGTTTCCGTGGCGAGCGACCGGCTGGCGGGGCGTGAGCGCGCGTTCCTGGCGAGCGTGCTGCGCCAGTCCCGTCTGGCCCTGGTGGGGGGAGTGGGCATGGTGGTCCTGCTGGCCCTGGCCGGCGGGCATCTGCTCTACCGCGCCGTGGGACGGCCGCTGAAGCGCCTGGAGGATCAGTTGCAGCCCCTGGCCGAAGGACGCTTCCAGGCCTTTACCCAGGTTTCCGGAGACCGAGAGATCGTTTCTTTCACCGCCGCCCTCAACCGCATGCTGACGGAGCTCGATCTGCGCCGGCGCCAGGTGCTGCAGGCGGAAAGACTGGCGGCCCTGGGTACCCTGGCCTCCGGCGTGGCGCACGAGCTCAATAACCCCCTGGGCAACATCTCCGGCGCCTGCCAGATCCTGCTGGAGGAACTGGGTGGTCTGGATGCGCTGCCGGCCGGCACGCGCGTGACCCTGCTGACATGGCTCACCCAGATCGACGACGAGACCGAACGCGCCCGCCGCATCGTGCGCACCCTACTGGACTACAGCCGCAAGCCGGGTCTGAAGGGCATGCCCTGCCCATTGCACGAGGTCCTGGAGAAGTCCCTGCTCCTGCTGCGCAGGCGGCTGCCGGGCGAGGACTGCGTGCGCCTCGACGTGCCAGCCGACCTGTGGGTCCGCGCCGACCCCCAGCGCCTGCAGCAGGTATGCATCAACCTCGTCCAGAACGCATTCGATGCCGGTGCCCGCGAAGTACGCATCCAGGCGCGACCGGGCTTGCCGGGCGACTGGCCTCCCGCGGACGCCGGCCTGGTGGTGGGCGCGGGCACGGGGCGGCAGGCGGTGCTCATCCGGGTGGAGGATGACGGACCCGGCATCCTGCCGCGGGAGCTGGACCACATCTTCGATCCCTTCTACACCACCCGGGAACCGGGCGAGGGCACGGGCCTGGGCCTCTACATCGTCAGCGAGATCGTGCAGGAACAGGAGGGCGCCATCGCCGTGCGCAGCGTCCCCGGGGCCGGCACCCGTTTCGAACTGTGGCTGCCCCGCGGGGAGGAGGTATGAGCAGCCCTGCGCCCCCTCGTCTTCTGCTGGTGGACGACGAGGCCGCGGCCCTGAAGACCCTGGCCCACCTGTTCCGCAAGGCCGGGTATGAGGTGACAGCCCGGCAAAGCGGCCAGGCGGCGTTGCAGGAATTGCGCGCGCGGGAATTCGACGTGGTCCTCACCGATCTGCGCATGAAGGGCGTGGACGGCCTGGAGGTCTTGCGCCAAGCGCGGACGTTGCAGCCCGACGTGGAGGTCATCGTCCTCACCGGCCACGCCACGCTGGACTCCGCCGTGGCGGCCATGAAGGAAGGCGCCTTCCATTACGTGGCCAAACCCTATCGCCTGGACGAGGTGCGGCAGGTGGTGAAGAGCGCCCTGGACGTGGTGGGCCTGAAGCGGGAAAACCGCGATCTGCGCCGACGCATCGAGGGCTATCGGGAACCGGTCAACATCATCACCCAGGACCCTGGGCTGCAGCGCCTGCTGGATACGGCCCGCCAGGTGGCGCCGACGGACTGCAACATCCTCATCAGCGGAGAATCCGGTACCGGCAAGGAGCTCATGGCCCGCTACGCGCACCTGCACAGTTCCCGCGCCGGCCAGGCCTTCGTGGCCGTGAACTGCGGTGCCCTGCAGGAGGAATTGCTCGCCAACGAGCTGTTCGGGCACGAAAAGGCTGCCTTCACCGGTGCCGACCGCATGAAGCGGGGCCTCATTGAGATGGCGGAGGGCGGCACCCTGTTCCTCGACGAGATTGCCGAGATGAGCCTGACCATGCAGGTGAAGCTGTTGCGGGTGCTGCAGGAGCGGGAGCTGATGCGTGTGGGCGGCACGCAGCCGGTGCGCGTGGATGTGCGCTTCCTGGCCGCCACCAACCGGGACTTGCAGGAAAACGTGGGCAGCGGCCGCTTTCGTGCCGATCTGTATTTCCGCCTGAATGTGGTGAACCTGACCCTGCCGCCCCTGCGCGAGCGGCGCGACGACATCCCCCTGCTGGCTTTCTACTTCCTGAAGAAATTCGCCCTGGCCATGGGCAAGCCGGTGGACGACATCGACCCGGAGGCCCTGAACTTGCTGGCCCGCTACGATTACCCGGGCAATGTGCGAGAGCTGGCGAACCTGGTGGAGCGGGGCGTGGCTCTGGCGCGGGGCAGTCTGCTGCAGGTCGCGCACCTGCCGGAAAGCCTGCGTCACCTGCATGTGCGCGTCGCCGCCGCACCCATTGCCATGGGCGAGTTCTCCAGCCTGGAGGCCAACGAGGCCGCCCACATCGCGCGCGTGCTGGCGCACACCGGCGGCAACCGCAATCAGGCGGCGGAAATCCTTGGCATCGACCGGGTCTCCCTGTGGCGGCGCATCAAGCGCTACGGCCTGGAGTGAGCCGCGCTCCGGGGCCGGATGCCATCAGGCCCGCGTCGGCAGCAGGCAGAAGGCGTCTTCCCGTGCTTGCTCGCCCAGGCGTGCCTGAATGGCGGCGATGGCCTGATCCTCGGTGGCGAAGATGTTGTCCTGGCCGATCAGGTCGAACAGGCCGGTGGCGCGCATCACGTCCAGGATCTGCTTTTTCAGGCCCGAGAACACCACCTCCATGCCATTGCCGCGCAGGCGCTCCACCAGGTGGTGCACCACCTCCTCGCCGGAGGCATCCAGCTGGTTGATGGCATCGCCCACCACCAGCAGATATCGGGCATCCGGCTTGGCCGCGATCAGCTCCAGCACGGTGTCTTCAAAGTAGGCGATGTTGGCGAAGTACAGGGAACCGTCGAAGCGCATGGCGATGATGTACGGACTGGTGGGCAGGGTCGGATGGACCTTGATGTCCCGCAGGGTGCCATCGGCAAAGCGGCCGAGCTGGGCCACGCGCGGTTTCATGGTGCGGTACAGGTAGAGCACGATGGCCAGGCCCGCGCCGATCAGGATGCCCTTGTCCAGGTGCGGGGCGGCGATCAGGGTGATGACGAAGGTGACGCCGGCGACGATGCCGTCGAACCTGCTGGCCTGCCAGGTGTGCTTGAGGGCCTTGGGTGTGATCAGGCTGCTCACCGCCAGCAGGATGATGACCGCCAGCGTGGCCTTGGGCAGGTGGTACAGGTAGTCGGTCAGGAACAGCAGGGTCACGGCCACGAACAGACCGTTGAATACCATGGCGAAGCCGGTCCTGGCTCCGGCCTGCAGGTTGATGGCCGAGCCGGTGAAGGAGCCACAGGCCGGATAGGCCTGGAAGAACGCCCCCCCGATGTTGGCCAGGCCCTGGCCGATGAGTTCCTGGTTCGGGTCGAGGCGCTGCTTGGTCTTGGCCGCCAGGGCCTTGGCCATGGAGATGGATTCCATGAAGGCCACCAGGGCGATGATGAAGGCGGCGGAGAGCAGTTGCAGCATGGCATCCAGGGACAGGGGTGGCAGACGTAAGCCAGGCAGGCCGGACGGGACCTTGCCCACCACATCGCCCCCGCTCACCAGCTTGATCTCCCCCTGCTCGATCTTCTTGATGTGCCATTGGCGCGTGTCGGATTCCGGGCCGACGGGCGCCTTGCCCGCCAGGTAGAGGGTGGCGGCCCCCCGCGCATCCGTGTCCACGCGCGTGAAGTCCAGCCTGCGGATGGCGTGCATGCGCGCCTTGTTTTCCGTTTCCAGGCCGGCGATGTCCAGCTTGAGCACGGAGATGGCGTATTCCAGGTCCGCGGCGCCACGCGCGTCGCGGGTCTTGTGCGCCAGGCGCGCCTGGCTGGACAGGGCGGTGACCCTGGCGCTCATCTCCTGGATGCGCCGGTCGGCTTCGGCATAGGCGCTCACCAGGGCCCGGGCTTCCGGATCGGCGATGTGCGCGGGGCTGGCGCTGACCTTGCGCTCGAACCCCGTCAGGGCGCTGACGGCGATGGTCACCACCACGGCGATCAACACGGACAGCTTGGACAGGGCGGGGACCCTTTTCAAACCCAGCATGAGCAGCAGTGCGAACACGGACATGGCCAGGGTGGGCAGATGGGTGTCGGGCAGGTAGCCGAACATCTCCCAGATGTCGTAGAGGAAGGAATCGCTGCGTCCCTTGGGGATGCCCAGCAGCATGTCCAGCTGCGACAGAGCGATGATCACCGCCGCCGCGTTCATGAAACCCAGGATCACCGGGTGGGAGACGAAGTTGACGATGCTGCCCAGCTTGATCACCCCCAGGCTGAACTGGATCACGCCCACCATCAGGGAGAGGAGCAGGGCAAGGCCGATGTATTCCTCGCTGAAAGGCACGGCCAGGGGGGTGATGGCGGCCGCCGTCATGAGCGAGACGATGGCCACCGGACCGGTGGAAAGCTGACGGGACGAGCCCCACAGGGCGCCCAGGATGGCCGGCACGAAGGCCACGTACAGGCCGTAATAGACCGGCAGGCCGGATAGCTGCGCGTAGGCCATGGCCTTGGGCACCAGCACCAGGGCGCCGGTGATGCCGGCGATCATGTCACCACGCAGCAGGGTTGAGCTGATGGGAAACCAGGCCAGGAAGGGAAAGAGACGCAGCAGCAAGGGGTTGTTCATGATCGCAGGGCCTAGACGGTAAGCGCGGGGTCATCGTGCATGATGATTGCATAATGCAACATGCACGTGAAAAATTGCACCATTTTAGCAAAGTCTGATACACCTGCCAGTTCCACGACCTGCCGAGGAGCCTCCATGATCCGCCGCAACCCCAACGGTGACGTGCCCGTCGTGCATGAAACCGCGTTCGTCGATCCCACCGCCATCCTGTGCGGCAAGGTCCTCGTGGAGGCCAACGTCTTCATCGGCCCCTATGCGGTCATCCGCGCCGACGAGGTGAACGAGGCGGGTGAAATGGAGCCCATCGTCATTGGCGCCGGCTCCAACATACAGGACGGCGTGGTGATCCACTGCAAGGCCGGTGGTGGCGTGCGCATCGGCAAGGAGAGTTCCATCGCCCACCGCTCCATCGTGCATGGCCCCTGCCAGGTGGGGGATCGGGTGTTCATCGGCTTCAATTCGGTGCTCTACAACTGCACCGTGGGCGACGGCTCGGTGGTGCGCCACAACGCCGTGGTGGAAGGCTGCGGCGTGCCTCCCGGTTTTTATATCCCCTCCACCACCAACGTGCATTCCGACGAGGAACTGGCCCGCATCGTGCCCGTCACCGCGGATCAGACCGGTTTCTCGGAAAGCGTGGCCCAGGCCAACCTTGAACTGGTGAGAGGCTATAAGCGCATCCGCAACGAGTTTTGAATGGAGGGGAGCAGGGCCGGGCGGCCTTATCGGCATGCCCGCAAGGCCAGCATGGGGGCCGCAGGGAGCGGGCGGGGGAAGTCCGGGCCCCGGGCGGGATATCCATGATCTCCGCCCGTGTTCGGCTCCCGCGTGGCCTCAACCCTTCTCTTCCCCGTATTTCTTCAGCTTGCGCCACAGCGATACCCGGTCGATGCCCAGCAGCTGGGCGGCCAGGGTCTGGTTGCCGTGGGCCTCGGCCAGCACCCAGAGGATGTAGTCCTTCTCCTGTTCTTCCAGGGGGATGACCTTGCCGTCCCGCCGGCGGAAGGCGCGTATGGACAGGTCGCGCAGGTCATCGGGCAGGTGGGCGGTTTCCAGGGTGTCGCCCTGGCACAGGGCCACGCCCCGTTCGATGATGTTCTCCAGCTCGCGCACATTGCCTGGGAAGTCATAGGCCTTGAGCAGGGCCAGGGCGTCCGCGGATAGGTCGCGCACGGCCTTGCCCATGACCGGAGCAGCGCGCTCCAGGAAGTGCTGGGCCAGCAGTGGGATGTCCTCGCGCCGCTGGGACAGGGGCGGGATGTGCAGGTTGACCACGTTCAGGCGGTAGTAGAGGTCCTGGCGGAAGCGGCCGTCCGCCACCCAGTCCTTCATGTTGCGGTTGCTGGCGGCGATGAAGCGTACGTCCACCCGCACCGGCCGGGTGCTTCCCAGGGGCAGTACTTCCTTCTCCTGGATGGCGCGCAACAGCTTGACCTGCATGGCCGGCGACATCTCCGTGACCTCGTCCAGGAACAGGCTGCCGCCGTGGGCGGCCTCCAGCAGGCCGGTCTTGCCCACGGCGCCGGTGAAGGCCCCCCGGGCATGGCCGAACAGCTCGTTGGCCAGCAACTCCTCGTTGAAGGCGCCGCAGTTGATGGCCAGGAAGGGGCCGTCCGGATGGGTACCCTGTGCGTGCACGTAGCGGGCGAAGAGCTCCTTGCCGGTGCCCGATTCGCCGGTGATGAGCACGTTGCAACCCGTGGGCGCCACCTGGCGCGACATGTCCAGCAGCCTTTGCATGCCGCCATCCCGGGTGATGATGGGCACCCGGCCACGGTAGGCATCGAGCTGCTCGCGCAGGGCGCGGTTTTCCCGCTTCAGGCGGATCTTTTCCAGGGCCTCGGCCACGGTCTGGCGCACCTCGTCCAGGCGGAAGGGCTTGGCGATGTAGTGGAAGGCGCCTTCCTTCATGGCCTCCACTGCGGATTCCAGGGTGGCGTAGCCGGTGAGCATGATGACCTCGATGTCCGGGTATTGCGCCTTGCAGCGGCGCAGCAGCTGCATGCCATCCACCCTGTCCATGCGCAGATCGGTGAGCACCAGGTCGAAGGGCTGGGCATGCAGCAGGTCCAGGGCATGCACGCCACTCTGCGTAGCGGTGATCCGATGGCCCTCCCGGGTCAGCACGTGTTGCAGGTTGCGCAGGGCGATTCTTTCGTCGTCGACCAGCAGGATGCGTGCGCTCATGGGGTATCCGTGGTTTGTTGCGCGTGCGCGGCGGGCAGGCGGATGTGGAACTCGGCGCCGCCGTTGACGCGGTTGGTGGCGACGATGCAGCCGCCGTGCTCCGCGATGATCTCGTAGGCGATGAACAATCCCAGGCCGCTGCCCTGACCGACCGGCTTGCTGGTGAAGAAGGGGTCGAAGACCCTGGGTAGCAGCGCTTCGGGGATGCCGGGCCCGGTGTCGGCCAGGCTCAGGTCCACCACCGCGGCGCCCGGCCGGCACTGGCCCATGGGGGCAGGAAAGCGGTCGTGCGACGCGCCTGCCCGAGCCGCCCGGGCGTGGATGCTCAGCACGCCCGTCTTGCCCATGGCGTCGTAGGCGTTCACCAGCAGGTTGAGCAGCACCTGCTGCAGGCGTGGGCGATCGCCGCACACGGCCAGCCATGGGGCGATGTCCACGCGCACCTCCACGCCCGCCGGGCGCATGTTCCGGAGGAAGCGCAGGGTTTCCTGCACCAGGTCCGCCAGGTGCACGGGGACAGGCTTGAATTCCCGCTCGCCGGCGTAGTCCAGCAGGGCGCGCACGATGCGCCGGGCCCGCAGGGTCTCGGCATCGATGTCCTCGATGAGCTGGCGCTGCAGGGTGCTCAGCGTGCCGTCCGGCACCTCCGCGTGTGCCCCCGGGTCCGGCGCGGGGGGGAGCTCCTCCTTAAGGATCTGCGCCGAGGAGGAGATGTTGGACAGGGGGTTGTTGAGCTCGTGCGCCACGCCGGAGAGCAGGGTGCCGAGGGAGGCCAGCTTTTCGGCGCGTACCAGGGTGTGCTGGCGCCGTTCCAGCTCGTCCAGCACATGATTGAAGGCATCGGACAGGGATGCCAGTTCGCGTTCGGGGCCGTCCGCGCTCAGACGGGTAAGCTGGCCGCTGGCCACGGCCTGCATGCGCTGCTCCATGGCCTGCAGGGGGCGGGTCACCTGGCGCGCGGTGAGCAGGCCGGTGAGCACGAGAAAGACGGCCACCACTGCCAGGGACCAGAGCAGGGTGCGCTGGTGCGCGGCCAGGGCGGCATTCGTGGACCGGCGCTCTAGGCTGGACAGTCGCTCCCCCAGTGTGACGATGCGATTGCCCAGGCCACGCACCTCGCCGGCCAGCCGCTCGTCGCCTGCACGCCCGGCATGGGCCCGCATGGCGCGCTCGTAGCGTTCCAGATCCGCACCCAGGCCGGCGCTGGTACCGGCACCAGCCAGACTGTCCAGGGTATCCGCGTTGCGCCGCAGCAGTTCCCGTGCCCGCGCCGAAAAGCGGGCATGCTCGCTCAGGTCGTGGGCCTGGTGGTAGAGGAAATGATTCTTTTCGAAACGGCGCATTTCCAGGGTGGCGTCGAACAGTTCCGCCACCTTGCCGCCTTCCCGCGCCTTGTCGGCGATGCGCTCCAGTTCCACCAGTGCCACGATCGCCAGGCCGACGATGAGTGCGGTGAGCGCGAGATAGACGAAGACGATCTTGGCTTGCAGGGAACGCATGGCGCGAGTGTAACAGGGGTGTTGCATGATGCAGCACCCAAGTAGGCATGGCCCCGTCATTACCATCGAAAAATCAATGGGATGCATATGCATGACGGCTTGGCATGCATGCTGCATGACGCAACTTCCTCACACCAGGATCGTCAACCATGCACCCGAACCCCCTCCAGACCCTGCTCGCCGAGCGCCTCCAGTCCGCGCGTGGCCTGGGCTGGGAGATGCCCGCTCCCAGCCAGGAACCCGGGGCCGTCCAAGCCGCGCGGACCCGTGGACGAAAAGGGGTCCGCGCAGCGCGCTGGCCCCGCATGCTGATGCCCGTCGTGCGCCGCCTCGGCCTGACGGGTGAATGAAACGTCGGGTCGTCGTCGCCCTGCGTCCGGTGTCGCCCGTGGAGCGACTGCTGTCCGTGGGAGCCTCCCTGTGCCGGCGCATGGATGCTGAACTGGAGGTGTTGGCCGATCCGCGCCGGCCGGATTGGCGCGACCTCGAGACCCGTCTGGCGGCCCTGCGGGACGCGGGCGTCAGCGCGCGCCTGAGCTCCGCGCCTGGGCTGGACGCCAGGCAAGTGGTGGAGCATGCCCGTGGCCACGAATGCGTTACCACCGTGGTGGTGGATCGTCCCGCCGCCTGGGCCTCGGAAGGCACCGACCCCTGGGTCCGCCTGGACTGTCCCCTGGTGGCCGCCTCCGATCATCCCGATTTGCCCGAAGAAAAGTAGCCGAAACCCGTCATGCAAAAATTCGCCCGCTTCCTGCCCTTCCTGCGCTGGTTCCCCCTGACCGGGGACACGGTCAAGGCCGATTTCATGGCCGGCATCACCGTGGCCCTGGTGCTGATTCCACAGTCCATGGCCTATGCCCAGCTCGCCGGCCTGCCGGCCTATTACGGTCTGTACGCGGCCTTCCTGCCGGTGGCCGTGGCCGCCCTGTGGGGTTCGTCCCACCAGCTGGGTACAGGGCCAGTGGCGGTGGTGTCCCTGCTGACCGCCTCCAGCCTGGCGGTGTACGCCACGCCGGGTTCGCCCGACTTCGTCGCCCTGGCCATCATGCTGGCCCTGCTGGTGGGTGTCATTCAGCTGCTGCTGGGGGTGTTCAAGCTGGGGGTCATCGTCAACTTCCTGTCGCATCCGGTGATCGTCGGCTTCACCAACGCGGCGGCCATCATCATCGCCCTGTCGCAGGTGTCCAAGCTGTTCGGGGTGCCCATGGCGCGCAGCGAGCACTTCATGCACGACATCGTCGGCGTGTTCGGACAGCTTGGCGATACGCACCTGCCCACCCTGGCCATGGGCATCGCCGCCATCGCCATCATGTGGGCCGTGAAACGCTTCGCGCCCAGACTGCCTGGAGTGCTCATTGCCGTGGCGCTCACCACCCTGGCGGCCTGGGGCATGGGCTTCGAGAAGAAGGCCACCCTGCACCCGGACGGTGTGGCCGATCCGCTGATCGTCGACATGCTCAGGGAATACGAGACCACGGCGGGACGCCTGGCCGAAATGAAGGACAAGGCCATGGCCAGTGACGCCGAGGCCAAGCGGCTGGAAAAACAGGCCGGCCACGATGTGCAGCAGGCGCTGACGCTCAATTATCGCGCCGACATGCTGCATTCCCAGGTCCATGCCCTGGAGGAGGCCAACGCCAAGCGCCTGCAGGACCTGCGCAGGCTCAGGTTCGAGCGTGAGGTGCGCGCCAATGGCGAGCCCGGCCTGCTGCACCTGGCCGGGACCGCGCCGATCGGGATGAAGACCGATGGCGGTGCCTGGAAGATCGCCACGGTGGCCCCGGGCGAGATCAGGCTAACCGGCGGGGGTGAGGTGGTGGGCGGCATCCCCGAGGGACTGCCCAGTTTTGCCCTGCCCAGGTTCGATCTGGACAAGCTGGGCACCCTGCTGTCCGCTGCCCTGGTGATTTCCCTGGTGGGTTTCATGGAGGCCATCTCCATCGCCAAGGCCATCGCCGCGCGGACCAAGCAACGCCTCGATCCGAACCAGGAGCTGGTGGGCCAGGGCCTGGCCAACATCGTCGGCTCCATGACCCAGGCCTTTCCCGTATCCGGCTCCTTTTCCCGCTCGGCGGTGAACATGAATTCCGGCGCGCGCAGCGGCATGAGCTCGGTGTTCACGGCCGTGTTCGTGCTGCTTACCCTGCTGTTCCTCACCCCCCTGCTGTATCACCTGCCCCAGGCGGTACTGGCCGCCATCATCATCATGGCCGTGGCGGGACTGGTGAACGTGCGGGCCATCCGCCATGCCTGGCAGGCCAACCGGCACGACGGCATCGCCGCCGTGGTGACCTTCGTCGCCACCCTGGCCTATGCCCCGCATCTGGACAACGGCATCATGGTGGGCGCCGGCCTGGCCCTTGTCCTCTTCCTGCTGCGCACCATGAAGCCGCGCGTGGCACAGCTGGGCCGCTTCAAGGACGGCACGCTGCGCGACATCAAGGTGTATCCGGAACTGCCCACCAGCGAGCACATGGTGGCCATGCGCTTCGACGGCCAGCTCTATTTCGCCAACGTGTCCTATTTCGAGGACACGCTGCTGGCCACGCTGGCCGACCACCCCAAGGCCAGGTTTCTGCTGGTGGTGGGCGACGGCATCAACCAACTGGACGCGTCCGGAGAGGAAGTGATCCACCATCTGGTCAGCCGCCTGAAGGAAAACGGCGTCACCCTGGTGTTTTCCGGCCTGAAGAAGCAGGTCCTGGACGTGATGCGCGCCACCGGCCTGTTCGACCTGATCACCCAGGACAACATCTTCGCCACCGAGGATCAGGCCATCGCCGCCATCTACGAGCGCCTGGGGGACGAGGCCCGGGACGATCTGTTCTGTGCCCTCAAGCCGGCGATGGCGTGAGTGCCGGGCCCGCTACGGCGATGGCCGTCTGCCTTCCCCACGTGCGGGGGTGGGCATGACCCACTAAAATCCGCTCCGTGCTGCGTATCCTCCTCCTCCTGCCCCTCATCGGGGCCCTGCTGATCGTCTTCCTGCCAGGCGGCAATGGCGTGCTGCTGCGCCGCTCCGCCATGGCCGTGTCCGGCGCCACCCTGGTGTGGGCTCTGTGGCTGGCCAGCGCCTTCGATCCGGGCCAGGCGGGTGTGCAGCTGTTCGAGACCCAGGTCTGGAACCCGCGCCTGGGCAGCACTTTCTCGCTGGGGGTGGACGGCATTTCCCTGCCCCTGGTGTGGCTGGCCGCCCTGCTGGCCTTCATCGCCGTGCTGGCCTCCGGTGGCGTCCGGGACAAGCCCAAGGGCTACTACATCCTGATCCTGCTGCTGGAGTCGGCCATGCTGGGGGTGTTCGTGGCCCGCGACTGGTCGCTGTTCTACGTGTTCTGGGAACTGACCCTGCTGCCCCTGTTCTTCCTCATCGACCGCTACGGCGGCCGGCTGCGCAGCCGTGCGGCCCTGAACTTCGTGCTCTACACCATGGGCGGCTCGGTGTTCATGCTCATTGCCCTGCTCATGCTGTACGACGCCGCACCGGGACAATCCTTCGACATGGACGCGATCCGGCATGGTGCCCGGATGCTGCCGGAGACCACCCAGGTGGGCCTGTTCCTGGGTCTGCTCATCGGCTTCGGCGTGAAGATGCCCATCTTCCCCCTGCATGGCTGGCTGCCCCTGGCCCATGTGGAAGCACCCAGCCCGGTGTCCATCCTGCTCTCCGGCATCCTGCTCAAGATGGGTTCCTACGGACTGATGCGCGCGCTGGAGACCCTGCCCGCCGCTGCCGTGGCCCTGCAGGGCCTGCTCATGGCCCTGGCCCTGGCCAGCATCGTCTACGGCGGCGTGCTGGCCTGGAAGCAGAGCGACCTGAAGGCCATGGTGGCCTATTCCTCCGTATCGCACATGGGCGTGGTGCTGCTGGGCCTGGCGGCGCTCAACACCGCCGGCTTCACCGGCGCGATGCTGCAGATGGTGGCGCATGGCCTGGTGGCCGGCGCCCTGTTCCTGCTCATCGGACTGTTGTATGAGCGCACCCACACGCGCGAGCTGGCGGACTATGCCTCGCTGGCGCAGGTCATGCCGCGCTTCGCCCTTTTCACCGTGCTGGCCTTCATCGCCGCGGTGGGCATGCCCGGCACTGCCGGCTTCGTCGCCGAACTGCATGCCCTGGTCGGCGGGTTCGAGCGCTGGGGGGCCTGGATGGTGCTGGTCTCCCTCACGGTGCTTCTCACCGCCGCTTACGCGATACGCACCATCAGCCGCCTGTTCACCGGGCCGGTGTCGGCACGCATGCGGCATCTGCCGGACCTGACCCGGGGCGAGTTCACCGCCGCGGCCGCGCTCACTGCCGGCAGCCTGATCCTGGGCTTTTACCCCGCGCCCATCCTGTATCTCATCCGCGCCACCATCGGTGGCTATGCGGGGTTGTTTTAGCCATGGGCCACGCGCATCCCCACACCAACGGGCAGGACGGGTCGCACGCGCTGCTGCACCGGCTGGAGCAGGTGCTGCCCGCCCAGGCGCCCATCCAGGATTTCGTGCACCACAACACCCTGCACGGCTTCCAGCACCTGCACTTCCGGGCGGCCCTGGCCGCGGCCGAGGCCGCCACCGGCAACCAGGGCTATGAGACGCCGGAAGCCTTCCGCGCCTATTTCCGGCAGGGCCGCATCGATCTGTCGGACCTCAACGCCGCCCTGGATGAAACCCCGGAACTGGCGCCGGATGCGCCTGCGGTCGGACACATCACCCGCCGCCAGGTATTCCTGGCCGGCCTGCGCTTCGACCTGGAACCCTTGCCAGCGGCCGCCCTGCGCTGGCGGATGACGGAAGGCGGCGCGCTGCGCCGCTGTCATGACGACGTGCCGGCGGCAACCCGTCTGGTCCTGTTGACGCGGCAGGGTGGTGAGGAGGCGATGCTGACGGCCCTTTGGCAGGCCTGCGCCGCCGCCACCCGCGTGGCCCCGGCGATCGAGTCGCCCCCCGTGCACGAGTCCGAGGAGGCCGCCCTGCTCTGGGACCGGCATCGCGTCAAGCACGAGGCCCAGGCACGGCTCGATGGGCTCCTGGCGCGTTTCGGCAAGGACCTGAGCCTGCGTGGCCTGCTCATGCGCCTTGCCGGCGAGGACCTGATGCACGCCCTGCGGCCCTATCTGGTGCGTCATCTCGCCGCCCACCTGGATCTGGGCCTGGCGGCCTGGCGCAATCCGGCTCGCGCACGCGGCTTCTACGCCGCCTGGCTGGACAGTGCTCGCCGCGATCCCTATTTCGGCTACTGCGAGCTGACGGGCTGGGACACGCTCCTGGAGCGCCTGCCCGAGGACGCCGAGACCTGCATCCCGCAGGAGCTGGATCGACTGGGCCTGCCGCAGACACGGCGGGCCGCCTACCTGGAGACCCTGGCCAAGGAGCTGCCGGGCTGGTCCGGCATGTTCCTTTGGCGCCACGGGCATCCGGGTTACGGGGGCGAAACCACGCCGGTGCACATGAGCGATTATCTGGCCGTGCGCCTGGTGCTGGAACGCCTCTATGCACAGCAGATCGCGGCTACCCATTTCAAGACGGAAGTCAGCCTGTTTGCCCTGCGCGGCTATCTGCAGCGCCATCCCGCGGAACTGCTGGTGCGTCTGCACCTCTTCGCCGAGGATATCGACCCACCCCTGCCGGAATGGCTGCAGGCGCAGGGCCACCGCCTGGTCTGGGAGGCCTGCGGCAGGGCCGGCGAGGAAGACGACGCCGACTGGCTCGCCGTGGCGCGGCTGATCCTCGATTCACACCCTTCCCCGCGGGTGGATACGGGCCGGGAGGTGGCGGAGGACGGGCCGCATCAGGCAGTCGATCCTCCTCACGTCCAACCGTTCCCCCACCCGCGCCGGAGGGGCGAGGCATGGTCCCTGTTCCTGCTCTGCCAGCATCTGGGTCTGCATGCCGGGGCCCTGGCCGAATTGGGCGAGCAGGCCCCCCGGGCCCTGCTCGCCTGCCTGGCGGAACTGACTCCCGAGCGCATGGGCTGGGTCTGGCTGCAGGCCTATGAGCGTCATTACCGCCAGGAGATCCTGGGGGCCCTGGCCGCCAATGCCGGGCGCGGTGCCTGGAAGACCCGGGATGAGCCACCCGTCGCCCAGCTGATGTTCTGCATCGATGACCGGGAAGAGGGCCTGCGCAGGTATCTGGAAGAAGGGACTCCAGGCGTGGAAACCCTGGGCGCGGCCGCCCACTTCAACGTGCCGCATGCCTGGCGCGGCCTGGATGCAGAGCAGGCCGTGGCCTTGAGTCCGGTGGTGCCCAGCGTGGTGGTACCGGCGCATGAGGTGCGGGAATTGCCTCTCGAGGGGGCCGATGGCGTGGGCATGTATGACCGCCACGTGCGTCGCCGCAGACTGCGTCTGGACTGGAAGGCGCGCCTGATCCAGGGCACCCGCCTGGGCTGGATGACGCCCGCGTTCATGAGCCTGGCCGCGGCCCCCGTCACCCTGGGCGTGCTGCTCGGCAAGGCCTTCATGCCTGCCACCCTGGGCCGCCTGGTGGAACGCCTGCGTCTGGGCTTCGATATTCCCGTGGTCACGCGGATCGGCCTCAGCGCGCCCAACGACAGCCCCGAGGCGAAACCGGAGGCGCGCCGCCTGGGCTTCACCGACCTGGAGCAGGCCGACCGGGTGCAGGCCCTGTTGCGCAATACCGGTCTGACCCATGGTTTTTCTCCCCTGGTGGCCATCGTCGGCCATGGTTCCCACAGCCTGAACAACCCGCATGCCTCTGCCTACAGCTGCGGCGCCTGCGCCGGCCGCAACTCCGGGCCCAACGCACGCCTGGTGGCGGCCATGGCCAACCGGCCCGAGGTGCGAGCCCTGCTGCGGCAACGCGGCATCGACATTCCCGAGACAACCTGGTTCATCGGCGCGGAGCACGATACCTGTGACGACATCGTCACCTGGTATGACGAGGTGATGGTGCCCGAGGCATTGAGACCCGCCCTGGGCCGGTTGCAGCAGGACATGCAGGCCGCCTGCCTGCTGCATGCGCGGGAGCGCTGTCGGCGTTTCGTGTCGGCGCCCCTGGAGCTGAGTCCGGAGGCCGCCTGGAAGCACGTCACCGGGCGTGCCAACGACTACTCCCAGGCCCGGCCGGAGCTGGGCCATGCCACCAACGCCTGCGCCTTCTTCGGACGCCGCGCCTTTTCCCGCGGGGCCTTCTTCGACCGGCGTGCCTTCCTGGTTTCCTACGATCCCAGTCAGGATCCGGAGGGCGAACTGCTGGAGCGGCACCTGGTCATCAACGGCGCGGTGGGAGCCGGCATCAGCCTGGAGTACTACTTTTCCAGTGCCAACAACGAACGCTACGGCTGCGGCACCAAGGTCATGCACAACATAGTCGGTCTGAGCGGCGTCATGCAGGGCGCCGCCTCCGACCTGCGCACCGGCCTGCCCCGGCAGATGATCGAGGTGCACGAGGCCATGCGCCTGCTGGTGGTGGTGGAGCACAGACTGGACGTGCTCACTGCCATCTACCAGCGTCAGCCCGCCGTGCGGGAACTGGTGGACAACGAATGGGTGCAGCTGGTGGCCATCGACCCGGACAGCGGCGTGCTGCACCGCTTCCTGGTGGGTACGGGCTGGGTGGAATGGCGGCCGGAAGGCCCGGCGCCGGCCACGGTACCCACCTCGACGGACTGGGTCCGTGGCCGGCGCGAGCCGCTGCCGCCGGTGCTCATCGAACAAGGAGCGCGGGCGACATGATGCCCTATGCCCTGGTCGCCCTGGCGCCGCTCCTGCACCTGCTGGCCGCCTTGCTCGTCGTCCTGCTGCATCTGGCCGGCCGAGCCCGGGGAGAGGCGGGAGAACCGCTCACGGCCCGGCTCACCCTGGGGGCCTGCGTACTGGCTTGCGGGGTCCTGCTGATACTGGATGGACTTGCCCTGGTGCAGGGCGCCCCTGGCCAGGTGCGGGTGGCGGAGTGGTTTGCCAGCGGCACGCTGCGGGTGTCCCTGTCCTTCACCCTGGATGGCCTCTCCCTGGGCCTCGGCACACTGGTGGCGGCCATCGGCCTGGTGACGCTGCGGTTCTCGGCGCAATACATGCATCGGGAAGCCGGTTTCCACCGCTTCTTCATCGGCATGAACCTGTTCGTCGCCGGCATGCTGGGCATCATCCTGGCGGGCAACGCCGTGCTGGCCTTCGTGGGCTGGGAGCTCGTCGGGTTGAGTTCCTGGATGCTGATCGGCTATGCCTTCGAGCAGGAAACGGCCACCGTCAATGCGCAGCGCGCCTTCCTCACCAACCGGGTGGGGGACGCGGGCTTCCTGCTGGGCATCGCCCTGGCCCAGCTCTGGCTGGGCAGCCTGGAGTGGGCCGACATCGCCGTGGGCGCGGGGCATCTGCCCACCCTCTACATCAGCCTGCTGAGCCTGGGTTTTGTCAGCGCCGCGCTGGCCAAGTCGGCCCAGGTGCCCTTTTCGCCCTGGATTGCCCGTGCCCTGGAGGGCCCCACGCCATCCTCCGCCATCTTCTACGGCGCGGTCATGGTGCATGTCGGCGTCTATCTGCTCATCCGCCTGGAGCCGGTGCTGAGCGCGGCCCCCGGGGTCATGTCCCTGCTCGCCATGATTGGTCTGGGTACCGCCCTGTATGGCGGCATCGTCGGCTACGCGCAGACCGATGTGAAGTCCGCCCTGCTGTTCGCCACCCTGACCCAGGTGGGCCTCATGTTCCTGGCCTGTGGCCTGGGCCTTTTCCAGCTGGCCGCCTGGCACATGGCCCTGCACATGGTCTGGCGGACCTGGCAGTTCCTGGCCGCGCCCTCCTATATGCACCTGCTCGATGCGGCCACGCCACCGGCACCGGCCTGGCTGCGCCGCAGTCCGCGCCTGTATACCGCCGCCCTGCAACGCTTCTGGCTGGAACCCCTGGCCGATCACCTGCTCACCCGCCCCACCCAGGCCCTGGCCCGGGACGTGCGCGCCGTGGACGACAACGTGGTGCATCACATCATGGGCATGTCCGAAGCCAGGCGCGCTGCGGCCCTGCTGGGTGAGGAGGCGGTGGTCAAGGGGCGCGGCCTGGCCGGGGCCGCGCTCATGTGGCTGGCCCGGCATCTGGATCATTTCGAACAGCATCTGGTCCTGCGCGGCATCGGCGGCAGGCTGGGGGCCGGTCTGCGCCGCCTAGGCGGCTGGCTGACCTGGGCGGAAGGCCTGTTCGAGCAGCCCCGCTACCTTCTGCTCATCGTCATGGCGACGCTGGTGGTGATCCTGTGAGATGGCGGCGGGAAACGGGGGAAGGCGGCGCGGCACTGAGGGGAGGCGTGGCCCGCCTCGCACTTCCCGTCCGGCAAAGGCGCTATGACTGAACTGTACTGGACCGATCACGCTGCCTGGCCCTTGCTGGCCAGCCTGCAGCTTTTGCCGCTGGCGGGTGCGGCGCTGCTCCTCCGGCTGGGGGAAGGGCCCTTGCCGGCCTGGCTGGGCCGGGGCATCGCGGCCTTGGAGCTGTTGCTGGCCATCCTCCTGTATGACCGGTTCGATGTGCACGCCGCCGCCTACCAGTTCGCCGAATACCTGCCCCTGCCCGGGCCCTTCGCCTACCACGTCGGCGCCGATGGCGTGACGGTGCTGTTCGTGCTGCTGGGGGCCCTGATCGTCTTCCTGCTGAGCCTGTACAGCCTGGTGCGCGGCCTGCACCAGGAGACCCGGCTGATCGCCACCCTGCTGGCAGTGGAAGGTTTGATGATGGTGCAGCTGTGCACATTCAACCTGCTCTGGCTGGTGGCGGCCTCCGCCTTGGAGCTTGCCCTGGTGGGCTATCTGGTGGGCCACTGGGCCACTTCGCCCCAGAAGGACCTGGCCACCTCCCGCTTCTATCGATTCCAGGGCCTGGGCCAGCTGATGCTCACGGCCGGGGTGCTGGTCCTGGGCTGGGCCCATCGTGACCACTTTGGCGGGGGCTGGACCTTCGACCTCCTGGATTTGGCGAGCCAGCCCCTGACGCCAAGACTGGCGGCCCTCTGTTTCTTTCTGCTGTTCTACGGTCTGGGCGTGCGCACCCCCATCTTTCCCCTGCACGGCTGGCTGCCCACCGTGGCCCGGCACGGCAACGTGGCCCTTGCCCCGGCCCTGCTGCTGGGTGTGAAGCTGGGCCTGTACGGCCTGGTGCGCTTCGTGTTTCCCCTGTTGCCCGAGGCGGTGGAGGCCTGGTCCCCCTTCGTCATGGGCTTCGCCGCCACGGGGGTGTTCTACGCGGCCCTGCTGGCCTTGCAGCAGACCAACCTGCGCGCCCTGATCGGTTTCGCCGTGGTGAGCCACACGTCCCTGGCCATGGTCGGCCTGTTCGCCCTGGACCCCGTGGGTCTGCAGGGGGGGGTGCTGCTGGCGGCCAACTTCGGCCTGGCGGTCACCACCATGATGCTGATGACGGGCCTGGTCTACCGGCGCACCCGCAGCACCCGCCTGGACCGGCTGGGGGGGCTGTTCGACCGCATACCCATGATCGGCCTGACCTTCTTCATCGCCTGCCTGGCCATCGTGGGCATGCCCGGCACTCCAGGTTTCGATGCCGCCCACCTGGTGCTGGAGGCGGCCATCCACCAGTTCGGTGCCCTGCCCTCGGTGGGGGCGGCCCTGGGCAACGTGGCGGCGGCGGGTTTCCTGCTCTGGGCCTTTCAGCGCGCCTTTCTGGCGCCGGCCCCGGCGGCGCGCGCAGCACCCGTGGAACGCGCCACGGGGCTGGAATGGTTCATTGCCGGTGTGCTGGCGGTGGTGCTGCTGACCGCCGGTTTCCACATGGCGCCCTGGCTGGATCTGGTGGAAGCCCCCATGCGTGCCCTGGCGGGGAGGTTCGGCCATGTCTGATGTGCTCACCCCGCTGTTGCTGCTCTATCCCGCGGGTGCCCTGGCCGCCTGGCTGCCGCCCCGGGCGGAGCAGGCGCGTATGCTGGCCGTGGGGGTACACGGCCTGGCCCTGATCCTCACCGCCGCCGTGCTGGCGGGGTTCGACCCGCACCAGACCGGCTTCCAGATGGTGGCGCGTACCGCATGGATCCCGGGCCTGGGCATCGATTACGCCGTGGGTGTGGATGGAATTTCCGTGCTCTTCCTGCCCGCCACCGTGCTGCTCTTCCTGGGCGTGCACTTGGCCTCCTGGCATGTGCGGCAGTTGCCGCGTCTGTACCACAGCCTGTTGCTGCTCCAGGCCGGAGCCACCCTGGGGGTGTTCTGTGCCGTGGATACCCTGCTGTTCTTCCTGTTCTGGGAGCTGTCCCTGCTGCCGTTCTATTTCCTGGCCAGCCTGTGGGGGGCGGGACCGCACCGCAACTATGCTGCCACCCAGTACACCCTGGTGATGCTCGCGGGGGGCGTGCCCCTGCTGTTCGGCTTCCTCCTGCTGGCCTTCAATCAGGCCGCGGTCAACGGCCTGGGGCTGCCCGCCGGCCTGTCCTTCGACCTGATCCGCCTGCTCGACACACCCATGCCGGCGGATCTGGAGTGGACGGTCTTTCTGTTGCTGTTGCTGGGTTTCGCCGTGAAGATGCCGGTCTTCCCCCTGCATACCTGGCTGCCCCTCATGGCCATGGAGGGCCCCGTGGCTGCCGTGAGCCTGCTCACCGGCCTCAAGCTGGGGGCCTACGGCCTGATCCGCTTCGCGGTGCCCCTGGCGCCTGGCGCCGCCCAGGACATGCACTGGCTGCTGGCGGGTCTGGGCACCTTCGGTCTGCTCTACGGCGCCGTGGCGGCCCTGGCCCAGACCAACCTGCGCGCCTTGCTGGCCTATTCCGGCCTGTCCCACGTGGGCCTGGTGTTGCTGGGTGTCGCCGCCTTCAACCTGCAGGGAGTCCAGGGCGCGGTACTGCAGCTGGTCAACTTCACCGCGGTGGCCGGTGGCCTCTTCCTTATGAGCGCCTTCCTGCACCAGCGCCTGGGTTCCACGGACCTGCTGGCCCTCGGCGGCGTGGCCCACACCATGCCCCGCCTGGCCGGCTTCTTCCTGTTCTTCGTCCTGGCCGGCATGGGCCTGCCCGGCAGCAGTGTCTTCCCGGCGGAATTCATGATCCTCATGGCCACCCTGCAGACCCACACCGGCGCTGGCCTGGCCGCGCTGTTCGGCCTCGTGCTGGGGGCGGCCTACTTCCTCAACCTGTATCGCCGCGCCTTCCTGGGGCCGGTAGGCAATGCCACGGTGGCCGTTTCCCGGGACCTCAGGCCCCGGGAGCTGGGCCTGGTGCTGGTCTTTGCCTTGTTGATCCTGTTCTTCGGCCTCTTCCCCACATCCCTGCTGGAGGTGATCCGACCGGCGGCGGAGGCCTGGGTGGCGCGCTTGTCCTGAACGGCATCCTGGCGGAAAGTTGGCCGCCATGTCGATTCCTGCCATCCCCCCGGCCGAACTGACTGTCCGCCTGCAGCAGCTTGGGGCGCTGTTGGCTGTGCATGAGGAGCTGTGGCGGCCCAGCCCCTTTCATGTGCCCCGCCCCCGCTGGTGCCAGGCCTATCCGGACTATGCCGTCCATCTGCTGTCCCTGGAGGACGACCAGGTCAGGACCCTGGCCGACGACAACCAGGCCCTGATCCAACTGGCAGCGGGCTTCGTCCCCGGTCTGCAGGAACTGGCCGGCCTTATCTGCCTGCCCCGTGTGCAAGACAGGCCCGTACCCCAGGGCCCTGCGCTGGCCTGCCATGTGCCCGGGCGCAAGCAGGCCCAGATCGATGCCTTCGCCGCGGGGGTGGGGGTGCCGGTGGCGCCAGTGCTGGAGTGGTGTGCCGGCAAGGGCCACCTGGGACGCCTCATCAGCCACCGCTGGCAACGGCCCGTGCTCAGCCTGGAACTGGATGACGCCCTCTGCCGTGAGGGAGAGGAGCTGGCAGGACGGGCCCGGGTCAGGCAGGAATTCGTGATCGGGGATGCGCTGCACCTCGCCAGCCAGGAGCATCTGCATGGGCGCCATACCCTGGCCCTGCATGCCTGTGGGGACCTGCACCTGGCCCTGCTGCGCGGGGCGGTGGCACAAGAATCCCCCGCCCTGGACCTAGCCCCCTGTTGCTATCACCGCATCGCCACCCGGGAGTATGTGCCCCTCAATCCGGAAGCGGACTTGCGCCTGAGCCGTGACGAGTTGCACCTGGCGGTGACCGAGACTGTCACCGCCGGGGCGCGGGAGCGACGCCAGCGGGACCGGGCCATGGCCTGGAAGCTGGCCTTCCTGGAATGGCGCAGCACCCTGGGCATCCCCCGGCAGAGGACCTTCAAGTCCGTACCCGGAGCCTGGTATGCCCAGGGCTTTGCTGACTGGCTGCAGCGCCTGACGCAAAGGGAAAGCCTCAGCCCGCCTCCGTCTGACGCAGCTGTGGCCTGGGAGAACCAGGGCTGGGCGCGTCAGCGGGAGGTCGTGCGTCTGGATCTGGCCCGCCTCAGCTTCCGCCGTCCCCTGGAAATCTGGCTGGCCCTGGACAGGGCCCTGATTCTGGCGCGGCACGGCTATCGGGTGGGCTTGGCCGAGTTCAGCGACCGACACACCACCCCCCGCAACCTGCTGATCTCCGCCCGGCTTTGACCCTGGGAGATCCCCATGACCGCCCTGCTTAACACCACCGCCCTGCAGACCGTCATCCTCCTGGTCTTGTCCAACCTGTTCATGACCGTGGCCTGGTATGCCCATCTCAAGCAGCTCAACGACAAGCCCTGGTGGATCGCCGCCCTGGCCAGCTGGGGTGTGGCCCTGTTCGAATACCTGCTGCAGGTGCCCGCCAACCGCATCGGCTACACCACCCTCACCCGGCCCCAGCTCAAGATCCTGCAGGAAGTCATCAGCCTCTCGGTGTTCGTGCCCTTCGCCGTGCTGTACATGAAAGAGCCCCTGAACTGGAACTACCTCTGGGCCGGGGTGTGCCTCATGGGGGCGGTATGCTTCACTTTCAGGGGGACGTGAGTCGGGGAGCAGGAGTGCAAATATGCGCAGGTCCCTATGGGCAGGGTCATCGAACCGCGGTGGCGATGAGGTGCTCATGCATCGGAAGTGGAGCAAGGGCAGGCCGTGTCTTGCCTACCCGCTCTCCTGATCCCCCGCTACCAAGGCGATGCCGAAGATTCGGGGCGTGGCATAGACTGGGGCCTGTTTCGACAGGAACCGGAGTGGTTATGTAGGCTACCCATGCGCGATTCGGCTTCAGCCGTCGTGGCAAGCCCGGCCCTCGGTGTTGTTTGCTTGATCACTCAGAAAAGGTCTAGAGCATGAACCTGCTACGAATCTCCATGGCCCGCTTGGCGATCCCGTTTCTGTTTTCCCTTTCCTCCCTGGCACTGGCCGAGGAGCAGGCCTCCGGGACGGACGACCCCGTCCAGATCCTGGAGACCGCCAGCCAGATCTTCGATCACATGTTTGCATCGGGTCTGGGGCCGGGTGAAAGGGCCAAGGTGAGCGCCGTGCTCAAGGATGCCCACGGCTTCGTGGTGTTGCCCAACGTGATCAAGGTGGGCATGGGCCTGACCCTGATCCAGGGGCGGGGGGTGCTGGTTTTCCAGGATGAAAAAGGCGTTTGGCAGCCCCCCATCCCCTTGCGGGTATCGGGACAGGGCATCGGCCCCCACTTCGGCCTGATTGCCTACGACACCCTCATCCCCATCATGAAGCAGACGAGCCTCACGGAGATCCTGGACGCCAACCATGCCTTCACGGGGATGGAAGCCATGGGACCGCTGCAGATCTCCAGCGCCGCAGAGCATGGCCTGCTGGCCTATACCCGGGGAAAGGGCCTGTCCGCAGGCATGGCCCTGGACAATATCCGCATTACCCTGGATCAGCGGGGAATCGAGACGCTCTACGGGATTCGTGTCGAACCCTTGGAGATCGCGGCGGGCAAGCTGGAAACCTGCCGCAAACCCCTGCCGGCCCAGAAACTCATCGAGAAGGTCAACGAGGTGACCGGAAATGCCCCGGTCACCTTCTTGCTGGTACCGCAATCCCAATAGGGCTGGGGCGCTTTCATGGCGCCAGGTTCTGCATCGATGTCGACATTGCCCGTTCCACGACAAGATGCATCAGAAATGCGGCCAACACGATCGGGCCGGGAGCCTTGGAATAGCGTTTGCCGTGACACAGAATGCAGCAACGAGCTCAGTCCATATGCGCTTCTTTCATGCCTAAGCCTAACAGGCTGCTGAAATGCCCGCAGCCGGTGCACGCCAGCAGTTTGGCGGAAGATAAACCGACAGCCCTTCCCTGACTGCCGCCAGAGTCCCATTCATGCGCGGATCCGATACCTTCACCGAGAGCCTGTTCACCCTGCGCAAGCTGGAGGACTTCGTGCCGGCCGACCATTGCCTGCGCCCCATCCACGAGATGGCCAACGCCGCCCTGGTGCAGATGGATGCCTTGTTCTCCGGCATGTGCGCAGCCGACGTCACGGACGGGCGCCCCGGCATCGCGCCCGAGAAGCTCCTGCACGCCATGCCCCTGCAGGTGTTCTACAGCTCCGCTCCGAATGCCAGCTCATGGAGCAGACCCAATACAACCTCCTGTTCCGCTGGTTCATCGGCCTGTCCATGGACGACGCCGTGCGGGTGCCCACCGCCTTCACCAAGAACCACGAGCGGCTGATCGAGCACGGCGCCGTCATCGAACTCTTCAATCGGGTGCTGGAGCAGGCCGAGCACAAAGGCCTGCTCTCGGGCGGGCACTTCAGCGTCGGCGGCACCCTCATCCAGGCCTGGGCCGGCCACAAGAGTTTTGTGCGCAAGGACGGCCCAGACGATGACAGCGACAGCGGCAACTTCAAGGACACGAGCCGCAGCAACGACACCCACGCCGCAAAGGCGACAACGCCAGCCGGCTGCGCTACATGGGCCACACCCTCACCGACAACCGCCACGGACTGGTGGCCAACGCCATGGTTACGACCGCCGATGGTTTTGCCGAGCGCGAAGCGGCCAAGCTGATGGTCGGCGCCGCCCGGCAGGCGGCAGACAAGCCGCAGGCCGAAATCACGCTGGGCGCCGGCAAGGGCCATGACGCCCAGGAGCTCATTGATGCGCTGCAGGAAATGCGCGTCATCCCGCGTCGCGCAGAACGCCCCGGGGCGCCGCTCGGCCCTGCCCGATGCCATCGCCGCCAGCGCGGGTTACGCCATTTCGCTGCGGAAGAGAAAACGCATCGAGCAGGTCTTTGGCTGGGCAAAGACCGTGGGACCGATCCGCCTGGTGATGGTGCGTGGATTGAAGGAGGTCGATCAGCTGTTTGTGCTGACCATGGCGGCCTACAACCTCACGCGCATGCGCACGCTGGGAAAAATCCGCCCACAGATGGCGTGAGAGGCGGAAAATGCGAGGAAATGGGGCACAGAAGGCCGAAAACGGGCTCAACGAGGACAGAAATCCAATCACGCGCGCGAACCGCATGAAAAATCGTGCGCTTGGTGCAAGGTGCCCCCGCATCCGCGGGGGGTCGGCAGCCTGTATGCGGGATGTACCCCATAACGCTTCAAGGAGATGACATGACCGATATCCCTGCCTTGTTGGGCAATCAGGCGGACTCCCTGCTCAATCACAGCTGTACGACCATTCCCAAATCATCCCTGCACCTGCCCGGGCCGGATTTCATCGACAGGGTGGTGGCGATAGGTGACCGTTTACCAGCGGTCATGCGCAGTTTTCAGCAGATCTTCAACACCGGCCGCCTGGCAGGGACCGGCTACCTGTCCATCCTGCCCGTGGACCAGGGGGTGGAGCATTCCGCCGGGGCCTCCTTTGCGCCCAATCCGGCCTATTTCGACCCGGAGAACATCGTCAGGCTGGCCATCGAAGGTGGTTGTAATGCGGTGGCCTCCACCCTGGGGGTGCTGGGCTCCGTGGCGCGTAAATATGCCCACAGGATCCCCTTCCTGGTGAAGCTCAACCACAACGAGATGCTCACCTACCCGGGGATCCACAATCAGACACTGTTCACCGACGTGCGCAAGGCCTTCGACCTGGGGGCGGTGGCCGTGGGGGCCACCGTTTATTACGGCTCGCCGGAGTCCCGCCGGCAGATCCTGGAGATCTCCGAGGCCTTCGCCGAGGCCCATCGCCTTGGCATGGTCACCTTCCTGTGGGCCTATCTGCGCAATTCCGCCTTCAAGAAGGACGGCGTGGACTACCACGAGGCCGCAGATCTCACCGGCCAGGCCAATCACCTGGCGGCCACCATCGAGGCGGATGTGGTCAAGCAGAAGCAGGCAACCTGCAACAACGGCTATGGCGCCATCGCCTTCGGCAAGACCCATTCCAAGGTGTATTCCGAGCTCACCTCGGAGCACCCCATCGACCTGGTGCGCTACCAGGTGGCCAACTGCTACATGGGACGGGCGGGCATGATCAACTCCGGTGGCGCCTCGGGAGAGAACGACCTGGCCCAGGCGGTGCGTACGGCGGTGATCAACAAGCGCGCTGGGGGCATGGGCTTGATCTCCGGGCGCAAGGCCTTCCAGCGCCCCATGGCGGAAGGCGTGGCCTTGCTCAACGCCATCCAGGACGTGTATCTGTCCGCAGCAGTCACGGTGGCGTGAGGCCTGGACCAGGTAGGCCGGGGCGACACCCCGTTGGCGTTTATCGCAGCCTGGCGTCATGAAGGCCCGCATCGATTTTCCCGGGGCTCCCGGAGACGCCGACCCGCGGCTGGACCTGGTGTTTGACACGGCCGTTGCAAAGTTTGTCGCCCACAGCCCGGCCCAGGTGCCCTCCATCCTGGAGGCCGTCCAGGCCGAGGCCCGCACCGGACGCTGGGTCCTGGGTTGGGTCGCCTACGAGGCGGCACCCGCCTTCGATGGGGCGTTGCGGGTGCGTCCCGACGCCGGTTCACTCCCGCTGGCGGCATTTGCTAGCTATGCCGGCCCCGACGCCGGTGTCCGGGCCGAGGAGGATGCGGCCTTTGCCTGTGGCCCCTGGCAGGCCGACACTTCCCAGGCCCGGGCCCATGCCGCCATCGACGACCTGCGCCGACGCATCGGCGCGGGCGACTTCTATCAGGTCAACCTGACCACGCGCCTGCATGCCGACTTCACCGGCTGTGGTGCCGCGCTGTTCGAGTCCCTGCGCGCCACCCAGCCCGCCGGCTACTGCATGCACCTGTGGGATCCAGCATGGGAGATCCTCTCCGTTTCCCCCGAACTGTTCTTCGACTGGCAGGCAGACGGTACGCTCACCACCCGGCCCATGAAGGGTACGGCCCCGCGCCACGCCGATGCTCAGGCCGATGCTGCTGCCGCACGCGCCTTGCACGCCTCGGCCAAGGAGCGGGCCGAAAACCTGATGATCGTCGACCTGCTGCGCAACGACCTGGGCCGCGTCGCCCGTCTGGGCACGGTGAAGGTGCCGCGGCTGTTCGAGGTCGAGGCCCTGCCCACCGCCTGGCAGATGAGCTCCACGGTGCAGTGCGTCACCCGGCCGGGCACCAACCTGGCGGAAGTGTTCCGCGCCCTGTTTCCCTGCGGCTCGGTCACCGGCGCCCCCAAGGTGGCGGCCATGCACGCCATCGCCGCCCTGGAGGACAGCCCGCGGGGGGCCTATTGCGGCGCCATCGGGGTGATCCGTCCCGGCGGTCACGCCACCTTCAACGTGGGCATCCGCACCGTCGTGCTGGAGCACGCCACCGGCCGCGCCACATGCGGTGTCGGCAGCGGCATCGTCTCCGATTCCACGCCGGCACATGAGTACGCCGAATGGCTGGTCAAGCGTCGCTTCCTGCTGCGCGCCAGCGCGGGCTTCCAGCTGCTCGCCACCCTGGCCCTGCGCGAAGGCCGGTATGTCTTTCTGTCGCGACACCTGGAACGGCTGGCCGGGAGCGCGGCCCATTTCGGCTTTGTCCATGACCCGTCGGGCATCGAGGCGGTCCTGGCGCGCGTGGCCGCCGAGCACCCCGCCGGGGCCTGGCGTGTACGCCTGTGCCTGGACCGGCAGGGTGGCGTGACAAGCGCATGCTTGCCCCTGCAGCCCACGCCGACGGAAGTGCCGGTGGTGCTCGCGGCCGCGGCCATCTCCGGCCCGGAGGAATTCCTGCGGCACAAGACCACGCTGCGGGATGCCTATGCCCCCTTCGCGCCGCCCGCAGGGGTTTTCGACACCCTGTTGTGGAATGCGCGCGGCGAGCTCACCGAGTTCACCCGTGGCAACCTGCTGGTGGAGCTCGAGGGTAACCTGTGCACGCCACCCCTCGCCGCCGGCCTGCTGCCCGGGGTGATGCGGGCCGAGCTGCTGGCGCGGGGTGAGATCGTGGAAGCGGACATCCGGGTGGAGGACCTGTCCCGGGCCACGGCGCTCTGGTTCATCAACAGCGTGCGGGGGCGGGTACGTGCGCGGCTGACATGAATCGGCCAGGCGTGGCGTGCCACCCTTGTCCGCCGTCGGGGGGGAGAAGGGGTGGCATGATAAAATTGCACTTTTCCATTAACCCCCGGGCCGCCATCATGTTTCCCGCCAACCAGCGCATCGCCGAGACCGATCCCGAACTGTGGGCCGCCATCCAGGGCGAGAACCGTCGCCAGGAAGAGCATATCGAGCTCATCGCCTCCGAGAACTACGTCAGCCGTCCGGTCATGGAAGCCCAGGGTTCCCAGCTCACCAACAAGTACGCCGAGGGCTATCCGGGCAGGCGCTATTACGGCGGCTGCGAATTCGTGGATGTGGCCGAGCAGCTGGCCATCGACCGCCTGAAGGCCCTGTTCGGCGCCGAGGCCGCCAACGTGCAGGCCAACTCCGGCTCCCAGGCCAACCAGGCGGTGCTCATGGCCTTCTGCAAGCCCGGCGACACCATCATGGGCATGAGCCTGGCGGAGGGCGGGCACCTGACCCACGGCATGGCGCTCAACATGTCCGGCAAGTGGTTCAATGTGGTGGCCTACGGCCTGAACGAGAAGGAAGAGATCGACTACGAGGCCATGGAGGCCAAGGCCCGGGAACGCCGACCCAAACTCATCATCGCCGGTGCCTCGGCCTACGCCCTGCGCATCGACTTCGCCCGCTTCGCCAGGATCGCCAAGGAAATAGGCGCCATCTTCATGGTGGACATGGCCCATTACGCCGGCCTCATCGCCGCCGGTGTGTACCCCAACCCGGTGCCCCATGCCGACGTGGTCACCTCCACCACGCACAAGACCCTGCGCGGCCCGCGGGGCGGCATCGTCCTCATGAAGGCGGAGCACGAGAAGGCCATCAACTCCGCCATCTTCCCGGGCCTGCAGGGCGGTCCGCTGATGCACGTCATCGCCGCCAAGGCGGTGGCCTTCAGGGAAGCGGCCAGCAAGGAATTCAAGCACTACCAGGAGCAGGTGGCGGCCAACGCCCTGGTGATGTGCAAGGTGCTCCAGGGCCGGGGGCTGCGCATCGTCTCCGGCCGCACGGAAAGCCACGTCTTCCTGGTGGACCTGCGCGCCAAGAACCTCACCGGCAAGGAGGCCGAGGCCGCCCTGGGCCGGGCCCACATCACGGTGAACAAGAACAGCATCCCCAACGACCCGCAGAAACCCTTCGTCACCTCCGGCATCCGCATCGGCACCCCGGCCATGACCACCCGCGGCTTCAAGGAGCTGGAGGCGGAAAGGCTGGCCCATCTCGTGGCCGACGTGCTGGAGGCCCCCAACGACGAGACCGTCGTCGAGCGGGTGAAGGGCGAGGTGGCCAGGCTGACGGCGGCGTTCCCGGTCTACGGCTGATTGGACGAGGCGGGCAATGGCAAGCCGGAGCAGTGACCCCGCGCGCCCCGCTTCCCACATCGCGTCATGAAGTGCCCTTTCTGTGGCGCATCCGATACCCAGGTGGTGGAGACGCGCCTGTCCGAGGATGGCGCCAGCATCCGCAGACGGCGGCGTTGCACGCGCTGCGACAAGCGTTTCACCACCTACGAGACCGCCGAGGTACGCGCCCCCGCGGTGGTGAAGTCCGGGGGCGAGCGCCAGGACTTTTCCCGGGGCAAGGTGCAGGCCGGATTCCGCAAGGCCCTGCACAAGCGGCCCGTATCCACCGAGCTGATGGAGGCGGCCATCGATCGCGTGGTGCACAAGGTCCTCGCCCTGGGGGAGCGGGAAATCGACTCCCGTCTCATCGGCGAATGGGTCATGGCGGAACTCAAGCGTCTGGACAAGGTGGCCTACATCCGTTTCGCCTCCGTGTATCGCGCCTTCCAGGACGTGGACGATTTCCGCCACGCCATCCGCGAAGTGGACAGCGGCAAGCTGGAAGCGGGTGGCGGGGAGTAGTCGCTTGGGCCCGCATGTCCACGCCCGGTCAACCATGCCCTCCTTTGCATTCAGCTGCCCGGACCATGCACACATGGCCCGGGCCCTGCGCCTGGCGGAGCAGGGCCTGTACGGCACCAGTCCCAACCCCCGTGTGGGCTGCGTCATCGTCCGCGACGGCAAAGTGGTGGGGGAGGGCTGGCATGCGCGTGCCGGCGAGCCCCATGCCGAGGCCTATGCCCTGCGGGCGGCGGGAGAGCGGGCGCGGGGCGCGACCGCCTACATCACCCTGGAGCCCTGTTCCCACCATGGCCGCACGCCACCCTGCGCGAATGCCCTGATCGATGCGGGCGTGGCCCGCGTGGTGGCCAGCATGCGGGACCCCAATCCCCAGGTCTCGGGCCGGGGCCTCGAACTCCTGACCCTGGCCGGGGTACGCGTCGAGGTGGGCCTAATGGGGGCCGAGGCCAGGGAATTGAACATCGGATTCATCTCCCGCATGCGCCGGGGGCGGCCCTGGGTGCGCCTGAAGACCGCTTCCAGCCTGGACGGCAAGACCGCCCTGCGGAATGGCGAGTCCCGGTGGATCACCGGCCCGGACGCCCGTGTCGACGTGCAACGCCTGCGGGCCCGGGCCTGTGCCGTGCTCACCGGCGTGGGCACGGTGCTGGCGGACGATCCGCAACTGAACGTACGGGACATCGAGACCCCCCGCCAACCCTGGCGCGTGGTGCTGGACAGCCAACTGCGCACACCATCCCGGGCCCGTGTCCTCCTCCCCTTGCCCGAAGGCTTGGGAGAGGAAAGAACCCTGCTCGTGTGCGCCCGGGCCGATGCCGCCCGGCAGGAGGCCCTGCAGGCCGCCGGTGCCAGCATCCTGGAATTGCCCGGCGTAGACGGCCGGGTGGATCTGGCCGGTCTGATGCGCGCCCTGGGCCAGCGCGGCATCAACGAGGTACACGTGGAGGCCGGCGCCACCCTCAACGCCGCCCTGCTGCAGGCCGGCCTGGTGGACGAATGGGTGGCCTACCTGGCTGCGAAGGTCATGGGCGACCCCGCCCGGGGTCTGTTCGCCCTGCCCGCATATACACAAATGGCCCAGACACACGCCTTCAGTCTCGCGGACCTGCGCCGGCTGGGCGGGGACATCCGTCTGACCCTGCGTCCGGACTGAGACGGCACCCGATCCGGCATGGCGCGCGGCGGATTTCCCTGGTGCCGTCGAAAGCCATAAAATGGGCGCTTGCTCCGCGTCCCGCCCGCGTCCAGGAAAACCCCATGTTCACCGGCATCATCCAGGCCGTCGGCCACGTCACCCATGTACAGGCAACCCAGGGCGGCGATGCGCGCGTGCGCATCGCCGCCGGGGGTCTGGACATGGGGGATGTGCGGTCTGGAGACTCCATCGCCTGCAATGGTGTGTGCCTGACGGTGGCGGCACGGACCCCGGACGGCTTCGACGTGGTGGTGTCGGGCGAGACCTTTGCCTGCACCATCGGCTTTGCCCCCGGTGATCGCCTCAACCTGGAAAAGGCCCTGCGCCTGGCGGATCGTCTGGGGGGGCACCTGGTGTCCGGGCATGTGGACGGGGTGGGCGAGGTGCTGCGCTTCGAACCGGTGGGGGATTCCTGGCTGCTGCAGATCCTTGCCCCGGAGAGCCTGACCCGCTATCTGGCGCCCAAGGGCTCGGTGGCGGTGAACGGCGTGTCCCTGACCGTGAACCGGGTGCATGGGGCTGATTTCCACATCAACCTCATCCCCCATACCCTGGACCACACCATGCTGCGGGACCTTAAAGCCGGCAGCCGGGTCAATCTGGAAGCGGACATGCTGGCCCGCTACGCCGAGCGGTTGCTGCACTACGCGGCCGGCGCCGACTAGGAATGATTGTATGCCTCTAGCCCCCATCACCGAAATCGTCGCCGAGCTGAAGGCCGGCCGCATGGTCATCCTGGTGGATGAAGAGGACCGGGAAAACGAAGGCGACCTGGTCATGGCCGCCGAGTTCGCCACCCCGGAGGCCATCAACTTCATGGCCCGGTACGGTCGCGGCCTCATCTGCCTGACCCTGACGGATGAGCGCTGCCGTCAGCTGGGCCTGAAACAGATGGTGAACGACAACCAGACCCCCCATGGCACGGCCTTCACGGTCTCCATCGAGGCCGCCGAAGGGGTGACCACCGGCATCTCCGCCGCGGATCGGGCGGTGACCATACAGGCCGCCGTGAAGCGGGATGCCAGGCCCAGCGATATCCTCCAGCCCGGCCACGTCTTTCCCCTGCGCGCCCAACCCGGCGGTGTGCTGAAACGGGCCGGCCACACCGAGGCGGGTTGCGACCTGGCAGGCCTGGCGGGCCTGGAACCGGCAGCGGTGATCTGCGAGATCCTGAAAGAGGACGGTAGCATGGCCCGCCTGCCGGACCTGCTGGAGTTCGCGGCCGAACACGGCCTGAAGATCGGCACCATTGCCGACCTGATCCAGTACCGCGGCGAGAACGAGACCCTGGTGAAGCGGGTGGCGGAGAAGAACGTGCGCACCGCCTATGGATCCTTCGCCCTGGTGGCCTACCATGACGAGACCGCCGACGAGACCCATCTGGCCCTGGTGCAAGGCGAAATCCGCCCGGAGGCCGAAACCCTGGTGCGGGTACATGAGCCCGTCTCCGTGCTGGATTTCCTCGATGCGGGCACCGACCACTCCTGGGGCATGCATGCCGCCCTGAAGGCGCTGGCCGCCACCGAGCGCGGCGTGATGGTGCTGATGCACCGCACCGAGACCGGTGCCGATCTGCGCCAGCGTCTGACCACGGGCCCGCGGGCACTGGCCAAATTCGAACTGCGCAACTATGGTATCGGCGCCCAGATTCTGCGGGATCTGGGGGTGGGCCGCATGAGGCTCATGGCGCGCCACCGCCGCATGCCTTCCATGGCCGGTTTCGGCCTGGAGGTGACTGGATATCTGGAACAGGAGGGACACTGACATGGCTCGGTACGGCAAGCTGTTCGAATTCGAATCCAACCTGGATGGCACGGGCCTGCGGGTGGGCGTGGTCATGAGTCGCTTCAACAACGACGTGAGCGAGGGTCTGCTGTCGGCCTGCACCACCACCCTGCTGAAGATGGGCGTGAAGCCCGAGGATATCCGCATCGCCACCGTGGCCGGCGCCCTGGAGATCCCCCTGGTGCTGCAGGGCATGGCCCGTACCGGCAGGTATGATGCCCTGGTGGCCGTGGGTGCGGTGATCCGTGGCGAGACCTACCACTTTGAGGTGGTATCCAATGAGATGGCCAGCGGCATCACCCGGGTCAATCTGGATACCGGCGTGCCCATCGCCAACGGCGTGCTTACCACCAACACCGACCATCAGGCGATGGAACGCGTGTCCGACAAGGGCCGGGAGGCCGCCCAGTGCGCCGTGGAGATGGCCAACCTGCTGCGCGCCATTCAGGCACACCCATGATCACCAGGCAGGCCGGGCCAGGCCGCGGCAGCCGGCGGATTGCGCGTGAGCTGACCCTGCGCGCCCTGTATGAATGGCAGGTAGCCGGCGGTGACCTGGCTGCCCTGCAGGTGCACATGGAAGAGGAGGAGGAGAGTGCGCGGCTCATGGCCGAGGCCAATACCGCCTTTTTCCAGGAGCTGCTGGCGGGGGTGCTGCGCACGACCGATGCGCTGCATGCGGCCCTGGGCCCGCACCTGGACCGAGCCGTGACCGAACTCTCGCCCGTGGAACACGCCGCCCTGCTCATCGGTGCCTATGAGCTGTTGCATACCCCCAATGTGCCCTACAAGGTGGTCATCAACGAGGCCGTGAATCTGGCCAAGAAATACGGTGGCACCGACGGCCACAAGTTCGTCAATGGTGTGCTGGACAAGCTGGCCAGGGGCGTGCGCGGCGTGGAAATCGAGGCTGCGCCACGGGTCTGAGCCGGCGCGGCCATGCCTACCGAATTCGACCTCATCCGCCTGTTTTTTACCCGGCCCGCACCGGGGGCGGTGCTGGGCGTGGGAGATGATGCCGCCCTGTTGTGCCCCACCACGGGTATGGAACTGGCGGTGACCACGGACATGCTCTTGCTGGGGCGCCATTTCCTGGCCGACGTGGACCCCCGTCTGCTGGGTCACAAGACCCTGGCGGTGAACCTGTCCGACCTAGCTGCCATGGGGGCCACCCCGCGCTGGGCCACCCTGGCCCTGGCCCTGCCCGAGGTGGACGAGACCTGGCTGACTGGCTTCAGCCGAGGCTTCCTGGAGCTGGCGGCGCGCTTCGGCGTGGACCTGGTGGGAGGGGATACCACCCGGGGACCGCTCAACCTTTGCGTCACCCTGCTGGGCGAGATACCCAGCGGCCTGGCCCTGCGCCGGGATGGGGCTCGGGCCGGGGATGAAATCTGGGTTTCCGGCCAGCTGGGAGGGGCTGCACTGGGGTTGCACCATCTGCGGGCTGCAGTGCCCCTGACCCGCGGGGAGGCCATGGCCTGTCGGGCCCGTCTGCACAGCCCGGAGCCCCGTGTGGATCTGGGTCTGGCGCTGCGCGGTCTGGCCCGTGGGGCCATCGATGTCTCCGATGGCTTTGCCGCCGACTTGGGGCACATCCTGGAACGTTCCGGAGTGGGGGCCGAGGTGGCGTTCAGCCGGCTGCCCGCCCATCCGGCAGTGCAGGCGCGCCTGGATGACGCCCTGGCCCGACAATGTCTGCTGGCCGGGGGCGATGACTACGAGCTGTGCTTCACCGCCCCGACGGGGGTGGGCCGGGAGGTTGAGGCCGCCGCGTCTCGGGTCGGAGTGAGGGTGACCCGGGTGGGGCGCATCACCTCGGAGCCGGGTTTACGTATCCTGGACGAGGATGGTCGGGCCATGCATCTGGAAAGCCTGGGTTATGACCACTTCGCCTGAACACCACCGGACCCGGCAGCCCGATCTGACCTTCCTCCTAGCCCATCCGGCCCATTTCCTGGCCTTGGGCTTCGGTGCCGGCCTGTCCCCCAAGGCCCCGGGTACGCTGGGTACCCTGGTGGCCTTCCCGCTGTTCTGGCTGCTGCAGGCCTCCCCCTTGTACTGGGCGTGGGTGCTCCTGTTCCTGGCCCTGGGAGTCTGGATCTGCGGGGTGACCGGACGGAACCTGGGGGTGCCGGACCATGGCGGCATCGTCTGGGACGAGGTGGCCGCCTTCCTGCTGGTGCTGCCCTTTGCCCCGCAGGCTTTTCCGGGTTATCTCCTGGCCTTCGCCCTGTTTCGCCTGTTCGACATCTGGAAACCCTTCCCCATCGCCTGGCTGGACGCCCGGGCGAAGGGCGGGCTGGGGGTGATGCTGGACGATATGTTGGCAGCGGGCTACAGCATCGTCTGCCTATTGGGGATACGGACATGGATGTGACGCAGGCACGACTTGAAGGCCTGGCCCTGGAGCTGGGCCAGGCCCTGCTGGCCCGGGGCTGGATGCTGGCCTGCGCGGAATCCTGCACAGGCGGCTGGGCCGCACAGGCCTGCACCGCCATCGCTGGCAGCTCCGCCTGGTTCGAGCGTGGCTTCGTGACCTACAGCAATGCCGCCAAGATGGAATTGCTGGGGGTGTCGGAACCTGATCTGCTGAGACACGGGGCGGTAAGTCTGGAGGTGGCCCGGGCCATGGCCGAGGGGGTCTTGGCCCACAGCCGGGCGCGCGTGGCCTTTGCCATTACCGGGATCGCCGGCCCCACCGGAGGCTCGCCGGAAAAACCCGTGGGCACGGTGTGTTTCGCCTGGGCGGTGCAGGGCCGGGAAATCCGGCTGGAACGGGCGCTGTTTGCTGGGGATCGCCGGGCCATCCGGGCCCAGGCGGTGGCCTATGCCCTCGGTTATATGCGGGATGCCGTGGCTTGAGCCCATGCCATAATCGGGCCATTCTTGAGAGGAAGCGACATGGACGACAACAAGGCCAAGGCCCTGGCGGCCGCCCTGGCCCAGATCGAAAAGCAGTTCGGCAAGGGCTCCATCATGAAGATGGGCGACGGCAGCGTGGCCGAGGATATCCAGGTGGTATCCACCGGCTCCCTGGGGCTGGATGTGGCCCTGGGGGTGGGCGGGCTGCCGCGGGGCCGGGTGGTAGAAATCTACGGTCCGGAATCCTCCGGCAAGACCACCCTGACCCTGCAAGTCATCGCCGAGATGCAAAAGCTGGGGGGCACGGCGGCCTTCATCGACGCGGAACACGCCCTGGACCCGGTGTATGCCCAGAAGCTGGGGGTGCACGTGGGGGAATTGCTCATTTCCCAGCCGGATACCGGCGAGCAGGCCCTGGAGATCGCCGACATGCTGGTGCGCTCCGGGGGGGTGGATGTCATCGTCATCGACTCGGTGGCGGCGCTGACGCCCAAGGCCGAGATCGAGGGCGAGATGGGCGACTCCCACGTCGGCCTGCAGGCCCGCCTCATGAGCCAGGCCCTGCGCAAGCTCACCGCCAACATCAAGCGTACCAATACCCTGGTGATCTTCATCAACCAGATCCGCATGAAGATCGGCGTCATGTTCGGCAACCCGGAAACCACCACCGGCGGCAACGCCCTCAAGTTCTATGCCTCGGTACGCTTGGACATTCGCCGTATCGGCGGCATCAAGAAGGGTGACGAGGTCATCGGCAACGAGACCCGGGTGAAGGTGGTGAAGAACAAGGTCTCCCCCCCCTTCAAGGAGGCGATCTTCGACATCCTGTATGGTGAGGGCATCTCCAGGGAGGGCGAGATCATCGAGTTGGGCGTGGCCCACAAGCTCATCGACAAGTCGGGTGCCTGGTATGCCTATCAGGGCGAGAAGATCGGCCAGGGCAAGGACAATGCCCGGGAATATTTGCGCCAGCACCCGGAAATCGCCGCCGATGTGGAGGCCCAGATCCGCGAGAGACTGGGTGTGAGATCCCCCGCGCCGGCCCCCGCCACCACTTGAAACTCCGTCAGCGGGCCCTGGATCTCCTGGCCCGGCGGGAGCACAGCAGGGCGGAGCTGGCACGCAAGCTTGCTCCACACGGCGAGCCGTCGGAGATCGCGGATGTGCTGGACGGGTTGGAGCGGGAAAACCTGCTCTCCAATGCCCGCTTTGCCGAAGCCCTGGCGCACGCCCGGGCCGAACGTTACGGCAGTGCGCGCCTGCAGGTGGAGTTGCGCGCAAAAGGGGTGCCCGAAGGTATCGTTGAGCAGGTGGTGAGCGAGGCGCGGGCCAAGGACCTGATCGCGGCCCGTGCCATATGGACCCGGAAGTTCGGCCAGCCTGCAGGGGATGCGGCGGCCCGGGTTCGGCAGTTGCGCTTTCTCGTCAGCCGGGGCTTCCCTGCAGAGGTGGCCAGGCGGGTGGTGGGGGACTGGTCCGAGGATTAAAGCCTGGCCCGCAGAATGGCCGCGACTTCCGTGTCGCTCAGCACGACGGGGTTGGTCTTCATGCTGGAGCCCCGGCTGTGGGCCACGATGCGGGGAATATCCGTTTCCATGATGCCGTACTGGCCCAGGCGGGGCAGTTGCAGGCGGCAGGTCCAGTCTTCCAGGATGTCCAACAGGGTCTGGCGTGCGGTGTGCTCGTCCAAGCCAGACCGGCTCAGCAGGCGACCTGCCTGGGCATATTTGGCCAGGGTCGGGTTGTCGGGCTCCCGGGCCTGCATGACCGCGATGTTCACACGCGTGGCCTGCGCCACCAGGGTGCCGCACACCACGCCATGGGGGATCGGAAAGAAGGCCCCCAAGGGGGAGGCCAGGCCATGCACCGAGCCCAGGCCCACATGGGCCAGGGTGATGCCGGACAGCAGGGCGGCATAGGCCATGTTGGCCCGGTGTTCTGTCTGGGTGCCGACGCCTTCATACCAAGGCAGCAGGGCATCCCGGACCTTTTCCATGCCTGAGAGGGCCAGGGCATCCATCAGCGGATGGGCCCGGATGGAGACGTAGGATTCCAGCAACTGCGTGAAGGCGTCCATGCCGTTGGCCGCCAGCACGGGGGGCGGGCAGCTGGCCAGCAGATCGGGGTCGATGATGGCCCACTCCGCCATGAGTTTGTCGTCGCGGAAGGACTTCTTGAACCCCCGCTCGCCCTGGAGGGAGAGCACCGCATTCTTGGTGGCCTCCGAGCCGGTCCCCGCCGTGGTGGGTACGGCGATGAAGGGTGTGGCGGGGCCCTTGTAGGGCCGCTCCGGGCCCACACCCTCCAGGTGTTCCAGCACGGAGTTGCCGGGCCGGAGCAGGCCGGCGATGGCCTTGGCCGCATCCAGGGTGCTGCCACCGCCGATGCCCACCACGCAGTCGATGGGCTCGGACCGATAGCGGGCCACAGCCTCATCCACCAGGGCAGGAGAGGGCTCTCCCGCTACGCTGATCAGCTCCCAGGCGATTCCATGCCTTGTCAGATCCCTGGCCAGAGGATCCCAGTGGGGGCTCGCGTGCAGGGAGCGGGCGCCCGTCACGATGAGGGCACACTGGCCATAGGCGGCCACCCTTGCAGGGAGGCGAGCGAGAGCGCCGGCGCCAAAGTCGACGCAAGGCAGGCGGGCAAGCTGGAAGTCCATGGACAGGGGTTCGAGGGCTCTCGGGGTCACAGCAGGGATGGTCCATCCTATAAGGAGGGTGCGGAAGGTGGCAAACGAGGGTGGCACTTGACGCATGCGCCAACGGTCTGTACAGTCCCACTTCTCGATCGCGGGGTGGAGCAGTCTGGCAGCTCGTCGGGCTCATAACCCGAAGGTCACAGGTTCAAATCCTGTCCCCGCAACCAGTTCTTTAACAGTTTGCTTACAGCCTTAAGTTGTGGGCATTGGGTTGGGTAGATTCACCTGAATGGGTGGATTGAAGCGAAGGTAAGACCTGATGCTTGCACAAGTCAGAGATCTGATGAGTGGAGCGGCTTGCTTGCA